>CALSNM010000029.1 GCA_943787725.1 uncultured Flavobacteriales bacterium | reverse complement strand
AAGATTCTGCTGGTATCTGTGGCATAACCTTTATTCCATCCTCCTAAATATCTGTATCGTAAGTCAAAAGCAAGAAAAGCTCCTTCTTTTTCATATATTGATTTTCCAAAAGTCAAACCGCCGCTAATTCCCCCTTTTGGGGTATAATCAAAGTCGTTTTCCTGCCAAACACCACCTATATTGAATCCTAAATTCCATCCATAGTCATTTTCATAATTAACAAATTGCCCTTAGAAGAAGTAATTGAGAGAAAGAATATTGTAAAAGTAAAAAGTAAATGCTTTTTCATAATAATAGATTTCTATAAGGTCCATATAGCACAATTCGTACCAACTGGTAAACAAATGTAATAAAACGACACTATTCATTTGTAATGGATTACAACAAAATCTTGATTTTTTAAAGGTATTTATTTAAATTTGCGGTTTTATGAAACAGCTGCTTTCAATACTTATACTTATAGTTTCAAATGTTATCGTGATTCATGCTCAGTCCGGAAACGATGATTGCACAAGCCCTTCAACTTTATGTGCCAACCAAGCTCAATCAGGAAGCACACAAGACGCAACAATTAGCGTTTGTGTCGGATGTTCTGATGGCGCTACTGCTGCTGGAAACTTTTGCTTTACCCTGGAGAATACGGTTTGGTTTTCATTTACCACAAACTCAATAGGAGGTGACGCACAAATTGATTTTTCTAACATGGCATTTGATTTATCAGCTGGATTTGGCTCTAGCCTGGAAGCTGTTGTAATCGAGGCAGGTGTAGCTTGCGATGAAGCTACCTATTCTGCTGTTTCGAATTGTGAAACAACAATTGACGGAACAGTAGGACAATCCACACTTACTGCGACAGGGTTGCAGCCCAATACTACCTATTATATTCAAGTTGATGGTTCAATGACTGGGGCGGATACAGATCCCGCCTCAGCCACCTTTGATATTACAGCTAGTGGTTCGGCTGTTGATCAAATTCCTCCAACGGTTGGAATCTCTTCAAGCGCAACAGACGTTTGTGTAAATGATGATGTTACCTTTACAGCTAGCGTTTCTGACTGTAACTTTTCAAGCACGATTGAATGGTTTGTAAATGGATTAATTTTGGCTACTGGAGCTGATAATACCTTTACGAGCTCGGGTTTTTCTGATGGTGATGAAATAACAGCAATATTTACTTGTTTAGGAGGTTGTCCAATAAGCAGTACTTCAGCCGAAATAGTCCTAACAGTAGACGATCCAATGGCTGATGCGGGAGAGGATGTTTTAATTCCTTTTGGTGAAAGCACTATTCTTCAAGGAAGCGGCAATGGTTCTTATTTCTGGGGCCCCATTGATGACCTGTCATCCCCTACCTCGCCCCAGCCTCTGGCCAGTCCAGATGTAACTACAACATACCAGCTTACGGTAACTTCTGCCGGAGGTTGTGAATCTTATGATGAAGTTACAGTCTTCGTAGAGAGCCCTATATACTCCGCAAATACGCTTACTCCAAACGAAGATGGGTTAAATGATTTTTGGGAAATACGCAATATCAGTAAGTACCCTAGAGCAAAAGTTAGCGTATATGATAGGTGGGGCCAGAAAGTCTTTAATGTAGTGGGTTATACAAATGATAAAAGGTGGGACGGAACTTACAAAGGACTTAAGTTGCCTGCAGCAACATATTTTTATGTGATTGATTTACAGACAGGAAATGACAAAGGGATAGTCACAGGGTCTATTACTATTATTTTATGATGAAATTGTTTGTCGGAATATTGGTTTTTTTCATTTTCGCCCAATTTAAGGGTCAGCAAACAGTTCAATTTACGCAATACATTTTTAATGGTTTTGCTATTAATCCTGCCCTTGCCGGAAGTAAACCATGTTTAGATATAAAATTAGGATATCGATTACAATGGGTTGGTTTTGACGGAGCTCCAAAAACTACATTTGCATCAGTTAACGGAGAGTTAAAATTTAAAAAAGTTAAGAGCATTAGAACAAAGCATGGAGCGGGAGTTTATGTAGAAAGTGACGTAATTGGACCCATAAAAAAAACAACCATGTATCTAGCTTATGCCTATCATTTTCCATTATCTAGAGGTATTACTGCTTCAGCCGGGCTATTTGCTGGACTACAAGAGATGCGTTTGGACGCAACAAAAATAACAGTTGCTGCTGGAGGTGACCCATTAATTCGGGGTTCTGGAGCTCGTTTTATTATTCCAGATATTTCTCCTGGATTTTTCATTAGTCATAAAGATTGGTTTACTGGTTTCAGTATTCGTCAAGCTTTTCCAAAAAAATGGGGCTTAATAGGCTCTGCTAAAACTAAAAACACTTTACACTACTTATTGGTCGCTGGAAAAAGGTTTGAAACTGGAAACGAAATAAATGTTGTGCCTTCCGCAATGTTGAAATGGACGGGCTATACAAATCCTTCAGTTGATTTAAATTTATTATTTGAGTTGAACCACTATTTTGAGGTTGGTGCTTCCTGGCGAAATATTGATGCGATAGCTGGAATTGTAAAAATTAATTTTTTGCAATATTTTTCGTTGGGATATTCTTTTGACTTTACGACCTCGAAAATACGGCTTGGTAGCTCAAATACGCATGAAGTGATATTGGGGATATATTCATGTCCTAGAGGAGAATCAGATTATTTATGCCCTGCTTTTAACTAGCAAAATGATTTGTTCTATGAAGCAAACGCAATAAATCTGTTTGCCAGATAGACTTTTTAAAAAGAAAAAAGCTTAGTATTTGTCTTTAGATCCAATAACACCATTACCAGCAAAAACACCTTTTTTAAACACTTCAATATGATCTAACAAGCCAAATTCATCATAAATGTAATGTCGACCGTCATTTAAACGACCTCCTGAAAACTCTCCATCCATTAGAATGTTTCCAGCCTTATCATAGGTCTTGTGGTAACCATCAACAATTTGACTTCCATTTTTACCTCCTTGCGCTGAGTTTTCATCTCCTTTGGCTTTTGGTCCTTTTTCAACAACCGGGGGGTTAGGATCTTTGTACGGCGGATTTTTTCTCTCGAATAATACTGGCTCGCTTGCCACTCCGTCTGAAAATGTTTTCTCTTTTTTCTTATCTCCATTTTCATAAAACCATTCTGCCTTGCCTGTTTCTTTCCCAGAAATCGTTTTAAATTCTAATTCTTTTTGTCCATTTTCAAACCAAAAAGTAACTAAACCTTCAGTTTCCCCAAGTTCATTAAAAGTTTTCTTCTGTTTTGGCGTCCCGTCCGGGTAGTACATAGCAAATTCTCCGACCAAATTACCTGCTTTCATCGAACCACTCTCTTCTAGCTGTCCATTTTCATAAAATGACTTATAGTCTCCCGCAGGTCTTCCTCGATCATAGAACACTTCTGCTTTTTTCTCGCCATTCGGCCAATATTTAATCCAAACACCAACTTTTCTGCTTTTTTTATATTCTCCTTCTTCAACTTTAGCAGCGTCATCAAATCCTTTCTGCCTGCTGATATCGCCCGTAATAATCCATGGACCAGTTTTTTTCCCGTCAGCATCATAAGCATTTTGAGCCGACACCCTTCCTTCAGAAAAGAACATGAAGCCCATAAACATCGACTACGATGAGGATGATTTTTTGTATCATAAAAGACATTTTTTGCATTGCCCGGCAAAGTACATAAAAATTGGGCCAAAATTTCTTTAGAGGGATGAAGTTATAAATTTTTTCGAAAAAAAGCAGCATTTATCGTAGTAATCAGTTAAATTTTAACAAGATCTATATTAACTTCACAACGAAGTTGTATAATTAACAAAAGAAATTAATTGTGAATACTCTTCTGGAAAGACGTATTTTTTCTTTCAAACTATAACACAAGTTTGATAATGGGCGAAGACTAAATATTCTAGTTAATTAATTATTACTGAATAATAAATGTTGTAATTATGCGTGCTGATTTGGTTTATTAAGTTAAAAGAGCTATATATTTATCCAATAATAGATGGGGATTGTTACCGACAGAAAAATTTTTCTTACTCAACAGTCATGCAATGAAAGACGGAGAGGGTTCAGGATTTATAAATAATTATATGAAAATTGCTTTAGTCCAAGCCGAGATATTTTGGGAAGACAACGATAAAAACTTAGACCATTTTTCAAGTATATTGGAGAAGGTGAAAGATGTCGAGATTTTTGTTCTTCCAGAAATGTTTAACTCTGGCTTCACAACAAATTCTGATAGTGTTGGACAAACAATGGAAGGTAAAGCCGTTTGCTGGTTGCAAAAAATGGCAACTGAAAAAGACGCTGTATTTGTAGCAAGTCTAATTATTCTCGAAAACACAAAGCGATATAACAGGCTAGTTTGGGCAACACCAAATGGAGACACGAAGAACTATGATAAGAAGCACCTCTTTAGGATGGCTAGATGAGCACAATTATTTTACACCCGGAAACGAACGTGTTATAATAGAACACAAGGGAGTCCGGTTTTGTCCACAAATTTGCTACGATTTAAGATTTCCTATTTGGAGTCGGAATTCAGATGGAAAATCTAAAATACCCATATATGATTGCCTAATTTATGTTGCAAATTGGCCAAAAGTAAGAAGTGATGCATGGACCTCTCTATTGAAGGCAAGAGCAATAGAAAACCAAGCTTTTGTTGTTGGGGTAAATCGGGTTGGATTAGATGGAAATGGAATTGAATATTCCGGAGATTCTCGTTTTTTCTCTCCCAAAGGGGATAGATTAGACCAAGTCATTTCCTGCAAAGAAATGATCAGTATAGTTACAATGGACCTGACAATGCTCAATGAGTTCGTGAAAATTTTCCAGTATTTGATGATGGAGACTTGTTCAAACTCTTATAAACAAAACAAGAATCAGAATTTATCATAAAAAAAAACTTATTCTACCTTTAACTAAAAGGTTACTTTTGCGCTTTTCTGAACCGAAAAGCCTTAGCCAAATGAGAAAACTATTTAACAACTTTACCCATAATCCAAAAAATGACATCCTTTCAGGCCTCACTGTTGCATTAGCTTTGGTTCCTGAAGCTGTGGCTTTTGCTTTTGTTGCAGGAATTGACCCCTTAGTTGGTTTATACGGAGCTTTTATGATGGGTCTTGTAACGGCATTATTTGGTGGTAGACCAGGTATGATTTCAGGAGCTACGGGAGCAATGGCGGTTGTAATGGTTCACATGATTCAAAAAGGAAATGAAGTTGGAAATGCAATGCAAGTTCCTGTTGATAACCTGGGTTTACAATGGCTTTTTATCACTCTTTTATTTGTTGGAGTTATTCAAATTTCAGCAGGGTTTTTAAAACTTGGAAAGTTTGTAAGGCTTATTCCACACCCGGTTATGATGGGATTTGTTAATGGCTTAGCGATTGTGATTTTTATTTCTCAGTTGGGTCTTTTTATGAAAAATGTGGACGGGACTCCACAAATCATGGAAGGTTCCGAGTTGTGGATGATGATTGGGTTGGTAGTCTTAACTATGGGTATAATGTTTGGGTTACCCAAGCTGACAAAAAAAATTCCTGCTGCTTTGGTTGCAATAATAGTTGTTGCTGCCATTACTATTTTGGGGCACATAGAAGTTAGCACAGTTGGTTCTTTTATTAGTGATGGAGGAGGAGAGGGGCTTGAAGGGTCCTTGCCTTCTTTTCAAACCCAAATATTTAGTTTTTTTGGCAGCCTAAATGGTCATTGGGATTTAATTATTTCGACAGCATTTTTAATGGCAGCAGTTGGTTTAATTGAATCATTGATGACATTAAATTTAGTTGATGATATTACTGAAACTAGGGGGAGTGGTAACCGAGAATGTGTAGCTCAGGGTGGTGCAAACTTGCTAAACGGATTATTTGGCGGAATGGGCGGATGCGCAATGATTGGACAATCACTAATTAATGTTAATTCAGGTGGCCGAGGCCGATTATCTGGAGTTACAGCTGCTATTGCTTTGTTATGTTTTATATTATTCGGAGCTCCACTAATAGAGCAAATTCCTCTAGCAGCGCTAGTAGGCGTTATGTTCATGGTGGTTATCGGAACGTTTGCATGGAGTAGTTTTAGAATCATAAGAAAAATTCCTTTACCTGATGCAATCGTTTTAATTGCGGTTTCTGCTATTACTGTTTGGCAAGATTTAGCAATTGCCGTGATTGCGGGAGTAATTATGTCTGCATTGGTTTTTGCTTGGAAAAATGCGGCAATGATACGTGCGAGAAAAAAGACAAAGGAAGACGGAACATTGGTTTATGAAATTTGGGGACCTCTCTTTTTTGGTTCTGTTCAAATGTTTGGTTCCAAATTTAACCCTAAAAATGACCCAGATAAAATAGAAATTGACTTTATCGAATCCAGAGTGTCAGATCACTCAGGTATTGAAGCAATAAAATCAATTACGGATAAATACATGCAATTTGGTAAACAAATAAGGCTAACACACTTGAGCCCTGAATGCAAAGTGCTATTGTTAAAATCAGACCCTAATTTTGGAAACATTATTGAATCGTCAATTGACGATCCAAGATATCATGTCGTTACTGATTTAATGGACAATGAGGTCTGACGATTGGGCTAACTTACGTAAAATCGGTTTGGCAGAGGTTAGGTTTATTGATTTTAGCCTTTGTCAGCCCTTTTACTTTGGTTTTTAATGAGTAAATGTATATTTGTCGAAATTATAACCCGCAAATGAAAGCATCTTTAGTCTTATCCTTCTTAGTTTTTTTAAGTTTAATTAGTCGCTCTCAACTTTATGTTTACAAGGAAGATGGCAAATGTGGTTATCGATCTGGTTTAGGAGAAATTGTTATTCCAGCAAAATTCGACACAGCTTATGATTTTAAGTTTGGTAGAGGATACATAATTCAGGGAGGAAAGAAAGGAGTCATTAATCGTAAAGGTGAATTCATTTTTACTCCAACTTATACATATCTTCAAGCTTTTGATAATAAAGGACTTCGTGGCAATGCGTATGTTGTTGGTGATGGTAATAAAAAGGGGTTAATTAGTAAGAATGACCATTTGCTAATTCCGTTAAAATATGACACTGTTTATTGGAGTAAAGTACCTTTTCATTATTTCGTATTTAGTAAAAAGAAAAAAATGGAACTAATTCGAGTAACAAAAAACTTGGATAGCACTTATATTGCTATTTCAGGAAAATTTGATTCAATTAATGTTGTGAGTACAGGCAACTCCGGGTTAGTAGACAAATACTATAAGGCATTTTCTAAGAAGAAACCAACAATTTTTAATTCAAGTTTTGTTGTTGTTGATGAAAAGGCTATTGCAGATTCCAAAAAAAAGCATGAAATTGAAACAGCAAGAAAGAACAAGGAACGCGATGAAATGATAAATAATCAAATTCTTATCCCTGATATGTCCACCATGGAAAGTAGCGAAAAAGAAATTGAAATTTATGATTTTGTTGATAAGCAACCGGAATTCCCAGAGGGTCGGCAGGAGCTTGTAACTTATTTGTTGAAGAATATTAGATACCCTGAAAACTCTAGAAATAAGTTTATCCAAGGGCGAGTTTTTTTGAGATTTGTTGTCAAAAAAACGGGGGAAATTGCTAATCCAAAAATAATGAAAGGAATTAATAAAGAACTTGATGAAGAGGCAAAAAGAGTTGTTCTTTCAATGCCAAAATGGATACCTGGAGAACTAAAGGGAGAAAAAGTAGATTGTTACATTTCTTTACCGGTATTGTTTAAAATACCTATTGAATAGGTTAAATATAAGGGTAATTGTGCCCGACTATTCAGTTGAATTGAGTGTAAAATTTAGAGATGTTTTCTTTTGGTTGTTTTATCCGGTTTATGTGTACTTCTTTTTTTCAGTACATTTATAGCACGAAAAATCTCTATCTACATGAAATATTTTTTAACACTACTCATATTTTTAATTGCCAGCTTCAGTTTTTCTCAGAAAAGAAGGGCTGCTCAAGGACAGCTACTGCGCGAAGCTCCTCATTGGGCTAAACTTATGTACGCAGAATCACCTAATGTTTACGATGTTGATAAAGCCTACATGGCATATTATAAAAACCATCCCTTCGAGAAGTCTTACCATACACAGTATTATAAATATTGGAGAAGAAATATAGATCTGCGCACAAAATCGGATGGGTCCATATCTAATGATGAGCCATCTTCCTATATAGAAGGTCTTTCGAGTCAAAACAATAGTTTAGAGAAATCTGGATCATGGTCGTTGATTGGTCCAATTCAAATGCAAAATTCAAATGGGGATGTCATTGGTCAGCAGACAAATGTTTACAGTTTAGCACAAGGAATTTCCAATCCTCTGGTCATGTTTTGTGGAACGGAAAATGGAGAGATATACAAGAGCATGGATGGAGGAGAAATTTGGAGTAATGTTTCTTATGAAATATTTGTTCCAACAGGATTATTCTCCGCCGGGGTGACTGCTTTGGCGGTAGATCCAAGTGATGCTGATATCGTTTATGCCGGATCTGGAGATGTTTTGTTCAAAACCATCGATGGTGGTTCCAATTGGACAATTACATATTCAACGCCCGTTTTGGATGCCAACGAAATTATTGTTAACGAATCGAACCCTAATATTGTAATGATTGCTGGAGCAACTGGATTTCATCGAAGTACGGATGCAGGAGCTACTTGGGTAGAAATGTATACAGATGCTTCTTACGATATCAAGGCAAACCCACAAAACTCTAATACACTTTATTTAATAAAAGAAAACGGTCCTGCTAAGTTGGCGGAATTTTGGAGGTCTTATGATGCTGGACAAAGTTTTCAAATACAGACTTCTGGCTGGTATACTTCAAGCGATCCAGATCGAAATTGTGGAGGGGCTCGAATTGCTGTATCTCCAGCAGACACCAGCAGGGTGTATGCTTATCTTATTGGCGAATCTAAAACCGATGATGCAGGTTATATTGGAGTTTATAGAAGCAATGATGGTGGAACAACTTGGACACTACCAAACGGCCCAGATGGAGGACCTTATACTGCAGCGCATCCTAATTTAGCTATAGGTACTAGTACTTGGGTATATCATCAAGGCTTTTATAACTGTGCTTTTATGGCGTCTAACACAAATGCAGATGAAATTCTAATCGGAGGCCTTAATTTATGGCGTTCGAATGATGGAGGAGCAACTTTCGAATGCGTGAACGGCTATGAATGCTCCAATTATTCAATGCACGTAGATATGCAAGATTTCAGAGTTTTTGGAAATGAATACTGGGTTTCAACAGATGGAGGGATTTATAAATCACTAGATTTTTTTAACACTCAACCTGAAGTTAAAATGTATGGTGTTCATGGAGCAGATTATTGGGGATTCGGACAGGGTTGGAACGAAGACGTGCTCATCGGTGGGTTGTACCACAATGGAAACCCGACTTATTATGAAAATTATCCTGCAGGTGAATTTCTTAACATTGGCGGAGGAGAAGCACCAACGGGATATGTAAGCCCTGAGGCAGGAAGACGGGTTTATACCTCTGATGTAGGAAGCAAGTATTTGCCCTTAAATATTGGTGACCCTGTTGCTAACGCTTCTATGGGAATGGCTCCAAATGAAAGCTATTGGGCCGCTAATTCTAGCGAAATGGTTTTTCACCCGAATTGTTATAACATTGTGTTTCTCGGAAACGAAAACAAGTTGTATAAAAGTGAGGATGCAGGAGCTTCTTATTCTGAATGGGCTTCCTTTGGCAGTATTGATGACAAGGTTCAAGCAATTGAAATCTCTAGAAGTAATCCTTCTGTGATGTATGTGCAAATTAACCCTTCGACAGGGTCGGTTGGGAGACTTTATCGAAGTAACGATTCAGGACTTACGTGGAGTCAATTAAATATTCCAGTTGGATCAAGCAAGCAGATGTTATTAACCATGAACCCCAATAATGAGAATGAATTTTGGATGGCTTACCACAACGGAAGCAATGGATTTAAGATCTGGCATACCAATGATGGAGGAGTGACTTGGACCAATAGAACTACAGCGACGTTAAATGGAGAGTATCCTTGCAGTATTTTCCATGTAGCAAATACAGATGGCGGTGTCTATCTCTGTTCGCAAAACACCGTTTATTATCGCAACAATTTAATGACCGACTGGGCAATAGATAATGCTGGCTTGCCTACGGTTTTTTATACCAATAAAGCCAAGCCTTTTTATCGCGACAGTAAAATTAGATCAGCGTCTTATGGCAAAGGGATTTGGGAAAGTCCATTTTATGAAGCTCCATCAGGCCCAGTTGCTACTGCAATGGTAGATCATTTTGAAAAATGGTGTGAAAGCGATACGTTTTATTTTGACGATTATTCCATGCTCGATCATAATGGAGCAAGTTGGAACTGGACTTTTCCAACCGGCACTCCAAGCACCTCAAGCGATCGAAATCCATCGGTTGTTTTTAATGGTTTAGGTCAGCATTTAGCAATTTTAGAAGTAACGGACATCAATTCTGTAAGTGATGTAGACAGCATATATGTAGAACTTACCGGAGCTACTGCAAATGATATTCAAGAAGGTTTTGAAAACGCTTTTCCTCCAGCGGGTTGGCAAACCGCTGCTACAGGTAACTTAAGTTGGGGACATGCAACTGCGGTAGGCGGCTATGGGACCTCTGCTAACTCTATGGTGGCTGATAATTATAACGTAGATGGAGGAGGCACAACTTGCGATATGATTGCTGCGATTGATCTTTCTGCAGTGAATAGTAGCTGGCTAACTTTTGATGTGGCATATGCACGTTATAGTGGGGCATATTTGGATAGTCTTGAAGTATTGGTTTCTACCGATTGCGGAACTACCTGGAATACCGTTTATTTTAAGGGGGATACTGATTTGGCAACAGCTCCAGATTTTTCAAGCGGACCCTTTGTGCCAATAGCTTCAGAATGGCGAACAGACTCCATAGACATGACGAGCTATCTAGGAGAAGACTTTTTAAGTATATCATTTAGAAATTATGGTAATTGGTCGCAAATGCTTTATGTCGATAACATCAACCTTGGAGATCAAGCTGTAGCAATCGAGGCTGCTCCTTTGAAAGAATGGGTTTCTTGTTACCCGAATCCAGTTGCTGCAAATGGCCAGTTGAAAATTTCATCATCTACCGATGCACCAGTAGAATTCTCCATTTTTAATTTGAATGGAAAACTTATTTCCCATCAACTTATAAATGGAAATGACATCATAAATATAGGTAAGCTTCAGCTGAGTATGGGAACCTATTTATATCATATAAAAGGGAATGGCATCATACACAATGGAAAATTGACAGTTGTAAAAACGCGTTAGTAAACATGGCCTATTTTTCTTGCAGGCCTTGATTAAAGTTTTTTGAGGCTACAAAAATAGACCGCCTTGTTATTGTCAGCTTTAATCTGCGGGCCATATCAAATCTCCTATCCTAACAAAGTTAAAAGTTCGCGTATATGTATTCAATATCTTCCTTATTAATTGACATAAATAAATACACCAATAGCAACGCAATGCAAAATTTCCCAAGAATACTAAAGACTTTCTTTTCCATACAATTGACTTTTAATTTTTCGGTATATCAGAAATGCTCCGTAACTTGAATGATGTTGATGATCATTAAATGCACCAACAACATTTGATATATCTGAAGCATCAATAAAAGTAGCATTATAATCCATTAACAGCTGTTTGATGTTTTGAGTTGTACTTTTATAGTCGGCCACGCTATTGGGATCAAATTGCGAAATGAATCTTTCGTTATAAGGTCCTACAATAAAGGTTGATTGGATGTCTAAACTTTTACATAGCTTTATAAATGAGACTAACTCCTCGTATCTATAATTACTAGCCTTATTTATCGGTTTGAACCAATTTTTATCTTTGAAAGTCTTTAGGATATTCCAAGTTGTATCAATTGACTCCATATTAGGAACTCCAAATTGTTTATCGGCTGTATAGTCGGTTTTTGTTGAATAAAGAAAATGAAATTGAGAAGGGTACTCTTCTGGATACATATTATAACGCAACTTATGAAAATAATTTCTTCTTGCTGAACGCATAATTTGTTCTAAATACTGAGTGCTTTTACTAAATAAGTCTAATTTATATGTGTATGCGATTATTGGCTTTAAAAAGTCATCTCTTTCTTTAGGAGGTAAATTAAAATCGGTGCACATTTTATAATTACTATATCTGTTCCAATATTCTACACTCACATCGCAAAGATCTGTTCTCCAATAAACGGGGTTGATGAAATAAATTATTTTTAATGAATCAACCTCAGTTTGATGATGTAGTAAAAGCGGTATGTGTATTCCGCATGTTCTTCCCGCTCCAGCTAATATGGAGAATCTGTTTCCTTTAATCTCTTTATCATTGTTTAGAAAGTCGTAGTAGTTTCCGCCATTTAAAGACGTGGTTTCAGAGGTGCCTAACACCAAAAATCCGTTATTCTTTTTAATTGATTGATAAAAGTCTGACAATTCTGTATGGTCGTTATGTTTAGTATTGAACCCGTTTAACGTGTAGATTTGTTGCCGGATATTTCCAGATTCAACATCCGGAATGAAATATCCTATTATTAAAAGCACCAAGCCACACACCACAATGAAAATTCCGTTGTTTGTTAAGTTTTTAGTTTTATAAATTGATCGAATCAAATTCATATTATCAAGTTATAAAGTATTATTAATTGTTCTTCGGAGTAATTAAAAAAGACCCAGCCTATTGTTACATATATAAAAGTTGTAAAGACACTGATAAACAAGTATATACGGGTATTGCTAAATGGCATTCTTGGCTTTATTTTTACCGACCAAATTTTATTTACTGCTAATCCTATTCCATGCCATAGACCCCAATACAGAAAATTGATTTTATCACCATGCCATATGCCACATATTACAAAGGTTGTTAGGTAGCAAAGTACAGTAACTAGCAGCCTATGTTTTGGGTTAATCAACTTATTGTAGAGTAAGATAGAGGGTTTAAAAACATATAGCTTTAAAAACATGGAGAATGTAATGTGCCAACGTTTCCAGAACTCCGAAAGGTTCTGGGATATATAAGGGTTGTTAAAATTTTCGGGTGTTTTAATACCAATCAAATATGCTGACCCAATCGCAATATCGCTATAACCAGAAAAATCAAGGTAAATGTATGCTGAATAAGCCAGTAAGCTAATAAAAATAGCCAATAGCGGGGAGAAATTAGCGGTAAGTGCGGTATAGTCCGTTGCATAATCAATAATGTAAGGAACAACGCCGATTGTTTTCACTGCCCCCATAAATATACGGGTGATGCCAGCAAAAAATAAGGCACGGTGATATTTTAATTTATTATTACCTATCCAAAAACTGAAATTGTTGTAGGTATCTATTGGTCCCGCAATTATGGAAGGAAAAAAGAATATATAATTTAAAAAAGTAATGAAATTAGACTTTTGAATTTTATTTTTATAGGACTCTACCAAATAATGAACGAACCGAAACAGGATGTAGGATAAGCCTAATTTTTCAACTGAAAGAATAGGAGCATTCAAAAATGAAAAAATTCCGCTAGCTATGGATTCTTGAATGTATGTGTAATTTCGGATTGAGAAAAGAACAATTATTAAGGCGAGTGAAGTGAACAATAGCACTCTAGAGCTTTTGTTTTGCAATACTTTACCTACTAGGAAAACAAGTAAACACAGCACAGCAATTACGATTAGAGTGTGCTCTTTAACTAATGTTAATAGAATAAACAAATTGCCAGCTAGCACGATAATATTCCTAAGAGCAATACTTTTAGAAACAAGCTTGACTGTATTGTAAATCAATACGAAAGTAACAAAACAGATAAATATTGAATAGTTATTAAATAGCATTTACTGTTGCTTCATTTGTTGGCAGTTTATTTTCTTTGTAAAACTCCCCCTAAGCATTTATTTAAAGTCATAACATTAATTGTTTATAACGTTTGGGCTAAGGTAAGCAGAAACGGTTTGGTAGGCAAGGCTGTTTGCCTTAGCTCTTGTAATAGCAATACTAATTAGGGCGGGCCCAAGGGTAATTTACTTTTTTTAAACTATTTCGAGAGTTCTTCCAAAGCATTTCCAAAATCTTTTTATGCTTTAAAAAGGGGGGGATTATGGGGTTAGAGTGAGCCTAATATCTTTACAGAAGTAAAGGATAAACACATCTGAATAGGTTTTGCCACCCACTTTTATTTTGTTTTTATCAGCCTTATGGATTGATTTTCAATATTTAAAATATAAACATTCGGAGCTAATGAAGATAGGTTGATTGAATTTACATCAGAATTCAATTGCCCTGTCATCATGGTTTCACTCAACACATTATAGATCGTAAATTCTTTGACGCTCGAGAAATCTGCTTCAATGGTAATTTGATTATCAAAAGGATTTGGATACACATTGAAATAATCGGAGGAGCTATTCACATCACTTATTGCTGTTGTCAGTGTGCACTCTCCAATTATTCCGTTTATATCATAGCGAGAAACAAATTGCCAAATTTCCGAATTAGCATCAATGGTCATGTTCCCAAAACTACCAGGCCAATCATGTCCTCCTCCTATCACCTTTAATTCCTCGACATAGGCACAACCTAATGCAGTTGACCAAGTATATCGTTCTACGGATGAACTCACAGTACTCATGCTTGCAGTTGGATTGCAAAGGTTATAGGTTGCCCAATAACTATGTGTTGCTGCTGCGGAAATATAATATTCTATTCCTCCAAAGATGATTCCATTGTATGGAGAAGTGAGGTCATCCGTACCAAGTATTGTAAGAATTCCAGTGGGATGCACCGGAGAGCAAAAACTATTTGGATTCGCTTGCATGGTCCTGGCTACTGGAGCTATAGCTGCAATTCTGTTATTGAGCTTACATCCAAGTTCAAAGGTCATATCTCCTCCTAAGGAATACCCACAAGCATATATTCTATTCGGGTCTATTTGATAATTACTAGCAATCGTATCAATCAATGAACTAAAAAAGGGCACATCATCAAAAGTACCTGGGACTTTAGGAATCCAGTTAAAAGAGTTCCCGTCACTTGGGTCAGGACGTGCTTGGGGATAAACTAGAATAAAATCAGCAGTGTCGGCAATAGGTCTCATGTCGGAAGCTGCTTGCCAAACGGAATTTGTGCCACCACCACCATGTAAATTAAACACCAAAGGAAAATTTGTAGTTCCATCATAACTTGCCGGAACGTAAATATTATATTCTCTTGTTAAGCCATCATTCTGGATGGTTGAGCTAATGTATCCTTGAGCACTGCTTGCACTAAGACAAGTGATAAATGTTAATAGTGTAAGAAGTCTTTTTGCTGTCATAATAATCTTTTTTAGGTGGTTGTATGAATTTATACCGTTTGAAACATGAGTTACCCTACTTATAATTGCGTATAACTTTAAATGTAAATGTGTTTCAATGAATTTACATAATGTTATATATCGTTTTATTTAACAACTATTTTTGCGTAAATATCCAAACTAATAAACGCATCATTTTTAATCTCACAGTCACGCATAGTTCCTTCTAAATTGAATTTCAGTCTTGCAAGAGCCTTTTTGCAGTTCTCATTTTCAGTTTCTACAAATCCCTCAATTCTGTGTAATCCAATACTATTGAATCCGTAATTAAAGACAAGCGGCATTGATTCAGTCATAAATCCTTTTCCCCAGTTTTCCGGCAATAACCAAAAACCAATTTCTCCTTTTTTATTTTCTTTACTCAAGTTGTTTAATCCCCCTGCGCCTAGAAACCTACCATCATCTTTTGAACAAACAGCCCACCAAATTCCGGTTTCATTTTTTTCAAGGTCAGCAAACCATTTCATTTGTTCTTTCGTTGCATCTAAGCTATCGAAACTAATTCCATAATACTTTATAATGTCAGGATGAGAAAGTCCTTTGAAAACATTTTCTAAATCCGATTCAACAAATTGTCTTAAGACTACTCTTTCAGATTCTAGAATTGGAAATTTTCTTCTCATTTTATGTTCGGAATTTATACCAGTACAGTGTTTCTAATAATTTCATAATATTCTATAACTTCCAGGTAAGGTTAATATCCCACCCTTGGCGAATACTAATTTCACCATCATAGAAAACTACTGTTTCAGGTTGTAAATGTTTTAAGTAAATACCCGTATCCCATTTGCTGTTGTTATTTTCATCGTAGATTAACTTCAGCTGGTATTGTCCTGGAGCTAGTTGATTGTAATTGTGCTTAAAAGAATCCCCTTCAAAAGTTTTCTGACTAACCACCTTCCCCTCTTTCAGTAGTTGTAAGATATAACCACCTTCCTCAACTTCGGTGTTAAGAAAGAGCTTTCCATAGTCTTTCTCTTCTTTATATTTAAAGGATACTTTAACAGTATCGGTGCTTTCACCAAGTAAGTTTGTAAAAGCATGGGGGTAAATAGTAAGTACATATTTTTTTCCTGGGATCCATTCTGAGGTAACCATCACTTCTCTGCCTCTGTTTTGAGTAACATTAAAAGGCACTTCCTCGTCTCTTCGCTCCAGTTTCAATTTTGAGTCGTCAATTTTGGATAAAGGCTTGTTAAAAGTAAGGATAAGGTCCGAGTAATTGTCTAAACCTTTTTTAGCATTGTTGGTAATGACAAAAGAAGAAGGTTGTGCTTTTTTGGGAGTAGGAGTTGTAATTTTAATAGTGTCCGCATATCCATTTGATTTGTCATCAATGAAAATAGAAATAAACTTTTCCTTTGTGTTGTTCGTGTCAAGCCAAAACTCAATAGAATCCTTTTTTAAGGAATAATTAATCCAATCTGAATTTAATTCAAGTCCATTAATACCTGAAATTGCTAAGTAGTCAGATGACCTATTCATAGTTAAATTTATCTTCCCTTGGGGAGTATATTTTTTCCCCATAACAAATTGCCTTTTTAAATCTTCCTTAAAAAGCACGAATGTGCTTCCCAAAGTGTCAGATGCTGGTGTTGGAATTTCAATTTGACTATCTGAAAACGCAATAGCTTCACTTTTTGGGTTAAATAGGTAATTGTTATTTTCGTCTAATAGAGCAACAGCTTTGTAGTTTCCCGCTTTTATGTATTCCATAGTAAAGCTCCCGGCTTTACTCGTTTTAACAAAGTACATAGGCTTTTCTTTAAATGGAATGGAATCGGCATTTTCTTCATAGAGCATTACGGTAGCATTTTCCACCCCCGACTTTGTAAAAGCATCTTGCATACTCGCCCTTTGAAGAAGTGAGTGAGTCTATGTAGCTGCCAGTTGAAAAAACATAATTGAAGTTCTTTGTCACATTCCCCTCTGTAATATCCTTAATTGCGTCTCCAAAGTTGATTGTATACGTGGTGCTGTCTTTTAACTCGCTTTCCAATCCAATTATTAGCTTTTTCCCTTTAATTCGATAACTAGGGCTTTGGCTAGGAACAGGAGTGATGATTATATTTTTTGTTGGCTTATCTAAAACGAAATACTCATTAAACTGCAAAACAATTTCCTTAGCTTCAAAATTCGTTGAAAAGTTGCTGGGAATAGCCGGATTCAACTTGTTGGTATCTAGCGTTGGAGGGTACAAATCTCTAATTCCCCCGGATGGCGCCATTTGCTGAGCACACTTACTAAAAACAAGTATGCTCATAGCAGCCGATATGTATACAAGAAATTTCAAAGAATCGATTCAATAATAGTTACAACTTTTTCCAGTCCTTTTTGATCTTCAGTATCAAAGTCATTTAATTTGGTGCTGTCAATGTCTAGAACAAACGCAACCTCTCCCTTCTTATTTTTAATAGGTAGAACAATTTCAGATTTAGTTGCTGAGCTGCAAGCAATGTGCCCAGGGAATTCATCAACATTGCTCACAATAATTGTCTGTTTTTCTTCCCAACAGGCGCCACAAACACCTCTTCCTTTTGCAATCCTAGTGCATGCAACAGGCCCTTGAAAAGGCCCCAAAACAAGTTGGTCACCGGTAACTTTATAAATTCCAACCCAAAAGTAATTCAAACCATATTTTAAGGCTGCCATAATGTTACTCAAGTTTGCGATTAGGTCTTCTTCGCCATAAACAAGTGCTTTTACCTGCTCTTCAAGTAAAAGATATTTTTCTGCAGTTGGCAAGCTTGGGTTAATAAAAGTTGATTCTGACATATTGACAAATATATTCAGTTTTTTCAAGTGCTAAGAAGATACACTCTTAAATTGAGTTTAAGGTATAAAAAAGCCTCTTCTAAACCCATGTTGGTCGAAGAGGCTTTCGTATTTTTAATGTTATTTCTAGTGTTCGTGACCTCCAGGACCATGAACGTGACCATGCTCTAATTCTTCAGCAGTTGCCTCCCTTACGTCAACAATACTTCCTGTAAAATGCAGGTTTTGTCCAGCCAGTGGGTGGTTTACATCAACTGTAACAGTTTCTTCATTTATAGATTTTACTTTTGCAGGGTGAACTTGCCCATTTTGGTCTTCCAATGGAAGCACATTGTCTACTTTCACCTCTTCTACTAATTTACCTTCTTGCATAAACATGTCTTGTGGCAAGTCAATAATAGCCTCTTCTGATCTTGGTCCGTAGGCTTTGTCAGATGCAATTCCAAAAGAGAAAGTATCCCCTGTCTTTAAAGGAATAACATTCATTTCAAAATCAGGAAGCATCATTCCTTTTCCAGATAAAAAAACCAAAGGATCTTTTCCTACTGTAGATTCAATTTTTTCGCCCTCAGCAGAGTCCTTAAATAGGTTATACTCTAGTGAAATTACTTTGTGATTTGTATCGCTCATTTTATTTTTTTTGCAAATGTAATATTATAAAAAGGGATATAAAACAAAATCGGGGGATTTCATAGTATTTCCCCCTGATTAATAAGTACTTTTGTCATCTACTTATCAAAAATTGCTGTTTTGGAAAATTTTAAAAAACTTGGGATACAGGACGAATTTATTAAGGGGTTAAATGAATTAAACATCTTTAAACCTACGCAAGTTCAACAAGAGGCTATACCATTATTGTTAAAAGGTACAACAGACATCGTTGCACAAGCGCAAACAGGGACAGGTAAAACAGCCGCTTATGGGCTGCCTTTGCTCCATAAAATCGACTCAAAAAAAGATGTAATTCAAGGTCTTATTCTTTGTCCAACCAGAGAATTAGGCCAACAAGTGGCAAAACAGTTGTTTCGATTTACAAAGTATACAGACAAAATATTTACAGAAGCGGTTTATGGAGGGGCTTATATTGAAAAACAAATAGTAGCGCTAAGAAGACCAACACATATTGTAGTTGCTACACCGGGAAGATTGATAGATTTGGTAAAAAGAAAGGCAATTGATTTACAAAACGTAAAAACAGTTATTTTAGATGAAGCTGATGAAATGCTCAGTATGGGTTTTAAGTCTGAATTAGACGAAATATTGGGGTTTTTAGGGAATGTCGAAAGTAAATGGCTTTTTTCTGCCACCATTCCACAAGGAATTAGACAGATCGTAAACGAACACATGTCTGATAACGCGCACCGAATAGAGGTAAATGCAAGAAATGTAGTAAATAGTAAAATTCATCATCAGTATCTTATTTGCGATGAAGCAGAAAAATTACATGTTCTAATACAGTTTTTAAAATCAGAAGGAGAAAATAGGGGCTTAGTTTTTTGCAGAACAAAGGCGGTTACGCAAAAATTGGCGAAACAATTAATTGCAAAAAATATAGCTACCGATGCTATTCACGGTGATTTGAAGCAAGTAGAGCGCGACAAAGTAATGCGTGCTTTTAAAAAAGGAACCTTGCAGCTTTTAGTAGCAACAGATATAGCCGCAAGAGGCATAGACATAGAAGGACTGGCTTATGTTGTCCATTATCAACTTCCGGATAAAGATGAGTATTATACGCATCGAAGTGGAAGAACTGCTCGAGCGGGAAAGGAAGGAGTTTCA
>CALSNM010000028.1 GCA_943787725.1 uncultured Flavobacteriales bacterium | reverse complement strand
TGATTTAAAAGAAGCTAATAAAGAAGATCCATTTCCAAAATTGCAAAAAGAGTTATTGGAGGTAGGAGTTGAACAAAAAGAATTAGAAACAATATTGGAGGAAGCAAAGAATTTGGTAGAAGCGGATTATCAAAGATCTTTGGCTGAAGAAGATCCGCTACCAGAAGATTTAACGAAGCATATTTTTGCTCCAACTCCTATACATTGAAGAGAAGGGGGTGAGGAGTCCGGAAGGAAAAGAAAAAACTGTAATGGTGGATTCAGCTTTGTTTGCTATTCGAGAGTTAATGAAGAAGCATCCAGAGTGTCTTGTTATATGGACAAGATGTAGGTGGAAGATTAGGTGGTGTTTTTAGAGAGGCTGCAACTTTAGCTGAAACTTTTGGTGATGATAGAGTGTTTAATACACCGATTCAAGAAGCTTTTATTATTGGAAGTACGGTCGGAATGTCAGTTGCGGGATTAAAGCCAATTGTGGAGGTACAATTTGCAGATTATATTTGGCCTGGACTCAATCAGCTTTTTACAGAAGTAAGTCGTTCTTATTACTTGTCTAATGGGAAATGGCCTGTTAGTATGATTTTACGTGTCCCGATAGGGGCATATGGTTCAGGTGGTCCTTATCATTCTTCAAGTGTAGAGTCTGTTGTGACACAAATAAGAGGGGTAAAAGTGGCTTATCCTTCTACTGGAGCAGATTTAAAAGGTTTGTTAAAGTCAGCATATTACGATCCAAATCCAATTGTAATATTGGAGCATAAAGGTTTGTATTGGAGTAAAATAAAAGGAACAGAAGGGGCAATGACAGTTGAGCCTGATGAAGATTATGTCATTCCATTTGGAAAAGCTCGAACCGTTTTAGAGGCTAATTCTGAAAAAATTAAAAACGGAGAATCTTTGGCTATTATTACTTATGGTAGAGGTGTGTATTGGTCGTTAGAGGCAGAAAAACAATTTCAAGGGCAGGTTGAAGATTATTGATTTACGCACCTTAAATCCATTGGATGAAGATGCAATGTATGCTGCAGCTAGCAGACACGGTAAAATAATGGTTGTAACAGAAGAATCTGTGGAGGCAGGTTTTCTCATTAGGCTTAATGGCGCGGATTCAAAAGACATGTTTTGAAGAGTTTAGATGCACCCGTTGAAATAGTTGGTTCGGTTGACACTCCTGCAATACCTTTAAACTCTACCTTAGAGTTTACATTGTTGCCTAATGGGGAGAAAGTTGCAACTGCAATCGGAAAATTATTAGCTTACTAGAATGGATCAAAAATCTAGATTATACATAGGTATTTTTACAATTGCAGCAGGTATTGTTTTGATTATTTATGCATTAACTGCAGAATCTACTTATGAACATCCGGTGAAGGATAAAGAAATTTTAATTGGTGCTCCATTATTAATATTGCTTGGAGTTTATCGGGTTCATACCTATTACAGAAGTATCCGGAAAGGTAAATAAAAACCCGCATAGTCTTTATGTTGTTAAACTTCAGTTCAACATGGTTGAGGACGCAATTTCGGTTCTGTAATCCACCTGATCAGTAAACTGATAGTGGCACGCCATAGGCGAAACAATTAACCCCCAATTTCTAATTTGTTAAGTTTAAAAACTGTGCTATACGGGTCGGTATTTCTACCTGCTTCAAACAAGAACTCGCCTTGATGAATGCTAGAATAAATGTACGTATTTATTGAATTAAATCAAAATAGAGATATCAACAATTAAGTGATGCACGTTGATTAACTGTGCGTTGATAACGAAAAAAGGATAATCAATAACAGATAATAAAAAGAGGCAGGTCCTTTCTAATAATAGTTGGTAGTTTTCCGACGTATTAACATTTGGCATTGAAAAACTAGGGTTACACTGAGTGTTTTAATGAATAAATAAATCAACTTTACAGTTAATTGATGAGGGCTGTTCTTTAATATTGCTTTTTGGGTTATTTACTGGGAATACTATTCTCAAGATTTAGATTCTAATACGTTGTTTTCTCTAATTCAGGGAGGTATTTATCAAGAATCTATTCAGTTGGAGTTATCTACTTTGGGAGAAAAGATATATTACACAACCAATGGAAAAATACCATCTAGCGGTTCTAAGAGATATTCGGATCACTATAAATTTAGATAAAACAACACCTATAAGAGCAGTTGCTTATAAAAATGGAAAGCCTGGAGAAATTGTTACGCAAACTTATTTGATAGGCAGAGAATACGATATGGCAGTAATTTCGATTACTGGAAATCCCGAGGATTTTTTCAGTTTTGATCGTGGTATATATGTGAAGGGTTGCTGCGCAGATTCAGTCCCTCCATATAAAAAAGCCAATTTTTGGAAAGGCTGGGAGCGAAGAATCAATATTGAGTTTTATGAACCTACAGGAGAACTGGGCTTCAACCAGAGAGTAGGAGTTAGAATATTTGGAGGTTTTAGCAAAGGTTTACCCATGAAGTCTTTGGCCATAATTTCTCGAAAAAAATACGAAAAGAAAACCATTGAATATCCAATATTTCCAAATAAGGACATTAAAAAATATAAGTCTTTTGTGTTGCGAAACTCTGGAAGTGACTTTAATAATACACAATTTAGAGATGCTTTATTGACCAACCTAATCGAATCTTTAGATGTCGGTATTCAGGCATATCGTCCTGCTGTGGTGTTTATAAATGGAAGTTATTGGGGTGTTCATAATGTTCGTGAGAAGATAAATGAATATTACTTAAAAAGTAATGCAGGAGTAGATCCTGATAGCGTGGATATAATGAAACACCGCAATGATTCTGTTAGCGGGAAAAAGAGATCATTATCTGAAAATGAAAAAGTTTATTAATAAAACGGATTTTACGGATACTGCAGAAATTCGATATCTGAATACTTTGATGGAGATAGATAACTTCATTAATTATAATATCACAGAAGTGTATGTTGGTAACAGAGATGCTGGTGGAAATATTCGATTTTGGCGACCGCAAACACCCGAAGGAAGATGGCGTTGGATTTTATTTGATACGGATATTAGTTTTGGAATTTCAGGCAAAACATCCTACAAAAGAAATACGGTTAATAAAATGACTATAAAGCATAATGAAGCTTGGCCAGATCCTGCTTGGTCTACTTTAATTATTCGGAATTTATTGGAAAATGATAGTGTAAAAAACCTATATATAAATCGATTTGCAGATCATTTAAATACGCTTTTTTCGGCTAAAACCGTCAATTTGAAAATCGATTCTATTCAAAATATGCTGAAAGACGAAATGCCTTATCACTTTCAAAAATGGAGGAGTTCAAATATTGAAAGATGGGAAAGGAATGTCCAAAAGATGAGAGATTATGCTTCTAATCGCCCTTACTATGTTCGCTTGCATTTAATGGATAGATTTGATTTATCAGATACAATCACTGTCGATATTAAAAATCAAGACCCTAAAGCGGGATATGTTCAAATAAATTCTATCCGAGTAGATACATCATTTGAAGGTGTATATTTTAAAGATGCTGCTCCATCTGTTGAGGCTAAAGCAAAATATGGGTATGAGTTTTTAAAATGGCATGAATTCGATTCAGTTGCAAGTACAAAGCTTTTTCTAGCAGAGAGTGCAGTTCTAAAACCAATATTTCAGAAAAAAGAATTAAGTCAATATTCTTCGGTTATAGTGCTCAATGAGATAAGTACGCATCAAGATTCAATTACTGTTCAAGGAGATTGGTTAGAGCTTTACAATACATCAAATGTTATGATGGATTTATCAGGCTGGAAAGTTGTTTCGGGTAATAATGAATTTATTTTTCCTGATTCTTCAAATATACAATCCAAAGGTTACTTACTTTTGTCGGCTAATTATAAGGAGATGGCGCTGCTAACTAATGGACAGGTACTTAACGTGCCTCTTGGATTCGGACTTTCATCGAAAAAAGATAATATACTAATAATGGATTCAAAAGGTTTTATGGTCGATTCTTTGAGTTATGATATTGAAATTAATTTTCCAACTTTGAATAAATCTGAAAATAGAAATATTGAACGAGTTAATCCATTATTAGGTATTTGGAAGCCTTCTGATAAGTCTTCTCCCGGAATTGAGAATGACTTATTTGAGCCCATAAAACCTCAAAAGATAGAGAAAGAAGACGAATCAGTTTTTTATATTGTAATAGGTGTGATGCTCTTTACATTGTTATCTGTGACTTTATTGTTGTTAAGAAGAAAAAGAATAAAAAAGGATTTGGATTCTAATAATTAATCTAGTCCATTGTATAGAAATAATAGAATGAAAAAATTTTTAGGAATAGTTTTATTAACCTTAGTTGCATTTTCTGCATTCTCTCAGATGAGTGCAGAAACTGAAAAGTTATTAAAAGAACAGAGAGAGCTAGAGTCAAATAGTGATACCTTATGGAGGGTTGGTGGTTTGGCTAATATTAATTTTTCTCAAGTGTATTTGTCAAATTGGGCTGGAGGTGGTCAAAATGCAATCTCAACGCAAGGTATTTTAAGCTTGTTTGCAAACTATAACAAAGGTAATTCTTCATGGGATAATTCAATCGATTTAGCATATGGAGTTATTAAGCAAGGAGAAGCTAAGTCAGCTCCATGGTTTAAGAATGATGATAGGATAGAGTTGAATTCTAAAGTTGGTAAAAAAGCATCGGAAAAATGGTACTATTCAGGTTTGGTTAATTTTAGGACTCAATTTAATTATGGATATAATAAGGTAGGCGACACAGTACAAATTTCAAATTTCATGGCTCCAGGATATAGCATTGTCGCTTTGGGAATGGATTATAAGCCAAGTGAGAATTTTACTTTTTTTGTGGCTCCCTTAACCAGTAAAATGACTTTTGTAACAGATGATTACCTTTCTGGAATAGGGGCATTTGGTCTAGATTCAGGAGACGTTTTTCGTTCGGAATTGGGTGGCTACGTCAAGTTAGGTCTGTTAAAGAAGGCTCCATTAAAAATGGAGGGGGTCATTTTCAAAACGAATCTAACCCTATTTTCAAATTATTCAAATGGACCAGAAAATATTGATGTAACCTGGGAAACATTAACCAATATTAAGTTGAATAAATATATGACCATAAGTTTATCTACATATCTTATTTATGACCATGATGTTGACATTGCAAGGTACAACTCAGATGGTTCTGTGCGTTATTATGAGGATTCTCAAGGTGAGAATGTGCTGGGTTCTGACGGAAGTTTTGTTCAAGTTAAAGGTCCAGTGATGCAATTCAAAGAAGCTTGGTCTGTTGGTTTTGCATATAAATTTTAGAAATACTTATTTTTTTAAAATTTGGGCAGCTTGCACCTTATATTTATAGGTATTGTGCAATTATCTGCTCTTATTTAAACTCTAATCCCAATAATACAAAAATCATCAATTTTTGCTAGGGCTTGTCTTATTATATTTAGTTCGATAATTCAATCCTTTTTTCTAATAAGTATAAGGGTTTTATTTTTTCTTTATATTCGTCGCCTAGAATAAATGGGTTAAAATCGTAAAGCTATGTACGGAAAAATAAAAGAAGAATTGCAAAAAGAATTGTCACAAATAAAAGACGATGGTATTTATAAAAGTGAAAGAGTCATCACAACGCAGCAAGGAGCTGAAGTGCATGTTTCTTCGGGAGAAGATGTGGTGATTATGTGTGCAAATAATTATTTGGGTCTATCGTCGCATCCCGAAGTAATTCAGGCATCAAAAGAGGCTTTAGATACCCATGGCTTCGGAATGTCTTCTGTGCGTTTTATTTGTGGAACGCAAGATATTCATAAAGAACTAGAGCAAAAAATAGCTGATTTTTATGGGTTTGAAGATACAATACTTTATGCTGCGGCTTTTGATGCAAATGGAGGTTTGTTTGAGCCTTTATTTGGAAAAGATGATGCTATTATTTCTGATTCATTAAATCACGCTTCGATTATTGACGGAGTTAGATTATGTAAAGCTGCTAGATATAGATACAAGCATAGTGATATGTCTGATTTGGAAGATCAGCTGAAAGCGGCGCAAGCGCAAAGGTTTAGAATAATTGTCACTGATGGTGTTTTTTCTATGGACGGCGATATCGCTAAGATGAATGAGATATGCGATTTAGCGGATAAATACGATGCTTTGGTCATGACTGACGAATGTCACTCTGCTGGATTTATAGGTAAAACAGGTAGGGGGGCTCCAGAATTTCATAATTGCTTAGATCGAGTAGATATAATAACAGGGACGCTTGGCAAGGCTCTTGGTGGAGCAATGGGAGGTTACACAACAGGTAAAAAAGAAATTATAGACATGTTACGTCAGCGCTCTCGTCCTTATTTATTTTCCAATTCTTTGGCACCGTCAATTGTTGGAGCATCCATTAAGGTTTTTGACTTATTAAGTGGTTCTACGGAGCTGAGAGATAAGCTAGAAGAGAATACTAAATATTTCAAAGATAAAATACTGGCAGCCGGATTTGATGTGAAAGAAGGTAATTCTCCAATTGTGCCCATAATGCTTTACGATGCCGCATTATCTCAAAAGTTTGCGGAGGGGCTATTGAAAGAGGGTATATACGCTATTGGATTCTTTTATCCGGTTGTTCCAAAAGGAGCTGCAAGAATTCGAACGCAGATTTCAGCAGCGCATGAAAAACATCATTTAGACAAAGCTGTTGCCGCGTTCATAAAAGTTGGAAAGGATTTAAAAGTAATTTAAGATTGTTTAGACCTGTTGTTTGGGCACTTTAAGCGATTTTGGATGACTCGATATTTAGTGTAAAAGCAAGTTTCCTTGAACTTTATGGAAATAAATAGGTTTCTTATTTTGACAGATGAAAAAATAATTTTACATTTGCAGCCCATTTTTGGGGAATAGTAAGCATCTGAAAAAGACAGAAAACGTGGATACACTTAGTTACAAAACAGTTTCAGCGAACAGAGCAACAGTCAAAAAAGATTGGTTGTTAGTTGACGCAGAAGGCGAAACACTTGGTAGATTAGCAAGTAAAATAGCAAAATTGATTAGAGGAAAGCATAAAACGAACTTTACACCGCATGTTGATTGCGGAGATAATGTTGTCGTTGTTAACGCTGAAAAAGTTACTTTGTCAGGAAATAAATGGCAAGATAAAACATATATCCGCCACACTGGTTACCCAGGTGGTCAAAGATCATTAACAGCTCAGGAGATTTTGGAGAAACACCCAGAGAGATTGGTTGAGAAAGCAGTTAAAGGGATGTTGCCTAAGAACAGATTAGGAAGAGCTTTGTACTCAAACTTATATGTATATATAGGAACTGAGCATGATAAAGAAGCGCAAAAGCCAAAAAAAATCGAATTAGATTCAATTAAGTAATAAATAAAGAATGGGAGTAATAAACACAATCGGAAGACGTAAATCTTCAATTGCTAGAATTTATCTTTCTGAAGGAAAAGGAAATGTAACTGTGAATAGCAGAGACTACAAAGAATATTTTCCAACAGGAGTTCTTCAATATAAAGTTAACCAACCGTTCCAATTAACAGAAACAGAAGGTCAGTATGACGTAAAAGTTAATGTTAAAGGTGGAGGAGTTAATGGACAAGTTGAGGCAGTTCGTTTAGCAATTGCAAGAGCTTTGGTTGAGGTGGATGCAGAAAATAAGCCTAAGTTAAAAGCTGAAAGCTTAATGACGCGTGATCCAAGAATGGTTGAACGTAAAAAACCAGGACAACCGAAAGCACGTAAGAAATTCCAATTTAGTAAACGTTAATCAGTAATTTTACTCAAAGAAGCACTCAAATGAGTGCTTGTTTAGTATCTAAGTGTTGCAGACCGTAAAGAACGCTACTGCATATCTGCTGTAAATAAAATAGTTAAAGTAACTATTGTTAATCAGTAAAAAGAAAGTAAACAAAATGGCAAAAACAAATTTTAAAAGCTTATTAGATGCCGGAGCGCATTTTGGGCACCTAAAAAGAAAGTGGAACCCAGCAATGGCTCCTTATGTTTTCGATGAGAAAAAAGGAATCCACGTAATTGACTTGAATAAAACAATCGTAAAAATTGACGAAGCTGCTGCTGCGATTAAACAAATTGCAAAGTCAGGTCGTAAAGTTTTATTTGTGGCAACTAAAAAGCAAGCACAAGAAATTGTTACTTCGCACGTAAAGGAAGTAAACATGCCTTATATCACAGAACGTTGGCCCGGTGGAATGTTGACGAACTTCAAGACTACGCGTAAAACGATTCGTAAAATGACTTCTATCGATAAAATGATGGAAGATGGCACTGCAAAAACAATGTCTAAAAGAGAACGTCTTCAGATGACGCGTCAAAAAGATAAGATGCAGAAAGTAATCGGAAGTATTGCTGATATGACTCGTCTTCCTGCTGCTGTATTCGTTGTAGATGTTAGAAAAGAGCACATTGCTGTTGCTGAATCTAGAAAACTGGGAATTCCAGTATTTGCTATGGTTGATACGAACTCTGATCCAAAACCTATTGATTTTGTGATTCCAGCAAATGATGACGCAACTAAATCTATTGATTTAATAGTTGGTCTTATGTGTGAATCAATTAAAGAAGGTTTAAGCGAAAGAAAGGCAGGAAAAGAAAAAGCTGCTGAAAAAGCTGCCGAAGCTCCTGTTGTAGAGACTAAAACTGAGGAGGTTGTTGCAGAAAAAGCAGTTGAAAAGAAATAATAAATTCAGTATCTTAATTAATTAAAAATATATTATCATGGCAATTACAGCTAAAGAAGTAAACGAATTAAGAAAAAAGACAGGTGCCGGAATGATGGACTGCAAGAAAGCTCTTGTAGAAGCTGATGGAGATATGAACGAAGCGATAGATTTGTTAAGAAAACAAGGACAGAAAATTGCTGCTAAACGAGGAGATAGAGATGCAACAGAAGGTTTAGTTATTGCTAAGTCAACTGGAGCTAAAGGTGTTTTAGTATGCGTAAATTGTGAAACTGATTTCGTTGCTAAAAATGAAGATTTTAGTGTTTTTGCTAATTCTATAGTTGATATAGTCATCGCAAATGGACCTTCTACTGTTGATGAATTGAAAAGTTTATCTTACAATGGTAATGGAATGACTGTTGGAGAAAAAATTACTGAGCAATCAGGAGTTATTGGAGAGAAAATTGATATTTCTGGATTAGAAACTGTTGAAGCTGCTAGAGTTGTAGCATATAACCACCCAGGAAATCAAATAGCTACGATTGTTGGTTTAACAGCTGATAACGAAGATGAAGGAAAACAAGTAGCAATGCAAATTGCAGCAATGAATCCTATTTCTGTAGATGAGAGTTCTGTTCCTCAAGATGTAATCGATAGAGAATTATCCGTAGGTAGAGAGTTAGCTATTCAAGAAGGAAAGCCTGAAGAGATGGCTGATAAAATTGCTCAAGGTAGATTGAAGAAGTTTTATAAAGAGACTACATTGCTAAATCAAATGTTTGTTAGAGATAACAAAAAGACTGTTAAGCAATTCTTAACTGAAACAAATCCTGATTTGACCGTTACGGATTTTAAAAGAATATCCTTATCAATATAACGATTTTTTAAAGAGAGCTTTTTAGCTCTCTTTTTTTTGCTTACATTTTACCCCTAAATAAGAATTAGAAGATGAAATATAAAAGAGTATTACTAAAGTTGAGCGGTGAAGCCCTTATGGGAGAAAAACAATTTGGTATTGACAATAAACGAATTATGCAGTACGCAGAAGAAGTTAAGTCAATATCTGATAGGGGAATTGAAGTTGGTATAGTAATCGGTGGGGGGAATATATTTAGAGGGGTCCAAGCGGAAAGAGGTGGAATGGATAGAACGCAAGGAGATTATATGGGAATGTTAGCAACAATGATAAATAGCATGGCATTACAGGCTGCATTAGAATCTTTAGGGCTACAAACTAGATTGCAATCTGCTATTGAAATGAATGCTATTGCAGAACCGTATATTAAAAGAAAAGCTGTGCGCCATTTAGAGAAAGGTCGGATTGTAATATTTGGAGCTGGAACAGGAAATCCATTTTTCACAACAGATTCAGCCGCCTCATTGAGAGCAATTGAAATAGATGCAGAAGTCATATTAAAAGGAACTCGAGTAGACGGTATTTATACAGCCGATCCTGAAAAAGACCCAGATGCTACGAAATACAGTAACTTAACATTTGATGAGGCATATAGCAAAGGATTGAATGTAATGGATATGACGGCATTTACTTTATGTAAAGAGAACAATGTGCCTATTATTGTTTTTGACATGAACACCCCTGGGAATTTAGCTAGAGTGACTTCTGGTGAAACGATAGGAACATTAGTAGAAGTATAATTTTTAGCTATATTTGGTTACTTAAAAAAACGTAAATCGATGAATGAAGAAGTTGAAATGACAATTGATGAAGCCAAAGATGGGATGAAAGATTCCTTAGAGCATTTAGAAAAGCAATTGTCAAAAATCAGGGCTGGTCGAGCAAACCCTTCTATGTTGGATGGAGTAATGGTAAACTACTATGAGACTCCAACTCCGCTTGCGCAAGTTGCAAATATAAATACAATCGATGCTAGAACAATAACTGTTCAACCTTGGGAAAAATCAATTCTTGATGAAGTTTCAAGAGGTATTACCAACGCAAATTTAGGTTTGAATCCTCAAAGTAATGGGGAGATGATTATTATTGCTGTTCCAATGCTAACAGAGGAAAGAAGAAAAGATTTGGTGAAAAAAGCAAAGGCTGAAGGCGAACATGCAAAAGTAGGAATTCGTCAGAAACGGAAAGATGCCAATGATTTTATTAAAAGCTTAAAAAATGATGGGTTAAGTGAAGATCAGGTTAAAGACACTGAAGATTCTATTCAGCAGTTAACGAATGAATACATTGCGAAAGTTGATGTTTTATTAGATGTAAAGGAGACAGATATAATGAAAGTATAATATTATTCAAATAACATTATAAGAAAAGCCATGCAATAATTTGTATGGCTTTTCTTATTTTTAACCCAATGAAGTATCTGAATATAATATTGATAATTCTACCATTGTTTTTTAGTTCATGTTCGTGCGATAGAGATGATGTAAATATTCCAAATACTCCAGCATGGGTTGCAAAACAATTTTATTCAGCATTCGCAGATGAAGCTTACTACGATGCAATGGAATATTGTGATAAATCCTCCAAGCGTAAATTGGAAAACGATTATTTTTTCGTTATTAATATGCCAAAAATCACCTTTGTTAAGGTGGATAGTTGTGATGAATTTGAAGATCATGCATATTGCTATTGCCGTTACAAAAAAGAAGATAGCACCGAAAATACACATAAGCTATTAGTTCGAAATTTTGACCAATTATGGAAGGTTCACTATGATGCGGATACAATGGCTATAGGTGAATCTAGATTATATAGTACTCATCTGGAACAGTTTAAAGTGTACGAACCTGTTTCGTCTGAAATTAACCAGCAAATAGAAGGTGATTTAGATTTTATATTGAAAGAGTCATTTCCAATAATGAATAATCATAAATTTGTGGTTGGTTTCTTTCCTAGCATAGATCTCCATAAAGTATGTCTAGAAGCTTCAAAAGAGTCTACATATGATGATGATTATGTTAAAAGAACTTATCTAAATGAAATTGAAGCAACTAGTACCTTTCATTTTGATGGAGAAGGCCGTTTGAACCAGTTTGATGTAGTTCTATTGGATGTCGATTCAGGCATAGTTTCCGGAGTTTATCAATATCTTATTGAAGGATTAATCAAAGAGTATGGAATACCCTACAATGGGGACGATGTGCAAATAGAGAATTTATATAGATACAAGGAAATAAAATGGTTTTTACAAGGATTTAATGAGGAGTTAATAATTTCCAAGCAATATCAAAATATTACCCTTACTTTAAGGGAAGCCTACTAGAATTTAATTTATATCGACAAATTGCTACATACCGAAATAGCCTACTTAAAGGGGGTAGGTCCGAAAAGGGCAGAACTATTGCAAAAGGAGGTAAGAATTTTTACGTTCAATGATTTATTACAATATTATCCTTTCCGTTATGTGGATCGATCTAAAAGACACCAAATTAGAGATGTATTTGAAGGAGCTCAGGAGGTGCAGTTGCAAGGAACATTGCTAAGTATTTCAGAAGTTGGTGCTGCAAGGAAAAAGAGGTTGGTTGCTGTTTTTAAAGATGACACTGGGACTATCGATCTTATTTGGTTCAAAGGAGTAAAATGGATCAAATCATCTTTAGCCATAGGCAAAGAATATTTGGTGTATGGAAGAGTAAATAGGTACGGAAGTAAATTTAGTATTCCGCATCCAGAAATTGAAGAGGTTAAAAATTTCAAACAAATAGAAGGATATCTGCAGCCAATTTATCATTCGGGAGATAAACTATCGGCAAGAGGTTTAAATAGTAAGGGATTTGAAAAGATCTTACATAATTTAATCGTTCAGCTGAATGGAATTATTGTAGAGGTTTTATCAAAGGAGATATTGACCAATTATAATTTAATTGGTAAAGAAGAAGCGCTGAATCAGATTCATTTTCCACATTCATTGGAGCAAGCAAAAAAAGCAAGCTTTCGTTTAAAGTTTGAAGAATTGTTTTTTCTTCAACTTCAAATGATAAAACAAAAACAGGTCGCACAAAAGAAAACACAAGGATTTGTTTTTAGGAAAGTAAGTACCCACTTTAACACTTTTTTTAATGATTACCTTCCATTTGAATTAACAGGAGCTCAGAAACGTGTAATGAAAGAAATCCGAAAGGATATGGGATCAGGATTGCACATGAATAGAATGTTGCAAGGAGATGTTGGAAGTGGAAAGACTTTAGTTGCTTTATTAAGTATTTTAATCGCATTAGATAATGGTTTTCAAACATGTTTAATGGCTCCCACAGAAATATTAGCTGCGCAACATTATAACTCCATAAAAGAATTTGTTGGGCAAATGGGAATTGAAGTTGCTTTGCTTACAGGATCAGTAAAAACTGCCCAACGAAAGATTATTCATAGTAAATTAGAAGATGGTTCTTTGGGTATCTTAATAGGCACGCATGCGCTAATAGAAGATAAAGTAAAGTTTAAAAATATTGGTTTGGCGGTAATTGATGAGCAACACCGATTTGGCGTAGCGCAGCGAGCTAAACTTTGGAGAAAGAATTTACAACCACCTCATGTGTTAGTAATGACAGCCACTCCAATTCCAAGAACATTGGCAATGACTTTCTATGGTGATTTGGATGTTTCTGTAATCGATGAGTTACCACCTGGAAGAAAGCCAATTGAGACACGGCATTATTACGATAAAAATAGGTTGAAAGTATTTCAATTTATGGAACATGAAATAGCCAAAGGGAGACAAATTTACATTGTATATCCATTAATTGAAGAGTCCGAAAAGATCGACTATAAAGACTTAATGGATGGTTATGAAAGTATTTCTCGACGTTTTCCTGTTCCAAAATTTCAAGTAAGTATTGTTCATGGTAGAATGAAAGCTGCTGATAAGGAATATGAGATGAATCAATTTGCTGCTGGAAAAACTCAGATAATGGTTGCCACAACCGTTATTGAAGTTGGAGTTAATGTTCCCAATGCATCGGTTATGATAATAGAAAGTGCAGAAAAATTTGGTTTATCGCAATTGCATCAGTTAAGAGGCAGAGTGGGAAGAGGTGCAGAACAATCGCATTGCTTGCTAATGACAAGTTTTAAATTATCTCAAGAGGCTAAAAAACGTATTGGTACATTGGTAAGAACCAATGATGGTTTTGAAATTGCTGAAGTAGATTTAAAAATGCGAGGTCCTGGTGATATAATGGGAACACAACAAAGTGGTCTTTTAGATTTAAAAATAGCAGATCTTGCTAGAGATGGACAGATAGTGCAATTAGCTAGAGATGCGGCTTCGCAAGTGCTTTTAGACGATCCAGACTTGATGCACAAAAAAAATTACGAAATGAGAACGCAGTTGTTTCGTCAAATTAAAAATAGACCGGATTGGAGCAGGATTAGCTAGCGCTTACTTCCCAATTTTAAATACCCCTCCAAATAGCAGGTTACGTTGCAAAAAGAAAAACTGTTGACTTGCTTTATCAGTTGTTAATGGAGTAGTTCGGATATTAGGCATGTTTATATAACCCCCTTTTGCTTCAATCCTAAAAAAGAAATGATTGAAAATAGAGATATCTAATCCAATTTTAGCATTTAATCCAAAACCAGCAACATTGTAATCATCATGTTGCTCAAAATTCATTAAGCGTGCGTTGGTCTTGGGGTAAAGCACACCAAAACCAATACCTTCTGTAAAGTTCATGTCTATTGGGAATTTTTCATTAAATAGACGAATCAAATTATCGAACCGATTGATTTCAATATTAACATAGTTTAGCCCATCTGTATGCTCAAATTTTAAAAATTGGGAGGTAAGTTCAATTGTTTCGTTTTGATATGTTTTATTGTAATCAGATCCATTAACATCTATATCCCCCGTAATTGCAACTTCTTGCCCTTGCGGCATAACATATTTCATGTGATCCACGCCAAAGGATATATTGTACTTTTCATGAATGAAATAGCCAACTTTAAAATTGGTTTGTGGAATGGTAATTCGCACCGGGTGGAAATAAGGGTCGAAAGCAAATTGCGTTTGCCTATCATTTGCAATTACATCTTCCAAAATGAAATCATAACCTTCTCCAGAAAAATGAATATCAGAATTTGAAAAGTAACCTCTATTCCATCCCCAATAGAAAAATATTTTTCCTTTATTCGTTTTGGTAATGATGATGTCTTCTTGTCCAACAATCACTATTGAGAAGGCTAGTCCGATAAATACAATTAGATTTTTCATTTACCCTTCTTTTTACTTTTAATCTTATTAAAGTTTCTTTTGGAGTTAACTGGTCTTTTTTTTCGCTGCTCCGTTAACCATTTTGGAGCATTCTTAGATTTAATTTTTGGTTGCTCTACTAAACGTTTTAAAAGGTCTGGTCGTTTCACTTTAAGCAAATAATCACTTATCCATTGTTTGTTTTCCTTTTTGTACCAAAAGAAAAAACGATGTTGATTTTGCCTTTCTTGTTTGGTTTTCGGAGTGTAATATTTGTTTAAAGTATAGGGATGATATCCAGAATAATACATCACCGTTGCCACAGTCATAGGAGTTGGAGTGAAATCTTGCACCTGCTCCAATTCAAACCCTAATTCTTTCGTTTCAGCAGCTAGATTAGCCATGTCTTCTTCTTTGCAGCCAGGATGACTAGAAATAAAGTAAGGGATCAATTTTTGATTTAGATTGTACTCCTTGTCTATTTGATCGTATGTCTTTTTAAATTCTTTAAAGTGCTCAAACTTGGGTTTTCGCATTATTTTCAAAGTGTCATCAGCAGTGTGTTCTGGAGCAACCTTCAATCTTCCTGAAACATGTCTCGTTTGAACTTGAATCATGTACTCTTTTAATGATTTATCACCTTTTTTATTGTAGGATTTTGTGAGTAAATCATAGCGAATTCCACTACCTACAAAAGCTTTTTTGACTTTAGGGTTGCTATCTACCTTTCTGTATAGATTAGTCATAGCAGAGTGGTTTGTGTCTAAATTGTCGCAAACTACAGGGTGTATGCATGATGGGGCAACACATTTATCACAAATCGATAAATCTTTTCCTTTTAGATTGTACATATTGGCAGATGGCCCTCCTAAATCCGATATGTATCCTTTAAAATCTTTCATTTCGGTTACCTTATCAACTTCTGCTAAAATGGATTTTTCCGACCGACTTGCAATAAATTTTCCTTGATGAGCAGAAATTGTACAAAAACTGCATCCACCAAAACAGCCTCTATGCATATTGATTGAAAACTTAATCATTTCATAAGCTGGAATGTCTCCTCTCTTTTTGTATTTGGGGTGGGGCAACCTTGTATAGGGTAAATCGAATGAAGTATCAATCTCATTTTCAGACATTGTAGGAAAGGGAGGGTTTATAACTAAACTTCGTTTCCCAATACTCTGGGTCAATCGGTTTGCGAAAGTTTTATTCGACTCTTGCTCTACAATTTTAAAGTTAGAGGCAAACATTTTTTTATCGGTAAGACAAGTTTCATGCGAAACTAATTCTTTATCTTCCCAGTGTTTATTTTTTGGAATAATATCTTTCTCAGAACTTAAATACGCTGTTTGCTTTACCATCGTAAGCTGATGAAACGGCACTCCTTTTTGTAAAAGTTGTAAAATCTCCCGTAGCGCTTGTTCTCCCATTCCATAAACCAATAAATCAGCACCACTTGTTTCTAGTATAGTTGGCATTAATTTATCTGACCAGTAATCGTAATGGGTAACTCTTCGCAATGAGGCCTCTATTCCTCCAATTAACACGGGAGTGTCTGGATATAACTCTTTTAAAATTTTAGTATAAACGGTAGTTGCATAATCAGGACGAAAATTTGCCAGCCCCCCCGGCGTATAAGCATCTGTTGATCTTTTTCTTTTCCCGGCCGTATAATGATTTACCATAGAATCCATGCATCCCGCAGTTACCCCAAAAAAGTATTTAGGAGCGCCTAGCTTTTTGAAATCACGCAAATCATCTGTCCAATTAGGTTGAGGAATAATAGCTACTTTAAAACCCTCACTTTCGATTATTCGTCCAATTACAGCTGTTCCGAATGCAGGATGGTCAACGTAAGCATCTCCCGAAATTAGGATAACATCTATCTCTTCCCACCCTCTTTTTTCTACTTCTTTTTTTGTAATAGGAAGCCAGTCTGTTATTGGTTGTAGTTCATTCACTCTGCAAAGATACTAAAGAGAGAGTTGTTAAAAGAAATTTTACTTAATTAAAAGACTATACCCAAAACGAGAATGTCATCTATTTGTGGGTTCTTACCTCTCCATTTTTCTACAATATCATTTAATGCATTACGCTGTTTTACAATAGGCAGCATAGACGTTTCTTCTAGCGTGTTATTGAAGTTATTTTTCTTGAATTTCTTAAATCGAGGCCCTCCAAACTGGTCTTGGTATCCATCTGTACTTAAATATATTGAATCGCCTGGTGAAATTGATATTGTGTGTAATTCAAAGGTGGGTTTGTTTTTTAACAGCGTACCCACAGTAAATCGACTACCAGCTATTTCGGTAAGCTTATTATTTTTTACGTGGTAAAGCGAACTAAATGCTCCTGCAAACTCAATTTTAGTATTGCTCCTATGGATTTTGCATATGGACATATCCATTCCATCTTTCATGGATCCTTCAGAACTTGGTTTAAATCGTTTTACAATTTCAGTATTCATGATTTGCAATATTTCACATGGATTGGTAATGTCGTTAACATTCACAATTTGATTCAATAGATTATTTCCAACTATTGTTAGAAATGCTCCCGGAACACCGTGTCCTGTGCAATCAATAACAGAAAAAATAGTGTCTCCTTCTTTTGTTTTGGTAATCCAATAGAAATCTCCACTAACTATATCTCTTGGTTTATAGAGAACAAAAGAGTTGGGTAAAAATTCTTTCATTAACTCCATGCTAGGCAGCATAGCTCTCTGAATACGACTAGCATAGTTGATGCTGTCCGTTATGTCTTTGTTTTTTTTTTGAATTTTTAATTCCGTTTCTTTTCTTTCTGTTATGTCAGTATCAATTGCCACAATCTTTATTATTTTATTGTTGGAATCTAATACGGGTGTTAAGCTTGTATGCACCCAAATTCTGGATCTGTCTCTTCTTAAATAACTAAGTTCATATATTACCGCTTTTTTGGTTGAAAGTAATTTGTCAAAATATTTTCTAGTAATCTCGTTATTGATTTCTCCAAAGTTACTACCACATTCTTTAATTAGAGTTTCAATAGTATAACCTGTAATCTTTGTATAGGCATTATTCACCCATTCGAAATCACCTTTTTCATCCATTATTATTACGGCATTGGCGGCCTTACTTGCAACAATAGAAAGTTGTTCCATTTCTTGTCTAGCAGTTTCTAGTTCTTTGAAGATAATAGCATTATTAAAAGCGCCAGAGACATACGAAGCTAGCGATCTTAGCAGTTCCACATGATGTTTGGAGTATGCATTTTTCTTTAAACTTTGTACGGAAAGTAGTCCAATTACACTGCCTTCAACGATTAAAGGAATGTAAATTAACGATACTGGCAAATCTCCATTTTGTGCAACTGGTTTGTCTACATAAGTTTTGTATTCTGTTAAAAAATTATGGATTATAATTTCTTTTTTATTATGAGCGACCCACGCTGCAAGACTGTCTCTTTCTGAAATCAATTCCTTTTGGTGTCCTTCTAATATTCGTTCATCATTTTCCATACAAAACTCGTATGCCTGAACCTTGGTTTTTTCAGAATAGGATGTCGCCATAAAGATAGGGGCATCCATAATTTCATTTACTTTTTCATATAAATAGCTTAAAACCAATTCTAAATCCAATGAAGAAGAAATTTCATTTCCAATTTCACTTAAGGTGGTGATACTTTCAAAAGAATTCGCATTTTCAAGAGCTATTGCAGAGAATACACTGATGTTTCTCAACATCTCTAATTGGTGCGGCTTGTAGGCATTTGGCTTAGAGCTTTGAACAGAGATTACTCCAATACAATTTTCATTTACAATTAAAGGAAAGTATACAAATGACAATTGAACTTTGCCTTTTAAAGCGCCAATTTGTTTTTTTGATTTAAGGCCAGGTTTGTTATCCAAAACAATAACTTCAATTTTGTTGTTAAAACATTCTGTTGCTGGTTTTTTCAAATTTAATTTGGTGGAAAAGTTGGGTAAGTGATTCCCTTCCTCGATTCCGTGAAAAGTTAGGCAATGTTTTTTTTCATCGAATAATCCGATTGTGAATGTATTCGCATCCATTATTTTATTAATGTGATCATAGGTTTCACTAATTATTTCTTCCACAGAAAGACAGGAAGTTATTTTTTGTCCTATTTCATTTAATAATTTTACATCCTGATATGTTTTTTCAACTTCTTTGGTTCTTTCTTTTACTTGCTTTTCTAAATTTTCATAGGTGCGTGCATTTTCGATTGCAATTCCGATGTAATTTCCAATGTTTTTTAGAAGGTCTAAATGGTATTCAGTATAGGTGTTTTTCTCAAAGCTTTGAACACTAATGACAGCGATTATTTTCTGTTTTGAATACAAAGGAATATAAATAAGTGCATTTGGCACTTTACCTTTATCTGTTAGTGTTACGGGCGCTTGTCCTGTATGTTTTTGAGTTTCAGAGGCAATATCATTCATTATTATTTCTTGCTCTGTGGTATAGCAAACAACGGGCATTTTAAATGTCTCGTCTAGAGTAGCCCAATGAAATTCTAGCATTTCCCCCATTTCCATAGTCCCAGGAAATTCCAGTCTGTTGCTTTGGGAATTGAAAACACCTAAATTCATACAGGTTGCATCCATCACTTTATTAACTTCCTCATAGACGGTAGAGATAATTTCATTGATACTTATGCAAGCAATTATTTTTTGTCCAATGCTACTTAAAACTTTTGCATCTTCATGAATTTTCGAGGAGGGTAATATTGTATTTTCTTTTTTCAAAAATAATAGACTTAATTTCTTTTGTACAAATTAGTAAAAAATCAATTGTATCAATCATAATTTTGATGAATGGGAGAACCAAAGATCTTTTCTGTATTTAATAATCTACACCTAGGCATTGATATATTCTTGTCGTTTTGTCAAATATTACCTTATTTTTGTGCTATTAAAAAAAAGAGATATGGCATCTTCAGGAGATATAAAGAACGGATTATGTATGATACATAAAGGCAAACCCGTTTCTGTAATAGAGTTTCAACATGTAAAACCAGGGAAAGGTCCCGCATTTGTTAGGACGAAATTGAAAAATATTGAAACAGGTCGAGTGGTAGACCATACGTTTCCATCTGGGCATAAAATTGATGTGATAAGGGTCGAAAATAGAACCTATCAGTATTTATATAAAGAAGAAGACGGTTATCATGTCATGAATACTTCAACGTACGAGCAAACTTTTATTGCAAAGCATTTAGTTGCTAATCCAGAGTTCTTAGTGGAAGGGTCAAATGTTCAAATCGTTTTTAATGCGGATGAAGAAACTCCTTTAATTGTTAATTTACCTTTATATATTGAAGCGGAAGTTACTTATACAGAGCCAGGAGTTAAAGGAGATACTGCAACAAATACAATGAAACCAGCTACTATTGATACTGGTGCAGAAATACGTGTTCCACTATTTATTAATATTGGAGATAAAATTAAGGTGGATACAGAAAAAGGAATGTACGCTGAGCGACTAAAATAAAGTTAACTATGTATACAGTTCAGGGGATTCAGCATTTAGGGGTTGGTGTGCCACAGCATGCAGATGCATGGGCCTGGTATAGAAAGTTTTTTGGAATGGATATTCCATTTTTTAATGATGAAGCTGGGGCTCCATTGATGGATATCTACACAGAAAACAAAACAATTACTAAAAGAGCTGCAATGATTCTCAACCTCCAAGGAGGTTGTGCAATGGAGGTGGTTTGCCCCACTACATTTCAAGCCACCCATGCGGAAAAGGCTTTTCAAATAGGTGATTTAGGAATCTATACAGGATTTATTAAATCACTTGACGTGAAAAAAGCTTATGCTTTTTTTAAAGAAAATAATGCAGAGTTAGTTTCAGGTCTGATAAAAATGCCAAATGGTTGGAATACTTTTTATGTAAAAGATATTCAGGGTCAGTATTTTCAAGTAATTCCTACAAAGCACTCTTTTACAAATGCCGGAAGGGTAACCAATGGAATAGCCGGGTGTAGTATCGGCGTTTCTGATATTGCTGCTGCTATGAAATTGTATTCTAGTGTTTTGGGGTATGATAAGGTAGTTTATGATACCTCTGAAGTTTTTACGGACTGGTCAAAATTACCCGGAGGAGATGGGAAGTTTAGAAGAATACTTTTAACGCAATCCAATCCATCTGGAGGAGGTTTTACAAGATTATCAGGAGAAACTTATATCGAGTTAGTTCAAGATTTATCCGAAAGGAAACCCTTAAAGATTTACGAAGGTAGACTTTGGGGAGATATAGGTTTTGTTCACTTAGGCTTTGATATAAGGGGGATGAAAGAATTGGGTGAAGCGTTAGATAAAGTTGGTTTTGGTTTTACATGCGACACCAAAAATATTTTAAGTATGGGAGATTCAACAAAAGTGCATTGTACCTATATTGAAGATCCTGATGGAACCCTGATTGAATTGATTGAAGTATACAAAATTCCGATTATTGAAAAGCTAGGAATAAATTTGAATGTAGAAAAAAGACACCCTTCAAAGCCTTTGCCTAATATAATGCTTAAAGCATTGAAATTTAGCAGGGTAAAGTAGTGCTCTTATGTGTTTATTAAAATAAATGAAAATTTTTTAAGGTTTAATTAGGAAAAAGATTTTGAAGTATGTTAACTTTGTTGTCATAATGAAAAACTTGAAATTAAATAATTATTGGTGGTCTGCAAAACACAATGTGTCGCAGATAGGCTAAGCTATTAATTATATTAAATATTTAAAAAGGCTTGTCGATTGCGACAAGCCTTTTTTTGTGTTCGAAAATTTGAAATTTGAAAATGAAACTACTAACAATACAAAATACAATTATAGCTGATACACTAACTCCGGTTAGTATATACTTAAAGCTTCGGGATCTTTACCCGAATGCCGTTCTGCTGGAGAGTAATTTGAATGAAAAGCGAGAAAAGTCTCACTCTTTTATTTGTCTTAGTCCAATTTCGACTTTTACAGCAACAGATAATGAGGTTGCAATAACAGACAATGGATCTAAAATAATTGTAAGCAATGATATTCAAAAAGCTCCTTTTTTATTCTCTGAATATGTGAAGTCTTTCGAAATTTCCGGGAATTCTTTTCAAGCGGTTTTTGGACATACCAACTATAATGCGATTTCGGTTTTTGAAACACTGGAATTGAGCGAAAAACCGCTAAACGATTCAATTCCATTAATGAGTTACTCTTTTTATCGACACGTCATTGCAATTGATCATTTCACCAATGAATTGACATTTACAGAGTTTGTTCAAGAGCAACAGGAACCTGAGCAAGAGCAACTAATAGAGCGTGTTCAATCCTTACGATTCAGCGCTTACTCTTTTTCCACAGTCGAAGATGAGGATTGTTTTACGAGTCCAGAAAAGTTTCTTTCTCAAATAGAAAAGGGTCAGGAGCATTGTCAATTAGGAGATGTTTTTCAATTGGTGTTATCAAGGAGGTTTAAGCAAAAATTCAAAGGGGATGACTTTCAGGTTTATAGATCTCTAAGGTCCATCAATCCATCTCCATATTTGTACTACTTTGATATGGGGAATTATAAAATATTCGGATCTTCTCCTGAAGCACAAATTAAGATAGATAAGGGAACAGCTTTAATAAATCCGATTGCAGGAACCTATAAACGAACAGGTAATCTGGAACAAGATTTGAACTCCGCTGAAGAGTTAAAGACAGATGAGAAAGAAAACGCAGAGCATGTAATGTTGGTTGATTTGGCCAGAAATGATTTGGGAAGAATAGGTGAGAATGTTGCGGTAAAAGCTTTTAAAGAAATTCAGTTTTTTAGCCATGTCATTCATATGGTATCAGAAGTAGAAGCTACATTGCCTTCTGATTACAATCCATTGGAGGTTTTTGGTAAAACCTTTCCAGCAGGAACTTTGTCAGGTGCCCCAAAATATAAGGCTATGCAGTTAATAGATAAATACGAACCTGTTTCTCGAAATTATTATGGAGGCGGTATTGGCTTCATAGAATTGAACGGAAATTTAAACCATGCAATAATGATTCGTTCCTTTTTATGTCAAAATAACGAGTTACATTACCAGGCAGGAGCTGGAGTGGTGGTTAATTCGGTTCCAGAATCAGAATTAAAAGAAGTAGATAACAAAATAGGGGCATTGAGAATGGCCATTAAAAAAGCGGAGGACATTAAATGAAAATATTAGTAATAGATAATTACGATTCATTCACGTACAATTTAGTACAGTACTTAAAAGACTTGTCTTCGGATGAAGTAGTTGTGCGGCGCAACGATGAAATTGAATTAGAAGAAATAGGAGCATTTGATAAAATTCTCATTTCTCCAGGACCTGGACTACCCGAAAATGCAGGTGTAATAAAGGCCGTAATTAAACACTATGGAAGTTCGAAATCTATCTTAGGTGTTTGTCTGGGAATGCAAGCAATTGCAGAAGTTTATGGAGGTGATTTGATTAATTTGGATGAAGTTTATCATGGTGTGGCTAGTTCAATAAGTATTGAGAAACAGGATGGTCTTTTTACTAATGTGTCTAATCCTACTGAAGTTGGAAGGTATCACTCTTGGGTAATGAAAGATGAAAATGTCGATGATTTAGAGGTTATTGCTAGGTCAAAAGACAATTGCATTATGGCTATTCGGCATAAAGAGCATGCTGTAAAAGGAGTGCAATTTCATCCAGAATCAGTTTTGACTCCTGAAGGGAAAAAGATGATTGAAAACTGGTTAAATGAAAAGTAACATGAAAAACATTTTAGAAAAAATATACAATCAGATACCTCTTTCTTACCAAGAAGCATTTGATGTATTGGTAGAGATGGGAAATGGAGAAATTTCTGAAATTGAAATGACTGCATTTATCTCGGCTTTTAATATGAAAGAAATAACGCTTGATGAGATGAAGGGGTTTAGAGATGCTTTATTGAGCTTGTGTTCTAAAGTAGAAATCGACGCATCAAATGCAATTGATATGTGCGGAACAGGCGGTGACGGAAAGAATACGTTTAATGTTTCTACTATTTCTTCTTTTGTTGTTGCGGGTGCTGGTTACCGGGTTGTAAAGCACGGTAATTATGGTGTTTCTTCGCTTTGTGGATCATCCAATGTTTTGGAAGAGTTAGGGTTTAAATTTACTACAAATTCAAAAGACCTTAATTCAAAACTAGATAAAGCAGGAATCTGTTTTTTACATGCTCCATTGTTTCATTCTGCAATGAAACATGTTGCGCCAATACGAAAACAATTAGGAGTTAAAACATTCTTTAATTTACTGGGCCCTTTGGTAAACCCAGCTCAACCTTCTCATCAATTAGTTGGAGTGTATAACTTGAAAATTGCCAGAAAATATAAGTATATACTGGAGGAAGAGCACAAACAATTTGCTGTTTTACACAATGTAGATGGTTATGATGAAGCAACATTGACTGCACCATTAAGAGTTTTAGGAACAAACAAAGAGTTACAATTGTATCCATCTGATTTTAACGCTGAAGTTTTGCGCCCTGAAGAATTGTATGGAGGGAATTCCATTCAAGCCGCCGCATCTCTATTTACGAGAATATTAAGTGGTGAAGGGACAGATGCGCAAACCAATGTGGTTGTAGCAAACGCAGCACTAGCAATTCAGTGCTTTGAACCAACAATGAGTTTGGAAGTTGCAATGGAAAAAGCAAGAGAGACAATCGTTTCTCAAAAGGCGATTAATAAATTAAAAATGGTATCGAATTAATGATGAATATTTTAGAAAAAATAGTAGCACAAAAAAGAATCGAAGTTGTTGAGCGACAAGCGTTGATTCCAATAGCACTTCTTGAAAAGAGCATCTATTTCAACTCACCTACAGTTAGTTTAAAAAGCTATTTGCTGCGTGAAGATAAATCAGGAATAATTGCTGAATTCAAGCGTAAGTCACCTTCCAAAGGAAATATAAATAAGTACGCAAAAGTAGATGAGGTAACATTGGGTTACATGCAATCCGGTGCGTCTGCCTTATCGGTTTTGACAGATGAACAGTTTTTTGGTGGTTCAGATAATGATTTGAAAAAAGCAAGGAAGTTGAACTATTGTCCAATTTTGAGAAAAGATTTTATTATTGATGAATACCAAATAATAGAAGCTCGTTCGATTGGGGCTGATGCAATATTGTTAATTGCAAGTGTGTTGTCAAAAGAAGAAATTATTCGATTTTCGAATTTGGCAAAAAAGCTATCGTTGGAGGTTCTTTTAGAAATTCATAATGAAAAGGAATTAGAGAAAATACCAAATGAAGAGGTGTTGATTGGTGTTAATAATAGAAACCTTGAAACGTTTGAAGTCTCTCTTCAGAATTCTATTGACCTCTTTTCTCAACTACCGAATTCAGTTGTTAAAGTTGCTGAAAGTGGGATTAAGACTCCAGATGATATTGCTTTGTTAAAAAAGGTTGGATATAATGGATTTTTGATTGGTGAGCAATTTATGAAAACTCCAAGTCCATCTAAAGCGTGTCGAGCATTTATTGACGCGATTCAAGATCAAGAAAAAAAGGAAGCATGAAGGTAAAAGTTTGTGGATTGAATGATGTTTCAAATGTAACAGAAGTAATACAACTTCAACCTAGTTTTATTGGCTTCATTTTCTATGGTAAATCTCCTCGTAACTGCAATATTACTGGTAGTTTTGTAAGAGACATGGAGTTGGGAGCGACTAAAAAAGTTGGGGTGTTTGTGAACGAAACCAAGGAAGAACTGCTGCGAATAGTTAATGACTTCGGTTTAGATTTTGTCCAATTGCATGGAGGCGAATCAGTAACGTATTGTGAAGCCTTAATTACTGCAGGGTTAAAACTAATTAAGGTTTTTTCAATCGATGATTCTTTTGACATGAATGACACGAATGCATTCCAATTCTGTGATTATTTATTATTTGATACCAAAGGAAAAAATCCTGGAGGAAATGGAACACAATTTAATTGGGATATTCTCAATAAATACGAAGGGAATGTTCCATTTATTTTAAGTGGAGGATTAGAATTGATGCACTTAAGTTCCTTAAAAGAAATAGATCAAATTTATCCGCTATTGTCTGTGGTAGATATTAATAGCAAATTTGAAGTTCATCCAGGGATTAAGCACATTGATTTAGTAGAAGAATTTATAAATGGAATATAATATGAATGAGCATGTATAACGCAAATAAAAAAGGATTTTACGGGAAGTTTGGTGGCGCATATATTCCCGAATTATTGCACAATAATGTTGAGGAACTTAGATTGGCATATCTTGATATTTTGAGTTCTGATGAATTTAAAACAGATTTTGATGCCTTGCTAAAAGATTATGTAGGCCGTCCAACGCCTTTGTATTTAGCCCAAAATCTTTCTGAACATTATCAGGTAAATATTTATCTAAAACGGGAAGATTTGAATCATACCGGAGCGCATAAAATAAACAATACAATTGGTCAGATACTAGTAGCAAAGAAGTTGGGTAAAAAAAGAATTATTGCTGAAACTGGAGCGGGTCAACATGGCGTTGCTACTGCAACAGTTTGTGCATTAATGGGGCTAGAATGCATTGTTTATATGGGAGAGATTGATATTCAACGCCAAGCTCCAAATGTTGCGCGAATGAAAATGTTAGGTGCTAAAGTTATTCCAGCGACTTCCGGAAGTAAAACTTTAAAAGACGCTACGAATGAAGCAATCAGAGACTGGATTAATCATCCACATGACACACATTATATTATTGGTTCTGTTGTGGGCCCACATCCATATCCGGATATGGTAGCGCGATTGCAATCAGTTATTAGTCAAGAAATACGCTTACAATTAAAAGAAAAAACAGGTTATGAAAGGCCCACTGCAATTATAGCTTGTGTTGGAGGTGGAAGTAATGCGGCCGGAGCATTTTATCATTTTTTAGAGGATGAAAATGTCCAATTAATCGCTTGTGAAGCTTCTGGCATGGGAATCGATAGTGGGAAAACTGCCGCAACATCTTTTGTTGGTACAGAGGGAGTGTTGCACGGGAGTAAATCATTATTAATGCAAACCAAAGATGGGCAAGTTGTAGAGCCCTATTCTATTTCTGCAGGTTTGGATTATCCAGGAATCGGACCGATGCACGCAAACTTATTTGAAACGAAACGCGCTTCTTTTGTGGCTGTGACAGATAAAGAAGCATTGGACGCAGCATTGGAATTGACAAGATTAGAAGGAATTATTCCAGCATTAGAATCTGCTCATGCACTAGCATCCTTAAAACAATTGGAATTTAAAAAGGAAGACGTTGTAGTTATTAATCTTTCGGGAAGAGGAGATAAAGATTTGTCTACTTTTATGAAACACTTTGAACTATGAATCGGATAGATAACTTATTTAAAAACAAGCCATCAGATGTTCTGACTATCTACTTTACGGCAGGTTATCCAAATTTGGAGGATACCGGAAGTATTATTTTAGGCTTAGCTAAAGCTGGTGTAGATTTAATAGAGATTGGAATGCCTTATTCTGATCCTCTGGCGGATGGACCAGTCATTCAAGCTAGCAGTAAAGAAGCTCTTAAAAATGGAATGAATCTCGACCTTCTTTTTGATCAGCTAAAAGGTATTCGAAGTAAAACACAAGTTCCTTTGGTGTTAATGGGCTATTACAATCAAGTTATTCAATATGGATTAGAGCCATTTTGTAAAAGGGCAAATCAAGTTGGAGTAGATGGAGTAATTCTTCCAGATTTACCTTTGAATGAGTATAAAAAACAGTGTGCACCTTTGTTCAAGCAATACGAATTAACATGTACTTTTTTGGTGACGCCGTCTTCAACAGATGAAAGAATTAGAGAAATTGATGCAGCTTCATCTGGATTCCTTTATGCAGTTTCTAGTCATTCTATTACGGGTGGAGATTCGGTAAATAACCTTTCTGAATATGGAAATCGTCTAGCAGCATTGAATTTAAATAACCCAATTCAAGTTGGTTTTGGAATTCATGATGCAAAATCTTTTCAAGCGGCTACAGCAATTGCAAATGGTGGAATAATAGGTAGTGCTTTTATTAAAGCATTGTCCAAAGAAGAATTATTGGATAATAAAATCCGCTCCTTTGTTGAAGGTGTTAGAGTATGAAAAAAAACTAGCTTAAAATAACATCAGGAATAAATATTTACTACAATGATTATACAATTAGAAAAAAATATAACAATTGAAAGCCTTACAAAGTTGGATGTAATTATTCAAGAACTGGGATACAAAACAGCACCTGTAAAAACGCAATTTCAAGATTATTTAGTTGCAACGGGAAAAGCAGATTTTGATATTCGTAATATAGGCTCCTTAGAGGGTATTAAAGATATTCATCGTGTGACCGATGATTATAAATTGGTTTCCAAAAAATGGAAATTGAACCCCTCTTTGGTTGACTTGGGAGATGGTGTTAAAATAGGAGGTAGTGAGCTAGCTATTATGGCTGGTCCTTGCTCCATCGAAAGTGAAGAGCAAATCGAATCTACCGTTCAGTTTTTAGTTGAAAATGGTATCAAAATAATGAGAGGCGGCGTTTATAAACCAAGAAGTTCTCCCTATTCCTTTAGAGGTATGGGGATAGAAGGACTAAAAATGTTCTATAAGCATTGTAAAGAGAATGGAATTAAAATTATCACAGAAGTTATGCAGGTTTCCCAAATTGCACCTATGCATGATTATATTGATGTATTTCAAGTTGGTGCGCGGAATTCACAAAACTTCAATTTGTTAGATGAACTCGGAAAAGTGGATAAAGCGGTAATGTTAAAAAGAGGGATATCTGGTTCTATTGATGAGTTGTTGCAAAGTGCAGAATATGTTTTTTCTAATGGCAATGAAAAAATTATTCTTTGCGAAAGAGGAATCAGAACTTTTGAAAAAGCCTATCGAAATACGTTAGATGTAAACGCAATTCCAATTTTAAAAGAGAAATCGCATCTCCCAGTTGTTGTTGATCCTTCTCATGGAATTGGAATACGCAAGCATGTTGGGAAAATCGCTATGGCTGGAATTATTGCTGGAGCAGATGGAGTTATCATTGAAACACACGAAACTCCAGAAATAGCTTTTTCTGATGGACAGCAAACCTTAAGTCATGCAGAAGGTGAGTTGTTATTTAAGCAATTAAAACAAGTTAAAACGTTAGCGGATAATTTTTAATGAAATGAAACAAGAATACAAACTATATAAAGAAGGAGATCAAATTGTGTGGAAAACACTATTTGAGAGACAAGTTGAGAATTTACAAGGTAAAAGTTGTGCAGCGTATTTGTCTTGTTTGGAGATAATGAAAGATGTGCTAAATGCAAAGCAGATTCCTGATTTTAAGCTAATGAATGCTACTTTAATAGAGTCAACAGGTTGGACTATAGAAGTAGTGCCTGGATTAATTCCAGTAGAAGATTTTTTCCGTCTTTTAGCGCAAAGAAAATTTAGTGCCTCTACTTGGGTCCGAAAAATGAATCAATTAGATTATCTAGAAGAACCAGATATGTTTCATGATATTTTTGGCCATACACCATTATTGGCAGATCCAAAATTTGCCCAATTTATGAAAGAATTTGGTGATTTAGGTGTTGAGTTTATTGATAATGATGATGTTGTTGTTCAGTTACAAAGGTTGTATTGGTTTACAATTGAATTTGGTTTAATTTATGAAAATGGTCCAAAAGTTTATGGGGCTGGAATTTGCTCCTCTTTTGGTGAAACAATTCATAGTTTGAGTGCAGATGTAGAGGTTGTTCCTTTTAGTTTAGAGCAAGTTATAAATACTGAGTTTAAAACGGATGTTGTGCAAACACTTTACTTCGAACTAGAAAGTTTTGACCAGCTTTTTTCAGAGTTTAAACAATTTCGAGATACTATTAGAGAAAAAGTGGCTTAAGTTACTTAGCACTCTTCTTCCTTATAACCTTATGAAACAATTTAGGAAAAAGCCGTTTAAGAGTAATCGCTTTTAATTCTCCAGCTCCTGCTTTAATCTCCAGTTTGCTCTTCTCTAAGCCCTTAATAATTTGTTGAGCACATTTTTTAGCTGTCACTCCTTGATTTTGATTGTTGTCCATTTCACCCGTGCTTTTACCATCTTTGGATAAAGCATTTTTAGAAATGTCAGTTTTAATAAACCCGGGGAAGACAATAGATACTTTTATATTGTTTTTCTCTTCTTCTAATCGAAGTGATTCATAAAAACCAACCAAAGCAAATTTAGAAGCCGCATAGGCTGAGCGCAAGAAGAATCCAAACTTTCCACTTAAGCTACTAATTGGAACGATGGTGCCGCTTTTTTGCTGCTGCATTTGTGGCAGAACAGCTTTTGTCAAAGCAATATTCCCAAAGTAATTGACTTCCATTATTCTTCTGTCGATTTCCAGTGGAGTCTCAAAAGCTCCAGATCGCTGACTAATTCCGCCATTGTTGATGAGGTAATCAATTCTACCATAATGGGAAATCACATTTTGTGTTAATGATTCGAATTCCTCCATTTTAGACAAGTCAAGCGCTAAAATCAAAGCTTCGCCATTGCAGTTTGATTTGACCCTTTCCAATTCATCGATACGCCGAGCAGAGAGAATTAATTTTGCTCCTTTTTCAGAAAGTGCATATGCCAATGCTTCTCCAATTCCGGAAGTAGCACCTGTAATCCAAATTATTTTGTTTTTAAACTGACTCATCACCAGCAAAGCTAATCAAAATAAAAAAATGAAAAGTATTTGAGGTTGCTAAGAATTTTTCTTCGTTCAAAAACTTTGCGGAATTAATTTATCATTCGATGAAAATGAAGTGATTAAGAAATGCTTTAAGGTTATATGTCTTGGCCGGAACTGTTGATTTAATACAATCCCTTAGCCTTTTCAGCGGAAGTTGTAATACCTTTAATGAAGGATGAGCTAAATCCACTGTGCTCCATTTCGTTTAACCCAGCGATAGTGCAGCCTTTTGGAGAAGTTACTTTGTCAATTTCGTCTTCTGGATGAGAATCGTTTTCGAGCAATAATGATGCAGCACCCTTTGCAGTTTGTGCGGCCATTTTTAGGGCTGCAGAAGCATGAAAATCTATTTCCGTTCCCCCTTGGGTTGCTGCGCGAATTGCTCTTAAGAAAAATGCAATTCCACAGGCGCAAAGTGCCGTAGCGGATGTCATTTGGTCTTCATTAATGATAACAGTTTCTCCAACTTGTTCGAAAATTTCTTTAACAACTGGAATATGCTCTTTCCATTGCGGGCTTGTAGAAATACATGTCATTGATTCTCGAATAGCAATAGCCGTATTTGGCATCGCTCTTACAATTGGTGTATTTTTTCCGATTTGATTTTGAATTTCTTGAACTTTTACTCCTGTAACCAAAGAGATTATTAACTGGTTTTTGTTCAGCGAATCAGCTAGTTCTCTGAGAACTTCATCCGTTTTTTGGGGCAATACTGCTAGAACAATAATATTAGCATTTTTAATTGCTTCTTGGTTATTATTAGTAACAGTGCACCCTTTTTCTTTGAAAGAAGATAATGAAGTCGTTTTTCTTTTACTTAAGCTAAAGTTGGTTGCTGAAAAGTTATTTGAATTAATCAACCCGTTTACTAGAGATGTTCCTAGGTTTCCTGCCCCAACTATTGCAATTCTTTTGTTTTTTGTTTCCATTTAAATAATTTAAAACCTTCTTCTGCAGCAAGAATTGGTCGAGTTAAGAAAAGGTTTTGTTTTTTGAATTTTATTGCAGCCAAATGTAGCTGAATCTTCTCATATAGAAAAAAGGATAATTGATTCATTTTAAGAATAGTACAAATATTTTGTTTTTATTTAACTCAGCTGTTATTGAAAAAGAATATTTAGCCAACAAAATTCTAATTATATCAATGGAAGGGAAAATTATTGAATCGATAATTCCGTTAACAAATAGAACAGCCTTGAATGTTAAAAACATCCCAAATGAGTTTTATTTAGTACGAATTTTAAATAACAGTTCAGTATCTTCGCAAAGACTTGTTATTAAATTAGATGCTAAGGATACTTTTTATTATCATATTCATCTCTCAAACTTATTGTGTGCATGCTCAAGTGCCTGAGCATGTGGATTTGTTATTTGGTGATTCAGGGAAAGTCGAAATTGATATTGACGAAAACGATTATCTAAGCAGCATGGAAGCAATAGACTCTATGATTTATTTTTCCGGTTATACGGGGCATTATGATGATACTATTTTAAATTACGACGCCATAATAGGAAGGTTAGATTATCAAGGGAATTTAGATTCTACATTTAATGATTCAGGTTACATTCGATTCGATTTTCCTGGGGACAACCATTCTTCAATTACTGATATGGATGTTGGCGATTCAGGCATTTATTTTATTGGTAATTCTTCAGATTATGGCGTTCAAGATACTTTGCATCTTTTTGTAGGTAAAATTGATTTTTCAGGAAGAGTGGATACTAGTTTTGCTGACAGTGGTTTTTTTACTCCAAATTTGGGAAGGTATGATGTTGGAAATGGAATATCTGTTACATCGAATGAACAAATAGTGTTTTGCGGTACCTCAGAAAATAAAATAAGTCTCACGGACCATCCTCTCATGGGAAGATTGCATTATAATGGAATTTTGGATACGACATTTGGAACCACGGGTATTCGTATTTGGGATTCAAACGGAGAACTAGCAGATAGTTTAACATCAACGCTAATAGCAAAGCATGGATCAGGAGGTTATTTGACAGACATGGTTGAAATTAACGACAACTATTTCTTTTCAGGTTATTATCGACCCGGAAGTAACAATATGTGCTTAATGATAATGGTTAAGAAAAATGGGGATATAAATCTGAATTATGCTGGATTAGGATATCGCGTGTTTGAGTTATCCCCTAATAACGACAATACAATTGTTTCAAATTATTATGCGAATGACACCCTCTATTCATTAATCAATGTTGTTGGAACGGGATATGGAAATATAACTCTTTTTGCACAAGATACCTCAGGAACTCAATTGGATGTTACTTCATTTAGTTTGCCTGATTGGATTTTAGAATCAACAGATATGGATTGGTCACCTAATGGAGATATTGCTGTTTCATCCTATGCAACGAATGACACTTCATCTACCCCCGTTGATTCCGACGGTTTTTTTATCATTAATATGAATAGTCAAGGAGTGTATGATGTCAATTATAATAATGGCGGATTTTTTCTTGAAGAATTTGATTCGGAAGAAAGTGGGATTGAAGATTTATGTTTCAGCGATGAAGCGTTGTTTAGTGGCGGATTTGTGCGTAAAATGGCGTCAGGTAATATATTTGATTTTTCTTTTATAAAGTTAATTAATAATCCAAGTTTGGGTATCCCTGATGCTAGTCAAACCGGAATTATAATGTATCCAAACCCAGTTAGCGATATACTCAGAATAGAATCATCAGAATCAAATCTATTTACTTTTCAGCTATTTAATGTTGCCGGTGAACGGGTGAGCCAAAATAAGGTAATGTCTGATTCATTTGAATTGAATGTATCTGGAATTCCAAAGGGTATTTATTTCACTACAATAAAGCATTTGTCAACAGGGATTATTGAATCACAAAAGATAATTATTGAATAAAAAAAGGCTTAAGGATTGCTTTAGCCTTTTTTATATTTTTCAGTTAAAGTTACTGTTTAACAAACTTACCTCTTGATAGCCTGGAACCATCTCTATTATGTATGTAATACAAATAAACTCCTTTGCTTAAATCAGAAACATCTATCGTTGTGCTAACCCCATTCAAGCTTGTTGATCTATAAACTTTACCTGTAATGTCAAATATCTCTAATTTATATTCTTTACTATTTTCATTTAATTGAAAGGTTAAATTAGTTTCCGTTGGATTTGGATGGACTGACACTTCAATCATTTCCTGATTCTGTATGCTAGTAATAGAAGGGTCTATATAAACACTATACATAGGCATTGTTGCGTTTAATGTATCAGAAATAAGATATCCATAATTCTACAAAGGTTTTTTAACCCGGATTCGAACTTTAGTTTCAGAAGATAATAGTGTTTGACCATTTTCCATTAGCGGTATTCCAACCCAAGTGCATGCTCTCCAAACTTTTAATAAATTTCCTGCATTTACGCTGCTTCCTCCAAGTTGATCTTCTATAAATTCACCTTCATCGTAATAAGTCATATTGTGAGTTGATGGCACTGGTGCATATTTATCTAAGTTTTGAAATACATAGATATAATGTTTTCCTCCAAATACGGTATCACCGCTAGGATCGTAAATATTCGATGTTGGATTAAATAGCATATCTGCTCCATTTTCTGCAGGGTGGAAGGAGTCTTCACCAAAACCAATGTTTAACCTTTCACCTGTTTCAATATCTAAAGCATATCCAGGAAACCAACCCATTCCATTTCCTGTTCCATCAGGATTACCATTTTCATCTACGGAGGATGATTCTCTTAGAGTTTGTTTTTCTGCATTTCCAATTGCTTGGGAAGCAATGTGGTGTGTTTCAAACACAGGGCAACGACTCCATTTAGAGGTGTCCGGTGTAAAAACAATGTCAACACTGTTTAATTGCGATAGTTTTACCGCTCCTTGTGCACCTGCTGTATTATCAGAATTTGGCCAGTGATTATAAGGTCTAGTTAATCTGAAAGGAGCAAATGTCCCATTAACAATTTGTTCATACTCTTCATTGTTATCATCACCTAGTAAATCGTTAAATACACAAGGGTCATTATTCATGTTTGGGTATGTTATCGGGTCACAATCAGTGTTTTCGGTACCAGATGCAATCCAATTTTCAGCGAAATATCCATCAGTATCCGAAACTCCTGATAACCACTGAGTACCAGTAGTTGTTATACTAGAGGTAATAGGGTCAGTCCACGTTCCATTATAATTATAATGTTCAACAGTAACCGCTAAGCCCCATTGAGGAATGATTTGTGTATTGTTCGCTCCTAAAGTTGAGTCTGAGTAAACTGTGTCTATGCTGCCTTCTCTATACATTTCCCAATTTGCGAAAGAATTTACTACCCCTAGGAAATTGCTACTATCAAATTTTATAATGTAATTACCACTAATAATGGAATCCAAATCAACCACTTCAACAAGAATTGGTGCTTGGTGCGCTTCATAAACGGGTTGGTCAATGAAGTTGTTTCCTAGAATAAACATACTGTCTATGCTACTCTGCGTAATTTCTAATTCACGTCCAGCATTTCCCTCACCTTCTATCCGTCGTATATCAAAGGCAAGAGGGTTTTGTGCGCTAAGAGTTAGAGGTAGTATTGCAGCTGCGAAGAGAAAAGTTGTAAATTTCATTAGGGATTAATTTTCATCTAATATAGATTTATAACAATAGAAATATTTCTATAATTAGTATAAGGTCGAAATTTCCATTAATTGGTAAGAAAAATATCAATTACCTTAGACGAAAATAATTGGCTATTTGAAAAAAGTAACATTTATAATAAATGGGAAAATTCGTAAAATGAAAGTTTTACGAGAATCCATTGTTCATTGTTTTAGAAGTGAGTTTCAGGTTGAGATTAGAAAATCTACCTTGGAGAATAGTTTCCAAGAACTAACTACGAATGCGATTAATAAAGGTGTAGACTATTTGATTTTAGTTGGAGGTGATGGAAGTATAAATGAGGGAGTAAATGGTTATTTTGATGCAAGCAAAGAACTAAGGGAAAAGGTAATATTAGGTGTCTATCCTGCTGGTAGTGGTAATGATTTTTCAAAATCCTTAGGTGTTAGGGATGATTTAGAACAATTACTTTTTTTGGTAAAAAATGATTCATTTAAAAAAATAGATGTAGGACTAATGTATTTTAATAAAGTGGATAATAAATCTGGAAAAAGATATTTTATCAATATTGCAGATATTGGAATAGGAGGTTATGTAGCCAATAAAATTTCAGAAAGTAAAAAAAGGTTAGGTGGTAAATTCACTTATACAAAAGCACTAATTCAAGCTTTCTTTACATATAAAAAGCAAAGAGTTCGATTGACGAGCAAAGATTATAATTGGACGGGTAAAATGCTGAGTATTTGCATGGCAAATGGCAAATACTTTGGAAGTGGAATGTGTATAGCTCCCGATGCTAAATTATCAGATGGTAAAATGCAGTTGGTTGTCATTGGGGAAGTTAGTTTATATGATTACTTAAAGAATATTCCTAAAATAAAAAAAGGACATAAGGTTATTCATAAAGAGATAGAATACTCATTTGCGGAAAAATGTGAAATAACAGCAATAGATAATCCATGTCCAATTGACATGGATGGTGAATATGTAGGAACAACACCTTTAAAAATAGGGGTGTTGTCTAATCAACTAAAGATGTTGTTAGTTGATTAGTTTAATAAATCCTCATCTACAATATTTGGGATCGTGACTTTTAAATCAGGTGTTCTTTCCATTTCTCTTTTTATAGCAAAAATAGCTTCATGATTTCTTGCCCAACTTCTCCTGGCTATACCATTATTAACGTCCCAAAATAACATAGATTTTAATCTTCTATCTGCGTCAGCCGATCCGTCTAGTGTCATTCCGAAACCTCCGTTAATGACTTCTCCCCATCCAACACCACCACCATTATGGATACTCACCCAGGTAGCTCCTCTAAAGGAATCTCCAATTACATTTTGAATTGCCATATCTGCAGTAAATCGCGAGCCGTCATATATATTGCTCGTCTCTCTATAAGGTGAGTCCGTTCCTGAAACATCATGGTGATCACGTCCCAAGTTTATAGGAGCTGATAATTTGCCACTGGAAACAGCATGGTTAAATGCTTCCGCAATTCTAGATCGCCCTTCAGCATCCGCATATAATATTCGAGCTTGTGAACCAACAACCAATTTGTTTTCTTGAGCTCCTTTTATCCACTGGATATTATCCGCCATTTGTTGCTGGATTTCTTTTGGGGAGCTTTTCATTAACTCTTCCAAAACTTCACAAGCAATATCATCTGTGATTTTTAAATCTTCAGGTTTCCCTGAAGTGCAAACCCACCTAAATGGACCAAACCCATAATCAAAGCACATAGGTCCCATGATGTCTTGAACATAAGAATTGTATCTAAAATCAATTCCGTTGTTAGCCATGATATCTGCTCCAGCTCTGGATGATTCTAGTAAAAATGCATTTCCATAATCAAAGAAATAGGTTCCTTTTGCTGTATGTGAATTTACTGCTTTTGCATGTCGGCGAAGAGTTTCTTGAATTTTGTCCTTAAATAAATCTGGATTCTCAGCCATCATTTCATTGCTCTCTTCATAAGACATTTCAACCGGATAATATCCGCCTGCCCATGGGTTGTGTAATGATGTTTGATCGGATCCTAAATCAATGTATATGTTTTCAGTATCAAATTTTTCCCATACATCTACAATGTTTCCATCATAGGCAATAGAAACAACTTCTTTCTTTTCTTTTGCGGTTTGAACACGAGAACATAGCTCATCTAAATCAGAGATAACTTCATCTACCCAACCTTGTTCGTGCCTCTTGTAGGTTGCTTCCGGATTGATTTCAGCAGTTACTGAAACAACACCAGCAATATTTCCTGCTTTCGGCTGAGCTCCGCTCATACCTCCCAGTCCAGAAGTAACAAATAATTTTCCTGCAGTTCCTTTGTTGTCTATTTTTCTACAACCATTTAAAACAGTTATAGTTGTGCCGTGGACAATTCCCTGAGGTCCAATATACATATAAGACCCAGCGGTCATTTGTCCATATTGAGACACTCCCAAAGCGTTAAACCTTTCCCAATCATCCGGTTTCGAATAGTTAGGTATCATCATCCCATTGGTTACAACAACTCTAGGAGCTTCTCTATGAGAAGGGAATAGGCCCATTGGATGTCCGGAATAAATGACCAATGTTTGTTCATCTGTCATTTCCGACAGATATTGCATTACCAGAAGGTATTGCGCCCAGTTTTGAAAAACAGCACCATTGCCTCCATATGTAATCAATTCATGCGGGTGCTGCGCAATTGCATAATCCAAATTGTTCTGAATCATAAGCATTATCGATTTAGCTTGCACAGATTTACCCGGGTATTCGTCTATTGGGCGCGCATAAATAGTGTATTCAGGTCGGAAACGATACATATAAATACGTCCGTAAGTTTCCAATTCTTCTCTGAATTCAGAAATTAGCTCTGCATGGTGTTTTTTATCGAAATAACGAAGCGCATTTTTGAGAGCTAACTTTTTTTCTTCCTCAGTCAAAATATCTTTTCTCTTAGGAGCATGACTAACTGAGTTATCATATTCTCTTTTTGAAGGTAATTCACTTGGTATACCTTGAATAATTTGTTCCTTAAAACTTAACATGGTAGTAGATTGCATTTTATTATGTATAAATTGATGATCGTTTGAATAACATTTCTAAAAATGCTTTCACTATGGATATCTAGAATTGGAACGAAAATCAATTTTCGAAATACATATTTGATATGTTAAATATCCCGTTGACAATGCTGTAGTATTTTTGTTGGTACAAATGTAAACAACCCTACGGTTGGAAGCAAATACAGATTCGTTATATTTGGCAAAAACCATATAGACATGGAAAATCAATCAAATATTAAATTAATAAGAACCTTATTAATTATTGTTACAACGATAATTTTATTTATTGTTCTTAGAGAGATGGCTTTGGTTATAATTCCATTGGCGATGAGTATTTTTCTGGCCGCATTGTTAGTTCCTACTTTTATGCAACTAAAAAAATGGAAAGTTCCGAATGTTCTAGCAGTATTTATAGTAGGCGCTGCAATCATTGGAGCAGTAAGAGTTGGCGGGTTTATTATTCAATTTACGAACTATGAATATAGTTTGAAAAAGAATGAAATAAGCTCTCTTGTGGATACGAAATTGTTGCCAATTTTTGAAATTTTAGGTGACTATACTGGAATAGATTTGGGAAAAGATATTGATTGGAGTGGGTTTTCAGATGCATTTTCTTCTGGGAAATTTATGGATTCGGTTTCTCCCATTTTGGATATGTTTAACTCATTAGTTGGGATGTACTTAATGATATTAATCTATTTAATAATTATTCTTGCAAGTATTTATAATTATGAAAACTATCTGCGTTACTTAGGGGGAGAGAAGCAGGGTAAAGAGCTGCTTAAGGTGGTAAATGATTGGATAGAAGATTTACGAATTTATATAAAAGTTAAAGCGTTAGTAAGTTTGGTTACTGGGATTTTATTTGGTGGTCTTTGTTATTTATTTGGAGTGGATTTCGCCTTGTTTTTTGGGTTTCTAGCCTTTTTGTTAAATTTTATACCGCAAGTAGGTTCTCTTGTTGCAACTGTATTCCCGTGTTATTAGCCTTTTTAGAAATGAATTCATTACCAATGGTTGGACTGTTTGCTGCATTATTAATAGCAGTTCAATTAATCATGGGAACATTTGTTGAAGTTAGGTATATAGGTAAAAGTTTTGCAATGAGCTACCATGGTAGTGTTTGTTAATCTTATTTTTTGGGGATATTTGTGGGGTATTGCAGGTGTAATACTTTCAGTTCCTATCATAATACTTTTTAAAAATACTGCAAATCATATTGATGAAAACAGCATGTTAGCACGTTTATTTTCAAGTGAAAAGTAAAATACCGAATTTGTTATTGTACCAAAAGATTAAGGTGGCGTTATAGTATTAACATTAATAAGTCATTTTATGAGAAGTACAAATAAATATTTGTTGTCATTCACGTTTTCCTGTTTTTTTCTAGTAATAGGTTATTGCCAAAAAACAGCTCCATTGGTCCAAGATTGCTTTCAATGCTGCCTATAATTAAAGCAGAAGGAAAGTATAGGTTTGAAGAATCGCCCCAAGGAATAGGAGAGAAGGTTGAGTTTTCGGGGAACTCAAGCAATTCATTGCAGTATTTTAAAAAGGAGCATAACAGCGCTTGGTTTCAGTTTGACGCAGTTACTGATGGGATTCTGATTTTTAAAATCATTCCAAAAGATACAGCTACCGATTTTGATTTTCTTTTGTTTAAGTATACGGATGAAAATTTTTGTTCAGATGTGGTTAAAAAGAAAATCAAACCGCTTCGAACCAATATATCTCGATATAGTCCTGAGGAAAATAGTGTTACAGGTCTTTGGCTTGGTGCTGGTGAAGAAAGAGTGCATTCTGGACCAGGAAACCATCTTAGTAAAGCAATAGATGTCGAGCAAGGAGACCAATATTATTTAGTTTTGGATAACGTCTATGGAAATAAGGCTGGTTTTTCATTGGTGTTTGACTATTACAAAACAGTTGAGGTCACTGGCGTTATAAAAAATGACGAGAATGATTTGATAAATGAGGAAGTAAAAGTTATGTGGGAAAGTAAAACGGGAGAGCTCTTAGCAGAAACAATAGCAGATAAAACTACAGGGGAATTTAAGTTGGATGCACCTATATTGAAAACATCACGTTCTGGAGATTATACGTTGTCTGTTGAGAGTAATAATCATTTCTTCTTCGAGAAAATGATTAAAATTACTTCTGAAACTTTTCCTGACCCTATAAATGTCATTTTACCTGCATTAAAGAAAGGTAAGAACATAGTTTTAAATAATATAAATTTTCATGGAGGTTCTCCTAGAGGCTTTGACCAGCTTCAATACCTACTTTTAACAGAATATTAAAATTAATGAAAAGGAATAAATCTCTTATCGATAAGGATTGATGGACATACAAACGGTTGTCCTGGTGGAATAGCATCAAGTCAAGATCTTTCCTTGGCTAGAGCAAGCACTGTGAAAACATTTTTAATAAAAAAAGGAATCGATTCTGAGCGCATTACTAGTCAAAGGATTTAATTGCACGCAAATGTTATTTCCAACAACCGGCACAGAGGAAGAACAGTCACTGAATAGGCGAGTAGAGATATTGGTTACTAGTTATTAATTATTCCCCCTTTCCCTTAACTATTCCGGTCTTTTTGTCATAACCATAGGGGCAGTGCTTGCATCCGCTTTTGCAGCAGCGCCCTCTTTTTAGATGATATTTCTCTGTAAACACCCGATACCCATCTTCAGACCAATAAAAGTCATCGGGTTCTAATTTGGAAGTGCCTGAAAAATCATCCATTTTGTAAAGATAGGACATTGGAGTGCAAGAAAGAGGTATAATTGTGTGGTATATAATATGCATTCATACTTATTATATTCGCCTCAAATATATATTTCATGGAAATTAGAGACTTAGAACCACAAAGCAGTTTGGAACAATTTTGCAAAGTTAAATAGCGTTCCTCGCCCTTCCAAAAAGGAAGAGAGAGTAATCGCTTTCGCAAAAGATTTTGGAGAGGACTTAGGGTTACCTACTTATGTAGATTCGGAGTGGGTAACGTGATAATTTCAAAACCTGCTACCCTAGGAATGGAAAATAGGAAAATGGTTGTTTTACAATCGCATCTTGATATGGTTCATCAAAAAAATTCAGACACAGCATTTGATTTTGATACGCAAGGTATTGAGATGTTAATTGCTGGAGATTGGGTTACTGCTAACGGAACTACTTTAGGTGCGGATAATGGAATGGGAGTAGCAGCAATAATGTCTTTGCTCGAATCTACTGATATTGCTCATCCAGCTTTAGAAGCTTTATTTACAATAGACGAAGAAACAGGAATGACTGGAGCTTTTGGTTTAGAGCCTGGAGTTTTGAAAGCAGATATATTATTGAATTTGGATACTGAAGATGATGATGAATTCTCTATAGGTTGTGCAGGTGGTATTGATACAAATACAAAATACAGCTACTCAGAAGTAGCCTCATCAGGAATTGCTTACGCGATTACAGTAAAAGGTTTAAAAGGAGGTCACTCTGGAATGGATATTCATTTGCAACGCGGAAATGCAAATAAAATAATGAATCGTTTACTTTGGAATTGCGAGGATTTGGAGCTTCGAATAGCAGAAATAAATGGAGGTAGTTTGCGAAATGCAATTCCAAGAGAGTCTTTTGCAACTATTACAGTAAAGGATGAATCATATTTAAAGATATTTTCAAAAAGAGTTGAAGAAATTAAAGGAGAGTTTTCTGTTTCAGATGGTGGATTAATAATTGAAATTACCCTGTTGACTTGCCGAAAAAAGTAATGTCTAAAAGTGATGTGTTTAAACTTACGAATGCAATATATGCTCTGCACAATGGTGTTTATAGAATGAGTATGACAATTGAAGGCTTGGTGGAGACTTCTTCCTCTTTAGCAAGGGTTGTTGTAAAAGACGGAGAATTCAATACCCAGAGTTTACAGCGTAGTTCTTAGAAACAGCCAAAATGGATATTGCTCATACAGTTGGAGCAAGCTTTCAATTAATGGGGTGTGATGTTGAACATACAGGTTCTTATCCTGGATGGGATCCAAATTCAAATTCTGAAATCTTGGAGCTGATGAAAGGAAAATACAAAGCCCTTTATAATGAAGATCCAAAAGTGATGGCATGTCATGCAGGACTGGAGTGTGGTATTTTGGGTGAGATTTATCCGAATTGGGATATGATTTCATTTGGTCCGACAATTCGAAATCCCCATTCTCCGGATGAAAAAGTAAAAATTGATACGGTTGCTAAGTTTTGGACATTACTAAAAGATGTATTGAAAGATCATACCAATTAAAGTAGGAGTTGAATGCATGTCACTTTATTGAAAAGATATGTGAGTGTCATATAATTCTAAAAGTTTTAAGGTAAATTCAAACCGTTGTAATACAATAACGTGAATGTGATAAGTAAAAAATTCATATTATCCTTATTTTTATTCTACAGCTTTTTTGGGATATTCCCAAAAAGTTGGATTAGTATTGAGTGGTGGTGGAGCGCTGGGTTTAGCACATGTAGGTGTGATAAAGGCTTTAGAAGAAAATAATATTCCTATTGATTATATCACAGGAACAAGTGCAGGTGCTATGATTGGGAGTATGTACTCAGCTGGCATATCGCCGCAGCAGATGGAGTATTTGTTTTTTGATGATAAGTTTGAGTTAATATCTAATGGTGGTATTGAAACCCAATATAAATATTTTTTCAGAAAAACGGAAAGTGATGCATCACTAGTAAATCTAAGATTTTCCAATGATTTTAATGTTTCCAAGTCATTGCCAACAAGCTTAACAAATCCGATTTCACTGGATTTTGAATACATGAAACAGTATTCAAATATATCTGCTCAGGCGGATTACAATTTTGATAGTTTGTTTGTTCCCTTTAGATGCGTTGCTTCAGATATTAACACAAAAAGTCAAGTTGTTTTTGGGACAGGTCATTTGAATCAAGCCGTTAGAGCCTCTATGACTTACCCAGGTTATATTAGGCCAATAATGGTGGAAGGGAAACTTCTGTTTGACGGTGGTTTGTACAATAATTTTCCATCCGATATTATGTATGATGAATTTATGCCAGACATAATTATAGGAGTCAATTTTACGCGATACTGCGGCGCCTCCTGATCAAGATGATCCAATATCTCAATTAAAAACTATGATATTGAACAGAGCGGAAACATCCATAATTTGTGAAAATGGAATTTTAATAGAACCCAAAGCAAGCATAGGTGTTTTCGATTTTGGGAAAGCAGAGGAAATTGTTCAAGAAGGATATGAAGCAACAATGGCATTAATGGATAGCATAAAAGATGCAATTCATTTAAGGGTTAGTGATTCCGTATTGTTGCAAAAACGAATGAATTCAGAAAAAAATTGAAGCCAATATATTTTGAGGAAGTTATAGTGGAGGGGGTTACAGAAAATCAAGCAAAATATATAAAGTCAGCCTTAATCCGTAAAAAAGAATTGATAAGTCTCGACGAATTACAAAAAAGATATTTTCGATTGGCTGAAGATGAAAAAGTGAAAAACATTTATCCTCTTGCACAATACAATGAGGTAACAGGGAACTATGTTTTGGTTATTCGCGTTAAACCGGAAAAGCCTTTCAATATTAAATTTGGTGGTTTGTTTTCATCCAGACCTATTAACACTGCATATCTTGGTATGGAATATTTGCGTTTAAATAAATTTGCATTTAAACTTTCCGCAAATTCTTATTTTGGAAAGTTCTACGGTTCTGTTGGTGGAAGATTTGATGTAGAGGCCAATTACAGTTTGCCCATTAAATTAGGGGTGTATGGATATATTAGTAGATGGGACTTTTTTAAGAGCTTTGCAACTTTTTTTGAAGATGTAAAACCATCTTATATAGTCGAAAACGAAAGTTATTGGGGTGTTGATTTACAGCTTCCTGTCTCCAATTTTGGAAAGTTATCAATTTCTTATGAAGTTGGATTGACCGAGAATAACTATTATCAAACTGAGCAATTTTTAGCATCTGACACTGCGGATGCAACAAATTTTGAAGCTCAAGTAATAGGGGTGAATTATAAGCAATCAACTCTTAATCGTAAAATATATGCTACAGAGGGAGGTTTGTTGCATTTACAGGCAAATTATATATTTGGAAAAGAAAATAGCGTACCTGGAAGTACATCTCCTTTGGTTTCTCCAGCTGAAAACATAAATCATGTGTGGTATTTGTTTAAGGGAAGGCTTGAACAGTATTTTAAATTATCCAAACATATAAAGTTAGGTGGGGAGATGGAAGGTGTATTATTGGTGAGCGGATAATTTTTTGGATAATTACACTGCAACTATGATACAAGCTCCTTCTTATTATCCTACTGTAGAAAGTAAAACCTTTTTCATTTCAGAGCATGCTTCGCATGATTATATTGCAGGGGGAGTGAAAGCAATTTTTTCAGTTCGGCCTTCTTTGGACTTAAGAGTTGAGGGTTTTGTATTTCAGCCGCACACTGAAATCTTAGCAAATGAATTTAATTTGCCAGCTTATGATATTAATAATGCTTGGTCAGCCAGATATTATATTGGTTCAGGGAGTTTAGTGTATAGCAGTCCTCTTGGTCCTATTTCGTTATCGGCGAACTATTATGAAGCGAGAGAAAACCAATGGAGTTTCCTTTTTAATTTTGGATACCTGATCTATAATAAGCGTTTCCTGAAAAAATAATTATTCTCCTGTGTAGTTAGGTCTTCTTTTCTCAAAAAAAGCTTTTATTCCTTCTTGGTGATCATGCGTTTTGGCTGCAAGCACTTGTAATTCCTTTTCCAGACCTAATTGTTCTTCCAAAGAATTAGTAAAAGATTTGTTTAACGCCTTCTTTGTTAAACCAAATCCTTTTGTTGGTCTTTTTGAGAGCTTTTTTGCAAAATCAAGTACAACTTGCATTAATTGTCCGTCAGCAACCGTTTCATAAATCATTCCCATTTCTTTTGCTTCAATGGCAGACGTTTTGTTTCCTAAAAACATCATAGCTGTGGCTCTTTGAAGTCCAATTAATCGAGGAAGGAAAAAAGTCCCACCGCTATCCGGGACTAAACCAATATTGCTGAATGACTGAATGAAATTTGCTGATTCGGCAGCAAAAGTTAAATCACATGCAATTGCAATGTTAGCTCCTGCGCCAGCAGCTACTCCATTTACAGCGCAAATAACGGGTTTTTCAATATTTCTTATTAATCCGATAATAGGGTTGTAAGTATGCTCAACAATCTTTCCAATATTTGGTCCATTTTCTCGAGTAGCCTCCTCTAAATCTTGGCCGGCACAAAATCCTTTCCCGTTAGCAGTTAAAACAACTGCTCTAATCGTTTTTTCGTCTCTTGAATAAGTTAATGCATCTATTGTTTCATCTGCCATTTCAAAATTAAAGCTGTTTAATACATCAGTCCTATTTAAGGTGATTATAGCAACGCCTTCGTTAATTTCAAATTCTATATTGTTGTATGTCTTCATTGTTTGGGAAAATTATTTGCATAAAAGTAAAAGTATTCTGCTATATAGTTGATATTCCATGGAATAAATTCATAATGAAAAATACATAGTTCTAGATTGAGATAATTTCATTAGCTATATTAACTTTGCAACTTAAACCTAAATAATATTTTCCATGAGTAAGTTCCACAAGCTTAAAGTAGTTGATGTAAAAAATGAAACCTCGGATACCGTATCTCTAGCATTCGAAATTCCTGAAAGTGATAAAAGTTCGTTTGAATATATTTCTGGACAATATCTCACATTGAAGTTTAATCTTGATGGGAAAGAGGAAAGACGGTCTTATTCAATGTGTTCCTCTCCGCTTATTGATGAAGAAATTCGAATAGCTGTTAAGCGCGTTGAAAACGGCTTGGTTTCAAACTTTATCAATGATTCAGTAAAGATAGGAGATCAAATTGAAGTAATGCCTCCTCAAGGTAATTTTATTCTTGAAACAAGCGCAGAGCAGAAAACCTACGTAGCGTTTGTTGCGGGAAGTGGAATTACTCCGGTATGGTCAATGATTAAGTCAGTTTTGGAGGGTGAGCCTACAAGTAAATTTGTGTTATTTTATGGTAACCAAACGAGCGAGAGTACAATATTTAAAAAGGAGATTGATTCTTTAGAAGGAAATAGGTTAATCGTTCCATCATTTGCTATACTAGAGAAGAAACAGGAAATGCGATTACATCAGGAAGGATAGATAAAACTAAAGCAATTGAACTTTTAACTTCCGATTCGGACTTATTGAAGGCGAATTCTTATTTCATGTGTGGCCCTGAAGCAATGATATTTTCTGTTAAAGATGCATTGAAACTCTTGGTGTATCCGATGATAAGATTAAATATGAGCTGTTTACGACACCTGTTTTATTATCGGACGCAAAAGAATCAGTGTTTCAGATTTTAATGGAATATCTAAAGTGAAAGTCATATATGATGACGAGGAAACAGAGTTTGACTTGGCTTCAGCGGGAGAGAATGTGTTAGAAGCTGCAATGAGAAATGATGTAGATGCTCCATTTTCTTGCAAAGGTGCTGTTTGCTGCACTTGCAAGGCAAAGGTTACTGAAGGAAAAATGATAATGGATGCTAATTATGCATTAAGTGATGAAGAGGTTGCCGAAGGTTTTGTGTTGGCGTGTCAAGCCCATCCTGCATCCGAAAGTGTGGTGGTAGATTTCGATGAAGCATAATTTGGCTAAGCTGATTTTTTGTTGTAAGACTATGTTTAAGTGTTTATTTTTATCTGCCTAAGATAGGTATGTGGTATTTAATTGGTAGACATCAATTTGTTTTGTATATTGACGACTCAAATTAAAAAACAACCATGAAAAAAGCATTCTACTATTATTGTTTAGGGCTAGCCTCAATTTATGCAAAATAGCACAAACCTACAATGTTGGAGGTCCCGTGTCTTTTACTTCTAACTTGTTGTCCGATGATAGTAAGATGATTGAATATGTGATGCCAGTCTTTGATCTTGAAAAACAATTAGAAGAAGATTTGATTAACCGGATCAAATAAGGTAGGTCCTTTTCGATTTGGATATGAGCATATTACTAATTATAGTTTACAAAATTCTGGAACTTGGCAAACACGGATGAAGGAGATAAGCTTTGGAAAATTAAATTTGCCTCTCCTGGAGCATTGTCGATGAATGTAATATTTAATGACTTTCTTTATTCCCGAGGGCGGTTCTGTTCATTTGTATAATAAAGAAACGGAAATGGTTGTGGGTGCTTATACTGAAAAGAATAATAATGCAAATAACATGTTAGGCTCGGACTTGATTAAGGGAGAAACTGTAGTTATTGAGTATTTTGAGCCGAAGGAAGTTGTAGGTCAAGGAAGATTGCTTATAGGAATGGTTGTGCACGGTTATGTAGATATTAATAACTGGTACCCAGTAAAAGTAGGTGAATCCGGAACTTGTAATAAAGATGTCGTTTGTTGGGATGCTTGTGGTTGGTTGGATGAAATAAGGTCAGTAGCGAGAATAGCAAATGGAGGAGGTCTTTGTACAGGAACATTAATAAACAACACAAGTGAGGATGGTACTCCCTTATTTCTTAACTGCAAATCACTGTGGTCCATCATCTATGGGAAGTGCAGTTTTTAAGTTTAACTACAATAGCACCAACTGTTCAAGTTCAAATGCGAATGCAGCAGGTGCAACTAATGGAAATAGCGTTAATGGGTCTACGCTTAAAGCAAGTAATTCAGCTTCCGATTTTGGTTTAATAGAATTAAATACAACTCCTCCAGCAAGTTATGAAGTGTTTTATGCCGGTTGGGAAAATGGAGGATCGTCGCCACAAACAGGAGTAAGTATTCATCACCCATCAGGAGATGTAAAGAAATTGGCATTTGATGATGATCCTTTAACAAGCGCTGCCGGATTATCTATCTCTAACTCTTCATGGAGAATAGAAGCTTGGGAAAGAAATACAACAACCGAAGGAGGTTCCTCTGGTTCTGGATTATGGGATGAGAATCATCATTTAGTAGGGCAGTTGCATGGTGGGCAAGCAAACTGCAGTAATAGTGTTAATGATTACTATGGTAAATTTTCAATGTCTTGGACCGGAAATGGTTCCAGCTCTTCTTCGTCTAGATTGAGGGATTGGTTGGATCCTACTGGTACTGGAGTTACCTCGTTAGATGGTTTTGATCCCAACGGAGGAGTAGATGTGCCAGCTTTTTGTTTAACAAGTGTAAAAGAAATTGATAATAATATTTCCTTTGAAATGTATCCAAATCCAGCATCTAATAGCGTAACAGTTATGCTTATTAATAATGGTTTGAATAATGTGTCTGTTGAATTAGTTGATCTGCAAGGAAGGTTAATATCATCTATACAAATGTAACCGGAGCTTCATTGAAAGTAGATTTAAGTTCCGTTTCGAGTGGAGTGTATTTTATTAAAGTAAGTTCTGAAGGAGCTATGCAAATTGAAAAGTTGATAATAGAATAAATTTACAAACGAATCATGAAGGCCTGGCCTTTTTTATACTATATAAATGAATATTGTTATTACAGGTTGCTCCAGAGGTATAGGGTTGGAGTTAGTAAAGTTGTTTTCGCAGCAACATAATGTTTATTGTTTGAGTAGAAACATAGCTCCAATTGAAAAATACAAAAATGAAGTTGGTGATTCAGCTAGAATTAGCTTCCTGCAATTTGATTTTGAATCGTTCGATATTGTCGAATTAAACTCGTTTCTTACTATTGAGAATGGCATAGATGTTTTAATTAATAATGCAGGTTATCTCGTGAATGAGCCATTTGGTCAAATTTCAGAAAGTAATTTAAGAACGATGTTTGAAGTGAATTTATTAGGTCCATTTCGATTAATCCAAAATGTTATTCCATTACTTAGGAGAGGATAATTCTCATGTAATAAATATAGGAAGTATGGGAGGTGTTCAAGGCTCTGTTAAGTTCCCGGGGTTATCTGCTTACAGTTCCTCAAAAGGAGGTTTGTCGATTTTAACAGAATGTTTAGCTGAGGAATATAAGGAATCAAATATTAAATTTAATTGTTTAGCGCTTGGCGCAGTTCAAACAGAAATGCTAAATGAGGCCTTCCCGGGATATGAAGCTTCAGTTTCCGCGATAGAAATGGCTCAATACATATATAGTTTTGCATCAAATGGATCACGATTTATAAACGGAAAGGTAATCTCTGTATCAAATTCTACCCCATAAAAAACTGATA
>CALSNM010000027.1 GCA_943787725.1 uncultured Flavobacteriales bacterium | reverse complement strand
CAGCTTTTTTAAATAAATCAACCGGAAATTCCTGTGATTTATCCCATTTCATGATATTAGGCCTTATCTCTTTTTCAGCAAAGTCTCTTACCATTTGCTGTATCATTAACTCATTTTCTGTAAGATCAAAATTCATTTTACCCTTATTACTTTATCTATTAATAATTAATTATACTCTTATTAAATTCAGAATATTTATTTAATGCTTCTTTTCCTTTTAAAAATTCTAATTCTACTACAAAAGAAAACCCTGAAACCAGGCCTTCGCTTTTTTTAATTAATTCTGCAGCTGCAGCTGCAGTTCCTCCTGTAGCCAGTAAATCATCGTGAATCAAAACATGCATGCCTTTTTCTATTGAGTCAACATGCATCTCAATTTCCGCTGTACCATACTCTAAATTATATTTATACGAAATAGTTTCAGCCGGTAACTTCCCTTTTTTACGAATCAATATAAAGGGCACACCTAATTTCATTGCCAATGGAAACCCAAATAAAAAACCCCTACTTTCAACCCCTGCAATTGCGTCAATTTTTACGCCTGCCCATTGATGCATTAATTCATCCACTATATCAGTTGATAAAACAGCATTCTCTAAAATCGGTGTAATGTCTTTAAACATTATTCCTTTTTCCGGAAAGTCTGGAATAGTTCGAATAGCCTTATCTACTCTTTCTAGTAATGACATTTTACTGCTAAGCCTTTATTAGTATAATAATTTCAACATCTATTTAATACAAAAAACACTACTCTGTTTTTAAATAGGGTGCAATTTTACGGTATATTTCATCATTTACCAAATCAGATTTCTTTATTTCTTCGATACTTTCGTACGGCTTTTGACTTTTTCTAATTTGGACTATTGAGTTAGCTATATTCCAATTAATGTATGGATGCTTTTGTAAATCAGCTGTATTACATGTATTTACATTAACCTTCTTGATTCCGACTGAATCAACAATTAGTCTACTTACATTTTGATCTATAATCAACGGAAGAATACCATAAACCTCTTTCAACTGTTCAATACTAGTAAACCCCCCTAATGCTGACCGATATTTCACAATTTTATTTGAATAATAGGAGCCAATCCCTTTGAGAGATTTGAAGCCTGAAGTATCAGCTGTATTAATTTCAATTTTAAAATTAAGTAATTCAGATTTTAAAGAACTCGTTTTAATCTTATCTAACTGCTTTCCAGCATATTTATTGTTGGTTTTTGCTTTATTTATTGCAAATCCAAAATTACAGGACAAACGTTTTACTTCAGTCCTATTAAAACCGATTAAAACAGCTTCCAGCTGAACTTCTTTGGCTCTTTCAACACTGGCAAAACCTCCTGTATAATATGAATAAACTCCGTTCTTTATATTGCAAACAACTTTCTCTAACTCAGAAAAACCATCATAGACAGGAACAGTGTCTTCAGTTAATTTCACAAAGTAACATTTATCGGTAGAATAGTTTGATTTTGGTTTTGACTTGGCTTCTAGAACTATGTATGGCTCCAATAAAACGTATAAAGAGTCATCAACAACATACAACCTCTTCAAATCTTCTTTTTTATAGAAATAACCGCCTTTTTCGCGATAATTTATGATTGATATAGATTGCTTTTCGGAAAAGCCAAGTATCATCCAAGATTCTTTGCCAATTTGATTAGGATTAAACTTGAAATATTGTATTTTCTTTACTTCATTGTTCAAGTTATTATCAATCTTGGCTAAAGACTTGATTTCTTCTGATAAATTTTCAAATTCTCTGTCGGAAGAATTAACGAAGAAATCAATAAACCAGTAACCAGACAAAACTAGCAATAACAATAAAATTAGCGCTATTGAGCCTTTTCGCTCGGAGCTAGAATAGTTGAAGAAATCTTTCAGTTTGTTTTTCATAGCCACTCGCAGCTTTGCAAAAATTTGGTTTGCTGCACATTCCTATAAATTAAGAAAGCTCTACTTTTTTATCGTTTTAATCTTATCCATGAATTTTTTGAGCTCCTCTCTCACCTTCGGCGCTAAAATAAATAAGCCTATCATATTCGGAACAAGCATTGCAAATATCATTGCATCAGAGAACCCTATAACAGATCCCAACTGGGAAGCAGCCCCAACAACAACAAATAAACAGAATAGTCCTTTATATATATACTCTACTCTTTTTGATCTTCCAAATAAATATGACCAAGCTTGATATCCATAGTATGACCACGAAATCATAGTAGAAAACGCAAATAATATAACCGCTATGGTTAACACAATTGGAAACCATGAAATCGAGGCTGAAAATGCCCTTGATGTCACTTCAACACCTTGAGTTACTTCTTGTCCATATGTCATGATATCTCCATTTCCATTACTAATAACAAGCACAAGGGCTGTCATCGTGCAAACTAAAACAGTATCAATAAAAGGCTCCAATAAAGCCACCAAACCTTCACTTGCAGCATACTTAGTCTTTACAGCAGCATGCGCTATAGAAGCAGAACCTATCCCAGCTTCATTTGAAAATGCCGCCCTTCTGAATCCCTGCACCAAAACTCCGAAGAATCCACCAGCAATGCCCAAACCTGTAAATGCGCCTGAAAAAATCTGACCAAATGCTCCTGGTATCTCAGCGTAATGAATTCCTAATATTGTAAGCGCAGAAACAACATAAATAACAACCATAAATGGAACAATCTTATCTGTTACACTTGCTATTTTTTTTATCCCCCCTATAATAACTATTCCAACCAATATTGACATAATTAAACCAAAAATCCATCCACTACCACTCAAAGGAGATGTCTTAGAATTTCCAATAAAATTATTTTGCGCAACGACCATTGACTCATCTCCTCTCTCAATAACTACTGAGTCCCCCACAGATTTAATAACCCCCTTAAAAATGGATGGCTTATAGCAGATAACTTCTTCACCTACCCAAGCCTCTGAAAGCGAATCTTTCAGCTGAATGTCTGAAGCGAGCACTATTGAGTCTTTTCCAAAATCTTCTATAGTTAACCCAACTAAATTATCCTCTGCAACATTTAATTGATTTAAAAAAACTGAATCTTTGGTAACTCTATCAACAGTATACGATTCATTTTCAAAATGCCTATAAAAAACTTGGCTACCCTGCATCTCTTGAAGATTAGTTGTAGAATCAATTTCAGTTTGCGAATAACTTTCTAACATAGCAAATGCTTGATTCGATTGAAACATATTCCCTCCACCAAAAGAGCCGCCAATACACATTATTGCAAAAATAATTGCCAAAATTTGTCCAGCTCTCAAGAAACCTTTTTCCTTCAAACCTTTAGATAAATAGTACATCGGCCCACCATACACGGTACCATCTTCTCCTATTTCCCTATACTTAACACCCAATGTACACTCAGCAAATTTCGATGCCATACCAATTATACCGGCAATTATCATCCAAAAAGTAGCTCCCGGACCACCAATTGAAATTGCTACCGCTACACCAGCAATATTACCCAAACCTACTGTTGCAGAAAGAGCGGCGGTTAATGCTTGAAAATGCGATACTTCACCATGATGGTCTTCATTTTGTTCAACACGTATTGTATCAACAATGTCACCCTCCACTTTATGCGAACTATTTGAAGCTTCTACATAGTCACCTCCTCCTGATTCAATTTCATCATACTTTCCTTTTACAATATTAATAGCAGTAAAAAAGCCTCTGAAATTTATAAGCTTAAAATATAATGTAAAATACAACGCACCTAAAACTAGCACTATTAATACCCAAGGAACTTTTATCGTATCGGAAAATGGTATACTGTAAAAAATTAAGTCGACAAACCAGCCTGTATATGCTCCAAAAGCTTCGTCAATCTTTTCGTCAATACCTTTTTCTTGCGCAAACAACATTATAGGCATCAGTGTTAGTAGTAGAGATAATAATTTTTTCATTTCATTTTTTTTGAATGCACACAAAAATATACATTTATTTCACCAATTCAAGTTCTTCAGAAACAATCGCCAATCCTTCTTCGAAAGACACGGGTTTATATCCCAATTCGTTTATTGCCTTGTCTAATAAAAAACCTGTTTTAGGTGGTCGTTTAGCTGCTTGGTTTAATGTTATTGATTTTATCGGCGATACGCTGACCTTTATCTCAATTCATAAAAATCAGCCACACGATACACCAACTCCAAGATACTCATCATGTCCTTTCCTGATAAGATGATAAATCCCTTTCGCTTGTTGATCCGCAATTAGAATACAGCCCTTAGCCAAATCAACAGCCAATGTAGGAGAACGAAATTGATCATCTACAACATTTATTGGATTGCCTTTCTCTAATGCTCCTTTGGCCCAAAGAACAATATTACTCCTACTCATTTTTTCGACAACTCCATAAACAATAATTGTACGCGCTATTGCCCAATTTGTGTAAGAACTATTCTCCAAAAGCATCTCTGAAGCATACTTTGATTCTCCATAATAACTCAAAGGCTTTGGAATATCAACTTCCGAATAAGGTCCATCTTCTCCATCAAAAACAAAATCGGTAGATATATGAATCAAATGTGTATTGTGCTTTTCACATGCAGCTAGCAAATACTCAACAGCATTTACATTCATTTTCCAGCAACCTTCCTTATCACTCTCACAAGCATCTACATTTGTCATTGCCGCGGTGTTTATTAAAACATCAGGACAGTGTTTTTTAAATATATTAGCAATTTCTGCTGAATTTGTAATATCTAGTTCCTCGTATATAAAACCTGAAACATTTGAGATTCTGTTCGCCCCCTTTGAAGTAGCTATTAACTTATAATTTGGGTCTTGCTGAAGTTGAGCAACCAACTTTTGACCTAGCAAACCGTTCGAGCCGGTAATTAAAACTGTTTTCATATTGACATTACTTCTGCATAATACCAAAGACTTGGTTTAGACTTTGGATTTGATCTGGATTGCCTAAAACGAATAACTTACTACCAGGAACAATGGCAATGTCATCCGCGGGGTTAATGATATAATTACCATCCGAACCTTTGTAACCAATAATATTACAAACAGAAAACTGCTTTTTTAAATCCGCCAATGATTTGTATTTACAATCTTCGGGAACATCCTGAAAATCTATTTCCTCAAGATTTATCTCATTTTCTCCTTGAATAGAAATTTGATCTAAAAACTCAACAACATCTGGCGTTGAAACCAACTGAGCCATATGAGAACCTCCCAAAGAATCAGGCATAATTACATTACTAGCCCCTGCAATCTTTAATTTTTTCACCGAAGCCTTTTTGGAAGCCCTAGAAATGACTTGAAGTTTCTTATTTAATTCTTTAGCAGACAAGACAACAAACAAATTATCAGAATCCGATGGCAAGGTTGTGATAAGTGCTTTTGCATTCATTACTCCAGCCTTAACCAATAACTCATCATTGGTAGCATCTCCTTGCATATAAAGAATGTGCCCATCTTGTCTGAACCTCTCAATTACATCTTCGCTTTGCTCTAAAACTAAAAATGGATCTCCATGCGCCTTTAACGTATCTATCGCCTGAGAACCAACTCTCCCAAAACCACATACTATGACATGTCCGCTTAATTTTTTTATTTCCTTCACTGCTTTATAATCTTTAAAGTAAATTCTATAATCCCCGCTCACAATATATGCAGTAATAGAGGAAATTGCATAAGCAAAGGTACCAAAACTGGTTATAATTAAAAATGCAGTAAAAAGCTTTCCCAAATCTGACAAATCATGCACCTCGCCAAAACCAACAGTTGATATAGTTATTATTGTTTGATAAAAGGAATCCAAAAGCGACCAACCCTCCACTACCATAAACCCTAAAGTACCGCCAACCACTATTAAAGCTAGCAACACAACAGCATAATAAACTCTAGAAAAAAACTTAAAATTAAATAACATACCTACATCTCTCTATAAATCCCAAACAGTTTTTCTTCGTTTTTTAAACTTAAAGAACTCCTTATGTTCAAGGATAAAAGCCATAGCCAAATAAATAATTAGTGGACTGCCAAATGTTAGAAATGAAACATAAATAAAAAACAACCTAATTCTAGACGCTCTCATTCCCAATTTATCTCCCCACCATTTAAAAACTCCAAAAGACCGTTTTTCAAAATAGTCTAGTATCGATTGAATCATAACTTATACCGTTTAATTTATTGAGTATTAAAACTCACAATTACGCAATTTAAACATTTTTTTTAGAACAACATGCCCCATATAATCCTTTTGCAAACTCCGAATTAAAAGCTGATTTAAATGACATTGCTAGTCGGGGCCATTTTTCGATTCTTTTAATTATTTCCAACTGAACTTTCTTTAACAGTCGAATTGCAAAATAAAAACACGATTGATTTGAAATGGAATTACCAATAAAAAAAACAACAATAACTAATCTATTTTTTCAACAATCCAAATTGCTTCAACTGAGCAGCCATTTGAGATTGAAGTTCTTTAGATTTTTTTTCAGCAACTAATGCAAAATCAATTCCTGATCCTGCGTAAATAATCCCTCGAGATGAATTAACCAAAAGTCCACAGGTATCATTCATTCCATATTTAGCAACTTCCTCCAAACTTCCACCCTGAGCTCCAACTCCCGGAACGAGTAAAAATGAATCTGGAACAATTGCTCTGATATCGCTTAAGATTTCTGCCCTGGTCGCTCCAACAACATACATTAAATTTTCCTCATTACCCCATTCGAGAGACTTAGCTAAAACTTCTTCAAAAACTCTTTGACCTCCTTCAATTTTTTTGTACTGAAAATCAAGTCCTCCCACATTGCTTGTAGCAGCTAGAAGTATTACCCATTTATTGCTAAATTCTAAAAATGGAGCAACGGAGTCATTCCCCATGTAAGGGGCAACAGTAACGGAGTCAAAATTGAAATATTCAAAAAAAGTTTTTGCATACATCCTTGAGGTGTTTCCAATATCTCCCCGTTTTGCATCAGCGATTGTAAAAATATCATTAGGAATATACTCCATTGTTTTTTGAAGAGACTCCCAACCTTTAACTCCTAGTGATTCATAAAATGCTAAATTTGGTTTATAAGCAACGCAATAATCTTTTGTTGCATCAATAATCTGTTTGTTAAATTCAAATATTGGATCCTCTAATTCTAACAAATGCTCTGGAATTTTTTCGAGGTCTGCGTCTAAACCAACACAAAGGAAGCTCTCCTTTTGGATTATTTGATTAAATAGCTCTTGCTTTGTCATTTGCAATAATTCAATAGTTATTCTACCCCTCCGGCTTTTAATTTCTCTGCATTTTCTGCCATCTTCAATGCATCAATCATTTCCTGAACACCTCCATTCAAAAATGCAGGCAACGAATATATCGTTTTATTTATTCTGTGATCAGTGATTCTTCCCTGAGGGTAATTATAAGTTCTAATTTTTGCAGATCGGTCACCTGTAGAAACTAGAGATTTTCTTTGCTCTGAGCGCTCTTCATGCGCTTTATCGACCTCTGCTTGATACAAACGAGAACGAAGAGTTTTTAAAGCTTTATCGTAATTCTTGTGTTGGGATCGACCATCTTGACATTCCACTACAGTACCTGTAGGTAAGTGAGTTAACCTAATCGCAGACTCAGTTTTATTGACGTGTTGTCCACCTGCACCGGAAGCTCTAAAGGTATCCTTCTTAACATCTTTCAAATTTAATTCAAAGTCAATATCTTCAGCCTCCGGCAAAACAGCTACTGTTATTGCTGAAGTATGAACTCTTCCTTGTGATTCTGTTTCTGGAACACGCTGAACACGATGCACACCGGACTCAAACTTTAATGTTCCATAGACCTCCTCTCCAATTACTTCTAGAATAACTTCTTTATAGCCTTTTGTTGTACCTTCACTGGAGTTAATAACTGCACTTTTCCAACCCTTTTCCTTGAAATACATTGTATACATTCGAAAAATATCCTCAACAAAAATGCATGACTCATCTCCTCCTGTTCCAGCTCTGAGTTCAACGATAACATTTTTATTATCATCTGGGTCCTTTGGAATCAACAACCACTTTATACTTTCATCTAAGTCTTCCTTTTTTTCCTGCAATTCATCCAACTCTATTTTAGCCATCTCCTTAAATTCAGGGTCTGATTCTGTTCTTAGAATTTCTTTAGAAGATTCTATATTTCCGATGGTGTTTTTATAATCATGATAAGCCTCTACCAAAAGCTCCAAATCCTTATACTCTTGCGTAAGCCTGACATACCTTTTCATATCTTGAATGATATCAGGATCGACTATAAGCTTTCCAACCTCTTCCCTTCTTATAAAAATTGCCTCAAGTTTATTCAACAGACTATTATCACTCATACCTTTACTTGAATTTAATAAACGAAAGTTCCTTTATCAGAGACTATAGTTAGTTTTTTTGTGTCAGATGCCTCTACTCTGCCAACAATTTTAGCATCAACATTATAAGATTTGCTAATAGCAATAATCTGTTCTGAATATTCTTCAGGAATGTAAACCTCCATTCTGTGACCCATATTGAAAACCTTATACATTTCCATCCAGTCAGTATTTGATTCTTTTTGAATCAAATCAAACAAAGGCGGCGTATTAAACATATTATCTTTTATAATATGAAGGTTATCTACAAAATGTAGAATTTTCGTTTGAGCTCCTCCGCTGCAATGCACCATTCCATGAACGTTTGACCTATGTTTTGATAAAATTTCTTGTATAATTGGGGCATAAGTACGTGTTGGCGAAAGAACTAATTTACCTGCATTGATAGGGGAATTTTCAACCGTATCTGTCAATTTTTTTGACCCTGAGTAAATTAATTCTTCAGGAACTGAAGGGTCAAAACTTTCTGGATATTTATTTGCAAGCTCACTACCAAACACATCATGACGAGCAGAGGTTAACCCGTTACTCCCCATTCCTCCGTTATATTCTTTTTCATATGAAGATTGTCCGAATGACTCCATTCCAACAATTACATCTCCAGGTTCGATATTTGCATTATTCACTACATCAGAACGTTTCATCCGCGCAACAACAGTTGAATCTACAATAATTGTCCGCACCAAATCTCCAACATCAGCAGTCTCTCCTCCAGTAGACTTGATAGAAACACCAAATGATTCCAAATCAGACAGCAGCTCTTCTGTACCATTAATAATTGCGGACAAAACTTCTCCTGGAATTAAATTTTTATTTCTTCCAATAGTAGATGACAATAAGATATTATCGGTAGCTCCAACGCACAATAAATCGTCAATATTCATTATCAATGCATCTTGCGCTATTCCTTTCCAAACAGATAAATCACCTGTTTCTTTCCAGTACATATAGGCCAATGAAGATTTAGTGCCAGCACCATCAGCATGCATAACGATACAATGATCGTCCGAACCAGTAAGATAATCCGGAACTATTTTACAAAACGCTTGTGGAAACAAGCCTTTATCTACATTTTTAATTGCAGCATGCACATCTTCTTTTCCTGCTGAGACTCCTCTTTGATTATACCTTGTTTCAATGGCCATATCTAAACTTATTTTTCAAATATCCAATTGCAAAAATACTTAATGCAACTTACTTCTTTACAATGAAAACGGAATACTAATTAACAATATCTGTAAACAAAAAAGCACCCTATCTCAAAAGATAGGATGCTTTTTAATATTTTCAATTAATTACTCTGTTACTCCTTCATCTGAAACAGAAGGCTTGTAATCAAAACTCAATACTCTAAATTGAGTACGCCTATTTCTTTGATGAGCTGCCTCTTGTTCCTCTTTAGTCGTCATTTTCTTAATTACATCGCACTCAAGACCAACAGCTCGAGGTTGCACTTTACCATATCCTTTGGCATCCATTCTATCAGAGGGAATCCCTTTTGAAACAAGGTAATCAACGCAAGACTGCGCTCTTGCCTGCGACAACCTCTGATTGTAAGCTGCTCCACCACGACAATCAGTGTGTGCCTGAAGTTCCACAATAATTGAAGGATTATCAATTAAAGTTTGATATAAGTCATTTAATGAATCCTTTGCGTCTGTTTTATCATTTACCAATAGCTCCGATTTATCATACGCGTATTGCACTTCAGGAAAATCAATTACTGTTTCAACCGTTGCCGGCTGAATAAAAATTTCTTCAATAAAATTAACTCCATGGTCATACCCCATTGTAGACAAACTTGTTTTTGCAACCAAATATTCATCTTTACTTGCGTCAAAATTATAATTAGTTTCCTTTTTTATGAATCTTTTCCCATTCTCTTCGTCAAATTTAAAAGCTCCTTCTTCGTTTGTGGTTTTAGAAACTTGAGAACCATCAGTACCAACTAACGTAATGGTAACACCCGGTATTGGCTCACCCGTTTCTTTGTTCTTAACATACACGTCTAAGAGTAAATTGAACCTCAGGTAAATTAAAACTGTATAGATCATCCTTACCTTTTCCACCGTCTCGGTTTGAAGTGAAAAAACCTCTAGTCTCTGTCCCTCTTTCAAAAATAATACCGTAATCATGCTCTGCAGAGTTAATTGGATATTTCAAGTTCTCGACATTCTCCCAAGTCTTTATCAGCAGTCTTTTCAGCTCTAAAAATATCCAACCCACCCATACCATGATGACCCGTGGAAGAGAAGAACAAAGTGCCATCTGTGCCCAAATGAGGGAACATTTCGTCCCCTATAGTGTTAATTGGAGCACCCGCATTAACCGGTAGCACCCCAAGCTTTCTCTCTTTTGTTATATTCTATGTACCATAAATCCTTTCCCACCTTGACCACCAGGCAAATCAGCAGCAAACACCAATAAACTCCCCTGCTCTTATCTAGGGTTGGGTGACCACAAGAAAGAGAATCTCCGCCTTCAGGCTTTAGCACTATCATACTAGCGTTTTTCCAGCTGCTCCCTTGTTTTTCCGCAAAAAAGATATCACAGCCAATATTCTCTTTTTTCTCTCTAGGACAGCGCGTAAAGAAAATCTGAGATCCTTTCGAATTCAGCACGGCCCCACCTTCATTGTCTCCTGTATTAATTGTTGTGGGCAAGCAAAGTCGGCTCACCCCACTTCCCTTTATTGTCCCTTGTAGAGATCCAAAGGTCCATGTAACTCTCACCTGTTCTTAAATCTATCTCGTCACCCGTAGAACCCTCTCTAGACGAAGAGAACAGCAGTAACTGGGTGTGCTTCTTATCCCCCCAGGCCGGAGCATAATCATAATGGTCAGTATTCAATTGGATTTCCGCCATTACGACGTGTCTAGTTGGATCATCTTTCCATTCCTATAGCCTTTCTGCAAGATGCTGCACCAGAAGTAGCGACAGCATCACCGGGCCTTACTTGCTAAGTACTCTTCATATTGCGCTTGGGCCTCCTTATACTCACCTTGTTCTTTTAGAACTTCCGCTAAGTAGAGGATTACAACTAGGGTCAGTTCTGTCATACTTGAGCTTTACTCGCTCTATTGTAGTAAGTTTGGGCTTGGGCCGGCTCAATCAAGTTTCGATAACACTCTCCTATTTGAAAGTTAATCCAGGCCTTTTTTACGTTGGCTTGGCCTTTGCTTCAGCTTTCTTATAAAGCTCTTTAGCAGAAAAGTAAGATTCATTTTTGATATGCATTATTAGCATCTTTCACGAAGTCCTTCTGCGCAAAAGAAGCACTTGAGATTACCACACAGAAAGCTGTAATACAAGTAATTAATCTAAGAATATTCATAACTGGTCCGTTTTTCCCCTAATCCAAATCTTTAAATAGATATAGTGATGCGAAAATAATGAAATATTTTTATCCGGCTAGGTTTTACCATCTCTTTTTCAGTTAAAATGGCTGTTAAAATTTCGCTTTCTGATAACATAATTAGAACCACCTTCAACGAAATTTCTGAGAGTGAATTACTTTGTAAGTAGCAACTCTCTCAATTTAGGCAAGCGCCAATATTCATCATCAATTATCAGCTCCAATTTATCAGCATGGTACCGAATCTCCATCGAAGTAAGGCTTCACCTTATCGCAATAGGCAGTTGCCTTATTCTCTGAATCGATTAGATTGTTCGCTTTCTTTCTTTCATCAACCATCTTATCCACGTTCTCTTTAATGAAGATAACATGATCGGAAATTTCTGAAATCAAACTCACCTGAATCTTTGGAAGCTTTCTTTCCATTAGCTCCCCAAAACATCATGCATAATCCTCTAACGTTTCGAATCAATTCATTTTGAAACTTAATTGCTGAAGGTATAACGTGTGTTTGACAAATATCACCGAGAATTCTGGCTTCAATTTGCAATTTCATAATGTAATTTTCCAAATCAACTTCGTGCCTCGCCTCAATTTCCCTTTTAGTCAAAACATTCAGCTCTTCAAAAAGAGAAACATATCGGCTTACTCTTCATAACGTATCCAGGGCTCTAGGAGTATCTTTAAAATTAGACAAGCCCCGCTTTTCTGCTTCTTTCACCCATTCATCACCATACCCATTGCCTTCAAATCGAATAGCCTTAGATTCAGTAATCAGCTTTTGCAGCTCCTTTAAAATGGCCTCGTCTTTTTTGTCTCCCTTCTTAATTCTCGCATCAACATCCTTCTTAAACTCTATCAATTGCTTAGCAACAATTGCATTTATCGCAACCATTGCTGCGGAGCAATTTGCGGTTGAGCCAACTGCTCTAAACTCAAATTTATTACCGGTAAATGCAAAAGGAGAAGTTCTATTCCTATCCGTATTATCTAATAATATTTGGGGTATCTTTCCGATACTTAATTTTAATTCTGTTTTATCTTCTGGCGTCATTTTCCCAGCCTTAATAGACTTTTCTAAATTATCTAGCATTTGCGTTAATTGCGAACCAATAAAAACAGAAATTATTGCTGGAGGAGCCTCATTAGCTCCTAACCTATGATCATTAGAGGCTGAAGCTATACTCGCTCTTAAAACATCAGCATTCGTATGGATTGCTTTAATTGTATTCACGAAAAAAGTCAAAAACTGTAAGTTAGATTTTGGGTTTTTGCCTGGCGCTAGAAGATTTACTCCAGTGTTGGTACTTAAAGACCAATTATTATGTTTTCCAGATCCATTTAAACCTGCAAATGGTTTTTCATGAAGTAGAACTCGTAAATTATGTTTACGAGCTATCTTTTCCATTAAATCCATCAACAATAAATTATGATCTACAGCTAAATCAGCTTCCTCGTACATAGGAGCACATTCAAATTGATTTGGAGCGACTTCATTATGACGTGTAGTTACAGGTATACCTAGTTTTAAAGCTTCAACTTCATATTCCTGAATAAACATCAATGCCCTGTCTGGAATTGACCCAAAATAATGATCATCTAATTGCTGGCCTTTTGCTGGTGCATGACCGATTAGAGCCCTCCCTGACATCATTATATCAGGTCTTGCATTGTACAATGCGCTATCTACCAAAAAATATTCTTGTTCCCATCCTAAACTTGCCTTAACTTTCGTAACACCCTTATCGAAATATTGGCACACCGCAGTTGCAGCTTCATCCACAGAGTGCAGTGCTTTTAACAATGGCATTTTATGATCCAAAGACTCTCCTGTATAAGCAATAAAAACTGTTGGAATGCACAATGTAGTGCCCATAACGAATGCAGGCGACGTAGGATCCCAAGCTGTATAACCCCTTGCTTCGAAAGTATTTCTAATTCCTCCGTTTGGAAAAGAAGAAGCATCCGGCTCTTGCTGAACTAATAACTGCCCTTCAAATTGTTCAATTGCCTTCCCTCCTTCAATTGGAGTAAAAAACGAATCATGCTTTTCAGCGGTTGTACCAGTCAATGGCTGAAACCAATGCGTATAATGCGTAACTCCCTTGGTAATTGCCCAATCCTTCATTGCGGTTGCAACTTGGTCGGCTACGGATCGATCTATTCGCTCACCGGCCTCCATTGCATTCTTAACGCTTTTAAATGCCTTATTGGTCAAACACTCTCTCATTGTGGAAATGTTAAACACATTCTCTCCGTAATATTCAGAAACTCTTACCTCAGGAAGAGCAACTTCTCTTGGTTTTCTTTCTAACAAAACATCAAGTGCTTTAAATCTTTGATTGGACATTTTTTCTAGTTTTAAATTAAAATTTTTGCTAAATTAATTCAAATTCACGCTTTTAAACACTTTTTTACTGTATTTATTTATCAACACCCTTAAAAATTAAGGGGTCAGTAGAAATAAATATGACTTTTTTGAATGAAATAGAAAAAAAAGAGGGGGGTCAATTAACTAACACCTAAATATTAGCTGACACGATTATTGAAACATACAATAGATAACTTACTAACAACAATGCGCCTTTAAATCTACCAAATTTTGCACCTAAATAAAGCATCGGCAGCAAAGCAACAGCAATCCCAGTAACCCAATACATATCAAAATTCAAAAACTGACTAACGCCTACTCCACTCAAATCAATCGGACTCACAATACTTGTCAAACCAATTACTGCCATGATATTAAAAATATTAGAGCCAATCAATGTTCCAATTGAAATATCCGACTGCTTTCTATATGCAGCGACACATGACACAACAAGCTCTGGTGCCGACGTTCCAAAAGCGACAACAGTCACTCCGATAACACCTTTGGGCACGTCTAAATAATCTGCTATTCCTACTGCCCCATCAACAAACCACTCAGAACCAAAGTACAATCCAATTAACCCCAACATTAAATAACCGACAGCAAGAAAGGTTGACTCATTATCCACATGCTCATCTATTATTAACTTAGACTTTTTTCTAGATTTTCTTATTCGCCACGCAACAAATACAATCAGAGAAGAAAACAACACAATACCTTCCCAAAGTTTAATTTCACCATCCGACAAGAAAATATAGAAAAAAATTGTAGCCAACATCATCACTGGCCAATCAATTAATTTTGTTTGTCTCTCCACAATTATTGGAAAGATTAAAACAGTAACTCCTAATACTAATGCTAGATTAGCGATATTTGAACCAATCACATTTCCAACTGCTATTTCAGGACTCCCTTCTGTTGCTGCCTGCAAACTCACCAACAACTCTGGTGCAGAGGTTCCAAATGACACGACTGTCAATCCAATAACTAAAGGAGAAATTTCTAAATTTCTTGCAATGCCAACCGCTCCTTTTACTAAAAATTCCCCGCCGACAACTAAAACTGTAAGACCTAATATGAGCAATAAAAATTCCAATTATTATTTATTTTCAATTGAGTCTTTTATTTCGTTCTCAAAACTCTTAATCTCTTTAACTGAATCTTTAGCAGAATCCCCAATCTCTCGCTGAATATCCTGTGTTGCGTCTTTAAACCGGCGCACCGTTCGTCCCATAGTTCTCGCAATTTTCGGAATACTTTCTGACCCAAAAAACATCAAAACTATCAATAAAACAATGATAATTTCGCCACCGCTAATACTATTTAAAAACAACAATGTCATTAGGTATTTCAAAAATACAAAAAAAGCCCCTCCTTCCGATAGCTAGTGGAATGAAAAGGCTTTTTTTAAATTATTTAATACTTATTCTTATTTCTTATCTGTATTAACAGGCATTATTGATTTTGTTAAATCAACAACGGAAGGTGATGCAATACACAAAGATGAATATGTACCAACCACAACACCAATCATTAATGCAAATGAGAAACCTTTAATTGACTCTCCTCCAAATAAGAATATAATTAACAACACTAAGAAAGTACTTAAGGAAGTATTTAGAGTTCTACTCAAGGTACTATTCAATGCTCTATTAACAACTGTTTTCGCATCATCCCTTTTGTGAATACCAATATACTCACGAATCCTATCAAACACAACTACGGTATCATTAATCGAGTAACCCACAACCGTTAATATGGCAGCAATAAAGGCTTGATCTATTTCCATTGAAAATGGAACAACACCATACAATATAGAGAATAACCCAAGAACGACTAACACATCATGAAACATTGCCAATAATGCCCCTAGCCCCCATTGCCATCTTTTGAAACGAAACGCGATGTACAAAAATATTGCTATTAACGAGAATATAATTGCTCTTATTGAACTTGTTATTAATTCACTTGAAATTTGTGCATCAACACTACGTTGATTTGTAATCTCAAATGTTTTTCCTGTTGCTCCTTCTATTTCACCTTTTTGAAACTCAAATTGATTAAATGCCAAAGTAAGAACAGAATCTACTCGCCTTGTAGAATTTTGACTCTTATCCTCGTACAAGTATTTAGTGGTTATCTCATAACTGGTAGTTTTATTATTTACCGTTTTCACTAGAGGCGGAACTTCAATTCCTTCTGCGTTAATTGAATAAGATGCAATTGCAGCCCTTAAATCTTCCTGACCTTGTCCAGGCATTTCAGTAAATTCAACTCTGTAAGTTCTACCACCCGTAAACTCAACTCCACCATCTAGCCCTCGCGAAACTAAAGAAACAATACCTCCAATAATAACCATAGCAGAAATTACATAGAAAAATTTTCTTTTCTTAATAAAACCAAATGATGTATCGGTAAATAAGTTAGCAGTCAATTTGTTTGAAAATGACAACATTCCATTTCTTATCAAGCATGAAAGTAAAAATCAATCTTGTAACAAATATGGAAGAGAATAAAGAGGTAAACACCCCTATAATTAATATAGTTGCGAAACCTTGAATCGGTCCAGAACCAAAATAAGCAAGCACAATCGCAGTAATCAACGATGTAATATTGGCATCTAATATTGCTGAATAAGCATGTTTATAACCGTCAGCAACAGCTAACTTAATTCCTTTACCAGCTCTTAACTCCTCACGTATTCTTTCATAAATAAGCACATTAGCATCAACAGACATACCTATTGTTAGGACTAAACCTGCAATACCAGGAAGCGTTAAAGCCGCACCCATGGAAGCTAACGTACCTAAAATAAAAAAGATATTAGCAATAAGAGCCACTGAAGCAACAATACCAGCTTTACTATAATAGAAAGCCATGTAAAGCAATACCATTATCAACGCAATAACGAAAGACCACATTCCTGAATTAATATTTTCAGCTCCTAACGAGGGTCCAACTATTGCCTCATCAACAATTAATGCCGGCGCTGGCAATGATCCTGCTTTTAAAATATTTGCTAAATCTTGAGCTTCCTCTATTGTAAAGTTCCCGCTAATAATAGTACTTCCATTTGGAATAGCTTCATTAATATATGGATAAGAAAAAACTTGATTATCCAATATAATTGCAATTGCACTTCCCACCTTAGCTGTTGTCCAGTCCTTCCAAACCCCAGCACCATAAGATTTCATCTGAACAGTAACCGATGGCTTATTCTCTTGATTATAATCTTGGTAAGCATCTTTTATGTCTTCGCCAGTAATTTCATACTCACCATCTGTTTGAACAGCAATTAATGAATATGCCATAATATCACCTCCTTGGCTTTCCTCTTCACTTGTCCAAAGAAACGAAACGCTTGAAGGCACTAAACTAGCCATAACAGGATCGTTCAACATAATTGAAACTGCAGCAGTATCCAACCCTTTGGCATACCCCAATTTAGGCCCATTGCTTTGCTGAGTAAAAGTAAACTTACTAAATAAAGGCCCCGTATTAGCAACTAAGTCTAAACTATCTGAATCAGCTTTTTCCTTAGCCAGTTGTTGAGTTTCGATTAACTGGTTATTTTCATTTATCTTACTCAATGAATCATAAACCACTTTATCATTACCCGTTAATAAATCAGCAATACTATCCGTTAAAACTTCATATTCAGCAGGAAGTTCTACAATATCTCCCAAAGAATCTTCAACAACATCCGACGCAGACAACTTCTTCAGTGAATTATTTAACTTGATAAATTCCCCTCTTAAATTTTTATGATAAGCATTTAAAAACTGCAGACTTGCAGTTGATTGCAATAAATTTCTTACACGATTTATGTCTTTAGCTCCCGCTAGTTCAATATGCAAACGACCAGACAATGGTTGTTTTTGAATATTTGGTTGACTTACCCCAAACTTGTTAATTCTCGCCTCAATAATTCTTTGGGTCTTGTCAATCGCTTCTATAGATAATGCGTTTAATTTTTCTTTGATCTCCAAATTTGTCATGTCCGCAGGAAAGTAAGCCTGATTAGCAACATTGAAATACCTGATTGTTTCACCCTTCCATTGACTATCGTCATATGCTAAGAAAAATAGCTCAACAAAATCAGCACTTACTCCTTTACCATAATTAGTCATTGCCACCTTAAAAGGCTCCTTAAAAGATGCTTTTGGCGAATTTCCTGCAAGATTTTTCAACAACTCTGGAATAGAAACTTCCAAAGTAACACTCATTCCTCCTTGTAAATCTAAACCAAGACCCAACTCCTGATCCTTACATTTCTGGTAAGAAATTCCAAAAAACGGATATATTCCATCCCCACTATGGTCCGAAATATACTTTCCTTCATAATAGTTCATCACATCTTCCTTTCCTCCTTCCACGGAAACTGTATCAACACCCAGGGCAACTTCAGTGTCTCCACTTAACTGCACTAAATCCCATTGACTCTTTGCCTCTATTAAGGCTTCCTTCTCAACTCCTTTTGTGAAAAATGTAAATGACAGTTGGTACACACAAGCTAAAACTAGCAACACTGTAAATACCCCAATCGCGCTTTTATTTCGCATTTTATATATTATTTTAATTAATTCCCATTAAAATTTAGGGCTGCAAATATATAATTTCATAATATGATTAGCAACATTATTTCACTTTCATATGGGTTATGTGTTATATATTTTCCCTTAACTCATCTTGAAAGACACACAAACATTGAAAAACAATACATTAAATGTAAGTTAAATTTATCTTACTCACCTCAGTTTTTCTTGCAATATCAAAGCATTCCTTTGATCAACCTCTTTTTTAAAAGGCAATAACCAACCCCTCAACTTGTAAACTATTTACACAATTAAGAGAATTTAACCTATCTTTGTTTTATTACTAGCTCTCTTAATTTATATTGCACACAATGAAAACTACCTTACTCATTTTAAACATACTTATTTTTACAGCTCTTGTCTCTAGCTGCAGCAAATACAGAGCAGGAACTGGGGGGAAAGCACAAATCACCGTTAAAGTAATAAACGGAAACGTAAATATTCCAGGAGCAGATGTTCACGTCATGTACAATGCCACTGCCTTTCCCGGAACAACCGCCAACTATGGCAACACTGTTGCTAGCCGACAATACAGGGGATGCAATATTTCGACAACTTAAAAAGAGGCAATTACTACTTCTATTGCACATTTGTGGCTGATAGCATCGTAAAAGAAGCAGGTGCATTTATCAACATCGCTAGTAAGTTTGGCGAACAGCATGTTGTTATTGATTTTAACGAAGAAAACCCATTTTAACAATAGCATAATTTATTCCAGACCTCTAAAAAAGGGGTTTTAAACCCCTTTTTTAGTAAATTACACTTTTCCTAATTTTAAGCATTCACCTCTAAAAGACCATTTGTCTTTCTAACACCTTCAGCACTTTCTATTAATTTTGCTTTTTCAGAAGCACTCAATTCAATTTCAACAATCTTCTCAATACCATTTGCCCCTAATATACAAGGAACACCTATTGAGATATCGCTTAATCCAAATTCTCCTTCTAATAACGCAGAACAAGGGAACATTTTTTTCTGATCACATCCAATTGCTTGAACCAACGCAGACACAGCAGCTCCAGGAGCATACCAAGCACTTGTACCCAACAACCCTGTTAGTGTAGCGCCACCCACTTTAGTATCTTCAACTACTTGAGCCATTCTTTCTTCAGATAAGAATTCAGAAACAGGAACACTATTCCTAACCGCTTTTTCAATCAAAGGCAACATTCCTTTATCACTGTGACCTCCTATCACCATTCCATTAACATCAGAAGCTGGGCAACCCAATGCCTCACTTAATCTATATTTGAAACGTGCACTATCTAAAGCTCCACCCATTCCAATAATTCTGTTCTTAGGCAAATTAGTAGATTTATGGACTAAATATGCCATCGTATCCATTGGATTACTTACAACAATAATAATTACATTAGGAGAATGCTCGATTAAATTTGAAGAAACAGATCTAACAATCCCTGCATTAATACCTATTAACTCTTCTCTAGTCATTCCTGGTTTCCTTGGAATACCACTTGTAATAACTGCCACATCACTTCCTGCAGTCTTTGAATAATCACTCGTGCTTCCGCTAATTTTTGTGTCAAATCCATTTAACGATGCACATTGCATAAGGTCCATTGCCTTTCCTTCTGCATAACCTTCCTTAATATCAACTAATACTACTTCGGATGCAAAATCTTTAATTGCAATATATTCAGCACAACTTGCGCCAACTGCTCCTGCTCCTACAACTGTTACTTTCATATTTATTCTATTTTGTTTTTATTTTATAATTCAAAAATATTAATCCTCAAAATTAATAAAAGTAAACCAATCTTACCATTGTTTTTTAAGGTTTTCTACATTATCATTGTACCTGCATTTTTTAAATTAGCAGACCATTATTTTTACAGTTGCATGGCCAAATAAAAAAAACATATAACAAATGGCAACCATGTATTTTCAAAATCGTCATAAGGGGGAATAAAATGAAACTAGAGCAGAGCGAGCTGGAAAGAATCGTTGATGGCTGTAAAGCCAAAAACAGATTTTATCAGCAAAAGATATATGAATTGCTTTACGATAAAATGCTTCCGGTCTGCTACAGGTACTCAAGAAGCACAGATGAAGCAAAAGATATGTTGCAGGATGGTTTTATTAAGGTCTTTGAAAAAATTGAACAATACAACACAGGAGGATCCTTCGAAGGATGGGTAAGACGGATTATCGTTAATACAGCTATAGATGCATATCGTAAAAATAAAAAAGAAGTTTTTATTGATGATGAATCTCGAATAAAGGATGACAGCGATTGGCAGGATATTGAAAATGAAGCTGAATACGCAGAACTTTCAATAAATGATATTGTTGAAGCTATGCAAAGCTTATCTCCAGCGTATCAAGCAGTGTTCAATTTATATGTTATGGAAGGTTATACTCACCAAGAGATAGCTGATGAATTAGAAATTAATATCGGAACTTCTAAATCAAACTTAGCAAAAGCAAAGGCAAATATGAAAACAATGCTTACTGACAAATTAAATAGATTATGAAAAATAATCAATTAGACAATTTTGAATCACTTATTAAATCCTCTTTAGAGAAACAAAGGGCGGTTTATGATTCGAGTGATTGGGATAAATTAAATAAGAAATTAGACCAAGTGAATAAGCCATTTTATTCTTCACCTTGGTTTATAGCTGCTTCAGTAGCTGCTGTAATAGGAACAGTATACTCTTCGTATCTATCTATTCAACACTCAACTGAACCAACTCCGCTTGAATCACGCCACAAGAACATGAAATACACGAAATCGGAGAGAAAGACAAAAGAATGAGTTATAGCTAATCCTTTGCTGAGAAAGAGAACAATGAAATAAAAGAGGTTTTCATTAATGCTGAAAAAGAAATTAGGACAATAAAAAAGAAACCGAACGTTAATAGAAGAAATAAAAATAATAAAAGTGAAACCATAGCATCAGACAACAAAGAGGTTAAATCCCGAAAATTCTGAAGACACCACCATTTCTGAAGAAAACGGGTTTACACCTCTTGATGATGAATTCAGTGAAGAACAACTATTGTTACAGAAGAAGATGTAACAATCGAAAAAGCATGCATTTCACATGAACACCTTCGAATGTTGCGAAGGAGCTACAATTGATTTTGTGGCCGAAAAACAAAACGATGTTGAGTACCTATGGAGTTTTGATGATGGTAATTATAGCAAAAACGAAAACCCTTCACATTTATTTGACAAATCCAGGAAGTTACAAGATTAGTTTAATTGTTAGGTCTAAAATTGATAATTCATTATGACTAGATCTAATGACCAACTATTAATTGTTCATGCAAAACCTAACGTAGAATTTGAATGGGAAATGAACGAAGAAAATGGAATACCTTACACTTCATTTATTAACCTTGCCGACAAAGGAACTTCATGGAGTTGGAATTTTGGTGATGGTTCAATTTCAAATGAAAAAGACCCAAATCACACTTACAGAAACAAAGGTCAGTACCTTGTTACTTTAGCAGCAACAAATAGTCGAAGGATGTACTAGCACATATAATAAGGATATCTTAATTAATGAGGATTACAACTTATTAGCTCCAAATTCATTTACGCCAAATGGAGATGGAATAAATGACTATTTTTTACCTGCGGCACTTAATCGTTTAAACGGAAGTTTCACAATGACCGTTTACAGCCAAACAGAAGGATTAATTTACGACACAAAGAACATTGACCAACCTTGGGACGGAACAAATCAAAAAGCGGGAACAAAATGTAACGAAGGAAGTTATGTTTGGGTTGTAAAACTTACAAACGAAAAAGGTCAAACTGAACAATATAAAGGAGCAATACTACTATTGAAATAAATAAACAAAAACATATAACGAATTAAATTGGAGTCGACTAGTCACTCCAATTTTGGTTAACGACATTTACGCATAACAATCTGTTAGATATTTTAACAAAAAGAGCGGCGAAATGAGAAATACTAAACTAACTAAATATTACATTCTTACCCTTGCAATTACTGAAGGATTCTGTGTTATGGCTAGTGAATTATTAAGCGCCAAATTTATTGCACCTTATTTTGGAAGCTCTCTTTACGTATGGTCGGCTGTTCTAGGAATAACATTATCTGCACTAATGGGTGGCTATTATTTTGGTGGATATCTATCTGAGAAAACCAAAAATGGAAGATCAGCAGTGTTGGTGGCACTCTCCCTGGGAGCAACTCTGTTAATATTCATGCCTTTTCTAGCTTCATCAATAATGAAGATTTGTATTGAAATGTCTGTATTGTCAGGTGTCATTGCGTCGTTATTAATATTTCTATTCCCCCCACTTTTTCTCTTCGGTACTTCAAGCCCATTGCTAATTGATATCTTAAACAAAGAATTGAATAAAGCAGGAAAAGCTTCTGGAACAATTTATTCAATCAGTACACTAGGTGGAATCGTTGCTACTTTCTTACTAGGGTTCTATTTGATACCTGAATATGGCCTCACCATACCAGCAGTTACTGTTGGTTCTTTATTGTTAATTACAACGGCATTTGGATTTTTTAATTTAAAAAAGAAAGTTCTTGCGGGAATTAATGTCATTATTATAGTATTTGGCTTAGTTAATTCTGCAGAAGCGAATAATAAAAACACTGGTGAATACAATTTGCTTTATGCTTCAGAAGGTATATTGGGTCAAATAAAAGTGATTGAACAACCTTTTACAACATACTCAAGAGGAACGCATCAAGGAAGGTTATTATTTGTCAACAACACAGTACAAACAATCGCATATGCCGAGAACAGAAGTAAAACCTTGTGGGACTGGTCATTTTTCTACAAGGGAGTTTCGAGTTTAGCGAAAAAAGGTGGCAATGTTCTTTTACTAGGTTTAGGCGGAGGAACTTTTTACCATCAATTAACCGATTTAGGATATGTAGTAGATGCAGTTGAATTGGATCAACGAATAAAAGATGTAGCAGTGAAATATTTTTCAGTTCCTGAAGATGCAAATGTCATAATTGATGATGCAAGACACTTTGTTAATATCAACAAGAAAAAATACGACTTAGTGCTAATGGATTTATTCTTAAATGAAACACCTCCAGCACATGCATTAACATTGGAGTCATTTGAAAAAGTTAAATCGGACTTAAATGAAAATGGTTTTATCATGATAAATTTTTATGGGTTCCTGACAGGTGATAATGGACAAGCTGCAAGATCTATTATTAAAACGGTCAAAGAATGCAACTTATATACTTATGTTCTTCCAACACCCGGAGAAGAACACGAAAGAAACTTAATTATTATCGGCTCTAAATCTGAAATGAATTTTAACAAAATTGATGAAGAACGTGTGGGTTGTACGGGGTTTGATATTGAAAGTAAAATTATCGATTTCAATAACCAGGAATTAGAAAATGCGGTGGTTTTATTAGATAATAAACCAAAATTAGAAAAACTATACTTAAATCTCTCTATAAACTGGAGAAACAGTGTAACTAAATACTATACAAAAAACTTAATTGAATATAATTTATGAAAAATCTGATAGTCGTAATTGGAATAATCCTATTGTCTCCTGACTTTTATGCTCAGGACAAATCTTATGTAATTTTAGATAGAGCGCAAGTTGCGGATATCAGCCTATACATTGCAGCTATCGAAAAAGCAAACTGGGATAAATACAGATTTGTTGATGAAAGGAGAGTTATCACATTTCAAGAACAAGTGAAAATTGAGCTACTTTCCGCTAATGAAATGGCAGAAAGAGGATTGAAAATCGATCTTTCCAAGATTATGAAACAAGCATCAAACAGAAAGTATCAACCGCTCTTTGTGTTAAGCGACAATGGTTTTATCATTGAGCAGCATTCCTATAAATCAAAAAGAATCCATTAATATATGTTTAGCATTAGATTAAATTTTATGAAAACTTTTTCAATCATTGTATTAGTTACCATTGCAACATTCCTAACTCAATCAACATATGCTATGCCTGGTGGTCCTGGAGGAGGTGGTGGTGGTGGCGGAATCCCTTGTATAGTCTCAGGGTCAGCTACAAACCTTGGAACAGTTGCTGCTGGAGACGATTGCTCAAGTGCAACCGCTTTAGGCGCATTGGATGCTCCATGTAATTGCGATGGAGGAGTAATAACACCCACAACTGTTTCAGGTTCAACGGTTGGAGCGACCGCAGAAAACCCTTATTCAGCAATGATAAATTGTGGTGGAGGCAACGCAGACATGGCAAGTCCCGCTGCTGATGTTTGGTACACTTTTGATGTTTCGGGCAACTCATTAAACCTGGATATCACAAGCACGCTGAACGATGTCAGCGTAGGAATTTATGCCGATAATGGCGGCGGATGTGGAAATCTAACTCCTTTGGGTTGTGCCGTTGACAATAGTGGAAGTTTATCGACCGTCTTTGAAAACATTAATCCGGGCCAAACCATTTACCTTCAAATTTCTGGGGCAGATGATACAGACTTTGGCGATTTCACGGTTACTCTATCTAATGATATTTCATGTGAATCCTGTATTTTAGACAATCAACTTACGGTTAATCCTGCTCCAATAAACGGAACTTATCAACCAGGACAAACTGTGAACTTTTGTTACTCAATTACTGATTTTTCACAAGAAAACACGAACTGGCTGCATGGAGTAGTGCCTAATTTTGGAGCTGGATGGGATTTAGGTAGTCTTGTAGTGACGCCACCAGGAACTTGCGAAGGAACCGAAGCTGGAGCATGGGGTTGGTTTACAAATATTCCAACTCCCAATGATGGCAATGTTACTGGTTTTTTCTTCGATGGAGATCAAATTACGGGTCCTCCTGACGGCGATCCTACAAATAATTATGGAGATGATTGTGGTGCTGGTTCGCCAAATGGGAATAATAATGTATCTGGTTGGGATTTTTGTTGGTCAATTGAACCTTTAGATTGTATACAAGGAGGTGATTTAAATGTAAATGTTGCTAACTATGCTGATGGAGAAACTGGAAGCTGGATTAACCTTGCTTGTGAAGCGGATTTTAATTATGACTTTGCTGCTATTATCACTTGCTGTCCTTTACCAGATACTTCTTCTGTAGCTGTAAGTTGCTTTGGCTATTGTGATGGATCAGCTACCGCTGATGGCTTCGGGCTTTTAAATGATGGAACAGGACCATGGGATTACACATGGGAAGATGCGAATGGAACAACTATTGCTTCGCAAAATAATGTAAATGGCCCTAATACTCAAACTGGGTTATGTGCTGGAACTTATACCGTTACCGTTCAAGATGCCAATAACTGTGTTACTATCATTGATATTACGGTTGGAACCCCGCCTGGAATGACAATAACAGCAAGTGGAGTTGACAGTGATTGTCAAACACCCTGCAATGGCACGACTACAGCTGCAGTAGTAGGAGGTTCTGGCGGCATTTCATACTCCTGGACAACACTTGGTGCTGGTCAGAATCAAACGGGAGTTTGTGCAGGGACTTATACAGTCACAGCTGAGGATGGAAGCGGATGTACGGTTAATACTGACGTTACGATTTCAGACAATCCACCACCTGTAATTACCGCTAGTGATATAACTATATGTGAGACACAAAGTGGCACATTAACCGTTTCTGGCGCAACAACTTACGCATGGTCTCCAGCTACAGGCCTCAGCTCTACATCAGGTTCCAGTGTAACTGCAAACCCAACATCAACGACTACTTATACCGTAATCGGATTCGATGCAAATGGTTGCGAAAGTCTGCCAATTACTGTTGATGTAAATGTAAACCCAGTTCCAATTGCTAACTTTACTGTTAGTGGAGATTTTTGTCTTACAAATAATCTTCTAGATTTTGACAATGCTTCTCCGAATAACGGAGATACTTATAGCTGGACTTTTCCAGGAGCAACTCCTGCAACAAGTGTTGCTCAAAACCCCGCTGCTGTTACTTGGTCAAATGATGGTGTATATAATGTAACTTTTACCGTTACCAATAATGGGTGTGTCGGAACAATCACCTTACCTATTACAATTAACCCTATACCAGTTGTTACAGCAACTGGAACTGATGCATTGTGTTTTGGAGACTTAGGAAGCATTATAGCCTCCACGGCTTCTGCTGGACCTTCATATTCTTGGGACGGAGGTGTCGGAGCTGGAGCTGGACCGCATGCAGTTGGAGCAGGAACATATACTGTTACAATGTTAGATGGTAATGGGTGTGAAGCAACAGCGAGCGCGATAGTTGCCATACCAACGGAAGTTGTAATGACTTCAGCCTCCACAAATGCTTTATGTTTTGGAATATGTAATGGAACACTTACTGGAGATAATGCAACAGGTGGTACACCTGGATACACATACTCTTGGGATGGAGGTCCATCTTCAGGATCTCAAAGTCAAACGAATGTTTGTGCTGGGGTTTACACAGTTACTGCAACAGATGCAAATGGATGTGTAGCAACTTC
>CALSNM010000026.1 GCA_943787725.1 uncultured Flavobacteriales bacterium | reverse complement strand
CGCTTTGAAGCATAAGAGCAAGTTTATGGATGAGGGTTTTATGCTAACAGATTTAACAAATTGCCAGGTCTACAAAGGGAAAATGTATAAAAATCAAAAAATAATTGATGCCGTCAAAGAGACAGAAAACCTCGTATTGGTTGATAGTGATATGAATTACATTACTGCTTCGTATTACTCAAATAGTGGTGGTCAAACTGTAAACAGTGAAGATGTGTGGAGTAAGCCCCTTTCTTACTTGAGAAGTGTTAGAAGACCCTTATTCATACGGTAAGTCCAATTCTAATTGGACAAAAGTAATTAGCAAGGCTAAATGGATTTCTTATTTGGATAAGCAGCATAACTTATCCAATTGAAAACAAAGAGGACATTGAGAAAGCGCTATCCTTTAAGCAAGAGTCGAGAAGGAAATACTTTGTCGATTGGAAATATCATATACTGCTCACAGATATACGAAAAGATTGGAAATTAAAAAGCACCTATTTTGATGTGAAAGTGAAAGGGGAGGAGGTTTACCTGTCTGGAAAGGGATTCGGACATGGTGTTGGCTTGTCGCAGGAAGGAGCAATGAACATGTGCGATTTAGGATATGGTTTTTTAGACGTTCTATTGTTTTATTATACGCAAGCGCATCTTAATCGATCTAGAAATGATGGACTTCTATTTATCTTATTAACATAGAAGTGTCCTTTATGATCCTCATGATAAATCAACAGCCGACAACGGTGTCCTTCTGAATCAGCGTATTTCGATGTATGCTGAAAAAAAAAACGATGAACTATTTTTTTTAACCGATTAAAGTACTGTATGTTTGGAACGAATTGAGCTGGTTACTCAATTCTATCTGAGAAAATTAGCTCTTAGGTTTTAGGTTTGGAAAGCTCAACATATGTTGAGCTTTCTTTTTTTTATAACTACTTTTTGATATTTTCCTTGTGGCCAGCATATAATATTTCCTGGAGTCTTGGAAGCTTTAGAAAATCATTAGGGTTGTTTGGTCCAATTTTACTGATTGAATTCAACTGGTTCATTTGGTCATTGGACAATGAGAAGTCTAAAACTTTTAGATTTTCTTCACATTGTTTTAGTGAACGTGCTCCAAAGATTGGAGAGGACTTTTTTACCATTTGCATTGCCCAACGTATAGCAACTTGCGAAGGTGTATGTCCAATTTCCTGACTCAGCGCTTTAATTTCAGCCGACATTGCTAGATTCCTATCGCTAAGCCTAGCAGATACACCTTTTGTCATTCGTTTTGGATCATTATTTTCTTCTAGGTATTTTCCGGTAAGTAAGCCTGCTGCTAAGGGGCCAAAACCGCAAAAAAGCATGTCATCATGCTCGCAAAGTGGAATAATCTCTCGGTCTGCAGTCCTTTCAGTTAAGCAATATTCAACTTGATATGCTGCAAATTGATTCCATCCTCTTAATTCAGCCAAAGTGTTACAACGGCTGGTAATGAAGGCCGGTGTGTCGGAAATACCAATAGATAATATTTTCCCAGAAGCTAGTAAGTACTCTAAATTTCTCATCAACTCTTCAGGAGCAACAAGAAAATCCCATGCGTGAACATAATAGAGGTCAATATAGTCGGTTCCAAGCCTTTTCAAAGACCCCTCAACACTCTGCGTCATGTTTTTACGACTATTACCCAGCAACGTTGATTTTATTGGATTCTGTCAAGGAGTATTTCGAAGCAATCACCAGGTTATCTCTTTCAGATTGCATGAACTCACCTAGAGTACTTTTCTGAAGTTCCTGTTGTGTAGATGTTTGCAGTGTCAAAGAAATTTCCACCGGCATTGCAGAATGCATCAAAAACGCGTTGTGATTCTTGTTTGTCAGAACCAAAGTTCCAGTCTGTACCGAAGGTCATAGTGCCTAAACACAGCTCCGATACCTTGATGCCAGTCTTACCTAATAGTTTATAGTCCATAACTTTATATTTAAGAGGGTAAATATAATCGTAAGAAAAATAGAGATGAAACTTATTTGGGTTTTTGCCAATTAAAGTTTTCAAATAGTTTGTCCCAGTCCGCAGGGAAACTCACTTTTTAAAACTAGATGAATCTCCGCTATTCGGTTGTTTAATAGTTAGTTCACTCGCATGTAAAAACATGTTGTTCCAATTGAATTCATTTTCAAACATTCGATTATGAAATCGATCTCCATACTGATAATCCCCCACAATAGGGTGACTTATTTTGTTTGCGTGAATCCGAAGTTGGTGCATTCTACCCGTTTTTGGTGTAAATTTCACTAAGCTGTACCTTGACTTCTCATAAGGATGAACGGGAATATCCAATTCAATTGTTTCAAGTGTTTGGTATTCAGTCAGCGCCTCTTTGTACATCCCTGTTTCAGCATTTTTTGTAGGAGTATCAATAATTCCTTTGGAGAGAAATACCACGGACGACAGCGTAATAGTGTTTCTGGACCTTGTTGTTTTCAAATTGTTGCTGATAGTCTTTAACGAATTCTTTTTCCTTAGCTAAAAGTAAAATTCCAGATGTTTTTCTGTCTAGTCTATGGATTGGGTATAGGTCAAGTTCCGTTTGCTCCTTTAGCAAAGTAACTAAATCATCGTCCTTGATATTTCGAGCAAAATAAGATGCGTAAACCAGAACATTGTTTGGTTTGTTGACTGCTACAATAGAATCATCTTCATATATTATTTCAATGTTTTCTGGCACTTAAATTATAGGTAATTGGTTGATTTCAGTACTCAAAAGTATGTATTAAAAGTGTATTGGTTTTAATATATTTTATAGAAATGTAACTTATTTAGTTATTAAGACACTTACTAAAAGAACACCGATTATATTTGGGGATGAAGGAATCTAAACAAGAGCATTTTCTAAAACTTTACAAGCCTACTCATGATAGGTTTGAGCGCTTCTGCAGAGCAAGAGTATATGGAGATATGGAGTTTAGCGATTTAATGAATGAAACGTTATTAGTAGCCTATGAAAAACTAGATACGTTAAAGTCAGAGAAAGCATTCTTATCCTTCTTATTCAGCATTAGTGTTCGCATATTGGCAAATAGCCATAGAAAGAAGAAGTCAGATTCGGACCAAACTCAAGATAAGTTAATCGCTTACTCGGACGTTAATGCTAATACAGAGATAGATGCAGAAGTTTATTTATTGCATAGAGCACTGGCATTATTGCCAGAAGCGCAACGTGAAGCATTGATATTATTTGAAATATCAGGATTTAGCATAAAGGAAGTTGCAGGATTACAAGCTGCTTCAATATCAGCAGTAAAGCAGCGGCTAAAAAGAGGAAGAGAGAAACTTACTGAGATTTTAACATTCGAATCTGAACACAAAACAGGGGAGGTTAACTATGAATAAAAAGCAGAACCATATAGACCACTTGTTTGATAAAGCAAGAAATCAGCAACCTAAATCTTCTTTTGAAGAAACATCAGGGCAATTCCTAAACGATTTAGAAGTTGGAAAAACCAGTAGCTTAAATCAAGGAGGAACCAAATCATTTAACTTTAAAAACTTGTTTATGTTATCATTTGTAAGTGTTACCGTAATAACAACTGTAATCTATTTTAATTCAAATACATCAGTTGAGAAAGAAGGAATAATCGTATCAATGGAAGAAGAGTTTGTTAGTAGTCCAATTGAAAACATAGTTATACAAAATGAAGATTTTGTTGTAGAGTCTATAACAATTGAAGATGAGTTTATTCAAACTACCACTTCTGTGTACCAAAATGAAATTACGGATTCGATTGTCGTAAGTAAAGAAGCTATTAAAGATACCAATCGACCTGTTTTTATATTGGAGAATATACCGCTTTTTAATAGGAGTCAAGACAGTGTTTATCGATTTCCAAAATTGACTGCAGATCAAATAGCATCAACTAAAAAGCAAAAAAAGCAAATGCTCAAACAATTAAATAAACTGGATAAAAAGAAATACGCTTATATTCCAAGCGGAACCTTCAGTTTCAAAGGAGAGTCCATTTCGGTGCAAGCATTCCATATGCAAACAACAGAAGTAACGGTTTTGGAATACAGAACCTTTATATTTGACTTGCTTATTCAAAATAGAAAAGAAGAGTTTTTGAAAGCGAAGCCAGATCGAGAGCAATGGAAACTAATTATGGGAAATCATCAGCCTTCTATGCAGCCAATGGTTGATCATTATTTTTCACATTCCGCATACAATCAGTATCCTGTTGTTAATATAAGTAGAGAAGGGGCTGAGCTGTATTGTAGGTGGTTAACTGCAGAAGCCACTGCAGTCAGAAAAGATAAAAAAGAGGTATTAAATGATGTAAGGTTACCTTCAGACTATGAATGGATGCTTGCTGCTAAAGGTGGAGAGGATAATATGGAATCTTTTCCATGGAAAACATCAAATGTTCGCAATAAAAAAGATTGTTATTTAGCTAATTTCAAGCCTGTAAGAGATAGTATTTATAGTGAAGAGGAAGAAAAGTATATTAAGTGCGTTAAGAGTAATTTTTTCATGGATGATGGCGCATTTCATACGGCTAAGGTAGACTCCTACCTTCCAAATGATTATGGCCTCTATTGTATGTCGGGAAATGTTGCCGAGATGGTTGTTAATTGGAAAAATAAAACTCCCGGCACAAAAGGAGGAAGCTGGATTAGTGATTTGCCTGAATTAATGATTACTGGAGAAGATAAAAATAGCGGTATTACAGAAGCTAAAGCGCATATAGGATTTAGAGTTGCAGTGACTCATATTCTAAAGCAATAAGTCGAACCTAAGGCATTTTGGATTGGAGATCAGTATTCAATTACGATGATATTGATGCGATTATTGCTTCTGGTAACGTGAAAAAAGTTGTAACTAAAGGGATTATAATATGATCCCTAATTGCGGTAACTCAGTATGCAAAGCAATGGCTTTTTTAAAGCCTATTTTTTGTTTTCTCCAACTTCACTTATCAAAATGAATTTTGAACGTAAATTCGTAGAAAACAAAAATGGCCGCTAATCGCGACCATTTACTTTGCAGAGGAGAAGGGATTCGAACCCCCGATACCCTTGTGGGGTATACACACTTTCCAAGCGTGCGCCTTAAGCCACTCGGCCACTCCTCTAAAAATTAAGTTCTCCTATTTGGAGACTGCAAATAAACCAAAAATTTATTAGAATCCCCTAAAAAAACAAAAAGCATATTCTTGGATTGCTTTTTGTATTTTTGTGAAACCAAATTTAACAACGAATGAATAACTTTAACGCAATTGCTTTTTTACTATTTTTTCTTTTGAGTCAAGTAACTTTTGCCCAAATAAACCAACCCGGGCAGAACAGTGTTTTGAATAGTACAATGAATACTCCAAATGGAGGTTATTCAGAAAGTGTTACGCCTTTGGATGCGCCACCGCATAGAGGAGTTGTTAAAGAAGCTGGTAAATATTATATTGAAGTGGTTGTAAATTGGATGTTGAGTAGCAATAACACTGTTTTCTATTTACTGAAAAGTGATGGCAAACCAGTAGACAGAGAAAAAATTACATGTACTGCAGCAATACAAAGAACAGATACTGAAGATGAAGCACAACTAGTAAAGCAATACGGACTGAATGCTTTTTCAACACATTTGAAAAGTGGTGAGGAGTACCATTTGAAAATTACTTTCAAAAAGAAAAAGAAAGAATACACAGCTGTTTTTCAAACATCCGGTAAATAATTTACGAAACCTTAGCTGTTCTTGTAAGCATATTCTTTATCTCACCTTCAATGGGCAGTAATTTTTGCGTTTTTAAGTCCATCATAACAAACGTTATATCTGCTTCAATTGATTTCCTTTCCGACCCTTTAATAGATGCCTCTTGATGAATAGTAAGACTTGTGTTTCCAATTTTAACCAATTCAGAGTTTATGACTAAAGTGTCTCCTAATACGGCTGAACCTTTAAAGTTTATATTGATATTAACGATTATAAAACCCCAACCTTTTTCTTGAAAATATGCAGGTGGGTAATCCTCGTAATGACGCCATCTAGCTTCTTCCAAAAGTTCTAAGTATCTTGCGTTATTAACATGTTGATAGGCATCTAAATGATAGCCTCTTATTTTTATCTCCGTTGTACTCTTGTTCATTCGTTTTCTTTAGGATGTCAAATGTATTCAAAATTTTAAGTAAACTAAATTAGTAAATAGCTTAACTGATGGAAGGGATAATTATGAGGTAATTTACTAACTATACTTTGATTCAATAATTAGCTTTTGAACCCTATGTATTTTATGTTAATCTTGAAACTTTATTGTAAACTTGGCACCATTATCATTTTCATACTTGATTTCCGCCTCAATTTGAGTGGTTAATGCTTGAATGATTTCTGTACCCAAAGAAATAGGCTGCTCGAGACTGAAGTTCTCTGGAAGACCAATTCCATTATCTTGAATTATTAACTCAATGGTTTGCTTGTTCTTTTTTAAATCTACTTTTAATTCAGGATTTTCAATTTCCTTGAATGCATGTTTTACCGAGTTTACAATCATTTCAGATATAATTAAACCAAGAGGAACCGCTATATCTAATTTAAAAGCGACTTCCTTTGCTGTAATTTCACATTTTAAGTCGGGATTTACCTTTTGTTGAGAACGCATAATTTCCATTAAGTAGGATTTGAAATCTACTCGGTCAATTTTATCTCCTTGGTAGAGTTTTTGATGAATCAAAGCTATAGCTTCTATTCTTCTTCTACTTTCATCTAGTACTTGAGAAACATCATTGTCTTCTATTGCATTGCTTTGGAGCGACAATAATGACGAAATGATTTGCAGATTGTTTTTTACTCTATGATGAATTTCTTTTAGGAGTATTTGTTGATATTGATGTTGGGAAAAAATTTCTTTATTTTGCTTTCCTAAAGCCTCATTTACCACCATTAAGGCTTCATCTTTTTTATTTATAGTTCTACTAAAATATATCATGATTACAATGATAATTAAACCTGTACTTGTAAGATTTATAAGGTTTATAATAGTCTCGGTGTTTGATTCTATAAAATATAATGAATGACCATCTTGGAAAAGATACCAGAGCAGCACTAGTAAGGTAATTATAGATCCATTAAAAACGATGGTTATCCAAATTTTCCAATTAGTATTCAACAAAAAAACCGTGGGTAATAAAAACAAAAAATAGAAACATCCGCTATCCCATCCAATTAAGTATGTATGAATGGAAACTTCTATCGCTACTACATACCCCCCTAATAGAAAGGAATTTTTGGCGTTTATTTTGCTTGATTTTAGAAGCTGAAAACAAGTCAGAAATATAAAAAGTCCAGCAATAGATGGAATAATAGCAATAAACTCTCCGATATAAATGAAAATACCAGATATATATAAATTTGTAACCATACCCGTCAAAAGGGCAGGAATCATTGCAGATTTATATCTGTTATTCGTTTCTATCATCTATAACTACTAAAATACAGTAATTTTTTTATGGTTTTATTTTTAACAAAGCTTGAATGAAAAAAAATGGCCAAAAATTCCTTAATCGTATATTCTTCAAAGAATAAGAAATGTATTGCTTGAAATATGTTAAAAATCACTTTTATACGATGATAAATATTGAAAAGCTATTGCCGATAGTATAAAAAAAAATGATAACGATATTTTTAAAGTCAATAATTAGGAATACCAATTAAAATATTAATTTTATTGTTTAAGTGAATTACTTATGCTAGGATTAAAATTAGAAACAGACCCGAGGTGGGTAAATATAGTAGAATCTAATATTGAGGAAATTTTGACAGACCACGCTTGGTGTGAGCAAAAAGCAGCCACCAATGCAATTACCATAATTTCTTTAAATTCTGATAAGGACGATCTAGTTACAGATTTATTAGCTTTAGCACAAGAAGAACTTTCGCATTTTAAAATGGTGCACAACATCATTAAAGAAAGAGGGTTCAAATTGGGTCGCGAGCGCAAGGATAGCTATGTAAATGAGTTGTTTAAATTCAAAATGAAAGGAGGGAATCGTCAGCAAAGTTTAATTGATCGGCTTTTGATTTCCGCTATGATTGAAGCCAGAAGCTGCGAACGATTTAAAACACTTTCTGAAAATATAAAAGATGAAAAACTCGCTAAGTTTTACCATGATTTAATGGTTTGTGAAGCGGGTCATTACACACTTTTTTTAGGTTTTGCGCGCAAATATGGAGAGGGTATAGATGTGGATAATCAGTGGAAATCCTTAATAGAATTTGAAGGGGGAATTATCAAAAAGTATGGTAAAAAAGAAACCATACATGGGTAAAATAAAAGGCCGCCTCCTTCCGATAGATTCGGAATACAAGACAACCTTTTTACTTAAAAACACGCGTTTACTTTGATTCTCCAATTATGACGCCGTTGTCTTTGGCTTGCTCTTTCATTGTGATAATAATTTCACCACTAAAAGATATAGTAGCTGGGTTTTTAGCAATTTCAGCTTTTATGTATTCTGCTTTCTTTACGTTTAAACCTTTCAATTGACTGAGGTTACTATCTCTTTTATTTTTTTGATCAAATACATATTGCTTCCGATTTGCTTTTTTTATTTTTTTTATTTCATCCGGTAGTTCATCCTCTGAAATAGAATCCAGACTTATTTTGTTTGTAATAAGGTCATTTATTAATTCCTTTTTCCCAAACCAATTGTCACGCCCAGATTCGCTCATGTTGTATTGCGCACGGTCTGTATTTGCGGAGGAGGATGCTTGATTATATATCTTCATTGCCTTACTTTTTCTACTATAATTAAATGATTGTTCTGAACTACTACCATAATACATTTTAGAGGCATCTATTTGTTTTGAATAATAATTGATACTATCATCATAAGGTGTTTTAATAACAATATCTTCAGCATGCTGACCGAGTTGTTGGTATTCTCCATTAGAACATTCTGCAATGGCCTTAAAATGAGGGATAGCATCTGTACATTGCGTTCCCAGTTTAATCGTATTCAATGTTATTCCTTTTTCTGATGCTAGTTTACAAGTTACTTGATATTTCACATCATTTTTATAATCCATATGCGGAGCGCAATCACCAACTAGAAAAACGGTTTTGTAAACGTTCTTACCGCGTGTCCAATTCATTTGAGAAACCGCTTCGTGTAGCGCTTGGTTAACACTTTCTGGACTATCGCCACCACCACCTGCCTGAATGGCTAATAATTCAGTGTAAACACTATCAATATCCAGTGTCATGGGTATTACTTTAGTGATATAGGCATCACCTCTGTCTCTGTAAAATACCATTCCTAGTTTAATTCTTGGAGCTGGTTGCGTTTGAGAAAGTTCAGAGACGATACTCCAGATTTTTTCTTTTGCAGTAGATATTAGTCCACTCATACTTCCTGTAGCGTCTAAGCAAAAAACCAATTCTATTATTGGACCTTCCACAGGAGATTGCGCTATGGGTATATCAACAAGAACTTCCGGTGGTTTTTCTGCCGTTAGGTTTACTATGGTTTCCTCTCCACATGCGAAAAGGAAGGGGGTTACGAGAATTGCAATGAATGTTTTCATATCGTTTGTTTTTATTAAGTTTTAACAAGGATATAAAAACTAAATCACGCGAAAAGCATGATTTAGTGAATGGTTATTTTGAGATAGGGAAGAGGGTTATTTCTCAATTTTAACTCTAATACCTTCACTGTGTGATGTAAACTCTGGGGCGTACATACATTGAATTGTAGTAATGCCATTTGAAAAGTCTCCATAGTGTGATACTCTTAAGTCATATTCGAAAACATATGTTCCTTTTCGCACCATATCCATAAAGAAATTGGTAGAAGCGTCTTTGGTGCTTTCATAATATCCTAATCCATCTTGGTATCTATATCTGGAAATAACATTAACAGGTTCAAAACCGGAAGCGCGCATATCTTTCATATGAACATATTCCAAATCTCTGTCTGTACGTAATTCAACGCGAACTCGAATTTTATCTCCAGGTTTTAACTTCGTGCTCTCCGTTATTGGGGTCATTACTGGCCCTGAATCTGTGTTCTTAACCAAGAATAGTTTCTTGTCCAATTCTAAAGGCGTTTCATGCGGAGTGATTTTATCCAAATCTTCAAAATACTGCCAGTACATTGCTCCCCAACTTACTCCTTTTGTTTTTCTAGTGACGGATACATTCCCCATTTCAGGTTTAATGTCACCGCCGCTCCATGAGGTTTTGAAGTAGCCCGTTCCGGCTTCAACTTTTGCACCCAATGCTATTGGATCAATTACTGTTCCTGCTACTTTTATTTCAACCATTTCATCACTGGTAAGCAATTCTGTTCCCCTTAATAAGAGGGCATAACAAGCTTCAGCAGTGGCTTTTGTTGTTTTCCAGTCTGTTGTTTGTTTCTGTTTAAGTAACCAAACTTTCATATCCTCAACAGCGGTTTCATCCTTGTTTACTTCATCAAAAGCTTCAATTAACAATGCTTGCGTTTCTATCGGTGCCTGATACCAATAGTAACCACCAATGTTATCTTTCCAATACATACCAAATTCTTCGTGCAAGATTGAACGCTCTTTGATAGAAGCTAGTATTTGCTGTGGTAATTTTTCAACGCCAAATCGATGCGCTTCTAAAGCAATCATTCCCTGGCTGTAAATACTAAATTTCATCCAGTATTTTTTTGCTTGCTCTTGGTAAAAATCAACAGCTTCTTTTAACTTACTGTGCATTGGGAGATCCTTAAAATAACTTCTTGCATATATATATTGAATTTGCAATTGTCCAAGATGTTGTTCTTTCATGTAGTTGGGATAGTGTTTTTTAGTCCATTCGTAATCCTCAACAAGCCTAGCATCTAGATATCCAACACCTTTTTTAATCATTTTCCATACATCTGCATTTTCCCGAACATTCTTAACTCCTAGATTGTCCAAATGGCCCATTCCCGTAATAATATGTTGCGTAATATAACGACTCTCTGGCATTCCTGGAAACCACGGCCATCCACCATTTGCTACTTGTGCTTTTTGTAATTTGTGCATGGCTATGGTAAGCTCGTTGTCCATCTTGTTTAGGTCGAATAATAGTGCAACTCTTTTCTTGCGTTCCCCTTCATCTTGAGCGTTTAATACCCAAGGGGTTTCTTGCAGTAGCAATGACTTTAACTCTTGATTTTTTTCCAGATTGGACATAAAGGCTTCAGGGCTTTGCTGTTTCCAATTGTCAAATACTGCTTTTATTTTTGGACTTGAATTAACAATGCTGCTTGCCAACGAATTAGAATAGTAACGTGTAAACGTTTGTTCAGCACATTCATAAGGATACTCCATCATATACGGCATTGCTTGTATAGCATACCAAGCAGGATTAGACGTGTACTCTAATGTTAGTTTATGTTGTTTTAAAGTTGAGGAACTATTGGAGTTAATCAATTTGGTGAACGTGAAATCTTTTGTTCCAATCCCTTTACTTGGAAGAGGCATTGATTCCGTAACTAGCATTCTGTTTGTTAAAATTGGTAGTGCCATTTCTTCTCCATCGTTAAAGTTTTCCGCTTTTGCAACAACCCTATAAGTTACTGCTCCAATTCCTTCTGGAATAACAATGTCCCATGCTAATCTGGCACTTTGTCCTTTTTTGGTAGTAAAAGGTATAATCGCATTGTCATTTTTAAATAATGCATCAATCGGCTTCATTGTTATTGCATTAAATAATAGTAATTGGGCATTCCCTGATAAATCTTTTTCGGCAAGGTTTGAAACTTTTGCGGTAAATGTCATTTTATCTCCTTCTCTCATAAAACGAGGAGCGTTTGGCATTACCATTAATTTTTTCTGTGTAACAACTTCTTCTGTGATGTAGCCAACTTTTAAATCTTTGGTGTGGGCCATTGCCATAAACTTCCACTTAGTTAATGCTTCGGGAATAGTGAATTTTACAATTATTTCTCCCGCTTCATTCGTTTCTAGCTGTGGGAAAAAGAATGCTGTTTCATTTAGGTTGGTTCTGGCTTTTATGTTTCCTAAACCATTTTGATCTCTGGTGTTAGTTGACCCTTTATAAGTTTCTCCATCTTTACTTAATTTTTCAATTTTTTGATCGACTACGGTTGGTAATTGATTCGCATTCATGCTAATACTTTCCATGATAGCACTACCTGCTTCATCTTCCATTTCTTCAACTGCAACTTCCGCGTCAGCATAGTCTAATACCATGTCATCTTCTCTTGCAGTCGAACCAACAAGGTTTTTGTACCTATAACCATAATAGTTAACGGAATAACCAAACCAATTTAGTTTATCATAGTTTCTAAAATACATTTGAGAATATTCATTCCAATGATGGTCCCATAATTGAGAGTTTTTTGCGGAAAAACTGTTATTTGTCCATTGTTTGTTAGAGTAATAAGAATTGTAGATGTTCATGTAAAAACCATTGGAAGCAAAAGCGTCTAAAGAAGCATCATACATGGTGGCTAGCATTTCAGCTACAACTTTTTCTCCTTTAGGGCCTTTTATTTTCAATTTCCATTCTTCTTTTTGTCCTGGAAGTAATTTGTTCCTAAAAGTTTCAAATTCTATATCCAAAGTTTTATTTGAATATGGAACCGTTATCGTTTCACTTCTGGTAAATACTCTCCCATGTTTAACTAAACTAAAGTGAATTGTAAAGTTCCCTCTGTGTTTTTCCAATACAGGAATTGTTATCTTCTTTTGTTCTTTCGATAAATTAAACCATTCTTTATGCACGATTTTACCTTTGTGTTCTATTTCATACAATACCTTTAGGTTTTCATCACCTGTCGCGATTAAAAACTCAGCATTTTCACCGGGTTCCACATAGCTTTTAACTGCAGTAAACCGCCATGTTTCGTTAGTTGGATTGTTATTAGATTTGTTGTCGTAAAGAGTAAAGTATTTGATGTCTTTAACTTCTTCGCCAAAAGCATCAATGCTGAATGCTTCTAGAACATATCTCCCAGGAATCCAGCTTTTCATTCCGCTAAATTGAGCAGAGTCACTTGTTTCAGTGTTGAACGGAATGTTTAGCACCTCTTTTCCTTTTTTGAATGTGGTTACATCGTTTTCTTTCTCATATAAGTCATGTGGGAATAATTTGTAATATTCTTTCTTTGTGAATTCTTGATTGTCAGGACGACCCCAAAGTGATGTTCTGAAAATCTTAGATGGTTCTTCTAATTTGTGAACGACAATCTTTCCTTTCGCTTTAATTTTCTCTCCATTAAGGTTTTTGGTGTTGACCTTGAATTTATTTCGTGATTTTCTATCAAACTGGTTCGATATACCAATCGATAGATTCATTGCATTATAGCCAACCATTACGTAATGAGAGTTACTGTGCGTTTCTCCATTAATATCTGTTACATCTGCGTTTACTGTATAACTATATGTTGGATAATATTTCTTTTCAATCGATTTATCTTCATCTGCATTAAAAGAAATAATAAACGCTCCATTTTCATCAGTTTTAGCAATTCCATTCGTTATTTCTATTGCTTGAGAATTAGGGTAGTATCCCCATTTGTACCAACCCCAGGATGGGAATGTAGCAGAACGGGTAACTCTATATTGCACTTCAGCATCGTCAACGTTTGAGCCTGCGTAAGCTTTTGCAGTTCCGGTCACTTTAATTTCTTGTCCAATCTTGTAAACTCCTTCGATCGGTTCAAATTTAACTTCGAATTTTGGCCGTTTGTATTCTTCAACTTTAAAATATTTACCTCCATGTGCATCTCGAATATGCATCTGTCCATTCAACATGCCTAATGGCGCTGTAAACGAGCCACTAAAAGTTCCATATTCATTTGTAGTTAATTTTAAATCTCCTATTTTTTGGTTATTCACATCCATAAATTCTACTGTAGAAGATTTTCCTTTTTCTAGTGTATGTTCATCGTTGTCATGGTGAATTTTAATTCCTTTGAAATAAACAGTTTGTCCAGGCCTGTAAATGGCTCTATCAGTAAAGAAATGTGTTGTAGTATTGGCTCTTGGACTTCTGTCGTAGGGTTTATATTGATACAATTGACTGGTTGTATTGTATCGGTCATCTTTATAGGTTATGTCCAGATATAGATACCTGTATTGTTTGGGAGTACTGATTTTTAATCTTCCATTATCGTTTGTTGAATAATTTTCTTCTTTTATTATTTCATATTTCCGGGTTGTGTAGTTGTATTTTCGTGTATATAATTGAACCTTTGCCCCTTTTATAGGTGTTCCCGTTTCTCTATCCAAAACAGAAACGTCAAAAGTTTCGTCGTCATTTTTGCGATAGATATAACTTAAATTACTACTCCAAAAAGAAGCGTAAGCAATAGCATTATTTTTAATTGTAAACTGTTTGTTCGGAGAGGCAAGTATAACATATTGCCCTTTTGGAAGTTCTTCAAGTTTTAATTCGGTTGAATGCAATTGAAAATCTCCGAAGTTTTTAATTTGCTTGCTCCATGATTTAACTATTTTTTCTTGTAAAAATGAATTCATTAAATCTTTGCCGTAATTGTTTTTAGTTAAAAAGTAATTCCAATCAATTTTAATAACTCTAAAGTAAAGTGAGTCTACATTTTTAGTGGATAAAGAGAATTTACCAATAGAGTTTGGCTGATAAACTGGTTCCATAGAAATAGAAATCCTTTTATTTTGAATTTGCTTCATTAGGCTTTTACATAGCCCCGCTCCATAGGAGTTAGGGTTTTTAATGATAACGGCAGAGCATATTTCATGTGCTTTCTTTTTCTCAAATTGGTTTTCTTTTGTTTCAGAATTGTATTTATTTCCTTTTTCATTTAGGTATTCCGCTATAAAAAATTGAATTTCATCATTGGCTTCGCACTCACTATACTTTTCTGATAGTTTGTTTAATGCCAAAAAGTATAGCTCTTCTTTATTTGTTTCGGTGGAGTTGGTTCGGGCAAATTTTAAACGTCTTAATTCCAGATCAATTAATGCAGTAGGTTTTTCATCACTTAAATGAAATTTGGTTAATTCTTGTAGAATTCGAACTTCGTATAATTCGCAGGAAAGAGTATCATTAGATGTTGTTGACAGATTTAAAAATGCTTGCGCTGGACCGAAATATTCCTTTCCATTCAATCTAAATTGATCTGCAGGCCGAGTTAAATTTTTTTCTGGATTTTGAAAAAAGTCTAAAGCTCTATGCGCTAAGAAGTCATAAAGACTAGGTCTTTGTTCATTGTCATCAGCAGAACTTGTAAGCATTTCTTCAAAGTCTTTGATATCTGTATGCTGTAAACTATCTTTATTCGAAATAGCCAACTGATGCTGCTTGTACACTTTGTCTATTATAGTGGTTAAGTCCCAAGTGCGAATATCATCGTTATCGAAATTGATAGTTTGTGTTCTATTTATAAATTTCCATCGATTACTTTGATAATACCCCCAATAAGTTTCTGCTGTAACTGAGTGAATTATTTGTTTTAAAGGGAACGTAGATTTTTTCGAAATCTTGTTCAACTGATTGAGTGCTGCTATGTACTCATCTTCAGTTATGTAAGAGTTGTATTTCATTTTATGTATTACCGACTTGACTACTTGGGGAGAGTTTTTAGCAGCACTGGCTGAGTCAAAAATTACAGAAACAACATCTAATGCAGATTTATATAGGCCAATTTGCTGCAACGAATCAACTTTACTCCACATGTTTTCATAGTTTCCTTCAAAATCATAGGAAAGCATTTCTATTTCTGGTGTATTAAGGTTAGGTATTGTTTCTATTTTATTTTCGCAGGAGTTAGAAGTCAACAATATTAAGGTAAATGATAAAAGAGTAAGGTTTAGAAAGGCTTTTATGAGCATAGGAATCTATTTTTTTTTAAAATTACGGTTTAATCAGTTAGGAATACACATCAAAACTTCATTAGTTCAATTATAAAATAGTTTTTAGATTATTTTTTTTAGTGAAGCAAAAATTAAAAAACATTGTTCATAATTAACAATAATTATAAGGGCTTAGTTTGATATATTTTTATCTTTGCACGAATTTATTTTTGGAATCTTAATTTATAAATTCAAGTCAATGCCACAAAACAGCGAAAAATTTATTGGAGAAGGATTAACGTACGATGATGTATTATTAGTTCCTGCTTATTCTGAAGTATTACCGCACGAAGTTAAACTAACTACCCAATTTACGCGAGGAATAGAGCTAAATGTGCCGATTGTTTCAGCTGCCATGGATACAGTAACGGAAAGTGCCTTAGCTATATCTATTGCTCAACAAGGAGGTATTGGAGTTGTGCATAAAAACATGAGTATTGAAGCACAGGCTGGTGAAGTCCGAAAAGTAAAACGTTCAGAGAGTGGCATGATTCTGGACCCTGTAACGGTTTCCAAAGACAAAAAGGTAAAAGATGTTTTAGAATTAATGGCAGAAAACAAAATTGGTGGTATACCGGTAGTAGATGACAATAATGTTTTGGTAGGGATTGTTACAAACAGAGATTTGCGATTTGAAAAAGAAATGTCCAAATCAATCGAACTGGTAATGACAACCGAAAATATTATTACTGCAAAGGGAAAGGTTGAATTAAGCGTAGCAGAAAAGATATTACAAGAATATAAAATTGAAAAGCTTCCTGTCGTTGACGAAGATGACAAATTGATTGGTCTTATAACTTTTAGAGATATTATTAAAGTTAAAGAACATCCGAATTCATGTAAAGATGAACATGGAAGATTAAGAGTTGCAGCAGCTGTTGGTGTTACAGAAGATGTTTTAGAAAGGGTGAAGGCTCTGGTCAATTCAGGAGTAGATGCAATAATTATCGATACCGCTCATGGCCACTCCAGAGGAGTGGTGCAAGTATTGAAGAAAGTCAAAGCAAATTTTCCAGATTTACAAGTAGTTGTTGGGAATATTGCCACTGGTGCTGCGGCTTTGGCTTTAGCAGAAGCAGGAGCGGATGCAGTTAAAGTAGGAATAGGTCCAGGGTCTATTTGTACTACGAGAGTTATTGCTGGTGTGGGTGTACCTCAATTAACAGCGATTATGAATGTTGCTGAAGCTCTTAAAGGATCCGGAGTTCCAATTATTGCAGATGGAGGTATTCGGTTTACTGGAGATTTGGTAAAAGCTATTGCCGGTGGCGCGAATACAATTATGATGGGCTCAATGTTTGCAGGAACAGAAGAATCACCGGGAGAAACAATAATTTACCAAGGAAGAAAGTTTAAGGCTTATCGGGGAATGGGGTCTTTAGAAGCAATGCAAAAGGGTTCGAAAGATAGATACTTTCAGTCGGATGAAGCTGATGTGAAGAAATTAGTTCCGGAAGGTATTTCTGGCCGAGTACCTTTTAAAGGGAAATTAGAAGAAATTATGCATCAATTAATTGGAGGTATTAGAGCCGGAATGGGTTATTGTGGTGCCGCAAATACAATTGATTTGAAAGAAGCAAAGTTTGTAAAAATTACAAGTTCTGGGATTGCTGAAAGCCATCCGCATGATGTGGCTATTACCAGAGAGGCTCCTAATTATAATATTAAATAAATTAACGAAGAAATGAGAAACTTACTAATCATAGTTTGTGCAATTGGATTTGCATTACCAACATACGGTCAAGAAAAAGGAGCTGTTTTAATGACAGTTAATAATGTGCCTGTTTATAAGTCAGAATTTGAACAGATTTATTGGAAAAATAAAAAGGAGAAGGTTGCCACTAAAGAAGATTTAGATGAGTACATGGAGTTATTTAGTAAATTCAAGTTGAAGGTAACGGAAGCTGAAGATTTAGGAATGGACACTGTAGCATCATTTATTAAAGAGTTGGATGGTTATAGAGTGCAATTAGAAAAACCGTATTTAGTTGACAAACAAGTGAATGAAAGGTTGATTACTGAAGCTTATGATAGAATAAATACTGAAATTAGAGCCAGCCATATATTAATTAAAATGGATGGATCGGCAACACCTGAGGATACGCTAAAAGCATACAATAAGATTAAAAATATTAGAGAGAAAATTTTAAGGGGTGATTTAACTTTTGCAGAAGCTGCTAAAAGAATGTCTGAAGATGAATCTGCTAAACAAAATCATGGAGATTTAGGTTATTTTACTGCTTTTAGGATGGTTTATTCATTCGAATCAGCAGCATTTAATACACCTGTTGGTGAGATTTCTCAACCTTTCCGATCTCGTTTTGGTTACCATATTGTAAAAACTGTTGATAGCCGAGCGGGAAGAGGTTCTGTTAAAGTTTCTCATTTAATGCTGAGTATTAAGAAAGAGATGTCAGAATTAGATAAAGAAAACTTAAGAAAGAAAATTTACGAATTATATGAAAAGTTGGGTGAAGGGGAGTCATTTGTAAAACTCGCAAAAGAATTTTCCGAAGACCGTCAGTCAAAATTAAAAATGGGGAAGGAAGCTTGGTTAAAACCTGGAGAAGCTTTTCTTGAATTTGATTCAGTGGCTTTTTCGTTAAAAAATAACGGTGATTATTCAACACCCTTTCTAACAAAAGTAGGTTGGCACATTATTAAAAAAGGGGATTATAAGCCTGTTGGAGATCTTGAAAGTATGCGTCAAGAATTAAAAAATAAAATCCAAAGAGATGTTCGGGCACAAATTTCTAAAGGAAAATTTATTGTAAAATTAAAAGAAGAATATGCATTTAGTGAGTTAACAAAAAACAAGACAGAACTTTATAAAGTAATTGACAATTCTGTTTTTAAAGGGAAATGGAACCCCGAATCTACGAATGAATTAAAAGGGGAATTATTTTCTTTCGCTGATAGAACTTATTCGCAGCAAGATTTTGCAAGTTACATTGCTTCTACGCAAAAACCTTCTAAAAACAATGATATTGTTAAGTTTATCAACAATAAGTACTCGAAGTATGTTGCTAATATGCTAATTGCTTATGAAAGGACACAGCTGTCTAAAAAATATCCAGAATTTAGAGATTTGTTGAAAGAGTATAGAGACGGAATTTTATTGTTTGGGATTACAGATGAAAAGGTTTGGAGTAAAGGTGTTGAGGATACAACTGGCTTGAAAGAATATTATGAATTGCATAAAAATGAGTATATGTGGCCGGATAGAGTTGATGCGAAAATATTCACTTCTTCGAACAAGAAGACTATCAACGCGGCTTACAAATTGGTTAAAAAGGGTAAAATTGGACATGACTCAATTGTGAATTATTTAAATAAGGAATCTCAATTAAACATTAATTTTGAAAATGGTCGTTTTGTGGAAAATGAAAAAGAGGTAATAAAAGATTTTTCATGGGCTATGGGTTTAAATAAACCAAAGTTAATTGACGAATTGGTAGGAAAATATTCATTTGTTATAATTGAGGAAAAATTACCAAGTCAAGTAAAAGAATTGAAAGAAGCTAAAGGATTAATCACGGCCGCTTATCAAGATTACTTAGAGATTACTTGGCTTGATGCTTTGCGTAAGAAATATCCAATTCAGATTAATAAGGATATACTTTACTCTATTGCTGGCCAGCAGCAAGCAGAATAGAATTTGGCGCATAAATTATAAATGAATAAACATTTTTATACAGGTTTAATATTATTAGTGATAATAAACATTGTTTCTTGCGATAGTGAAGAGGTTGTGCAGGAAAAAGTAAAAGTGGCGAGGGTAGGAAGTGTTTATTTGTATGAGGAGGTATTAGATAAAGATGTTCAAAGCGGATTAGGTAAGGAGGATAGTTTGCTATTCAGGGACCAACTAATAAATAATTGGATTGAAGAACAGATTGTTTTACAAAAGGCAGAAGAAGTGTTGCCTCAAGACGCTAAAGATGTAAAGGATAGGTTGGAAAATTATCGAAAGTCATTAATCATCTATGCCTACGAACAGCAATTTATAAAGGAGAGATTAGATACCACAGTTTCATCAATGGAGATTGAAGAATATTATGCAGCGCATAAAGATGACTTTATGTTAAAAGACTATATTGTAAAGGCATTGTATTTAAAAGTTTCCAAAGAGACACCTGATATAGAGAAACCGCAGCTTCATTTTAAGTTGGAGCAAGAAGCTGATGTGAACGAAATGCGCTACTATGCCGATTTATATGCGGTTCAATTTCATTATAATCCTGACCAGTGGCTATTTTTTGAAGATGTATTAAAAGTAATTCCTTTGGAAGAGGTTAATACTGAGTCTTTTCTGAGGAAGAAGAAGAAGATCATGTTCGAAGATGACAATTTTATCTACTTTGTTAATATAACTGACTTTATGTTGAAGGATGCAATTTCACCTTTGAGTTTTGAGAAAGAAAAAATAAAAACAATATTATTGAATTTGAGAACCATTGATTTAAGAAATAAATTGAGAGAAGATTTATACAATGATGCAATAAAAGCTCAGCAAGTAGAAACTTATTAATGCCTTCAGGTAATAATAAAATATAAATACAGTTACTGAGTAGTAATCAAGAATATATGAGAAAAATTATAGCAATAGCTTTATTTCTTTTAACTGTTTCCAATGTTAAAGCGCAGCAAATTATTGATAAAGTAGTTGCTGTTGTTGGAGATAAAGCGATATTAAAATCAGAAATAGAGTCGCAAAAAGTTCAAGCTACTCAGCAGGGAGTAAAGGTTGATGCGAATACGGGTTGCTTAATTATGGAAGAAATGATGTTTCAAAGTTTGCTGCTGCATCAAGCTGAAATAGATAGTATTGAGGTTACTGAGGAGATGGTGACAGCTGAATTAGAACAACGTATCCAATATTTTGCAAGTCAAATGCCGGGTGGAGTAGATGATTTAGAAAAGTTTTACGATAAAAGTATTGAAGAGATTAAAGAGGAATTTTTCACACAAATTGAAGATCGAATGAAATCACAACAAATGCAGGAAGAAATAACTGCAGAAGTATCTGTTTCCCTAAAGATGTAAGGTCTTTTTTCAATTCATTTCCGACTGATAGTATTCCTCTTATTAATAGTAAAATATCGGTAGCTCAAATTACAATAGAGCCGGAAGTAACAGCTGCGGAGAAGCTTTCAATAAAGAAGAAGTTGACAGAGATTCGCGATCAAATAATTAATGGTGAATTAACTTTTGCAATTGCAGCAGAATACAAGTCTGAAGATCCAGGTTCGAAGAAAAAACAAGGTGATTTTGGTTGGGTAACCAGAGGTGATTTTGTTCCTGAGTTCGATGCGGTTGCTTTTAGAATACCTATTGGTGAAGTTTCTCAAGTTTTTGAATCACCTTTCGGGTATCACATATTAGTAATTAATGAGCGAAGAGGCGAACAATATTCGGGATCACATATTTTGTTGCAATTTAAAGTAAGTGATACGCAGATGAGTAAATCAAAAAATACGCTAAACCAAATTGTGCAGATATAAAAGTGGAGATATAACATGGGAGCAAGCTGTTTTAAAATATTCTGATGATGACAATAGTAAAGGAAGTAGGG
>CALSNM010000025.1 GCA_943787725.1 uncultured Flavobacteriales bacterium | reverse complement strand
TTGAATCGTGCCTTAAAAATATCAGCTCCTCCAAACCCCATATTACCTTTAGAAGAATAGTATATGGTATTTTCCATGCAAAATGGTGTCATCTCATTAGATGCTGTATTAATTGCCGGCCCCATATTTTTTGGTTCAGTCCATGAACTATCTGTTTTGTAACTAACATACAAGTCATAACCGCCAAAACCACCTGCCATATTTGAGACAAAATATAGCGTACCACCATCTTTAGAGATACTTGGGTGCGTGCAGCTGTATTCGTTACTATTAAAAGGTAGCTCTTTTCTATTCACCCAACCAGAATCTGACAAAGAAACTTGATATACCTTAAGTATATTGACTCCTGTTGAACTAATTTGATAACCCTTTTTTTTTCGTTTCCGCTCTTTATACTTGATTCTTTCAGAAGCGTTTCCGGTATAAAACATTATCTTTTGGTCTGCAGTGAAACTTGGCGAACCTTCATAAAATGATCTATTCAATTCGCCCTGGTAGGCTTCAGAATTTTTAAAAACCGAATCATTTTCTTTCTCTGCGAATGAAATATCATAAAATGTTGTCTTAATATCAAAATCTTCGGATTGAGACTGACTATAAACCAAACCGTTTTTGAAATATCCTACACCCAAACTTCTGCCACCAGTTTCCAAATTTGTTTGATAAATGCGATAATTTTGAATCGAATCTTTATGCTCAATTGACCAACTGCAAGCTTTTTCATAATAATCAATAACCGAATATTTTCCCGAGTAGGACCCATATGTTTCATATGCATCAATTGCCTCTTCATATTTCTCATTATTTCTAAGTATATGAGCATATTGCAACCAAAGGTCAGTATTTTCAATAACAGGGTTGTTCAAAACAATTGCATACTGTTTCTCAGCATTTTCATAATCAAATAAACGATAATATGCCAAAGCTTTTTGGGATTCCACATGAAGTTTTTGCACCGAATCTATATCCAAATTTAATGCGTTATCAAAGGAAATCAGCGCCTCTTTATAAAAGTGATGGTCCATATTAAAATCACCATCTTTGATCCAATTCTTTTGTTGACAGAAACCATTTAATGTTGCTAGCAGAAGATAAATAATATATACAGTTTTCATACGCATAGTTAAAACCTTGGCACTTCAATAATAGGAATCGTATTTTCCTTAATTAATTCAAATACAATGATTAATTCGTGTGTTCCATTTGAATAGGTTCCGATTAAGCCCATATTGTAATCATATGCGTATCCAAATTTCAATTGTGGATTAATTCTATAATTCAACATTGCAACTAATTCTTTACTTGTTCGATAGGATACACCGGCACCTATTAAATCTTTATAAACAATCTGACCATTTACGCCAATCTGTAGCGGTGCCCCTGATACTTGCTTAAGTAAAACAGATAAATTTGTTTTGAATACTTCATTTAGTTTAAATTGATAACCGCTATGGGCATAGTAATGAATATTTGAAGCATCGAACGAAGTTGCTCCTGCTGCTATTCCTGATGTTTCAATTTTGTTCTTTAAAATATTTGGAACTGCAAATCCAAAATAAAAATTGTTTCTAAAATAATAGGCACCAAACTTGGCATTCGGCATTGTAAATGTTCTTGTGTCTGATTGAAAAAGTGGATCACCGGTTTGTATCACATCTAATTGCCCAAGATTTGATTGCATCATAATCATAGTTCCAGCTAATCCAAAAGTCAAATAATTATTATCATTAAACTTTAGTTTGTAAGCATACGACAACGATAAATCTTTAATATTACTTATTCCAATTTTATCATTTATTAAAGTTAAACCTAAGGAATGATTACTTTGATTTAAAGGTGTATTGATGCTAAACCCACCTATTTCTGGAGCTCCTTCAAAACCAGTCCATTGATTTTTATAGAATAACGCTCCATTTAAATTGGAGTAACTACCAATTACTGATGGGTTAATAAATGGCTGATACATCATGTTCTGACTGATATGATATTGGTTTTGCGAATAACCAACAACGATAAAAATAATCGGAGCCACACTAAGTAATATCTTTTTAATCATAACAAAAAGTCTTAATTCCTTCTCAATTCAAGAAAACCATTAAAAGGTTGTATTTCCTCAACGTGAAGATCCAAAATATAATAATAGGTTCCTTCAGTGACTTGGTTTCCACTTATTTTCAATTTTTCGTTAGTAGTTGTTCCATCCCAATTATTTAAATAGGGTTCTGCGCTAAACACTTCATCTCCCCATCGATTAAATATTATAATTTCGTTATCTGGATATTGATCTAACCCTTCAATTACAAACGTGTCGTTATATCCATCTGAATTTGGAGAAAATCCATTTGGAACATGTATTGGAATAAGACTCTCTATCTCAATATATACTATCGCATCGTCGCACAATAGTGTGCAAAACTCATCACATATGGTGTATACAAGGCTATCGACACCTGAAAAACCATCATTTGGAGTGTAGGTCAAATTACCCATCAAATCAACCGTTGCGATTCCATTTTCTGGACCACTTACTATTTGAATTGCTGCCACATCTCCAATATCATTCGTGTCAATTATAATTATCACCTCTGTTGAGGGATCCGCTAAAGCGTAATCGTCTTCAGCCAATACAACTGGAATTGGATCGGAAAATATGGTTGTGTCTATAGCAGCTGTGCAATCATTTGTATCTGTAATAACTAATGAATATGAACCAGCAGTTAATCCATTTAAGTCTAAGGTATTTCCAATTGAGGAAGTCCCATCAGACCATTCTATTTGAATAACACCATTCCCTCCGCTAATTGAAATACCTGTAATGCTGCCATTTGCTTCGTTACAGGTTGTATTATCTACTACCAAGGAGTTTAAATCCAAAGATGGTCCCTCTAGGTCTGATAAAGAAAAAGGGCCTGCCGTTGAAGCACACCCATTCGCATCGGTTACAGTTAAAGTATAATTACCATTTTCTATAAAATTGATATCCAGATCGTTAGAAACAACATTGGATCCATTGGACCATTCATAAAGCAGAACACCATTGCCTCCTGTGACAATTATATCTTCAATACTTCCATTACTATCACTGCAAGTTTCATTAATGACCGTAGCGTTGGTAATATCAATAGTGGCTCCGCCAATATTATCAATAACTAACGCTTGAATAGAATCTTGACAACCTATAGCATCAGTTACCAAAACATTATAAGAACCCGAAGTAACATTTATCAAATCTTGAATATTACTGAAAACACCTGCTGAGTTGGACCATTGCCAGGTGTAAATCGGCAAACCACCTGAGACAGTTACTCCAGTTATCGAACCATCGCTATTTCCACAAGCAGACTCAATCATTATGTAATTAGTACTGTCTAAAACTGGATTACTCAAAACAATAGTTACCGGGAGCGAATTAGAACTTTCACAGCCATCAATGATACTTGTTTGTGTTGCATAGTAGGTAAATCCATTTGTTAATAATTCTGTTGAGTTTAACAAATTGGTCGCACCTGCATCTGAGTACCAAAGAATTGAACTCCCTGCAATTACAACATCAGCTAAAGTCGGATTATCATAAGCACAAAAAGATTGTGCGCTATTGCCAATAGGAGCTAATGTGTCATTTTCAGTGACAATAATATCTGCTGCAGCATCTGGACAGCCTAAAGAAGCAACAGTATAAGTATATATCAATCCATTATTAGTCCATAAGCCCCCCGTTTCAGGAGATCCATTCAACTGCGCAAACAGTTCAGCATCAGATGGTGTAAAACCTAAACAAATGGATAAAACTCCAGGAAATCCTGCATCACCTGGGTCATTAATTGTAACTACTACCTCAAAACCTGCACTAGTATCGCAGCCTGCGGAGACATCGAAAGCCCAGTAACTATTTCCATTGATTAAGGCATCTGTCGATGAATAGGCACTTCCTAAAGCAGGAGAATTAAACCATGTGATATCAGTTCCGCTTGTTATTGCAAGATCTGCTATTGTCGGTGAATCGCTTGAACAAAATAATTGACTAGAATTCCCAGAGGGAGTTGGATTTGTACATATCGGCGAATAGCATGAACCAACCAAAACTGGACATATTGTATTTGGTGAGGCAACTGCTGCAATCGTATTTAGAAAATTTAACCCCGTTCCGGTTGCTGAAGGATTTCCAGAATTTCCAATATTAATTGTCCCCGTATTATCTTGTCTAATATCTAAGGAAGTTCCTGACCATGTACATTCGTTAATATTCATAGTAGCAGCATTTCCACTTCCAACACGGAGGTATATATCATTTCCTTCGCTTGAAGCAGAATTACCAGTAAATGAACATGTATCGATATTTACAATAGCTGCAGAACCCGAGCCTGAAAAACTCGTATTTATTGAAATAGCACCACCTTTTCCGGAATTACTTACACTGTTCCCAGAAAAAGAACATTGGGATATATTCACTAAAGCCCCTCTTCCAACTGTAATAGCACCACCATATTTAGGACCTGAACCAGAATTTGTTAAATTATTACTAAAGCATGTACCTCTAACATTTAAAACAGATCCAGAAACAAAAACTGCACCACCAGTACCTGAAGTATTTGTATTGTCTGCAACAATTGAATTATTTAGGGTTACAGCTGTGGTTGCATCACCTACAATGTAAAGCGCCGAACCACCCTGCAGCGCTTTAAAGTTTGATGAGAATGAGTAATTATTAAATACAACATTATTTCCATTTCCCTCTACATTAACACCCCCACCTGCAACACTCGCTGGAGAATTACAATTAGAACCTCCACCATCAAACTCAACTGAAGACCCTCCGCGAACAACAATTGTAGCTGATCCACCTCCAGGCATACTATCCTGAGCTAAAACATCGTTTATTATAACATTCGAAGCTCCATCGATCAATATGCCATAAGCATCTCCGCCAAAATCATACCCCGAAATTGTAAATCCTTGGAAAGTAACATTATCAGCAGTTATTGTTCCGAACCTTTCAAAATCTCCCCCGCCCATATCATGGTCAAACTCTGTAAGCAAACTCCCTGCTCCTATAATTGCTACATTATTCACATCAAAAAGAAGATTTTCATCTAATTGATAAAACAAACCGGCATCAACAAAAACAGTGTCACCTAAAACTAACCCAATTGAATTAACTGCATATGTCAAAGAAGCAAATGGAGCAGCTGCAGTACCCGGATTTCCGTTATTACCGATCGCAGTAGTATAAACATCTCCCACAGTTGATCCATCATTAACATAATAATTTGTAGCTAACGATTTTAAGGACATAGTTAACAAAAACAAGAATATTAATATTTTATTCATTTTAAATTTGTTGAAATTGAAGTATAAATATGAATAACAATTGAAAATTACTCAAACAAAGTAAATAAAAAAATAAAAAGTCTGATAACAATCATTGAATATATTCTAATAAGTTTATGCTAAAAGATTAAAAGGAGAAAAGGTTAATTGACAACCTTAAAATTTGAAAAATTTATTAGAAGCCAAAGTGACTGAAAATAAACTAATTAGGCTTCTGTCAATTAAATGAGCCATTTTCTCCTTGACATTAAATTCACTAACAACAGCCATGTCTTGGAATCGATAATTTTTGAAACCTTCTTTCAATTACTAATACAAATATTCTAATAATATTTTCTAGGAACTGTATTCTTTATAATCTATATATCCTTCTGCCGAATTCGTATACCAAAAAGCTTTGTCTCTTTCTCTAAGTTCCCAATTGTTTTTTAACCGTTCAACTAAATCTGGGTTTGCAATATAATCTCGGCCAAATGCGATTAAATCTGCATCCCCATTTTGAATTGCTTGCTCCGCTTTTTCTTTTGTATAATCACCGCATAACATTAAAACCCCTGAGTATAATGTTCTTATCTCTTTCCACAATTCAAATTTCTCAGAAACCGCCTCTCCCATATGACTCAAATGCAAATATGCTAGTTTCTTAGAATTTAAATTTGCCACTAACTCTAAATATAATTTTCTTAATTTGATTGGATTTTCATCTACATCTGCATAACTAAATGGCGAAATTCTTAAACTTACCTTATTCGGCCCAATCTCAGCTGCAGTAGAATCAATTATTCGATTTAAGAAACGTAATCGATGATAAAGACTTCCACCGTATCCATCATTCCTAAAATTACTCGATTGGTTTAGGAATTGATTCGGTAAATACCCGTGGGCACCATGTATTTCAACCCCATCAAATCCCGCTTCTATAGCAAGAATTGAACAGTTAGTAAATTCTTCAACCGCATTGTCTATATCCGCCAAACTCATGGATACTGGAATGGAATATTTTTGTCTTCCATAATTATAGGTTGCAACATCTCCTACCTGAGCAATTGCAGAAGGTCCAAACAATTTAGCGCCAGAAGGTAAATTATTCGCATGACCAACACGTCCTGCATGCATGACTTGCAAAAATATTTTACCACCGTTATCGTGAACGGTTTTTGTAATTGGCTTCCAAGCATTCATTTGCTCTTTATTATACAATGCGGGCATATTACAATACCCTACGCCGTTAGGCGAAGGAGATGTACCTTCAGCTATTATAAGACCCGCACTAGCTCGTTGACCATAATATTCAGCCATTATATTTACTGGGACATTATTGGTTGTTGCTCTTCTTCTTGTTAGTGGAGCCATGACAATCCTAGAACTTAACTCCAAACCTGACAAATTGAAAGAATTAAATAATTTCATATGCACAAATATCTCATCTTTAAATATAAAAAACTCCCGAAAAAACTGAACAAATAAAATAATTAGAGAAACTATTCCAGATTTTTGACCTTTACAGATCCAAAAAACTTCTGAAGAAGAACTCCAATTAAAATAACCGTGGCACAACCAATAAAATTGTACATGAGATAGCTTAATTCAATAATATTAAAGGTTTGCAAAAAATGTACAAGCAAAACGGTTAATTGACCAATAATCCCGCCGATTAGTGCTGCTTTCCCTCCAACAAACTTAAAGAAAAGGGCCAAGATAAAAACACCTAAAATTGTTCCATAAAACAAGGAACCTAAAATATTAACTAATTGAATTAGATTTTCAAACATCCCAGCCGTCAATGCTATAATAATAGCCAATATACCCCATGAAACAGTAAGTAATTTGCTAATTTTTAAATCTTTCTTTTCATCATCCGATTTAGACCAAAACTTTTTATAATAATCAATGGTTGTAGTAGCAGAAAGTGCATTTAACTCGCCTGCCGTGGAAGACATTGCTGCAGAGAAAATAACCGCTAATAAGAGTCCAATTAGACCATGTGGTAGAAAATTCAATATAAATGTTAGAAATATATAGTCCGAATCTTTTGTCTCATAAGACGGATCAATTTCAAAAAGCAGGTTCTTGTAGGCCAACCTGAGAGAATCTTGCTGAACTTGTAGCTCCTTTACTTCGATATTTGATTCTGATTGAACATCTCCTTTAAGGTCAGATAAAATTTGTTTCTTGCTGTAAAATATTGCGTCATATTGCTTTTCAATTTTCAACAGACTTTCCTTCTGAACGTTTGTCATTTCAATAGAAATAGGATTAAACACAATGGGCGGCTTATTAAACTGAAATGAAACAAACACCATAACACCAATTAACAAAATAAAAAACTGCATCGGTATCTTTAATAAACCATTGAACATAAGGCCCATTCTCGACTGCTTCAAAGACTTACCTCCCAAATATCTTTGCACTTGAGATTGATCAGTTCCAAAGTAAGATACAAAAAGAAAAAGACCACCGGTTAAACCTGACAGCAAGGTATATTTATTGCCTAAATCTGGAGACAAGTCAATTATTTCCATTTTACCTAAACCACCAGCAATATCAAAGCCTTCAGAAAAACCTATTCCCTCAGGAAAACTGCCTATCACATAATAAAATGCTAAAAACATCCCTCCCATAATGACCCCCATTTGCCATTTTTGTGTAAGCGAGACTGCTCTACTACCACCAGAAACGGTATAAACAATGACCAAACCTCCTATTAAGACACAGGTTAATTGGAGGTTCCAGCCAAGAATGGTTGAAAGAATAATTGAAGGGGCATAAATCGTAATTCCAGCTGCCAGGCCGCGTGAAACCAAAAATAAAAAGGCAGTAAAGGAGCGAACACGAACATCAAATCGCTGCTCCAAATATTGATATGCAGTGTAAACTTTGAGCTTGTAATAAACAGGAAGAAAAAACACGGAAACAATAATCATTGCAAGGGGTAATCCAAAATAAAACTGAACAAACCCCATACCACTTTCATATGCTTGGCCGGGAGTCGACAGAAAGGTTATTGCACTTGCCTGAGTTGCCATTATTGACAATCCGATAGTAGCCCAATTTTCAGAATTATTTCCCTTAAGATAACTCTCCAGATTGCTGTTTTTCCTGGTTTTCCAAGTACCATAACCTACAATCAAAATAAGCGTGCTTGCTAACACCAACCAATCAATTAAACTCATGATATATATTGGTTAGTAACGATTAAATAAACAATAATTTGAATTAATAGAACGACGATTAAAGCCATATACCAATAGTTCCACTTAGTTGTATCTTGCTCCTCTTTCACTGCGTATAACTTAACATATTAGCAAAAAGTCGATAAGCACCTACGACACCATTTGGCAATTCTCGGAAGAAAGATATGCCGGTATAAATAAATTGACCTTTCCCATGCTTAGCCACAATTAAGGCACCATGCTGCGGATCTTCACCTTCATCAGCCCAAGACAATAATGGAGTATATTCTTTCGACCAATTAGCTGCAAAATACAACCCTCTTTCTTGCACCCAGTTATCAAAATCTTCTTTTGATATTTGATTCGGGTAATTTAGTATCGGGTGTGCTGAATTTAAAAATGTTACTTCAGCATCTTCTTCAGTAACTCTGTTTCTTGACAATTCGAAATGGAAAGGTCCGAACTCTTTTCCTATTAGCGATCGATAAGCCGTGTTATACTGCATAATAACGTTTCCGCCCTTTACAACATATTGATTCAATTGATCTGTGAAATTTAGTAATTCTGGCTTCACGTTATAAACTCTAATGCCTAATACTACTGTTTGATATGTGTCCAATTGAATTAATGGGAGATCTTTTACTGAAAAAACATCAACTTGAAAACCCAATTGCTCAATTGCTTGCGGAACAACATCTCCAGCTCCTTTAATGTATGCTATGCGACCAGCGTTAATCTTAACATCAAGTAAAGTACATTTCAATTTTGCCTTTTTAAATAGCGCCTGAGTAGTGATGTGGTCATAAGCTATTTCTTTATAGGAAAGCAAAGGCTCTCCTTTTGAATTAAACAACCTGATATCACCTTGCTTTGCATTTGCACCTCCAACGACAGTAAACTCATACCATTCTTCAGAATGCATATTATCTAAAGATACGCTAATTCTAGGAGGGATAACAACCCAACCATCTGGAACTTTTACAGTTATTTCATCTACTAAACTATCTTTAAAACTTCGTAATTTAAATTGCACTGTTTCTTTTTTATCTGGGGCTATCAAAAGTTGCTGCTTACTAAATGTTGAAGTAAATTCAGGAGTGGCAATTAAAGGCCTTGTTCTCTCTCCAAAGGAAGGATCTCTCCATTTATAAGTTACAGGAATCTTTACTTCAAAGAAATCCTTGTTTAAGGAAAATTTAAATAATGCCGAAATACTAGGAGCACTTTCAGGTTCTCCTAAATCTTTTGTATCCGTTACAACAAAGACATTTTTAAAGCCTTGATTCAACCAATAAGGATTAGAAATGTCATTATTTCCAGATGAAATAATACTTTCAGAAAACATTTGATTGTATTTTAAGCTATCACTGAATTGCGTTTCTTCTCCTGAACTAAGGGCTATTCCTAAAATCTTCAAACCTAAGTTTGTTCTGTTAATAACATTTGCACTCAACTCAACTGAATCACCCTGAATGAATGAATAATCATTTGCTATTATTTCCAAATCTAACCCAAGACAATCAATTAAAATTTGTTTACATCGATCTATTTTCTCCTCGATCAAATAACTGTTCGGAAGAGATTGCAGCACCTTTAGAATCGAGAGAATACCAGTAACATTGTTTTCTACGTTAATAAAATCAAAATTATTAATTACCTGCTGAAACTTGTTTTGAAAGTTCTCATCAACCATTCGACTCCAACTTCTCTCGCTTTTTTCAAATAATGAATTCTTTAATCTCTCACCCGCGAGAAACTTAAAATATTCAACACGACTTCCAAGCTCAACTAAACCTCCAAAACCTTGGCATTTATGTTCACTTCTAGCCAGCGTTCCTATTTCATTATATGACATACCCAATTGAGGATTATAACCCCCAATATCGGCAACTAGATAATCTGAATTATTTTCCGCAATTTCCTTTATATTTTCATCCCACCAATAAGAAGTATTCCAGTACAAAGAACGTGTTTTCCAAATTCCATAATCAGCAACTTGTTCCTTCATGTATTTTGGATCGTTTGCCTTTTCAAAAGCTTCCATAGCTAAAAGCGCAGAAGCGGTATGGTGACCATGACCTCCTCGTTTATCTGGTGGGAAACGTGTAATTATTACATCTGGTTGAAACTTTCGAATCATCAGCACTAAGTCTGCCATTAATTGGTCTTTCCCCCAAAGTTCAAAAGATTCTTTTGCCGATTTTGAGTATCCAAAGTCAACAGCCCTTGAAAAATATTGTTTCGCACAATCATGCGATCGCGCAGCTAGTAGCTCTTGCGTCCTCAAAACTCCTAAATCTTCGCTTAATTCATTTCCTATTAAATTTTGACCACCATCACCACGCGTCAACGAAAAGTATGCCGTCTCAGCTTTCTCACCAAGAGAAAGCCATGCAAGTGCCCTTGTATTTTCATCATCTGGATGGGCGGCAACATACAAGACTCGTTTCATGGAAAAAAGCTTCTGAAGGTCTACGTATATTTCCCCATTACTTTTATTGGCAAAACTGCTTATCCCAATGGATAAAGTGATAAAAAAAAGACAAAACCTATTCATTTTTGAGTAATTATTACGCTTTCGAAATTAATCATTTTTGTTTAATCTATCTTAAAATAAAATAAACAACTGACAAGCAACAAGATAGAGCTAAAAATAAAATATTCTTCTGTAATAAAGGGGATACTTATCCCACTTAGAACTATTTTCGTGGTCAATATAAATTTAAAAAAGAATAAAATGAAAAATTTAATAACCGGAACTTTACTATTTGCATGCTCAATATTTCAAGCGCAGATAAAAACACCAGCCCCAAGCCCTGGGGCTACGATAGAGCAAAAAGTTGGATTAACAGACATCTCAATTACCTACTCAAGACCCCACAAAAGAGATAGGAAAATTTTTGGAAGCTTGGTTCCATTTGATAAAATGTGGAGAACAGGAGCAAATAAAAATACAATAATTACAACTAGTGACATCCTGGTATTTGGAAATGATACTTTAAAAGCCGGATCCTATTCAATATTTACTGTTCCTAATAAAGATGCTTGGACTATTTTCTTCTACGGCGATACAGAAAACTGGGGAACGCCGGAAAACTGGGAAGACAAGGAAGTTATGGTCAAGACCACTGCTAAAGTTGGATCGTTAAGTCAAGTTAAACAATCGTTTACCATTGGGTTTAATGACGTTCAAATGGATGGTGCTGAACTTACTATGTCATGGGACAATACCATTGTTACTTTGCCATTTAAAACAGCTACTAAAGAAAGAGTAACTGCCTCAATTAAAAAGGTTATGAATGGTCCAGCGGCAGAAGATTATTACAAAGCTGCAGATTACTATTTATCTCAAAAAACAAATATTAAAACGGCGTTGAATTACATCAACAAAGCGCTTGATTTGAAAAAAGAAAAACCATTCTGGTATTTGAGAAGAAAGGCACTTATTCAGGCAGAACTGAAAGACTACAAAGGAGCTATTGAAACAGCTAAACTTTCTATGGCCGCTGCTAAAAAAGCAAACTATGAGAGTTATGTAAAGTCTAATCAACTTTCTATAGATGAGTGGAGTAAAAAATAATTAAGCTGAAAATGCTGGTTAAAATAGGAATAATTCTAAAGAATTATTCCTATTTTTTTTTTGCAATTCAAACCGAAACTATTTGAATAGTTTTTATTTTTCTTTTACTAACTTTTTATTTTTTGAATCAAAATTTTAAATAATTTTATCGAACAGAGCAATTGAAACTTTGAAGAAACGAATTGAGGTTCTAGAAACTGAAAGAAAGGATTAGCTTTGTAAAAAAAAAAGAACTTGTTTTTTATTTTATCAAAAATAGTAGCTTTTATTGCGGATCCTTTGGTGTTTATTACTGCCTTTTTTATTCTTGGATTGTTTGTAAGAACAAAATATAGAAGACGAAGATATCTTCTTATATCCTTTGTTCTTTTGTTATTTTTCTCAAATGGGTTTATTTATCAAATTGCATTTAATCAATGGGCAGTAAACCCATTAAATTAAAGAAAAACTACGATTATGGAATTCTTTTGGGTGGAATGATAAGCCTCAACTCTACTGAGGAAGATATAAGGTTTGGTGAAAGTTCAGATCGTTTGCTGTATGCATTAAATTGTATCAAGACAGCGTAATAAATAAAATTATTATTACCGGTGCTTCAGGAAGTCTTCAATCGGAAATAATTGAAGCTGAATTTTTGAAATCATACCTAGTGAAAATTGGAATTCCTGAAACTGATATTATTTGTGAGACCAAATCTCAAAATACTTTCCAAAATGCTGCATATACTGTTGAATTAATTTCAGCAATTCATGAATCAGCTCCTAGCTGTCTATTGATTACCTCTGAATTTCACTACAGAAGATCTATAGCTTGTTTTACAAAAAATAATTTAGCAGTTGACCCCTATTTAAGAAAATTGAAACAAAAAACCATATCCATCGAAGACTACATACAGCCACAATCAGCTTATCTCTATGAATGGCGAATATTATTGCATGAAATAATAGGCTATTATACCTATCAAATGATGGGATATCTGTAAAACTTTTGAAAACTAAGACGCATTATCTGAAATGCATGGATATTAGTAATGAAATGCCGTATTTCTGATCCTAACCAATATAATTAAAGAATGGCTAAAACTGTTTAACTTCTTTTATGCTTAAACAATTTGTTATAACTAGAAACAGTATCGAAGAAGTAAACAAGTTTCATTGTTACTGTATTTCGTTGTCCTGCATCAAGAACTGTCCCTAGGTTATTGAAATACGTCAGCTGGGTATTGTTATCGTCCGTTTGGAAAGCATTCTTGTAAACCAAATTAATAAAACCGCCTGGGGCAAATTGCCAAGCAAAAATCAAATCGGTATTAAATGCATTAAAGTTAAAGTCTGAGTCCCCTTGAAATGCATCGTCCCTTATAATGTATCCGTTAGCATCCAAATCGCCATAATAATCGTATTCTCCATAAGACCAATAATGCCGAATTCTTAGTGTCAATGACAGGTTATTTTTAAATACATATTTTCCTCTCATGATGTTCACCAAAGTTCGCACATCTCTTACTCCATATTTCGGAAATCCCTCAAAATACCCAGCAAAACCAGCACCGTTATACAAGACCGAAAAATTAGATGAAGGGGTTAAGGTAAATTTATCACTAAAACGTATAATTGGTGAAACATTAAATTCAAAATATTGATTGACAATATAATCTGTAAATACCCCTTTCCAAATCCAATATTTGCATCTAAAGCAAACTTTTTTCTATAATCGGAAGATATACCTATACCATTATAATAATATTCGGGAATAATAAATTCTGACCTGCAACTCTAGACTCAAACAGATCTATACCATCCCCTACTTGAGCGCTCATATTTATAAAAATTGTATTAAAGCTTTTCAAATCAAAAATATATCTTCCCTGAATACTGTTTCTTAAGTATTTTCCTGAAGAATAATCTTGATCGAGATCAAAAGAAAATCGATTAAAATTCCTGTTCAATATCCAAAAAGGATTGTATTTATTGTATTCAAATTCAATAGAATGCGTTCTAATATTTGTAGTGAAATTTATACCCAAATCATTAGGATTAAACCCGGGTGATTTACTTTCAGCTTGAGAGGAATACTTAAAGTTCCCTTTTATTTTTGCCAGATTGACAAAATAACTTAAGTCCATCATCATCACCACCTTCAAAAAAGTTATTTAGCAAATTTGTATCACGTTGTGAAATTTTCAATCTCCACCTATTGCATAGGTTGAATTCTTCGAAATGAGATCTACCCTAATGCTGAAACATTCGCATCAATGTAATCTCCAGCTCTTGCAGTGTTTAAATTAATAAAATAGATCGAACTATTATTTTTTAAATTCTGATCAAAAGAAATAATATTATAATTTACCAATGGATTGGTTTCAATTTCGCGTGTATTTCCCGTTAAATCATCTAAAATAAGCGCATTGCTCGAAGCAGTTACTGCATTCATCACACCAATTCCAAGACCTTTTTTGTTACGTCCAGATATTTTTGCAACATTAATGAGCCGGGTGTTTGATGGATTATTAATAACCCGTTCAGTAGAGTCTAAATTAAAAAGGTTTTGATTGTTTTGAATGGGTGCTCCACCAATTCTTCTGGAATAAAATAAATCTCCACGATTAAACAAATCACACCCTCCTGAAAAAAGGGTCTTTGCTCTTCAAATTCAACTTCAAACGCTCCCAGATTTTTAACAATATTATCCGATCGCACTTGAGAAAAGTCAGGTAATAAAGACATGTCCAGTGTAAAACTTTCGTTTAACCCTAGTTTAAGATCAGCTCCGGCACCATAACCCACTGTTGTCTCTCCATTATCAACATCCACAAAAGAAGAAGTGTATGGCGAAAGTGACAAGCGAAGAGGAGCTTTGATATTATCTAAACCTGTTAATAATCCCCAATAATTCAATTCCGTTTCTACCTCTTTGGGCACTAAAGACCATTGCAAACCTGTTCTAGTTCTTCTCAAATTTCTTTCAAATTGAACTCTCCAAACCTGCTTCTCGCCATTGGGGAAACGAATTGCATAATAAGGTATTCGCATTTCAACAATCCAACCATCTGAAACAATTTGAACTGCACTTTGCCAAACTGCATTAAAAGAAGGATCTGAGAGTCTAGAATCTGATTGAACTCCGGATGCTGCAACAGAGAATGTAAAAGCATCTAACATTTTATTGTATGTATCTATCGAAAATGTGAATCCATCCGAATTTAACTCATCATCTCGCTCACCTAATTGCGCTAATATACTATCAGGGCTGCTATCATAGCAATACCCCAGTATATAAAGGTTACTATTGTCATAAAGTACTTTTACTTCGGTTTTAAACCTAGGCTCATTACCTTCTGTTGGATTTTGCTCTAAAAAATCAGTTGCAATATCAGCAGTTTTCCATTGTTCTTCTGCCGCAAAACCATCGATAGTAATTTTATCAATTGCCCTTGTCGCTTGTATAGTTTTTGCTTGACCAAATGAAAAATTGGACAAGAAAAAAAATAGGATTATGTAAAAGTTATTATTCAGAATCAGTAAAATTTTTCCAAATGTAATAGAACCCATTGCGTTTCTATATCGAACATTATAGAATTGTTATGAGCGGTTATCAAAAAAAAATAAAAAGTGCCGCCATAATCACAAGTATAAAAAACCCAAATTAATGTAATAACCTTATATTGTATGCCTTAAGTATAGAAAATGAAAAAACAAGAAATTAACACCTTAAAAGAACAGTTTATACTATCCAAACATATTACGCATCTTAATCATGGTTCTTTTGGTGCTTGTCCCAAACCTATTTTCGATAATTACCAATTTTGGCAATTAAAACTAGAACAAGAACCGGTTAACTTTTATGTGAATGAAGGAATGCAACATCTTGAAAAATCTAGAAATGTATTGGCTTCCTATGTTAATTGTAAACCGCAAAACATCGTTTTTACAACAAACCCTTCTTATGCAATTAATATAATAGCAAAAAGTTTTGATCTCAAAGAGGGTGACGAAATACTTTCGTGTAATTTAGAGTACGGTGCACTTATAAAAACATGGGATTATTATTGTAAAAAAGCAAAAGCAAAATTTGTTACAACTGAAATCACATTACCTATTATTAGCAAAGAAAAAATAATTGATCAATTTTTTGAAAACGTTAGTGCCAAAACAAGAGCTATTTTTATCAGTCAAATAACCAGCTCTTCGGCATTGATATTGCCCGTAAAAGAGATTTGCGAGCGAGCAAAAGAACTTGACTTGATTACTATTATCGATGGTGCTCATGTTCCTGGGCATATACATCTTGATTTATCCGAATTAAAAGCAGACATATATACAGGAGCTTGCCACAAATGGATGCTAACACCAAAAGGCTGCTCTTTTCTTTACATAAATGACGAATTTAAAAATCATTTCGACCCGCTAATTATATCTTGGGGATATGATTTAAACTCAAATTTCTCAGATCATCATGAACTGCAAGGAACAAGAGATTATTCAGCTTTTTTAACTATTCCAACTGCAGTTCAATTTTTAAAAGATAATGACTGGGAGTCCGTTTCGAGGACTTGTAAAGAATTGGTTCTAACTAATTATGAAAAAACATCCTCAATTCTTAATAGTAAACCAATATGTCCGATAAATGCAGATTATTTGGGTCAAATATGCAGTAGTTCTGTTAAAACAAGTGAGCCAGAAAAACTGAAAACTATTCTATACAAAGAGTTTAACATCGAAGTTCCTATTATGCAGCTTGGCAATGAATTTTATCTTCGTTTTTCTGCTCAAGGCTACAATAATCAGGATGATATTGATCTACTACACCAAGCTTTAGAAACAATAAAAAAACAAACCAATTTGCTTCAATCGTAAATAAAAAAGCAATTATATTTGGACGAAATACATAACCACAAAACCCATGAATAAGATGAACAAAATTTCAATTTTTATTTTTATTTGTTTAAGTTTTGCTTTCAACAGCTTAGCGCAAAACAATAAAAAAGGTGATAAAAATACCCAAGCCGATTCCAAAGACATATACGGTGGTCTAAAATTCAGGAACATTGGGCCCTGCACTCATGTCGGGACGAATTTCAGATATTGTAATTCATCCAAACAATGAAAATATTTGGTATATATCAGCTGGTTCCGGTGGTGTATGGAAAACACAAAACGCTGGAACTACATGGGAACCATTGTTTGACGGACAAAAAAGTTATTCCATCGGATGTATCTCACTAGACCCTCAAAACCCAGAAATAGTTTGGGTAGGAACAGGAGAAAATGTTGGAGGAAGGCATATCAGCTATGGTGATGGAATATACAAAAGTGAAGATGGAGGCAAATCATGGAAAAACATGGGTCTCAAGAAATCTGAACATTTGTCAAAAATACTTATTCATCCTTCTAATTCTAATGTTATTTGGGTGGCTTCTCAAGGTCCACTTTGGAGTAAAGGTGGTGAACGAGGTGTGTATAAATCAGTAGATGGAGGTAAAACCTGGAAGTTAACCTTAGGAGACGATAGTTGGGTTGGCGCTACCGATATGCTTAATTGACCCAAGAAACCCAAATTTGCTCTATGCTGCAACCTGGCAGCGTCAAAGAACAGTTGCTGGATACTTAGGAGGAGGACCAGGAACAGCCATTTACAAATCTAATGACGGAGGAGAATCATGGAAAAAACTTACAAATGGTCTACCATCAAGTAATATGGGTAAAATTGGATTGGCCCTTTCTCCTCAAAAACCTGATGTAATTTATGCGGCAATCGAGCTAGATAGGAGAACAGGAGGTGTTTATAAAAGTACAAATCAAGGTAATTCATGGACAAAAATGAGCGATGCTATTGCTGGAGGAACTGGACCGCACTATTATCAAGAATTGTATGCATCACCGCACAATTTTGATGAGATCTATTTTGCAGACAATTATATGCAGGTTTCCTATGATGGAGGAAAGCACTTCCAACGCATGAATGAAGGCGAAAAACATGTAGATAATCATGCTGTAGCTTTTAAGAAAAGTGATCCTAATTACATTCTAGTAGGTTGTGACGGTGGCTTATACGAAAGCTTTGATAAAACCCAAAATTGGAAATTCATGGCTAACTTACCCATTACGCAGTTCTACAAGATTGCTGTGGATGATGCTGAGCCATTCTATAATGTATATGGTGGAACCCAAGATAACAATACACAAGGAGCTCCATCTAGAACCGATAATATACATGGAATTCGCAATGCAGATTGGTTTGTGGTATTGGGAGGAGATGGACATCAACCAGCTACTGAACCGGGAAACCCTAATATAGTCTATGCACAATGGCAGCAAGGAAACCTTAATCGTCATGACAGACTTACCGGGGAAAACACCTCTATACAGCCGCAACCAGCATTAGGAGAAAAAAATGAACGCTTCAATTGGGATGCCCCTATATTGGTTAGTCCGCATAATCCGAAACGAATATACCATGCTTCACAAAGAGTTTGGAGATCTGAAGACAGAGGGGATTCATGGCAAGCAATTTCGGGAGATTTAACGAAAAACATAGAGCGAATTCAAACTCCATTTTATGATAAAAAACAAAAATGGGATAATGCTTGGGACATATATGCAATGTCCAATTATAGTACGATTACCTCTTTGTCCGAATCCCCACAAAAAAATGGTTTAATATACGCGGGAACGGATGATGGAATTATTCAGGTAACCGAAGATGGAGGTGTCAATTGGAGAAAAGTAGATTTTTCGAATATTAAAGAACTACCGGCAACCGCCTTTGTTAATGATATAAAAGCTGACCTCTATGACGAAAATATAGTATATGTTGTATTAGACAATCACAAATACGGTGATTACAACCCTTACTTATTTAAAAGTATGGATAAAGGATTAACCTGGGAGAATATGTCAAGTACTCTGCCGGAAAAAACCCTGCTGTGGAGAATTGTGCAAGACCATCAAAAAAGTAATCTGCTGTTTTTAGGAACAGAATTTGGCATCTACTTTTCAATTGACGGAGGCAATAACTGGCAAAAACTAAAGGGAGGCTTACCAAATATTTCTGTGAGAGATTTGGCAATTCAAAAAAGGGAAAATGATTTAGTAGCGGCTACTTTTGGAAGAGGTATTTATATACTTGACGACTATTCATCTCTTCGAGAATTTGATCCAGCTAAGAAAGAAAATGAAGCGCAACTATTTACACCAAGAACAGGCAAATGGTATATGCAAAGAAGAACTTTAGGAGGAGGAACAAAAGCTGCTCAAGGAGATAATTACTTTGTGGCTGAAAACCCACCCTATGGAGTTGAATTTACGTATTACCTGCAGGATAACTACAAATCAAAAGAAGCAAAACGAAAAGAAAAAGAGACAGAAACAGAAAAGGCAGGAGGAAACGTGGGCGTTCCTGAATGGTCGATATTAGAGAATGAAGAGAAAGAAATAACCCCAAACGTGTGGTTATTTATCTATGACAACGAAGATAAAATACTTCGAAAAGTTAAGGCGCAAAACAAAAAAGGATTTAACCGCATTAGTTGGGATTTATTGACTGATTCGCCGTATACAATATCTGCTGATAATATAAATAGCAAACGAATGGGATACGAAGTTGGACCGGGAAATTATTCAGCTCAACTTTTCAAGCAAATTGAGGGGAATTATCTTGCTATAGGAGGAAAAGTATCTTTCGATGTGAAGCAATTTAACAAAGGGTCACTAAATGGCAGTTCACCTGAAAAAGTGGTAGCGCATTGGAAAGCAGTTTCTTCTTTAAGCGTGAAAATAAGTGATTTAAATATAGATATTAAAGATGCTAAAAACGCCATTAGCGTTATGCTGAAAGCCTATGATAAAGCAATTTCAAATGATGCGATTCTTCATACTGAGCTACTCAGTATTCGGAGTCAACTTTTGGAATTAACACAGCAAATTCGCGGTAGCAAAATCCGATCTGAAGTTGGAGAGAAAGATGAGTATCCAACAATGGGAGATTATATGTGGAAAGCAAATAGCAATTCTTCTACTTACGGACCCACTGCAGGTCAGTTGCAATCATTGGAAAATGCCAATACGCTCTATGATAGAATAAAGACAAAACTGAAGAATATCGAAAAATCAATGATTCCACTAGAGGAAAAACTTATAAAAATTGGAGCTCCTAAAATAAAAAATTAAACGAACTGAATCGCTTAGCCTTAAAGAAGTGAATTAATTTATTTTTGGAATACCTGATTGACAAAAAGTTAAAGCGATTTATCCATTGGAGCTTAAATAAATAAAAATATTCGAGTATAAACAGACAAAAACCTTCGTACCTTGGTACATCAATCTTGATGTATACAATGAAAAATAGAGGTTTTGATTCGCGAAAAGGTTTTATAATCAGTAAGCATGTTGCTGAGGAAATAGATCACTTTGACCGTGTATTCGATATTTTTAAAGAATTACTTACGCATACATCGGGAGATATTGACGAAGCTTTTGATTGGCTAAATTCTCTGGACGCTGAATATAAAATATTCAGTGATGAATATTCGTTGGAAGATTTTGAAGAGGACCTCAAGAAGCGAGGATATATAAAGGAAGAAATTGATTTTGAAGAAGGCAACAAGGGCAAAGGAAAAGGTAAAAATGTATTAACCGCTAAGTTGGAGTCAGCCCTTCGCGAATATGCATTGGATCAAATTTTTGGTAAACTAAAGAAAAGTGGTCTTGGAAATCATGCAACAACAAAAATGGGTATTGGTGATGAGAGAGATGGAGAAAATCGTGCTTTTCAATTTGGTGATGATTTAACCCGGGTTGATATGACCCAAAGTCTAAAAAATGCCCAGATAAATAATGGCATATCGGATCTTCGGCTAACGGAAAATGACCTGGTAGTTGAAGAAACCAAGCACAAAGCTCAAATGAGTACTGTTTTAATGATTGACATCAGTCACTCAATGATTTTGTATGGAGAAGATCGTATTACTCCAGCAAAAAAGGTAGCGATGGCTTTAGTTGAATTAATTAAACGTAAGTATCCAAAAGATTCTATCGATATAATTGTTTTTGGAAATGAAGCATGGCCAATTAAAATCAAAGACCTTCCCTATTTAAAGGTAGGTCCTTACCATACTAATACAGTTGCAGGCTTGGAGTTAGCAATGGATATATTGAGAAGAAAGCGCAACACAAACAAACAAATTTTTATGATAACCGATGGTAAGCCAAGCTGCATTCAACTGCCATCAGGAGAGTTTTATAAAAATAGTAATGGATTAGATGAAATGATCGTTTCTAAATGCTTAAACAAAGCAGCGCAAGCGAGAAAACTAAAAATTCCAATTACAACCTTTATGATTGCTCAAGACCCCTATTTGCGAAAATTTGTAGAAATATTTACAGCACAAAATCGAGGAAAAGCATTTTTAACCGGACTTTCTGGTTTAGGACAAATGATTTTTGAAGATTACGAGAAAAATAGAATTAAAAAAATATAGGTAAGATGCAAAAAGAAATTACATTCAAAGAACTAATAGACTCGGGATACAAGGAAAAGACAATTACCGAAGAATTACAAGCTAACTTAATTGCACGCATACAATCAAAACAAAGTGTTTTTGAAGGACTATGGGGGTATGAAGACACTGTTGTTCCACAATTAAAAAAAGCCATTCTTGCCGGGTCATCATATCAATCTTTTAGGACTTCGCGGTCAGGCAAAAACAAAAATAGCCCGCAGCATGGTGGACCTACTGGATGAGTATATGCCTATTGTGAAAGGTTCAGAAATTAATGATAGTCCCTTTCAACCTATTTCTAAATTTGCGCGCGATTTAATTGCAGAACTGGGAGACGCAACTCCTATTGCATGGGTACATCGAAATGAGCGTTTCTTTGAGAAATTAGCAACTCCAGACGTAAATGTTTCTGATTTGATTGGAGATATCGACCCTATAAAGGCAGCAACTTTAAAGCTCCCTTATTCAGACGAACGTGTATTGCACTATGGAATGATACCACGTGCGAATCGATCCATTTTTGTATTGAATGAATTACCGGATTTACAAGCCCGTATTCAAGTTTCTCTATTTAACATTCTGCAAGAAGGAGACATTCAAATAAGAGGGTTCCAATTGAGAATGCCACTAGACATTCAATTTGTCTTTACTGCAAACCCGGAAGATTATACCAATAGAGGTAGCATTGTTACCCCATTAAAAGATAGAATAGGATCTCAAATATTTACACATTATCCCAAATCCATTGAACTTGCAAGAGAGATTACAGCGCAGGAGGCAAATATATCTCCAGAAAACAAAGCTGCAATTAGCATATCCAGTATAGCTAAAAACTTACTAGAAGAAATTGCCTTTGAAGCGAGAAATAGCGAATATGTAGATGCAAAAAGTGGTGTTAGTGCTCGAATGACTATTAGTGCAATGGAAAATCTTGTTGCAGCAGCTAAATTACGTCTAATTGAGACAGAATCTGCAACTACTGCTATTCGACTTGTGGATTTTGCATCTGTTATTCCTTCAATCACTGGAAAAATAGAACTGGTGTATGAAGGTGAACAGGAAGGTGCTGATCAAGTTGCAAACTTGCTTATTGACAATGCTATAATTACCCAATTTGAAAAAATATTTCCGAGCATCCCTAAATTGGAAAAAGAGGGTGTAAAAACGACGTATACGGAAATTATTGAATGGTTTGATAACAACTACATTGAATTAAACTATACTGCTACAGATAAAGAATTTCACGAAAACATAAATAAGATAACTCCTTTATTAGCAGTAGTAAAGGAGTATTCATCTGAACTAGATAAAGAAGATCAGGCTTTTTGTATGGAACTCGTATTATGGGCACTTACAATTAAGAAGAAGTTAGACAAGGCAGAAAACACTACATCACTTAAATTTGACTCTCTTGGTATAAATCAGTTTTTCTAAGGAAGTAATTAAAAAGAAATTGGTGTTTGTAGCTGTAAATGATTAATCCGTGTCCTTTCCCAATATATATTGGAAAGCGATCGGAACATGATCCGAAAATTTTGTTCTGAACAAGTTGTGTTCGTAGGGTGCATAAGGAAAAGGTTCTCCCTTATAAAGCGTGCGTATTTCTTTCATTAAATCAACCACTTTAAAGGACTTCTTGATTATCTCGTCTTCTGAGCTATTTGTGTAAAACACATGGTCATAAGGTTTTCCCTTTTTAGGATCTTCATACAGCTTGGTGTTTGTGCTGGAACATTGCTTATTCAAACTATAAATAGCTTGTTTTTCATATTCAATAAATTCTCCTTCTTTATAGATATTACAATCTCCTAAATAAATAAAATCTTTATTTTTTTCCTGCTGCTTAGCTCCCCATTCAAACAAGGGTTTTCAACTCCTCTGCCCTACGCGTTCTATCTGCTACCCCATTGCCCGGTTTAAGGTGAAGAGATATTAATGAAAAAGTACTTTTCCCATCAATGGATTTAAAAGGAAGACAAAAAGGAACTCTTTCATAAAGTAAACTACCAGCCAAAGCAGTATCTAAGAAACCAAAATATCGCGAACTATCCGGAACAACTATTTCATCTTTATAAAAGGTTATCCACCATTCTGAAGCACTTGAATTAACGTGGTTCTTTGTTGGCCCCGTATCTTCTGTAGATAGCCAGTAATGAGAATCCTTGCTTTTGCATAGCATCACCAAACGCTTTGCTTTCTACATCTGACTTGTATTTTTGTCCATTGCTTGGAAAAGTTCCTGATACTGGAGGTGCTACCATTTCCTGAATAACGACAATATCGTATGGCTTCAATATTTTGGAAAGTGTATTGTTATCCCTCGCTTTAAAATGCCCTAAAAATTGAATATTGAATGAACAAATACTAATAGTGTCTGTTTTTACTGATTTACTCAAGGGTTTCTTTGCCTCAACTGCATTATCAAGAGGTTGTTTATCCAAAGTTTTTTCATTTTTTAGATCTATTTGAGAGCTCGTACATTCCGAGAACAGAATTATTGGTACAAGTAAAAGTAATTGGCGCATTTGTGCTGTGGATTATGATTGAAAGGGGTAATATACGAATTCTAATACATTATTGGAATGAGCGCAATTGATTGGCACATTCAAACTAAATTTGCCAATATTAATGTCTTTATAATATGAAGACATAAATAGATTACGGTCATATATTGTATATTGAAATAAATAACAGAACAACTATGGAAAAACATGTATTATCAAAATCCACCTTTATGCGCGGTATAAAATGCCCTAAGTCTCTTTATCTGAATAAACATAAAAGAAGATTAGGTATTGAATCAGATGCATATTCTGATCAAGCTATGGCAATTTTTAATCAAGGAACAAATATTGGAGAACTTGCTACGCAGCTATTTCCAGGCGGCGTGGATTGCACGCCAGAAAGTTACTACGATTTTCAAAAAGCAGTTGAGCAAACGCAACAAGAAATTGAAAATGGCGCGACCGTAATTTATGAAGCTGCTTTTCAATTTGAAGGTGTTTTGGCTGCAGTTGACATACTGGTTAAAGATGACAATGGTTGGAAAGCATACGAAGTTAAAAGTTCTACAAGTGTTTCTGATACTTACCGAATGGATGGCACACTTCAATATTATGTAATTACAAAATCTGGAATCGATTTAAAAGACTTTTCAATAACTTACATAAACAATCAATACGTTAGAAAAGGTGCAATTGACATACAACGGTTGTTTGTTTCTGAATCAATCATAAATGATATTAACGCCAGACTGGCAGGACTTCCAAATCAAATTAAACATTTTAAAAAGATTTTATTACAAGACGCTATTCCTGAACAAGAAATTGGTGTTCACTGTAACTCTCCTTATGGATGCGATTTTGCTAGTCATTGCTGGAAAAACATTCCCAATTATTCGGTTTTCAATATCAGCGGATTGCACGAAACAAAGAAATTCGAATTATACAAGCTAGGGGCAATCACGTTTGACCAAATTCCAAAAGACTTTAACCTAAGTCACAATAAATGGATGCAAGTTGATTGTGAGCTAGAAAACAAAACTATTATTGAGAAAAAATCTATTCAAGGCTTTCTAAGTGAATTAAACTACCCACTGTATTATTTAGATTTTGAAACAATAGGGCCGGCAGTTCCAATTTTTGACAATACTAGGCCTTACGGACAATACGTATTTCAATATTCTCTGCACATACAAAACACCAAAGGATGCGAAGTAATGCACAAAGAATACTTAGCTGAAACGGATGGTACAGATCCTAGAAGAAACTTCTGTAAACAGCTCATAGAGCAATGTGGAACATCTGGGGATATTTTGGTCTACAACATTGGTTTTGAACGCGGCAAACTAGATGATCTATGCACTGTTTTTCCTGAATACGCAAAAGACTTAAAAGGTATTATTAATCGACTAAAAGATTTAGCTACACCTTTTCAAAAGAAATGGTATTACACGCCTGAAATGAAAGGGAAATACTCTATTAAGAATGTTTTACCAGCTCTTGTTCCCCACCTATCTTATGGTGATTTAGAAATTCAAGAAGGAGGCACAGCAAGTAATTTATTTGCCCAAATGGCGAGTGGCAATTTTGATGGAGATATTGAAACTGCAAGAAAGAACTTAATAGATTATTGCAAATTAGACACGTTAGCGATGGTTGAGATATTAGCTGTACTTTATAAACTATAAGAAATATTCCATCAACTATTTATTGTAAATTTAGCACTCTAAATCAACCGATATGAATGAAATTATTTGCCCTAGCTGCAGCACAGCTTTTAAAATTGATGAAGCTGGTTTTGCCGAAATAGTTGCACAAGTGAAAAACCAGCAATTTGAAGAAGAGTTGCAAACTAGATTAGACCTTGCTGAAAAAGATAAGGTAAATGCTATTCGGTTAGCGGAAGCAAACCTGAAAAACGCTTTACAGGATGATTTAGCAAAAAAAGACAATGAAATCATTGCTCTTAAAGCGCAAAGCGCACAAAACCTTGCAGAAAAATTGGCGCAAAAGGAAACTGAGATTGCAGAGATGAAAGCAAATATTCAGAAGGCAGAGCTTGATAAAAAACTTGCCGTATCGGAAGCGACCAGAAAAATAGAGAAAGAACGTGATGATCTTGCAAATGATTTAAAAATGAAGGAATCAGAAAAGCAATTGCAAGAAAAATCAATTAAAGAGACTTATACGAACAAACTTATTGCAAAAGATGAGGCTATAAAAATGAAAGAGGACGAAATTGAGCGTCTCAAAGATTTTAAACAGAAACTTTCTACCAAAATGGTTGGTGAAACATTAGAAATACATTGTGAAACTGAATTCAATAAACTCCGAGCAACGGCTTTTCAAAATGCCTACTTCGAAAAAGACAATAATTCAAGTGGCGGAACTAAAGGAGATTATATTTATAGAGAAAATGATCTCGCTGGAAATGAAATCATTTCTATTATGTTTGAAATGAAAAATGAAAATGATCAAACAGCTACGAAAAAGAAAAATGAAGATTTTTTTGCAAAACTAGACAAAGACCGAAATGAAAAAAAATGTGAATATGCGGTATTAGTATCGCTTTTAGAATCAGACAATGAATTTTACAACACCGGAATAGTTGATGTTTCATACAAATTCCCAAAATTGTATGTTATCCGTCCTCAATTTTTCATTCCCATTATTACGCTTCTTCGTAATGCAGCCATGAACTCTATGCAATACAAGGCAGAGCTTAATTTGATGAGAAATCAAAATGTGGACATCACCAACTTTGAAGAAAAAATAAATTCGTTTAAAGAAGGATTCGCCAGAAACTATGATTTAGCCAGTAAAAAATTTGCTACCGCTATTGTCGAAATAGACAAGACTATTTCGCACCTTCAAAAAACGAAAGAAGCTCTATTATCTTCTGAAAACAACCTGCGCTTAGCAAACAACAAGGCTGGAGATCTCACTATTAAGAAACTAACTCATGGCAACCCTACAATGAAAACAAAATTTAATGAGCTATCCAATGGGAAAGAATAAATTGAATTTCATAATTTATCAAGACTAGTTAATTACATATCAACCTCCCCTAATTTTTTCGGAAATTCTTCGTCGTGTATCAACGCATCTTTATTGATTTTTGCAAATTCATCTTTCAGTTTTGCTGTGCTGATTTCTTTGCTTCTTTTTTCTAGGGTTGGGTTTAATTTTTCGGCTTTTTCAAATTGCGTAACCGACTCTTGAAACTCTTCAGGCAATACATTTTCTGAGTACTTTAATAACCCCAACATGTGGTTTGCCAAATACTGATCTATTTGTACCCTTCTTTTTGTAGCGTGTGCATACTTACCTAACACTCTGCAAATTGAGCTTCTATCTTCTGGGCTTAATTTATCTGCAAAATCATATTCTTCGATTTTTTTCAATGAGAGCAGCACAGGCTCAAGCGCATCCATTGTAATAACATATACATCGTATTCTCCCATATCGTAATGAAATGACTGAATTACTTTGACTGTATTGGAAGGAATAACAAGATACAACTCCTTTTTAACACCGGTATTTTTGGTATATTTTTTTGCGCTTTCTGCCTGTAATTTAATGTATTTAGGGAAGTTATTTAAATCGTCGTTTGAAGGCGATTTTGCATCAAAGATGATAATCTCATCGCAAATTTCAATTGGATTGTCTGGAGTGCCCTTAAATGGAACAGAATCTAAATAAGTAACGGTATGTTTTAGACACAATCTTTTCATTTCTTCCGCTACTGCTATCTCGTGATTTTGCCAAGTTCTTTTCATTTCTTCCATTTCTTGCTCCTTCTCCTCTACTCTGGCATCATTTACTCTTGTTTTCTCTTTATCCAAAGAAGTTTGCGCATTATTCAACTTATCAATACTTTTTTGATATTCCTCCATTTCACGTTCACGGTCTGAATTGACTTTAGTAAGCGCTTTATTTGCAGCTGCTAGTCTTTCTGCTATCTCAGTAACTCTATTCTTCTCAGCCTCAACTTGCGTGTTAATTCGAGTTATAGACATATTAAAATCTGCTTCTTGCTCTTTTAGGGTGGCCACCTTTTGCTCAAGGAGGTTCTTTTCGCTTTTTACTTGGTTTAATTCATCGTTTATTTTAGTATGCGAATTGTTTAAACTTGTTAGCTCTTGCAGCGCTTCATAAGAAAGACTTCTTAGTGAAGACCATTTAAAGATTCTACCCAAAAAGGAAATTCTTTTTATTTGATCGAAAAATATATTCAACTTATTCATAACTATTACTTTTATTATTTACTGAAATTTAGCTTGTTACAACATAATCTATTTATGTTGTGATTTTGCTTTCTTTCAATTTTCAAAATGGGAAATCAAATGGATCCTCAAAACCAATACGTTGGCTAGATTTACCTTCTGCAATTAACTCGATAAATTTAGCGTATTCTTCGTAGGATTCACAATTATTTAGATAACGTTTTACAATGTCTATGAATGATAACGTATTTCTATAAAACATTCTGCTTTCAATGATTTATAAGCATGTATCCTCAGCTGATTTTGCAAATTTATCAATCCCTTTGGATGAATTTTTTGATAAAAAAACTTAATTTTACGAGTCACGAAAGTAGTATAAACCATAAGGTTGTTATATACAGTCCTGTATATACACGCACGTTGTAAAACATAAAACCGTTTATGAAAAAAATATTTTTAATCACATTGATTATTACACTAGTAAGTACTCTGTCAGCACAAACCGAAGAGTTTTCTAAAAAGAACTGGAAGAAATTCAATAAAACATTTGTAGAGAATCTATCTGCAGCAGAGAAGTTTTATGAAGGAAACATTGACCTAATTAAAAGGGATAAAGAGAACGGATTACCTACTGCAAAAATCCCACTTACAAATGTTACACGAAATTTTATAGAGACTGCAGGTTATTCCTCAATGAATAATTACAGTTTTAACACAGAAAAAGAGGCGAAAGAATTTTTCAAACAATTGAAAGACAAATTAATACTGCCTGAATCATATCAGATGACTACTGAAGCTTCTTTTATTTATGTTTCAGCAAAAAATAATGAAGGATTAAAAACAACCGTGGAGATTGAATTATCAAATACCCAGATTACCTTCTTATTTAGTCCTCCTTTAGATATACCTATTCCGAATTTTTAGGCAAAAGAAACGTTATATAACAAAGCTAAAATAAACAGCTTTTGCCTACCAAACCGTTTCTGCTTACGTTAGCCGCAACGTTAGGTAAAAGCAGAAAACCGAAACAGACAAATGAATCCTAGAATTGAAGAACTAAAAGAGAAGAAGTTAATAGGTCAAAATATAATGATGAGTTTGATTGACAATAAAACAGGACAACTTTGGGGTCAATTTGCACCACGAATTAAAGAAATTCAGAACAAGACAACAAAAGATAAAATCTCTTTGCAAATCTACCCTCCGCTTTACTACAAACAATTTAGACCTAACAATGAATTTGAAAAATGGGCAACAGTAGAGGTTAAAAGTTTCGAGAAGATTCCGAATGGGATGAAATCATTTATCCTGAAAGGTGGACTTTATGCAGTCTTTGATTACAAGGGTTTAAGTTCTGATAATTCGATATTTCAGTGCATTTTCTCAGAATGGTTACCTAGTTCAGAATATCTAGTTGATAACAGACTCTATTTTGAAGTCTTGGGAACAAAATATAAGAACAATGATCCAAATTCTGAGGAAGAGATTTGGATTCCGATAAAAGAAAAATAAGCCAGCACCTACAACGGCTAAAATAAATAAACCTGCCAACCACACCGTTTTTACTTATTTTAGTTGGAACGGTAGCCCATTAGAATTATGGATAAAGAATATCTAGAAAGTGTAAAAAAACAATTTCAATATTATAAAATGTTGGGAGATAAAACTATTGACCAATTAAATGATAATGAATTGCTTTGGCAATATAATTCTGAAAGTAATTCTATTGCCATTATGGTAAATCACCTTTGGGGGAATATGATGTCCAGGTGGACCGATTTTCTAGTTTCCGATGGAGAGAAAGAATGGCGTTCTAGAGATTTGGAATTTGAAGATGATGTCATAAAATCAAAAAAAGAATTAATTAATAAATGGGAAAAAGGCTGGCAATGTCTTTTTGAAGCTTTAAACTCAATAAATAAGGAGAATTTTGAAACAATAATTTACATAAGGAATCAAGGACATACTATTATTGAGGCAATCAACAGGCAATTATCTCATTATTCCTACCATATAGGTCAAATCGTTTTTGTTGGAAGAATGATAAAAGGAAACGATTGGAAAAGCCTTTCAATACCTAAGGGCAGATCATCTGATTATAACAATGAAAAATTCTCAAAAGAGAAATCAAAAATTCATTTTACAGATGAAATGTTAAATAATAAAAAGTAAAAACGGGTTACAATAAAAGCTAAACACCAGTGTAAATGGGATTTGTTTCCGTTTTGGATGATGATGGGGAGCTGGATGTGAGTGCTCGTGAGAAGGTTTTGGGGTTGGTTGAGGATGAAGTTTAGTTCCTTAATTGTTTATTACTAACATTTTATATAGTTTTGAGTAACATCCACTAGAAACTATTTAGGCCAAGAGCAGGTGTTATTTTGAGACTTTTGTGGATCTTGGGAACCCTTCAGTGTTGCTAAATTCACTTTATTCTATTACAAATATGAAAAAAATAAGAATTGGAACAGCCTTTTTGTTTTTACTTATATTGGGTATAAGTAAGTCTTTTAGTCAGCATGCAGCAGATACTTTTGCAATTGTATCGCTTTGTAACTTGGATTTGAACAGAGTAGCAACAAAGCTTTCGGTAGCAAATTTAGCTACTGTATCGCCTGCAGTAGTTGGGTATAAATGGAATAGCGGTGACGCTTCTACAGTGAAATGGCGCCCGCAAGGAATTACAGGCGTAAATGTTGGTTGCAAAGAATTTTCCGTAGTTTCTTGGTATGGTCGGAATTACAATTATCCTTTTCCATGTAATGGGCAGAATGCGGATTATAGGAATAGGGGTTCAAGGGTCTCTTTTGTAGACATTACAGATATGGATAACATTGCTTATCGTCATGTATTATTGGTCGATGAAAACTATGATACTTTTTATGATATGCATGCAGGAGGACTGGTTATTATTAATGACACACTATATGTTCCCGACTCAAGAAGCACGATAGATGCGATGTATGCTTTTCCGCTAGATCAAATAAAGCAAGTACCAACAGCTTTTCAGCCTACTTTTTATAATTATGGATATATCTTAGCAAGAACACCAAATACAATAGACAGTATGCCAATCAATCCGTCGTTTGTATCTTATGATTGGGACGATGAGAAAATGGTACTAGGAAGCTTTCAGAATTGTGGACCAATCAATTGTCCTTCTCCTGAATTCAATCGTTTGCTATGGTACAATGTAGGAATGGTTAATACGAATACACCCTATTATGATGGTTTGTTTGGTAATATGCAAGGGCTTGGTTCGGCGAACAACTTACACAACTCCAATAAGAAAGATATATGGGTCTCCACTAGTTACGGTGCTGTAAACAATAGTGTTCTATTCACTTTTAATTATGATTTTGGGATAAATACAGTGCAAGATCAATCGATAAGTATGGGAGACAATTATGCTAAATTCGCATTTCCTCCTGGTATTGAAGATATTCATTTATCTCCAGATAATGATACTATTTGGACCTTGACAGAATTTTCTCCCACACATCCTACTTGTTTCGCCGAGTCTTCTAATCAACGCTACGTTTTTGGTTTTAAAAGAACGGATATATCTCCACCCGGAAATTGCAATGGAAATGTTACTTACACAGAGAATATTCTTAATGACACGGATATTTGTTCACCTACGGATTTAACTTACCACGCCTCTACTGATTATGTTTCGTATGCAACCTTCGACAAATCAGATGAGACATGGATAGAACTCAATGCGCTAAGCGATACATTAGCTGGAGAAAATCGTTCCGTGTTTATGTGGATGAGACAATCTACCACAGTTTCTAGTGAATCTCAGGTTTTAGCTGGGATTAACACATCTACAGGTGGCAATGTGTGTAACCTGCAAATCAGTACAAGTGAAACATTAGGTATTTACGATGGAGCTACTTCTCATTGGGGAACAACTATTGTTACAGATGGATTGTGGCATCATGTGGGCTATACGTATAATGAAGCTACAGGTGAAACAAAACTTTATATAGATGGATCATTAGAGCTTACTTACAACAATTCCCAAACAATCTCTAGTACCAATTTAATTTCTTTAGGGCAAGAATTTGACAGTGGCTTAGACAAGAGTAATTTCTTTGAAGGAGAAATGACGGAAGTTACTATTTGGAATGATGTGTTGGTTTCTTCGGACATTAATCAATTGATGACTGAAACGGTTGCCTCTACCCATCCTAAAATACAAAACTTAATGGCTTATTACTCCATGAATAAGCTTTGCGGAGATGACCTAACAATTGTTGAGGATATTTCAGGAAATGATTTTGACGGTGCAGCCAAAGGAACTATTGGAACAGATGGTGTAAATGTATTGTCTGTGGATCAGATGGATCAACTTTCTGGGTTTAATAGTATAGCCTATTTCACTAAAAACTGGCTTAGCAATGGAACCTCTATGGGTATGCTCGATTCATTAGCTTTAGCACAAGGGAGTTATGCTTCAGGTATTTATACGCTAGAATTAACGAAAGGTCCATTTATTATTATTGATGATTGGACGATTAATATCCAATATACGCTAGCAACCGACGTACAGACAAGTTGTGGAAGCTATACATGGATTGATGGAAATAACTATACAACAACTAATAATAATGCAACCCACACATTGACAAATACAGTAGGTTGCGACTCCATAGTGACCTTGGATTTGACAGTAACCAATATAGATACGACTATCACTACTTCTGGATTTACGATAACCTCTAACCAGACTGGTGCCAATTATCAATGGATAGACTGTAACGATAACAACAGCATCGTATTAGGGGAAACAAGCCAGTCTTACACCAATGCCCCTAATGGAAGTTATGCTGTAGTTATTACAGATGGTATATGTTCTGACACCTCTGCTTGTGCTACAATTGTTGGCGTGGGGAGTTGAAACCATAGGGAGTGCCTCTGTTATTATTTATCCGAATCCAAATAATGGAAGTTTTTATGTTTCTACAAGCGGTTTGGCAGATTTTAGTCTGAGCTTATATTCAATTGATGGCAGAACGGTAATGGAGAGGATTGCAATAAAGGAAGAAAATCAGCTTATCCATTTAGAGAAAATCGAAAGCGGTGTTTATATTGCAAGAATTAACCATGGGAAATTCTCAAAAACAATACGATTGGTTGTAAATTAACATGAATAGCTTTTCATACAATTGGATTTCTAAATAAAACAAGACAAAAATTAAAAAATGATTGTGTTTTATATTTACTTGTTAATTGGCCTGCTTTGGTTTTTGTTAATCTCCATATATAATTGGAGAAGTTTTAATGGACTAAAGTTCTTAATTGGAATAATTGCTTATCCGCTGCTTGTTTCCTGTGTTTTTTTACTTACAACTCAAAAAAGTGTCAATTTTTAAAAAGACGCTAAAGGGGTTTAATACTTTTAAATTTTTGCTCTTCAATCATTCCGGAACTGAATCAAGTACTTTTGAATCTAAACAAGAAAATATAAATGATTTTACCAATGTTGATGATTTCAGTAATTTTGATGATGACTTGCCTCCTTTTTAAAATTGGAGCCGCAACCGCATTTCTCGAACCAAGCTAAGCAAGATTTGAGGAAACTAATTGAAGTTTTGGAGGTTGATAATGGCGACATTTATATGGATGAATAAGTGAGTCACATATTCCACCATCAAAAATATCAGTGTTCACCCTGTTAAATTCGAATCGGGAGTAGATGAGCGTTTTTTGACATTCTTTTGGAATTACAAAATACACAACAAAGCCCAAGCTACATTGCTTTGCATTCGCAAATCACATAACTTAGCCAAACTGTATGGCTTTATTTAGATTCATAAGTTTTATTGTATTAAGTAGTATGGCTATGACTACTGACGCACAACAATCTTACAAGTGGGACTCTTTACGTTTGTCTTCATTTGGAGAAGAATTTAAATGGGGAACAGCATGCGCTGCCTATCAAATTGAGGGTGCTTGGGACTTAGATGGAAAGGGAGTTTCAATCTGGGATGAATTTACACATAGAAAAGGAAATGTACACAATAATGATAACGGCGATGTATCAGTAGATTTTTATCATAGATACAAAGAAGATATTCGTCTTCACAAAGAAATGAATTTTGATGTGTTTCGTTTTTCAATCTCTTGGTCACGTATATTTCCTGACGGTACAGGTGAAATAAACCCAAAAGGTGTTCAGTTCTACCACAATGTTATAGATGAGTGTTTAGCTCAAGGTGTAGAACCTTGGGTTACTTTATATCATTGGGATCTTCCTCAAAATCTAGAAAATAAAGGAGGCTGGACAAACAGAGAAATAATTAAATGGTTTTCGTTGTACACTGAATTTTGTGCGAATGAATATGGAGGTAAAGTAAAAAACTGGATGGTGATGAATGAACCTGCAGCATTCGTTGGATTAGGCTATATGATGGGTTACCATGCTCCGGGAGAAAAAGGTATATCTAACTTTCTGAAAGCTACTCATAATACCTGTTTATCTATGGCTGAAAGTGGCAGGATACTAAGATCAAAAGTTAAGAACGCAAATATTGGCACTACCTTTAGCTGTTCACCTGTGGAGGCTTATAAAGGAAAACAAAAAAATGAGAAAGCAGTCGAAAAACTTGACGCTTTGCTTAATCGCCTATACATTGAACCTTGTTTGGGACTTGGATATCCTACTGACAGATTCCCGGCATTGAAGAAAATTGAAAAGTATTTCGAAGAAGGTGACGATGAAAAACTGATTTTTGATTTTGATTTTATAGGTATACAGAATTATTTTAGAGTTGTTGCAAAAAAACACATTTGGCCTCCTGTTCTTTGGGCTAAACAAATTGATCCAAAAAAGCGGGATGTTCCTACAAACGAAATGGGGTTTGAAATATATCCAGAAGGAATCTATAAAATTTTAAAACAGTTCGGCGAATATGAAAAAGTCAAAGAAATAATTGTAACTGAAAATGGAGTTTGTGTAAAAGACTCACTTGAAAACGGTGTTGTACAGGATCAAAAGCGAATCAATTTTTTTAAATCATACCTGTATGAGGTTTTAAAGGCCAAGAAAGAAGGGGTTCCGGTAAATGGTTACTTTGTTTGGAGTCTTACAGATAATTTTGAATGGAGCGAAGGGTATGAACCAAGGTTTGGATTAATATATATTGATTATAAAACTTTACATCGAACGATTAAAGATTCGGGTTTATGGTTTAGACGTGAATTAAAACAAAGATCAAAATGACTTTAACTTTTCCAGAATTACAAACAGAGAGCTTAGATGACAAAGATAACCAATGTCTATCAAGACTCTTTTTAAGATGCTATCACCGGATAAGGATCAACCCCATTTTCCAACTCATCCATAACAACATCCATGAATTTATTTGCAAGCTTTTGCGCCAATTTAATTTGGTTACTTGGTGTGTTATTATGCCAAACGTAAACAGAGTTGGTTGTTATAGTGTCATTTTCCCAGCATACACCACCATACCTTGTAATAACAGTAAAATCCTCAGAATTTGGTTTTGGAAACTCTTGAAAAGATAAACCACGCTCAACCAATCGTTCAATCTCAATTTCATCAGGGTTCATGTATGCAATCGAAATTAATAAATCATCCTCTTGATGTAAATCAGACCTATCGAAGCTGTAATCCTCTTTAAATTGAGTTACACCTCCTGCGTATTTCGTTTTCAAAACCTCTTTTGGAACTACTAATGAACATAATTGAATATATATTGGCATATGGTAAAATAAATTAAAGGAATACAACAAAACTAGAGTTAGACGCACTATCCGTCTTTAGGTTTCTGGATAGGTAAAATCTTTTGAATTTTTTATATAAACTTCCCGCTGAAGACACCTCCATCTCTTCAGGAATTAAATCCAATCTTTTCAATAATGGGCTATCGTTCCATCTTGCTCCGATACTACTAAGCAAAGCATACGATATGTTTACAGTCAAATTCTTTCTCTTTTGTATCATCACCGTATCATTGTATATATATTCTGTAGCAGTAGGAGATACTTTAACTTTTTCTCCAGTGGTATTATTTACCCAGACATCAGCAGCTTCGTTAAAATTCCACATCTTGAAAATGATAGAATCCTTTTCCACAGCTTTTTCAAAACCTGAAAACTCTAGTCTTGCGTAAAGTGCTACAGATAATTCTTTGGCTGTCCTAAATGACTGCGCATTAATAACTCCTGTTACTAAAATTGCGATTGTTAAAATTAAATTTTTCATAATGTTTTTTTTGATTATTGAATAGTTTATATATGAGAGAGTTAATCTTTCGGATACTGAAGTTTCTTTATTTACTTTTAGTAATCCTACTTGATTATTTCTTATGATTAAGGTGTAATTCCCTGATTCGTTAGAGGCGATATGGCCCTTTTCTTTATTGTCAGTTATTTTCGAAAAAATTAACAAAACAATGCATTACCAACAGTGGAATTACAACACTTCTATTACCTATTTATGCTGCCAGCAATACAAATCGCCTTCATTAGAAACACAGTGCTTACATGTTTTACCGGTTGACGCTGCAATTGCTGTACATTGACCATGTGTACATGCGACGCTAGTCGATTCAATGGATTTTGTTTCGTTAGGCTTTCCCTCTGCAGAGCTTAAAGAGATGAAACTGGTTAAAGTGATTAGTGCTACAAGAGCAATTAGTGATGTTAACTTTTTCATAATTTTCTGTTTTAAATTTGGTAGTTGATAACAGAAAAGAAAAAAGGTAACCCCTTAAAGAAAATTAATACGAAAAATATTTTGAGTACCCTGTTATTGCATTATCCTTTATGTGAATAATTAAGTTAAGGTTATCGTACACTAGCCTTTTAAATTCACCGTAATGAACTACCTTGTCAGGTCTCCCCAATTCATTATGAATACCCTTAACATCAGCTGAAAAATTAAAATTCAAGAGAGGGTTCCTCTTAACATTATGAACTGATTGAATGCTTACAAACCTTTTCCTTACACCTATAGACCTGAGATAGTCTGAATTAAACTCAGCTTTACAATAATCAGAGTTTGGTAAATGATCAAATCCAAAACTCAATTTTCCCTTTATAGTTTTAGAATTTTTCATTTCTTTTTCAAAACCGTAGGACTGTAAATCAACACCATCGATTTGCTGAATTTCTTTGGAGGAAATTGCTTTCGGTGACTTTTTAACTGACTTACCTTTTAATATTTCAAGATTCAGCGATGCGATATCATTGCCCATTTCACCTGCTTCTTTAAATAGTTTTTTTGCCTGCTTTACGTCAACATTATATGCCAATAATCCTTTAGCCCCTAAGACTTATTGAGTTTCTAGTTTTATCTTCTTTAGCCAAGTCCTCCGCATTTCCTAAATAGAAAACACGGCATCTCCTTGCATTATTCAGCCAAGTCAGAACATAGTGATAAGTTTATGTAAGCGTAAAAATAATTCGGATCTAACGAAACTGCTTTCTTAAAATTATCGATAGCCTTTTCTAAAAGTTCCTTCTTTAATTCTTCTTTATCTTCTTCCAAACCTCTTTCATTGTTTTCGTACAACCTACTGTTTGCATCAATTTCGAACGGATAGATTAACTTAACGGAATCCTTATCGAATAATGTCAATGCCATTGTTGCATTGCAAACACCTATATTATTAAACATTTCTCTACTCGGAAATTCTTTTGCTATTTCCTGAAATCCAAAAGCAGCGAGTGAGTATTCTCCTATTGCATAGGACTCCAAACTAAATTCGAATAATGGAATTAATTCATTCATTCTATCCTTTGCAATTTCAGCAATTTTAATTCGCTCATCCAAGCTTGGGTATTTTGGTAATTTGTTTGGCAAATCATAT
>CALSNM010000024.1 GCA_943787725.1 uncultured Flavobacteriales bacterium | reverse complement strand
CAAATGAAGAGAAAAGTGGCCGTAAAAATGCTCCACCCAGATCTTTCCAGCAACGAAGACTTAAGAGAACGTTTTAGAAACGAAGCCGCTGCTCTAGCACATCTTCAAAACCCTTACATTGTTACGCTATACGATTATTACGAAAGCGAGGAAGGTCTCTTTTTGATTATGGAATATATAGAAGGCATGGAGCTTGCAGACCACATCAACAAAGTATCGGGCCCTATCGATGAAAAAAGTGCCATCCATTACTATACTCAGGTCTTAGATGGATTTAAATACGCGCATAAAAAAAAGGTTGTTCACAGAGACATAAAACCTTCTAATATTCTGATTGATAAAGACAATGACATTAAAATCATGGATTTTGGTATCGCCAAGATTGTAGATAGCGAAAAATCATTGACCAAGACCGGCACACAGATAGGCACTGTTTTTTACATGAGTCCCGAACAGGTAAAAGGAGAAAATATAGACCGTCGTTCTGATATTTATTCTTTAGGAGTTACCCTCTTTCAAATGATTACAGGACAGTGTCCCTATAGCAACGATACTACAGAGTTTCAGATCTACAACAACATCGTTAACGACCCTTTGCCCGATCCGGCCAGCATATATCCTGGAGCCAGCAAACATCTTGCACAAGTAATTGCCAAAGCCACGCAAAAAAATGTAGAGGATCGTTTTCAAAGCTGCGAAGAATTTAAAAAGGCGCTTAATGACACAGCTTTTAAAACTGTTATTCAAGAACCCGCTACTACTGAAGCTCATAAAACACAGATCAAAGAACCTACTCCGTCATCTACTACCACTGAAGCTCATGAAACAGAGATCAAAGAACCTACTCCAACATCTGCCACTCCACCTAAAAAGAAGAAGAAAACCGCCATTATTATTGCTGTGATTATTGCTTTGGTTTTTGGCGGAGGTTATTTTTATCTAAAAGTAAATAATTTAAATTTTGATTTATTTTCTAATCAGACAAGCGTTTCAGCAAACGGAATATTAGATACCAAAGAGAGTATTAGATACGAATTTGATGAAGTAACATATCCGCATGACAATGACATTGAGCCCGGTACTCTTGAAAACCCAATATCGACAATCTCAAATAATGAACTTGTTAATGGTGTGGTATATAGAGGAATATTCTAATGGGCTATTAGAATTTGAATCTGCTCTTAAAAACGGACTGGAGCATGGCACAAGCAAAGGCTGGTATGAAAATGGTCAATTAGAATATGAATCTGCTTTTAAAAACGGACTGGAGCATGGCACAAGCAAAGGCTGGTATGAAAATGGTCAATTAGAATATGAACTTGCTTTTAAAAACGGACTGGAGCATGGCACAGGCAAAAGGCTGGCATGAAAATGGTCAATTGCAATATGAAGAAAATTACAATATGGGAGAATATCATGGTGAGTGGGGGTATGCTGAAGTGGAATACCAATACGACAGTTACAAATTATATTTAGGAACATCTAAATTGTATTTAGATATGCTACTTGAGACATTAATTGATAATCCAACTATGGTTATTGAAATTGAAAATCATACAGATTGTCGTAGCGGTAGTGATCTCTACAACAGAGCTTTATCGAAACGTAGAGCTCAGTCATGCGTTGATTACTTATTTTCTAAAGGTATTTCAGCAGAAAGAATGTCTGCGAAAGGTTTCGGTGGAGACAAACCAAGGTCAGCAGGACTTGAATGCGAAACGATTGCGGCTATGCTTACCTACGAGGAGCAAGAGGCAGCACATCAAATAAATAGGCGTACAGTGTATAGAATTAAATAATTAGTTGTTATTCTAATTCAATCCAACAACGATTTAAATTGAAGAAAATTCATGAAAAAGGAGAGTTACTAAATAGCGACTATCTTTTGTTTATTTCATATACTTCTCTTTCTTTTTATTCTGAATGATAAAATAATTTAAATAGATCTAAAAATTGAATAACAATCTATTGTAATGAACAGCTTTTTTTTAGAAACATTGGGAATACAATTTCAATAAACTCAATTTTTAGACTTAATTAATTGATCTCCTTTCCTATTCATAATTTATTTCATACATTAACTTCGAAAATTAGATTCATGATAGGAAAACAAATACTAAATTACAAAATAGATAGCCTTCTTGGTAAAGGAGGCATGGGAACAGTTTATTTAGGTAAGCACATGAAAATGGAAAGAAAAAGTAGCCATTAAAATGCTTCATCCTGACTTGTCTAGTAACGTATCCTTAAGAGAACGTTTTAAAAACGAAGCCTCTGCATTGGCGCAACTTCAAAATGCTCATATTGTTACCCTGTACGATTTTGAAGAAAGCGATGAAGGGCTATTTCTAATTATGGAATATATAGAAGGCATGGAGCTTGCAGACCACATCAACAAAGTATCAGGCCCTATCAATGAAAAAAAGTGCCATCCATTACTTTACTCAAATCTTAGATGGATTTAACTATGCCCATAAAAAAAAGGTCGTCCACAGAGATATCAAGCCCTCCAACATCCTTATTAATTCTGATGATGAAATTAAGATCATGGATTTTGGTATCGCCAAGATCGTAGATAGCGAAAAATCCTTGACCCAAAACAGGCACGCAAATAGGCACTGTTTTTTACATGAGTCCCGAACAGGTAAAAGGAGAAAATATAGACCATCGTTCCGATATTTATTCTTTAGGAGTTACCCTCTTTCAAATGATTACAGGACAGTGTCCCTATAACAACGATACAACCGAATTTCAGATCTACAACAACATTGTTAACGACCCTTTGCCTGATCCAGCCAGCATATATCCTGGAGCCAGCAAACATCTTGCACAAGTAATTGCCAAAGCCACGCAAAAAAATGTAGAGGATCGTTTTCAAAGCTGCGAAGAATTTAAAAAAGCGCTTAATGACACAGCTTTTCAAACTGTTATTAAAGAACCCGCTACTACTGAAGCCCATAAAACACAGATCAAAGAACCTACTCCAACTGAAGCTCCTAAAACACAGATCAAAGAACCTACTCCAACATCTTCCACTCCACCTAAAAAGAAGAAGAAAACCGCCATTATTATTGGGGTATGTTCTTTTCTATTATTGATATCAGTAATTTCTATTTTTACATCCAATAGTGATTCTGAAGAAGAAGTGGTTGGCTCGGGAGGATATGTTGAAAATTTACCTGAAAATGATTACGGTGGTGAAGATGTATATACTGTAGATGATGCAGAAATTATCTGTGAGGGTGGATGCGAGGGTGGAGATTCCAATTGGGATTCTGAAGATATGGAAGGAGAATATCCTCAAGCATCGGAAAGATATTTGAACTATGATGATATTCAATATTTATCAAAATACGAACTTAAAATAATGCGAAATGAAATTTTTGCCAGATATGGAAGAATTTTTAAATCAGCAGATTTAAAAAATCATTTCAATTCACAACACTGGTATGTTCCATTATATAACAAGGTTTATCATGAATTAACAGAAATTGAAAAACACAACATAAATTTTATTAAGCAATATGAATAACCTTTTCTCCTTGAAATTATTTCTTTACATATTCTGTTTTTATGCATGTAATAATATAGACTTTAAAAAAGAAAATTCAATTGTTAACCAAACAGAAAAAAAACAAATAGAAGCTATTCCTGAAGAAGCAATAGCATTGATTACTTCTTACCCTAAATCCATAATCGGGTATCAGAATAATCATATAATTTTCGCTGATTCAACTACCATGATTTTTGACGATAGTATCGTAAAATCTCCTGAAGAATTAATTAACAGTCCCGATTTACAAGATATGTTTGTATACAACTATGTTGAAGGTCCTATAACAAAGAATTATGTCCCAGATGAAGATCCAGGAAGGATTAGGAATGAAGAATTTTTTAAAAAAATATACGGTCTAAGCAAAGGTGAAGTATTAGATAATTTAGTAGAAATGAATTGGTGTCCTAATTTAGCAGGGATAAAAATTAAAGTTACAACTATTAATGATATTCATTTAAAGCTTACAGAAATTAGCAATGAATTAGATAAACATGAAGAGTTTTTACCTTACATATCAAAATTAGGTGGCACATTTAATTGGAGAACTATAAAAGATACCGATAGGCTAAGCATGCACAGCTTTGGCTTATCTATAGACCTTAATGTTAGTATGTCTAATTATTGGAAATGGGATTTAAGAAAAAATAATGGGGATTTTAAATTAAATTATAAAAATAAATTCCCGAATGAAATAATTTTAATATTTGAAAAACATGGTTTCATATGGGGAGGAAAATGGAAGCATTACGACACGATGCATTTTGAATACAGACCTGAACTTCTTTTATAAATAGTGTATTTCATATCTTCAATATAAACTAATGGTTGGAAAACAAATACTTAGCTACAAAATAGAAAGCGTTCTTGGTGAGGGAGGTATGGGAACCGTATACCTAGGTGTGCATATGCAGCTGGGAAGAAAAGTAGCGGTTAAAATGCTGCATCCCAATTTATCTAAAAATGCTTCTTTGAGAGAGCGTTTCAAGAATGAAGCTTCTGCTCTGGCACACCTTCAAAACCCATACATTGTTTCGCTATTTGATTATTATGAAAGTAAAGAGAGCTTGTTCCTGGTTATGGAATATGTTGATGGTATGGAATTGGCAGACCACATCAACAAAGTATCGGGCCCAATAGATGAAAAAAGTGCCATCCATTACTTTAACCAAATCTTAGATGGATTTAAATACGCACACAAAAAAAAAGTTGTTCATAGAGACATTAAACCCTCCAATATACTGATTGATAAAGATGATGAAATTAAAATCATGGATTTTGGTATCGCCAAGATTATGGATAGTCAAAAGTCATTAACCAAAACCGGCACACAGATAGGAACCGTTTTTTACATGAGCCCCGAACAGGTAAAAGGAGAAAAAATAGACCATCGATCCGATATTTATTCACTAGGAGTTACCCTTTTTCAAATGATAACAGGGCAATCGCCGTATAGTAATGATACAACAGAATTTCAGATCTACAACAACATCGTTAACGACCCTTTACCCAATCCGGCCAGTATATATCCTGGAGCAAGCAAGCATCTTGAACAGGTAATTACTAAAGCAACTCAGAAAAATGTAGAGGATCGTTTTCAAAGCTGCGAAGAATTTAAAAAGGCCCTGAATGATTCATCTTTTAAAACTGTCATTAAAGAATCTACTATAGCTGAACCCCATAAAACACAGATCAAAGAAGCTATAAGGCAACCTGCTACTGCTGAAGGTCCTAAAACAGAAATTAAAAAACCTACTCCGCCTAAAAAAAAGGAAAAAAATATTATTTATTCTTTTGGCATCCATTTCTTTGGTTTTTGGCGGAGGTTATTTTTTTCTAATGGAAATTGCTGATTCAGATACTGCAGGCGCATTAGAGCTCGCAGATGCATATGAGAAAGTAGAACAAAATAAAAAAAGAGCAGAAGAGCTAAAAAGGCTTGCAGAGGCAGAAAAAATTAGAAAAGCAGAGGAGGCCGATGCAAAATCAAAAGCTGATGCTGCTGCTAAAGAACAAAGGCAGCATGCTGCTGCAAAAGCAAAAGCGGATGCTGCGTCTAAAGAAAGAGAGGTTGAGATAGAGCAAGCAAAAAAAGATGAGGCAAAGGCCAAGCGCAAAGCACAAAAGGAAGCTGATGCTATCGCAAGAGCAAAAGCGGATGCTATCGCAAGAGCAAAAAAAGATGAAGAAGTTAAAAATGGAGGAGAAATTTTCGAATTTGTAGAGCAGCAGCCTGAGTTTCCAGGGGGGGCTGCACAGATGTATAACTATTTGGGGAAAGAAGTGAAGTATCCAGAAATGGCTAGAGAAGCCGGTATTCAAGGGAAAGTTTATGTAAAGTTTGTCGTGAAGAAAGATGGGGCAATCGGAGAAGTAAAAGTTGTGCGTGGTGTTCATAAAACGTTGGATAGAGAAGCTATTAGAGCAGTTAAGAGCATGCCAAAATGGACAGCTGGAGAACAACGAGGGAAGAAGGTGAGTGTGTGGTTTACGCTTCCGGTCAATTTCCGCATAGGATAATTTTAGTAAATGGTTTCATACGGTGAGGAAAATGGAAGCATTACGACGATGCATTTTGAATACAGACCTGAACTTCTGTTATAAATAGTGTATTTCATATCTTGAATATAAACTAATGGTTGGAAAACAAATACTTAGCTACAAAATAGAAAGCGTACTTGGTGAGGGAGGCATGGGAACTGTATATCTAGGTGTGCATGCACAGCTGGGAAGAAAAGTAGCGGTTAAAATGCTGCATCCCAATTTATCTAAAAATGCTTCTTTAAGAGAAAGATTCAAGAACGAAGCTTCTGCTCTGGCACACCTTCAAAACCCATACATTGTTACGCTATTTGATTATTATGAAAGTGAAGAGGGCTTATTCCTTGTTATGGAATATGTTGATGGTATGGAATTGGCAGACCACATCAACAAAGTATCGGGCCCAATAGATGAAAAAAGTGCCATCCATTACTTTTACCAGATACTAGAGGCTTTTAGCTATGCCCATAATAAGAAAGTGGTTCACAGAGACATAAAACCTTCTAATATCCTGATCACTAAAGAAAATGACATTAAAATCATGGATTTTGGAATTGCCAAGATTATGGATAGTCAAAAGTCATTAACCAAAAACCGGCATACAGATGGGCACTGTTTTTTACATGAGTCCCCGAACAAGTAAATGGTCAGAAAATTGACCATAGATCAGATATCTATTCCCTTGGGGGTAACACTATTTCAGATGATTACGGGTCAATGTCCATATAACAGCGAAACAACAGAGTTCCAAATTTATAGTCATATTATCAATGACCCTTTACCAGATTTAAAAAGCTTTTATCCGGAGCCAGCGAACATCTTGCTCAATTAATTGCAAAAGCCACACAGAAAAACGTTGAGGATCGTTTTCAAAGCTGCGAGGAATTTAAAAAAGCACTGAATGACACAACCTATAAAACCGATCTTAAAAAACCTGTTATAGTTAAATCATCAAAAATTGAAAGCAAAGCTTCTATAAAGAAACCTAAAGCATTGAAAGCAGCTACTGCTCAACCAAATGAATCTAAGAAAAAAAAGTACACCTTTATTATTTTTGCTTTGGTGCTCCTATTAATTATTGGAGGAGGGTTTTTTCTAATAGAAAAAGCTAATCTATTTGAAAACAAAAATGATGAAAAAGAGAGTTCTTCTGCGTATGATCCAACGCCAAAAGAAAATATAAATTTAATCGAATACAATAATTATATTTATGCAACTTCTAGTAGTCAATTAGGCAATTATGAAATCTATGATTATAGCGCCACTAATGTTATCAAAAAAGATCTAAAAAAATGGTGGAGCCCAAAAAAAAATGATCGTAACCCATGGATAGAATTATCTTGGGATTCAAAAATGTTAATACATGGTATTAATATTCATGGTGGAGCTCATTATAAAGAATTCTATTCAAGCCGTGGAAAATTTATTGGAGATCTTTATTACCTGAATAAACGAGTTAAAAGGATAGAAATACAATTTGATGATGGCACATCTTTTACTGCGCATCTCAAGGATATCGACAAAATACAAGAAATAGTTTTCGAACCGATTAAAACTGGTTCTATGAAAATTTATATTCTAGATTATTATAATAGTGAAAAATGGGAAGATATATGCGTTTCATTTATTAAACCTCTTATCGAGGATGAACCATAAGTCTCACGAAAATATCCACTAAACACGAAAGTTATCGAAACCCTATATTGTTAGCAATAAGAAAACTTGCTTTGATATTCTTTATTATTTCTTTACTTTAACCGCATAGAATAAGTAAATTAATGATTGGAAAACAAATACTTAATTATAAAATTGAATGCCTTCTTGGTGAAGGTGGAATGGGAACTGTATATTTGGGTATACATATACAGTTGGGAAGAAAAGTAGCGATTAAAATGCTGCATCCCAATTTATCCAAAAATGCTTCTATAAGAGAGCGATTCAAGAACGAAGCCTCTGCTTTAGCTCACTTGCATCAGCCTAATATAGTTGCGCTATTTGATTATTATGAAAGCGACGAAGGTTTATTTCTAATCATGGAGTATGTTGATGGCATGGAATTGGCAGACCACATCAACAAAGTATCGGGCCCAATAGATGAAAAAAGTGCCATTCATTACTTTAATCAGATATTAGATGCTTTTAGTTTTGCACACAATAATAAGGTTGTTCACAGAGATATAAAACCATCTAATATCCTTATCAATAAAGCAAATGATATCAAGATAATGGATTTTGGAATTGCTAAGATTATGGATAGCCAAAAGTCCTTAACCAAAACCGGAATGCAGATGGGAACTGTTTTTTACATGAGTCCCGAACAAGTAAATGGTCAGAAAATTGACCAGAGATCTGATATTTATTCCTTGGGAGTCACATTATTCCAAATGATTACTGGAAAATGCCCATACAATAATGATACAACGGAATTTCAGATATACAATAATATTGTAAACGATCCTTTACCCGATCCAACTAGTATATATCCTGGAGCAAGCAAGCACCTTGCACGAGTAATTGCCAAAGCAACTCAAAAAAATGTAGAGGATCGTTTTCATAGTTGCGAAGAATTTAAAAAAGCGCTAAACGAATCTTCCTTTAAAATCAGTCCTAAAATACCAGCTGCTGTCAATTCCAATGAAAAAAAATCATCAATAGTAGTTAAACCCGATAAAAAAATACTTAGTACAAGTTATTTAACTATACTCTTAATTGTTATTGGCATCGGAATTACTTCATCTATAATCTATAATCTATTTACTGACAATGAATTAACAGCTGAAAATTTCATCGATTATGATAAAGCTGTATTATACGTAGAGATGAATTTCAGAAATAGCCCATCTTCAAATACTAATGCCAATATTATTGGATCCTACCCTCCAGGTTATGAAATTACATTACTTAATGACAAGCAACAAAAAAATGATATTATTTGGTATTATGTTAAGATTGATGGTATAGAAGGATGGGTTGCGGGTATGATCAATGGTAATCAAAACATAGTTTCTAAAAATGACTATCAACAATTCTTAAAAATCATGGAAGGTGGTAAAGAAAATTTATTCAATCAAAAGTCTACTGGCTGGTTAAAGTTTGCTGTTTTCCAAAAAGCCTACAATAGCAGTTTTATTCCCATTGATGACATTAAAGAAGTTAATAGAAATCAAATTGAAAATCTTACTCAACCTTTATTTAGTATTTCTCATTCCTATTCAGATGATATAAGGAATTTTTGTCGCTTCCGTTCGACCCGTAAAAACACGGAACACAGAAAAGAATACCCTCCAGAATATGCAGTTCTTATAAAAAGTAACTCAGGTAATGAACAAAAAAGTATTTTGGTTTTTTCTCATGACCCAAGGGGTAAAAACACTATATTAGAATTTGAAAACCCTATCTATGAAGATGTTATTGGATTGGAAAGAATATCTTTAAGGAAAACAAAAAAAACTTCTATATATGTAGGTGAATATGATAGCTACTACGGAATAAATTTACTGAGTGAACAAATCTTTAAATACGATGGATGCAGAATTATATCTAACACAAATGGTTCCCAAATATTATATAGATTTAATAATTATGGCTTAAGCATTAAAAGAGAAGTAAAACAACACGAATACTATGATTGGATAAATGAATAGATCCTTTTGGTCCCGCATTTGAATCCGCTTGTGAAAGCGATGAATCAAATCATTAATAAATAAATTAAGCATTATGAAATACAAATTAATATTAGCAATTATTTTATGTCAATTCTCTTCATTGGCACAGATCAAACAAGTTGGAAATGCAGATGTAACCGAATATCCAGATGTAAAGATTAATATCAATCTGCATTCCATCGAAGAAAAAGATTCTGGTGATTTTACAATTACAGAAAATGAAGAGGAAATACAAGACTTTGAAATCAAAAAGAGTGACAGTATGGAACTTGCTGATAATAAGTGTGTTGTTTTTTTGTGGGAATCTTTGAATGGAAAAAATTACCGAAAAGAGCATAAAAAAGAATTTTATTTTTTTTAGAGAATTATTAAAGTCGACAATAAACAATGTTATTGAAGATGGTGATGAAATAGCTATTGCCACTTTTGGATGTATTAAAGCTGGAGGAGATGCTTTAGATTATATTTATGATTTTGGCAGTAATACCTCAAGTATGCATAATGCTGTCCAAGAGTATGAATCACCCAATAATATTTACCATAACAAAGATTATTCAGACCTTCATTATGCTATAGATGAAGCCATTAAAGATTTATCTAATCATAAAACTGAATTACCTAAAGCTATATATGTATTTTCTGCAGAATACAATAACAAGCAAAACAGCTCTTCAAATGCACAGGATAATATCGCTTCAGCAAATAAATACAACATTCAAATACATACAATTAAATATGATATTACGGGTTATGGAAAACACCATATCAATCACATTGCTCAAAGGACTAATGGTTCTGATCATAAAACGGACAGGAAAAAAGAAAATGGTGAAAATGAGTTCGAACAGGGAAAAAGAAATCTAAATGATGCCGGAATTTTTGTAAAAAAATCCTACAATGAGATCCCATTAAGATCCTACGGTATAGATTACACGATAAGTTTCAAATCTTCACATGATAAAGATGGAAAAGTACATGCACTTGAAATAAAATCTATGGATGGAGAAAAAGCTACTATAGGATATCAATCTCCAAAAGCCAATTGGTTCTTAGAAAATCTGCTTTGGGTATGCATTGGAGGAGTTTTAATTCTTACCTTAATAATTTTCTTATTGATTTATAACAAAAAAGAAAAAGAAAAACGTGCTATGAAACAAGCACAAGAACTCAACCATCTCAAAGAAGAGCAAAGTAGAAAAGATAATGAATCTAAAGAAAAATTTCAACAGCAAGAAATGCAAATGAAATTAATTAAAGATAAAGAGCAGGCAGAGCAAAACAAGCAACTTACTATTCAACGAAAAAAAGAAAAAGAAGCGCATTTGCAGAATATGAAAGAAGAAATGAATCGATCCGGAAACCTACCTGTTTTGCACTTTTCTATTGGAGATCAGCACGGATCAATTACAATTGAAGAACCTGTTTTTAAAATAGGAAGGGATAAAAATAACGACCTTCATATTAACCATCAGACAGTATCCAGAAATCATCTAGACATAACCTTTGATGGCAAAGGATTTAATGTCATTGATAATGGGAGTGCAAATGGAACTCTTCTCAATGGTAATAAGGTGAAACAAAGTGACCTCAGAGACGGCGACATATTGCAAGTTGGTGAGGTAAAGATAGTTTATTCAAAATAAAACCGCTAGCTAATACGGAAAGATCTATTATGATTGGAAGAACAATATTAAACTGGAGAATCATACAGAAACTCGGTTCAGGGGGAATGTGTCATGTTTTTTAAGGCGGAGAATACATCATTGAAAGGAAACTATGTAGCTATTAAATGCCTTAAAGAAGAAAACTTTAAAAATGAAGAATTAAAAACTCGTTTCGAAACAGAAGCTAAAAACATGATGCGTTTCCAAGCAGAAGGTGGTGCACATCCAAAAATAATGAAGTGCCAAAACTTTCATAAAGAGACTGATAATTATTTTTTGATTGTAGAATTTATAAAGGGAACAACATTAAAAACATTTATTGAAGAAGATCAAGGGCCAATTCCTCCAGACAAAACAAATGATATCTTCAGAGATGTGTTAATTGCTTGCAAGCACATGCACAACCATAGTTTCATTCATAGAGACTTAAAGCCGGATAATATTATGTACAACAAAGTTGATGGGTCTATTAAAATACTAGATTTTGGTATTGCTAAACCATTTGATATATCTGAGGAAGATAACATACAAGAAACCATGGCCAACATGCTAGTGGGAACACCGAAATACATGAGTCCAGAACAATTACAAACTAAAGATTTAGATATTCGTTCCGACATCTATTCTCTTGGTGTAATATTATATGAAATGCTAACTGGAAAATATTGTTTTCCCGGACATCTTAAAATCACCTCTTTATCGGCAGAAGTCATTAAAACTCCCCTACCTTCTGTTCAAGATACAATAGAATATTTAGATGCTAAATATGATCACCTAATCGCAATGGCTACCGCGAAAAATAAGGGGGATAGAATTTTAAATTGTGATGAATTTATAAAAGCTATTAATAAAATTGATTCAACAATTGATGTCGTTTTTCCCATTACTATCAAAATAAATGAAGGGGTTACGGCAAATTTCATAATCGATGGTATGAATGAGCGCTCAGTAAATAAAATTATTTTTAATGGGAATGTTGGTATGGTATATCCCCTTACTATCCGTAAAAAAGGATACAAAGATATTGACACTAATTTTAATGTTCAAACTTCTCATGAAACCAATAATATTATTGAGCTTAAATTAAAGAAAAAATTCTTAGGCATTTTTTAATTTTTCATAAAACATGTTGCATTTCCACCAAACTATATGATTATGATAGGCCAACAGATTGCAAACTATAATGTTATAAGCTTACTAGGTTCTGGAGGTATGGGAGATGTGTACTTGGCTGAACACAAGCTAATAGGACGCAAAGTTGCAATAAAATCGCTCCATGCGAATCTAATAAATAGTAAGCAACTACGAAAACGATTTAAAAGTGAAGCTTCTGCCCTTGCACTTTTGGAACACAAGGGAATTGTAGGGCTTCACGATTATATAGAGAGTAATGATGGTCTATACCTAATAATGGAGTACGTTGAAGGGCAGCAACTCGATGAATACATAAATAAGGAAACTGGACCTATTGTTGAAGAAAAGTTGATCCCTTTGTTTACTCAATTACTCCAAACCTTTGACTATTTGCACAAAAAAAAAATCGTTCATAGAGATATTAAACCGTCTAATATTCTTATAGATAATGATGGGAAAACCAAATTGCTGGATTTTGGCATTGCAAAGATTCTAGAAGAAACAAATTCTCTTACTAAAACTGGCTCTCAAATGGGAACTATTTTATATATGAGCCCCGAGCAAGTAAGAGGAGAAAAAGTAGATCAACTTTCCGATATTTACTCTTTAGGAGTGCTGCTTTTTCATATGGCAACCGGAAAATGTCCATACGATACAACTGCTAATGAATACCATATTTTTAAAAAAATAGATAACGAACCCTTACCAAAAGCCTCAAGTATCTATCCAGGTATTTCCGGACATTTAGAGGCAATAATCCAATTTGCTACTGCTAAGAAAAAATCTGAGCGAATTCAGAGCTGCGAAGAGTTTAAGGAATTAATCAGCTTAAAAACTACTGCAGTTAACAATTCAAACACTAAGATAAACAAGGTGCCTAATTCTAAAATCCATGATGCCTGGAATCAAATTCAAAAAGACATAGAAAAAAAAGTAAAGCCCAACAGGAAAGTAAAATTGAAATATTATTTTTTGAGTAATTATAAAGAGAATGGTCCTTATACAATAGAAGAAATAAAGTCTTTAATTAAGAATAATAAAAATGTAGCAAATTCATTCATCAGAAGTTCCAATAATAAAATTAATTATGCTCAAAGAATTAGAATTAAAAATATAATTTAACAAATATTGAAAGATAATTAATTAGTGCAACATCCTCAATAAAAACATGGAACTTGCAATTACTAATTTCCTCTCACATATTTCCAAAACGAATCAACGTAAAAGTTTTATGTTCTGTATTTATGCTATTACATTAAAACAATATTATAAAAGATGAGAATCCATAACTTACTTAAAAAACTATTTAAGGGAAAAGACCAACCACCTATTGAAACGAGTAGAAAAATCACATATCGTTTATTCCTTAAAATACACAATCATCCCAACACAGCCTCAAAATTCAAATAATCTCCGCGCAAAAAATTGTTCCTCTTGTAAAAAGTAAGTTCCTCAAGATAAATCAAGGTACTTTATACGCATTACTTATAAAAAATACTTACCATTTTTAAGAGTAAAAACTTGGAATCGCCTTTATAAATTTCACCTAATTTAGTAATACAATTAATTTGTATCCTGCATCAAATTCAATTAAAATTAATCGAGAACTGCTGTTATTGCTTCGCTCCAATAATGGCATAACATATTAGGATAAAAACGAGTAATAAAATTCCGTTTATAATAATATATGCAGCTTGCGAAAAGGAAAAGTAAATAGAGCCAACATTACTTGCTAATGCCATAAAGAAAAAGACCATTGAAAGAGCCCTTACGTTGGTTCCGGTTCTTTTATGCTCATAAGAAACACCTATAGCAGTAATTAAAGTAACTGCTACAAATAGAAAACTTCCAAGTGCAACTAGTTGTTTAGTTGGTCCAATTGTTAAGGAATACATAGCAAATGCTATTAGTGCAGAAATGGCGAGAGCTATTAAAGCCGGAACGAATTTTAATTTCATAAGTTTATTTATTATCCTCGAATGGAGGAGGTGATAGAGCTACTAATTTTAATACTTCAGGAACGTTTTCAATAATCTCCCAGTTGTACATTCCTGGCATCCAAACAAAGGTTTCTTTTGCTACTTTTTTTTCAATAATAAGCCTTGATAATTCTGACTCAGACAATGGTCCTACTTGATTTCCTTCCAAGACGGCATAAAACAACTTTTGTTTAGGTTGTTCCATTGGGTTCATAGCTCCAGGTACGTGCATACTTGTCATTGACTCATTCATTGACTTTACCATCTGCTGCGCCATAGTCATACCCATCCCAAATTCAATTAGCCGATCCATTGAAAAAAAACTATTGTCATCCATGATTGATTATTTCTAGGTTAATATAAATTAAGGTGCTGGCGGTGGTCCTGATGGAGCTGGAGGAGGAGGAGGAGGAACAGCTGCAAAAAGAGCGCTAAGTTCTTCTATCGTTCCAGCCAGAGCCCATTCTGCCATCCCTTGTTTCCAAACATGAGTGTCTTTAGTTAATTGACCACTTTGCACCAGTTGCTGTAACTGTGGAATCCCAAATGGCCCACTTTGTTGTCCCCCAGCAGAAATACTGTATTCCACTTTTGGTGTTGGCGGTGGCGTTTGGTTTGCCTGGTTCATACCCCCCATCATTCCACCGACAGCTCCAGCCATTTGCGAACCGACAGCTCCGCCCATTGCCATACTTGCCATCATCGATCCAGGGTCCATTCCTCCACCAGAACCGCCAGATCCACCAGAGCCCATTTTTCCCATACTTTCAGCTGCCGTTTTTGCAACATCCGTTTGCTGGTTTAATTGATGAGCTCCCATGTTCATGCCTTCAGTTTGTAATTTCTGGGCACGTTGCATCTCTTCACGTTGAATACGAAGCGTATCTTCAGTGTTCTCTGCATTTATGCGTTGCGTATCCTTAAGATTCTTGATACCGACATCAGTTCTGAGCTTCAACAGTTTTCGTTGTTTGCTCTGCCGTAACCTTTCTCAATTCTGCGTATCCGTCAGCTTCTTTATCAACTTCTAAATCAGCGATATCCAGCCCTTTCATATTAACACCAAAATCTTCTTTAAGACGTGGGGCCAAATATTTTGCAACTAAATCATTAATTTCTAAAACCTTACGTTCCATTTGTAAAACTGGAATTTGGTTATCTGAAGGGATATTTGTTACAACACCTTTAATATATTTTGTAATGGCATCCTTAATTTGCTTTTTGAAATCATCCAATTCGAAATTGATCAATCGATTAAGCTTAATGAAGCCTTGAGGGTCGGTAACATTGAAAGTTATAGTTCCTCTAACCGCGATTGGAACAGCAAAATCCATAAAACGTGGATCAAAAACATCAAAATACGGAATACCGAATCTAATCTGGATATTTCCTGCAAGATTAATGAAATAAATTTCTGCCTGAAAGGGAGAGGCACCTCCAAAACCAAGACCTACAATTTTGGATAATACGGGAAAGTTCGCGGTTTTTATTGTTTGATCATGCGGACCTTCTATGAAATCTTGATTCGGACCATCTTCCTGCTTGTAAACAAAAACAGCCATTTCGCCATCTTTAACTCTAAGACTGCTTCCATAACGAATAGCATTTTCTTTCTTAGTAGTATTTGCTTCTCCAGATGGACGCCATTTCCATACTAAATATTCTTGCTCATCACAGCGAATGACATCCATCATTCCACCTTCTTTCTTATTTCCAAAAAGTCCCATAGTTTAATTATAGTTTTGATTATCGTACATCTATTTAAGCCCCAATTTATCCGAGTATCCTTCTATTTCTGCAAGAGTGGATGGATCATCCTTCATTGCAAATCTGGCTTTCATTAAAATTTGTTCACATTTAGATTTCCAGGTAGATGTTAATTCATTGTGAGATTTATTTTCGGGCTGACCTTTAGTAAAAAAGTTTCCTTTTTGTTTAGCGTTTGGAATCGCCATCGAAATAAACTCTATTATATCCTCTTTTGTGTTAGGAACAGGAAAGCCATTAATGATAGATTTTTTTCTTTCTAGCACTTTATCAACTGAACCGCCACCATAAGCGCTGGCCATAGCGCCTCCAATAGCACTTCCTATAGACGCATTTTGCGAACTATTATCTTCAACTCGATCTTTTTCGCATTCATTTAACATATCGAATAATCTTTCTATCGAGTTATTTGCTTCAATGTCACTAAACTCATGCCCACAGTCACTGCATTGAGAATTAAATCCTTTAGCAATCGCTCCGCAAGCAGGACATTTTTTTATTTCACCGAATTTATTAGATTTTGGTGCAGCATTTTGCTTTTGCAATTTTTCATTTTCCGCTACTTTTGAGTCTATTATCATAGCAGCCTCATTGGAACTTATTCCTAATGACGAACTTTTTTCTAAAAGTGTGGTACGCTCAAAATCAGATATTTCTCCATCTTTTAATGCAAGGTCAGTGAGCATTTCTAGTTCTTTGTATTTATCAGTGGAGTTTCCTGAAGCTGAAACACCTTCTAACGCCCCACTACTCGCAGGTTTTTTGTTTTTTATTTGATTCAATTTGGAGTCGAGAACCATTTCGAATTCATCCAAATCGATACCTTTAGCTTCAGCTTTCTTGAATAAAACTTGTTTTTCCTTTTCCGTCAGTTCTCCATCAGAAAGGGCTAGATTAATCAATTTCATTATGTCATCCGAATAAATATTTGAATCCTCACTTTCAGGCTTAGCTCCACCTTGATCAATAATAATGTTTACCGCTGGTGCAACTTCTTCTTTTTGAAAATTTCCACTTCCGCAATAGGGACATTCCATCGCTTTGTCATTAACTGGGGTTTCGCAACCCAAACATTTTTTCGCCATTGTTATTTATTTTTTATGGATAGTCCACACCTCCGGATGATGAACTGTTACAATTCTTTATTCTTTTGACCGAAAGATAAACCCCTTTTATGCTACCATACTTTTTTAAAGCTAATATAGCATAGTTTGAACAGCTTGGTTCAAACAGACAAACCCCAGAATTTTTATTCCTTCTACTTTTCGGCTTTTGATAAAATCGCCTGATTATGTAAATAAGTAAATATCTCAAAACATGAAAAATGAATGGAGGCAGTACCTCCATTCATTAAGTTACCTATTGTTTTTTCTCTCTAAGTACTTTTCTGATTTTGGATATAGCATCTTCAATATAGTCGGTAGGGATAACTCCACCACCCCAAAGCTCCATCAATTTTGGAGACGTCAAAACTACCTCTATTGCTGTCCCACCAGAAGTTCTTACTCTAAAGCAATCAGCCGAATCCAATTTTTGCACTTCTCCTTCATCGTTCATCCAAGTTGTCTCTATATTATCTGTGGATGTTGACACAATATCTTTATAGAAAAACTCTTCAGTAGAAATTGAATGAGCTTTTTCAGACAACACATCATAAGAGCAATTAAAATACATCATTTGATTATCTGTAAACATTAAGATACAGCAATTAATGGCATTGAATCGGAGTATATTGTCCTTTCCTTTATGATGCAATAACTTAACCCCAGTTCCTCTTTTCAATAACCTCGGACCAGTAATTAAAATAGACTTCATAATTAAGTCCGTATTATGAATATCCAATTTACCTGGAGCCGTGTTCTCTACTAGGCTAGTAAGAAGTTTATCTTTAAAGTCATCATAAGCACTATCTGAGATAACTCTCTTTCCGATAATTGGAAGCGTTTCCATGCAACCTGGGTAAAAATATTTGTGAGCTGTGTTTTTTTCTGCCATAGTTTTTGTTTTTTTTAGTTTTACCAAATATAAAAAAATATAAAAATAAAGTGCATTTTTTTAAATAAAATATTCCATTGAATAAATAATTAATGGTTTCTAAAGAAAAAACATAGTGTCTTTATACTCTAAATCAATGCAAAAATAACTGTCATAGGAAAAGGTTTATGTCACGTATATTTTAAAAATCTCAATTTTAAATACCCGGAAACATGCTGATAAATACCTCATATATTCTGGAGTTAGGTTGATTGGGCCGTATTATCAATTGCGTAATACTGAAGGAGGTGGAAAAATTTTTGGCGATTATACCTATGGTATTAGACATGTTTCAATGCACCAAAACTCCCGTAGAAAAGGAATTGCTGTTAAGTGCATTACAATAGATAAAGAGGTGGGTAAGGAAACTGATTGTTGTAATCAGTTCAAACCTTAACCTATCAATAGAACAATGAAAATATATCTTTAATACTTTGGTTTTTGGCTAGTTCAAAACTTAAAAATCCGAAGACCGAACATTCAACTAAAATTAGCATTGACAATTATAGCCTATGTTTTTTTTCGAGACCTTCTTTAAATTGGCTCGAATTTGGACCTATTGGCTGAATTAAGAAATCAAACCCCAATGCGAAAGTGTCGAGCTTTTTTAAATATTGTATTGAATTTATTCAAATGAAGTGGAGATATAAAAAAAGACATTGTCACTACAGAAAATAATGTACTTTTGATCGAGGATCAAATCATAGGATATAAGAAAATATGAAGTTTCGTTTTTTAAGGAGTTGGAAATTTTGGCGACGACTAGTTATTTGGACACTGATCATACCAATCTTCTTTCTCAGTATTTTGGTATCCATAGTTTACTTTAACCAAGATAAAATAGTTCAAGAACTAATAACGGAATTGAACCAAGACTTTACCGGTGAAGTTGAAATTGACGGAAGTCATATCTCACCCTTTGAAGCCTTTCCTTATATCTCAATTGACCTAGAACATGTTATGATTTATGAGGACAAGCAAAACCACAAAGACCCCATTGTTAATGCAGAAGATATTTACGTAGGTTTTAATATCTGGGATTTGATCGCTGGCAACTTCGACATTCAATTGATAGAAGTTAAAAACGGATATATACATGCAATCCAACACAAAGACGGAGAACTCAATATTGCAAAGGCGCTTACAACGGAGAAAGATATTGAAGAGTTAGAAGAAGAATTTCACATGTACACTTAAAAGAAATTGATTTAATCAATATAGACGTGTACAAACTAAATGAAGCTAATGGTTTAATGGTTGAGTCGTTTGTAGATATTGCAACTCTTTCCTTCGAAACCAATGAAGCTTCTTTACATGTGCAGATTGAATCAAAAATGGAAATGAATATTATCGACAAAGGTGATACAACTTTTTTTCGTCATAAACATCTAGATACGCATGTGGGTATAGACTATTTCAAAGAATCTCAGATAATTCAAATTAATCCATCACAACTGGAGTTAGAGCATGTAACTTTTCAGAGCGAAGGCAAGATTGATATTTTAGACGATATAAATATTGATATATCATTATTTGGCGACAAGAAAAATTTTGACCTTTTCATTGCCTTTGCTCCTGAAGAATTATCAGAAACTCTGGATCGCTATGGAAATGCCGGGAATATCTTTTTTGACGCAAAAATATACGGTAAAACTGCCAACGGTAATTTTCCGAATATAAATGCAAAGTTTGGCTGTGAAGATGCCTACTTCGATAATAAGATAAATCATAAAAAAGTTGACAGCCTAAATTTCCATGGTTCGTTTACCAATTCAGGCGGAAAGGATTTAAGCAATATGGAGTTTGAACTAATGGATTTCTATGCACAGCCAGAAGCGGGAACCTTTAAAGCAACTTTACATGTTGTTAATTTTGAATCTCCCGAAATTGAAATGACATTAGACTCGGATTTTGACTTGAATTTTTTGGCCGAGTTTGCCAATCAAACTGACTTTGAAAATTTAGAAGGGCAAGTTGAACTTAAAATGAAGTTTCACGATATTATTGACCTAACCAATCCAGAGAAAAGTATCGAAAAATTAAATGAAGCCTATTATTCAGAATTGAAAATTTCTGGTTTATCATTTAACACCGGAACCTATCACTTACCATTAAACAACCTTGATACAAAAATTAAATTGGACGGTCATGAAGCTACTATTCAACATCTTAGAGCTAAGGTAGGGACGACAGACATCAATGTCTCAGGAAGCATTTCAGACCTACCTGCAATACTTCATCATTCATCTGATCAGATAGTTGCCAATCTTGCCATAAAATCAAAATTGATTGATTTAGGCGAATTAGCTAATTCTGAAAAGACAGACACATCCGCCATAAACGAGAAAATTAATGACTTAACGATGCAACTAAAATTTATAAGTTCTGCGCGTTCATTTACAGAGTCTGCTAACCTGCCAGTTGGAGAATTCTTTATTGAGAATTTGTATGCTAAACTAGACAATTACCCCCATGTTTTTCATGATTTTCATGCAGATGTATTAGTTGAAGATAGCTCCTTGCAAATAATCGATTTTTCCGGAATGATTGATAAGAGTGATTTTCATTTTAACGGTAAATTAAGTGAGTACGAAAAATGGATGCAAATCAATCCAAAAGGAAATACAAATATAGAATTTGATCTAGTCTCAAATAATCTAGAATTGCATGATTTATTTTCCTATCAAGGAGAAAATTATGTTCCGGAGGATTATCGTCATGAATCACTGTCAGGTTTAAAACTTCATGGAGGTGCTCGACTTTATTTTGACAGCATAATCCAGTCTGTTGATTTAAGTTTGAATCAGGTAGCTGGCAAAATGAAAATTCATCCAATGCGACTAGAGTATTTAGAAGGAAGTGCACATTATGAAGATGATCATCTTATTATTAATAATCTTAAAGGTAAGCTTGGAAAAAGTATTTTTGATATCAATCTAAACTATTACCTAGGTAAAGACGAATCAATCCGGAAAAGGGACAATCATTTTGGCTTAGTTTCCAGTCGTCTAGACTTCGATGAATTATTTAATTACAATGGTTCTAAAACGGATCTCGCCAATAATCCAGAGGACCATGAAGCTGTTTTTAATATTTATGACATTCCTTTTACAAACATGACTTTTGATCTGAAAATTGATCATCTAAATTATCATCGGTATTTAATAAAAAACTTTAATTCTAATTTAAGAACAAATCCTGAGCATTATATTTATTTAGACACCATGCAGATGAACATTGCCGGAGGAAAAATGGATATAAATGGATATTTTAATGGGTCGAATAGGGATAAAATATATTTCAGTCCTATTATGAAACTGAATGGTGTAGATCTGGAAAAATTACTCTTTAAATTCGAAAATTTTGGTCAAGACTATATTCTTTCAGAAAATCTTCAAGGCCAAATAACATCCGAAATTAGCGGTAAAATTCATATGCATCCGGATCTGATTCCAATACTAGATGATTCCGAAGTTCATATGAATGTTGAAATTCTAAACGGAAGATTAATTGATTATAAAACATTGCTGATATTAGAGCCTTATTTTGGTGGAAAAAACCTGCACATTGTGCAATTTGATACACTTACAAATAAATTTAATTATTTAAATGGAACCATCGATATGCCATTGATGACCATAAATTCTAGTCTTGGATATATGCAATTTTCCGGAACTCAGGACATGGACTTAAACATGGAGTATTATGTAAAACTACCACTAAAATTAATTGGAAAAACCGCATGGAATACTCTGTTTGGAAAAAAAGAAGCTGAAGTAGACAAAAATCAAATAGATGAAATAGAATATTTAGACCCGACCAAGAAAACCGCTTATGTAAACATAAAAGTTATGGGTAATATAGATGATTACACAATTTCAATTGGAAAGGATAAAAAAGAAAAGAAAAAGAAGAATTAGTCTATTTCATATACTTTACTCACATTAAAAACATGAAAATCTACCTCAGCGGTTGCTTTCTGTAATTAGGTCTCTAGGGTTAAAAGTTTCAATTAAAATGCGTTCAGGCAGCTAAAACTATGCAACCTAGGTTTTATTATATTCAGTATTATTAAAAATCTCATCAACGGCTCTTTTTGCTGATAGCGCAGCAGTATGAACTGATACCCAATTTTCTCCATCTGTATATTCCCCGCCAGCAAAATACACTTTGTTTTCTACAGATTCACCTAATCTTCGTACATCTTTCCAATCGGCGTAGTCCGAAAGATAACCACCTTTTATGAAGGGCTCCTTATTCCAATTATGACAAAGGTGTTTTTTATAATTAATGGTTGCCTGATTTGAAAATAGCATGTCGAGTTCCTTTAAAACCACATCCTTTAATTGACTTTTTGATAAGGAGTTATATTTGCCAACGGCGCTTCCAACGGCAAACAAACCAATAATGTTATTGTCGCTATTCTGTCCAAATGACGCATCGTAAAAAATCTTTTGTCCAGCGTTTGAGTTCTCAATAATTTTTTCAAATCCTGAATCATAAAATTTGTTTGAGAATTCAAAGAAGGCTTTAAACCCATCCCATATTTGCGCATTTTTAATTACGCTCTGCTTCTTCTTTGATAAATCTGGAATAAACTCAATGTCTCCAACTTGAAGGATCTTTAATGGAACACTTACAATTACTTTATCAGCAACTTTCAATCCTTGGCTCGTTAAAATACTAATTTTTTCTTCAGAATAATCAATTTTTTTCACAACGGAATTGAATGCTATTTTTTCTAAAATGCGCGGGACTATATATATCTCATAGAAATTATACCAAGATGAATTAATAAATTTGTAGTCGGGCGTATCCTTTATAGTTTTGACATCAAGGTGAACTGATTCATCATTCAAAATTTCTGAAAATATTTCGCACTTTGTCTCTATCCATTCTGCACCTAGTGGTATTGGAAACTCTGCAAAATTGGTGTTTATTTTCATTCTTCCACCGAAATTTGAAGAAGCTTCAAGTATTTCAAAATCAATTCCTAACTGATCAAGAAGGTAACCGGCTGATAGCCCCCCAGCTCCAGCTCCGATAATTGTTACTTTTCCTTCGAATTTATTGCTGATATTATTTAATAAACTTCTTGCAATACATGATGCGTTGAAAGGAACAATAATTCCCAACAAGCCGCAAATTTTGAGAAATTCTTTTCTAGTCATATTGTTTTTAGAGACGATATCAGCTGAGCAGTTACTCAGGTTGTAAGTTATCTTCACAACTATTGAGTAATCTCAAACTCCGTTGAATTTTTACGCCTTTTTATTTTGAATAATTGATGATCATAGTTAAGAAATCGTTTTAATATTTTCCCCCTATTGTTCAGACTGTTTTAGTTTTCTATCACACTAATTATCTTCAGAAATAAGTTTGGTTTGTCTTGGTAGTAACTTGAATTATTTACCGTTTTATTTACTCCTCCATTAGCATTACTGCAAGTCGTTTCGATTGATACCTGATCTAGTTCAGGTCCATATTCTGTCCAGCTAAAAGATGTATTACTATCATCATATGATACATTTGCGGCAGCGTTATAATGAAGGTGTGAAGCAGTGGAATGCGAATCTCCAGATGCAGTTCTACTCCATGTTTGACAATCCTCATTGGAATCAAAGATCAATTCATTACCGGTAAAAACATAATTGGCTAAACTGTCCAGCGTATAGGCTCCGACAGTTATTGTATAAGAGGTAGTGTCTGATTTATTACAACTATTAGAACATAAAGCAACTAAGACTATACCAATCATTATCAAATAGTTATAAAAAAGTGGTTTATTCATTTTAATCCTAAACATCTATTTAATTAATTCCAAGTTAGTGCTAAAAAAAGGGTTGTTTTATGCTACATATGATGCAATCTAGTTAAAAACCTTCAAAAATAACTGCTACCACTACCCTTTATGTTTTTTAATATTGTTGACGAGACTTCATATTTTTGATAAATAGGATTTAGAAATATAAGTCTAAATCATTTTTTTTCTCTGATGCAGTACCTACAAGTTGTTTTGAATGCTCTTTTGTTATTACCGAATCAGCCCAACTGGGCCTTGAAAATTATATTCTACACCATCGCCTCCAAGAGCATGAAGAATATAATAATAAGTGCCTTCAGGACACTCTATACCAGCTACTGTTCTGCCATTCCATCCTCCTTCAACAGTGTTAATAATAAAAACAACTTGCCCCCACCTATTGAAAATAGTACCTTGTAGTTCAAGTATATTATTGGTATTTAATTTAAAGAAATCGTTTTCATAATCACCATTAGGTGTAAAGATATTCGGAACAATAATCCAAGAAGAGTCTGCAGGAACAGGTGGGGCCTCAATTGTAATAATCAAAGAATAGGTATCGTTGCAGCCGTTGGTGTCTGAAACTGTTAATACTGAAGTAAAGCTTCCCGAATTATAATAAGTATTCATAGTATCTTGTTCGAAGTATGTATTTCCATCTCCAAAATTCCAGGAATAACTAATCCCCGCCCCTGTTGAATTGTCGGTAAAGTCAACTGATAATGGGCTGACTCCTGTGGTTGGAGTTGCTGAGAAATTTGCCACTGGCGCCGGATCAATATTGACAACAATACTGTCATAAGTTCCAATGCAGCTTCCAATAACTTCTACAATGTAATAAACGCTGCTTCCTACCGTGGTAAATGGTGATAAAGAAGAACCTGTTCCAATCAAGTTAGTTAAATCAGCGTCACTGTACCATGCTAACGTACCTGCACCTTGAGCGGTGGCAGTCATATCTATTATTGATTGACTTTCGCAATAAGATGTATCATTCTCCGCTAATGGTGACATCGGCAAAGCTACAACCTCCACCGTAACAGAAATTGTATCTCCTTCACAGCCATTCAAGGTTTCTGTTATCCAATAAGTGTAAGTTCCTGGTGCTGTTGGTGGTGTAAATGTATTCGTATTTGCCGCTACTTGATTCGTTAACAAATTATCATCATACCAATTGATTTCTCCACCAACTGATGGAAATGCAGACAAATCAACCATAACCTCCCCATCACAATAGGTTGAATCTCCAAGAGCATTCGGAGCCAAAGGTATAATTGAAGCCAACGCGATCGTTACAGGCGATGAACCAACACATCCATTTAAATCAACAGTAAAGTTATCGTATACTCCATTCGACAAACCCGTAATAATAAAGTCTCCATTTATATCCGTGGTAATGGAATTTGGACCAACAGGGGTAGCATTTAAGTCATACGTTAAATTATATGTTGTATTTGCCGTTAAACCTGAAATTGTAATGGTTCCATCTACCGTTCCACACCCGGAAGGATCTAAAGGATTAACAACATTGAATGCCGGAACACTTGGATCGGATAAAACATATGATCCTAAATCTGTGTAAGAACAGCCATTTATTGTCAAGGTAAAATCGCTATAACTGCCCTGTGTTAAGTTGGATATTAGAATGTTCCCATTACTATCAGAAGTCAAACTTACTAAAGGCTGAGCATTTCCATCTATGCTATACTGTAAATCATAGGTTGTACTTGAACTCAATCCCTCTATTGTAATAAAACCATTTCCTCCACATATTGCTGGATCGCTTATAGCTATGGTAAAAGATGGTAAGGAATTAATTATAACATTTACAGATGCTGAAGGTCCAACACAACCATTTAGAGAATCTACGATGTAATACGTATAAGAACCAACCGTTGTTGGAGGTGAATATACAGGTCCTGTATTAGTATTATTTGTTAATCCAACATCATCAAACCAATAAAAAGTTCCACTGTTTACTCCACCCGGACTTGCCTGAAGGTCTGTAATTGGGTCACCTTCACAATATGTAGCTCCTCCTAATAAAATAGGGGCCAATGGTGCAGGATTAATATCTATTGTCAACTGACTTGAAGGACTTTCACATCCCGAAACAGTTTCAGTTATGTAATAAGTGTAATTCCCTACTGCTATAGCTGGAGAATATGAGTTGCCGGTTCCAATAAGATTTGTTAGTGCAACATCATCATACCAAGATATTGAACCTCCACTGCCCGGAGTAGCTGTCAGGTCTGAAACAACATCTCCATCGCAATAAATAGAACTTGCACTAGCTGCAGGAGCTGCAGGAGTAGATGGTGCTGAAATAGTTAATAAGCTTCCTTCCACCGAACAATTTCCATCGGTTACTTCAACTTGATAAGAATTAACCCCTAATCCAATAAAAACACCCGTTGTATTGGAAAAAGTTGAACCTCCATCAATTGAAAAGTTATAAGTCCCTGTTCCTCCGGTTGCAGTTATTGTAATTGTACCATCTGATAAACCACAACCTGTTGCATCAACCCCAATCTCTGAATCAATAGTTAGTAGCTCATTTATCGTAACCGTGACAAGAGTTGGAGGTCCTTCACACCCATTCAATGACTCAACGGCATAATACACGGATACACCAACTGTGCTAGGAGGGGAATAAATCTGTCCCGTAAACACTAAGTTTGTTAACCCAGCATCATCATACCAATTAATAACACCTCCTGCACCAGGTGTTGCAATCAAATCGGCAATTAAATCACCTTCACAATATGTATTATCTCCAGATATTACAGGAGCAAGTGGTGTAGGATTCACAGTAATTGTAATTTGTGTTGAAGCACTTTCACAATTTGTAACTGTTTCGGTCACATAGTAGGTAGCTGCACCGACTGCATTAGAAGGAGAAAACGTGACATTACTTCCAACAAGGTTGGTTAATGCTGCATCAGCATACCAAGACAATGTACCTCCCGACCCAATCACAGCAGTTAAATCAACAATAACATCACCATCACAGTAAGTCGCATCCGTTCCTGCCGCTGGAGCAGAAGGTATTCCTGGCCCAGTAATAACTACAAGACTACCAACTGTTTGACAGTTGACATCAGCAACAACCACTTGGTAAGAGTTCACATCCAAACCTGAAAAAATACCCGTTGTATTTGTAAATGTTGTTCCACCATCAATTGAATAGCTATATGGCGGTAATCCACCAGAAGCAACAATCGTTATTGAACCATCTGTTATATTACACCCTGAAACATTTACAGCTACCTCTGAATCAATAGTCGGCACATCATTAATTGCAATATTTACAGGAGATAATGGTCCTGTACAACCGTTCATTTCTTCCGAAACATAATATGTAAATACTCCGACAGAATTTATTGGAGAAAACGCGGTTCCTATTCCTTCAATAGTAATTCCCATATCACTGTACCAAGTTAAAACACCACCTCCACCGGCAGCAAACAAATCGATAATCGGATCTCCAATACAATAGGTAGCATCAACTCCTGCGGTTGGCGCCAAAGGCAATGGGTTTGTAATTATATCTGCAGCGCCACTAAAAGTACCTATGCAACTTGCATCAGAAACAGCACTTAGAATATAAGAACCATCCCCTGCTCCACTAATTGTATAGGGAGAAGTCATAATCCCAGGTACAGTTACCGGTGTTACCACATCAGTATAAGTAATAGACCACGGTGCGGTACCCGTTAATGTTACAGTCATATCGGGTATTGGATCGCCCGAACAAATTGTTCCGCCACCAGTTAAAGTTGCCGTTGGCAATGGGTTCGTAAATATAGCTGCAGCGCCACTAAAAGTACCTATGCAATTTGCATCAGAAACTGCACTAAGAACATAAGAACCATCCGCTGCTCCACTAATTGTATAGGGAGAAGTCATAATCCCAGGTACAGTTACCGGTGTTACCACATCAGTATAAGTAATAGACCACGGTGCGGTACCCGTTAATGTTACAGTCATATCGGGTATTGGATCGCCCGAACAAATTGTTCCGCCACCAGTTAAAGTTGCCGTTGGCAATGGGTTCGTAAATATAGCTGCAGCGCCACTAAAAGTTCCTGTGCAATTTGCATCAGAAACTGCACTTAGAATATAAGAACCATCCCCTGCTCCACTAATTGTATAGGGAGAAGTCAAAATTCCAGGAACAGTTACCGGTGTTAAGCCATCCGTATAAGTAATAGACCATGGTGCGGTACCCGTTAATGTTACAGTCATATCGGGTATTGGATCGCCCGAACAAATTGTTCCGCCACCAGTTAAAGTTGCCGTTGGCAATGGGTTCGTAATTATAGCTGCAGCGCCACTAAAAGTTCCTGTGCAATTTGCATCAGAAACTGCACTTAGAATATAAGAACCATCCCCTGCTCCACTAATTGTATAGGGAGAAGTCATAATCCCAGGTACAGTTACCGGTGTTACCCCATCAGTATAAGTAATAGACCATGGCGCGGTACCCGTTAATGTTACAGTCATATCGGGTATTGGATCGCCCGAACAAATTGTTCCGCCGCCAGTTAAATTTGCGGTTGGCAATGGGTTCGTAATTATAGCTGCAGAACCACTAAAAGTTCCTGTGCAATTTGCATCAGAAACAGCACTTAGAATATAAGAACCATCCGATGCTCCACTAATTGTATAGGGAGAAGTCATAATTCCAGGATACAGTTACCGGTGTCACGCCATCCGTATAAGTAATAGACCATGGTGCGGTACCCGTTAATGTTACAGTCATATCGGGTATTGGATCTCCCGAACAAATTGTTCCGCCACCAGTTAAAGTTGCCAAAGGCAATGGGTTTGTAATTATAGCTGCAGCGCCACTAAAAGTACCTATGCAACTTGCATCAGAAACAGCACTTAGAATATAAGAACCATCCCCTGCTCCACTAATTGTATAGGGAGAAGTCATAATCCCAGGTACAGTTACCGGTGTTAATCCATCCGTATAAGTAATAGACCATGGTGCAGTACCCGCTAATGTTACAGTCATATCGGGTATTGGATCTCCCGAACAAATTGTTCCGCCGCCAGAAAGCGTAGCTGTTGGTAATGGAATTGTAATTATATCTGCAGGACCGCTAAAGGTACCCGTGCAACTTGCATCAGAAACAGCACTTAGAACATAAGAACCAATCCGATGCTCCACTAATTGTATAGGGAGAAGTCATAATTCCAGGAACAGTTACCGGTGTTAAGCCATCCGTATAAGTAATAGACCATGGTGGCAGTACCCGTTAATGTTACAGTCATATCGGGTATTGGATCGCCCGAACAAATTGTTCCGCCGCCAGTTAAATTTGCGGTTGGCAATGGGTTCGTAATTATAGCTGCAGAACCACTAAAAGTTCCTGTGCAATTTGCATCAGAAACTGCACTAAGAACATAAGAACCATCTGCTGCTCCACTAATTGTATAGGGGAGAAGTCATAATTCCAGGAACAGTTACCGGTGTTAAGCCATCCGTATAAGTAATAGACCATGGTGCAGTACCCGCCTAATGTTACAGTCATATCGGGTATTGGATCTCCCGAACAAATTGTTCCGCCACCAGTTAAAGTTGCCAAAGGCAATGGGTTTGTAATTATAGCTGCAGCGCCACTAAAAGTTCCTGTGCAATTTGCATCAGAAACTGCACTAAGAACATAAGAACCATCTGCTGCTCCACTAATTGTATAGGGAGAAGTCATAATTCCAGGAACAGTTACCGGTGTTAAGCCATCCGTATAAGTAATAGACCATGGTGCAGTACCCGCTAATGTTACAGTCATATCGGGTATTGGATCGCCCGAACAAATTGTTCCGCCGCCAGTTAAAGTTGCGGTTGGCAATGGGTTTGTAATTATAGCTGCAGAACCACTAAAAGTTCCTGTGCAATTTGCATCAGAAACAGCACTAAGAACATAAGAACCATCCGATGCTCCACTAATTGTATAGGGAGAAGTCATAATTCCAGGAACAGTTACCGGTGTCGCGCCATCCGTGTAAGTAATAGACCATGGTGCGGTACCCGTTAATGTTACAGTCATATCGGGTATTGGATCTCCCGAACAAATTGTTCCGCCACCAGTTAAAGTTGCGGTTGGTGGTACATTTATTGTTATCGTCACCAATGCAGGAGGACTCTCGCAGCCAGCAATGATTTCTGTAACATAATGAATTGTTGTTCCGACGATATTAGTTGGAGTAAGTGTTCCCCCAGAACCTAAAACATTTGTCAAGCCAATATCATCATACCATGTCAATAATCCACCAGATCCATTTGCAGTTAAATCTACCAAGGCATCTCCAAAGCAATATATAGCATCTGTTCCAGCTATTGGCGCTATTGGTGCTCCTGGTGTATTAATCACTACAGTAGCAGTATCAGCACAGCTGATTGAAGAAGAGGATATAACATGATAAGTCCCAGGACATAATGCGGTAGCAAGCGCTGTATTTTGTCCAATCGAATTATAAGACGCATCAAACCAAGAATAGGTATATACAGGTATAGATCCTGAGCTATTTGCAGTAGCTGTTCCATCGCATAATCCACAACTTGCATCAGTTGATGCAGCGGCAGTAGCTATAGGAGTAATAGGCATACATCCATTGTTGAACTGTGCTATATAATCCGCATTTATAGCATTATTTGGGCTCCCAGGTGTTTGATCATTACTCCCGCATGTAGTGGCATCCAATACTGTTTCATTATCCGAACAACCAGATGACCAATTAACTTGATTTGTTGGATCAATATCATTAAAATAGTAAACAGTATTACTAGCGGAACCACCAAAATAAACCTGCGTATTTTGACTATTATCACCCCAACAAACGGAAAAAACCTCACATCCTGCCAAATCTAGAATTCTTGCACAATCACCACCATTTCGTAAAATAATGTTATTCCATGTTCCACCGGGAATCCATGCGCCAGCAGGATAAGAACAAGCGATATCACCAGGTGTTGTGCTGTTACTTTCAAAAAGACTTGCATTATTAATTGGAACCACAATCTGGCAATTTCCATCAGACAAAGAAATATCATCTGCCGGTATTGAAGGTGAGATATCTCCTTGATTATATACTAAAATTATGGTTCCCAGTGGAACAGCACTCCACAAAAGATCATTTGAAAACCGAACCGCACCTCCAGCGACTCCTTCATTTGCTGGAGAATGATACCCATTATTATCATCAATAATCCATCCCCTAATATCAATTGTAGGAGGAGAAGAATCACCACAATCATAAACCGCAGAATTGTCAACAACAACCAACTCTATAAACTCCATGTTTCCGGACTCACCCTGAGAAACTTCATTGATAATTAATGTTTGACCAGTGTAATTTGAAGCACAAAAAAATGCTAACATCTGCACAAACAAAACCTTAAAATACATAATACTATTAATGTCAAATAAGGTAATTATGCGGTTTCAGGCAATACCATCAAGGATATCACATAATTAACATTCAAAGATAATAAAACCACAGTCAATATCATAATAAAACTTTCATTAGTAAATAACTAATTTGCTTTATATAGTCCAAAACAATAAATTCGACTTATTTGTTTAATATTTAAGATAAAACTGAAGAAATAGAATGAAAATAATGCAGATCAACTCAAGATAGACTTCCCTAAAGGATATGGCTTATTGGTTTCCCAAGAAAATCCACGTGTCTACAAATAAACGGTAAAGGAAAAGTTAAAGTAACCGAACCAAATCAATGAAAATAACTTATCAGCATATGAAACAAAAATTTAATCTTACTGCCATCAGCGCTTGTTTTACTATGCGTCAGCATTTTCTCATCTTGCAATAATGAAGGGGCAGATACTCAAAAAGAAACAGAGCCAGAAATAACATATGAAATATATGAAGTTTTCAATGACACATACAAAGATGCAGATGCTCCATTTCTCAACATGAGAAGTGAAGCCAATTCTGATTCTAAAATAGTTAGCCGAACTGTACGATGGAACCCAACTATCATTTCCTTGACGAACAATTATGGGGAGCAAGTTGGAAACTGGAGTAAGGTAGAGGTCATTGAGACAAAAGAAGATAGGATACGTAAATGGCCATTGGATACGTAAAGTTCTTGACTGGTGATGATAGGTACCAGTAATTATGACTACAAAACGCTAAAACTGACCAGACGTTTCATGCTACGAAGGAAATGAGTGCACATTTCGAGTTTACAGGATAATGGAAAAACATACAAATTTGACTGGTTTTTAGAGGACATGAACGCCGAGGAAGGATCATTCGAACAAAGGTTCATGGATGCCTACGGGAAGTGGGTACGGGGATGATCCCTTACACCAATTTGAGTTGGCGAAACCTTTAAAGTATATTATGAAAAAGGCACGAAAAACCCAGGGACATGTTTTGAAGATGAGGGAATGTGGTGCACTAAGATTATTGACCTTTCTTTAACAGAAAACGTTCCAAAAACTGAAATTAGTAATGCAAACAGTCTATATACAAAGGTTGAAAAAAAATCTATCAAAGTTAATTTTCACGGAATGGGAACAGAACCATTTTGGGATATTTACATATTAGAAAATGAAGTGCTGTATGTTCAATTCGAAGAGCCACAATCTTATAGGTTGCTTACGCCTTTTGACAAATCAGCTTACAGACAGAAAATAAAATACGAATCAAAAGACGGATCGATTCACGAAGTCAAAATAGTTAAGGAACCCGCTGGAGACGGAATGTCGGATAAGACTTATCCATATTCAGTGATATTCAATGAGGATGAACCATGGGAAAATGGAGCTGGAGAAGCTAGGTAAATTAAGGGCTAGTGTGGTTACATGAATAGTATTAGTTTTTTAATACCCATGCTCCACAATCACATTTATTTCTTACTTCAGATAACTCTGAGTTAATTTCAACTTTACTTTCTGATTTATAGGAATAAACATAATATAGTTTGTTTAGATTCAATATACCTGATTTTTCCCCAAATACTTTAAAAATTATCTGCGCTCACATTGATAGCATTTTCCTTTATTGCATATGTTCCTATAATAATATAATACGCATCTATTCCATCATTTTTATATATATCTGTTTGTGATTCAACTCTGGTCAAATCTTTTTCTTTTGAGTTTTGGGCTGTAGAACTTTCCTTCTTAATAGAACGATCCCTTATTTTTACTTCCTCATTGATTTCGTTTAGTTCAAAATTTAAAGAGCTGACGCTATCATTTGAATTGACAGCAATTAAATTATTATTTGATAAAATGCTGGCTCCAAAACAATATAAATATCCGTTTCTTGAAGCAATGTATATTTTACCCTCATTTACTACTGGCGTAGATTCAAAAGTACCTTTAAAATATTCTTTTTGTAGAATATCTTTATTTTTATCCAATTCAAATAAATAAATACCTTTATAGCTAGCTGCAACAATAGTATTCCCAACTATTATAGGAGTTGAAATGGAGGGTCCTACCTTAATTTTTTCAACAATTCTTGGTGTTTTGTATTCATTAACTTTATTTGGGCCAATCACCAATGAACCTTCATAAACATCGTGCTCAACCACATATAAGAACCCATCAATACCAATAAAACATGCTAAATTCAAATATTCCCCTTCCGTATTATAATAAGCGTTTGTAGAAGGAGAACCGATAACACCACCTTTCCAATCAGCATAACTTCTGTCACCAGTAGGTTGAAACCATACAACTGATTCCTCTGGTGATTTAATAGGGTTTATTTTTAATACACCTCCATGTCCATGGATATATTGTTTCTCTATGGAGATTAACAAACATGAATCATTCGTTACAACCGGTGAACCATCAATATCAGATCCTATTTCTAAATCCCAGTCTATGCTATCGGTAACTAAATTATATCCATACACGTGTCCTGAACCAGAAGCTATATAAACTCTATCTCCTAATTTGCAAGGTGAAGACTCTGTAACCAAGTTTCCATAATGAGCTTTGTTATCATTTGAATCAAACAATTTATGTTCTTCTTCTATCTTAGGTTCATTGTAATCTTGGCTATCACCAATAATTTCTTCTGAACTATTCGGATCAAAAACAACAAAATACCCATTTTCCAAACCGAGATAAGCAGTATCATCCAAAATAAGAGCAGACCCATCTACATCTCTGCTGTAGCTGGGCCCTTTTTTTATATTCATTCGCCAATTTTCTGTTCCCGTTGATGCGCTTACAGACCTATAACTATAGACCTTTTTAGACCTTAAATTATTGTTTACCCCTAACCTACTTCCCTGTAGAATAGCATATTCAGATGAGTCATTCTTGCAAATGGTTCCAGTACCTTTTACTACATCCTCATATTCGTATGACCAAATAATTTCCCCTGTTAAAGAATTAATTTTTTTCAAAGTATGGTCATAACACCCTTGAAATAAAAAAGGAACCCCACCCTCTTTTAGAATCAGTGATTGTCCTGTCCATCCCGCTCCTTTCCAAACTTTTAAACCATCTTTACTATTTATGCGAGTAGTTCCAGAACCGAGATAAGATCTCCAAAGAAGATTCAAGGAACTTGCAGAACTATCTCCATAATAGTTTCGAGTTTCGTTCCCTAAAAAAGTTCCGACTAAAATATTCTCATCTACATTCACCGTAACATTATCTACAGTTATAATTTCTTTTTCAATAACCACAGTGGGAATTGACTCATTAATCACATCAGCCACTGCCAACTCTTGGCAAGCAGAAAGCAAGAATAAAAATACTAAGCTATAGATAAAATTCTTTCTCAAAACTGAGGGTAATACTGAAATAGCTACGTTAAGGTTTCAAATAGAATGTTTTAGAACTTTTACAATCTATTTTTACTATATTTAAATAAAAAATAGAAATCATGAACAAATTATTAAATATCGAAAGCATATTACTCTTAGCAGTTTTACTTTTTACTTCTTGCAGTTCAAACGACGACGAAGAAAAAGGTAAATTTACTCTGGAAAACCCTGCAATAGGTGAATTCCTGAGAATTGACGACTCAGGAAATTTCATTACCTCGTTTATCATAATTGAGGCAAATGGCGAGGAATATAGATTTGAACAAGAGTATTTAGAAGGGATGGAAGATCCTGAAGCGATAACAGGAAAGAAAATAAAAGTATGGTATGACGAAGCCAATGATAGCCGCTATAGAATGATTATTGAAGACGGAAAAGAACCTACAGAAGACATTGACCCTAGCTGGAGGAAAATTGAAGGAACATATGAGACTTGGGCAACTGAGGATGATTTATATGCTGGTGATATGCCACAGGATTTTACAATATTAGCTACTGGTACAGAAATGACATTTGAAAGCTATCTCTCTGAAGAAGATTTACAGTTAAAAGGTAAGAAAGTAGTGGTTTATTATGAGCCAATAATTAACAGATATGCGAATAAAGTAGAAGTTTTAAAATAGATTCAGCGGCTAGGAGCTTTTATTTTCATCATTGCGACATCAGAAATAGCAATAAAACAACACAGCCAATTATAATTGCCGCCTTAAACTCAGACCTGGAAAAATATTCTGGGTCAGGGTCATTGTTAACTGCATCTTCTTTGGTAACCTCCAAATAAGCTTGATAAACACTTTTTGGAAACTTAGGTTCGTCATTCTTATTCGAACCTTCTATATCTTTAAACACTTCATTATCTAACAGCGCTGATTTGAAGGCTTTACAAGAGCTATATCGATCTTCTGGACTCTTATTGGTAGCCTTTTTTATAATCTGATTGATGCGAGCATATGCAGCTCCCTCAATTTTAGGAACAGCATCATTCATAATCTTTGTAGGCAATAGATATGAATTTTCCGTTTCAGAATCAAATACCGGTTTTTCTGAAATCAACTCGTATAGAAGTAGGCCTAAAGAATATATATCCGTCTTTTTATCTATGTTTTTAATACCCTTAATTTGTTCAGGGCTCATATATGGTAAACTCCCCATATGTGCACCTGTTCTGGTTAACCCCACTCCTTCTTGGGTGTCAATTCTTGCGATCCCGAAATCCAACACCTTCGGGTTACCCCATTTATCGACTATTATATTTGAAGGTTTTATATCTCTATGAACAACTTTTAACGAATGGGCATACCCAAACGCATTTAAGACCTTTATGAAAACCTCTATCTTTTCCGAAAGATTACACTTTCTATCTTTAAAGTATTGAGCAATTGAACAACCATCAATATTTTCCATCAATATCATAGGAACATTTTCATCCTTAATAAAATTAAATACCTTCGCAATATAAGGGTGATCTAAATTTATTCCTAAAGTCGCCTCATTCCTGAAACGTGTCATCAAAGATTCGCTACTTGTAAGCTTATTATCCAAAACCTTAAATGCTAAACTATGATTGGTTTGTTGGTTCACTCCCTTATACACGGTAGCCATACCTCCTTCACCTAGAACGCTTTCAATAGTATATCCTAATATTTCTTTTCCAATCATTAACGACTTACTCAAATTTGTTCTACTCATCTATCCAGGCAATCCAGAATTATATAAAAAAACAACAAAGCCATTCACAGTCTATATAGAAAGAACAACAAAATCATAAACCGCAGAATTGTCAACAACAACCAACTATATAAACTCCATGTTTCCGGACTCACCCTGAGAAACTTAATTGATAATTAATTTTTGACCAGCACAATTTAAAGCACAAAGAAATGCTAACATCTGCACAAACAAAACTATAAAAATACACAATACTATTAATGTCAAATAAGGTAATTATGCATTTTCAGGTGATCCCATCAAGGGTATCAGATAATTAACACCTCAAATATAATAAAAACCGTAGTCAAAATCATAAAAAGAATAACCTTAGTAAATACTAAATTTTAAATAACTAATTTGCATTATAGAGTCCAATATAATACATTCGATTAAATTGTTTGATATCTATGATAAAACTGAAGAAATAGAATGAAAATAGTAGGAGCTTTTTTAATTTTAATCATTTCCATCTCATCCTATTCACAAGATAGTCGCAAACTCTGGACTCGCTGAAGACATGAGCTTTCTATAGCATCTTCAGACACTGCAAGAATACTTATTACGCTCGGAAATTGGTTTCGCGGGATGGATCTTGCGAGAAGGATACTGGGACAGCATCGCCGTGGACTGTAGAAGTTTTCTTAAGCATTCAAAACAGCACGATGCTGCCGAATTACTTGTATTTAAGGAACAGATTGGCCGCGGCACTCATGAGCATTGCATACGTAAAATCGAATTCGGGTTATGCGGATGATGCTATCAAATTATACAAGGAAACATTAATTATACAGAAGGAATTAGATAATAAGGAGGGAGTAGCAACTATCTTGAATAATTTGGCGAATATTTATGATGATAAAGGAGATATTCCAAAGGCTTTAAAGCTTTATCAAAATAGCCTAGAGATCAGAGAAAATATTGGTGATTTATCGGGCGTCGCATCTACATTAAACAACATTGCTTATCTATATGCAAACCTTGAGGAATATGATATAGCTATTGAAAAATTTACAAAGAGCTTGGAAATGTCTAAAGAATTAGAAGACGACAGATATATAAGTTTAGCTTTGAATAACCTTGGTTATGTTTATCAAAAACAAGGTGATTTGTTTAAATCAGAAAAATACCACCAAAAAAGTTTAGCACTACGTACAAAAATTAATGATTTAAAGGAATTGCGATGTCCAACAACATGCTTGGAATGGTAGCAAAAGAGAATTTACAATATAATAAAGCTTTAGAATTTTTTAACGTTAGTTTAAAAATTTATACCGATAATAATTCTATAAAAGGTGTAGGAACAACTCTTTCCAATATGGGAAAAACATACATACTAAAAGGAAATTATGCCGAAGCTAGTAAATGTATTGAAGAATCACTCGACATAGCTATGGAGTTAGGGTATCCATTAGACATTCAAATAGCAGCGGAAATGCTAAGCAAAATAAGTAAACAAAAAGGTGATTGGAAAAAGACTGTAGAGATGTTAGAATTATGTACAGTTATGAAAGATAGCCTAAAGAATATTGAAAATAATAAATTAATTATCAGGCAAAACTTACAAAATGAATATGAAAAAATGATCTTAGCGGATAGTTTATTAGCTGTTGAGGAAAAAAAAGTAACAGATGCTGAAATTGAAACACATAAGGCTCAAATCAATCAAGAACAAACCAAGCGATATACCCTATATGGAGGATTAGCGGTAGTAATGTTATTTGGCTTATTTATGTTCAACCGATTTCTTATAAGTCAAAGACAAAACGCTTTGATTCAAGAACAAAAGGAGATTGTTCAAATAAAGAATAATGAAATATTAGATTCTATTAAATACGCTAAGAGAATTCAGTCAGCTATTCTTCCAGCTCCTGACATGATCAACAACCATTTAAAAGATTACTTTATTTTGTATAAGCCAAAGGATATTGTTGCCGGAGATTTTTATTGGCTCGAGATTAAAAATGGAAAAACCCTTTTTGCAGTAGCTGATTGCACAGGACACGGAGTTCCTGGAGCTATGATCTCTGTGGTTTGCAATAACGGGCTGAACAGAAGTGTTCGTGAACATGGTTTAACTGACCCTGGTAAAATATTGGATAAAACAAGGGAAATAGTAATTCAAGAATTTAGCAAAAGTGAGGAACAAGCAGAAATGGCAGATGGAATGGATATTTCACTATGCTCCATTGAAGGCAATAAGCTACTATGGGCTGGAGCGAATAACCCTTTATGGATTATTAGAAAAGGAGAATTACTAGAAAAACTGCCAAATCGAAAACCTATTGGAAAATATCCTTTTCCTGAACCGTTTCTTACGCATGAAATTACCTTAGAAAAAGATGATAGACTATATATTTTTACTGATGGTTTTCAAGATCAATTTGGAGGCACTAAAGGGAAAAAATATAAAGTTAAAAATCTAAAAAAGTTATTGATTTCCATATCGAACACCCCTATGAATGAGCAGCAAGGAATGTTGAATACGGTATTTGAAGAATGGAGAGCTGATCTTGAACAGATTGATGATATATGTATTTTGGGTTTAAAAATATAAATAAGCCCATAATTCAAAAAGTAAAGTTTCAATCCTCTACTAATTTCCATTTTCTTTAACAGGAAAGAAGCATTCATATTTTGGCAAATTCCTTCTTTAAATTTATAATCAAAATATAATTCACCATTAATAATTTCTGCATCAAAATAGTTATTGATGACTTGAGGAAAACGCTTGTGAATTTCACAAAGGCCTAAATCATGCGTAGCAATTATTCCAGTAGAGCCAGAAGCTACCAATTTTTCTACAAACTTTTTCGACCCCATTTCTTTGTCCTTACTGTTTGTCCCTTTTAGAATTTCATCTAAAATGATAAAGTATTTCTCTGTCTTAATATTGTCTACAATAAACTTTAAACGCTTCAATTCAGAAAAGAAATAGGACTCTTCTTTCTGCAATGAATCAGAAGTTCGCATACTCGTAATAAGCTTAACAGGAGAGTAATTAAATTCTTTGGCACTCGCTGGTAATCCTGCGTTTGCTAATACGATATTTAGAGATAAGGTTCTTAAAAATGTACTTTTTCCAGCCATATTAGCTCCAGTGATTATAATGAAGTTCTTTTTATCGATACTAAAATCATTGTTAATTCTTTTTGCTTCTGGAATAAGTGGATGACCTAATTCTTTTGCTTCAATAACCATATCATCATTGTTTATTATTGGAAAGCAAAAGTTAGGGTGGTTGTAAGTGTAATTCGCACTGGATTGAATTGCATCAATGTAGTAGATAGCATCAAACCAGCTTTCTACTTTCATTGAATAGTTATTTATCCATTTTTCCAAAAGGTGAATAGACAGCACATCCCATAGCAATAGTGCGTTCCCAAAGATTCCAACAATAAAATTGTTTCGGCTGTTTAGTCTGTCCAGAGCTCTACCCAATTTTTTAAGAATCAGAGAAGCATTTGCACTTTCGGTTTTTATTTTTTCTTGTTGTTCAATGAGTAGTTCAGATTTAAAATCAGATGATTCTATAATTTGCAGTAATTCAGAATATTGATTAATAGTGTCTGTTATTTTGTTGGCTTCGTTATAAATAGCGTTAACTCTCTTTAAAAATACTCCTGTAATAAATAATCCTGCAAAAAACCAAATGATAAAAAGCATTGAATCTATTAAGTCCACACTAAGCAGTCCAAGTAGAACAGCAGATACAATAGGGAAAAGAACTATCAAAAAGGAAATGAGTTTATTGGATGCAAACGTTTTATAGTTTTTTAACCAGTCTTCAACGGTTTTGGATGTCGTTTCTGTTTTAATAGTTCCAGCACTAGCCCAGAAGTGCTGACGCTCCTTGCTGTTTTTTGCTAACTCTTTAATAGCGGCTTGTTTGTTCTCAATATTGTCAATTTCATTACTGACTAAAATAGACGCGAGTTTTTTTCTTCCACCGAGTGTTTTTGTTCGGTTAAAAAACTGAAAGAAAGAACCATCTCCAAAGAGGTCAATATCATAACTGTAGTGATGATTTGGGTTCAAGAATTCTACTCCATTTTCTAAATTATCAATATTTCCATTTAAAGCTTCAATTTCAATTTCATTGATGCTAATCAATTCCTCAAAGTAGTTTTTTTTACGATCTAAGTTGCTGTGGTACTGCACCATGAACACAAAGGAAAGTGCACCAAAAACACCTGTAGTTATTGCAAGCCCTGCATTATAAGAAAACAAATAGCATCCAAAACAAGTTGCTGCAAATACGAAAATACGAAGAACTACAATTTGTGTAATTTTCTTTTTAACCTCTTGAAATGCGGCTGTATTATTATTGATATTCGCTTGATACTCCTCTTGTCTTTCCTGCATATGAGTGCAAAGATAACCTTCATGTCAACATTTGCAATTTAATAAATTACTATCCACATAATTTTAGCCATTTAAGGAAGTGTTACTTTAGCATTTATAATATATCATTTCATGAAATACTTATCGTTATTTATATCATTCGTTTTTGCACTAAACACTTTTGCACAAGATTTTACACTAGCTGATTTTTATAACTACAATCCAGAATTAGAAAGGCGTATAGATGAACAATTCAGTTACATGAATGATACTCTGCGTGTTGGACAATTGATAGTTCCTGCGGTTGGGAAGCACGGAAAGCCTACAGAACATGTCGTAAAATTAATGCAACAAGGTAAAGCTGGAGGTGTTCTGTTACTGAATGGGACAGTTGAAAGTTTTACGGCATTTGTCAACCAGTTTGATAGCATTTGTGAAGTCCATGGATATTTACCCCCTATTTATAGTGCTGATGCCGAACCTACATTGATAAAATATAAAATTAAAGGCACTACTCCAGTTCCGAAAACAAATGCTATTAAGACGAAGGAAAAGGTAAAGGAAGTAACGAATACAATATCTGCAGATTTAAATAAGATAGGTATTACACAAAACTTTGCCCCGGTTATAGATGCATCACCAAACAAAACTGTAAGTAATAGGAGTTTTGGTTTAGCAATGGATACTGTGATTGGGTTTTCGAATATTTTTATTGAAGAAACGCAACGATAATGGGATTATAGCTACGGCAAAGCATTTTCCAGGTCATGGATTTGTAGTTGGGGATACACATGAAAAATTAGTCTTTATTGATGGAGAAATGAAAGAGGTTCCAAATTACCAACCCGTTATTGACAATGGAGTTTTGTCAATAATGGTAGCTCATATTGCAGTTAAGAATAACGAAAAATACAATACAGAAGGGTTACCATCCACCTGTTCTCGGGAGATTGTAACAGATTTATTGAAAAACGAATTGGGATTTAGAGGGATTGGTTATTACGGATGCAATGAATATGGGAGGGGTTAGGACTGTGCCAAATTCTGGGTTAAAAGCGGTAATGGCCGGCTGCGATCAATTGCTTATGCCGGTAGAGGAAGAAAAAGATATAAATGACATCCTTTCTAAAATGAATGAGGATGAAGACTTTCGTTTTCAAGTTTATTCTTCGGTTAAAAAGATTATTCGCTTAAAATACTGTTTGGGACTGATTGATTAATTTACTCTAAAGTATTCCTAATAACTCCATTGGATTTGGGCAATTCTCTTTAAAAAAAACTCAATTGGTTTAAGCTGCAAACACCTGGATAATCGCCAAAATTGTTTTGCATGTCCTTAATGATTTGAAAATGTAAATGGGGCGCGTAGTCTCCATTAATACTAGAAT
>CALSNM010000023.1 GCA_943787725.1 uncultured Flavobacteriales bacterium | reverse complement strand
ACAATAATTTAGATCCATTTTACACCGGAAGTCATAGTAGTGATTATTTTATAACAGGAATAGATGTAAGTTTTGGATTTGATTGGTTTTTAGATGAAGTATTTATGGTCACCCTGCAGCTAACTCCCCAATTCAATTATTATTTGGCTATTTCAGAAAAATTAGCGGATCAATTTAAACAATACAATCCCATTGATAATTTTATCGATTTTGATTTAGGTCATCTTGATGTTATGCTTGTTTATAAGTTTTGAAAATCGACATGAATTTCAAAAAAAAAGAGCCGTCATAAACGGCTCTTTTTTTTATTTTAGAATATTTTAAAATTACTTAGTGATTACTTAAGTAGTCAGCAACTCCTTCATGAGTAGCAGACATAGCATCAGCACCTTTCACCCAGTTAGCCGGGCAAACTTCACCATGTTCTTCTAAATGTTGAAGTGCATCAACCATTCTCATAGCTTCGTTAACATTTCTACCTAAGGGTAAATCGTTAACCAATTGGTGTCTCACTGTTCCTTCTTTGTCTATTAAAAATAAACCTCTGTAAGCGATTAATTCACCAATAGCTGTCATTTCACCTTCTTCGTTGTAGTCCCAGTCTCCAGCTAATACATCATAGTTTGTTGAGATAGTCTTGTTCGTGTCAGCTACCAAAGGGTATGTAACACCTTTGATACCTCCCGCATTTTTTTCCATGTTCAACCAACCCCAGTGGGATTGCTCAGTATCTGTTGAAACACCAATCACTTCAACATTTCTAGACTTAAATTCTTCTAATTTTTCTTGAAATGCAAATAATTCAGTTGGACATACGAATGTAAAATCTTTTGGATAAAAGAATAAAATTACATATTTCCCCTTAAATTGCTCTAGTGTAAAATCTGTTACAATATCGTTACCATTTGTAACAGCTGCCGCTGAAAATCCTGGTGCTTTTCTTCCTACTAATACTCCCATTTCTTATAATTTAAATAATTGTTTGTTAAAAATTTTGTGAGGACAAAAGTACTACTTAAAATTAATTTAAACAGCAGTTTCAGTAAAATATTACTGACTTTTATAAGTCTGACAATTTCAATGTTTCCTTTAGTCTTACTCCTTTTTCTGTATGTTGTACAGTACAACATTCATTTATACTGTCATGCTCTAGAAAAAGAATGAATTCCTCATCTGCTGCTAAATTTAAAAATTGTAATTTTTCATCCATTGTAAGCAGCGGACGGGTGTCATAGCCCATAACATAAGGTAGCGGTAAGTGGCCAACACTCGGAAGTAAATCTGCCATAAATACTACAGTTTTTCCTTTGTACTTTATCATAGGGATCATTTGACTTTCCGTGTGCCCATCAGCAAAAAAGATATCCATCCCTTCAAATACATTTTTAGTAATCCTATCGGTTCTTTTTACGAAATCAAGTTGCCCACTTTCTTTAATGGGTAGAATGTTTTCGGCTAAAAAAGAAGCTTTTTCTCTAGGATTTGGTTCTGTTGCCCATTTCCAATGCTTGTCGTTACTCCAATACTTCGCATTTTTAAAGACAGGTTGTAATTGCTTATTATCGCTATCTTTCCATTCAACACTACCACCGCAATGGTCGAAATGCAAATGTGTTAAAAAGACATCTGTAATATCATCTATGCCAAAATCAAGTTTGTTTAAAGATTTTTTTAAATTATGGTCTCCATGTAAGTGATAATGACTAAAAAATTTATCACTCTGCTTATTCCCAATTCCAGTATCAATTAGCATCAAACGGTTTCCATCTTCCACCAACATACTGCGCATACTCCAATTGCACATGTTGTTGCTATCAGCAGGGTTGGTTCGTTCCCATAAAGATTTTGGAACCACACCAAACATGGCCCCTCCGTCTAATTTAAAATTACCTGTTTCTATTGGATATAGTTTCATTTTAATTCCTTATTAGTTTGTAAATGAATGAATTATATTCATTGTTATCTGGCAATAGGAAATGCTATTGCAAATTCAGTATAAAACTATGAAAATGATAAGTATTTATGGAGGTTTCATCATTATTATCCCGAATAATTTATTTTCATAGATACTAGATTTCATCATTTAAAACGGAATTATTAGTATCAGTGGAAATCAATGAAGATAGGAAGGTTATAGTAATAATTACAGGTGGTATAGAGTTTGTAAAGGTTTTTTAAAAAACTGGGTAAGGTTATCATATATGGTGAAATTTATTAATTTAGGGTCATGAAAAGAATATTTTTAGTATTACTCGTTTCTTTATTCGCATTGGGAGGAAATGCACAAGGATTGATACAGCAGTATGCAGGAATGCTCGAAGAACTGGAATCAAATGTTTCTAATAAAGAATTTGTTAAGGCTTGGAAAAAGCAAAAAAAAAATTGGGTGTCCAATTGTAAAACCGCTTCTACTGTTAAACAAGTATCTGAATTGACCGTGGAATTTATTTCTAAGGTATATGAGGTGAAAATGCTAAAAGCTATGCTTGTTAATACGGAGAACCTATCCGATCAAAGTTTGGCATTATCAAATGTCTATACTATTTTAAAAGATACTGATTTAGTTAAGTGGTCGGATAGTGATAAGCAAATATTTCGTGCAAAACTGGATGGTTTAATCGTTAAAATAGGTGATCAGCAGAAAAAGCAAGATGCTAGAGAAAGAGCGTTGCTTATAAAGTCTGTGATGGAAGATTTTGATTCCGTCTTTCAATCCATTTTAACCGATAGTAAAAAAGGAAGTTTTGCAAATACGATAGACGGTGCTAAGCAAGGAAGTGTTTTCGGTGTTAAGGTGAAATTTAAAGCCGGAAAAGGGCAACAAGTTTTTGTAGACGGAGATAATATTTATGAATTCCAAGTTGAATTTAATACAAATAATGACGCTTTACTAGCCAATGCCTTGCAAGAATCAATGATTAAGGTTATTCAAGAAAGAGTGCCGGAAGGTTTTGCAAAATCAGCAAAATATGATAAGGAATTTGTCAAAAATGAAGGATATAGATTTGAATTTAAAGCAGAAAAATTTGCTTTTACTGCGAAACAGCCATCTGTGTTAATTGGCGCAAAAAAAGATGGTAGTAGCGTTGTCTTAAAAATAACGGAACCTGTGTTCAAGAGGTAGTTACTTTTTAAGCATTCTTAGATGAATTTTCTTTTTAATTAAAAATTCTGCAAATAGTAGGTTAGGAACCCAGCCTACCCAAGCCACCACTCTGTATAGGTCCATAGGGTGTAAGAATTCCATGTCTGGATCTATGTAGTTTGCATAAGCGTATTTCCATAAACGTAATGTAATGGCAGATAAAGTAAGTGCATAACTTCTTATCATCCATTTACCATGTTGATCATATTGTTTGTTTATAACGCACCTAAATGCTTTATAGGTGGAGAACCACCAGAGAACAGAAAGTAATGTAAACGCCATTACCGAAGTCCATCCTCCATTAGCAAAAAAGCTCATTATCAATCCGGAAGTTGCTGTAAAAAGCAGGACTGAAAAGACATAAAGTTTACCCATTAACCTATGGGTTCTTTTGTAAAGAAAAGCCTTAAAGAATTGCGTAAAACCTGCTATAACAGCAAATATGCTTGTTGCTACATGTGTGAAAAAAGCAACAATCCAGATAGTAGAAATTGAACTGTCGTACCGACGGAATACCCATTGTTTAATTCTCAGAAAAGCTACGTTAGTGTCTAAGTGAATGTATGGTAATGAGAGGTTTACCATTAGTACACAGAAAAAACCAAGCAAAGCAATTAAAACGATATTCCTAATGATGGTTAAATTCAAAAATTGTAATTTCCCGTAAAATTAAACAAAATAAAAATGAAGAAAACCCTTATTTACCTTTCAATTCTATTTATAGCAATAGCCTGTGGTTCAGAAACTAAGGAAGAACCTAAAGAATCGAATTCAAAAGATGTTAAAGCAGAAATAGCTGTGGAAACTACTGATGCAAAACCTGAAGTGATGGACCCTCGTACCCAAGGAGGAGCTAAATCGGAAACCCAGGAATTTATTGATGAACACTTGTTATCTAGTACTGGAGAGTTTGGAGAATTAGGTTATTGGGTAGGTGCATTTGGAGGTAATGTAATTAATATCTCTCTATACGAAATCGTTGATGGAATAGCTCATGGATATAGTGTGTGTGCAGGTAATTTTAGAAAGATTGAAGGAAGCGTAAAAAAGGAAGATGATGTTTTGGTTTTTGATATGAAGGAACCTGGGGATGATAAATATGATGGACATTTTGAATTTCAAATTGATATTACGGGACAATCGTTAAGCGGAAAATGGTCTCCGTTTGATGAAGGTGTAACCGACCCGAAAGAGTATAATTTGTCGAAAAGAGTTTATAGTTATGACAGTACTGTTGGGGATTACCCAGAAGCATCTACAAGAGAATTGACGTATGACGACGTCGAAAACATGACAGGTGAAGAATTGTCTGAAATGAGAAACGAAATTTATGCTAGACATGGTTATAGCTTTAGTAACAAAGAATGGCGTTTTCATTTTGAAGCAAAAGATTGGTATATGCCTTTAGATGTAGATGTTAGAGAAAAGCTGACGGATGTCGAAGTAACCAATATTGAGCTTATTTACGAGTATGAAATGTATTATGATGAGTATTATAATGATTACGGTAGATAGGAAATATTATAAATAGATTAGATAAAAGACCTTACAAATAGTACCTTTGTAAGGTCTTTTTTTATTTAACAAAACATTAATATGAGTTTAGAGGAAATTAAGAATTATATGAATCAGGTTCGAAGAGATTTTGCTGAGAGGCCTTTAACTGAGGGTTCAGTTGATAATAATCCTTTTAAACAATATGCGGTTTGGTTTGAAGAGGCAGTTAATTCTAAAATCCTAGATCCTTATGCAATGTGTCTCTCAACTGTGGGGTTAAATAATCAACCCTCTTCTCGTATTGTCTACATGCGCGATATTCTGGATGATGGATTTGTTTTTTATACAAATTACTTAAGTCAAAAAGGAAAGGAGTTACTTTCGACACCGAAAGCAGCTCTTAATTTACATTGGGGAGAACTTGAGAGGCAAATTAGGATAGAAGGTGATGTGGTTAAAGTTTCGGAAGAGGTGTCGGATAAATACTTTGCTGCTCGTCCTAAAAAAAGCCAAATAGGAGCTTGGGCGTCTGCCCAAAGTGATGTTTTGACCACTAGAGAAGAATTGGAACAGCATGTATTGAAATATACAGCGCGTTTTAAAGATATTGAGGTTGATCGGCCTAAACATTGGGGCGGATATGTTTTAAAGCCAACCAAGATAGAGTTCTGGCAGGGCAGGGCAAGTCGTTTGCACGATAGAATTGTCTACAACAAAGAAGGTGCAGAATGGAAATTAAGACGATTATCTCCTTGATACTAGAGAATGGCTAAAGAGATGCGTTCTGTTGCTGCAGTTTATTTTGATCGATTCAATCATCGAGAAATAGAATTGAATAGCCCCGTTCCTTCTAATTTGGAATTGATTGTTGTTATTCCCTCACATAATGAGCCTGATTTACTGGAGAGTTTGCATTCGCTCAAGGAAGCTTTTGTTCCAATAGGTGTTTCTGTAGAAGTTATTACTGTAATCAATCATGGAGTGAACACAGATAGTGATATTGTTAAACAAAACGAGACAACTGTAGTTCAAGCAAATCGATTTTCGTTAGAGAATAGCTGCGAGTCTATTACTTTTAATACAATAGAAGTATTTGATATGCCTCCTAAAAAAGCGGGGGTAGGATTGGCTCGGAAAATTGGAATGGACGAAGCGTTAAATCGATTCTCGAAGATTAATAAAGACGGTATTATTGTTTGTTTTGATGCGGATAGTTTGTGTGAATCAAATTATTTTGAAGCAATTATATCCCATTTTAAAAAGCATCCAAAAACTCCTGGTTGTTCCATTCACTTTGAGCATCCTTTGGAGGGAAATTGTCATACATTTGAAGAATATAATGCAATTATGTTATACGAATTGCATTTGCGCTATTATAAAAATGCACAGCAATATACCGGGCTTCCATTTGTGTTTCATACGATAGGTTCGAGCATGGCAGTTCGCGCTGCGGCATATGCGAAACAAGGTGGAATGAATAAACGAAAAGCGGGGGAGGATTTTTACTTTTTGAATAAGATTATTCAATTGGGTAATTTCACAGAATTAAATACCACAACAGTAATACCCTCTCCAAGAGTGTCGGATCGAGTTCCGTTTGGAACCGGTAAGGCGGTTGGTGAAATTGTAAGTTCAAACCAGGTAGGGGTACAGACCTATAATTTTAGAATATTTACAGAACTTAAAGCGTTTGTTTACGAGGTTTTAATTAGTGATAAAAACTTAAATGCCAGTAAGTTATGTGGTTTGATTAATCAATTTATTGAAGAAAAAGAGCTTCGTCTAAAAATAGATGAAATCGCAAAAAATGCAAATTCTGATAAGGCATTTATTACCCGGTTTTTTAAGGTGTTTGATGCTTTTTGGATTATGAAATATGTCCATTTTTCACGTGATAATTTCCATAAACAAGTATCGGTTTTAGAAGCTTCAAATGAGCTATTGTTAGAATTAGGGGTCATTAATCAACCTTTGAAAACGGAGTTAGAAGCATTGATTAAGCTGAGGATATTAGATAAAAATAGGGTTTTGAAATAATCAAATCATAAGGCAAATTTGTGTCTCAATGCATTGAGAAATAGCAGAAACCTTAGGTCGGATTATGGGTTTTCTTAGCCTTTATTGTTGGCTAGATTACGTTCATATTTTCCCGTGCCGAGCTGATTCAACAAAATCAAGTGGCTTTTAATAGCTCCAAAAAATGTTTTATGCTGGTGGTAAGGTAAGTCGAATTCCTTCGTTGTTTCCTGAACTATTTTGGAAAGCTTCTTGTAATGAATATGGCAAATATTTGGAAACAAATGATGTTCAATTTGGAAATTTAGACCACCAATAAACCACGAAAAAAAGTAACTGCCATTCGCAAAATTTGCAGTAGTTTTAATTTGATGTATGGCCCAATTGTTATCTACAGACCCATTCTCATCTACATCGTAAAACTGCGTATCTTCAATGACGTGAGCGGGTTGAAATACGAAAGAAAGAATTAACCCACAAATAAAATGCATAATTCCAAATCCAACAAAAGACTGCCACCAAGGTAAATCAACCAATAAGGAGGGCAGTACAAGTAACAAAGCAAAATACCAAATTTTATTCACTAGAATCTGAAAAAACCCTTTTGCTAGGGTAAGCCCTTGTCCTTTTAACAAGTCTTTTTTATTGTAGCGAAATAATTGAATGAAATCCTTAGCACTGCACCAATAAACTGTCATCAATCCATATAAAAATGGTGCATAAAATATTTGAAAACGATGCAGCATTCTCCTTTTTTGAGTAGGACTGAAGCGCATTATTCCGATTTCAATATCTTCATCAAACCCCTCTATATTCGTAAAAGAATGGTGAAGAACGTTGTGTTGAATTTTCCAATTTTCTTTGTATCCTCCAATAAAATGGATTAACCACCCCATTGCGTTATTTACTTTTTGGTTCTTTGAATAAGAGCCATGGTTGGCGTCATGCATAATTGATAAGCCAATACCTGACATTCCAAACCCCATTAATACCCACATTAATAAAACCAACCAAACGTTTGCAACAATACCAGTCAGCATTAAGACCAATGGGGCAAAGTATAGACAGATCATAAATGCTGATTTAAATTTCATGTTGAAATTTGCATATCGAGAAATGTTATTGTCTTTAAAATACTTGTTAACTCTCTTTCGTAATTCTTTGAAGAACTCCGTTTGATCTTTTACATTAAACTTAACAACTGGCACACTCATAATCCTGTATGTTTTTAATATCTGGTGCAAAGATAAACCTAATAAGCTTCGGTTAACGCATAATTATCAGTTTTTAATAAAACTTATCAAGATGATAAGGTATTGGAAGTAAAAAGTCTCGAATAGCAAAGGATGAAAGAATTATTTATCTTCCTTACACATTTCGTCTGGGCGAGCACCACATACACTGCAAGATTCTCCTTCTTGCTTTAATAGGGGGTTGTTGCTCGCACAAGTTCCTGCAAATTCACCGTCTTTTTTAGCCCATATTTTTATGGAAATTCCTAAGACTCCTAAAGCTAATAAACCTATAGATAATAGTACTAATTTCATGCAGCAAAGATAGATTATATTTTCATAATTAGTGCTAGCCGAATCAATTTGATTCAGTCTAAATAATGTACTTTTGTGAGGCAATAGGAATAAACCAATGAGTGAAGTAACCGGAAAAGCGTGGGATAGTAAATTGTTCGCAAGAATAATGGGCTATGCACGACCGTATAGAATGTTAATGGTGGGTGCATTAGCACTGACCTTCATTTTGGCTGTTGTTACTTCTATTCGTCCTATCATTTTTGGGTTTATGGTGGGTTCTTGTATCGAAAACCCGGATGCCGCAGGACTTTTATATTGGACTTTTGTTCTCATTGGATTATTAATGTCAGAGGCAATAGGACAGTTTTTTCATACTTATGTAGGACACATAATTGGTCAGAATGTAATAAAAGATTTACGTGTAGAGTTATTTTCACATATTACCCGATTGCGACTCAAGTATTTTGATACGCATCCAATTGGGATGCTGGTAACCAGAGCTGTTAGCGATATTGAAACCGTAGCAGATGTTTTTTCTCAAGGATTGCTGACCATCTTTGGTGATTTGTTAAAGCTTGCTGGGGTATTGGTTTGCATGTTTGTAATAAATTGGGAATTAGCATTAATGGTTATCATTCCAATTCCTATTTTATTGGTTGCTGCTAATATTTTTAAAAAGGCAATAAAAAAAGCTTTTCAGGAAGCGCGAACGCAAGTATCTCGCTTGAATACATTTGTTCAAGAACATCTTACCGGAATTAATATTGTCAAGATTTTTGGAAGGGAGGAAATAGAATCTGAAAAGTTTAAAAAGATTAATGAAAAGCACAAAAAAGCTCATATTAAGTCGGTTTGGGCATATTCTATATTTATGCCAATTGTTGATATATTAAGTTCATTATCATTGGCATTGTTAATTATTTACACAATGATGCAGCTGGATAATGAAGGTGTAAAGGGAAGTGATTTAGCTGCTCAACTTACAATGTTCATGCTTTTTATAAATATGATGTATAGACCTATCCGCCTGCTTGCAGATCGTTTTAATGTGTTGCAAATGGGCATGGTTGGTAGTTCTCGTGTGTTTAAGGTGCTTGACACAAAGGAGCAAATTGAGAATAATGGTGAGGTTGTGAGTAAGGAGTTTAAAGGAGATATAGCTTTTAAAGATGTTTGGTTTGCCTACAATGAGCCCACCTTTGTTCTAAAAGGTATTAATTTCTCACTTTCTCCAGGAGAAACTATAGCGTTTGTTGGTGCAACTGGAGCTGGTAAGTCGTCTATTATAAACCTATTAAGTAGGTTTTATGAATATCAAAAAGGAGAAATAATAGTTGACGGAGATGAACTAAGGGATATTGATATTGACTTAATTCGTAACAATGTAGCTGTGGTTTTACAAGATGTTTTTTTGTATTCAGATACTGTATTAAATAACATTACCCTTGGTGATGATTCCATTTCGAGAGAAAAAGTAATTGAAGCAGCGAAGCAAGTTGGCGCGCATGAATTTATTATGTCGTTACCCGATAATTACAATTTTGTGGTAGGAGAGAGGGGAGGCATGTTGTCAGTCGGTCAACGCCAATTGATTTCTTTTATTAGAGCCTATGTTTACAATCCGAGTATTTTAATTTTAGATGAAGCTACCTCTTCAATAGATACCGAATCAGAAGAATTGATTCAAGTAGCAATTGAAAAATTAACCGAAGGTAGAACTTCTATTATTATAGCGCACCGGCTATCCACTATTAGTAAATCGGATAAGATTATTGTCATGGAACAAGGAGAGATCATAGAATCCGGTTCACATCAAGAATTATTGAGTCTCGATGGAGCTTATAAGAAGCTGTTCGATATTCAGTACAAAAAGTAATTATCTTTTCATTATCCCATTAAACCTGATTTCAAAATAAGCGTCAAAAGCTTTTTTAATATCTAGCTTTCTGGATTTCATTAAAAAAGGATTAATCAATGTGTCAAAAAATAACTCATCTTGCAAAATGAGATATTCTGGATCTATTTTGATTACTACTTCACTTTCTATCCCGTCATTATAGAATGTCTTCAAAATAGAAATTGCTGACTGTTTGAAGTTCTCTATATGTCCCCATAGGTCCGGATAGATTTCTTTAAGATCACTTAAGAATAATGGAGAAACATCTTCTAAAATGTTAGAAATGTATTTCACTGCTTTTTGATACCTGACTTTATATTCGTCTTTGGAGAATAATAAGCCAGGAAATTTCTGCATAGCTTCCAATTTCTCATTTAGAATATAGGTTACAATATCTTTTTTAGAATCAAAGTGTTTGTATACAGTGGCTTTTGACTTTGATAGTATATTACATATGTCATTTGTCGATATATTTTTTATTCCTTCCTCCATAAAAACAGGAAAAAGGAGTCGAGCAAAATCTTCCCGCTTTTTTGGTGATTTTAGCCGTTGTTTATCCAGTGATATTCTTCCCATATCAAACAAAGGTAAACTAAAAGTTAAAAGTAGTTTACTTTTTGTTATATTTGTTTTAAATCAAACGTGACTTTATGCAGATGAAAAGAAATTTAGGGTATTTGTTAGCTTATATATCCATGGGGTTAGGATTTGTTGGGCTGACTTCTAACGGTTGGTTAACTTTTATTTTACCGATTTATGCATTTATTGTAATTCCGCTTTTGGAACTAGTGTTAACGGTGAGTGAAGGCAATCTTTCCAAAGAAGAGGAAGATAAGTTATTAGTTAATAAGATGTATGATTGGGTTGTTTATCTGATTGTGCCCGCTCAATGGGGATTATTAATACTTTTTCTTTTTTCGGTACAAGAAAAATTGGAAGTTTATGAGTTGTTTGGACGAATAATAACATTTGGATTAGCTTGTGGTGTGTTTGGAATAAATGTAGCACATGAGTTAGGGCACAGAACAAAAAAGTATGAGCAATGGATGTCGAAAGCATTATTATTAACCTCTCAATACATGCATTTCTTTATAGAACACAACAGAGGTCATCATAAGAATGTTAGCACTGAAGACGATCCAGCAACATCTAGGTATGGTGAGTTGGTTTATTCTTTTTGGTTTCGTTCTATGATAATGGGCTACATTTCAGCTTGGAAATTGGAGTTTTTTAAATTGGGTAAGCAAGGTCGAAGTAAATTACATTGGAGAAACGAAATGGTGTTTTATGTTATGTGTCAATCTGGGTTGTTGGTAGCAATTTTATTCTTATTCAATTGGCAAACGATGGTAATGTATTGGGTTAGTGCTATTATCGGTATACTGCTGCTAGAATCGGTTAACTACATTGAACATTATGGTTTACAACGACATATTGGTGATAAAGGTAACTTTAAAAAAGTTCTGCCAGTACATAGCTGGAATTCAAATCATTCTTTGGGAAGAGGTATTTTGTTTGAGTTGAGTAGACATTCAGATCACCATTATAGACCAAACAGAAAGTATCAAATACTCAGACATTTTGAAGAGTCTCCTCAAATGCCAACAGGGTATCCTGGAATGATAGTCTTGGCATTGTTTCCACCCTTATGGTTTTATGTCATGAATAATAGAGTTCGAAATTTGCAAAAAGAAAATTCAGATTTAATAGCGTCCGTTGTCTAATTTGTATCTTTAAATTGGACTAATTCTGGAAAAACTGAATTGATATCTTCATTTCTAATTATATCTAGTTTTTCTGTTTGTATTGCAAATTGTTTTAAATGTGTGGCATTAGCATCATTCATCATATAGTCAATTACTGCCTCAAATTCTTTAATTACAAGTTGTGTGGCATTCTTTTTATTTAACCACTCTATATGAGCGATTAAATTATCTTTCGCTTTTTCCTTAACTGATTTGGTTAAGTTTTTGCAATTGTAATAAGTTGGGCGATCCAGTATGTTGAGATATATGTCATTAATTTTTGTTAAATTATTCTTAACAAAATACTGATGTAAATCGCATAATGTGAGTATGGATAAGTTGCTAACCGTAGGTGCAATTTGAATTTTAATGTGTGGGCATTGTTTCTTGACTAATTCTATGTTTTTTAAAAACTTTTCCCATTTCAATCCACTTCTTATATAGGCTACTTTTTCTCCGATTGCATCAATGCTTACAGCCAGGGTGATTTTCTTGAAATGTTTCCAATAGTGCAGTGCACTTTTACCTTTTAGTGTTAGTACACTTAAATTTGTGTTATACCGTAAATGAAGAGAAGTTTGATTTTTATCAAGTAAAGAATCTAAGAAAGAATAATGTTCTTCCATCATCAATGGCTCTCCACCTGCAAAGTATACTTCCTCTAATTCAGTGTCGCAGGTAAACAAGTCATCAATGAATTTTTCATTCTCTGGCGTTGCTTTTATTATGGCTTTATCACCAAAATTACTTTTCAATAATTTAGCATCATTAAACCAACTAGAACTTGCTCCGTGCCAGCAGGTTCTACATTTTAAATTGCAAACGTTACTGTAGCGAATATCTAAATAAACGGGTTTTGAATGCTTGCAAGTGCCATCAGTGGAAGTCTTTTGGAGCCATTTAAGATAAGGCTTGTACTTATCTAATGTTTCTGTGCGAATACTACTTTTGTTGACTGCTTCTCTTTTAAAACAGGCAGCACATCTTTTATCTTTCTTACCTTCCAACAGGTTTTTTCGAAAATTTTTAATCGATTCTCCATTCCAAATAGATTCGATACTTTCATTGTTTACATTGCCATAGGTAATACTCGTATTGCAGCAGGCTTTGGCATTTCCGTTTGTATCCACATATAAATGAATCCAGGGCATTAAACATATTGATTTAGGAATCACGGGTTTATTTTACTATTACTTTATACCCTTTCTTGCGCAGTAATTCAATAACACCTTCTTCTCCAGGCAAGTGAGCAGCACCAACTGCAATAAAGGTGCTTCCTTCTTTAATATACGGTTCAGCTCTGTCGGCCATGTTGTAATTTCTTTTTACAAGAAATATATCGTTGAAAATTTTAGACAATTCTTCATCTTCTTCATCTTTTGTTGTCATTTCCAAAAGTTTGTCCAGGTTTCCTTCAGCATAATATTTTATCATGGCATCCATGTCTAATTTACCTTCTTTTCCATAGTCGTTTACTGCGTCAACTAATCCCTTAGCCTGTAATTCATATGGAATAGCGCTAAATGCATCGATCTGTTCTATGGTTTTTTCTAAGCCAATTGTCTGTTTCTTTTGTTTTTTAGCTTCTTTAAAAAAGTAAATATCCAATGCGTCGGTTTGTTGTGCTTCTAAATCTCTTAGAGTAACCATTTGGGCTGTAAACAGCGGCTGCATCTTTTCAAACATAAAAAGGGCCTGTCCCAACGAATCCTTGAAGAAGTTTGATACTACTGCATATTCATCTGCTGTTAATAATGTTTTAAGCGAGTAGGTTGAGTCCATAATTAATTTGCTCAATAAAGCACCTTGATTCACACTATCCATATTTAACTCCATAGCATATATTTCTGCCTGGTTAAAAGCATCTATTACGCCTTCTTTAAATTGGAAAGCACGCTCGTCTTGCGTGTGCATGGTTCCGTATAAGTATGAATTATTTTTAAGCCCATTTCCTGATATTTCCCAAAACAAACTGTTATATTTTTCCTGTCCGTACCCAACTATTTGGGAAAGCAAAATGGAGAAATAAATAATGTATTTTTTCATAGTAGGTAATTCGTTGATAAAGGTAATGATGAAATAGCTATAAACATAAAAGCTAGTTTTGCTTTTGTTAATAAAAGTTTGTTTTTTCTCCTAAAATACTTTTCAAACCTAATGCTTTTCGTTAACAACCATTACTTTGAAACGAATAATGCTTGTAGGTTTTTCAGCATTACTTGAAATTACTAATGTCCTATTTTGCCATTCATATTTTTTATTGGTATCAAAAGTAACATGAATAATACCTTTTTCGCCGGGTAAAATGGGTGTTTTTGGATAAGTAAATTTCGTACAAGAACAAGTAACTTTTATTCCATCAATTATTAGTGGCTCATTTCCAGTGTTTGTAAAAGCGTAATCATGTTCTAGTAAAACCCCTTCTTTTGTTTTGGGAAACCTATGGGTTTTTTCTTTAAACGTAATCTTTGCTTGACTAAATCCGTTTACGGAAAATGAAAATAATAGAATTGCAAAGAATAACTTCATGCTTAAAATTTTAGGTAAAAAAAAACTCCGACTATAACAATCGGAGTTTTTAAATAGTGTATTGATTTAATTATCCTTTTTTAATTGCAGGTCCATCAACAGGCTTAATAGGAGTTGCGCCAGCAGCTGGTGCTTTAACCTCACCTTTAATTCTAATAATTTTAGTAGAAGTTTCTGCATTTGACGTAATCGTTACAGATTTGTTAATTAAACCGATTCTCTTTGTGTCATATTTTACCTTGATAGCAGAAGAAGCTCCCGGTGCGATAGGTTCACGTGGCCAATCTGGTACAGTACATCCGCAAGATCCTCTGGCGTTGGTAATTAATAATGGCTCTGTTCCGGTATTTGTAAATACAAATTCACACTGTCCATTCCCATTTTGTTCCATAACACCGTAGTCATGAACTTCTTTTTCGAAGCTAATTTCGGCACCACCAACTTGGATAGCTTTCGCAGCAGGCGCAGCTGTAGCTTGAGCATTAACGTCGAATGCCATTACTGCTAGAAACATCATCCCAAATGTTAAGATTGCTTTTTTCATAATTTTGATTTTATTTATTGTTTAATTTTTAATTTCCTAATTACAAATATAATCAGGTTTCTCTCGCTTATTTATTCTTTAACACTTCGTTAACAAGTAAATTAACTAGTGCGTGTCCTCTTTTTTCTTTTCTTCCTCCTCTGGTTCTTCATAATCAAGATCGATACTCAATTTATGTTCTAAAATTTTAGCCAGATTTTTCGCATCCAATTTTTTTGCTCTTATTACTTTATCCTTATCCAAAAGGTAAATTTGAGGAGTACTAAAAATATCATATGTCTTTCTAAAGTTTAAACTTTGTAAATCTGTTACTCTTAGTTCGTTTAAATATTTGATTGCATTTTCGTTCGCATCTGGAAAATCTGAAATATTTATCCAAGGAAGGTTATTCTCTTTAATAAATTTCTTCCACCCTTTATTTTCAAGGCTAGTTCCAACTGCTACGAATTCAATATTTATGTTTTTTTCTTTCAGTTCGGCATATAACTTCTTCAACTTTGGCATTTCTTTCTTGCAATGTCCACAATCATCCGCCCAAAAGATAAGGGCAGTGTGTTCCGTTTTTACTTGTGTGTAAAAATCTATCCACTTTTCCTCAGTAGTATCGGCAAGAATAATTCTAGGAGCGGGCTGGCCTACTCTCAATGGTCCTACCGCATCTTTTCTTTCGCACAACTCTTTTAATTTATCCGGATCTAACCAATAAGCTCTGGATTTATCTGCGGGGCAATAGTAAGAATCTGCCATACAGTAGAATACTGCATCCATTCCCATAATTTTGGAAGTTTCGTACTTGTAAGTAATAAAATGAACAACGTATTTAAACATCTCAGATCCGTTTTCCATCTGCTCGATTAACGATATGCGCATTTGCACAGATAGTATCCGCTTGTTGCAGTAACATTTTTTCAAAGTAGAACTGTAATTTGTTTTTGAATGCAGGGTAATGAACCAACCTTTTGTCGGATAGATCAATATTATCCCAATAATGTGCTTTGTAGTATTTGTATCGTAAGGTGTCATTTTTTATGATGTTCTCAGGAATGATTGGATCAATTGACATGTTAATTAGTTTACCTACCAGTAAATCTTTATTCTCTCCAACCAATTTCTTCTGATAGGCTTTAACTTCTTTGTCTAACCTACCCATGAGCTCTTTATCGTCTTTTTTATCTTTTGCTTCGTTCTTCTTCTCGTTGATAAATTTGATGTAATCGTAAAAGATTTTATTATTTACAGATTTTTTAACTTTCATGTTTGTAATGAAGTTGCTGATTGAAGTCTCCATTTCAATCTCCTTATCAGCTAAAATAACTTCAAACCATTTCGGCCCAGGGCAGATTACCGTATATACACCTTCGTCGTATTGGTTTTCAAATTCAACTATGCCGTTTTTAGCTTCAGCTGTATCTGCGTAATATAACTTGTCACCTAAATATCTTGCAAGAAATATTGTGGTGTCTTTTAATCCATTAACCTTAAATTTAAGACTGTATTGAGCACTTGCTCCAACAGTTGAAAAAAGAATAAATAGTAATAATAACTTCTTCATATTTTAAAAATTTTCTTTTCTAATTCGAAAGTATAACAAATGACGCACCAAATAAGTTTAGGATGCTTTATATATTAAACTTTAACAAAAAATTAAGAATTCGGTTTTGCTAATTGTTTCACTTTAGTTGAAATGTTAAACCCTGTGAATAATAGGAACAACAACAAAAATCCAAGACCAAAAAGCAGTGTGCTTGCTGAAACTAGACTCGTTACTTCCATTCCAACCTCTTCCAATAACCAGGCGTTAAACCAAAGTTTAACAGCTCCGAAACATAAGAATGAAACGAAACCGACAAGCATAAATACCCATATAAATGATTTGTTTATTTGATTCGTGATAGTTTTCCATTTATAACCAAGAATTAACAACAACTGTATTTCATATTTAGATTTTTGGATTAAAATTTGAGAATACAATACAAACAGAAAAGCAGATTGAAGAATGATTATTATTCCAATGAGTACGTGGAAATTTAAGAAACCTCTCAGTATTTGCTCTACTTTACCACCTCTTAATTGCTCACTATTTGTTTCATAACCATTCTCTTCAATATATTTTTTTAAAGACGGGTCATTGGCATCTGTAACTTCTACAATTACTCTAAATATTTCCTGTTTTGAGGGAGTTCCGAATTCCATATTTGCAAAATCTAAGAAACTTTTAGGAACTAAAATTGAATTTATTCGATCAGAAAAATTGATAACATTTCCCTGATATATAGCTTTTTTGCCATTTCCAGAAATTTCTAGTTTGATGGAAAAAGCTCCAATTATTCCTTTGCTTACTTGCGGCGTCCCAGCTGTTTGTGCTATTCCAAAATTATAAGCATCTAAATAGGTGTTTGGTAAAATAATAGGGACTTGTGTATTTCCTTTTTCCCATCCCCAGTTTTTCGTTTCTGCATCTATGAATTGATCTGGAACCGTTTCAAAAAACGCCAATGATTTCATCGTAGGAAATTTACCTCCTTCCATACCCAATACTGCCATTACCTCAAAGGTTGCATTGTTAAATGGTGCAATATCTTTTATGAAATTTTGGTTTTTAATTTCTTCAATTTCCTTAGAATCAAAGGTTGTATTGCTTGAAAGCCCAATTGTGTTAAGGGTTGAAACATGCTTTTTAAGCACCAAGTATTCTGAATCGATCGCATCAGATTCAGAATTAAAAATGGCATCAACATCCGTGAACAATTGAAGTGTTATTAATAAAAGCGTAAACCCCAAAATAGCACCCAAAGCGGAAAATACAAGGGTGAAAATATTTTGTTTTTTATTAATCGCTTTTTTCATAATTGGTCTTTCCTATAAATAGACAGTAGTTGCATTTTCAAATTCATAATCATGACCTAGTGTAGCTAGAATAAACCCACCATTATTAGCCTTACACTCTTCGTTAATCAGTTTTTTGGCTATTTGAATATTGGTGTCATCGATATTGCTAAAAGGTTCGTCTAGCAATAAGAATTCGAATGGTTGAAGGAAACAGCGAATAAGCGCTACTCGCTGCTGCTGACCTAAAGAGAGTTTCCCCGCCAATTGATTTTTCTTATATAATAAACCAAATTGTTCAAGCATGTTTTCAATTTCAGAAGTTGTTTTATGATTGGTTAAATTATTTTTTAAAATTAAATTATCCCAAACTGAAAGATGATTAAATAGCCTTAAGTCCTGTATTAGATAGGATAATTTATGGGTTCGTAATTTTGACCAACTATCTATAGAAATATTTTTTTGCTTTTCTTGATCAATGCTTATTGATCCAGAATAATCAGACCTAAGCCCGTATATATAGGAAAGTAAGGTGCTTTTACCTTTTCCTGAGTCGGATGATATTAGATAGGAATGATTGGATTCTAATATAAATTCCTTTGCCCAAATACTTTCATTAGAGAAAGATTCATCTTTCAATGGGTAGGGGACAATATTTTGTAATGTTACTTTCAAAGAAGTAGATTAGACATTATTCTACAATCAACTTTTGTGCTATATTCTTTCCAATTGCAATAAAGTAGAACCCTCTATTCAAGTTCTCTAGATTGATATTGTTAAAAGTGTTTCCGTTTTGAATCAACTTTCCATTAATATCTGTTATCGAATAAGAAGTATTTTCCGAGAGACCTTTAACCGTTATAGACTCTTTAGCCGGGTTTGGATAAAACGAAATCTTGTTGGACTCTTCAGTTGCAATTTCCATTGGACTTTCTGTAAAGACTTTTACATTGTCAATTTCTAAAATAAACTGGTCATAGGCATTGTGTCTAAAAGCCAAGTAAACCGTTTGACCTGTAATTCCTACGCTGTCTAATGAAATAGTGTAATTTGCCCAATATGAAGGTCCAACGGAATCAAAAATAACGGGGTTACTTGTAAACGAGTTTAGATTAGAATAGGAGAATAAAATCTCATAATCATCAGGGTATGTTTGATCTTTTGACTTGCAATCAAATGAGATATAATTTCCAAAAGCACCCAATGTTAATGCAGGTAAAACTATGTAATTATCGGCGGTACCAGCAGTTTCAAACCAGGAATTACTGATTAAAATGGAATCGTTTATGCCCAAAGTGTCATAATCCTCATGCATCACCCACGAATCCGAAATGAAATTTACCGCAGGGTCGTTATAGGGGGCAAGACCATCTCCATCAATTGTTTGCCATCCTGCGGGAAAGCCATCATTAAAATCTTCAAATAGAATAGTGTTTTGCGCTAAAATACTTGTAGAGATTATTAAAAAAGTGAGCGTAATTAGATTTTTCATTGTTTTATATTCTGGGCGTAAATGTAGTGAAATAAGGCAATAACGACATATAATAAAATATATTTTCGAGGTGAATGAACTTTTTAAAAACGGTGATGTACGGATAGCCATAATTAATAAAAAAATAGAACCATGAAAAAGATAACAAGCACCATAATTATCATAATCCTTATTGGATCTTCAGCAATGGCTGAAGTTGAAAAAAAAGTAAGTTCTAAAATTAATAATGTAACTGTCTTTCTTCAGGGAGCGCAAGTTCAAAGAAAAGGGAAGTTTAAATTAGACAAGGGTATAACGAAAATTATTTTTGAAGGAATGACTCAGCAATTTGATAAAAACAGTATTCAAGTAAAAGGTAAAGGCGATTTTATCATTTTGGATGTAAGTTCAAATATCTTTCATCCTGTTCCTAAAGCATATGTGCCGAGCAGCATACCAGTGAAAATCAAAAAAGAGATAATGAGGTTGGAAGATTCCATAAGTGATTTAAATTGGCTCGCGAAAGAATTAAAAATTGAAGTTGACGGTTATAAATCGGAGAAAAACATGTTGTTGACAAGTGGAGTTATCAAAGGTCAAAACGTAAATGATTCGATAGCAGCTTTGATAGATGCTATGGATTACATGCGTGTAAAATTATTAGAGTTAAATAAATTAATTTTTAAAATTGATAAGAAGTTAAATACTGACAAACCGCGGCTGGCTAAAATGAAAGCACGGTTAAATGAACTAAAAAATTACAATTATAACGCAGGAAATGTTCCTAAGCGACAATTACCTGTTCAGCAAATTATCGTAACGCTTTCCTCAGATGTTGAAACCTACGGGACACTTGAATTTAGTTATATAGTTTCAAGTGCTGGGTGGTCTCCTTCTTACGATTTACGGGCAGATGATGTTGATTCTCCTGTAAAGCTAACTTATAAGGCGAATGTTTATCAAAACACTGGTATCGACTGGAATAATGTGGATATGACTTTGTCAACAATAAATCCTAATCGAAGCAATATTAAGCCCACTTTAGCTACCTGGTATTTAAGATATTTTCAACCTATTGTGCAATCAAAAGGGTATTACAATAAAGACGCTAAAAGCAAGATGGCGAAAGAGAACGCAATGGCCCCAGCAGCGCTTTCAATTAGTGCGGACAATATAGCATCTGGTGCGGATTTTCAATGGGATGAATTGGAAGAAGCTGCTCACATGTCAAACTTTACCCAAATGAATAATAACATGGCAATGGTAGAATTTGAATTAAAGATACCTCAATCCATTAAATCAGATGGGCAGACCCATTTAATGGCAGTTACTTCAGAGGAAATTGATGCTTCATTTCAATATCATATCGTACCTAAATTAGATAAAGACGCTTTTTTAATGGCAAAATTAAGTGGTTGGGAAGATTTAAATTTACTTCCGGCTATAGCTAATATCTATTACGATGGCACGTATGTTGGTCAAACTAGAATAAACCCTGCGGTTATGAGTGATACTTTAGAATTGGCATTAGGAAGAGACAGAGGTATCTATTTGACAAGAAAGAAAACGCAAGATGAAGAAAAAGTAAAAAAGTTAACAGGTCAAAAAGAGAAAACAGTTACGTATCAATTGGCGCTCAAAAACTATAAGTCAACTAATGTTTCTATAATCGTTGAAGATCAGACACCAGTTTCTACTATTGAAGATATTAAAGTAGAGTTACTGGAGAAAGGATTAGCTGATTACAACAAAAAAACAGGAAAATTACTTTGGAATATAAACCTTGATGCAAAAGAAACATTGAAGTATGAATTTTCCTATATGTTAAGGTATGATAAAGATAAAACGCTAGCTTTAAATTAGGATAAAACAAATCTAGAAAGCGCATTTATAAGTACATGCGCTTTTTTTGTGCGAAATATCGTACTATTGTTTTCGATGGAACGGTTTAAAAAATATTTAAGATGGACTTGGATAGTCCTTATATTAATAACTGTAGTGTTGTTTTTAATTTATCCAGATTCTTTTACTGCAGATCGTTTAAAAACGCAGTTGCACGATAATAGTAGCTTAATACTGCTAGTGTTTATTGCACTATCCTGCATACGAGCTTTGTTTTTTTTGCCAAGTACTTTGTTTGTGCTAATGGGTACGGTGCTATATCCAGAAGATCCCGTATTTGTATTAATTGTATCAATGGTCGGTATTGTTATTGGAGCTTCCTTGGTTTACAAGGCCGCATCTCTATTAACACCGGAACAGTTATTCAAAGACAAGAACATAGCGCGTATAAAAGGTGTTGGTAGGAAGATGGATAAATATGGTTTTTCAATTGTGTTATTGTGGTCCTTTTTTCCTGCTGTTCCAACCGATTTGATTTGTTATGTAGCTGGTACGATCAAAATGGCATTTTGGAAATTCATTTTGGCAGTGTTCTTGGGCGAAATTATACTCGTGAGTATTTATATATGGACGGGTAAATCAATTATTGAATTACTATTTTAATGAACCTATTTTTTAGATGTGTGTATTTCTAATCAAATAATTTTATAAATTTGAAATATGTCAGAGATGAATCAAACACAAGACGAAGTACTAATTGAAGAAAAGGTTGTAGAACTTAAAGATTTAATTCTTTATAATGACGATGTTAACACCTTCGAACACGTTATTAATCAATTGACTAAGTACTGTGAGCATTCAATGATTCAAGCTGAACAGTGCGCGCATATCGTTCATAACAATGGTAAGTGTCAAATCAAGAGAGGGGAATTTGAGACATTAAAACCGATTTGCGAAACACTTTTGGAAAAGGGTTTGTCTGCTGTAATTGAATAATACAAAGCTTACTCTCAAAAACATTTCAAAAGAATCTTTTTCTAAACTATCTTCCCAAAAAATATACGTAAGGATGAAAACTAATTTATTATTATTAACTGCTATTGTGCTTTTTACAGCTTGCTCCAAAGTGCCGATTACGGATAGAAAACAGACACATTTGATGCCTGAAAGTAAGCTGATTGCAATGTCAAAAGTTCAATATGCTGAATTTTTAGCTGCTGCAAAAGTATTATCTGCAAGTGATGCACGCGCAATGCGAGTTGCAAAAATAGGAGAGAAGATAAAAATAGCTACAGAAGATTTTTTGAATGATAGAGGCTATGAAAAACGCTTAGTTGGATTTGAATGGGAGTTTAAAACAGTTGATGAAGAAATCATAAATGCTTGGTGCATGCCCGGAGGAAAAGTTTGTGTTTATACGGGGCTTTTAGATTTAGCAGATTCCGATGATGAGTTAGCCGTTGTTATGGGGCATGAAATTGCACATGCAATTGCGCGCCATGGAAATGAGAGAATGAGTCAGCAGATGGTACTATCTGGAATAGGAAGTGTGTTGGCACCAGCTGATACTACCCAAGTTTCTATCTATCAGCAAGTTTTTATGGGAGTTGGAACATTAGGTATGTTGAAGTATGGAAGGGGACATGAATCTGAGTCGGATAAACTAGGGTTGGTGTTTATGAAATTAGCTGGTTATGACCCAGAATCTGCAATCACATTTTGGGAAAAAATGGCTGCTTCGGGTGGTGAAAAACCACCAGCAATTTTTAGTACTCATCCTAGTGATGAGAAAAGAATAGCAGATATAAAAGAATTTTTACAAATTATTGAAGAATTTACTGATTAGTATTGTATATATTTGCAGCAATTAAAATGGCCTCGTAGTTCAACTGAATAGAATACCACATTACGGCTGTGGCGGTTGAAGGTTTGAATCCTTCCGAGGTCACTAAGAAAGCAAAGCTCGATACGAAAGTATCGGGCTTTATTTGTTTTAGGGCGAACCGAATTTATTCTAGTGAAGAACTCAAACAAATAAAACCACAATTGCAAAGCAATTGGAGCTTTGCTTTCGGAATTCGGAGTTCAAAAGGATCACTTTAGTAATCCTTCCGAGGTCACTAAGAAAGCAAAGCTCGATACGAAAGTATCGGGCTTTATTGTGTTTGCCTACAAGTCTCCCATAGGAGTGTCCGTTCCCGGTTTAGTTTTAAATTTATCGTAACATGGAATTTGTCGATTCTTCGCCCTATCTTTTCTTTTTTCAGCCAACTTACCTGAAAATAATCCTCCTGAAACGGATTCAATAATTAAAATTAATTCATTAATTCCATTCGTAGAGTAATTAAGCTTAGAAGCTGTCAAATCCCTACTGTAAGAAAATGTGAATGCCAAATTAGACCCTATTACTTTTCTATAACCTAACATAAAACCGTAGGACTCCCTTTTATTAAAGAAACTATTTATGGAAGAAACTTGATGTCTATAAAAAGCACCAAAATGAAAAGGGTACATCATTCCTTCTATCCCATATTGCAAGGTCTTCATACCTCCTTGTTCTTGATATACTAGTTTATTCTTAATAGCAGTGGACGGACCCCTTTTATTTCTTTTCACAAATAAAACACTACCGTGCCCAGTATATTTTATCGGCAATAAATTCTCTTTATAAATAAACCCATCCTCTCGCTGAATTAAATGATGAATAGCAAAACCAAATTCGGTATCAAGACTCATTTTAAGTGCTCTCCTTCTAAACCTTGTTTTACCTTCAATTAATCTATAAATTATAACTGCTCCCATCGAAAAGTTATTAAACTTATACCTATTCCATGTTGGAGGACTGAAAGATGAAGCAAAAATATCTCCATATATTGGATCCAATTCGTCACTAAAAACTAATTTTGACCAATCTATTCTTTTTGTTACATGATGATATTGAGCACCCATTTGAAACTTTAATGGGCTTTGGTTTTTATCAAACAATCTATATGCTCCGCCCACTGAATAAGTTGAAGTTTTCAACGAACCTTCTCCCTCATTATTTTGCGTGTAAAGTGCTGAAACACCAAAATTATTGAAATCCTGCCAAGAATCAAAAGCCACGGTTGTTGTATTAAATTGGCTTGGTATTCTTGACCATTGAATACGCTCATGCACTGAGAATTTATAATTATTGTTTATACCAGCTAAACCCGGATTCAAATATATAGGGTCATACGTAAATTGACTAAATATAGGGTCTTGACTCCAAATGAAATTACACTGAAGTAACAACAAAAATAGATATGTTATCTTTTTTATCACCTAATTAATGTAATAGTACCTGTATACGTTGTCTTATTTTCCTCTGGATATTCTTTCCCCTTCCAAAAACTATTGTCTTTAAATACGGCTTTTGTAACTTTCCATACATAAACATCTTCTTTCAATGGAACTCCTTTTAAAGTTCCATCCCAATATCCTAAGGGTATTCCTTCCTCATCATCCAACTCATTACTTTCCCAAATAAAATTCCCATATGTATCAAAAATCATTATGTGAAATTCTTTTAATCCGATACCCTGCGGCATAAAATTAGCAACTTTAAAAACAGAATGGCTTGGATACATTGCATTAGGAATAAATAATCCTTTGTCAAAGGTTACGGTCAACTCCTGTACCGCACTATCTAAACATCCATTGTCATTATAGGCATAAAGAGTGTAGGTATAAGTTCCTTCTGCAGGATATTGATAATAATAAATCGGGTTTTCTTCAGTTGAGGAACCCCAACCTTCATAATCCCAGAGATACGAATCTGCGAACGTAGATTGATTAAAAAACTCTAACCTGCCACTGTAGGGGTTTGCACCATAGGTATCTTCAAAGTAGAAATCCGCAGTTGGCGAAGGCAATACAACAAAATTCGAATTAAGGGTTAAGGCATCAGAACAGCCTCCAATAGTATTATAAGCATATAACGTTATTGGATAAGATCCTGGGGTTTCATAATAGTATGAAGTGTCGTTGCCATAAGCCTGATCACCATTACCAAAATCCCACACCAATGAATCTGCATAAGAGCTTTGGGAAGTCAGCAAAATAGAATCTCTTAAACAAATTGTATCATTAGCTAGGAAAAAAGAAGCAATAGGCGTGTCATAAACACCTATACTAGCCTGAGCTGTATCAACACATCCATGAATACTTGTAGCGATTAATTCAATGTTATAATTACCCGCTAAACTATAAACAATACTGGGATGGGTAAGATTAACAACTGGTCCGAGATCAAGATCCCATGAATAGTTAGTAGCGCCTGTAGAAGTATTTGTAAAGTCAACAGAAACAGGAGGGTAACATGGATCAGAATTAACATAAGTAAAAGCTGCAACAGGCTCAGGATATACCGTTATGATTACTGAAGAGGAAGCGCTACATCCATTCAAATCTTCTCCTGTTAATGTAGCTAAATAATAACCTGGATCTGTGTAATTATTGGATCCATTGGGTAATGTTGAAACATTTCCATCACCAAAATCCCAATTATAAAAATTTCCATTTTGTGATGTATTGGTAAAATCAACTATTAAAGGAACACATCCAAAAAGAGGAGATGTAGTAAAACTTATTATTGGTATTGGATCAATAATTACATTATCACTTATAGAGTCAACACATCCATAACTATTCTCTGCGGTAAGTTGAACAATGTATTGACCATCATTTTGATAATAATGAGTAGGACCGGTAGAAAAAGCTGTTCCACCATCTCCAAAAATCCAATTATAGTTAATGGCTCCAGCAGAATTATTAGTAAATGAAACGGAAGCAGGTAGGATACAAGAATCATTATATGTAATGCTGAAATCAACTAAAGGTATTGGGTATGCATCTATATTTATTGATGCAGTATCATTACAGCCATTAGTGTTTTGAGCTATCAATGTAATGTAATAGTTTCCTGCATTTAAATAGGTATTTACAGGGTTTTGGTTATTTGAAGTGTTTCCATCACCAAAATTCCATGAATAAAATTGGGCATTTGTAGAGTTGTTAATAAAATCGACAAACAAGGGAATACATCCGTTTGCAGAGCTTGCTGCAATACTTGCAACAGGAACTACTAAAGAAACTACCTGATTTGTATAGCTATTCTCACATCCATTTACAAGGTCTGTAATCGATAATGTAATATCATAAATTCCCGGAGAAGAATAGGAGTGAACAGGGTCGGTTAAAGTTGAAGAATTTCCATCTCCAAAATCCCAATAAGAACTAAAAGTTCCGAGAGATTGATTTATAAATGAGAATGTTTGATTACCACAAAGTGTATCATTGATTACAGTAAAAAGAGCTGTTGGAATCGGATGCACTGTAATAGATTGAAATGCTGTATCATAGCTACATCCATCATTTATAGCAAGAGATACCGTATATGTGCCGGCAGACGTATACGTATGAGCAGGACTATATAAACTTGAAAAATTACCATCACCTAAATCCCAATTATAGCTTAAAGCTCCAGTAGAATATTGCGTAAAATTAACCGTTAATGGATTACACCCTGAAAGCGTATCTGCATTAAAGAAAGCGTTAACTTGGTTTGGCAGAACCGTAACCGTATGATAAGCTGTATCACTTCCACATTCATTGTCTACAACCAACATAATGGTATAGGTTGTATCGTTAGCCCCGGTATAAAATGTGTGCTGAAATACAGAATCAGAGGATGTTGAAGTATTTCCATTACCAAAATCCCAATAATAATTATCCGGTAAACCAAGACTGTTGTTAGCAAAATCAAATATTGCAGGTGAACAAGCAATGTTTACATTAGTTCCGAAAATTGCTATGGGTTGAGGCATTACAACAACGCTGTCCAGTATGCTGTCTACTCCACATAAATTTGAAACGTTCAGTTCTATATAATAAGTAGAGTCTGCAATAAAACCTTGTTGATACAGTTGCGATTGGGGTATAGTATCATTTGATTGAACACCATTTCCAAGGTCCCAGTCAAAAGAAATATAATCACCATATGAGTTATTAGTATAATTTACCATTAGTGGAGCACAGCCCGAATCAACTAAAGCTATTAAAGCTGTAGGAGGTTCTATGACTTGTACAGAACTCATTACTGAATCCAAGCATCCAAAATTAGATTGAGCAATTAAATTCACTGTAAAAACTCCAGTAGAATTGAATACATAAATAGGGTCTTGTAATTGCGAAGTGCCACCATCAGAAAATGCCCAATTATAAGCCACTGCACCATTGGTTGTATTCGTAAATTGCACTCCTGCACTCACACATATTAAGGAGTCATGAACAAAGGAAGGTACTGGTAAAGGGTTAATTAAAATATTAATTGTGTCATAATTCCAGCAGTATGTGGATGGATTTTGATAAGAATATATAACCTGAGAGGAGCCTACTCCCATCGAATCAGGACTAAAAAGTCCAGTGATCGAATCAATAACCCCATTTCCAGTCCAATAGCCTCCTGTTGGAGATGCAATGAGGTTTATGTCAGGGTTAGACACACATAAGCTAATATCGGATCCAGCATTTACTATCGGCAATGGATGCACAATTACCTCCATGAGATCTGTTGTTAAACAATTACCTGCACCATAGCTGTATGTCAATGTAAATGTTCCGTCAATGGTCGGTGTGAAAATTCCTGTTGAACTAACACCAGCTCCACTCCATGTTCCACTTAAAGGCAGACCCGACAATTGAATTGCACCTGTATCTACACACATAGATAAATCAAGTCCAGCATCAGCATTAATAGGGTCTATCACCTGTATGGTCATCGTATCGCTGTTGATACAGCCATTTGGATCTATATAGGTATATATATTATCAAATAATCCAACTCCAGCGGGAGTCCCAGAAGGAGTAAAATCGCCATTAATGCTAACATTTGAACCAGACCAATTACCTCCTGCTGGCACACCAATTAAAGTAATTGGTATAGGCTGATTACAAAGTGTAGTATCGTTTCCGGCATCCACTGAAGGAAGTCCATTTACTGTTATGACCAATGAGTCTAAATTGTCACAAGTATTTGTATCCGTGTAATCATAATAAATAGTATGCAATCCAATCCCAGCAACTGATGGGTCAAATTCGCCTGAACTAGTCACAGCTGGACCAGACCAGATACCTCCAACTGGATTACCTTCAAATGTGTAAGCTGCAGCATCCACACAAAAGGCCGTATCACTTCCTGCATCTACTATTGGTAGATCATTGACAATCAGGATTACTGTATCAGTTGTTAAACAGTTGCCCGATCCAAAATTATACACCAGCGCAAATGTATCTGCTATGGTCACTATAAAGTTGCCTCCCGAATTAATTCCATTGCCACTCCATACTCCATTTGTAGGTAAACCTGTTAATTGAACACTTCCCGTATCTACACATACCTCAAAGTCACCTCCGGCATCTGCATTGGTCGGGTCAACTATTGCAATTTCTAATGTGTCTGTATTTACACAGCCATTTATATCTGTATGAGTATATATTATCTCTGATATGCCCACTCCGTTTGGTGTAAACTCCCCTAATGAAGTTACATTGTTACCACTCCATAAGCCGCCGCCTGGTGTTCCATTTAGATTTATTGGTATAGGCTGATTACACAATGTGGTATCGTTTCCTGCATCCACTGAAGGAAGTCCATTTACTGTTATGACCAATGAGTCAACATTGTCACAAGTATTTGTATCCGTGTAATCATAATAAATAGTATGCAATCCAATCCCAGCAACTGATGGGTCAAATTCACCTGAACTAGTCACAGCTGGACCAGACCAGATACCTCCAACTGGATTACCTGTAAGAGTTTGTGTTCCTTCATCTACACATACATCAAAATCAGCTCCAGCATTAACTATGGGTAAAGCATTAACAGTTATGCTTACTACATCATTTGTTAAACAATTTCCTGCTCCAAAACTATAGGTAAAGTCAAATATGCCATCTGCTATTACCGTGTATTCACCCGTTGGCGTAATCCCATTTCCACTCCAAGTTCCATTTGCTGGAGAACCTGTTAACTGAACACTCCCAGTATCTACACATACCTCAAAGTCACTTCCCGCATCTGCATTGGTTGGATCTATAACCTCTATGGTCATCGTATCACTATTTACACAGCCATTTGGGTCCGTATAGGTGTAGATGTTGTCAAAGAAACCTATTCCATTCGAATCAGGAACAAAACTTCCTGAACTATCTATGTTTAGCCCTGTCCAAAATCCTCCTGATGGTGTTCCATTGAACTGAATTGCCCCCGGTTGATTACATAGAACCCCATCAGGACCTGCATCCACTGTAGGAAGTCCATTTACTGTTATAACCAATGAGTCTAAATTGTCACAAGTATTTGTATCTGTGTAATCATAATAAATAGTATGCAATCCAATCCCAGCAACTGATGGGTCAAATTCGCCTGAACTAGTCACAGCTGGACCAGACCAGATACCTCCAACTGGATTACCTTCAAATGTGTAAGCTGCAGCATCCACACAAAAGGCCGTATCACTTCCTGCATCTACTATTGGTAGGTCATTGACAATCAGGATTACTGTATCAGTTGTTAAACAGTTGCCCGATCCAAAACTGTACACCAGCTCAAATGTATCTGCTATGGTCACTATAAAGTTGCCTCCCGAATTAATTCCGTTGCCACTCCATACTCCATTTGCAGGTAAACCTGTTAATTGAACACTACCCGTATCTACACATACCTCAAAGTCACTTCCCGCATCTGCATTGGTTGGATCTATAACCTCTATGGTCATCGTATCACTATTTACACAGCCATTTGGGTCCGTATAGGTGTAGATGTTGTCAAAGAAACCTATTCCATTCGAATCAGGAACAAAACTTCCTGAACTATCTATGTTTAGCCCTGTCCAAAATCCTCCTGATGGTGTTCCATTGAACTGAATTGCCCCCGGTTGATTACATAGAACCCCATCAGGTCCTGCATCCACTGTAGGAAGTCCATTTACTGTTATAACCAATGAGTCTAAATTGTCACAAGTATTTGTATCTGTGTAATCATAATAAATAGTATGCAATCCAATCCCAGCAACTGATGGGTCAAATTCGCCTGAACTAGTCACAGCTGGACCAGACCAGATACCTCCAACTGGATTACCTTCAAATGTGTAAGCTGCAGCATCCACACAAAAGGCCGTATCACTTCCTGCATCTACTATTGGTAGGTCATTGACAATCAGGATTACTGTATCAGTTGTTAAACAGTTGCCCGATCCAAAACTGTATACCAGCTCAAATGTATCTGCTATGGTCACTATAAAGTTGCCTCCCGAATTAATTCCGTTGCCACTCCATACTCCATTTGCAGGTAAACCTGTTAATTGAACACTACCCGTATCTACACATACCTCAAAGTCACTTCCCGCATCTGCATTGGTTGGATCTATAACCTCTATGGTCATCGTATCACTATTTACACAGCCATTTGGGTCCGTATAGGTGTAGATGTTGTCAAAGAAACCTATTCCATTCGAATCAGGAACAAAACTTCCTGAACTATCTATGTTTAGCCCTGTCCAAAATCCTCCTGATGGTGTTCCATTGAACTGAATTGCCCCCGGTTGATTACATAGAACCCCATCAGGTCCTGCATCCACTGTAGGAAGTCCATTTACTGTTATTACTAAAGAGTCAACATTGTCACAACTATTTACGTCGGTATGATCATAATAAACGGTGTGTAATCCAACCCCAGCAACTGATGGGTCAAAATCTCCTGAACTTGTCATAGCTATACCAGACCAAATACCTCCAACTGGATTACCTGTAAGAGTTTGTATTCCTTCATCTACACATACATCAAAATCAGCTCCAGCATTAACTATGGGTAAAGCATTAACAGTTATGCTTACTACATCATTTGTTAAACAATTTCCTGCTCCAAAACTATAGGTAAAGTCAAATATGCCATCTGCTATTACCGTGTATTCACCCGTTGGTGTAATCCCATTTCCACTCCAAGTTCCATTTGCAGGAGAACCTGTTAACTGAACACTCCCAGTATCTATACATACCTCAAAATCCACTCCTGCATCGGCATTGGTTGGATCTATTACATCTATGAACATGGTATCACTATTGACACAACCATTAGCATCAGTATAAGTGTATATATTCTCAAAAAGTCCTACACCTGTAGGATTAAAATCTCCATTGCTAGTAATGTTGGATCCGGTCCATGTGCCACCTAAAGGTGTTCCATCAAATTGGACTATACCCGGTTGATTACATAATGTGGTATCGTTTCCTGCATCCACTGAAGGAAGTCCATTTACTGTTATTACTAAAGAGTCAACATTGTCACAACTATTTACGTCGGTATGATCATAATAAAGGGTGTGTAATCCAACCCCAGCAACTGATGGGTCAAAATCTCCTGAACTTGTCATAGCTATACCAGACCAAATACCACCAACAGGATTACCTGTAAGAGTTTGTATTCCTTCATCTACACATACATCAAAATCAGCTCCAGCATTAACTATGGGTAAAGCATTAACAGTTATGCTTACTATATCATTTGTTAAACAATTTCCTGCTCCAAAACTATAAGTAAAGTCAAATATGCCATCTGCTATTACCGTGTATTCACCCGTTGGTGTAATCCCATTTCCACTCCAAGTTCCATTTGCTGGAGAGCCTGTTAATTGAACACTTCCCGTATCTATACATACCTCAAAATCCACTCCTGCATCGGCATTGGTTGGGTCTATTACATCTATGAACATCGTGTCACTATTGACACAACCATTAGCATCAGTATAAGTGTATACGTTCTCAAAAAGTCCTACACCTGTAGGATCAAAATCTCCATTGCTAGTAATGTTGGATCCGGTCCATGTTCCACCTAAAGGTGTTCCTTCAAATTGGACTATACCCGGTTGATTACACAATGTAGTATCATTTCCGGCATCTACTATAGGTAAATCAAACATCGTTACATTTAATGGAGCAGAAGATGAGCAATTGAACTGATCCGAAACAGTTAGATTAAAAGTTTGTGGTGAAATGACGACATAATAGGGATCTAGAATTTGATCATCTGAAAGTATCCCTGTTGGATTCCATGAATAAGAATAGGGAGCATTACCACTAGAAATTGTGCCATCCAGAAAAGCAGTATCATTTTGACAGACGAATTGATCTATTACATTTACTATCGGCAATGGCAATACTTCCAAAACAATCGAATCTGTAGCTGCACAGTTATTTGCATCGTTAACATTTAATATATAATTAGTTGTGAAAGCTGGAGATGCCATAGGATCCAGAATCGTATTATCTGAAAGACCATTAGTAGGTGTCCAGCTATATGCATATGCAGGATTGCCTGCAGAAACAATAGGGACAAGCTGCATACTACCCCCTGCGCAAATAGAATCATCCAAAGGCATGGTAATAACCGGTATATCAAAAACATCGAATACTTCTGAAGCGCTAACTGTTCCGCATTCATTGGTAACATCCAAAGAAACAATATATTGTCCAACTTGATTATAACTGATAGTTCCAGGATCAACCAAGGAGCTGGAGGAAGGAGTTCCTCCTACAAAATCCCATTGATAATCAGTTATAGAACCCAAACAAGAATCTATAGTAGCAATAGGTTGTATAGAAGCATTGCCACAAAAATCTATAATGGGATCAAGGGTTAATTGTGGAGGTCCAGTAACTGTAATAGTATCTGAAAAAACTGCAGTATCACATTTATTGATAACTTGTAAACTAACTACATATTGCCCGGGGTTATTAATAATAAATGTTGGGTGTACAGAACTGGAATCTGTCCCATTTGTAAAATTCCATGAAGAAGGATAGCCACAGCTAGACACCACCTGCTGTACATCCCAAATGTATGTTGCAGGGAAACAATCAGTTAAAGAACTAGAAGTATTAGTAGTATTTATTGCTAAAGGCATACAGCCAATTGTTGTGTCTAAATCGAATGAAGGAATGGGTACAGGAACGATACAGACTGTTTTTATCATGGTATCTATACCGCAGTCATTCTCAATAATCATAGAAATAGAGTAGGTGCCATCTAAAGTAAACAAGACATCTATAGAACTAGACCCCCATGTAGTTGGATTATTACTTGGACTAGAGGCTCCAAGAGATCCATTTTGAAGAGACCATCCTGTTGCTGGATTTATTTCCCATTTTCGTTTTGAAGTGGAATCACAGGTCCCAAAATTATCCACTGTAATTCCATTTATAGATAAATCGGTAAAAGTAATTATGGAATTGACGCAAACAACGGTATCAGGTGAAACACCAATATCTGCTATTGGTTTAATAGAAGTTGTAATTGGTTGTACGGTAGCTTCGGAAAACCCACAAGGATTTTCAGCTCTAATCTCTACATAATATGTGTTTGGTGTATTTCCTCCAGTTGCACCACACGATGTTGTAGAAAAAACATGTGTGTAATCAAAAGGAGGCGGATGAGAAAACACAACTGGAGGATCGCCTGTATTGGTCGAAATAGTATATTCTGTACCAGGTGGATTTCCTGCTGTTCCAGTGATTGGAAAGATTAACGAATCTGGGACACACAATTCTACTGTTGAACCCGGATTTCCTAAACCTACAGCTGGATTACTTCCGTTAAATACAGTGTGGGATTCAGTGGCTATACAACCATTCTGTCCTGCTACAGTTATGGTTAAATTAAAGTAGCCCTGATCATTATAAATATGGTTTGTCCCTGTAGATGAGAGATTAGAGTTATTATAGGCAGCTGTACCATCACCCCAATCAATAGTATAGTTTGTATTTGTGCTACCCGTAGTTGTCATATTATCTAGAACCAAATCAAAGTTTCCACTTCCACAACCAGTAAAAGGTATATTGCTAGTATAGTCCCAAATAGCAAGGATCAGGACTTTGTAAAACAGTAATTGTTTCCGTTGCACTATTCGTACAGCCATTTCCATCTGTATACGTGTAGGTTATGGTATTACTTCCTATACTAGCAGTTGAAGGATCAAACTCATTATTGCTAACTCCCGGCCCAGAGTAGGTTCCACCGGAGGGGCTACCCCCTGTCAAAGGAAAAGCAGCAGCATTTGAACATAAATCACTAAAAGAACCCAAGGTAACAGTTGGCAATGGATTAATAGATATAGTTGTGCTTGCTGCCGAAACACAGCCATCAGAATCTGTAATTTCAACCGTAAAAACTTCACCATCTACAGCTCCATTAACCGTAGGATCTTGCTCGGTATTATTCGATATGGTAGCTGATCCATTTGAGCTCCATACCCATGAATCGGCATCTCCACCAATTTCATCCAAAGTAAAAGGTTGACCAACACAAATAGGTCCGGAATTTTCCGGACTAGCTTGTGGCTCAATCACAGTTACTTCAATTACGGAATTTTCATCACATGTGTTTCCATTATTATGAGTACTCGTAACAATTACAGTATATTCAGTGGTAGTGACAGGGCTTACAGTGGGATTAGCCAGTGTGTTGTCATTAATATTTGAATTTGGACTCCATAAATAAGTAATTGTTGGATTACCACTTCCAGTCCATTCACCTGTTGGATTACCTCCGATTTCGATACTTTCACCTAAACAAATTTCTATATCTTGACCAGCATCGACATCTAAATTATTACAATTTTGGGAGTAAAAAACACTTGTAAAAAAGCATAATACCACTAATGCTTTTAATTTAAGGAAATTGATATATGTTTGATTAAAAAAATTGATATCCAGGATATTAGGCGGTAAATGTAAACTATTTTAGAATATTAGTAAAAAAAATAATACGCAATTTTACTATTTCTAAATTACCTTTATTTTATGAGCTGTATATCTTAAAAAAACACGCCAAAGGAATCTATGTTCTAAGGTGAGTTATGGAGATATAACAGAAGAGGTTAGGGTAGTGAGTGATTAGTTTTCTCTTAGTCTGATTAAAGAAGCTATTCCAACGCTTTCAAAGCCATTAGGACTTTCAGAATATGGTTTGATTTTGCTCCCGTCAAGGTCACTAAGAAAGCAAAGCTCGATACGAAAGTATCGGGCTTTATTTGTTTTAGGGCGAACCGAATTTATTCTAGTGAAGAACTCAAACAAATAAAACCACAATTGCAAAGCAATTGGAGCTTTGCTTTCGGAACTCGGAGTTCAAAAGGATCATTAGCGATAGTGAGCTAATCCTGAGCGGTCAAAACCTCTTGTTAGTTATTCTTTGACTATCCAGAGGTTATTCTTTGTCAGGTATTGAATAAAGTTTACTACACTGATCTGAGATGTCCGATCTTCTTCTTTCATTATTTTAATATATTCTTGAGCAACTGCAGAATTTCGAGTTTTTTTCTCGTATCCAGAAAATGAATAGTAACAATCTTTTGTTTGTCTTAATTCATTTAATGTTCGCTTTTTTATTTTCATAACACACTTATTGTATTTTTTACAATATCAAATATAAAACTTTTTTATTTATGAATCAAAAAAAGGATATGGGTCTTTACAAATCTTTGTGCAATAAAATTGTAGGAGAAAATAAGAATTCTTGATAATGGGAAAAATGGATGTATAAGTCTATTGCTTTACAAACATTGCTTTTGAGTAGCTTCCATCAATATTCTTAATTTTCAGACAGTAAATCCCAGAATCAAGATTAGAGACATTTATGGTTTTCTGCTGTTTAAATGATGGGGTGATTTCTGTACCCTCCATAGTGAATATTTGGTAAGAAATAAAGTTTTCTTTTGATATGGTAAGAACATCTTTAACTGGATTTGGGAAAATTTTGAAGTTCTGATTTGGATTTTCACTTTCAATTAAAGTAAATTCATTTTGATATACGCGCACATAATCTACCATCATAATTCCAGGGAAATTTGTAGAAATATCCGGGTTTCCCGGCCACAAACCTCCTACTGCTAGATTGAGAAGTAGAAAAAAAGGAGAATGGAATTCTTCTTTCGAGACTGACGAAGGATCTATGGAATTTTGAAAATAGATTGAGCCATTCAGGTACCATTTTATACTATATGGAGTCCATTCAATACTATAGACTTGAAACTCTGAGGCATCGCATACTACTGAGTTGCCAATATAATTATGTCCATTGTTATCATAATGATGGGTGCCATGAATAACATTTTCGTTATTAATGTGTTCCATTATGTCTATTTCTCCACAATAGGGCCAACTTACGTCATCAATATTTGCTCCAAGCATCCAAAAAGCTGGCCAAAAACCCTGTCCATATGGAATTTTAATTCTAGCTTCTACTTTACCGTATGTAAATTCGTATAGGTCTTTTGTTTTGATTCTAGCAGAGGTATAATTTGCTCCTGCAAATGACTGGCTTTTTGCGATGATATGCAAATAACCTGTATCCACATTAATATTAGCTGCATTATTTGTATAAAATTGAAGTTCATTGTTTCCCCACCCCCAATCACCTTGACCTAAATCATAAGACCATTTATTGAGATTCAATTCATTATCATCAAATTCATCGGCCCAAACAAGAGCATATTGACCAAAGGAAAGGGAAGAAGCACAAATGACATAAATCGATAATAAAACCTTCATAATTTAAAATATATTAAATATAAAAAAAGGGAACGCTAAATTCCCTCTTTTATTCAATGAAAATAGTTACTTGTTTAGTTTTTTACAAATGAAATCTGATTTTTTGAATCACCTGAATTTATAACCATCAAATAAATTCCATTTGTCAGTGAGGAAATATCTATGCTAGATCCATCATAACCTTTTATCATCAGACTCCCTATTGAATTGTAAATTGAATATGCATAAGATTCAGGAGCATTTTTAACAGTAATACTATTTGTTGCTGGATTTGGATATATTTTAAAATTTAATGACAATTCAAAAATATCGTTTGAACCACTACAATCAGCACACGTGTTATATGTATTAACTATGGTGGGACCATCTGATAGTTGCCACAACCTATTTGCATAAGAAGAATAATCTGTAATCGGCGCACAATTTGCTCCATCAATCATTTCCTGCACCAAGTCTTCTTCAATTCCATCTACCACTATTCTATACTCCAAAGAGTCAGTTGGCACAGGAGAATAAGTAAATGTCCATGTTCCATCACCATTACTGATAGCTTCTTTTGCATTATTCCAATCCCAGTTAGGTGGACGTAACATTTTCACTGTTGATACTCCAACTGTATCGCAAATTTCAGTAGTAATTGAAATGTCAGGATAGCTGCAAGGAACGCAACGCTGATATACAGCATCTACATTCATCGAATCACTCAATAACCATATTCTATTCGCATATGAAAAGTAATCTGTAATCGGCGCACAACTACCTCCATCAACCATGTCTTGAATCAAGTTTTCTTGCACCCCATCTAGGATAAGTAAGTATTCCATGTCTGCAGTAGGCGCAGGGGAGAAGGTAAATGTATATGTTCCATCCATGTTGTCCACTGCTGTAGGTCCTGCTGTTGGATCCCAACCCCAGAAAGGTCCAGTCATTCTGACTTCAGAACCTCCGGTATTTCCACAGATTTCAGTTGTAATTACTAAATCGTTAGACGGTGGTGGCGCACAAGGACTGCATTGTCCGTATGTTAAACCACTTAATACAAGTGGATCAGTCATTAACCAAAGTCTGTTTGCATAGCTAAAATTATCTGTTACTGGAGTACATGACCAGTCACCTGAAGCTGTTCCGGCTGCAACCATATCTTCTTGCACCCCATCTAGGATAAGTAAGTATTCCATGTCTGCAGTAGGCGCAGGGGAGAAGGTAAATGTATATGTTCCATCCATGTTGTCCACTGCTGTAGGTCCTGCTGTTGGATCCCAACCCCAGAAAGGTCCAGTCATTCTGACTTCAGAACCTCCGGTATTTCCACAGATTTCAGTTGTAATTACTAAATCGTTAGACGGTGGTGGCGCACAAGGACTGCATTGTCCGTATGTTAAACCACTTAATACAAGTGGATCAGTCATTAACCAAAGTCTGTTTGCATAGCTAAAATTATCTGTTACTGGAGTACATGACCAGTCACCTGAAGCTGTTCCGGCTGCAACCATATCTTCTTGCACCCCATCTAGGATAAGTAAGTATTCCATGTCTGCAGTAGGCGCAGGGGAGAAGGTAAATGTATATGTTCCATCCATGTTGTCAACTGCTGTAGGTCCTGCTGTTGGATCCCAACCCCAGAAAGGTCCAGTCATTCTGACTTCAGAACCTCCGGTATTTCCACAGATTTCAGTTGTAATTACTAAATCGGTAGAAGGTGGTGGCGCACAAGGACTGCATTGTCCGTATGTTAAACCACTTAATACAAGTGGGTCAGTCATTAACCATAGTCTGTTTGCATAGCTAAAATTATCTGTTACTGGAGTACATGACCAGTCACCTGAAGCTGTTCCGGCTGCAACCATATCTTCTTGCACCCCATCTAGGATAAGTAAGTATTCCATGTCTGCAGTAGGCGCAGGGGAGAAGGTAAATGTATATGTTCCATCCATGTTGTCAACTGCTGTAGGTCCTGCTGTTGGATCCCAACCCCAGAAAGGTCCAGTCATTCTGACTTCAGAACCTCCGGTATTTCCACAGATTTCAGTTGTAATTACTAAATCGGTAGAAGGTGGTGGCGCACAAGGACTGCATTGTCCGTATGTTAAACCACTTAATACAAGTGGGTCAGTCATTAACCATAGTCTGTTTGCATAGCTAAAATTATCTGTTACTGGAGTACATGACCAGTCACCTGAAGCTGTTCCGGCTGCAACCATATCTTCTTGCACCCCATCTAGGATAAGTAAGTATTCCATATCAGCAGTAGGCGCAGGGGATAAGGTAAACGTGTATGTTCCATCCATGTTGTCCACTGCTGTAGGTCCTGCTGTTGGATCCCAACCCCAGAAAGGTCCAGTCATTCTGACTTCAGAACCTCCGGTATTTCCACAGATTTCAGTTGTAATTACTAAATCGGTAGAAGGTGGTGGCGCACAAGGACTGCATTGTCCGTATGTTAAACCACTTAATACAAGTGGATCAGTCATTAACCAAAGTCTGTTTGCATAGCTAAAATTATCTGTTACTGGAGTACATGACCAGTCACCTGAAGCTGTTCCGGCTGCAACCATATCTTCTTGCACCCCATCTAGGATAAGTAAGTATTCCATGTCATGCAGTAGGCGCAGGGGAGAAGGTAAATGTATATGTTCCATCCATGTTGTCAACTGCTGTAGGTCCTGCTGTTGGATCCCAACCCCAGAAAGGTCCAGTCATTCTGACTTCAGAACCTCCGGTATTTCCACAGATTTCAGTTGTAATTACTAAATCGTTAGACGGTGGTGGCGCACAAGGACTGCATTGTCCGTATGTTAAACCACTTAATACAAGTGGATCAGTCATTAACCAAAGTCTGTTTGCATAGCTAAAATTATCTGTTACTGGAGTACATGACCAGTCACCTGAAGCTGTTCCGGCTGCAACCATATCTTCTTGCACTCCATCTAGGATTAGTAAGTATTCCATATCAGTGGTAGGCGCAGGGGATAAGGTAAACGTGTATGTTCCATCCATGTTGTCCACTGCTGTAGGTCCTGCTGTTGGATCCCAACCCCAGAAAGGTCCAGTCATTCTGACTTCAGAACCTCCGGTATTTCCACAGATTTCCGTTGTAATTACTAAATCGGTAGAAGGTGGTGGCGCACAAGGACTGCATTGTCCGTATGTTAAACCATTTAATACAAGCGGGTCAGTCATTAACCATAGTCTGTTTGCATAGCTAAAATTATCTGTTACCGGAGTACACGACCAGTCTCCTGATGCTGTTCCCGCTGCAACCATATCTTCTTGCACCCCATCTAGGATTAGTAAGTATTCCATATCAACAGTAGGCGCAGGGGATAAGGTAAATGTATATGTTCCATCCATATTGTCAACTGCAATTGGTCCAGCTATTGGATCCCAACTCCATAAAGGTCCGGTCATTCTAACTTCAGATCCTCCTGTGTTTCCACAGATTTCAGTTGTAATTACTAAATCGTTAGAAGGTGGTGGCGCTGAAAATATCAAGTCATCAAAGTAGTATGTTTTAGAACCAGCCGTTGCTCCATCTGTACCGAAGTTGAAGAAGATAGAAGCCTTGTTATATGTATTTGCAAAATTGATAGCTGCTGTACCAGAAGCCTCATTTGCGAAATCAAAAACCAATGTTTCCCATTGCCCAGCAACCGTTGTCAATACTTCAGTTTCAACTGAAATCGCAGGGTCTGTGTGATCTTCTACTTTCAAACGAACAGGAATCCCGGCATCAGGAGACCATACACGAACAGACATCTCTGTTTCAGCTGCTGTGAAAGGAATTGCATTTACAAAACCAAGAGAAGTACCTATCGTTGTACCTGCCCACGTTGGAGCACTTAATGGTTTAACCACTTGCATAACCATATTCGTAGGAAGCGTTGGGTCAACTAATAATGTTGACATATTATCTCCGAAATCTGTCATTGTATAATCAACAGTTGCAGATTCAAAAGTAACAGGAAGATCAATTTGCGTCAATGGTGATGCCGATTGTTCAATATCATCAAATAAGAATGTAGAGGTAGCGGTTCCGTCACCTACATTTCCAAAATCGAACATTAGTACGATAGTGTTGAATGTGTTTGCAGTTCCCGAAAAATTCCAAGTGATTTCTTCCCAAGCTCCCGTTACCGTAGTTAAGGCATCTACTTCCGCTGAACCAACTCCTCCTTCAAGTTTGAATTTAATAGTAGTTCCAATTGGAGCAGCTGTATAGACTTTCATCGTAATGTTCGTCATTGTAGAGAAATCAAGATTACCAGCAAGAGTATATTTACTTCCGCCCCAAGTTAGCCCTCCATTACGAACAATTTGACCAACTGTGGCGCTAGTATTTATTCCAGAAGATTGAGGGTTTGGTAATACTGTCGCAACACCACCATCGAAATCAGTGAAGTCGGAGGTTATTATGGATGCTTCGAAATCTTCTGGTAATGTCTGGGAGAACCCAATAAACACCATTAGAAGAAATGTAATACTAGAAAGGATTTTCATAATGTTTTAGTTTAAAAAGTTAAATAACCGTAATTGTATATTGTACAATAAGTATTGTTTGTACGAATATAGTAAAAATTACAATAAGTATCATAATTACTTTGAATTAAATTAAATTATTCATAAGTAATTTTGGACCCAAAAACATGATTAAATGTATTCAGATGAAATCAGAAAGATTCCGGGAGACACCGTCGGAACTGATAAAAAGTATTTAGAATGTCAAATGGACTTTAACCTTTCCTTTTTAATTTTGTGCGTTATTACTATTTAATTAACCAAGATCCTCCAACAGAAATAACATTGTTTAAAGCTAGAAACGAATGATGATTATTTTCATTTATTCCTCCAGTAGGACAAAATTTAACATTTGGAAAAACGTTGTTGTAGGTTTTCAAAGCATCAATTCCTCCAAATAGATTGGCTGGAAATAACTTGAAGAATTGGCAGCCGTCCTCAATTCCTTGAATTATTTCTCCAGGAGTCGATACACCCGGAAGAAAAGGTAATTTACTCTTTTTATATTGCTTTAGCATTGATGCGCTATATCCCGGACTTACTATAAAGTCGACATCCAATTTTTCGCATTTAATTATATCTTCAACTGAAACAACGGTGCCAACACCAATTTTAAATTCCGAACCATATTTAGTTTGAAAGATAGAAATTGCATTCCAAGCAACCTCTGTTCGAAGGGTAATTTCGATGCATCTAACATTTTGTGCAACCAACTGGTTATAGATAGTATCTATATCATCTACACTTTCAATAGTAGCTACAGGTATAAGAGGATTATATTTTAAAATATTTTCTATATTGTTTTGCATATTTATCTTATAAAATTCCTGCTCCTTTTTCACTTTCAGAAATAAGTCCTCTAAGGTTTTTGAATAACTGACGACCATGACTCATATCATCATAGTTCACTGTTCTGTTTGGTCTATTTTCAATTTCTTTTTCCAAGCAATTGAATACACCAGTTGATGCATCTAAAGTTATTCGATCACCCGTCTTAATTTTTCCAATTACTCCTCCCGTGCTTGCTTCGGGGCTTACGTGAATTGCTGCGGGCACTTTTCCGGATGCTCCAGACATTCTTCCATCGGTTATTAAAGCTACCTTAAAACCTCTTTTTTGTAATATTGTGAGAGAAGGAGTTAGTTTGTGTAATTCAGGCATACCTTTATGCTTTGGACCTTGGAAGGGAATTACTGCTACAAAATCTTTTTCCAGTTGCCCGGCTTGAAAGGCCTCGATTAAATCATTTTGATGATCAAAAACAATAGCTTCTGCTTCAATAATATAGTTGGATGGATCAACAGCAGAAGTTTTAATGACAGCAACACCAATATTTCCCTTAAGTACTTTTAGTCCACCTGATTTTTGGAATGGATTGTTTGCAGAACGTATTATGGTATCATTTAAAGATTTCTTAGGTCCTTCTTTGTATTGTATTGTACTATTCTGTAGTTTCGGTTCTCTGGTGTAAAGTTCTAGTCCTTTTCCTATGATAGTATTTACATCTTTATGCAATAAGCCTTGCTCTAATAATGTACTAATAACGAAAGCCATACCTCCCGCTGCATGAAAATGATTGATATCTGCAGGTCCATTTGGATATACTCTTGTTATAGATGGGATTACTTCCGAGAGATCAGAAAAATCTTGCCAATTTATGGAGATCCCAGCAGCTTTGGCTATTGCTACTAGGTGTAACGTGTGGTTTGTAGAACCTCCGGTTGCAAGCAATCCAATAATTCCATTTACAATGCACTTTTCGTCAATTATTCTTCCGATGATTCTTGATTGATTCTTTGTCCGAATATTTTCTAATAAAACACAAACAGCTTCTTTGTTAAGTGCTCTTCTCATTTTAGTATCTGGATTTACAAAACTCGATCCAGGAAGCTGTAAACCCATTATTTCCATTAACATTTGATTGCTATTGGCTGTGCCATAAAAGGTGCATGTTCCGGGAGAGTGGTAAGAATCTGATTCTCCTTTCAAAAGTTCTTCTCTTCCTATTTTACCTTCTGCAAAATCTTGTCGAATTTTCCCTTTCTCTTCATTCGAAATCCCGGTTGGCATGGGTCCACCGGGAATAAAGATAGAATGTAAATGTCCAAAGCTAAGATTGCCGATTAATAACCCAGGGACAATTTTGTCGCAAATCCCAAGATTCATAACTCCGTCAAACATATCATGAGAGAGTCCAATTGCTGAAGATAAAGCAATTATATCCCGACTTAATAAAGAAAGGTCCATTCCTGGTTGACCTTGAGTTACACCATCGCACATTGCTGGTGTTCCGCCTGCTACTTGCACGGTTGCGTTCATTTCATTCGCATATTTTCTAACTTCTTCGGGGTAGTGCTCATAGGGCTTATGCGCAGAAAGCATATCGTTGTAAGCAGAAATAATTCCAATATTTGGTTCAATACCTTCTGAAATTATTTTTTTATCGGATGTTCCACATCCAGCAAATGCATGTGCAAGATTTCCGCAACTCAACTGACTTCTTCCTCCGGAATTATTAAAATTAAAAGCTACTGATTCTAGATAGGAGTCACGTTCTGTTTTACTCCGTTCAATAATACGATCAGTTATTTCTTTTATTTTTTTATTTATCATCATCTAGGTAAAATATTTTAACATCTTTTCTTTTTTCAAGTAAATCATGAATAGGTAAAGATTGAGTTTTATCATGTAGCACTTTTCTTTTTTCATTGCCATGAAAAAGCATGTATATACTAGTTGCTTCAGTTATCATTTTCATACTACAAGTAATACGATGAGACGGTTTGCTCGGAGCTTTGGTTTTAAGAATTGTTTTTTCGCTTGTTAAAAGAGCTCGCAAAGATTCCTTGTCCTCCGGAAAAATAGAGGCTATATGTCCATCTGTTCCCATTCCAAGTATTACAATATCTGTTTGGTTTAGAAAATCTTGATATTTAGAGTTTACATGGTCTATGTTTTTTTTTTCATCTTCTGAATCTATTACCATTCCCGTTATTTGGTAAAACGCTTCAGGATGCTTGGAAAAACAGTTTTTTATGTACTTTTCATTGCTGAATTCACTTGAAACAGGAACGTATCGCTCATCTACCAATCCGATTTTGATTTTTTCTAAAAAGGCACATTCTTCATCTAATAACTTATATAAAGGACCAGGAGTACTGCCTCCAGATAGTAACATGGTAGCTTCTCCTTTTCTGATAATTACATCTTTGAGCTCTTCAATGATAGAATCTACCATCGATCTAAAAAGTATGTTCTTATCGAAGAATATATTAGTTATTTCGAATCTTTGGTTTCCCATTTTGTGTTTTTTTCAAGAATTTCATCTCCAGGGCCCCATGTTCCCGATTCATATAATGACAGTGGTATCTCTTTATTCCAAAAAGCACTAATTGACTCAATCCAATTCCAAGCCGCTTCTAATTCATCATGACGCATAAATAGAGTTTGATTTCCCCGGATAATGTCAATAATTAATCTTTCATAGGCTCTTGGCATGGGATCTTTGAAAGAATCTATAAAATCAAGTTTTAAAGAAATTGGTTTAAATCTGTAGCCTCCTGGACCCGGTATTTTACTCAGTTGAACTAGCTCTATTCTTTCTTCAGGCTGAAGACGAATAATTAACTTATTTCTTAGTCGGTGTTCAGAGTCTGGAAAGATATTGTGCGGTAATTCCTTGAAGTTAATAACAATGTCGGAATATCTTTTTTTCATTCGTTTGCCAGTCCTGAGATAGATTGGTACATTTTTCCATCGCCAGTTATCTATATAAGCCTTTATGGCGACAAATGACTCTGTTTCTGAATTGTATTTTTCAATGTCTTCGAGGTAAGAATTTAATTTTTCATTACCATTTGCACCTCTGGTGTATTGACCACGCACCACATTGCCTTTGATTGTTGAAGGCTTGAAAAGTCTTAGTGACTGAAGAACTTTTACTTTTTCGTTTCGTACAGAATCTGGATTTAAGCTTGCAGGTGGCTCCATGGCTATTAGGCAAAGGAGTTGTAAAAGATGATTTTGAATCATATCCAATAGAGCTCCGGTGTTATCATAATATCCCGCTCGCTTTTCTACACCTAAACTTTCTGATACCGTAATTTGTATGTTTTCAATATTTTCCGCATTCCATGCTCTCTCGAAAAGATGGTTAGCAAATCGCAAAACCATAATGTTTTGTACCGTCTCTTTTCCAAGGTAATGATCAATTCTGAATATCTGTTTTTCCTTAAATGTTGAAGAGATAATCGCATTAATGGATTGACTTGATTTTAAGTCATGACCTAATGGTTTTTCTAAAACTACCTTACTGCTATCATTAACTAATCCTGAACTTCGAAGTGTTCCGCATATTTCTGAAAAAGCTGAGGAAGGTACCGAAAAATAGAACACCCTTTGGCGCTCGGCATTTTCATCTAGACTATTTTTTAAATCAGCATAAAATGCATCACTATTTTTTTTGATTTGTAGGAGTTTGACATGCTTGAGGAATTCATCTGTAGCCTTTTCTTTGGAGCCTTTGTGGTTGGTTTTTACAATAAATTCTCTAAGTACTGTCTTAAATTGCTCCTCATCATTTGAAGATCGCGAAATACAATAGATATTAAAATCTACATTTAATTGCTTGGCAGCATATCTGTGAAAGAGAGCAGGAACAATCTTTCGTTTTGATAGGTCACCATCTCCACCAAAAATCACAATATTAAATGGATTTATTTTGTACCTTATTTTTTGCTTCAAATTCATATTGATAGCTTTATTAAATCAAAATTTTCTTTTGTTGGCAATTCAATCTGTTCTGCTTTAACTGGATTGCAACTATATATATGTAGTTTGTTTCGGTTTAGTTTGCAATTAATTTTACTTTAATAATGACCAAAGTTAATTACTTTTTGTATAAAGTACAATATCTAACGATATTTTTATTATTTTTGAAATCTAATAGAAAATCCAGAATATGTTTTTAGTTGTTGAAAGTGGTTCCACAAAAGCAGATTGGAAATTGATAGGCGCTCCTGTAGAAACAACATTTTCTACCAAAGGATTTAACCCGTATTTCCATAAGGAAAAAGATGTTTTGCATGAATTAAATCGTCATAAAGAATTATCCCACATTAAGGATGATATAGCAGAGGTATTTTTTTACGGGGCTGGTTGTTCATCGGTAAAACTAAATTCAATTTTAGAAAAATCACTTTCTCATTTTTTTTCTAAAGCGGAGGTTTTTGTTTCCCATGACTTAACTGCAGCGGCTTTTTCCTGCTATGAAGGTGAATCAATAATTGCTTGTATCCTGGGCACTGGTTCAAATTCGTGTTATTATGACGGTGAAGCGGTAACTGAAGAATTACCTGCTTTGAGCTATATCCTCGGGGACGAGGGTAGTGGCAGCCACTTTGGAAAAACCTTGCTTTCGGATTTTCAATACAAAAGACTTCCTGATCCTATAGATAAAGAACTGAAGGAAATGGGACTTACTAATGCACAGATTAACGAAAATGTTTATATGAAGGCAAATGCAAATGTTTACATAGCTTCATTTATGCCTATTCTCTTAAGGCATAAGGACCTAAAATATTCGCAAGATCTTATTCGTAAAAATTTCCAACAATTTATTGATATACATGTCAAATGTTATGAAAATTATAAAGATGTGAAAGTCAGTTTTGTAGGGTCAATTGCAAGCTTATTAGAAAAAGAGCTGGAGGCTGTTTGTGTAGATAATGAAATAAAAATAGGGCTGATTTTACGTCGTCCTCTCGATAGGTTAGCGGAATTTCATAAGATTAAAAGGGATATAGTTCAAAATATTTGATTTTTTAGGGCCCTTTAATTGGAAAAAATCTAATCCTGAACTTTAAACGGTATATTACCAGTAGCTACATTTCCATTGCCATCATGAACGTATAGAAATAATCGGTATTCACCTTCTTTTTTGGGTGTGTAGAATTTGACTGTTGATTTGCTGGTAGAATTCTTTGCAAAAACTCCTTTCAATGGACGCGGAGCTCTTTCTTTGTCGCCTCCTGTTTTCTTATCTGTGCTTTCTGGAATAATGAGCCATTCATAGGTTAGTTTATCATCTTCTTCATCTTCAATGACAACAGAGGCTTCCAGTTCACTTGGTGGATTTAACAATGATATTGTCGAATGCGCTTTTATCGGTAAGTTTAAAGTTTTGTATACTTGGAGCAAAATTCTTTGGTGGTTTGCCAGTCCATTCTTCGATAAGTACATCCATTACAGCTGTTTCTTCTTCACTTTCAGTAAACAAGCCAAACCAGGTAGAAGTGTGTTCTTGTTTTTGACCCCAAAGAAAGACATAAGAGCCTAAGCAGTTTTTTTTATCAGAAACGATAGCTTTGATGCTTTTAGAATAGGTATTAGCTTTTTGTGTGCTCGTTTCTTCAATAGATGCACCCCAGCTAGTTTTAGTTACTTCCCACCAGCCATAAGGACCCCATTCGGCAACTACGTAAGGTTTGTTCCATCCATATACTTTAATAGCTTCTGGTAGATAGGAAATATCTCCATAAGTATTTACTCCGAGAATATCTAAGCTAGGTGCGTGTTTATTAATGAGTTTAACTTCTGCTACATCTAACCCGGCTGTCACTGCCATAGTTGGGTGATTGGGGTCTTCCTCATGAATCATTTTACAAATCTTTTCAAGGTATTTCCAAACATCAAAATTGCTATAATCTAGGTCCATTTCATTTCCAACTCCCCACATTAGTATAGCTGGATGACTTTTGTACTTGCGAACAGTTTGCCGAAACATTTCAAGTTGGGCATTTACAGCGTCTTCATTGCTATAATCAAACCCTTGTCTTTCCTGCCCCATCCAAATACCAAAAGTTACTGAAAGACCTTCTTTTTCAGCTTCTTCAAGAATGTTATCTGTATTTGCGTCCACTCCCCAGGTTCGAATTGAATTACCTCCGTAAGATTTTAGTTTGTCAAGATGTACAGTTCCTCCGGCTCCTTTTATATAGTAAGGTTCTCCCCCTCTAAGCAGTTGATAGCCATTTTCATTTTTCACTATTTCTACTGAAATAGGAGCGGCATAGATAAAACCATAAAATACTACTAAGAAGATTGTTGATATGAAAGTTTTTGTCATTAATCTTGTTTCTTGTTGATATGAATTAGCGTTGGTAGACCCTAACATAATCTACCTCCATATATTTCGGATTTTGAAGGGCACTAGCATCAATAGTTCCTCCTAAATTTCCCCCAACAGCTGTATTAAGTAATAGGTGAAATTCAGCATCAAATGGCCAAGTAGAACTGATAAGATTGTTTGTTCTAGTTACTTTGAACGTTTCTAAATCATCAATATACCAGGTTATCATATTTTCATTCCATTCCACGATATATTTGTGAAATTCATTATCTTGGATGAAATATTCGGGGTCGCTGATATATTGATGATTTGAAAATTGATCTGCAAAGTGAACAGTATTTAATATTTCATCGGGTTTTTTACCTACATATTCCATAATGTCAATTTCACCAGACACTGGCCATGAATCAATTGGGTTACTAGGTAGAAGCCAAAATGCATGCCACAATCCTTGGACATCCGACATCCGAATAGAAGCTTCTATTCTTCCATATTTAAAGTCTCCGCTATTTAAGGATCTTATTCTGCCAGAAGTATAGTCGTATCCGGCAAAATCTTCTGCAATCGCTTTGATTTTGAGAAAGCCGCCATTCACTTCAATATTCTCGGCCTTATAGTATTGGGCTTCATTATTCCCCCATTGCCATAATCCATAATCTGAGCCATCACCAAGTTGAATGTCCCATTTGTTCTCATCTAGTTCTGTTCCATTAAAATCATCAGACCATACAAGAGTATATTGGGTTTCTATTGGGTCACTTTGCTTGCAGCCTGTGTTAAAAAAAATAATAGATAATGTAATCAATATCGCTTTAAAATAATTCATTCCTATTGTTCCAAATATTTAAAGTTCAGCTGATTTAAAGTTTTATCAATTCTCTTGAAAAATACATGCCTAAATCATTTTGGATAGTAATTAGGTAAATACCTGATTTTAAAAATGAACTGTTGAGTACATATTCTTTTTTCTTGATGGGATTTTCTATGTATAGAAGCTTTCCTGTTAAATCAGTAATATTTATTTGAGAAATGATATCTGTTGATGAAATAGTGAATTGATCTGTCACGGGATTGGGATAAATCTTTGTTTTTGCGCTTACATCTTGTTTTGAAATACTGGATGGGTCGAATGAAAACTTAAAGTTGTCAATAAAGATAGAGTCTTCAGAGCTAGTAGCAGGATTTAAAAGAAATACAATGTTGGCGATTTGGTTTGCGGATGAAATTCCCGACAAGTCCAAAGTGTAAGTCTGCCAGTCACTCCCCGCAGATGTTGTAAAAATAGTTTCAGCTATTGTGGTACTGGACGCATCTTGAAGAATTAGATAAAACTCTTGCGGTGCACTCAAATCATAAAGATCGATGTGCACTCTGTTATATGTAGCTGTGGTGAAAGGATTGCTTAGAGGACCCCCAAATGCTCCGTCATTGGTTGGAGGCGGGAATTTCTTAAAGAATCCGCACATACTAGATACATTAATTCCAGTAGTTTCAGGATTCGATGAAGTTGAGAATGCGCCATTAGCAAAAGCATAAGTCATATTTCTCTGACATTCAAAATCATCACCAATTGACATGTCTGGTGCAATACCTTGACATGGGTTAACAAAGTCAGGTCCGATTAAATCATCCCAGTGCCAAACTGTTGAGTTGGAAGTATTCGGTTCGAAGAGCAATATCAATCGATTGACACTTGTGTCTGATACACTGACGTCTGGTGTGTTTGTATGGGAGAAAGTTAATGTTTCCCAATCATTTGTTGCAGTGGTTGTTGCGATATATTCACTATGGCGTCCGCTGGGATAATTGGTTCCCGTAGCAACATTTTTATCCTCCAAAGTTATCTGAACAGTTAGACCAGGAGAAGGACTATATACTTTTATAGAAAGTTCTTTAATACCAGAAATATAGTCTGAAACATTCTCTAGATTATTTGACCCAGCAGGATCAATAACTATAACGTCATAGGTTACACCACCATTTCTAATATATTGTGCACATAATAGACTTGAATTTGCGCCCATTGTTGAAGGATTCGGAAAAGATTGATCAAACCCCGTTCCATCGTAGTAATTGTAAACAATATTCTCTGGGTTATCAAAATCATCCCAGATTGTTTGGGCAGTAAGACTGTTTAAAAGTAATGTGGCCAGCAGAAGTATCCCGATTTTTTGCATGATTAATAGGTTTTTGTTTAAAATACAATAAGATAAATTAAAATTAGTCAATTCATATGTTAAATCAAATTATTTCAGTGAAAAAGAAGTGTTTAACGTGTCTATAGATAATTGAAAATCTCCTAATTCCGTTGTCCAATTATTGTCTTTTCCAACAAATGCTAATTCGTGAATAGGAATTTTCAGAGTTACTGTCTTCGTTTCACCAGCTTTAAGTTCAATTTTGCTGAATGCTCTGAGCCTTTTTACGGAGGGTGTGATCGATGCCACAAGATCACTGACATGAACACTTGAACAACTTCTTTACCATTTATCTTTCCAGCATTGGTTATATCAACTGTTGCCTCTATGGTGTCAGAAGTTCCGTAACTTGAATGGTTTAGGTGCAGGTTAGTGTAATCAAAGAGAGTGTAGCTTAACCCAAACCCAAATTCCCATTGAGGGTTGAAGGCGTTGTTACCAAAACTTTTGTCTAATTTTTCCGTATGCTTATGGTCGTAGGGTATAAGCGAACCTGTAGTACCTTGGATAGGTAAAAGGAAGTTTACCTGAAGGATTTACATTTCCAAATAGTATATTTGCCAACGCTTTGGCTCCATAATCTCCAGGTTGGTAGCAATTAACAACAGCATCTACCAATGGCTCTATATCGCGAACAATCAGGGGTCGGTTAAACACCTGAACCATAATTATTATTTTGTTAAGCTTACTGAGTTCTTGTACAAGGTCTTTTTGAGCTTGGGGAAGGTTTAAATCTTCGATGTCACCAGGTTTTTCGGTGCTAGGTTCCTCTCCAAGGCATACGACCACAACATCTGCAGATTTGGCTTGCGAAATAATTGAGTTAATGCCTTTATTTTCATACAATTTTGCGCCTTCTGCAATATTCACATCAATTTCGGCCATTTCTTTAATCGCTTCGTAAATGGTTAGACATCCTTTCGTGTTGTAATTTGTGTCCAAACCTTGCCAAGTATGGGTCCAAGCTCCATTTAATATATTCAGTGAATTTGCTGCTGGACCGCAAACTAGAATGTTTGAGTTTTTTGACAATGGCAAAGCACCCTTTTCGTTTTTTAGCAATGTGATGGATTCTTCGGCTGTTTTTTGAGCTAATTCTTTATGTTTGCTAGAAGCAAAATCTTCATAGATATCAAAATCAGGAATTGGATTACTCAGTAAGCCAAGTTTTTTCTTTACCCATAAAATTCTGCGACAGGATTCATCTAACCTTTCTTCTGGAACTTCTCCTCTTTTAACTAGCCCAATCAATGCTCTATTAAAGGAATAATCATTTGGAGTCATACTTATATCAACTCCCGCCATTATGGACATTTTCACTGCTTCATCCATGTTTTTTGCTATTTTATGATCTCTGTAAAGTTTGATAATGTCTTCCCAGTCTGTTATCACTAGACCTTTAAACCCCATTTCTTTTCGAAGTAAAACGGTTAAAATATCGTAATTAACGTGAACAGGGATTCCATTTATTTCACCTGAATTAATCATAATGGTAAGCGCATTTAATTCAATTGCTTTTTGAAAGGTTGGCAAAAAATATTCTCTCAATTGTCTTTCTGGTATCCATGCTGGAGTTCTATCCTTTCCTGATAATGGCATGCTGTATCCGAGAAAATGTTTTAGGCAAGCCGCCACTTTATACGAATCGGAAGGGTCGTCACCTTGGTAGCCTTTCATAACAGCTTCTGTCATGGATTTGGCAAGAAAAACATCTTCTCCATATGTCTCAAAAAACCTTGACCAAAGCGGCTGTCTTCCCAAGTCTAATACAGGAGAAAAATTCCATGGTATTCCGGAAGCACGACACTCATAGGCGGCGACCCCAGCTCCAGATTCAACTAATTTTGGGTTCCATGTAGCAGCTTGACCTAACTGTTGCGGGAATAGGGTAGCATCCACCGTATAATTTACACCGTGGATTGCATCAATTCCATAGATAATTGGAATTCCATTTCCCTCACTAATTGCCTTTTGCTGAATAGTATTTATGATTTCTTTCCAATGCTGTCTGGTATATGTATGTCCTCCTACATTCAAGAATGAACCTACAAAATAATGATTAATTGCAGAATCAAGTTTGACAGTATCTAATTCGTGGGGTTTTTTAAGGTTGAAAACTTCTCCTTTTGAAACCAAATCTATATTGATTTGTGTCATTTGTCCAACTTTCTCTTCAATAGACATATTTGAAATCAAATTTTCGATGTCAGTTCCGTAGTCAAAAATGGTTGGATTATTTATGGTAGAGGCATTTACCGTATTAATTGTTGACTCATTACTCGATTCACATGAGTAAAGAAAACATAAACATACTCCGATGAATAAAAATATTCCATCTCTTTTCATTATTCTACAATTTTGATGCTATCAATAAATACCTCCCCCGGTTCAAGACCTTCGAATAGCAGTTGTTTAATTTGATCGAGCTTAAACTTTTTACCTTTCAAATCTAGTTCAGCTAGTGATATTTTAATTAGTTTCCATGAGCTAGCCTCTTCATGCGTATAGATTATGGTTGAATGTCCATGAAAATCTTCAAGTTTTATGTTGAAAACCGCACCCGGACTGGTTTTGACTTTAAAAATTATTTTTGAAGTTGCTGTAATACCTCTAAAGTTCACTTGGTACCAGTTATTCCAGTTTATTCCCCACTTTGACCAATTACAATCGGGTTTGAAATTCCAATAAATATGTGGATTGTTTTCCTCTTGTCGTTCTTCCAATATTTGACAGTTATTATTCTCATATCCCCATATATCCTCTTTCAAGCTCCTTCCCGGATATATTGATTGATTAGCCTTTCCTTTTGGTTTCATGAGTTCAACTGCATCTCTCATTTGTTGGTATTCTTTTTTGGAATAATCTATTATCTCTATGTCATCAAGGTAAAACGAACCTGTACCTTCTAATTGAAATTTAACCTGCTTTATGGAGTAGATATCAACTTCTTCTTCATTAACAGGAAAATCCCATAGTGGCACAACGATTTGTCTCCAAATCGAATCAATTTCTAGACCGTTAAGATATTTTTTAGCATCAACAAAATAGTAGCTTCCACCACCTCCAAAATCCTCTAAATTAGCAACTATTGGAATGGATTTAACCGGTTTAGAAGTTGATTTTACGTAAAACGATAAAGCTTTCTTAAATCTATCTTGTGATAAATCAACCGGAGCCCAATTGTTGTAACTATTTCCAAATCCTGCCCACGTGCATCCTTTACCTCTATCCCATATAATTTTTATACAGCTTTTCCCGGAATGCGGCTGAATCTCATTAGTTAGAGAGAATTCACCACATTCTGCTAATTCATGCCACATTGTTCCAAGTGCATCCTCAAATATGGTTTGAGCTCCTTGTTTTTTTGGCAGGGGCTTCTCATACCTATCGTAAAGGGTTTGTTTTTGGAACTTAACAGAACCGCAAGCACCTACAATAATTAGTATCCCTATGACAAATATGTTTTTCAAGGGTTATATGGACCGTTAGAGGTGAATATTATATGGTCGAACAAGGCCTTGGCATTTCCGTTGTTTGGATCCGATAGAAAAAATAGGTTGACCGATAGCAGTTTAGAAGGCTCAGGTAAACCGTTTCCATTAGTAACTAATGGGTCACCGTTTTCATCTTGTGTTAAGCTAGCATATTCAACACTTACCAATTCCCAAATAGTATCAGTTGTCCAGTATTCATAGATATATCGGTCTTCCGTATTTGGGTCAAATATACCATCATCGTTTTCGTCTTCATCAAACCAAATTTGGATGAATGAGCTCGTTGGTCCAACACTTTCAACTGGTTTAAGAGCCATATTAAAAAACAAATTGTTAGGGCTGGATTGTAGCGGAAAAGTTCCAGCATCTGGCTGTATAGCAACAGACCCTTTAGCCCAATCCCAGCCAACCACTCCTTCAACACTATAATGACAAGTACCCTTTGCAGATTCTCCATTTCCACATACAATTTCACCAGTTACTGTAGTTTGGTTAAAAACGACCCAATTTGATCCTGCACCATTTTCAAATCCTGTAATTAGTACACCATCATCTATTTTTTCTCCTGTAATTGCCACTGTATCATACAGTACTTGTGATCCTTCTTCATTGGGAAATGCAATTTCTATGTAAGCATCCTCTATGGAGAATGCAGGATAGGAATTGGCTCCTCCGTTCCAAGCTGCGTTGGCACTGGATAAAATGCGTTCCGATCCAGTAATGTTTCTAATTGCTCCAGAATTTGCTCCAGTAATAGTAATTACCCAATCCGTATTCTTCGATAATTCGCCATTGAAAGATAGGTTTCCATCTAGAGCAAAATTTATTGGATTATGGCTTAATGTAATGTTTTGAACAATGCTGAAGGGGCCAAATAAATCATTTAAATCGGGTCCGTAGAAAGTTTCTGGTTCATTTTTTCTGCAGCCTACAAAGAGAACCATGCCAATTGCTAATATTGATAATGTTTGTTTCATACTCAAAAGAATAGGTTGTATAAAATAGTGAATTGAGACATTCCATAATCAATCACTGCATCATCTGCATGATTAATATTGAATTGCTGATAGTGTAATGAGAAAATATTTTTTTCGCTGAATCTATATTGCAGACCCGCTGCAAGAACGTTTTCCTTGAAATTTAAATCTACAATATCGAAATCATCAATCGAATTGAATGTGTTTCTTTCATTGATAAAGGCATTTCCGCTAACTGACCACAGTTTTGCACCGGCTAGTATATCTAGTTTTTCCGCTATTTCCCAAGATAAACCAAGATCAATGAAAGTGCTTGCTAGTTGAATGTTTTCATATTCTTTTCCTGTCCTAGTGGTATTTTCATAACGCATTCCAAGATCTAATTTTAATATACGATTCCATTTAAATAAATCATTTAGATAAAGATCTGTTCCAGCTTCTGTAAGAAGGAAAATTTTCTTTTGAAGTGTTCCGGTTCCCACAGATTCTGTAAGTCCCGCAACTTTAATGAAAGAAGTCTTGAAAGCAATAGAGTCTTTTCGCGCTAGATTAAGATAGATGCCACGTCGATTTGGAGTAGCTGCTCCATAGGGGTTAGTGTTGTTGTAGGCAGCATAATAAGGCAATAGTTCTTCAGAAATTTTAAAGGAGTTGTCCGTATTACCACTAATAAAATCTGCATAGCTCAATACTCTTCCGAGTGAATTGTTTGTAAACTGCTGATAAACTCTAGGGAATTTTGAATAATCTACACGTTTTGTTTGAGCCGAAGGAGACCTAAAGTCTGCTCCTATATCTTTGTACCCAAGTTTTGCAATTATACCTTTATTTTTTAGATTGGTGTAAATATTTGCATCTATAAACCAATCAGAAAGCGCTTCGGGTGCTCGCGTATCTTGATAATTGATGTATTTGGTAGAAGACAATCCCATTTCCGAATTGAATCCAAATTCAAGGTTGTCTTTTAAATCGTTTTTATACTCGAGACTTGCTGTATGGACGGAATTCTTGAATTGAAGACTATCCGCGATTGTCTCAGTTAGGTCAAATATATTTGCACTATTAAAAAGGATCGACAAATTTTCTGAGGCATCAATCCCAATCTTACCCCCTCCGAACATTCTCTCAGGTGTTGTTAATCCATCTGTCGTTTTTTGCCTAGTCATGAAGCCATGAAAATTAATAGCTTTAATTCCTTTGTTGAAGTTCAACCCAAATTTAGCTTGAGCTCCTTGCATGCGCCAAGCATTTGTTGAGTCATTGTAAAACATATCATAATGAACAACTTGTCTTCGCGAGGCGAATATATCCGCTTCA
>CALSNM010000022.1 GCA_943787725.1 uncultured Flavobacteriales bacterium | reverse complement strand
CATCTTGAGATTCGCCAGCTACAGCGGAGCAATTGTCAATCGCTTGAAATAAACCCTGTGAAATCTTCCATTAATATATTCACAGTTAGCATCAGCCGTTACTGCAGTGTCAGGAGCACATTCTGAAATGATTGGAGCAATGGTATCAGAAATATTTACATTAAAGCTACATGAAGAGGCATTTCCTAATGCATCTTCAGCTGAGTAAGTGATTACAATAGGTGAGTTTGTGCCAGTAAATAGGGTGTTGACAGAAGGAGTTTGGCGTAAAAAAGACAGAACCTCCACAGTTATCAATGCCAGTTACTAAAGTTGAGTAATCCAATGCCCTAAATTCACAACTTGCATCTAAAAAATCAGTTTGGTCGGCGGGGCAAGTTATTACTGGAGAAATAGTGTCAACAAAGGTTAAGGAGAAAGAACATACGGATGCGTTTGAAGAAATATCAGTTACACTAAATGATACAAAAGATGGCGCTCCTCCCAGCACAGCTGTTCCGGGTGCGGGAGCTTGAATAATACTAGGGCTGTTATCACAGTCATCAATCTATAACTACAGAGCCGGTATAATCAGGAAGAACGTATTCACAATTCCCATCAACGAAAACAGTTTCATCAGAAGGGCATGTTATTGTTGGTGCTGTTGCGTCATCAACAGTTACCCAGAAAACTACAAGTATCTGTGTTTCCGCTTGCGTCTGTGGCGGTTAATGTTACTAATTGAGATGTTGTAATAGTGGTTCCTGCAACTGGATTTTGGGCGGCACCGGGGCTAGGGTCACAGTTGTCTGCAAGTGTAGCCAAACCTGTATAGTCTCCCAATATTGCTGTGCAGGCTGCGGTGGCAGAAACATTTTGATCAGGAGGACAAGTTATAGAGGGAGAAATTGTATCCACAATGCTAACTGTGAAAGGACAGTCAGAAGAGTTTCCACTCACATCCGTAGCTGTTAATGTAACCGTAGTTGCTGCACTTATAATAGTTCCGGGTACAGGGAATTGGGTAACTGTTGGATTTAAAATCGCAATTGTCATCGACAACTGCAGTTGAACGTATAATCACCTACAACCGCATCACAGTTTCCATCAGCAAATGCACCTTGTGCTCCAGCGCATGTAAGCACTGGAGCTTCATCGTCGATTATAATTATTTCTATTAGACAAGAGGATGCTCCTGGGTTTCCAGCAGCATCCGTTACCGTAAATTCTTGAAACGTAGACCCGAACGGAAAAGTATCGCCATTTACAAATCCCGTTGCATCAATTTGTGTTAGTGTGGTATTCGCGCAGTTATCCGCTGCAACGGGCATTGCATATGATACAACCGCATCACATAGTCCATTGTCGTTGTTAAATGTTTGCGGAGTAACACAACTAGAAAAAAGTAGGCAATTCGACGTCGGTGACTGTTACTGTGAAATTGCAAGTTGCCGTATTTCCCGCGGTATCAGTGGTGACCCAAATTTGATTCGTAACCCCAACAGGGAAAAAGCTTCCTGCAGTCAAGCCGGTTCCATCGGTCTGAATAGTCTGTGGAATACCACAATTATCAATTCCCTTAGGTCTCACATATGATGTAGAAGACCCACACAAGGCTAAATCAGAATTCACCGAAATATTTCCAGGGCAGGGCGGAGAGAATGTTGGGTTTTCAGCGTCTACGACTATTATCATAAATGAACAAGTAGATGATCCGCCTGCACTAGTAATAGTATATTCTAGAATTGTTGTGTCTAAAGGAAAAAAATCTCCTGAAGTTAGCCCGTTCCATCGGTTTGGGTTATTGTTTCTCCACCGCAATTAGTAGCGCAAGTAGGAATAGTGTATGCCACGGTTTCTCCACAGAATCCAATTGCATTATCGACGATAAGATCTCCAGGACAATTCAATGTCGGCACTTGTCCATAATATGATTGGCTCATTACGAGCAAAGAAAAAATAAAAAAATAGAATGATTTCATAATAATTTTGAATAACAAGGATCAAATATACTAAAATAGAATACAAAAAAAGAGGGGTTTACCTCAAGGTAATTTTTGCTAATAAAAAAAGCTTCTAGTAAAGTTATTACCAAAAGCTTTAATTTGTTGCTTACTGCAACGCGAAACCAATATTTTCAATTTGTATAGAACTATACCCTATAATACCTTTTATTGATTTTAATCTTTTTACATAATTAGGGTCCGTAGCGATAACCTACTTTTTTTAAAAAAACATAATAATCTCCACCAGAATAATGTCTGTCTTGCCATCTTTTATAGTAGGCAACACAATCTTTCCAGTTATCGAACTGAATGTATTTTTTCTTATACCAAAACCCAAAGATATTGTTTCTGCTGAGTGAGCACTTTGTACATTTAAACCAGCCTGTTTCCAAAATGGCTTGCCTTAAAACAATATCAGCATGTTGTACACCCGCATTTTCTAAAGCAATTTTTAGATTCTCCACAGTTAATGTAAACGGAGGGTATTCAGTAGAAGGGTCCGTGTGCTTATTCGAACCTGAAAATATACACGATTGGATTAAGATGCAGAAAAACTATTAGAAGTAAAGTTTTAAATGAAAACTGTATTTCGAATGCTCAGTTAATTTTTTCATAATTCTTTAGTTTAAAGATTTTTAGAAAAGCCGGTGCAAAGGTAAAGCTAAATATTAGCTCGCTTAAGATAATTAAGACAAACTGTTGATAAGTGCAGACGAAATAGCAGAGTATTCTGCTTTCATTCCACTGTTTTTATTGATGAAACATTACTCTTTTTTATAAATGCTCTGAAATTAGTAGTTTTGATTCAGTTGCTGGTTAGATTTGATAGCTACGACAATTTGGTGAAATGGACAGAAAAAAGATCATACAATGATTTTCCGCAATGGAAAGATTTTCAAATGTATTATCCAGAAGAGTTTAGGATAATAGAAGGAGAGGAGCCCGCTGAAGAATATTGGGAATGGAGAGATTATTCTGTTCACCTAGATCGATACATTCCCAAAGAAAATAATAAGCCATTAAAAATTATACTTGTCCATGGTGGTGGAGGGAATGGAAGGCTTTTAGCGCCAATGGGAGCTTATTTAAGAGCAGAAGGGTATGAATGCGTAGCTGCTGATATGCCCGGTTTTGGATTGACAGAAATTAGAAAGCCAAATAGTTATTCAACTTGGGTAGAGCTTTTAAATGATTTGACTGTATAGGGAGAAGGAAATATGTGGACGAAAAGTTTTGCTTTGTGGTATTAGCCTTGGAGGTATGTTGTCTTATCACGTTGCTTGTTTGAATGATAATGTTGCCGGTTTAATGGTTTCTAGTTTAGCCGATACTTCTCAAAAGGAAGTGCAAGTTCAACTTGCTAAAAACAATATAATAGGTAAATTAGGAGCGAAAAGTTTGTCTTTATTTAAGGGGATTACCGATAATATGAAGGTGCCAATAAAGATGACCACAAAAATGTGGGCAATGGCGAATGATCCATCATTTGTAAAAAAATTCAAGAAAGATAAGGTAGGTTCTGGAAGCTGGGTTTATCTAAAGTTTTTAAGAACACTATTTGAAGCGAAAGCGGCTATTGAGCCTGAAGATTTTACAAAGTGCCCTTTGTTGTTTTTTCAGCCGAAAGAAGATTATATAATTCCATGGACTATCTCAGAGCCTTTCTATAACAGATTAGCGTGTAAGAAAGAGGTTGTTTTTTTAGATAATTGTGGTCATATCCCGATGGAAGAGCCTGGGATATTTCAGTTAAAAGAGCATGCTTTAAAATTTATTGCCGATTTAGAAAATACGTAGATTAAGTATTTTTGTTAATCTCATCTTGCAGTTTCCTCATTAAGTTCCTGCTCCTTAATTCTTGCTTTCTTTTTAGTCTCCTCAAGTTCCAATTCAATTTCTTTAAGCTTTTCTTTGCGTCTCTTTTGTTCACCTTGTTACTATTTTTAAATTTAAAGAGAAAGAATAACAAGAATGAGAATAGGCTATAATAGCTAATCCAAACTATTTTTTTATAAAGCTTTTGGAGGTAATTGATCCAAAAAAGTAATGTTTTCTTTTTCAGAATTAACACATTTCTAATTCTTTCTTTAACGCTTTAGCAGATTTAATGCATCTTTTGATACTTTTATTTCTTCGGTAGTAAGCTTTTTCGAAAATAGAGCTCTCATGTTTTGCTGATTCTAATGAGTCTTTTACATTGGAGTAAAACTTTTCAAGCCATTCAATTTTAACCACTTTATTGTTGACATAAGTTCTGGATTGCTCCAGAATAAATTTATGTTGAGTATTCAGAGTAGATTTATCACTGTTTAGAGGGGTTTCAAGAGCAGTGCCTTGGTTTTGTCCTTGAAAAGTTACTGAAATGCAAAAGAAGTAAGCTAATTGATAAAACTTTAAACATGATGAGTTTTTTACAAGTAATATTAACTTACTACGATATTTTTTACTAAAAGTTATAGCATTTCATTAGCTAAATTTGCTAACTCCGACCTTTCACCTTTTTCTAATCTAATGTGAGCAAATAAATTACTTCCTTTTAGCCTGTCAATTAAATAGGACATACCATTACTTTGATCATCCAGATAAGGTGTGTCAATTTGAAAAATATCTCCGGTAAATACAATTTTAGTGTTTTCTCCTGCTCGCGTAATAATAGTTTTTACTTCATGCGGAGTAAGATTTTGTGCTTCATCAACAATGAAAAGCATATTAGAAAAACTTCTACCTCTAATAAAAGCTAGCGCTGTAATTGACAGCTTACCAACTTCTTCCATTTCTTCAATCTTTTTGTGTTTCTTTTCATTTGGGCCAAATTGGTTTTTGATGAATTTTAAATTGTCAAAAAGAGGTTGCATATAAGGGTTTATCTTGTCCTCCGCATTGCCAGGTAAAAATCCGATATCATTATTGCTTAATGGAACAATTGGTCTGGCTAATACAATCTGATTGTAAGAATTGTGTTGTTCAATAGCGCTGGCTAGGGCAAGTAAAGTTTTACCAGTTCCTGCTACACCTTGCAACGTTACAAGCTTTATGTTTGGGTCCATTAAAGCTCTGATGGCTAATGTCTGCTCCGCATTTTTTGGCTTGATACCATAGATATATTCTTTTTCTACTCTTTCTAGAACTTGCGTACCTCCATCAAAGAAAGAGAGGATAGACGTTTTTCCATTTTTCAATATGTAAAAACTATTGTTAATAGGAGGGTCCGGCATGAAGCTGGTATCTTCCAGTGTACCTTCTTTATAAAGTTTATTAATTACCTCTGTATCTACATTTTCTAAAATTACTTTTCCAGTATATCCGGCACTTTCTTTATCCACCTTGTCTGTGGAATAATCTTCGGCATGCATACCCAAAGCTTTGGCTTTTAATCGAAGATTAATGTCTTTAGATACAATCGTGATTGATCTATCAGGTTCTTGTGTTTTTAGAGTGAGAGCGGCATTCAATATTTTATTGTCATTTGTTTTACCAAACACTTTTATAGCATCAATTTCCAGTTCAGCATTAACCATTACGAGTTTAAATCGTCCAGATTTACCTCCGTTAATTGGATTCCAGTCCTGAATAGTTTTGTCTTTACTTATAATATCAAGTAGTCTTATGAACTCCCTTGCAGCAAAATTTTTGGAATCATTCCCTCTTTTAAAGGTGTCAATTTCTTCCATAACCGTAATCGGAATAGCAACATCATGCTCATCAAAACAGTTTATAGCATTATGATCATGCAGAATTACAGACGTGTCAAGGACAAATATTTTAGATTGCATTTTTTTGGTCATAGGATGTAATTTTTACATGGATAAAAGAACGAAAAATGGAGGCGGTTTTTACAAAATCATTTTTAACTTATTAACAATTGTAATGTTGCTTGCAGGTAATTTAAATTATTCAGTTCAGCTCTTGTTTATTTTTTGTTTTATCGCGATCACTATGTAGCCAAAAAAGGCAAATGGAATGAGTAATCCAGTCCAGAAATTTAGGTAGTTTATATCCCACCAACTTTCTGCTATTTCACATTTTCCATTTACAAAATTATCAACATGACAAGTAGCGCCATCTTTAACAAATACGGAGTCTCCAATGATTAGATAAGATCCTTTGGAAAGACTATCTGCAGAAGAAGCATTTCCTGTTGAATAGGTGGCAAGTATGAATAACAATAAAATGACGCGCATATTCTACATTAGAAATTAGGCAATAATAGGAATTGCAGTTGTATCTTTTAATGAACTCATTACAAAAGAACTTTGAACATTAGCAATATTGTTGATTGATGATAGTTTATTTTTAATAAAAAGTTGATATTCTTCCATGTCTGAAACAACTACTTTTAATTGGTAGTCATAACTTCCAGTAACATGAAAACATTCAATAATTTCTGGGTACTCTATCACAGATTTTTCAAATTCAATTTGCATATCTCTTGAATGTAATATCAATGAAACAAATGATATCCCCATCAAATTTTTATCGATTAATTTTCTATCCAAAATCGCAACATATTGTTTAATGTATCCTTCTTTTTCCAATCGTTTGATTCTTTCGTAGGTTGGAGTAATGGATAACCCAACTTTTTGAGCCAGTTCTTTTGTATTAAGTTTTGTGTTGCTCTGCAACAAATTTAGAAGAGATACGTCAATTTTGTCAAGTGCCATATAGTTTATTTTTCTGTTCTATTTTCAAAATAAAGGATTAAATTAATTAAATAATCCGGTAAAATATATTTTCACAGTATAATTTTCTAATTTATTGTTTTAAATTAATTAAATAATCTTTAATGTGTAGTTTTGCTGCTTGAAAAAACTAAAAATTAAGTTATGGATTACAAAAATATGAGCCCAGAAAGTTTAATGATGAGTCACGGTTATAAACCAGAATTATCAGAAGGTGCAATTAAGTGTCCGATTTTTCAAACCTCAACTTTCGTATTCAAGAACGCAGAGGAGGGTAAAGCTTTTTTCGAAGTGGCATATGGAATAAGGGAAAAAGAAAAAGAAGAGGAGCTGGGGCTTATCTATAGTCGTTTGAATAATCCAGATTTAGAGATTCTCGAAAACAGATTGTGCTTATGGGATAAAGCAGAGGACTGTGCTGTATTTGAAAGTGGAATGTCGGCAATTTCAACAGCAATGATGGAATTTCTAAAACCAGGGGATTTAATTTTATGTGGAAGACCCTTATACGGTGGAACCGATCACTTTGTAAATCATTTTTTAGAGAAAATGGGAATTCATTCAATAGGATTTAATTCTGATATGAATAAGGATGAAATTATTGAATTGGTAAAGGAATCGGGACATAAATTAGCAATGATTCACATTGAAACTCCGGCAAACCCAACCAATGCACTTTTCGATATTGAAATGTGCAGTGATATTGCCAGAGAGCTTTCTTCGCAAGAAGAAAAAGTAATTGTTTCTGTTGATAATACCTATATGGGGCCATTATGGCAGCATCCCCTAGAGCATGGAGCAGATATCGTGTTATATTCGGCAACAAAATACATTGGCGGTCATAGTGATGTTATAGCTGGAGCTTGTCTTGGTTCGAAAGAGTTGATAGGGAGAATAAAAGGTTTGCGCACCTTTTTAGGTAATATGGCTGGACCCTGGACAGGCTGGTTATTGATGAGGAGTTTAGAAACGTTAAAAGTTCGAATGGATCAACAAGCCGAAAATGCAAAACATGTTGCGGAATTCCTAAAGCAACATCCCAAGGTAGAAAAAGTATATTATTTAGGTTTTATTGATGACGATAATGACCCGAATAAAACGGCTTTGTTTAAAAAACAATACAAAGCAGCAGGGGCGATGATCGCTTTTGACGTGAAAGGTGGAGAAAAAGAAGCTTTTAAATTTTTAAATAGTTTAAAATTAATAAAGCTGGCTGTTAGTTTAGGGAGTACAGAAAGTTTAGCAGAACACCCTGCAACAATGACCCATGTTGATATAGAAGCGGATGTAAGGAAAAGGTTGTCAATAACGGATAAACTGGTGCGTTTGTCAGTTGGGGTTGAAAATTCCAAGGATATTATTTGGGATGTAGAACAAGCTTTGGAAGCTATCTAAGTAGTGTCATTTGTTTTAGTGTTTCTATTTATTTTAATGGCAATATAATCTATTCTTAAAGAATAAGCATTTATCAAATTCGCCCAAAATAACTTAAAATAGGGGTTGAAAACAACCAATTTTCTATCTTCGCATTCGTGAGTCCAAGATATCAAGATATAATAGAAAAAACATATGACTTTCCACAAGATGAATTTGAAGTCAAAAACAACGAATTGTTTTTTCATGGTATTGATTTGAAGCAAATAATCAAAGAACATGGTTCTCCTTTGAAGATTTGGTATTTGCCTAAAATTTCAGAGAATATAAACCGGGCGAAGGAGTTCTTCAGATTAGCGATGGACAAAGTTGGTTATAAAGGAGAATATACCTATTGTTATTGTACCAAAAGCTCTCATTTTAAGTTTGTACTTGAAGCGGTAATTGATTCAGGAAGTCATTTAGAAACTTCTTCCGCATATGACCTAGAGATTATTAAGAATTTGACCAATGCTGGTAAGTATTCAAGAGACAAGTTTATTTTGTTTAACGGTTATAAAACTGATCCGTATATTCAAAACATAGCTGACCTTTTTAATCAAGGGTTTAACAACGGGGTAATGATTATCGATAGCACCTCAGAGTTAAATAAGTTGGATAAGCTTGTAGATCGCCCATTTAAAATTGGCATGCGCATAGCAACAGAGGAAGAACCTAAATTTGGGTTTTACACTTCCCGCTTGGGGATTGGATACCAAGAAGCAGTTAAGTATTACACGGAATACCTTCAAGGAAATAAAAAGCATGAGCTTAAACTGTTACATTTTTTTGTGAATTCAGGGTTTACCGATACTACTTATTTCTGGAATGAATTGACTAAAGTAGTTAATCTTTACTGTGAGTTGAAAAAAGTTTGTAAAGAGTTAGATACGCTTGATTTAGGAGGGGGTTTACCAATTAAAAACTCTTTATCATTTGACTTCAATTATCAAAAAATGATTGATGATACAATTTTATATATAAAGTCTATATGTGAGGAAAAAGGGGTGTTAGAGCCAAACATAATTACAGAGTTTGGGTCATTTACCGTTGGCGAAAGTGCAATTAATACCTATCAGATAATTGATCAAAAAAAGCAAAATGATCGTGAAAAATGGGATATTATTGATAGTTCGTTTATGACGACATTGCCGGATACATGGGCTATCAATAAAAAGTTCATTATGCTTCCTATTAACCATTGGAAAGAACCTTTTGAACGTGTTTTTCTGGGTGGAATATCTTGTGATAGCGAAGATTTTTATAATTCAGAACAACACGTAAGTGCTATTTATTTACCGCAATACAATAAGAATAGAGCCCTTGTATATTGGGTTTTTTAATACAGGTGCTTACCAAGAAGCTTTAAGTGGATATGGGGGAATCAAACATTGTTTAACTCCAGCTCCAAAAACCATAGTGCTCAGCGAAGTTTGCCGCCGGGGAATTGGAGGTTCAGGTGTTTTGTGATACGCAAAGTCCTGGTAGTATGCTCTCTGTACTAGGTTATTAATTCAATAAAATTGGAATCTTAACAAATTTAGTTATTGCATGAAACTCGATTGCAGAATGCATTTATCCTAAATACTTTTATTACATTTGAAATTATTATTATATTCCTATGAACGTATACCTCGATAACGCAGCTACAACGCCATTAGATCCTCTAGTACTTGATGCTATGATGCCCTATATGACAGATTATTTCGGGAATCCATCATCAACGCATGCTTTCGGTAGAAAAACAAAAAATGCCATTGAAATATCTAGAAAAAAAGTAGCTGATTATTTAAATGCTGAACCTTCAGAAATTATTTTCACATCAGGTGGTACGGAAGCCGATAATATGGCTTTACGCTGCGGTGTTATGGATTTAGGGGTTAAAAGAATAATAACTTCTTGTTTAGAGCATCATGCTGTTGGCCATACAGCAGAGCATCTTAGGGATCATTTTAATGTTCAGGTTGAGTATGTTAATTTGAATAAGGACGGTCATGTAAATGTTCAACATCTTGAAGAGTTATTATCTAATGATTCTTTAAAAACAATGGTTTCTCTGATGCATGGCAATAATGAAATAGGAAATCTAATTTCATTGGAAGCAATAAGTAATTTGTGTAAAAAATACAAAGCTTATTTTCATTCAGATACTGTTCAGACAATGGGACATTATCGTTTTGATATGAAAGCACTCGATATAGATTTTATTACATGTGCTGCTCATAAGTTTCATGGACCAAAGGGAGTTGGGTTTTTATATATAAATAAAAACACGCCAATAGAATACATGATGTCGGGTGGTTCTCAAGAGCGCGGGCATAGAGGTGGGACAGAAAACCTTTATGGAATTGTGGGTCTAGCCAAGGCGATGGAAATTGCGCATGATCACATGGAAGAGCATCAAGTTTCGATACAAGGCCTTAAGACTTATATGAAGGAGCAATTGCAAGAAATGATTCCTACTATTATTATTAACGGAGAGGAGAACTCAGAAAGGAGTTTATACACGGTATTAAGTGTTTGCTTTCCATTGTCAGAAAGAAGTAGTATGTTTCTGTTTAATTTAGATATAAATGGTGTCTGCGTTTCTGGGGGTAGCGCATGCACTGCGGGAAGTAATATGGGTTCTCATGTATTAGCTGCGTTGCCAAATTCTCAAAATTGCCAACCTGTTCGTTTTTCTTTTGGACGTTTTACGACCAAAGAAGAGATTGATTATGCTTTGGAGAAGGTTAGAGAGATGGTAGCTATTCCAGTTTGAGTTTATTAAACTGATTTTTTTCAGTTTTACTTCTTTTTCTTCTTTTTTTCAAAACGCTCATCCATGTCTAGAAGTGATTGCCAATCATCAGTGCTATCACTGGATAAGTCTTTCGTTTGTTCGTATTCTAGATTAGAAACAGCCATTATTTCAATGTTATTTCCCAAAAAGCCTTCAATATTATCAAGAATTATTTTTTCGTCTTTGCTGCAAAAAGATATTGCTTGCCCTTTTTGAGTGCCTCTGCCTGTTCTTCCTACCCGATGAACATAGTTTTCTGATTTGTCAGGCAAGTCATAATTTATTACAAAATCCACATTAGGTACGTCAATGCCTCTAGCACTTATATCTGTGGCTATTAAGACTTTTGTTTTACCTGTCTTAAAATCACCTAGCAAGGTGGCTCTTTCATGCTGTTCCTTGTCTCCATGCAGAGTGCTAGAAATTAACCCAACCCTTTTCATTGCTTTTAAAACGCGTTCAGCTCGTACTTTTGTTCTAACAAATACCAGTACTTTACTATCGGGGTTGTCTTTTAGAAACCGTTCAAGGAAGAAACGTTTGTCGTTCATTTCTACAAAAACAACAGAGTGGCTAACATTTTCAGAAACCGGGTCTTTAGGTGATACTTGTATTCGTATAGCATTTGAGACTAAGGAATAAGCTAACCTTTTGATATCTTTATTAATGGTTGCTGAAAAGAACAATGTTTGATGCCTTTGTAAAAGTTTTGATTTTATGTCCGTTATATCTTCAATAAAACCTAGGTCCAGCATGTGATCTGCTTCGTCTAAAATTAAGGTATTGATTCTATGCAGTCTCAAGTGCCCTTGGCTAATCATATCAAACATTCTTCCTGGGGTAGCCACTAAAATATCAACGCCATGTTCTAGTTTATCAATTTGGCTTTGTTGTTCAACACCACCATAAATACTGAAAGTAGTAACATCTGTAAAGCGCCCTATTTCGGTAAAAACCTCAGCTACTTGAATTGCCAATTCGCGCGTTGGAACCATTACCAAACACTTTACACCGTCTCTTCGGTTTTTTATTTTGGAAGCCTGTATATTGTTTACAATCGGAATAGCAAATGCAGCTGTTTTTCCAGTTCCAGTTTGTGCGATTGCTAAAACGTCCTCACCTTTAAGAATTGAAGGGATTGATTTAAATTGAATATCTGTGGGGTTTTTAAATCCTAGTAACGCTAAATTCTTTTTAATCTGCGGTGCTATGTAGTAATCGTCAAACTTCATGGAGGTAAATTGTTCTGCAAAAGTAAGGAATCGAGATTAACAACAGTAAGTTTTGATTATATTTAGATCTTAAATTGTAATTGATAAAAAAGTGTCAACTAAGAATTCCATAAAACTCACATTTCTGGGAACCGGAACATCACAAGGCGTTCCCGTAATAGCTTGTGATTGTAAGGTTTGCTTGTCAGACGATAATAAAGACAATCGTTTACGCAGTTCAGTTTTGATCGAAACTCAAGGAGTAGCATTTGCGATAGACTCTGGTCCAGATTTCCGACAACAAATGTTAAGAGAAAATATCCAACATCTGGATGCAATTGTGTTTACCCATGAACATAAGGACCATGTCGCTGGATTGGATGATGTTCGCGCTTTTAATTTCAAGTCAAAAGTTTCAATGCCTATTTATTGTACTGAGCAAGTTTTTAAAAACTTATCGAGAGAATTTCATTATGTATTTGATCCAAAGTTTTTGTATCCTGGAATTCCAAAAATAGAACCGCATATTATTACAAATAAGTCATTTAAAGTGTTAGGAGTTGAGGTGCTTCCAATTAAAGTTTTGCATTATAAATTACCCGTTTTTGGCTATCGAATAGGAGACCTAACTTATATAACAGATGCGAATAAAATTGCTCCAGAGGAGTTCGAGAAAATGAGAGGTTCTAAAATTCTTGTTTTAAACGCGCTAAGGAAGACGGAACATATTTCGCATTTCACATTGAAGGAAGCCATAGAAATCATCAAAGAAATACAACCTAAAAAAGCTTATTTAACCCATATCAGTCACTTGATGGGAAGACATAATGACGTCAGTAAGGAATTACCGGATAATGTTGAAATTGCTTATGATGGTTTGCAGGTTGAAATATGATTTAAGCAATTGAATTATCTCATTAAAAAGTGATGAAGGATTTTTTTATTGTTTATAAACCAACTCACCGTTTACATAAGTGGCTTTAATCTGTGTTTCTAATATTTCATCTTCAGGCACAGTTAGTATATTTCTATCTAGAATGGTGAAATCTGCTAATTTATTAACTTCCAAGGACCCTTTGTCTTGTTCTTCAAAATTGGAAAGAGCTGCCCAAATGGTCATTCCTTTTAGTGTCTCCCAGCGCGATAGCGCATTCTCTATTTGAAACCCATTTTTTGGCATTCCATTCTGGTTTTTTCTAGCTACAGCAGCATAGAAAGTTTCAATTGGGCTGATATTTTCAATTGGGAAATCTGTTCCCAAAGCAATAAATTCATTTTGATATAACAACTTTTGATAAGCATATCCAAACCTTGTTCTTGTTTTTCCTAAACGAAGCCTAGCCCATCGCATATCGCTTGTTGCGTGTGTTGGCTGAACAGAAGGAATAATATTAAATTCTTTAAACAATTTGAAGTCAGTTGAATCGACAACCTGCGCATGTTCAATTCTCCATCTCTTGTCATTCTCTCCTCCTAAAATATCTCCGTATATGTTTAAAATTAGACGGGAAGTTGAATCACCAATAGAATGGGTGCACATTTGGAACCCTTTATCATAAATTAGTCGAGCTTTTTCTCTGAAGTAATTGGGGTTGCTTAATAACATTCCGAAATGCACGCTATCTAAATCGGAGTAAGGGCGTAATAAACAAGCACCTCGTGAGCCGAGAGCACCATCTCCATAGAATTTAAATGCGGCAACGTTTATCCGGTCAGTTTTGTAAGGCCCTCCAACAGTATCTAAATAGTAATCGAAATTCTCTTTGGTATCACTTAACATGATATACATTCTCATTTTTAATTCTTCCGATTTTTCAAGGTTTTCAATTAATTGGACATCACTTTTATTTAGCCCAGCATCATCTACGGTTGTTAAACCAACGGCAAAGCAATTACGTTGTGCATCTAGCAAAGCTTTTTTCTTTTGTTGTTCGTTAGGTTTGGGGATGAACTGACGAATGTAGTCAACTGCTTTATCAGAAATAACTCCGGTAAGTTCTCCATTCAGAACTTCTATAAACCCTCCTAATATTTCTGTTTCAGTTGTAAAGCCAGCAATATTTAAAGCGGATTGATTCGCAATTGCCATGTGACCATCTACACGTCTTAATAAAACGGGAGTGTTTGGGAATTTATCATCAAGTGCTTTTTTATTTGGATTACTTGAGTTTTTCCAAATAGTTTGGTCCCAGCCCCTGCCTTCAATCCATGTTGATATGTTGCTCTTGTCGAAATTAACACACTTTTCGACTACTTCCTGAAATGATTTTGACCCCTTTAATTCAACTTGTTGTAAGCTAAGGCCATATCCCAAAAAATGACAATGTGCATCTATGAAACCTGGATAAACCCAATCCATTTGTAGGTCAATGCTTTCGGGAGCACTGTATTTATTCAAAATTTGTTGTTCTTTTCCGATAGCTACAATTCTACCGCCTTTTACCGCCATTGCTTCAAATATGAGGCTGTCTTCTGTTACCGAAATAATGTTTCCATTGTGGATAATTAAGTCTACTTCCTTTGTTTTCATGCAAGAACTTAACATCAGAATAAACGGTAGAATGTATAGTAGTTTCATTATTTCAAAAATTTCAAAAATGGAATCTTTTTACTTAGGTAATCGATGTTAAGAAATGTAAGCATAGCTATTCCTAAAAAGGGTAGGGCAGGTATTTTATAGCGAACCAAGGCACCTGAAACGGGCGTAGTTAGTCCAATTATAGTAAATAAGATAAGGACGAAAAAAACACAAAACCAAAATATGTTTTTTGTTTCTATCGTTTGTTTTACCTGTCGTTTTAGCCCTGAAAAAAAGGAAAGAAGTATTAGAGCTATAAGCAATGTGTTTTCAATTATTGAAGGGAGGAAGAGAAGTTGATTTCCTTTAGTAATCAGGGGTCTTATAAAACAATTTGCTAAGGCTTCAGGCACTGCTCTTGCTATTCCCAAGAATGTAGGTTCTAATTTGGTGAGTTCAAACCTGCTTCCTGGTTCTGTTACTTCTGCTAGACGTATGAAATTTTTCTGCTTTGTAATCAAGGTATCGACAAAATCAAAATGGGGAGGAATTTCCTTTGAATTAAACGCTAAAAAACTAAAAACTACAACTACGGAGGAATAGACTATAAATGGCTGTTTTATCTGGAATTTCACAGAAATAAAATAGCCTATTATGCATGGGAGTAACGCGAGTAAAACATAAAACTTTACAAAGAATAAAAGGATAAAAGAAAGAAAGAATAGTATCAAAAATTTACCGTTGATTTTCTGTTCAGTTAATTGCTTTAGTGTGTAGATAAGAATTCCCATGCCAAAGATTAGAATACTTTCCTTTAGGGCTCCTGAACTCCAAAATATTACCGATGGAATTAGGAAAACTGCAGTAATTAGGGCTCCCTTTTTGTTACTGAAAATATCCTTGAAAGATTTGAATATAGCTGTGAAGCCAATCATACTTAAAGCTGTAAAAAAAAGCGTATGGATATGAAAATTTCCCATAGAAAATAAGCGGATCATTGCATTGAATCTAATAATAGTGCGTGAGTCATTGTAGGTGCTAGATTCATAAACGCGATCCCAGTTATTCATTTCTATGTAATAGTTATTGAAGAAATATTCATTATCATTTCCATATCCAAAAAGCATTTTAAAAAAATCTAGAGGATTAGAATACAGTGCATTATACATTACTTTACTATCGTCAAAGTACTTAAATATATCAGCTTCTAAGCGGTTAGTATAGTATGCAGTGTAAACCCAAGTCAATCCAAACCCAATGACAAGTTTAATAGAAAATAGTAACCATAATTGGCTTGTCGTAATCCCAGAATCACTAAAAAATTTCCATCTTTTTAAAATCCAAAAAAATAGCAGAATATATAGTATAAGAATTACGGTGCTCAATCGCTTACATTTATGGGTAAAGACAAATGTAACACCAATGAAATGAAAGTTCTATTTCTTTAAACAAATTTTTACTTCTTGTTAATAAATAAAGCTTTTTGGAATAGTATAAAAGCGTGATGTTATGTGTATTTTTGCGGAGTAAATTTAAAATTCATAACCATACAAGAATATGAGTGTTACCGTAACAAAAGAAGCTACTTTAGAACAAGCAAAAGAATTAGGTCTATTAGAATCTGAATTCGAACAGATAAAAGAGATAATGGGGCGCACGCCGAACTTTACAGAGATGAGTGTTTACTCAGTCATGTGGAGTGAACATTGTTCTTATAAAAATTCAATACTTTGGTTAAAAACATTGCCAAAAGATGGTCCAACGATGTTGGTTAAGGCTGGTGAAGAAAATGCAGGTTTAGTAGATATTGGAGATGGTTTGGCTTGTTGCTTTAAAATTGAATCACACAATCATCCGAGTGCATTAGAGCCTTATCAAGGAGCTGCAACGGGAGTTGGTGGTATCAATAGAGATATATTTACAATGGGAGCTCGACCCGTTGCACAATTAAACTCTCTGCGTTTTGGAGATATTGATAGAGATCATACCAAATGGTTGGTGAAGGGTGTTACAAAAGGGATTGGGGATTATGGAAATGCTTTTGGTATTCCAATCGTAGGAGGCGAAGTTTTCTTTGACGAGAGCTATAATCAAAATCCATTAGTAAATGCATTTTCCGCTGGAATTATGAAAACAGGAGAAATGATTTCAGCTACAGCATCTGGAGTTGGTAACCCGGTTTTTATTGTTGGTTCTGCTACTGGTAAAGATGGTATTCACGGTGCTGCATTTGCTTCAAAAGATATTACAGAAGATTCTATGGATGATCTTCCTGCTGTTCAAGTAGGAGATCCATTTCAGGAAAAATTATTACTAGAAGCTTCTTTAGAGTTGGCAAAAACGGATGTTCTTAGAGGAATGCAAGACATGGGCGCAGCAGGAATTACTTGTTCTACTTGCGAAATGAGTGCTGCGGGAAAGGTTGGTATGAAGATTAATTTAGACTTGGTTCCAACGCGTCAGGCTGATATGAAAGATTGGGAAATTTTACTTTCTGAATCGCAAGAGAGAATGCTGGTTGTTGTGGAAAAAGGAAAAGAGGATGTAGTAAATGAGATTTTGAAAAATGGGATTTAAATTGTGCGGAAATAGGAGTTGTAACCGATGATGGAATGGTGGAGTTCTCAATGGGTGGAGAAGTTGTTGCGCATGTAAATGCTGATTCTTTGGTTTTAGGAGGTGGTGCTCCTCAATATAAAAGAGATTACAAAGAGCCAGCTTATTATGCTGAATATAAAAAGTTCAAAACAGAAGATGTTAAGCAACCTGAAGATTTAAAAGAGGTAGCACATTTTTTATTGACACATCCAAATATTGCTTCAAAGCGATGGGTTTACGAGCAGTATGATAGTATGGTAGGAACAGCTAATATGAGTACTAACGCGCCTTCTGATGCGGGCATTGTAAACATTAAGGGGACCAATAAGGCTTTAGCAATGACCGTAGACTGTAATTCAAGATATGTGAATGCTGATCCGGAAACTGGTTGCGCTATTGCCGTATCTGAAGCAGCCCGTAATATTGTTTGTTCAGGAGGTGAGCCTTCAGCAGTTACAAACTGTTTGAATTTTGGAAATCCATATAATCCCGAATCATACTGGCAATTTGTGGGTTCTGTTAAAGGAATGACAGCTGCATGTAAGAAGTTTCAAACACCGGTAACAGGAGGAAACGTTAGCTTCTATAATCAATCTATTATTGATGGAAAAGAGGTTCCTGTTTTTCCAACGCCAACAATTGGTATGTTGGGAATTTTGAATGATAAGTCAAAGAAAATGTCTTTGGATTTTAAACAAAAAGGAGATTTGATTTTCTTAATTGGAAATGTAACTGAAGATATTGCTAGTTCAGAATATTTATATAGTTATCACGGTTTAAAAGCATCTCCAGCGCCTTATTTCAATTTAGAAGAAGAGTATGAAATGCAAGCAGCTGTTAAAGGATTGATTAGCAACAGGTTAATTTCCGCTGCGCATGATTGTGCTGATGGTGGCTTATTTATTACACTAGCAGAAATGGGAATGCCTAATGGATTAGGTTTTGATATTGTATCTGATTCTGAAATCAGAGAGGATGCATATCTATTTGGTGAATCTCAAGGAAGGGTAGTTGTAACAGTTGATAATACAACTGAAGATGAGTTTTTGGATTACATGATCGAATGTGGTGTGCCTTTTACCTTAGTAGGTCACGTAACTAAAGGTAAAATGGTAGTTGATGATACACATTTTGGCTTTATTAACGAAGCTAAAGAACACTTTGACAATGCTTTGGAAGCAAGGTTGAGCTAGTGTTGTGATAAAGTAGATTTAATAAAAAGGCTGTTTCAAGTTGAATCAGCCTTTTTTTCTATCTTTCATTAGACAATGTATAATAAACCGGAAATATTTCTTTAGCTCCTGACATTGAAAAATATAATACAGGTGTACCATCATCTTTTTCGCAATAGAATGCAGAATCTGATTCGGTTATAGTATTATTATTTATGCTTTTAGTACTATAACATTTACATATACTTCCATCAAGTATTTTATAAGATACTTTGCTATCTCCATCAACTAACATAGATACATGAGTTTCATCATAAGCTATGTAACCAGGGTTGCTTATTGTTATCCAATCCTCACCTTCAATAATATCGGTGCCAGCAAATGGAGTCCAATCATTCATGCCTGTGCTATAATGTTCAGGTGAATTCTTGTGATACATAAAAAGATTGGCATACGTGTAATGTGTTGCTTTTACATCTTTTGGTAATTCTTTTACTGTTGTATTTTCTCTTCTTGTTGTGTCTTCTCCTAATTCTGCGAATGCTGTGGTTGACATCATTAATCCGATTGTTAAAATAATTAAGTTTTTCATAGATTTTTGTTTTTAAAAGAATTGGCCGCGTGCATTATATTTCAAATCTGTAATCACAATCCCCATTTCTTCTTTATTAAAAATTAGTTTCAAATTATCGGTAACTTGGAAGAAATTCTCTTCTTTATACTCCATATTTTTCTTCGATTTTATGCTCGTTTCGTAGTAATAATTCAGTGTTTTGCTCCACTTTGATATGGAGCCGTCCCATTTTTCTATCTCTGATAAAATATTTTTAGTTAGTTTTAATTCTCCTTGTTCATTAAAAAAAACAGAAGATGTATCTCCTACGATTTCCTTTAAAACATCTTCTCTTCCTAATGCAATACTTGCCATTACGGCTTTTACAGTTGGTTCAGCTAATTTTATTTTTGAGTTGGTTAAATAATGGTTCATCAAAGCATTTCTATCTCCTTTTATTAGCATAAAATTAACCTTAATGGTGTTGTTTACTAAAATGCGCAGTGGAGTTATTGCACTTTCTAAAGGAATGTACACATGGGTGGAATCTCCGTAATACTTTCGTGAAACATTTTTACATTTATTATAAAAAAAAGTTCTGGGTTTGTATTTTTCTTCATTATAATGAGTAATGAACACATTAGAATGGGTAGCTCTACAATCTATTTTTACCCTTCCTGAAAATGCAATGTGGAATATAGAGTCGCATTGCACAGTACCCGTATTAACCGAAAAAGGGTTGTATTCTCCTTCGCTCTGCGGCACAACAACGGGAAAGTTTTTATATTCTTCTTTTGTAACAGGTTTATCTAATAATTGATCCGCTGTATCATCGGGTAAATGTGAATATATCATTAAGTTAGGATTTACAGATAACCAATAATCATCTCCTCCATCGGACCATGTTACATCAAATATTTTTTTCTCACCGTTAATAGTTACAATATTCCATGCATGATAATTATCTACTTCATTCAAATCTGTCAATGATTGCTTAGTATATCCAGTGACATATTTCGATTCCAGACCAGCTATTGTTGCTAATTCATTAAAAACCTTAGAATATCCTGAGCATACTGTCAATCTATTTTTTCCTGCTAATATTTTTTTCGAATCCTCTATAGAACAGTCATGGATTCTCGTTTTAAGATATTCATAGTCATAACTAACTGATTTAGTGATAAAATGGGCAATTGAATAAGCCTTTTCTTTCTCGCTTTTATCTTTTTTTATGATGTGATTCACAATTTCTTCTAAATCTATTTTTGCTACAATATCTTCATTATTTACAATTACATCTTGATCCAATTGAAAGTAATAGGGCTTCCGGTATTTCTTTTTTCTAGATAGCGACAATAACGGTGCATTCTTTTTTATAAGATGTGCTAATTTGGATTTATATAAGTGCCTATCCCTAAAAAAAGAACGGTTGTAAATATTCCCATCAAATTCTTTTTCCTTAGGATTATCAAATGTTACTTGCGCTCTAGTTTTTTGATAATTTCCTAAATTTCTCTTTACAGAAAAATTAGAATAGGAGTTTTTTGTATACTCTAGGTGCTCATAGATTCCATTATCATACAATCTGACAACTTCTACCTTATTCCTTTCTCCAGAAAGAACTTTCATGTTATCTTTTTCATCAATAAAAACTTCCTTAATTTTTGCAGATGAAATATTTATTTCAGATTGTCCAATTGCACTGATTGAAATGGAGATAATTATTATTACAATTACTTTCATAAAATTTGATCTATAATTTGTTCACTAATTAATTGCTTATTTATTTCCAACTTTGTTCCCTACAATATATTCGGGATAATCTTTTATAGAAGTATTTTCTTCCAAATACAACTCTCCAATTTTTACATCATTAAAAATTCCCAGAACACTTTTCTTATATGTGTAATGAAGAAGAATATAAAAGATACATAATTCATTATAAGCTTACTATATAGCTTTACGGAGGTAATTTTAGAAAGTTGGGCTCAAATAATAGTTGGTGTTTGACAGATAATAAATAGATTATGTTTTAGCGTTTAAAAACACTAGGAAGTGTTGTATTATCCGCTAATCTAAATAACGCGGTTTTTTCCAAAGAATTCCAAATCCAATAAAACTTGTTAAAATGAAAATAGTGGAAATAATCTGAGCCTGCGTAATTAGTAAACCAAATAAGTTATACGTTTCATTGACACGAATTAATTCGATAGTGAAACGTTCTATTCCATTAAAGAAGAGGTAGGTAATAAAAATAAAACCCGTTAGTTTTATTTTCTTTCTTAAGTACATCAATAATCCAAAAATACCGAGGCAAAGGACGAACTCATAAATGGGGGTAGGAAAAACAGGAGTAGTTAATTGGTAACAATAATCCGAATACATACAATCTTGTATTCTAATTCCCTCGTTTATTATATTATTCGGGTAATCATAGCTCCAAATCCAATCAGGGAAAATTGACATAAAGCTGGGTTTAGCTGCAGTATTTTCAATTCCCCAATCTCCATCACCGCTAAAATGACAACCTAATCTTCCAATTCCATATGCAACTATTAATGCAGGTGAAACAGCATCTAACATATGAAATACATGCAGTTTTTGCTTACGGATGTAGATTATACAAGCCACGGAAGCAGCTATTAAGCCACCGTAAATTGTTAGTCCACTAAATGGATCATGAAGAAAGTCTGAAAGTGGAACAGGGTCTTCCAGCCAAGCGAAAACTTTAGCTCCTAAAAAACCAAAAACCAATGCTAATAATGTAATGCTACTAACATGTTGGTGGGGTTTTACTTCTTTCTCAAGTTTTATTGGTTCTGGTAATTTTTGTTTTTCAGATTGGTAATAATTCTGGCCTGCAATTCCCAAACCCAATACAATTCCACCAAAAAGGCTTCCTTCCCAGGAGAGTATATAATGTTGGAAATCATTCAAAACAGTTGAATTGTAGAAGGGGTAAAGGAATTTAAACCCAATAATAAACCCAATCAAAAATAGGATAACCAATTCTATTGGAGAAGCTTTTTTACCTTCAATAGCTATGCTTAAGTTGCCATGAAGTAAACCTTCTTTTTCTTTACGAATTATTTCTTTTTTGAATAGTACAGCAGCACCTAAAAAAGCAATTGCCACAAAAAACCCAAAGGAGTTGATAGGTTTTAAAAAATTCCAATCTACTCCGAATAAGTCTTTAAATAAATGAAATAGAGTAGGGTACATTAACCGTTTATTCTAGCAACGGTTTCTAATTTTTCCTCTACGAATTCAATTTTCATTGTTCCGTCTTTGTTTAGTTTCGTCATTTTAACTTTGGCAGATTGATTCACCATTAATGGATTAAATGCAGTCTTTACTTTAACATAGTTTGTTGTAAAACCATGCATGAATCCATTGTCTTCTGAACCTTCGAACACAACTTTTTCTTCGAGGGTAACATTCGCTTCGTAAAATGCCCTTTTCTTTTTCTCACTCAAAATTCGAAGCATGTTACTTCTTGCTTTTCGAACATCTTTTGACACTATTCCCTCCATTCGCAAAGCGGTGGTATTATCTCTCTCGGAGTAGGTGAAAACATGCAAATAGGAAACTGGGAGATCGTTCAAAAAGTTATATGTTTTCATGAACTCTTCGTCAGTTTCACCTGGGAAGCCAACGATAACGTCCACACCAATACAAGCATCAGGCATTAGTGCTTTTATCTTTTCTACTCTAGAAACATATAAAGATGATTCATATCTTCTTCGCATGCTTTTAAGTAAAATGTCCGAACCACTCTGCAGCGGAATGTGAAAATGCGGTGTAAATCGTTTGGATTTAGAAACGAACTCTATTATTTCGTTACTCAATAAATTAGGCTCAATGGATGATATTCGGAATCGCTCTATATCCTCAATCTTATCTAACTCTTGTATTAATCCGAAAAAGTCCTCATCAGTTCCGTAGCCAAAGTCACCTATGTTCACTCCAGTTAAAACAACCTCTTTCACATCTGTTTTAGCTAATTCTTTTGCTGTTGCAATAGTATCTTTTATCGATGCATTGCGACCTCTACCTCTTGCTAGCGGTATAGTGCAAAACGAACAAAAGTAATTGCAGCCATCTTGTATTTTTAAAAAAGAGCGTGTTCTATCAGTTGTGCTGAACCCAGGAACAAACTCTTTGGTCTCTTTAATTTCGTTGGATAGTATTTGCGTATCTTGGCGCTTGTGTAAGTCATTTAGATAGTCTCCAACATTAAATTTCTCATTGGCTCCTAATACCAAATCAACACCTTTAATGTCTGCAATTTCTTGCGGTTTTAACTGAGCGTAACACCCTATTACAACAACAAATGCTTCTGGATTGAAGTTCAGTGCTTTTCGAACAATGTTTCTACATTTCTTATTGGCACTTTCAGTAACCGAGCATGTGTTGATTACATATATATCAGCTCCCGAGTCAAATTCTACTTTTGCATAACCGGTATCTGTTAATGATTGCGCTATTGTACTCGTTTCTGAAAAGTTGAGTTTACAACCTAGCGTATAATATGCAGCGGTACCGAATTGATTCACGGTGCAAAGGTAATTTACTTTTTATTACTAGCCTAAAGTTAAAAAATTGATTCCTTAGAAATGGAAAAATAATTTGATTCTTCCATTGAAGTTGTCAGCGTCTATTATCATTAAAAAATTATTTATAGTAACGCTTGTTTCAGAGGGGTTAATTTCAATCATTTTTATAGATTTTATAAATTTGCATGATATAGGTTTTAATGGTACAAAGGACCGATTCAATTTATCAAAAAAAAACACAACTATTTTTTTATATTTACGTTTATCTGTTAGGGGTTTTCAACTATATATTTAATATAAAGTCATTATATAGACTTAAATATGTAAATTAAATCTCCTAAGAAGTTTGCTACGATATCCCTGTGAAGGTCTCAAGGAACCTTAAAATAGCAGTGATACTTAGATATTTGCTATGACAAGAAAATGAATAGGAGTTGTATTTTTCTTTTGGTTCTATTATCGAGCTTTTCTGGCTTCGTGCATTCTCAGACTCTTATAATCAATGAGGTTTCTAACGGTCCTAATGGTAGTCAAGAATACGTGGAATTTGTGGTCGTTGATGCTAGTGCAACTTATGATTGTTCCGGATCAGCACCTCCATGCGTGGATATTCGTGGCTGGATTTACGATGATAATAATGGTTACCATGGAACCTCCGGGATTGCATCTGGATGTGCTCGATTTACAAATGATCCATTATGGTCTTGCGTTCCAGTTGGAACAATAATATTGTTATATAATGGATTGGACCCAAATCCTAACATTCCAGCGGATGATGTTAGTTTGTTGGATGGAAATTGCATGCTTTCAGTCTCTCTCGAAAACCCGCAGTTTTTTGAGTTTACAGAAACAACTCCAGGAGACATTATCTGTAGTTATCCAGCAACTGGTTGGGGAACAGACCCCTTTCCGGATTGGTCGAATGTTGCAATGGCAAATGGTGGAGATTGTGCGAGGCTTGTTGATTTGAATGGATGTGAAGTGTTTTCACTTTGCTATGGTGCTGCGAACTTGAATACAATGATTTATTTTGCAGGAGTTGGAAATGATGATGTATGGTTCTTTAATGGCGGCGATCCAGCTGTGCAAGCAAATTGGAGTGAAGGGTGTGCTGGAGATATTGCTGTTTGTGGGTCGAATGACCAAACACCAGGAGCGCCTAATAATGTAGCAAATGCTGACTTTATTGGGCAGTTTAATAATAATTGTGCGCCAATACCTCCGCTAGTTGTTACTTCGGCTTCAATTGATGCAGGTTGCGGTTGTAATGGAACTGCAAGTATGACAGCAAGTGGCTCTATCTCAGGATATACATACGAATGGTATAATATCGCTTGGCTGAGCACAGGACAAACTAACGATATAGCTATTAACTTATGTGCTGGAACTTATTATGGAATTGCTACTTCATCCATTGGTTGTGAAGATACAGTAACAGTTATAATAAATTCTTCAGGAAATCTGACCTCCACTAACGTGAATGCAGATCCTCTGTGTTTTGGGTCATGTGATGGAACCGGAACAATTACTGCCGTTGGAGGTGCAATTCCTTATGCGTACAGTTGGAGTGGAAGTACTAGTACTTCTAATTTTGCCAATGATCTGTGCTCAGGGTTTCATACGGTTACTATTACCGATAATTTAGGATGCGTCATCACGGATACCTTCTCGCTTACTGAACCACCCGAACTTACTTTGTCAACTGCTTTTGAAAGTCCATTGTGTTTTGGTAGCTCAGATGGAAGTGTTACGCTTACAGTTGCTGGAGGTACTGCAAATTATTCGTATTTATGGGACGATATTGGAGCTTCAATAACGCAGGATATATCAGGAGTTCCAAGTGGAACTTATACTGTAGAAGTAACAGATGCTAATAATTGTCTAGAAACTATTCAGACTCTTGTGACAGCTCCATTTCAGTTGACCCTCAATACTTTAGCGGATTCGATCTCGTGCAGTGGGTTGTGTGACGGAGAAATTTCCGCGTCAATAACCGGTGGAGGAACTAGTCCTTTTCAATTTAGTTTAGATAATGTAAATTTTAACGGTTCCGGTAATTTTGGTTCACTATGTGAAGGTGTTTACTCCGTTTACATTTTGGATAATCAAGCATGTTTGGATTCGATTATTGTTGAGGTATTTGCTCAATCTGTTCTTGCTGATGCTTCCATTGGTCCAGTTGTTAATCTATGCGAAAATATCTCGCCGGTGCAATTGTTTGCTGCTGATCCTGGAGGTACTTGGTCTGGAACGGGCATTTCTAATAGTACTTTAGGTATTTTTGACCCTGCGCTTGCTTCTTCAGGAATTCATGAAATTATCTATACTGTTCCGGGGATTTGCGGCGATGCTGACACTGTTTTAATTGAGGTTATCCCAGCTGACAACGTTTTAATCACTGCAGTGGCTGATGTTTGCGAAGATGCTCCTAGTTTTACATTCTCTGTGCAAAGTGGTGGAGGTTCATGGTCGGGAACTGGCATTACAAATAGTGTAACAGGCGAATTTTCTCCAACGGTTTCTGGAGTTGGTTCTTTTATGATTTATTATTCGACGAATGGAGTTTGTCCGCAGACTGATTCCATAGAACAAGTAGTATGGTCTAATGATATTCCGATTATAGGAGTTGTAGGGGCAATGTGTGTTAATGATATGCCCGCAAACTTAACCGTAAATGTTCCTGGAGGAAGTTGGTCTGGTTCGGGAATAACAGACCCAGTTTTAGGAACATTCGACCCTTCGATTGCTGGATCAGGAAGCCATATAGTGACCTACAGTTTAAATTCATTATGCGGTGGAAGTGATGTTATAATAATTATTGTAAATGGATCTCAGCCAGCCAATATTCTTCTTAGCAATATAATCGGATGCGTCCCCTTAACAGTAAATGTTTCTAGTACTACTGCAGAAAATAATCAGAGCTGTTTGTGGAATTTAGGGGATGGAACTCAATTGAATAATTGTAATCCCTTTGATTATACGTTTACAGAACAAGGTTGTTATGATATTTCTTTAACGATAGTAGATTCTATGGGTTGTGTTTCTGTTGTTTCGGCAGCATCGCAAGTTTGTACTAATCAAAGTCCTACTGCAGGTTTTTCTTATTTGCCTGTAGAAGTTCTAGTTTATGACGCATTTGTACAGTTTACAAATGAAAGTTCAAGTGCAATCAATTATGAATGGTTTTTTGATGATATCTTGATTGGCTCAGACGTAGATTTTTCCTACGATTTTGAAAATAATGGTGTTGGTTTATATCCTGTTTGTTTGGTTGCCGAAAACACTTTAGGTTGTCAAGATACAATTTGTCAAGAAGTTAGTGTGATAGCAGATTTTTCAATATATGTTCCCAATGCCTTTTCTCCAGATGGAGATGGAAATAATGAATATTTTTTTCCCGTACTTGATGGACCTGTTCCCGAGGATTTTAAGTTGTATGTTTTTGATAGATGGGGAGCTCTTATTTTTGTTACAAATGATCACCATGCCCAATGGGATGGTTCTTTTCGGGGCAGGGCAGTACAGCAAGGTATTTATGTTTGGAAAATTTCATACAAAGAAGCCGGTAATGATGAGGAGCATGTTATGGGAGGTCACGTAAGCTTGATAAGGTAATTAGTTGTATTAATAGTCTATCTTTGTACTATGAGAATTGATATTATCAGTGCTGTTCCATCATTATTAACGAGCCCATTTTCGGATTCAATTTTGAAAAGAGCCCAGAACAAAGGCTTGGTTGAAGTAGTTGTTCACGATTTGAGGGATTATACGACCAATAAACATAAAAAAATAGATGACTATGCTTTTGGTGGAGGAGCAGGAATGGTAATGACTATTCAGCCAATTGATGCTTGTATTACTGACTTAAAAAGCCAAAGAGTTTATGATGAAGTAATTTATATGACACCAGATGGCGAACAATTAAACCAACAGATTTGTAATAAATTATCATCCATAACGAACATAATTATCTTATGTGGTCATTATAAAGGGATTGATGAAAGGGTAAGGAAAATGTTTATCACACGAGAGATTTCTATTGGGGACTATGTTCTTTCGGGGGGAGAGTTGGGGGCAGCAGTTCTTGCAGATAGTATTATTCGTTTGATTCCAGGAGTCTTGAATGACGAGACCTCAGCCTTAACAGACTCCTTTCAAGATAATTTATTGTCACCTCCAATATACACTAGACCAGCTGATTATAATGGAGAGAAAGTGCCAGAAATACTTACCTCGGGAAATGAGAGAGCTATTGAAGAATGGAGAATGAAACAGTCGATTGAGCGAACAAAAAAACGTAGGCCTGATTTATTAGATTAAATAATATTGCATATGGTGTTATATATAAATAATTATTCGTAATATTGCAGCCCGAAATTGAGGAAGAACAAACACATAAGTAATGGATATTATTAAAGAAATAGAGAACGAAATTAACGAAATGAAAGATTGGCCAAAGTTTGGTGCTGGTGATACGTTAGTCGTTACATATAAGATTAAAGAGGGAGATAAGGAAAGATTACAGTCTTTTCAAGGTGTAGTTCTTCAGAGAAGAGGCGAGGGAGTTAACGAAACATTTACGATTCGTAAAATGTCCGGTAATACTGCGGTTGAAAGAATTTTCCCAGTTGCTTCTCCATTTTTGGAAGAAATTAAAATTGTAAAGAAAGGTGCTGTTCGTAGATCACGTATCTTTTATCTTAGAAATAGAAGAGGTAAGTCGGCTAGAATTAAGGAAAAGAGAGTTTTTTCTTCATAAGATTTTCCCATCATAATTATTGTAAGAAAGAGCATCTATTTTTAGGCGCTTTTTTTTTGTTTGAATAATTTAAAATATATCGGTCAAAAAAACTTTAGTTTATTTAATCCTTATATTTTTGCGATGTGAGATTTCGTCTTATTTTACATGTGTCATTTTTGCTTATTGTTCTGTTTTCAGGAACGGTTTGGCAGAGTTCTGTTGTTTTTGATTTTCTTTTCCATCAAGACGACGATTATTAGCGAAAAGTGCATAAATAAAGACAAGGTAGAAATGCATTGTCAACGGTAGCATGCTATTTGAATAAACAATTAGCCAAAGTTGAGATTTCGGTACCTGCTGTTGAGAAAGCTTCAACTGTTTCGCTTGACTTTTGGTTACTTTCTTACCAAGATAAATATCGAGTCAGGTTGATGGAGATCTTGAAGTGAATTTACAGGTTGTGAATAATTCAAAAAATGACTTGGCTTTGGGCCAGTTATCCGATGTTTTTCATCCGCCGCAATTTACTTAATTACCTAAATATTAATTAATTAAATTACATAAATGAGAAAGTTATTATTATTGACTTTTCTCTTGACCAGTTTTGTCGGGTTGGCATGTGAGCATTGCAATGTTTACTTAAATATTTCACCAGGAGATTATAAAAATTCATTTGGAATTTTTATGCGGTCTCGCACTATGCTGGGGGATTATAATTTAAGTGGACAGAATTATTTAAAACACACAAGCCATAATTCGCAATCTGGATTTTTAGGGAATCAAGTCAGAGAAGAATACAACATATATGAAGTAAGAGGGAATTTTTACTTTAAAGAAAGGTGGAACACTATTATTGTGTTGCCATTTGTTCAAAATGTCCAATACATTAATGATATTGCTAAATATAATGTTAGCGGTGTAGGTGATCCTATGCTTTTGCAACGTTTCCAGCTTTACAACACAAAACTTACAGAAGACACTTCTAAATTTGTACATAGAGTAACTGTTGGAATTGGCATAAAAATACCATTAGGGAGTATTGAGAGAGAATATCTTTATGGAAAACCAAATCTTGACCTTCAACCTGGGACGGGAAGTTGGGATGCATTGGGCTCTTTTTCTTATGTTGTAAGAAAACAAAAAGTTGGATTAATTTTTAATTCAAATATTAAATTAAATTCTGCTAATGAAAATAAATACCAATATGGAAATACTACAAACGTAACGGCTAACGTTTTTTACATGTTCAATCTAAAAGAAGTTACTTTTGTTCCTTTTTATGGTACTTATTATGAAAAAGCAAATTATGATAGAAACTCGGATATTTATACTGATACAGGAGGGAGTTCTTGGTATAGCGATATAGGGTTTAAGTTAAATGTGAAAAATTTATTATTAACCTCTAATGTGCAATTTGCTTTTGAAAATAATTTAAATGGGACGAATCAACTTGTTCCAAAAGCAAGATTAATCATTGGATTAAATTACTTATTGAAATGAAAAAATTAAACTTTATAGTTTTAATGTTAGCTGTTTTACCTCTGGTAATTGCCAGCTGTAAAAAGAAAGGGTGCACAGATGCAGCGGCTTCAAATTATGATGTCAATGCTAAAAGAGACGATGGCACTTGTACATATGACCCACATGTAGATCCGCACATTACGCTCAATTTTGAGCATAATTTTGATGGTTCAATTGTTTCTGGTTCGAGTTTTAATCAGTTAATTTATTCAAACCAAGCTGGAAACACCCTCAGTGTTGAGCATCTAGAATATTTAGTTTCGAATATAAAATTGTACAAGTCAAATGGAGATAGTTTAGTCTTTTCGGATTATAACTTGTTTAACTTGTCGGATGTTAATTCTCTTTCTTTTGATTTGTCTAACCATGTTGAAGAAGGGAGTTATGCAGGAATCGGTTTTGACTTTGGATTTAATTCTACAAATAATACTTCTGGTAGCTATGCCGATTTGAACGCTGTAAATTGGAGTTGGCCAAATATGTTAGGGGGTGGTTACCACAATATGAAACTTGAAGGTAAGTTTGTAGATACAAATACAGATACAATATCATATGCATACCATATGGGCAGAGCCAGAGAGATAACAGCTACAGATACTACTTTTCATGATAACCATGCGTTTATTAAACTAAATACTTCTTTCAATGTTGAAAATGATGCTTCAATTTCAATTGATATGAATATTGCAGAATGGTTTAAAAACCCAACCACATGGGACTTAAATGTATATAACAATATGTTGATGCCAAATTACACAGCGCAAATGATGATGAAAGATAATTCAAGTAATGTGTTTTCTTGGGGTGGAATTGTACAATAAAAATAATAAAGCGTCCAGAAATGGGCGCTTTATGTTGTAATTTTATCAGATTCATATTATAATTAACTTTGCCCTGTTTAATAAACTAGGCCATGAGATTTAACTATTTCATAATAATAATTGCTTTTTCTCTTGCTTCATGTAAAAAATATGAAGGATGCACAGATCCTGCGGCCTTAAATTATGATGCGGCAGCAAATAGGGATAATGGATCTTGTAAATATGTTGGGGTAAATTACCCTTATGAATTAGATATTCCGAGTCAATTTGAACAACTTTTACCGGCACCAAGTATACCTGCAAATAATCCTCTGACAGAGGCTGGTGTATTGTTGGGAAGAAAATTGTTTTATGATCCGATCTTGTCTGGTAATAATACTCAGAGTTGTGCAGATTGTCACAAACAAGCCAACGGCTTTACGGATAATGGTTATCAGTTTAGTACCGGAATTGACTTGTTGGAAGGAGATCGAAATGCAATGCCTTTATTTAATATGGCATGGAATTACAATGATACATACTTTTGGGATGGAAAGGCTTATGGTCTGGAAAATCAGGTGTTTGAGCCAGTTGCTAACCCCGTAGAAATGCATGAAACCTGGCCCAATGCTGTTGCTAAATTGCAGTCAGATGACGAATATCCTTCTATGTTTAATACTGCTTTTGGAACGGAGACAATAGATTCCAATTTGGTCACAATGGCAATTGCTCAATTTGAAAGAACGCTAATTTCTGGCGACTCTAGGTTTGATCAATACATACGGGGTGAGATTTCTTTAACTCCTTCTGAGTTTGCTGGTTATAATGTTTTTATGGATGAAGCAGGAGGAGATTGCTTTCACTGTCATGGAGATATAAATAATCCACTTTGGACCGATAATATATATCATAACAATGCATTGGATGCTACATTTTCAGATTTGGGGAGAGGCGCAGTAACGGGCAATGCTGCAGATAATGGAAAGTTTAAAACCCCCTCACTCCGCAATCTGTCTTATACTGCTCCATATATGCATGATGGAAGGTTTGCAACATTAGATGAAGTCATTAATCACTATGCTGTTGGTTTGCAAAATTCGCCAACTGTAGACCCATTAATGAAAAATGTATTATCAGGAGGGAATCAGCTTAACCCGCAAGATAGAATTGATTTAAAAGCATTTTTATTGTCGCTTAATGACCCCAATTTTATAACAAATCCTGATTACCAAGCTCCTTAGATTATTTTAATTTTTTAATCTCACTTTTTCTACCAACGGAAGCAGTAATATAATCTGTTTTTATTGAAGCTCCTCTAGCGGGAGAATATTCTCTACCATAAAAAATAATTTGTAAATGCAGTTTATTCCAAATTTCACGCGGGAACAATCTTTTGGCATCTTTTTCAGTTTGGTCTACATTTTTTCCATTCGTTAAATTCCAACGATACATTAATCGATGAATATGGGTATCTACAGGAAAAGCCGGAACACCAAATGCTTGACTCATAACAACTGAAGCAGTTTTATGTCCAACACCAGGCAGTTCTTCCAACTGCTCGAAAGATTTAGGTACTATGCCATTGTACTTATCTAAAAGGATATGCGATAAATCATATATAGCCTTCGATTTTCGGGGAGACAATCCACATGGTCTTATAATTTCCTTTATTTCTTCTGTTGTATGCTTAATCATTTCAGATGGAGTATTTGCCATCTTGAATAGGGCAGGAGTAACTTTGTTTACGCGGACATCAGTGCATTGAGCAGATAGTAAAACGGCTATCAATAATGTATATTCATCTGTATGGTCTAGCGGAATAGGAGTCTCTGGGTAGAGTTTCTCAAGTTCATCAATGATGTATTTTACTTTTTCCTGTTTAGTCATCTAGATTGTTTCTACAAACTCTTTCTGTAACCAACCGATTTTTCCATCTCCGAATCGGATTTCATACCATAGTTTGGTTTCGTCTAATATTTTAACCTTTGTTCCTTCGTGCAGCACAAATGAAACACTTGAGTTTTCCGTTGGTTCAGACATTAAGTCAATAGATGGTTTAAAAATAACAGCTTCTTCATGCGATATTAACCTACTTTTATGAAAGCCAGAAAAAACAATGGAGAATATTCCTAATATTAAAGAGATGACGGCAGTATAAAAGGTTAGTTTTTTCAGTTTTCTTGATTTAGAAAATAGGTACAAAATTAACAGCAGACTGCCAATGATAAATAGGTAAACAGAATTATACGCCCAATAATTGGGAGTATTACTAGCCCAGGTGAAAAACCAGTCGTTCAAACGCACCGAGTCATTAATTTTATTTTTATCCGAAACTCTTTTGTTTGCTAATTTTAAATTATGCAGGATGTTTAAATTACCCGGAGATAGTTTTAGTGCCTTTTCGTAATAGAGAATGGTGTTAGGAATGTCATCTAACTTATAATAAGAATTTCCAAGGTTTAAGAAAAGCTCTGGAGAATAAAACTCTTCGCAAAGTCCCTTATATGAATTAATTGCGGCTTCATAATTATGCTCCTCATATTGCTTGTTTCCCTCATTAAAAACACCTGAAGGGTCAGATATTTCCGCCTTGATAGAAACTGATATAAATAAAATAAAAATGAATATAATCCTACCTCTTAACATGTTTTTCAATTTGGTTAATCAGCGTTTTGGTCGTTGTTAAAGTTGTCTCAGCATCACTATGTGAAAGAGGAGCAAAACGTGCCATTTCGCAATTGTTCAACACTTGTAGTAAGGCAGTAATAGTAGTAACTTCAATGCTTATTTTAGTTAGTTCTTCTTCAATTCTTTTTTTATTCAATCCAGAAACTGGAATTTTAAACTTATGTGATAAATATCCGTCAATGGCATTGTGGAGTTCTTCGAAATATTCTGAATCATTATTATTTTTCAAATGTTCTTCTGCCTTAGACAATCTGGTTAAAGCAGATTTTGATGCGTTTTTATGCGTGAGTTCAGCTTCATTTTTTTCTTTTCCCGTCTTTCTTTTAATAAAGAAGAAAAGAATAAATAGAAGAAGGGGGACTCCCCAGCGCTAAATAATAATTAGTTGTACCAAAAAAGAATGCATTTAATGGAGTTAATTCGGTTTCGTGTTCTATATGTCTAATTTCATTACTTAATAACTCTACATCTTTTTTATTATCGGACGAGGTATTGGTTAAGTCTTTGCCTTCTCCTTTTAAAACATTAATTTTTACAGCATCAGAAGTAAGTGTTTTATATTTTCCTGTGGCAGTATTAAAGTAACTGAATTCAACTGCGTCGATATCAAAAACACCATGGTGCCTTGGAATAATTAGATAGGTAAATTCTTTACTTCCGCTTAATCCAGATGAACTGATTTTGACATTGTTTTTTGTTTCGGGATCAAAAACTTCAAAGTCTGTTGGGAAGTTAAGTTCTGGTGCATTCAATTGTTTTAAATTTCCTTTTCCAGAAATTTTAATTTTTAAATCTATTGGCTCATTTGTTTTAAGTTCACTCCTAGAGTAGGTAACATCAAGTTTGTAGCCTTTTCCTACTTGTGATTCGAAGCTTGGTGGAGAATTCTTAGGTAGTACTTTTACGGTTAAATCTTGGTTATTGCTTTTTACATCTATTACCGAGCCTTGATTGAAAAAACTTCTGTTTACACGCGCAGTAATATCGAATGCGGGAATTGTAATTTTACCGGTTTTTTGAGGAAATACAGTTTCCTTTTTTAACGTGTAGATATTGTATCTTACCCCATTTATGGATTCTTGTTTAGTTGGCCAACCATTGCTTCCTGCTGTAATTTCCTCTGTCCAAACACCATCAATCATGGCGTAATCATAATTCTCTAATGCTATATTTCCATAGCGTGAGTATATTTTATACGTTACCAAAACAACTTCTCCTTTATATGGAGCTTTATTGCTTACAGAAATTCGCGTAAAAATATTTGTATTTTTTGGTGGTGCGATATTTAATTTAGGGTCACTAGCACCTACCTGCACAGTAAAATAAGAACTTTTTGTTTCTATGTCTCCTGCAATAAACGTTGCTGGAGTCAATTTGAAAGTACCTTTTTTGTTTGCTTTTAAATTAATTGAATATTCAAAAGAATGCGTGGCTCTTCCGTTATATATTGATGCGATTCTCCATTAGATTCACGAACAAAGGAAAATCCTTCATAAGTAGGTCGCTGAATTCCTGTGATACTGAAATTATCTTTCGAAGAAATGGAATAGGTTAATTTAAAGACATCTCCAACCTGAACTGATTTGTTCGATGTGTTAATACTGGTGGTAAATTTTTGCGCACTTCCTTGAGTAACAATAAATATATTTGCTACAAAAAATAATAAGTGTATTTTGAAATTGATCTTCATTCTAATTTAACTACCAGTCTTTGGTGTTATTGTCTCCTTTCTTTTTTCCTTTTTGTTTTGCGATTTTAAGCAAAATATTCTTTTCGTCCTCGTTTACAGCGTCTAAATCTTTTTTAATTTGTCCTTTGGACATTTTTCCTTCTACTTCTTTTTCTTCCCCTTTGTTTTTATCTCCAGGTTTTGGTTTGTCTCCTTCCTTGTTTTTGTCCTCATTTTTCTTATTCTCTTTGTCTCCTTCTCCTTCTTTTTTATCCTTATCTCCTTCTTTTTCCTCCTCCGATTTATCTCCGTCTTTATTGTCCTCGTTCTCTTTCTTGTCCTTATTTTCTTCCTTTTTATCCTCGTTTTTCTTTTCGTCTTCGTCTTTACCTTCTTTTTGATCTTTGTTTTCCTGTTGCTGTTGTTGTTTTAATTTACTCAATGCATAAGACAAGTTGTAGCGTGTGTCTTCATCTTGTGGGTTATTTCTTAGTGAGTTTTTATAGGCCTCAATGCTATTTTTTAAATAATCGGAACTTTTCTTTTGTTCTTCAGGATTTTGATTTTGAGAACTCCCAGAAAACCTCTTTAGGAATACATTTCCTAGGTTATGATATGCTTTTGCCTTATCATTTTTGTTTTCTAGCGTTCCAGCATATTGCTCATAGTATTCCGTTGCTTTTTCAAAATCACCGCTTCTATAGGCAGAGTTTGCTGCATTATATAAGGCTCCGCTGTATTGGTTATTTGCCTCGAAAGCCTGTTCAAATTTATCTTGCGCAGTCCCATAGTCTCCATTGTTGTAGGCATCAACTCCTCGGTTTAGCTCTAGTTTTTCTGTGGTTTGTCCAATACTATTTGAAAATATCATGAAGAGACAAATGGGTAGGATAATATGCTTATTGTTCCAAATCATGTTTCTTCGAATAATTTAAATTTATCTACCATTTTAGTTCTCTTTTCATTCATGAAAAGCTCAATTAATAGAAGTAATAAACCTATTGCTAGAAAGGTTTGAAATTGATCTTCGTATCCTGTGTATTTCTCGCTACTTAAAGTTGATTTTTCTATCGTATTTATTTGGTTAATTAATCCTTCTAGGCCGATGCTCATGCCGTTTGCTCTTGTGTAAGAGCCTTGTCCGGCATTGGCTATGTTGATTAAGTTCTCTTCATTTAATTTGGTTAAAACGGTATTTTCGTTTTCATCTTTTTTGTTTCCTGTTTTTTTGCCTCTTTTATATATTGGAATAGGGACACCTTTTGTGGTTCCCATTCCAATGGTGTGAACCACGACGCCTAGCTCGCTTGCCTTTTCTAGCGGCAATCATACCTTGTTCTTCATGGTCTTCGCCATCAGAGAATACAACAATTGTTTTATTGGCCCCGTTTTCAAAATTGAAAGATGTCATGCACTCGTCTATGGCTAACCCTATGTCGGTACCTTGTGCCGACATCATTCTTGTGGTAACATTCTGAGTAAATGTTTTAGCAACATGGTAGTCCGGAGTTATGGGCAGATGTTTATACGCACTTCCAGCAAAAACAACAATGCCAATATGATCACCATGCAGTTTGTCTATTAGACTTTCAATCGAAAGTTTGGAGATTTTTAAACGGCTATAACCAGGCAGACAGATCCTCCGCCAGCATAGAGTTACTGACGTCAATCGCAAGCATGATATCAATGCCTTTGCTTTCTACATCTTTTTCATTTTCACCGTATTGCGGATTTGCCATGGCGATTATTAAAAAAGAAACACCTAAGCGGAGCAGCATAAATTTGATTAATGACTTGCCAGTGGAGTAATCCGCTAAATAAAGAAGGTAGGAGCTGCTTATCGGCATATCTCTTTATAGCTTTGTTTTTCCACCACATTACTCCGGAAAAAGAGAAGGAGCATAAACGGAATTAACATAAAGAGATAGAGCGCCCATTCATTTTCAAATCGAAATTCGGACACTTCTTCTGTCACATAGTAATACGTGGCATATCCAATGCTCCAAAAGAGAATTTCGACTAGTATGCAATTATAATCAGTGCAGTAGTTGTATTGTAACGATATTTATGTGGTTGACTCAAGAAATGCCTTTTAAAATGGTTGATTTAGCAAAAAATTCGAATAATATGAGACCTACACCTATGAGAATAAAAAGGAGGTTTTTTTCAGGTAAATCTACTTCGTACTCTATCGATTTAATTTTTTCCGTTTCTAATAAATCTATTTCATCATAAATTGCTTTTAACTTGTCGTTGTCTGTAGCGCGAAAATACTTTCCTCCTGTCATAGAGGCGATCTCTGTAAGTGTTTCTTCATCGATTTCTACATCCACCATATCGTAAACATATTTATTGTTAATTGGGTTAATTCCAACGGGCATTCTAGCTTTCCCGTTCGTTCCAACTCCAATGGTATAAACGCGGATTCCAAATTCTTTTGCCATTTCTGCAGCAGATAAAGGATGAATTTTGCCATTTCTATTTACTCCATCCGTTAACAGAATAATTACTCTACTCGGAGCGGTGCTTTCTCTTAGTCGATTTACAGCTGTTGCGAGTCCCATCCCAACGGCAGTTCCATCTGGAACAACATCTCTTTGCATTTCATCCAATAACTCTAGAACAATTCGATTATCACTGGTAAGAGGACATTGCGTGTAGCTTTCAGCTTGAAAAACTACTAGCCCAATTCTGTCATTTTTTCTTTTAGCAATAAAATCTTTCGCTACACTTTTGGAAGCTTCAAACCTGTCGGGCTCAAAGTCAGTAGCCAACATACTCCCTGAAGCATCCATAGCTACAACTATGTCTATTCCTTCACTAAACTGTTCTATGTAAGAATCAGAATTTGCATTTATTTGTGGTCTCGCTAAAGCGATAATAAAAAGACCAATTGCAATTGTTTTTGTGCCAAAAAAGAGATGATGTAGCTTGGGTAAAAACCCACTACTAATATCGCTTATTTGTTTGTAGCTAGAAGTAGCTAGAGTAGCTGCTTTATTTTTTTGCGTAAGAATATACCAAAATATAATAAAAGGAAGTGCCAATAATCCCCATAGGACTTCTGAATTTGCAAATTGATATGTATCGAAAAGTCCCAATTTAATTTTGCTCTTTTTTTGGAGTTTTTTTCAAGTCATTGCGCGTTTCTTGAATTGTTTTTCGGACAATAATTATTGCTTCTTCATTCTCTTGTGGAGACGGCAGTGTCTTTGCAAATTTCACCATATCTGCCAGACTGAATAGCTTGCTAATTAAGATGTGATGATCTTCTGAAATTGCTTTTAACTTTAATTTAGAAAGAATTTCATTACTTGTTTTTTCGAAAGTGGCTACCCTGTAACGGTATTCAATATACTTCCAGATAATGTCAGTCAGTTTTGAATAATACAATTTGTTCTTATTGTTCTGCCAGAGTTCTTCTTGTTCAATCGATTCAAGTTGTTCGAGAAGTGTTATCGGCAACGGAATTTGCGGCACATAAACTACCTTTTCTGGTTTTCTTTTCCTTATTCGAATAATTATAATTGTTGCAAGAACGGCTACAATTATTGCAGTGACCCATGGCCAATTACTTCCAAACCACATTTTGAACCTTTCCCAACGGGTAAGAGGGTCTTCAACAAGTGCTTTTATGTCTTTAAAATCAAGAGTAGTATCTATAGCAACAGGAAGAAATAGAATGGAAACAACATTTGACTGAATTGAATCATCGCCAACCAATGCGCTTAATGGTCCAATTTCTACCATTCCGCTATCGAAACTCGTAATTGTAAAATCTTGTTCGAAGTACATTTGCACATCGCCTATGTTGTCTACGGAAGACCGCTGTTGAGGTGGTCTAATATCCCATATTTCAACTGCTTCTCCCAAAACTGTCGAATCAGAAATTACTGGGAATCCAATTTTACTTTGATTAATATCTGCAGAATATTGAAATAACAAACTTACTTGTACAGGCTCACCAATTAGGAGCTTGTTTTTACTTGCTACCAAGCTAAAGTTGGTTTGATTTTGGGCGAATCCAAAACCAATAATAAACAAAAATAATATGTTTAGAAAGTGTTTCATCTTTGTTTAAACAAATTCATTAAGGGTATAATATAAGGACGATTTGTAGCTATCGTTGTGTAATCAACCCCTGCTTTCCTGAAAGTTTCTTTAAGTTCTCTGTTTCGTTTGATTGCGTTTGCTTTGTATTTTGTTCTTGTCTTTTTACTGGAAGTATTAATCCATTTGGTTTGCCCAGTTTCATTGTCTTTCAATTGTATTAAACCAACATTTGGGATTTCATTTTCAATAGCATCTTCAATTTTTAACGCAACGATATCATGCTTTTTGTTGGCTACTTTCAAAGCGTCTTCAAAATTGTCATCCATAAAATCAGAAACAATAAATGCAATACTTCTCTTTTTTACCATATTGGTAAAATAACGAAGTGCTTCTTTTATATCTGTCTTTTTTCCGTTTGGTTGAAATTCAATTAACTCTCTAATGATTCTTAAAATATGCTTCTTTCCTTTTTTCGGCGGTACATATAATTCTATTTGGTTAGTAAAAAGTGTTAACCCAATTTTATCATTGTTCTGAGTCGCAGAAAAAGCTAATACAGCGGATAGTTCAGCAATTATTTCACGCTTCAGCATTTCTTTTGTGCCAAAAGACTCCGAGGCAGAAATATCAACAATTAACATTACAGTTAATTCTCTTTCCTCTTCAAACACCTTAACGTATGGATGGTTAAAACGAGCAGTTACATTCCAATCTATCGTTCGAATTTCGTCACCGGGCATATATTCTCGAACTTCAGAAAAAGCCATGCCTCTTCCCTTAAATGCTGAGTGATACTCACCAGAGAATACTTGAGAAGAAAGCCCTTTTGTCTTAATCTCAATTTTACGTACTTTTTTTAAAAGTTCTTTTGTGTCCATTTTTAATTTTATGTACAAAGGATAAAGTGTTAAGTAAAAGTGTTTTAAGGGATTTAATACTTTATACAATAATACTTTGTACAATTCTAAGGAACTTCAACCTTGTTTAAAATAGTATTAATAATTGTTTCAGTGTTAATGTTTTCCGCTTCTGCTTCATAACTTAATCCAATTCTGTGTCTTAGTACATCATGGCAAACTCTTCTAACATCTTCAGGAATTACATACCCTCTTTTATTAATAAAAGCATATGCTTTAGAAGCCATTGCCAAGGCAATACTTGCTCTTGGAGATCCTCCAAATTCAATAAGTGCTTCTAAGTCATCAAGCTTATAATCTTTAGGAGTACGGGTTGCGTAAACTATATCGACAATGTACTTTTCAATTTTCTCATCCATGTAAACCTGCTTTACAATTTCACGCGCCTTTATTATAGCTTTAGTGTCGATAACTACGTTTGGAGTTGGGAAACCTTCTTTAGAAACGGTGTTTCTAATAATCATTTGTTCTTCCTCTTTTTTTGGGTAATCCAATACAACTTTCAACATAAAACGATCGACCTGAGCTTCTGGAAGCGGATAAGTACCTTCTTGTTCAATCGGGTTTTGTGTCGCCATTACTAGGAATGGCTCATCTAGTTTAAAGGTGGTATCACCAATGGTAACTTGTCGCTCTTGCATGGCTTCCAATAATGCACTTTGAACTTTAGCAGGAGCTCTGTTAATTTCATCTGCTAATATAAAATTCGCGAAAATTGGCCCTTTTTTAGAAATGAATTCCTCTTTATTGTGGTTATACACCATTGTTCCTAATAAATCTGCAGGTAACAAATCTGGTGTAAATTGAATACGGCTAAAGTCAGCGTTGATTGTTTTGGCTAAAGTTGTAATCGCTAATGTTTTTGCTAATCCTGGAACACCTTCTAGCAGAATATGTCCATTCGCTAACAAAGCAATCAAAAGACTTTCAATCATATGGGGTTGTCCAACGATTACCTTTTTCATTTCTGAAGTTACGATATCAAGAAAAGCACTTTCCTTTTGTGTCAATTCGTTTAAGGCCTGTATGTCTGTTTTAACAGAAGTTACGTTTGACTCTATAGATGCTGGAACCGAAGGTGTGGTATCATTATTTTCCATTAATTATTGTTTTATTTTAAACGTCCGTAAAAGTAGGTTTTTTATCGAGCTGTAAAGTTCAGAAATAATCTTATTTCAAGGCATTTTTGCTTGTTAAAGAGTGTTAAATTTTTCGTAAATAAAGTTTTGGGTGTCTATTTAATCCAAAAACACTTCCATTCCATCTTCTTTAAAGTCGACGGATATATGTTCTTGTAATGTGGTAGAAAGCGTAAGTCCTACAAAATTAGCCTTGATTGGGAATTTCCTATGTTTTCTGTCTACCAATGCAACTGTAGTAAGGTGTTTTAAGTCAGAATCTAAAATATAACGTGTAGCGTAAATTAGTGTTCTGCCAGAATTCAATACATCATCAATAAGAATAATTGATTTATTATTCAAATATTCCAAATCTGTGGAGAAATCTACATCGTTTTCAAGCGGTTTATCTTTGTGTAGTTTTAACTTATGTAATGTTACTTTTATTTCGGTAATATTTTGAAGAGCAGCATTTATTTTTTCAGCGAGTAAGTAGCCACGGTTAGCTATTCCGATTAAAACAATTTCTTTTTCATCGTAATTTTTTTCTAAAATTTGATGTGCAATTCTTTGAATTTTTTGCTCTACCTGTTTAGCAGATAGAATTAATGTTTTTATATTATTCATGTTATTCTTGTATTATCAATTTAACACCAACTGCAATAACGTAATTTTTTTCAATCCCTTTAGATACAGCAATTCTTTCAAATGTTTCCTTTTTTCTAGGGGGATTTTAGAAATTGTAATTTCTTCCATAAATAATTTAATTATGGCTTAAAGATAAAAAGAAACTAGCGTGAAGTTTTAAAATTGCGCAACTAATTTTAAGTTCAATCTTCTAGAAGTCAGAAAACTTGGAATAGCATATTGTCTTCCGGATACATCTTTTACCCAAGAATAGTTTATTGTATTAGAGATGTCTAGTAAGTTGAATACCTCAAATGAGAGCCACATTTTATCAATTTTTTTCCATAAAGAGCCGTCTTTGTATTTTGTTTTGTCTGTCAGAAGTTCTTTGCTAAACCCGATATCAACTCTTTTGTAAAGAGATGAACGCAAGGTGTCTTTGTATCTGTCTTGACCTGGAGGTCCGTAGGGCAGAGCTGTGCCGAATACAACAGTTAAATTTACTTTTAATGTGCTCCATTTTACTTTTTCAGTATTCCATTCTTCTGGCATTCTGTCTTGAAAAAATAGCGCAAAAGATACCCGCTGGTCTGAAGGTCTTGGGATATATCCAGGTTCTGTTCGAATACTATCGGTAGCAGCATCGTTAGCAGTAAAGCCAGCAACGATTTCTTCTCCATCCGAATTATAATAATCATAAAAATAATCATCCAAAATATCCTCTTGCGTTTTCATGTAGGATAAGGATGCGTAGGATTCAATTCCTTTGACAAATTCACCATTAATTTTTAAGTCAATGCCAGTAGCATATCCTTTAGCGTTGTTTTCGCCATAATAACGAATTCTAACGTTATCAATTTCATAAGGAATAATGTCCGTTAAATGTTTGTAATATGTTTCCGCGCCCAATTTAAAAGGTCTTTTCCAAATAAAGAAGGTGTAGTCACTTCCCAAAACAAAGTGTATAGATTTCTGCGCTCTTATTTCAGGGTTGATTACTCCTTGAAGATTTCTAGTCTCTCTGTAAAAAGGAGGCTGATAGTAAAAACCAGTGGCAAAACGAAAGCTTACATTTCGTCTATAAATTTCATCGTCACGAACATAAAACCATGCAGGGCGAAAATTGAAACTAATTCTTGGCGAAACTACCAATTGGCTATTGTAGTCCCAGTAATTTGCTCTTACACCACCTGTCATACTGAAGTAACTATTCGTTTCAATGGTGTCTTTTATACTGTATGTGCTGTCTTTTGCTCTTACTGAATCTTCGAAATAAATGGTTTTTGGAATTGATACCCGATACATATCTTGAATGTATCCAGAAAGGCGGTTGGATCTGTAAGTCATTCTTGGACTTAACAACGCTGCTTAACGTAAGGTACTGGTACGGCTGCGCTGTTGGGTCAACGTAGCCGAGCAGAGTCTTGTGGGTGAGGGATGTTAAAACGAGAAGAGTCAACCTGATTCCATTCACTAATTTTATCATTTATTATTTCATGTTGGTACTTCCCTCCCCATTGAATTTTATGTTTTCCTGATTTAAATGTCCCTTTATGGTAAATATTAGCTACAGTTGCGTTCAATTCATTTCGTGCATGATTTAAAAATGCGCCAACACCTCTATTAAAAGCAACCTCACCGAGGTCGTCATTACCTAAATCTCTTTCTAGTTCATCTAACTTATATTCACCCAATAGATCAAAACTTTCTGTTTCGTGCGTTTGGTAAATAGAGGAAATAAATTTTAAAGTGAGCAACTCATTTGGCTTATGAGTCAAAGAAGCTGCTGCCATATAGGTTTCAAACTGGGTAATTTCTTGCCCCTCGTAAAAAACGGTAAATCGCAGCGCTTCATTGATACTTCCAAAATTTGTTTCTCTACTTTCTGGAACAACTCTAAATTTGTTTTTAGAATAGGTTCCAAAGATGGAAAGCTTTGTCTTCTCCGTTAACAGGAAGTTGAACATACCTTGGTAATCCACAAATATAGGTTTGTATTCTCCTTTCGTGTCTAATGCTCCTAATAGGTAGGAGTTAGTTCTGTATCGAATCCCAGTAATATAGTTAAATCGAGAAGATACGTTTTGTTCAACATGGGCTGCAGCTCCTAGTAAACTAGAAGTAAAAGTACCTTTAAACTTCATCTGGAGTAGTGGCTTCAGAATAAGTGATGTCCAAAACTGAAGAAAGTTTGTCTCCATATTTTGCATCAAACCCACCTGCAGAAAAAAGGATGTCACTGACCATGTAAGGATTAATGAAACTCAATCCTTCTTGTTGTCCGGAACGAGCTAAAAAAGGACGGTAAACCTGAATGTCGTTAACGTATATTAGGTTTTCATTGAAATTTCCGCCACGAACATTATATCCAGCAGAAAGCTCATTGTTTTGCGAAACTCCAAAATTTCCAAACTTTAAGGTTTGTTCTATATTTTCACCAATTCCGGTTATTTCTGAAGGAGGGATTGGCTTGAAATATCCAATGGCTCCAGTTCCGGGGTCATTGAACGTTACTATATGTTCTGAGAAAGTTCTTGAATTCAGTGTAACCCTAACCTCTTTCGTCTCATTTGCAAACAATGTATAAGTTGATTTCTTGCTCCAGTATTGTGCACTGCTATATTTTATAGTAATTTTTTCATTCGCAGGAACTGTGATACTGAATTTTCCATTTTGGTCGGTTACTGTACCTCTTGATGTTCCTGTCAGAATAATATTCGCATCCACTACAGGTTCTTCGAATTGATTGTAAAGAGTTCCCTTTAGTGTAGCGGTTGTTTGTGCACTAATTTGAAAAGCAGAAATCAGCAGGAAAATAAAAATGGATAAGGAAATTTTCATGTATCTGATTGACTAGTCTTTTCGCTTAAAGTCACCATCTTTCCAAGCTTTTATGAATTTAGACCAAGCAATTGGGTTTAGCAAATTGATAGGAGGAGCTTGTCCAGCATAGTATAGCTTACTTTGGTATTGTTGCATTTGCCATTTATAATTCATCGCTCCATCCATAGGAGTGGCATCTGCTCTTTCCTTTAAAGATGCTCTTTCCAAGTTAGCTTTGGCTCTTTTATAATCGTCATTTGGTATATCTGCATTTACAAAAACTTCAGCAAATTGCTCCCTAGAAGGCCATGGATATATATGTGCAGTTTTGAGTAGAATAGTATCCTTATACATTACTTGAATTAAGGAATATTTACTGGTATTGAGTGTGTCTGGAATAATAAAGTTGGCTTTTTTGTATCCTACAGAAGAGAAAATAATTGTATCTCCCTTATTTGCAACAAACGAAAAATATCCAAAATAATCAGACGTGGTACCTCTTCTAACCGACTTGTCAATAATGTGACAAAAAGGAACAGCCTCAAGGCTGTCACCAGAAACAACTACTCCGCTAAATTGAATTAACGTATTTTTAGTCGTGTTGTTTTGTCCAAAACTAAAAGCTGTTGAAAAGCAAATAAGCAGGCTTACTAATAAATTTTTCATCATGATTAAAGTTATTAAAACTCCTTAAAATTTAATTTATTATCCAAAGCTACAAAATGAATTACGAATGAATCCCTATATTCGGAAGGATTTCTCATAATAAAAATCAGTATGTAAAGAATAATATCTTCGGTTTTTTCTTTTTTCGTTTTTTCTAGAATCACCTTTGGTGATAATCTTTCTGTTATGTTTTCTCAAAAGTGTAGACTATTTTTAGTAATTTAGTTTAAACTTTTTTTTCAAAAACCAAACTATTATTTTCATGAACAAACTCAAGGTCATTGGATGTGCTTTTTATTTTTTTCTGCTGGGTAGTTTAACTTGTCAAGAAGTCATAGCGACACAAGGTAATTCAAGTTCAAATTCTGTCGCTACTTTAGATTATACGATAGGTGAGGTTGTAACCATGACTGGAACAGATAACAAAAATGATGTTACTCAAGGTTTCCATCAACCAATATTTGAAATTACCACCATAGTTGATACTGAAATTTGTTGCGAGGTTAATATCTTTCCAAACCCAACTATCGATGAGCTTAACATTCAGGTAAAAGAAATTAATCAATTTTCTAGGTTCGATGTTTTTGATGTAAACGGAAAACTTCTAAACTCAAGATTAATAGATCAGCACAACATGCAACTTTCTTTTTATAAATATGCAACGGGAGTGTATTTTATTAGTTTCATCTCGACCGAAAACCAACTAATCAGAACATTTAAAGTTCAAAAATCATATTAATTATGAAAAAACAGATACTATTAACTTTGTTTACTTTTTTATTGGCAGTGCCTTCATTTTTTTCTCAATCTCCACCAGAAGCGTTTAAATATCAATCAATTGTAAGAGATTCTTCGGGAAGCATGTTGCAAAATCAAGCAGTTGGTTTTCAGTTTACGATTATTCAGGGCAGTATAAATGGTAATGCAGTTTATCAAGAAACATTCAGTCTAAATACGAATTCTTATGGGTTAGTCAATTTGGACATTGGCTTAGGAACTGTAATAAGCGGAAGTTTTTCAAACATTGATTGGAGCCAAGGACCTTATTTTATTGAAACGGGACTTGACGTAAGTGGAGGAACGAATTATTCAATTATGTCAACGAATGAATTGATGAGTGTTCCTTATGCTCTTTACGCAAAAACTGCTGGTGGCGGTCCTGCTGGGCCAATGGGAGCAACTGGTTTAGCGGGTGCTGATGGACTGACTTCAATTATCCAACAAACCACCTTAAATGTTGGTGATGCTAATTGTCCTAATGGTGGTTTATTGATAGAGAGCGGTGCTGATATAGACACGAACAATATTTTATCCCCGAGTGAGATAACTTCCTCTAGTTATGTTTGCAATGGAGTTGATGCTGCGGATGATCAAAATTTGATAGGAGCTACTTTATCAGGAACGATTTTACAAATCGATATTGAAAATGGAAATTCAACGACTGTTGATTTGGCTTTATTGCAAGATGGCATAGGAACAGATGATCAAATTATTCAGCAATTAACATTTGATTCTCTAACGAATAATTTAACAATAGGAATTGAAAATGGTAATATGGTTTCAGTAGATATGACTGGTCAAACCGGTCCTACCGGTCCTGCTGGTATAGATGGAAATGACGGAGCACAAGGTCCTGTTGGTCCTGCTGGTATAGATGGTAATGATGGAGCACAAGGCCCTGCCGGTCCTGCCGGTCCTGCTGGCGCTGATGGTAATGACGGAGCACAAGGCCCTACCGGTCCTGCTGGTATAGATGGAAATGACGGATCTCAAGGTCCTGCCGGTCCTGCTGGAGCAGACGGAAATGACGGAGTTCAAGGTCCTGTTGGCCCTGCTGGAGCAGATGGTAATGATGGAGCACAAGGCCCTGCTGGTCCTACCGGTCCTGCTGGTATAGATGGAAATGACGGAGCACAAGGTCCTGTTGGTCCTGCTGGTATAGATGGTAATGATGGAGCACAAGGCCCTGCCGGTCCTGCCGGTCCTGCTGGAGCAGACGGAAATGACGGAGTTCAAGGTCCTGTTGGTCCTGCTGGAGCAGACGGAAATGACGGAGTTCAAGGTCCTGTTGGTCCTGCTGGAGCAGACGGAAATGACGGAGCCCAAGGTCCTGTTGGTCCTGCTGGAGCAGATGGAAATGACGGATCTCAAGGTCCTGTTGGCCCTGCTGGAGCAGATGGTAATGATGGAGCACAAGGCCCTGCTGGTCCTACCGGTCCTGCTGGTATAGATGGAAATGACGGAGCACAAGGTCCTACCGGTCCTACCGGTCCTGCTGGAGCAGATGGAAATGACGGAGCACAAGGTCCTGTTGGTCCTGCTGGAGCAGATGGAAATGACGGAGCCCAAGGTCCTGTTGGTCCTGCTGGAGCAGATGGAAATGACGGATCTCAAGGTCCTGCCGGTCCTGCTGGAGCAGATGGAAATGACGGAGCACAAGGCCCTTCCGGTCCTACTGGAGCAGATGGAAATGACGGAGCACAAGGTCCTGTTGGTCCTGCTGGAGCAGATGGAAATGACGGAGCCCAAGGTCCTGTTGGTCCTGCTGGAGCAGATGGAAATGACGGATCTCAAGGTCCTGCCGGTCCTACTGGCGCTGATGGTAATGACGGAGCACAAGGCCCTGCCGGTCCTGCTGGTATAGATGGAAATGACGGAGCACAAGGTCCTACCGGTCCTGCTGGAGCAGACGGAAATGACGGAGTTCAAGGTCCTGTTGGTCCTGCTGGAGCAGATGGAAATGACGGATCTCAAGGTCCTGTTGGCCCTGCTGGAGCAGATGGTAATGATGGAGCACAAGGCCCTGCTGGTCCTACCGGTCCTGCTGGTATAGATGGAAATGACGGAGTTCAAGGTCCTGTTGGTCCTGCTGGAGCAGATGGAAATGACGGAGTTCAAGGTCCTGTTGGTCCTGCTGGAGCAGATGGAAATGACGGAGCGCAAGGTCCTGCCGGTCCTACTGGCGCTGATGGTAATGACGGAGCACAAGGCCCTGCCGGTCCTGCTGGAGCAGATGGACAAGATGGGGTTTTTAGTGTTACGGGTACATCTGGCCAAACCATTCGGCATAATGGTACAGATTGGGTTGCTAATAGCTTCTTATTTAATAATGGAACTAAATTAGGTGTTGGGTCTACTTCGCCTGGCAGGCGACTTGAAATTGAGGAGGATGCTCAGTATACAGGTTTAAGATTAAACAACACGAGTATAGGAGGAAGTTATTGGGATATCTTATCCAATGGAAATGCAAGTGTTAATTCAGCGGCTTTATCATTTTGGAATGGTAGTCACAGATTATTGATTGATGACAATGGGAATATTGGTATTGGAACAACAAATCCTAATACCAAATTAGAAATTGTATCATCCTCAAGTCCAACTTTGAGAATTAATGAAAATAATCAAGCGGGGTATCTTGAATTAATAGGACATGCTGATTCGCAGTCTCAAATAATACATTTTAATGGTACAACGAATGAAAGTACGATGTTGGATATAGATGCCGTATCAACTGGCGGCGGAGCTCAAACTATACGATTATTTAGAAATGCAAATAGTTCTGGGCTTGGATATTTTAAAATTTATAATCCAGGAACAACAACAGAGAATTTAAGAATTGACGCTGCTACTGGAAATTCTTATTTTGGAAATTCAATAAATAATTCAGGTGATATTAATGCATATGGAGGTAATATTAATCTTTACAACGATATAGTTGGAAATGTTGGTTATTCTTCGCTCCTACTAAGTTTGGAGAATACTGAGGCTAACGCTGCTGCTGAAATAAGATTAGCTAGAACATCTGGGACAGCTTACTTAGGGTTAGAAATAAACTCAACATCTAGAGACGGTATTCGTTTTCAAACTGGTCAATCAACATTAAATGAGGTTGCTAGAATTGATCAAAACGGTAATTTTCAACTACAAAATGGAACAAGTATAAATGAGTTTTCTACAGACGGAACTTTGGCAGGTAACAGTGATGATGCTTTACCAACAGAAAAAGCGGTAAAAACTTATATTGATAACAATAGCGGTGCCGGTAGCATTGATGATTTATCTGATGGTAGTGATGGGCTTGGAACAAAGAATGTATTTCTTGGAACTAATACAGGTAATTCAAATGATGCTGGTGGGGGATACAATACTGGTTTGGGTTATAATTCATTAATTGATTTGACATCAGGAGATCATAATACTGCTGTTGGTTATGCATCTCAATACGAACAAATAGATGGATCGTACAATACTTCAGTAGGTTCTTATTCAATGATCTATGGAAATAACTCAAATGTTGGAAATACAGCATTTGGTTATGCTGCCATGAGAGGTGCAAGTACTTCAATGTTTAATAATGCCAACTATAATAATGCGATAGGTTTCGCTTCATTATATTCGATTGTTAGTGGGGATAATAATAATGCATTTGGAACTAACGCACTTAGGTCCACAACAACAGGTATAGGTAACGATGCATTTGGTCAAAGAGCTCTATACAGTAATGTTGATGGCGATTATAATGTGGCAATGGGATATTATGCTGGTTATTTAGGTAATGGGGATAAGAATGTATTCATTGGCTATCAAGCAGGCTATAACGAAACAGGGTCGAATACTCTTTACATATCAAATTCATCTACCGCAACACCTCTGATAAAAGGTGATTTTTCAGCTAAAGAATTAGAGCTAAAAGCTAAAACCAAAATTATTAGGCAAGATGGAGCCAATTACATTGAATTTAGCGCTGACGCATCAGGAAATTATATTACTTCTGATGATCCAGCAGCAAATCAAAAACCTTTATACATTTCTGCTAACCCTTCTTCATCCGCAACAAAGCCTATTTATTTAAGAACAAATAATAGTGCGCGAATGACAATACATGGAGATGGAAATGTAGGGGTAGGAACAACATCTCCTGACTATAAATTAGATGTAAATGGTGACTCTAGAATAGGTTGGAATGGTTATTCTGATAAAATACTAATAAGTCCTTTCGATTTTCTATGTAATATGGGTGGGTTCTCTACTGAAGCTGATGGTTATGGGAATATTTTTGAAACAGATGATGGCAACGGCCAGTGGTACACAGCATTTGCTCCAAGAGGGTATAAAATAGTTGGATTGTATTTAAATATGATAAATGGTCCAGCTAATGTAATTGTCACAAAATCGGATTATTCAACAAATGGAGAAACAACCCTTCATACATTTTCAACAAGTGATCATAATAGCTCTGGTGCGGTAATTTACAATGTTTCTTCATTCAACTCAGGTTTATCGGTGTCAGGTGATGAATACATATATATTGAATTAAAAAATATTAATACAGATGTTATTAAGAATAAAGGAGGGTATTTAATTATTGAGCCTTTGTAGTTATTCAAATTTTATCTAATAAATTTATGCTACGTAATTACAATGTTTCAAAATTACATGGGTAAAGTCAATAACTGGAATAACCTATGGACTCTATTTTTAAATTTTAATCAAGCTTTCAAAAAAAAAATTTCTGTAAAATGAATATTAAACCGTAAATTTCATTTCCAAATAATTGAATTACAAGTGCCGTAAAATCCCATTTTCAAAAAGCGCTAAAACTGAGGTTCTAACGCCTGCAGTTGTTAAAGCATCATTTGTCCAAGTATTGCAAGTCCTGAATAGGTAGTAACTCCCTTTAGCTTCATAAAAATTGTCCGTAGATTTGTATCCAACATTGGGGATTAATTGTGGCCTCGTGTCTGGATTTATCACAAATGATTGCTTAATAAATCCAGTCAATGCAGCGTATTTTTCTTTTGTAATTACACATCTTTTAATGCTTTGGCTTTCAATAGGTTTTCTGAGAAAATAAGTAACATGCATGGCGGTTGAACTGGGCAGAAAAGCCGCATTAATAGCTGTTGAAGTTTTGAGGTCACTCCATGATGGAGTGTCTAGAAAGAAGCCTTTATCACCCCATCCAATGGAGATGAATTGAGGATTTTGATGGATTCCACTGAAGGTTTTAGTATCAATAAACTCAGTCCAATTAATTAAAGTAGTTTCAACTGGCAGACATATATCTGTATGAACACCATTGGAAATGATGAATATTTCAATTTCCCCATTTTCTGGGTTATAGTCTGTATTAATTGGTAAGGATGCTCCTATAAGTGCAATTGTCAAATAGGTACATAAAAGTAGGATTAAAATCTCCAAAGAGTAGAGAAAGAATATAGCAACTGTAGTTATGTACTTCATACATCCAATATATACAAAATACATATTCATGAATGTTAAACCTTGTTAATAATTTCTGCGAAAGGAGTACATGTGTAAGTTTCGGAAGAGCGCAGAAGTTGATTAATTTAAACATTGTAGCTCCATTGAGGGTTGGGTAGATGTAACCGTGTTTTTTTATATCCGTATTTTTCGAATATGTTTTTCCTTTATTTATCTTTATAAAAAATGCTTATATGTGTTAAAATACGTACTTTACAGGGGTGTACGTAGATAATGTAAAAGATATCATTCATTTATTGAATAACGACGATAAAAAAGAGTTTAGATCTTTTATTAATCGTCAGAGAAATAGAAAGAATCGAAAGGATTTAGAGCTATTTGAAATTTTGTGTGAAACGGAATCTTATCCAGCAAAAGAAATAGTAAAGCGACTCTATGACGATTTAAACATGAATGCATATCACTCTATTCGAAAACGATTGTTAAAGCATTTAACAGATTTTATAGTTGTTAAACGAATTGATGAGGATACTACATCATCATCTTCAATAATGGGGTTGCTAACATTGTCTAGGTTTTTATTCGAAAATGATAACGATAGGTTAGGTTGGATATACTTAATTAAAAGTGAACAATTGGCCATTAATAATGAGCAATTTGATTTATTGGATAATATTTTGAATGTTCAAATAGAAAATGCAAATAGTGATTATGCTCCTAAGATTGATCAAATTATTGAAAAATGGAAGACTAATAAAAGCTTGGCGGATGAAGACGAACGTGCAAATATCGCTAATGCAATATTACAAATTAAATTAGACGAGTATCGTATACATGGCAAACCGATTGAAATACAGAAAGAGGTAACGAAAGTGATGTATGAATATGATTTGTACAATGCAGCATTAGAAAGACCGAAAATCATCCATAATTTACTAGCAATTGTCAGAGGTTCTGTTCTCGCGAAAAAAGAATATTATAAATTCGAGCCTCTGGTTATAGAGAGCTTTAATCAAATTGAAAATAGTGTTGGTTTTAAGAAAAAAGATCATTTCTATAAACTAAATATATTGTACATGATAGCACATATCTTGTATCGAAATAAAAAATTTAAGGAGTCTTTAGAGTATTTGATGTTATTTAAAAAGGATATAGCAAAGTATGCTAAATCTTATTCTCGTAAATTTTACCCTAGGTATTTATTGCTATACGCTACTGTTCAGAATATAGAAGGTAACGTTGAAGAATCGATACGCGTTATTGAAGAAGCTCTTTCCATAAATATAGATATCCTATCAATCCAAGATGTATTGAATATGAAAATCAATTTGGGAGTTTACTATTTTGAGCTTGAAAAATATAAAGAATCAAATAAGATTATTTATTCGATAGAGAATAGTGACAAATGGCTAGAGAAAAAAATGGGTAAAGAGTGGATCTTGCGTAAGAATTTAGGTGAGATATTGAATTTGTACGAGAGAGGTAATGTTGAAATCGCAATGAATCGAATTAAGTCATTCGAGAAACAACATGCGTCATTCCTGAAAATGCCTATTTATAATAGAGTATGCTCTTTTCTTGAGTTTATTAGGGTGTGCATAGATAAACCTTATTGGGTATCTTCCAAAGAGTTTAATGCGTATGTTGATCAAACTTTAGAGCGCTGGCCAATAGATCACGAAGATTTGATAGCCTCATCTTTTTATTGTTGGCTTAAAGCTAAAATGCTAAAGAAACCTTTTTACTATGTAATGGTTGAAACCTTACAAGGCAGATTGTAGCAATTAACCCATCGAGTGATAGACGCTTTGAACGTCTTCATCGTCTTCAAATTTTTCCAGTAATTTTTCAACTTCCGCTTCTTGCTCTTCGGATCAGTTTGGTTGTGTTGTTTGGTATTCTTTCAAACCCTGAGGATAGAATTTCATATTTTTTGTTTTCTAGCTCTTTCTGGAGCGATCCAAAATTTTCGAAAGAACCATAAATCATTATATTTTCATCATCTTCAAATACATCTTCAGCACCATAATCAATCAATTCAAATTCTAATTCTTCCAAATCGATTTCTCCTTTGGGAATGCTAAAGTGACAATTTTTTTCAAACATGAATTCCACAGATCCCGATGTACCCATACTACCTCCGTTATGCGTGAAATAATTGCGCATACTTGCTACTGTCCTGTTGTTGTTATCTGTTGCTGTTTCTATTAAAATAGCAATTCCATAGGGACCGTAACCTTCAAATAAAATTTCTTTATAGTCGGAAGTGTCTTTATCGGTAGCCTTTTTTATGGCTCTTTCAACATTTTCCTTTGGCATGTTGGCAGTCTTTGCATTTTGCATCACTGCTCGCAATCTGGCGTTTGTTTCGGGATCCGATCCACCTTCTTTAACGGCAATTACGATGTCTTTTCCGATTTTAGTAAACGTTTTGGCCATTTTAGACCACCTTTTCATTTTTCTTGCTTTTCTAAACTCAAACGCTCTTCCCATTTCTAAATTCTTGAATAAACTTAAATTTGATATGAGACAAATATAAAAAAATGCTAGCTAAAAATGATAAGGCCTAAAAGAATTCCTCCAATAATGAGAAATATATTTTTAACCTTGTCTTTATTGTTATGGTACTCCTCGAAAATAAGTAATGTAGTAATGTGTAGTAACATTCCTGATGTAATTGCCAGTAAGTTCACACTTAAAAAATTAAACCAGTTTTGGTCTTGTAAAAAGATGCCTGCAAGGCCTCCAAGAGGGCTCATAAAAGCAAAAGTGAAAAATAATATCAGCGCGGTAGATTTTTTAATTTTTGCTGAAATAAAGAAAAGCATCAAAACAATTGCAACTGGTATTTTATGTGAAACTATTGCCCAGAAAAAAATAGAAGAGAATGCACCTTGAGAAGCATGAGCATGTGTATGACCATGGTGCTGAAAGTCATCAATAATGAATAGAGGTATTCCTTCGATAAATGCATGCGCGCACAATCCAAAGAAAAGCGTGTAAATAACCTTATTAGAAACATCGAACCCTTCTTTATGGCTATGCTCATGTCCGTGAACGTGTCCATGCTCTACACCCCTTGAGAATAATTCTAATATAATTTGAATTAAAAAACCCACCAATAGATATACGCCTAAGTTGGGAGCGGTATTCGCAAATAACTCGGGTAAAATATGAATGCAGATTAGACTTAATACAAAAGAAACACCAATAGTTGTTACGTATTGTTTTATTTTGGAGAAGAAACTATCAAATAGCAGCGTCAGTATTCCAGCTAAAGAAACACTTCCAAATAAAACAATCATTACTAGCCAACTATCCATCATTTTCTCCCTACAATTATCAATCTATCAGAAACCTCTCGGTCAAATGGGTTTAAATTGTAATCGCCAAAGATAGAATCTATTTTCAAATTTGTTTGCGAAATCAAAGATTGAAAATCTTCCGGAAATAACGCTTGTACTTTTTCGGTAAAATGAAAATCTTTTTCCTTATCGGTAAAATCAATGGTTTTCACAATATTTCCGTTTTCATAAGCACGTTTTAATCGAAAATTAATCTGATCGATAAATTTTGTTTCTTCATTTACAAGATTGCTAATAACTTTATTTGTATTCATGAAGTCGATAACAAATACTCCGTTTTTTTTTAACATGCTCTCTATCGCTTTTAGAACTTTTATATTTTCGGTTTTAGACTCGAAATATCCAAAGCTTGTGAATAAATTGAAAATGGCATGAAATTGGTCTTCACAAAATGATTCCCGCATATCTCTTACTTCAAAGCGAAGGTTGGCATTATTGAATTTTTTTGCAAAAGCAATACTTTTTGGAGATAAGTCAACCCCCATAGTTTTAAATCCTATTTTATTTAAAAATATTGAATGCCTACCTTTTCCACATGCCAAATCTAGAATGTTTGACTTCAAATCAAGTTTAAGATTGGTAATTAAATTAGTGATAAATTGTTCAGCTTCTTCATAATCTCTATTTATATAGAGTTTATGATAATATTCAGAATCAAACCAGGTTTCAAACCATTCCATTGCTAACTTTTAAGCGGCAAATATATCTCTTTATGAATAATAACATGAAATTTTGATTTTCAATTTATTTTCTGTCTTCAAATGAAAAATAGGAATAGAGAAATTAACTAGGAATTATATGCTAGAACTAGTTAGTACGTTATTTTGAAGATTTTAACGATAAAAACAATAATTCTAATACAATAGATTTTGGGGTAAATGCTTTGTTTTTGAGTTAGTTAATCTATTGAAGAGAAGTTTTCACAATTGAGCTAGAGCGATGTAAATTGCCGATGTTTAATTATACTAAGAGATTATCCAAAAGTATTGGGTAAACAGAACAAATTGTTATATTTGTTCCAAAATTGTACGATTAGCCAGAATGATAGACGTCTTTGATTTATATAATAATATGGAAAAGAATGATATATTACTGTCGTTCAAAGGTGCTATAACTTCTGAACTGTTGACATCTGTTCTCCAAATAATGGAGGAAAAGATGGAAGATTTGAATGAAGAGCCAAAAACAAAAAAGAAGGTTTTTAATGTTTTGGTAGAGTGTCTTCAAAACTTGTATCATCATATTGATGATTTTGAAGTTAAAGGAACGAAAGAAGAAATTTCAAAAAAGAAATCTGCAATTTTTATGATTAGTCGTCATGCCGGGTATTACAATATAATAACCGGTAATTTTATAGGCAATGAAAACATTGAAAAATTAAGAGGAAGAATAGATCATATTAATTCCCTGGAAAGAGATGAATTGAAGGCGTATTATAAATCTACGCTTAATAATGGAGAGATGAGTTCCAAAGGGGGAGGAGGATTAGGCTTTATTGATATAGCAAAAAAATCAGGCCAGAAATTAACGTATGATTTTATCAAAATAGACGAAGAATATTCCTTCTTCACATTAATAGTAAAAATAGTACAAAAATAAATTAGAAATGGATAATTTAACAATTGATGGATCAGCAAAAACACCAACTGTAGAGTTTGAAGGTGTTGGTAAACTTTTAATAAAAGGACGTTCTATACCAGAAAATTCAATAGAATTTTATAAACCAGTTATTGATTGGATAGGTGCATACGGCGGTGCGCCAAAAGATATTACAGAAGTAAATGTTCAATTAGAATATTTTAATACCAGTTCTTCAAAATGTATTCTAGATGTTTTTAAAAAATTAGAGACATTGTCCGGTACGGAGGTTAAAGTTAACTGGTATTATGAGGAAGATGATGAAGATATGCTTGAAGCAGGTGAAGACTACCAGGCAATTATAGATCTTCCATTTAAAATGATTGAAGTAGAAGAGCTTTAGTCTTTTGTAAAGATTTACTAAAAAGCCGTTTACTGCGATTGACATCGAAGTAAACGGCTTTTTTTTGATAAAAAATATGAAGAAGATAGTTATAGCCTTAGATGGTCATTCAGCCTGTGGTAAAAGTACCTTGGCAAAGTTTTTAGCAAAGGAATTGTCATATGTATATATTGATTCTGGAGCTATGTACAGAGCGGTAACACTTTATTGTTTAAATAATGGCATCATAAATAATGATGAAGATATTAAGAACGAAAATGTAATAAAATCATTGAAAAGCATTAATATATCTTTCAATTATAATAGGACTAGTGGCAACTCAGATACTTTTTTGAATGGTCTGAGGGTAGAAGATGAGATTAGAGAAATGCGCGTATCGAACTGTGTAAGTGCCATAAGTAAAATTAAAGAAGTTCGAGAAAAACTAGTTGAGTTTCAACAAAATTTGGGAAAGAATAAGAGTGTTGTCATGGATGGAAGGGATATCGGAACAGTGGTTTTTCCAGATGCAGAGTTGAAATTATGGATAACTGCCAATCTCGATATCAGGGCTGCTAGAAGATACAAAGAATATTTAGAAGGTGGTCATGAGGTATCGTTGGAAGATGTTATTGAAAATGTAAAGTCAAGAGATATTGCCGATTCTAATCGAAAAGAAAGTCCTTTGGTTAAAGCCGAAGATGCTATTGAAATCGATAATTCATTTTTATCGAAACAGGAAACATTTCAAAAAGCTATTCACCTAGTTAATGAAAAACTAATTTCATAAGTTCACATGCGCCTATTTGCTGAAATAAGTTATAACGGGAAGCATTATCATGGATGGCAAAAGCAACCAAATGCCATTACTGTTCAATCTGCTGCTGAGAAAGCATTTAATATTGTTCTTCGGGAAACTGAATTTAATTGCATTGGATGCGGCAGAACAGATAGTGGCGTTCATGCAAAACAATTTTATTTTCATTTTGAAACCAATGAAAAGATAGATTTAGATAAACTTGTTTTCAAGGTGAATGCACTTTTACCGGAGGATATAGTTGTGCATCGATTGATTGATGTTCCAGAAGGAAGTCATACAAGGTTCGACGCAGTTTCAAGAACATATCAATATTATATCCATCAAAAGAAGAACCCTTTCCTCACAGATATCTCATATTATAATACAAGAAGATTAGATTTAGAGGCTATGAATGAAGCGTGTAGTTGCCTTTTAAATTATGCTGATTTCACTTCGTTTAGTAAAGTAAATACCGAAACAAAAACAAATAATTGTGATATTAAAAAGGCTCTGTGGAAGGTAGAGGGTGAGTCTCTCGTATTTGAAATTACTGCCAATAGATTCCTACGGAACATGGTTAGGGCAATTGTTGGGACTATGATTGAAGTGGGGGTTGGAAAGATTACTATTGATCAGTTTGAAAAAATTATAGAAAATAAAGATAGAGGGCAAGCAGGAACATCTGTTCCAGGGCACGGTCTGTTTCTTACAAAAGTTAGTTATCCATATATTAAGGGGTAGTGCATTACCGATAAATTAGAATCTCATTCAGCGATTATATTACCTAATCCAATATCTGCCAATATGTTTAAAGTAGGATTTCCTTGGTAGTAAATGTTCCCGACATCTAGTAGCTCTGCTGCTAGTGTATTTGTTGGTCCAACATGACCATCCCCTGTGCTCCTATTCGAAAAATGGAGATATGAGCCTGATAAATTAGAAGCATCAACAATGCTATGTTTTGATTGATAGATGTATGTTGAGTCGCTAGAGCCGCTTAAATTTGCATTGATACTTCCTTCCATAAAGATACATTTTAGTTGGTTACAGGAAATGTTTAAGGTGAATTCACTTCTAGATTTATAGCTGTTTATTTCTAGGTTGTTCTGAATAATTTCACCCATGAAATTAATTTTTCCTGTTCCATATAGATTTAGGGTTTGAATATCGCTGAAGTGAATTATTATTGTATTTTGGATACTTTTATCTCTTATAAAATTACATCTATTTAGGTTTTTAATTTCGATCGCGGTATCGCTAGAATTTGTTTTGATAAATGAAACAAGATTGGAATATGATTCTATTTCGATATAGTTCAAATTATCTTGTATTAATGTGACATCTGCATCATCAAATATGTTGATGACCGATTTATTTGCTAATTCTCTTGTTTCAGAAACCACTTTTCCCGCTCCTTTCCAACAGGATCTCTCATTCGGTTTTTTACAACCAATCAACAGTATTGTGGATATGATAATAAATCGAATCATTTTATTCTGTATTTAATGCCAAATTCAAATGCTTCTGCAACTGCCCAATGTGATTTCAATTGTAAGAGAATTTTTATTTTATTACTTAATTGATAATGAAATCCAAAGCGATGATAGATTAAACTTTTCCTATTCTGGTTAAAGAGATACGCTCCCATATCGACAGCAAATGTTATTCTATCGAAATTTCGTTCATTACCTATAAATATTCCGCTTTGAAAAGGTGAAACTTCAAGAGGGATATGCGATCGATGTAAAATTCCAGGGTTGTAAGTGAAGTCAATCCCTCCTATAAAATTATTCTTAGTGCTTTGTAAATAGTTAATTCGATGACATAAATTGATGATAGGATACTTCTCCCTGAGTGGACTAGGGTTTTCTCTAATCCCTCCGGACAATATAACTGAGTAGAGCCATTTTTGGTCAAGTACATAATCTGTGTCAAATAGTTTTTTTTCTTTTTTTGATGCCGTTGTTTTTAGATAAGAATATCCTACGTTTAATAATAGAAAGTTTATGCCAAGATTTGGAGTTTGATATGCACCATTCGAGAAATGACAAACCCCTATACCTAAATTGAGATGGTTGTTTGCAGATAGTGAAAATTCTTTATCGGCTCGAAACACAATTTTGGTGTTGACATGACTTCCAATTACTATGTTTCTGTTATTTGTATTCGGATCAAATATTTTTTCGACATAACCTAAGCCGATCCCTATTTTGAGCCTCATTCCATTTTCTTTTTTTGTTAATGGAAAAGAGGTAAATCCATTTAGGCCACATACTAATCCAATAACTTCCGGGTTTCCGGAATTTAATATGGAAGCGGTAAATCCATATCTAATGGAATCTTTTTTTCTTTTTTCAATTGAAAATGCTACACCGATTGATTTTCCTTGGATAAGGTAGTTTAATGCTGGTTTATGGGGTATAAATTGACCCTGTTCAGAACTGATTTGAAAAGCAATTGTCTTTTCTTTTTGCGCAAATGAATAGCTACCTAAAATAACTAAAAAGTAAAACAAGGTTATATTTCTATGCGCAGCCATTAGAGTAAAAATACAAATTTGGAATCTCTTTTTCCTCCACAACTAAAACCTATTGAATCATTTATGAAATAAATTCCTTTCAAATAGCTTCCTTTTTCTACCGTAATTTCTTCAACATCGATCCTTACCAGTTCTGTTTTTTTAAAACTGAATAAAAAGATTAGAGTGGAAAAAAAGATGATAGTTGTTATTTGATTTCGGCTTTGCACTAATGTAAAAATAATAAATACTGATTGAATTGTATTTGAATGAGTCTGCTTATCTTTAGCAAATACCTATACAATATGAATACAGTGGAACAAAAGTTGAAATCGTTTGAAAGGCTGCTCACTATTATGGATAAGTTGCGAGCAGAATGTCCTTGGGATAAAAAGCAAACATTGGAATCTTTACGTTACCTAACGATTGAAGAAACCTACGAATTAGCCGACGCCATACTAGAAAAGGATATGGATGAAATAAAGGGTGAGTTAGGTGATTTAATGCTGCATATGGTGTTTTATTCGAAGATTGCTTCTGAGACGAATGACTTTGATGTAGCGGATGTGCTCAATACAGTATGTGATAAGTTAGTTGAACGTCACCCTCATATATATGGAGATGTAGTAGCTAATTCAGAAGAGGAGGTTAAAGAAAATTGGGAGAAAATTAAATTGAAAAAGGGAAAAAAGTCGGTTCTTCAGGGAGTGCCGAAGTCACTGCCTGCTATGGTTAAGTCTACCCGTATCCAAGAAAAAGCAAGAGGTGTAGGTTTTGACTGGGATAATAAGGAACAGGTATTTGAAAAAGTGAAGGAAGAATTTTCGGAGCTACACGAGGAGGTTGAAAAAAATGATTTGTCTGCAATCGAAGACGAATTTGGAGATGTATTGTTTTCTATTATAAACTATGCTCGTTTTATTGGAGTAGATCCTGAGATGGCGTTGGAAAGAACCAATAAGAAATTTATTAGACGATTTCAATACTTGGAGGCTGAATCCAAAAAAGATGGAAAAGAGATGGGGGAAATGACCCTTGATGAAATGGACGAATATTGGAATAAGGCTAAGAAACTATAGCTATGTTCGCATTACCATGAATTCCCATTTTTTTGCTATTCTGTACTTCTTCGTTTTAAAGGGCCACATTATAGCTCCTAATATTACTAGTCCCGCGGATGGCGTCAGATGTTCTCTATAAAAAATAGGTTTATCCCTGTTGATGATAGAGTTAAAAGTGGTGATAACAGCAAATGTAATTCCTGCGATAGGAAACAACCTACTTCCGTTTTTTAGAAATTGTCTTTTATAGGGATCTATTACAGATATAATGGAATTATATTTTACCCAGGTAGAGTCAATTAAAATACTGTCAAATTCTATTCCGTTAATTACTCCCATCTGAGTGGTGTCATTGTTTTGATAAACAATTGGGTATTTATTGATGTAATAAACGCGTTTGATGCTTTTTCGTTTTCGCAGAATTAAAACATTCTCACTTCGCAATGAATCTTGGGAATAGCAAGAATACATTGCTAGGAATACTGTGAATAATGATATGATGGTTGTTTTTAAAAGCATTTTTGATACTCATCAATAAATATAAAGTTAAGTATTATTTTAAGTTTTCATCTAATTATTTAGAATCTACATTATTCTAAATAGAAATTTTTAATGTACTTTGTAATATGCTTAAATATTTAGTTTTTATCGTTCTAACCTCAATAACAGGTCTTGCAATATCGCAGAATGTTACTCCTTCTTCAATGTCCAGTTTTATTGTTGATACAGGAGAAAATTCAATCGATCAAGTTTGGTTTACACCCGAAGGCACGGTTGGTAGGGTTGGAAAATTCTGTAAACTCGAAATAGGTTTTAAATTGTCAAAAGAAATTGAACAAGAGGTTGAAAAATTTATTAGAAAAAAAGCGAAAGGAATTAATCCATTTGACCCTGAACAAATCGACGTGTCAATTAGATTAATTGCCCCAAATGAAGAGGAAATAGTAACACACGGGTTTTATTATCTACCTTATTTTAAGAACCCATTTAAAGATTTGTGGATTCCTGATACTACTTCATTTAAATGGAGAGTTCGTTTTGCTCCTAATCAAATTGGTGCATGGAAAGGTGAGGTTGATGTTCGTGTAAGTGGCTTTGCCCCTGTAAAATCATCTTTTAAGTTTTACTGCATTGAATCTGGTCACAAGGGAGTGTTGAAGACAAGTAATACTGGGACGCTGGCTGACCGGTATTTATATGAAAGTGAGTCTGGCAAAACTTTTATCCCAATCGGACATAATATTACAACTAGAGGAAAAGATGTGTCGTTATCTAGGAATGAGTTGCATAAAAAATGGATAAATGAATTAAGTGATAATGGTGGGAATTTTTTCAGAATGGAATTACCTCCCGGAGGAGCTCTCCCAGATTGGCCAACTTGGCCCTATGATAGTACGAGTTATAAATCTTGCTTTGATTATTCCAATAAATTAGACAAGATGTTTGGGTTTGATGAGATAATTGACCTTGCAGAAAGAAAGGAAATGTATTTCATTATGATGCGTCACCATGTTGAAGTTGGTCCAAATGCAAGTTGGGGAGCTCCTTGGGATAGTTGGACAAATAATCCTTATAAAAAAGCATTTAATTTAACGACATCTGAAAAATACTTTACGGATGATGAGGTTTTTAAAACACAGAAAAATACCTTAAGATATATTTTTGCTAGATGGGGGTATAGTCCTAGCTTTACATTTTATAGTTACCAGGAAATGGATATCTGGACTGAGGAGGTTGGTTTAGAGGAAAAGGAATCTTTGAATATTGTTGCTGATTGGATTAGTAAAACGAAAAAATATATACGAGAGGATTTACATTTTTTAAGCGATATGTTTGTGTTTCCATTTACCTCTGGTTACCCCGTCTCCAAGTTAAAGGAGAAATCATCTTCACCAGCGAAGAGAATGATTGAAGAATCTGATGTGATTTGTTTACACGCTTATCATAATGAAAAAAATCAAAATTATACTTCGCGTTATAACTATGTGAATGGAATGTTAAAAGGATGGCATAATAATAAACCCGTTATTCTGGAAGAAACTGGAATTCAAATGCCAGATATATACTGTTGTACAGGAGTAGATTTTCATAATAATGTGTGGAGTTCAATTTTTTCGGGCTCTATGGGAACAGCTTTACATTGGAATTGGGATAGGGGAATTCATGATAATAATTATTATGAATCCTATAACCATGTAGCAGCTTTTCTTGCAAATGAAAATATAAGAGAAGGGGGGTATACGCAACAAAAATGGAAAAATGACAATTCGTCTAGTATGAAAAAAGCTACTATTGAAAGTTATGCATTAAGGTCGCATGATAAAACAAGGGTTTTAGGTTGGGTGCATAATGCTACATTTTACTGGAGAAATATGTTCAATATTTCAACTTGTATGGGAGAGCTAATTGATTTTGGTAAAGTAAATAACCCTTGTAAAATGGAAGACAAATCACCAGATTTAGGAGCCAAAATAAATGAATATTACAATTACAATAACCCTAATTTTATGGATTCGTATTCGGATAATATTGGCGCTCAAGAAGTCCTTGATCATTCCGTTTTTAAAGTAAAAGGTTTAAAAAGAAATTTTAACCGAAGGTACAATCCATGGGCAAAAAAACATTTTTATAGAATTTCATTCTACAATACGCACGGAGCTTTGGATACAATAGCTATTTCATCTGCAGTAATTAGTACAAATTCATCTGGAGTTTTAAAGCTTATTGCTCCGGATTTGACAAAGCAAAACCCAGATTATTCGTATAAGATTGAATATGTAAGATTTAAGAGAAGTCCTAAAGACTCTAATTGATTCGGTTTTATTATTAAAAAAAAGGAACCTGTAGGTTCCTTTTTTTTAATAATATAGAGGTTTATACATTCTCGATAACCATAGCAGAAGCACCACCTCCACCATTACAAATACCAGCAGCACCATATTTGCCACCGTTTTGTTTAAGAACGTTTATAAGTGTTACAATAATTCTTGAGCCACTGTTTCCTAAAGGATGTCCTAATGATACAGCACCACCATTTACATCAACTTTAGCTGGGTCTAACCCTAAAGCATTCGTGTTGTAAATTCCAACAACAGAAAATGCTTGGTTCAATTCCCAATAGTCAATATCGGAAACTTCCAATCCAGCTTTTTTCAAAGCTACAGGAACAGCAATAGAAGGAGCAGTCGTAAACCATTCTGGTTCGTGAGCAGCATCTCCATAACCAACTAATTTAGCAATCGGTGTTACTCCTAATTCTTCTGCTTTTTCTTTACTCATTAAAACCAATGCTGATGCACCGTCGTTTAGTGTAGAAGCGTTTGCTGCAGTTACGGTTCCATCTTTTTGAAATACTGTTCTAAGTTGTGGAATTTTTTCCATTTTAACAGCAGTATACTCTTCGTCTTTGTTTACAATGATAGCATCTCCTCTTCTTTGAGGAACTTCAACAGGAACAATTTCATCGTCAAATTTTCCAGCATCCCAAGCAGCAGCAGATCTTTTGTAAGATTCAATTGCGAAATTATCTTGATCTTCTCTTGTTATGTTATGTTCTGCAGCACATTTCTCTGCACAAACTCCCATATGAACAGCGTTGTAAACGTCAGTTAAGCCGTCTAGTACCATTCCATCTTTCATTTTAACATCACCTAACTTAGTAGCGTTTCTTGCATTGTAATAATGAGGAACCATACTCATGTTTTCCATTCCACCTGCAACAACAACATCGTTGTCACCGCAAATAATTGATTGAGCAGCAAGGCTTAAAGATTTCATTCCAGAAGCACATACTTTATTTACTGTAGTGCAAGGAACATCATTTGTGATTCCAGCAAACATAGCTGCTTGACGAGCAGGAGCTTGTCCTAGTCCAGCTTGAAGCACATTTCCCATGAAAACTTCTTCTACTAAACTTGCCGCAACACCTGCTTTGTCTAGGGCACCTTTAATTGCTGCCGCTCCTAATTTAGTTGCCGGCACGGATGATAAGGCTCCGCCAAAACTTCCCATTGGTGTTCTTGCTGCTGAAATGATATATACTTCTTTCATTCTATCTGGTTTTATAAATTAGATTCAAAAATTGGAGCACGAATGTAGTAATAAATCATGAGTTTTCGAAGAGAATTTTATGAATGGAAATATTAATAGATGAATCAATAATCCTATTAAATTTGCACTTGTGAAAAGCGTAGAGTTGAAAATTGAGTTATTGAAATTGTGTAAGAAATTTGTTCAAGACAGAATTCAAAATGCGGAAAATGCTATGCAAAATGCACAAGCATCAGCAAACAGTGAAGAGAGATCTACAGCAGGAGATAAGCATGATACGGCTCGAGCAATGTCACATTTAGAACAAGAAAAAAGTGCTAAATACCTTGATGAAGCTATTAAGTTAAAAAGAGCGCTTTCGGAATTATTAAATATTAAGTCTTCTGATACGGTTGATTTTGGAAGTCTTGTTGTTACAGATCAAGGCATCTATTTTATTGCTTTAAGCATGGGAGCTATTAAACTGAATGACATTAATTATTTTATTGTATCTCCAACCTCTCCAATTGCTATTGCGTTTAAAGGGTTAAAAACAGGTGACACAGCAACTTTTAATGGGAGAAGTTTTGTTGTTGAAGAAGTTTGCTAGGATGTCTATTTAGCTTTTTTCGCTAATAAAGTCAAGCCAACTCTAATCTTGTAATAAGGTAATTTACTGTCTAAAAAGTCAAAATACGGTTTTAATGATTTGAAATCTTGAATTTTTTTATGTGCTTTAATAACTGCAGCTTGCTCAGCTTGTGTAATAAATTGTTGGATATCGACTTTTTCTCCATCGAAATACAATTTACATAGGTGTGAGAAAATAGTCTCTTGCTTCAGCTCTCTGGTAAAGCATATTTCATCTACAGTTAACCCTTTTTTATAGAGTTCATGCGTAGCCTCAACTGTATTTAATTTGCTCTGGTTAAATTCTTCAATCGCATTAATGAAAGTTTTACCATACTTGTCATACTTTATAACGCTAATGCCTTGAACGGCCAACATGTCAAGTTGATTTGTTGGTTTTTCAGAGGCCATCTCTTTTAAGGTTGCATCGTGAAAAATGATATAGGCTGGAACTTTTTCTTTTACGGCAATATCTCTTCTTACTTCTCTTAGAACCTCAAAAAGTTCTTCGTCTGGTGATAGTTTTTTCTTGGAAGCTTTTTTAGCTCCTTTCTCCTTAATAGGCTTGTCAGTCGGTATTGTTAATTGAATTGTACCATCTTCAAATAAGACACTTCTTCCGTATTCTGTAATTTTTAACGTAAAGGATTCATCGTAAGCTATCTCAAAAACTCCTTGATTCAATAACTGAGTAGAGTAGTGCTGCCAATCCTTAAAACTGACATCCTTTCCAACCCCATAGGTTTTAATCGCGTTTGAAAACCTCTTTGGTAAATATCTTGGTTAGCTGAGCCACGCAAAATATTGATCATCATATTGGTTCCTATTTTTTGTTTGGTACGGTGGCATGCAGAAAGCGCTTTTTGCGCTATAATTTTCCCGTCAAAAAAGGTAGGTGGATTTTTACAAACATCACAATTGCCGCAATTTTCAGGTAAATGCTCGCTAAAGTAGGAGGAGCAATATTTTTCTTCTGCAAGATGTTGCTTCTGCATAATTGAGCATTCTATACAATTTATCAATATATACCTCTGATTTTGCGCCACCTTCTGCAAATCTTTTGAGTACCATTAAATCTCTAAGATTGTAATACAGGATAGTTGTACTTGGTACACCATCACGACCAGCTCTACCAATTTCTTGGTAATAGCCTTCAATGTTTTTAGGGAGGTTATTATGAATCACCCACCTTACATTCGACTTGTCAATACCCATTCCAAAGGCAATAGTTGCACAAATGATATTGGTTTTATCGTTGATGAAATTCTCTTGAACTTTAACTCTTTTGTTTGCGGCTAAACCAGCATGGTAGGAAGCAGCACTATATCCATAGCCTTTTAAATCTTGCGCCATTTCATCTGCTCCCTTTCTACTCAAACAATAAATGATTCCCGATTCATTAATTCGATCGCCAATAAATTGACGAATCTCTTTCATTTTTTCTTTCTTAGGAATATTGGCTCTAACTTCTAAACTCAGGTTTTCTCTATTGAAAGAAGATATAAAAACTTTAGGTTGCTTTAAGCCAATTTGTTTTATGATATCCTTTCTAGTGGTTTTGTCTGCGGTGGCTGTTAAAGCAATAAACGGAACGTCGGAAAGACGTTCTCTAAATTCTTTCAATTGTGCATATTCAGGTCTGAAATCATGACCCCACATAGAAACACAATGCGCTTCATCGACAGCTACAAGCGATATTTTAGCATTAGATAACCAACTATTGGTAGAGCTTATTAATTTTTCCGGAGATAAATATAGAAGTTTGATTCCCCCCGATAATACGTCAGATTCAATTTCTCTCTCTTCAATTTCTGATAACGAACTGTTGTAAAATGCTGCATTTATTCCATTTGCTCTTAAAGCTTCAACTTGATCCTTCATTAAGGAGATTAATGGAGAAATAACAACAGTCAAGCCATTGCTTAATAAAGCCGGAATTTGAAAACAAATTGATTTACCTCCCCCCGTTGGCATTAAAACCAAAGTATCTTGACTAGATAATACAGTCTGAATAATTTCTTCTTGTTGGTCTCTGAAAGTATCGTAACCAAACGAATCTTTTAATATTTCTCTAGCTTGTTGGAGCACCTTGCGAAAGTACCGAAACGTAGTAGTAAGTTAAAATGAAATGGGAAATTAAGTTTTGAACAGATTTAATATCTTAATTCCAAGATTTTTTTGGAACTTTTTCAAAGGG
>CALSNM010000021.1 GCA_943787725.1 uncultured Flavobacteriales bacterium | reverse complement strand
ATAAATCTGTGGCAATTGGCATTAAAATGAAAATGTTTTCCATGCCAACCGGAGCGGTACTTCATCGGTCTTTGAAGGGCAACAAACATAGAAAAGTGGCTTGGTTGGCCATTTCGGTTCTTGATAAATCTCAGCAGCATGCTTTTGGATATCTTCGTCAAAAAACAAATTATGATGTTCTAGGTTTTGGATTTTTTTATTTATTCCTAAATAAAATATTAAGCTTGAGGGAGCAAATGTTCTTGATTTCCAATACTTTTCGCTATACGTTCTTTTTTCTAATGGAAGAAGTGATTGTTCAGTGTGATGGTAGTCAGCAGAGGAGAGAACTTTATCCACGTCAAACTTGCCCTTGGAAGTTTCAATATAGCTAATATGTATTTCCTATTAAATGCAAATTAGTTACCGCAGTGTCTAGATGAAAAGTCACACCTTTTTCAATTGCTAAGGAATAGAAGGCGTCTATTACTTTTGAAAACCCCCCCATAGGATAAAAAGTACCTTGCTTCAAGCCAGAATAATTCATTAAACTGTAAAGTGCAGGGGTGTCTTTCGGCTGCGCGCCCAAAAACAAAATCGGAAACTCCATAATGGAGAGTAATTTAGGATGCTTAAAGTATTTGTTTACATGGGTCTTGAAAGAGGAGAATAAATGCAGTTTAAACGCAGCCTTTATTACATCGGTACGAATAAATTCTTTAATTGAAAGGCTTGGATTGAACACCAAATCTTTCATACTTATAATGTATTTTGTTTCAGCCTCCTTGATAAACGCTATTAACTTGTTGCCAGCTCCTTTTTCTATCTCCTCAAACAAAACAACAAGGTCTTCAAATTTTTCTGGGATTTGAATAGTTTCGTTATTGTAAATAATTTGAAATCCTGGATTTAGCTTTACTAAGTTCACATAGTCATATAAATTCTTTTCAAACCTTTTAAAGAAGTTTTCAAAGACGTCTGGCATCCAATACCAACTTGGGCCCATGTCAAATGTAAATCCATCAGAACTGAATTTGCGGGCTCGACCCCCAATTTCCCTGTTTTTTTCAAATACATGCACATCCATTCCTTTATCCGCCAATTCAATAGCAGAGCAAAGGCCTGAAACACCAGACCCTATTACACAAATCTTATTATTGTTTAACATACTGGATGTAAAGTTAAACAAAAAACAATACGACAATGTATTACGTTAAACTTTTTTTATCAAACACTGAACAGAGTTGATTGTTTCAAAATCAATACCTCCTTCAATTTTCTGGATTCCCAATGAATTTGCACTGATAAACACGTTTGATTCTGGATAGTTCGTGTTTATGTTTTTAACCAAGTCATTAATGATCTTCGGCTCAAATTCTTTCACGAGAAAGAATAATAGATTGGCTTTAGGATATAACTCAAGGACCGACAAAAGACTGTCTCCCGGAACTCGTGCGCCCAAATAGATAACTGGCTTTCCTTGTTCTCTAATAATGAATGAAGATAATAGAAGCCCAATATCGTGGACCTCTTCAAAGGGCAAAAACAACACCCAAGGTTGTTCAGATTTGGTTGCTGGAGGCACATTGTCAATAGCGCTTTGAATTTTTTGTTTAATCAGGTTGCTAAGAAAATGTTCTTGAGCGGGCATTAAATCCGATTTTAACCAAAGCATACCAACCTTTTCTAGGAGTGGATATACGATGTTAATGTAGGTATCAACAAGACCATGTCTCAGTATAGCTGATGAAAATGCTTTTTCAAATGCATACTCATCATAATTTATTGCAGATGCGATAAGCTGATTAGTTATGACTTCTGAAACTGAATCGGGGAATTTAATGTCACTAATTAATTCTGCCAGCTGTTGATTTATTTCATCGTTAGACATTTCAGAAATTTTGGATATTTTAAATCCAAGACTAATTAGCGATGTCACATTTATTAGTTTTTTCAACTCATCATCCCCGTAATACCTGATATTAGTGTCTGTTCTTAGTGGTGTTAACAAAGAATACCTCTTTTCCCATATTCTGATAGTATGGGCTTTGATGCCTGATAATTTTTCTAAGTCCTTAATTGAATATTGTGACATCTATTTGTGTTTAACGGAAAAGTAAAAATACTTAACAAAAGGTAAAATGCAAGGCATAACGAACTAAATTTAACTTTCTTGGCTCACATTATTATTTAGTAGGCATATAAATGCTAAAATATTCGGTTGTAAACAAAGCGGAGTTTTGCCTCAAAAAGAATAACATATTGATTCTAAAAAGCAAACAATTAATTGAATCTAAATAAAGATTCTCATTGCTTATAAAAGGTAAGAGATACTACAGGTAATAAAGTTTTTGCAAAATCATGTTATTTACACGCTTATTTAATTCCGAATACATTTTTATATACTCTTGATATTCCTCGATTGTGAATAATCCTATTATAAAACCTCTAAGCTCTTTTTTTAACTGTGTGTCCGTCTTCAATAACTTGTGGATTAGATTTGTTTTCTTGGCAAAATCCAATTCTTCCAAGAATATTTTGCGCTTTTTAAGGTAGTGCTGAAAACAGCAAATAATCAACTCATGCTGAAGCTTAATAATAGGACGAAGCACTTCGTTTTGAAACCGCTCCATATCACTAATATTATCAGACATAACAATGCTGTGAATTGTTGGTCGGATTTGCTTTTTTGGAGCTATCATACTACTTTTTTAATTCGTTCCAAACCTTGTCAGCATCAAGCTTAAATGACCCTAAGTGTTTTCTTTTCCATGAATTAGGAGGAATCAATGACAAGAAATTTTCATTTCTATTGTCTTTTTGATATAAGTGATAAATTTCTCCAACTATAGGTTCAAACTCAAATTTTGAATTGTAAAGCAATTCATTAACTCTATAGGATTCTAAGAGTGATTGATAAGTTTCTTTAATGCTATCTACTTTACTTTTTAAAACGTGGTTAAAACTAGCAACCCCTTGGATTTTCCACCTTGAAAGGTTGTCTGCCTTGATGTTTGGAGCTCCAACAGAAGTTCCATAAGGCAACAAATTAGCATTGTATGACTGGCTTTCTTTATCAAACACAACATTATCTGGTCGCTCTTTGTGATAAAAGTTAGGCAATTTTCCTGCCCGAGCATAAGGGATATTTTCAAGCTTTTTCACAGAGGAATATTGATTTAATCCCGTTATGCAAACATCATTTGCTTTCTCCAAGTCCAATTGACCATCTTCATCCAAGTACTCTTCCTTTGCCTCAACAAATTGGACCTCACCAACAATTAATCTGCATTGACCCTCTTTAATTTCAATATCCTCAACTAATTTCATTCCCATTTTCATTGTGCTTTCAGCAACGAAGGGAGCAGAGAACTGATTCATATATTCTTCAGTAAGGTTGCAAACATCAAATTCTGATTGATCAGTTTCAACTTTCGCAGATGTATAATGAGCTTGCTTAAAAAATGATTTATGGACGTGATTTATTGTATAGAAACCCGTTTTCATAATATTGTTGTAAGTGTGCCGCGGAACTGATAAAGACCTCATAACAAATGCAATACGAGCAGGGCTTGAGCTTATATGCACAATGGAATTAAAAACCGCTAAGTTTGTACTACCATTATCATTTTTTGTTCCAATTAGATGTACACTTTTGTAGCCCGACAATGAGTTGACGAACTTCAACCTGTATGCTTTTTCCCAAGAATCAATCTGTTCTTTTTTGAAAATCATAAAAACGATTAGGATTAAGTTGTTTGTTATTTTAATGTTGAATGCCCACCATCTACATGAATAATTTGTCCTGTTACCCACGAAGATTGTTGCGTTAGCAAGAACGCCGCGGCTTCCGCTATGTCTTGTGCAGCTCCAATTTTCTTCAAGGGATTTTTCTCGGATTGGAATTGAACTTTTTCAGGAGTATTCAGTAACTTGATTGCTAGTGGAGTGTCTGTTAGAGAAGGTGCAATCGCATTCACCCTTATTTTTGGTGCTAATTCCGCTGCTAAAGATCTCGCTAATCCCTCTATAGCTCCCTTGGATATAGCAACCTGAGAGTGAAAACTAAAACCCGATTGAACCGCAATTGTAGAAAAAAGTAGAATCGACGAATGTTCACTTTTCTTTAACTTGGGTAGCAATTGTTTAATAACTTTAGTAGCTCCCACTACTTGAAATTTAAAATCTTCAATAAAATCTTCTTCACTGAAGCGATGAAACGGCTTTAAATTTATACTGCCCGGGCAGTAGGCCAAACCATGAATCTCTTCCGGAAAATTTGCAATTTCCAAGTCGTCGTTTAACACATCATATTTCAAATATTTTACGTTTTTCCTGTCTGGAACAAAGTTGGTGTTGTAAGTCGCGATAACTTTTAAGCCTTTCTCTTCAAGGAGCTTAACTAGCTCCATCCCTATTCCTGTAGAACCTCCAATTACTATATAGTTTTTCATTATTTTAGTGTAAATTTTAGATGCATCACATCCATTCTCTGCATGCTCAAATTTAATTTTGCTGAATCATTCTACTGCGCCTTTTAGCATGGGATAAAACCATGGACGGACACCTGAACAATAATGGTTTATTCTAACTATGTACTAGCTATGAGATTGACTTTCACCATTAAACTTATTTTCGGTGTTGAGAACTGAAGCGTCTTCCTTTTTTTGAATATTATGCTGCCTAGAAATCATTCTCAAGAGGAAGAACAAGTAAGAGGCAAAAATGAAGAACCCTATTATAAATATTGTAATTTCTGTCTTTTCCATAATTAATCGTTTTGAACAAGCCTTATGAATATAGCTAGTGATAATATGGAAGGCACCCATATTCCTACGAACATACCAGCTTCTTTATCAATAAAAAACCAGAGGTAGACGGAAATTAGAAAACTAATAAACGCTAATACAACTGGATAGTATTTCTCTAAAAATTTCATAGTGATTGATTGTTTTTTGGTTATACTTTTTTACGTTTTTACTCAATTTAACCCACTTTTATCTTTGGTATAAAATCAAGGAAAAAGGTGTATAATTTAATTTTTTGTTTATCTATTTTGGTAAACTGTTAAACAAATATACACAATCTGTTTAACAAAATCCAAACAATGTTAAACAAAAGTTAAAAATAAACACGCTAGGAAGGGATAAGGCATTGATAAAAAGGCATTTATGGGTTTTGCAAAAAATATTATTAATTGAAAACAGCCTCGATACTCTTAGAAAGTAAAGATTTCAGTCAAAAAAATGGAATAAACAATTCTATAATTATTCAGACTACTGCAATAGAATTAATTTACTCTATAGGGATTGATGAATTTCTTCTAATTACCTAGCAAACCTGGCTTATTTTTTTGATCATTCCTTTAAATATTATACCATGAAACGGGAGAACAACTAACCAATAAAGTCTGCCCAATAACCCCAAGGGTCTGAAAGTCGCCGTTTGAAAAAGCTTTCCATCAATGATTTTAAATTCTAACCAAGCTTCTCCCGGCAGTTTCATTTCCGCAAAAAGCAATAACCTACCCTCTTCCTTATTAGCGTATAGCACCCTCCAAAAATCTAATGCATCACCAACCGAAATTGTTTTTTTATTGGTCCGGCCTCTTCTAAGACCGACTCCTCCAAATAATTTATCTAAAAATCCGCGTAATCGCCAAAGCCAATTTCCATGGTACCATCCATTTTCACCCCCAATACTCCAAATTTTATCAATGGACAACTCGCGATTCTCAACTTCAGTAACTCGAGCATCTTTGAAGCATCCAAATTCAGGAACAGCTATAAACTCTGAAATACTCATGTTTATCTCACTACTAGAATAGGAATCCTTCCAGCTAGAGGCAATGTCGTTGTTCTCAATACTATCAAACGCCTTTACTAAAGCCTCTTTATATGATATAGGCTGAATTCCCAATATATCATTAATTTCATGATCCCTACAAACAACTTCAATCTTCATACTTTCTACCAAAGATCTGGCAAGTTTATAAGACGTAGAGGTTACGAAATAGAGCCAATAGGAGGATAGTTTTGGAGTCATCAAAGGTACTGTCCAAATTTTCCTTTTTAATTTCCTGACCTCAGCAAAATCAAGTAACATCTCTCTATAGGACAATACATCATCACATCCGATGTCAAAGTTTTTATTAAACGTCTGTTCATTAAGGATACATTTCGTTAAAAAATTTTGCACGTCAGAGACGCCGATGGGAGAACATTTTGTTAAAAGCCACTTAGGAGTGATCATAACAGGGAGTTTTTCTACTAAATCCCGCATGATTTCAAATGAAGCGCTTCCGGAACCAACAATTATACCCGCCCTGAGACAGGTTAAGTTATAGTTTCCTTTTTCAAGCTCTCTTTCTACCGTTTTTCGAGATGACAGGTGAACAGATAGATTAGATTCGTTTACAATTCCACTTAAATATATAACTTGTTGAACGTCAGTACTAGAAAGCCTATCACGAAAATTGATGGCAGATTCCTGTTCCAATAACTTATAATTGTCTGCTGTTGACATGGAGTGAACCAAATAATAAGCTACATCAATATCCTTTGGAATTCTGGAAAGAGACGAAGTCTTTAGCAGATCAATTTCTATAACTGAAATTTTTTCCTTCAAAGACTGCGGAGGATTGAATCTTGATTTATCTCTAACACAACAAATAACATCATAGCCTTTGTTTACCAGTATCGGAAGAATTCGCTTCCCAATATATCCTGTAGCACCTGTTAAAAGAATTTTCATAAAGCCATGTGTATTAAACTGGAACTCATTAGTTACTTTTCTGTGCTCTTAAGAAGGCCTGATTTATATGTCTCTAAAGCTCTTTTTCGCGCATGGGTATGTTCTACAATTGGAATAGTTGAAGATAGCTCCCAATCGGGATTCCATTTGGTTGTATATAAAGCATTTTTATCAAATTTAACCTGTTGAGCAGTTGGATTGAAAATTCTAAAATAGGGAGCAGAATCACACCCCGTCCCTGCGGCCCACTGCCAATTTCCATTATTAGCAGCAAGATCATAATCAAGTAATTTTGAAGCGAAATAAGCTTCTCCCCACCTCCAGTCGATTAACAAGTGCTTACAAAGAAAACCAGCCGTAATCATTCGAACTCTATTATGCATTAGTCCTGTTTCATTTAATTCTCGCATGCCAGCATCTACAATCGGATATCCTGTTTTACCTTCACACCATGCATTAAATTCAGTTGGGTCATTCCTCCATTGAATTTGGTTATATTTTGTCTTGAAATTAGAAGACACAACCCGCGGGAAATTATAGAGTATTTGCATGAAGAATTCTCGCCAGATAAGTTCACTTAGAAAAACGGATTCCAAATTCAAATTCTGTATTATATTTCTTATACTAACCGTGCCAAATCGAAGGTGCGTGCTTAGTTGACTAGTTCCTTTGATTGATGGAAAGTCCCGTAACTTTTTATAATCTTCAACCACGGTCAAGTTGAAAGGTGGTATCTTAATGATCGACGGTTTAAAACCAATAGAACTTAGGCTCGGGAAACGAGTGTTGCACTTGTAAAAGTGCTTGGGGTTAAATACTGAACTGGAAAAACAGATGGATGGATTAAAATTATGAAGCCATTTCTTTTTATAGGGAGTAAAAACAGTATAAGGAGACTTATCATCTTTGGTAATCTCTAGTTCTTCAAAAATAACCTGATCTTTGAAGGTATGCAGTGAAATGCTCTTAGCATGAAGCATGTTTTGGATAGATTTATCTCTACTTAATGCATAAGGTTCATAATCTTTATTAAAAAATACATCCGTGACGTTGTATTTTTCAATTAGATGTTTGAACACAGTCTCAGCTTTTCCTTTGAAACAACTGATTCCAGATCCAACCTTATTTAACTCCTTGTCCATGGATTCCAAGGTACTATGGATAAACGAAACTCTTGGATCATTTTCTTCCAATTCTTCCAGAATATTGGTGTCAAAAATGAAAATTGGCAGCACTTTGTTATGGTGCAAAAGAGCTGCATTTAGCGCAGTATTATCTTCAAGTCGAAGGTCTCTTCTAAACCAAAATATCGCAATAGAATCTTTCATGGATTAATTATAAATTACAATATAAAGATTTAAAGATGTGGCAATGCACAGCCAGATAAAGTAGGGGGAAATTAACAAGCTAGTCCATCGCATAGTTTTTATATTGCTAAATAAAAAATAAGCTATAATAATTGTTAAAAACAGAATAGAGAACAATGCTATTAAGGCATTTTGAAAATAAAAGAAAAATGGGTTCCAGGCGACATTTAAAAGAAGTTGGGCAGTATATAGGGTGATGACTTTGTTACGTCTATCATCTCCTCCATACAGAATTGCCATGTAAAATGAATAGCAAACCATTATTGATGTCCAAGCCAAACCAAAAACCCAGCCTGGAGGAGTCCATGGGGCCTTGTTGAGGCTGTAATACCATTCAGATGTTACACCATCACCAGTAAAAAAGCCCCCGATAGCAAGTGCAGTAAAGTTGAGCAATAAAAAAATAATTATCTTTACAGCCAATTTCATGTGAGTTGATTTGAAGCAATTATTTCATTTAATTTTTCTGTTCTGTAGTTGAAAATTCGTTTTAAATTTTGTTTTACAAAAAATCTATAAGCAAGCGGAGCAATCAACGAGAAAGGAATTTTAAAGTGCACTGTATCTGTCACTAAAACACCTCCATCAACTTCCTCAAACGTATGACGATGGTGCCACATTTTATAGGGTCCAAAACGTTGTTCATCCACAAAATAATTTTCATGCATCATGCCTGTGATTTCTGTGACCCAGTTCATTTTGAAAACTTTATTTAATCGTATCCTGTAAGTAATTATTTGACCGAGATACACCTTCCCTTCATCCACACTGGTCATTTCAAAATCGAGTTCTTCAGGGGTTATTTTTTGTAGATTTTGGGGAGTAGAGAAAAATCGCCAAGCATCTCTCAGAGATATAGGCAGAAACTGTTGGTTGTATAACCTGTATATGTTAGATTGTCTTGAGATTTCCATATCGTTTTAATTGATTTCAATTTTATCAATAATAAGTTTAAAGTTTTCATCTTTTTGGTTGGCAATTAAAAAGGAGATTTCCTCAATAGAAGAACCGTTAAAATTTTCTTTATTTAATTTGTTGCCTCTAAAACTTGGGTATAAATCCTTTAAATTGATGTGGATTGTCTCCCAATCACCCATTGTAGAGAATGCGGTGATGTATGAGTAGTAATCCGTGGCTTTAGATTTTATACGAAATTGATAGCGTTTTGAATCACCTCTTAAACGAATAGTAATCGTTTTTTTTTTCGTAATGTCTTTTGCCTTGAAACGATAACGAACAGATGCAAAACCTCCATTATTTGCAGTCGACACAGTTCCTTTAAATTCTGCATCGCCTTCTGTATTCAAGTCAAATGAAGCCCTTGATATTCCTCCCATAACATCATCGTTAACGACTTTCCAATCGTTAATTTTGGAGCTTTGTGAAAAATTAAATATTGAATTCATGTTTTCGCTGGTTAAACTGCAAGCACTAAAAAATAGGATAAAAAGTATTGAGAGCCCGAAAATGTTATTTTTCATTTTCTATTTGTTTTAAAATTTGCTCTGCCTCGTAAGTCAATTCATCCGATTTTGATCGATTAACAGTTGACATTTTATAAGCCTCTTCAAGTTTATTCCGATATTTTATTTCGAGCTTTTCTTTTTTTGACTTTCGTTTAAATAGGTTCATACTTGCATTATTTGATTAAACATTCCACGAAAATACAAATAATGTTTAACATTTTTGACAAAAAGTTAAACATTAATGGGTTGTTAAATTTAATATCAAAAACTTTTACATATAACCGGAAGAATGAATTACTTGCTTTTTATACCACTAATAGAGATCTCTAATGATATTCTACCCGCGTTGCGTTAGAAAAATACCGTTGGATTATCTGTGAGCAAAAACGGACAACTTACAAAAGGAAAAATGACTTGAAAAACAAATACAAATTATATATGTATACTTTTAAGTGTTACAGACGTGATTATTCCGCAGAGATAGGACCCGGAGAGCGAGGGGTTTGTTACAATTAGCATCTTAAGCCGTTTTTTGCTGTAAAAAATCCTCGACAGCAGGAAGATCCAAAATAAGGTCTTTAACTGCCTGACTCCCTGATAAATCTGAACAAATACCTGGCAAAAGACTTAATTCAGGAGACATTAAATCTGCAACACCCATAGCCCAATTCGAGAAAACACGCCTATCTACAAAACCATCATAAATAATTACAATATTCTTATGCCGTGGGTCATTTCTTAAGCGAATCAACAGGTTTTCAATAGGCTCTGTGCCTCCTTCAATAACTTGCAGAAAATAACCGCGCCTATGCAATAAAACACCGCATATATTGTCGATAGAATTATAAGCGCGAGCATCATGAAGTAGATTGATCAATTCATCCCCATTAAACTGCTTTACTGGCTGACTCGTATAAATAAGACGACGATATTTCATGATATAGTATTTTTTGTTACCTACACTTTACAGCTCTAACTAACATAATATTAGTTAAATATACTAAATTAAGTGAGAATCGCAAATTATTGAAAGGATAGCACATAGCTCTCCCTTTTTTACTAACTTTGCAGTACCAAAAGAAACACTATGGAATTATCATTGTTATTTTTACAGAAAATGGGGGTTCCCGGAATCATCCTTATTTTAATCATCGTTCTCCTATTGTTTGGAGGGAAAAAGATACCTGAATTAATGAAAGGTTTAGGGAAAGGAGTGAAAGAGTTTAAAGGAGCAGCCAACGGTGAATCAGATGATAATAAACCTGAGGAATCAGACGACTCAAAAAAGACGGAATCTTAACTCAATAAATTAACTATTTTGAAAGAATATATTTCCCTTGCACAAGTAAGAGAGGATATAGAAAAAGGCGCAATTACTTGTGTCGAACTTACCAAAAATTATATCCAAAAAATTAAGTCTTCCAATTTAAATGCTTTTTTAGAAGTATTTGAAATAAGTGCTGTCGAACAAGCACAAGTGATAGATGAAAAAATTAAAAAGGGAACTGCAGGACGCCTAGCAGGAATGGTTATTGGCTTAAAAGATAATATTTGCTATAAGGGACATAAGGTCTCTAGTTCATCCAAAATACTAGAGGGATTTGAGTCAATTTACAACGCAACGGTAGTTGAAAAGTTATTACAAGAAGATGCTATCATTATTGGACGACTAAACTGCGATGAAATGGCAATGGGAAGTTCAAACGAGAACAGCGCCTATGGTCCTGTTTTAAACCCCATTCAAAACGACAAAGTGCCTGGAGGATCATCTGGAGGGTCTGCAGCTGCAGTCAAAGCAAAACTTTGCTTAGCGGCCTTAGGCTCAGATACGGGAGGGTCAATTCGTCAACCAGCATCTTTTTGTGGTGTAGTTGGTTACAAACCTACTTACGGGAGAGTTTCTAGATACGGTTTATTGGCATACGCCTCTTCCTTTGATCAAATAGGCCCACTAACCAATAATATTGAGGATGCAGCATTGATTACAGAAGTGATTTCTGGTGGCGACAACTATGATAGCACGTGCTCTACAAAACCTGTTGATAGATACTCGAAAGGAATACTAAAAGGTGGAACACCCAAATACAAAATTGCTTGCATTAAAGATTGTCTAGACATGCAGGGGCTAGACAAAGAGATTAAAGGAAAAACACTTGAAATTATTGAAAAATTAAAGGCACAAGGTCATCAAGTAGAAGGAGTTGACTTTCCATATTTAGACTATTTGGTTCCAAATTACTATGTCTTAACTACGGCTGAAGCGTCTTCCAATTTAGCGCGTTATGATGGTGTTCATTTTGGGTATAGAAGCGACAAAGCAGAAGACGTAGAAACAACTTATGTTCATTCTCGAAGCGAAGGTTTTGGAGAAGAGGTGCAAAGAAGAATCATGATGGGAACATTTGTCCTCAGCGCTGGCTATTACGAGGCTTACTATACCAAAGGACTCAAAGTTAGAAATATAATTAAGCAGAAAACAGAAGCAATTTTTAACGATTACGATTTTATTCTTTTACCAACTACTCCAACTCCGGCTTTTGGTATCGGAGAAAACATAGATGATCCTATTACAATGTATTTACAAGATATTTTTACGGTTCATGCAAATCTGGCAGGAATACCTGCTGTATCATTGCCTTTAGGAGAGCACAGTAATGGATTGCCATTTGGAGTTCAATTGATGGCTGGGTCTTTTGAAGATGCAAAATTATTGGAATTTTCGGATCTGCTAATGCGCATAGAATAACACATGATTTCATGATTAATTGCGGGCGGCATATTGTAATTGGTTTTTTAACTACTCTAATAACCTTCGTTAATGGTCAGGTTGACACTGCAATAGTTGACACAATTACAGTTATTGAAAAGCCTGATTTATCCTTTGTAGATAATTACGATAGCATCCTTGTGGCTCATTATCGAGAAATGAATCATTTTACAATTGATACCGGCGAATTAAATATATTGAACTTGCCAAGCGACTCCATCCCGAGATTTTCAGATGCTATTTTTAAACACAGAATTGGGCAACTAGATCAGGAATCTCCCTTTTCATTTGTTGCGAATGATGCAACTATTGCAATGATAAAATTATATGCTTACAAGCGGAAGAGACTTACTTCAAAAATGCTTGCTTATGGAGAGTTGTACTTTCCAATATTTGAGGAGTATTTGATAAAATATAATATGCCTTTGGAGTTGAAATACCTTCCAATTGTAGAGTCCGCTTTAAATCCAAAAGCCAAGTCTAGTGCTGGTGCTGGAGGCTTATGGCAATTTATGCCTAAGACAGGTATGATGTATGGTTTGTCAATCACATCCTTTATTGACAAACGATTTGACCCTTACCTAGCTTCGGATGCGGCCTGCCAATATTTAAAGTTCTTGCACTCTATATATGGTGACTGGAGCATGGCATTAGCCGCTTATAATGCTGGACCAGGAAACGTAAATAAAGCTATTCGCCGTTCTGGCGGAAAAAACTACTTATTGGGAAATTCGACCTTATTTATTCAAAGAGACAAGAAACTATATCCCAGCCTTTACGGCGGTAAATTACATAATGAATTATGCTTCAGAGCATAACATATTTCCGAAAAAACCTTTGTTTTTAGAATTGGAAATAGATACGATACACATTTGTGATAGAATAGAATTTGAGGTTTTAGAAGAGTGGCTAGGATATGAAATGAGCAAGTTGAAATATCTAAACCCGAAGTTTATTTCCAATATAATTCCAAAACCGGACAGTATTGATTTTATTTATTTACCAAACTTTCTAATTGGAGATTTCATTATGCATGAAGATTCCATTTACAACTACTCCTCTCTGGAAAACAAATATTTGGTAGCAGCAAATAAGTCTAAAAAAAATATTGAAAACACACTATGTTAAATCAGGAGAATCTATGGGCTCTATAGCCAAAAAATATAAGTGTACAGAACAAGAAATTAAAGCATGGAATTTATTGTCCTCTAATTATTTAAAATCGGGGAAAAAACTTTTAATCTATATAGAAGATTCCGCTAAACAGGGAGCTACTTCATCTACAAATAAGAATGATGATACACAGGAGGTCTTTTCCGGAGAATACATCTATTACACGATTCGTAAAGGAGATACAATGTGGGATATAGCACAAAAATATAACGGTGTTAGCGTTGATGATATAAAACGACATAACAGCAGCCTTAATTCAAATAATTTAAAAACAGGAACCCAAATTAGAATCGTAAAGAAGTAAAAAGATTCCTAGTTTATAGTATTGAAACAATTGATTGTTAACAATACCTTCATCTAGACCTTCGTTTCATGTGCTAGATTAATTTATCTTTGATTGCGTATGAAATATACACTCGAAGAAGAATATGAATACGATTTTAGGCTTATCGGCATCAGTTGTCATGAAAAAGATTACAGAATATGCTGGGGACTAAATAGTCGACTTCATTTGTCTTTAGCTAAAGAAGGGCGAGGAGTTGAAGTCTTGATTAAAAAAACAAATGAGTTTAGTAAACATGCACTGTATTCCTATTTTCAAGAAGAAACCGAAAACGAATTTATTCTGTTAAACAACAGAAGTAGCTCTGGACATTTGTTGCCAGAACGCTCGCAGGCAGATTATTTATTTCTGATAAAAGAAAGCTACGATGTGAACTTGGAAGAACTAATGTTAAAAATTAAATCCATTCCTTTTGTTCTTACGGCTTTCGAAGTAAAAGTTGGAGATCTAAAATCGAAGGAAAATTTACTTTTTTAGAAAAAAACAATAATGAACAAAAGAAAGACAAAAATAGTAGCCACAATTGGACCTGTTACTTCGTCAAAAGAAAACCTAAAAAAATTAATTACATTGGGGGTAAATGTTTGTCGATTAAATTTCTCGCACAGCACGCATAAAGAGCATGTTGATGTAATAAATAACATAAGGGACATTGATTCAGAATTGGGAACCCATACAGCTATTCTTGGCGACCTGCAAGGCCCAAAAATCAGAATAGGAGAAGTTAAAGATAACAACATTGAACTTGTCCCAGGTGCTGAAATTATTATTACAACAAATTCGGTTTTAGGAACAGCAGAAAAAGTATCTATAACTTACCAAGGATTACCACAGGACGTTAAAAAAGGAGAGCAAATATTATTAGACGACGGAAAACTAATGTTTGAAGTGATTTCAACTAACTTAAAAGATGAGGTAAAATTGAAAGTTATTCATGGAGGCTACTTGTCTTCTAAGAAGGGAGTAAACTTGCCTAATACGAAGATCTCACAACCAAGCCTTACTGAAAAGGATAAAAAAGATTTAGAAGTAATATTGGACCATAACTTGGACTGGATAGGATTATCATTTGTAAGATCTCCAAGAGATATCATTGAATTAAAACATATTATTTCTCAAAACAAGAAACAAACAAAAGTTGTAGCCAAAATTGAGAAACCTGAAGCAATTATCGAAATTGATGCAATTGTAAAAGAGTCCGATGCCGTTATGGTTGCAAGAGGTGATTTGGGTGTTGAAATTCCTATGCAAAATGTTCCTTTAATTCAAAAGAAAATTATTACGACCTGTTTGAACCATGCAAAACCTGTAATCGTAGCAACACAAATGATGGAGAGCATGACCGAAAATGCTGCGCCAACAAGAGCCGAAGTAAACGATGTTGCTAATGCTGTTATGGACGGTGCAGATGCCGTTATGCTAAGTGGGGAAACTTCTGTTGGCAAATATCCTTTTACTACAGTTGAAGCAATGTGTAAAATTCTGGAAAAAATTGAATCAGATTATGAAGAAATGTATTCAAAAGAAAGGGAACCAGAAAAAGATATTGAGCGCTTTATTACTGATTCCATTTGTTTTACCTCTTGTCGATTAGCCTCTCGAGTTGGAGCCGCTGGAATTATTACAATGACCCATTCCGGATATACGGCCTATAAAATTTCTAGCCAACGACCAAAAGCAGCTGTTTTTGTATTTTCTGGAAATAGAAAACTACTTACTCAACTAAGCTTGGTTTGGGGTGTTAACACTTTCTATTATGACAAAACAGTAAGTACAGACCATACAATTGCAGACATTAAATATCTGTTAAAAAAACAGGGGCATGTCTCTAAAGGAGACATGATAATAAATACTGCTAGTATTCCAATTGAAGAGAGTGGTAAAACGAATATGATGAAAATGAGTGTTGTTGAATAAACGAAATAGGCTAGAATAATTTACGTTGAAAAATAAACCAATATGATAAATACAAAGTTGCTTGCTGAAATTTGTGAGGTTGCCGGAACTTCCGGTTTTGAGCAAAGGGTTAGAGAAATTGTTTTAAGAGAGGTAACCCCCTTAGTTGATGAAGTTTCCATTGACAACATGGGAAACGTTACGGCAATAAAAAAAGGGAAAGATTCATCAAAAAAAGTAATGATAGGAGCTCATATGGATGAGATTGGTTTTATTGTTACTCATATTGACGATAATGGATTTGTTCGCTTTCATACATTGGGAGGCTTTGATCCTAAAACATTAACGGCTCAACGCGTTATAGTGCATGGGAAAAAAGATATTTTAGGTGTCATGGGCTCCAAGCCGATACACGTAATGACAGCAGAGGAAAGAAATAAAGTGCCAAAGACCACAGATTACTTTATTGATATGGGAATGTCAAAAGAAGAAGTTGAAAAATATATTTCTGTAGGAGATCCAATAACAAGAGACCGAGAGCTTATTGAAATGGGCGACTGTGTTAATTGTAAATCCATAGATAACAGAGTATCTGTTTTTATCTTAATAGAGATGTTTAGAGAATTAAAAGAGGCAGCCCATGATGTTTATGGTGTCTTTACGGTGCAAGAAGAGGTTGGAATCAGAGGAGCTTCAGTTGCTGCTCAGCAAATACAGCCTGATTTTGGATTTGGTTTAGATACAACAATTGCATTTGACGTGCCCGGTGCAGTAGCCCACGAAAAGGTTACCGAATTAGGAAAAGGGGTGGCTATAAAAATTATGGATTCAAGTACTATTTGCGATTATCGAATGGTGAATTTCATGAAGCAAACAGCCGATAAAAATAAAATTAAATGGCAACCTGAGATACTTACTGCTGGAGGGACAGACACCAAAGCAATTCAACAAAACACACCTGGAGGCTCTATAGCTGGGGCAATTTCTATTCCTACACGTCACATACATCAAGTGATAGAAATGGCGCACAAACAAGACATTAGAAATAGTATTGATTTACTTAGAGTTTGCTTAGAAGACTTAAACACTTTCGATTGGGGGTTTAAATAGGTTTTAAACACCTATTTAAGCACACTGTGAAAACAACTAAAATTATGCAAAAAAAAAGCACCTATTCAGGTGCTTTTTATATTAAATATAGAATAATTTATTTGTCGGGGAAAACATATTCTTCCGCATTATTTGTAATAACGACTTTTTGTCTTTCAGTCCTAAAGTTCTCATACTTTGCTCCATATCCTGTAACTTCTACTTGATACATCTGAGCTATTAAATAGTTTTTGGTTGTAATTGTGTAACTAGGATGAACTAACACGTCATAATCTGTTCCTTCCAAAGCTTTGAAAGCAGCAGCGCCTCTAACTTTTGAGAGTCTAGCTAGCCGAAAAGCTCTAAACGGATTTAATGCTTCAAAAATACTACCCCCAGTTTCACTACTGTATTTGATACCATCAGCAATTTTATCATCTCCATCAAGCCTAAATATTAAAAAATAGGTTGATGAACTAGCGCCCTTAAGCTTAACTTCAGTATCGACTTTTATATCCGCTTTTATAGGGTCTAATTGAACATCTTGAATAATAACTGGTGATGATTGAAACCCTTTGTTGGTAGATACGCAGGACGATAAGAACAAAGCCGACGCACATGTTACTAAAAATAATTTTTTCATTTTTTTCATTTTTTAAGTTCTATTAAAAATACAAAAATGACATTTGCACGTATATATTTTGGACTAACGGGTTATTTTAGCAGATAAAAACAAGTTTATGATGTTTTAAATACAAAGCTCTAAAGTAATTTCGCATGGTATATGATTGCATTCTTATCGGTAGTGGACCCGTTAACCTTATTGAGGCAATGTTTCTTTCAAAACAAGGAAAGAAAGTTCTAGTTTTGGAACAAAGCGAATATATAGGAGGTGCATGGGGAAAGGTTCCTCTAAAAAAAGGTTTGCCCGATTTTCAATTAGGATGTCATATTTGGGATATTGAACCGAAGGCGCTTAATTTTCTTTCCGAATTTCTTGATATGGATTTGGCAAAAATGAAGCCGCAACCAGAGTTTGTCTTTAGAGGAATTAAGTTGCCCTATGATTGGAAAAATTTACTTTTTTATATTCGTGGAATGCTTAGGCCAAAGGGCGAAATGGAATCTGTAAGTTTTAATAAGGCAAGAATTATACCTGCAAAATATATCTATCCGGCAGGAGGATCTTTGCAGTTTATTGATCGATTATTGGATCGAACTAAAGATTTTGGAATAGAAATTAGAACTGGAGTTAAAATTAATAAATTAGAGATTGGAGAATTTACTAAAGCCATTTCGAAAAGAGATGTTTTTCATACAAAAGAAATAGTTATTACATCTGTAGCGCAGTTGAAATCGATTTCAAAAAATGGCGAAGAATTTATATTACCTGAACCGCGCTTAGTGAATTATATTCATTGTCACTTATTAATTAACGACTTAACAGCCGCAAAATTTTCCTATGCCCGACTACCAGGAAACAGTTTAATTCATCGTGTTAGTGACGAAACGGATCATGTAAAAACCCATGGAGTTGGCATGAAGGGAAAGAAATTAATTCTTGCAGCAGTATATCCAGAGCTCTATCATAAAATAGGGAAGGAAAAAACTCGCGAACATGATTATGCAGAACTTACATAAAAGAAACTATATAAATAAAAAAGCAACCCTAAGCAGCCATCACTGGAATGTATACCCTACTCATTATATTCCCAAAGACCTAAGACCTGTAATAACTGAAAAATTTAGCCCAATGATAAGGTTATTACATACAACAAACATGATGTTTTCCGTGAGAGACAACAGCGAAAGATGGAGCAAGGTTCTACTTAGTTAATACGCCAAAAACAACATAATTAAAGGATGATGGTAAAATAGGGTTAATAATTCTATCAAATTTTGCTAACACACTTCGCTGTTTTTCTGTCCTTCCGAAAACGGCAATAAATCCTGAAGCAGTTAATTTAACTGAGCTGAAACCGGCAAATAAATCTTGATCTCGTTTATAGTCTAAATACCTCCAATAAGAATTCCATTTGATAAACTTTTTTCTAAATACGGAATGTAGTTTTGAACCTTTACCATTTTCAGCAAAGAGAATGGCTCCTCCGGGCTTTAGGACTCGTTTCATCTCTTCAAAAGCTTTTTGCTGTTTTTCCTTATGAGAGAGGGCGCCTAAAACGCTTTTGAAGACAACCAAATCGAAACTGCTTGCGGGAAACTTACTCAGGTCGGCTAAATCAACACCCTGTTCATAATAAATTCTGTCGCTAATATTATATCTCTTGTGGAGTTGAGTGGTTTCTTCAGGAAATTCATTGTAGTCAGTGCATACTACGCTTACCCCCTGTAAAGCTAACCACAAACTAACCCCTCCTTCTCTTTCCCCTAAAGCAAGGGCCCTCATTTCTGTTTTAATAGAAAAATTCTTTTTCCAAAATAGTAAGGCTTTTGACCAAGTTTTTACATCCCACTGGATAACATCCTTGATAATTTCATTATCGTATTTCATAAGCTCCCATTCATGCCTAAATCAAATATAAATAATCAAAAGCAATTTTTCTTTAAAATGATTCGTTTTTTCCTACATTGCGATGTGGGAAAATGCCGGGTTATAGTTACGCTTCTTATTACATTCGTTTTTATATCTTGTCATAAGGATAAAACGCTCTTGCTGGATTCATGCAGTGTTACAATAAGCTATTCTACAGACATTATTCCTATTATTCAAAGCTCATGTATGACAAACCTTGGACCAGGAACTGGGTGTCATGATTCATGGATTACCGAACATAGTAATATCGTAAATTACATCAATAATGACTCTTGGGAAAATGCAGTTTGGGGATCCTATACCATGCCAAAAATGCCCAATAGTTTTGGTGTCGATTCCTTAACCTCGGATGAGGTTCAAATTATGAAGTGCTGGGTAGAGCAAGGCTTTCCGGAAAACTAGGCTTACTTTATAAACTGGTATGAATAAATCACTGCCTCCATTTCACGTAAATACTCTCGTTTCTCAAAATGAGGAGCATACACATAGCCTTCTATAGTAACAATCCGATTATTTGGTTCGTCAAACATACTTATACTTAAGAAGGGCCCTCCCATTAGGTCTCCTTCAACCCGCCACAAACCTCTCATTTCAAAAACGTATAACCCATTTATCATTTTCTGCGAAAACTCCGGCTGCATTCCGAATCTAAGTTCAGTTGCCATATAAGACCCTTCAGAAGGACCTGGCACGGCGAACTTAAGAACAGAATCTCTTTTTGCAATTTGATAATTAAGTGTGAAAGTACTATCATCTATATACGGGTAGGTATAAATAATTAATCCTTGTTGAATTTCATGCTCGTTGTTATCTGCAAATTTAGTTCTAAACCGCTTTAACCAAGAAAAACCAGCATAATTTTCCTCTATTTTCATATCAGAAGGGACAGAAATTGATAGCTTTTGAATTTCAGAAAGCTGGTTAACAACCTTTGCGCTTCCTTTAAATTCATATTCTCGCATTAGTTTTTTACGGCTATTTTCATTTAGCTCGCCAATAAGCTTATCAACTTCAATAAGAAAAAGGGCCATTGCGCTTTTCTGATTTGCCGCTCTAAATTTATATACCATCTGACCAATTGACCACATATCTTTCGTAGCGTCTTCCAGCCTCGCATTCTTATTGTTTGCTTTGTCTCCAATTTCAAATATTACTATGGTATGATTCCTTTTTAACTCTTTGGTAAAGCTCTTTCTATCGGAAATTTCTATTGAAAATGCTTTTTCGGGTTGCGGTAGTGTTGTAATGTCCTTTTGAAAATGCTCAATAATCAGTTTTTCTAGTGGAGTTCCCCAAAACTGTTTATCTAATATGATAAGTATCTTCCCCGGGGCTCCCGTTGCATTTGATTTAAATATATTTTCGTTGTATTCGTCACCACTGCAACCAGTAAAAAAGCACATAGGAAATAGTAGTAGCAAAAATAGTAAACATAGGTTTTTCATGGCGAGATGAATTTTTCGTGAACGTAAAGATAGCATAGGTAATATCAAAAATCATTCCCTGAATAAATAGAAAACTAAAGATACGTTATTTTTAAAGCCAATTGCCACTCATCTGCGGTAGTTTTGAAACTGTAAACCACTTCCTATTTAAGAAAATTGTCTAATTACTTGTATTTATTTTAATGCAAACGATGACTTCCCAATTTGATGTCCCTCCGCGTATATTTCTACAATATAGGTGCCAACGCTCAATGCTGTTTCAACTTCATAATAGATGCATAAGTCCATGTTTTTGTTTTGATAGTTCACCTTTCTTTTTACACTTGCAATGCCTTCTCTACCCCCGTCCATAACAAAATGAACAACTTCTGAATTTGTTAATTCCGTTCCAGCTGGAGAAATAATACGCATATAAATTTCCTTATTTTCCGGTGTAGCAATTTTATTTTCTAAAACCGTAAAACAAGACTTAATCATAGTTGTTCTGCTTGCGCGTGTTGTCTCGACTTGCTTTCCGCTACTTTTTATTCTAATTGCATTTGCCGTGATGCCCGAAGTTTGCAATACAGAACCAAGAGCAACCGTTTGATTCAACAAGTCGTTTTTATTCTTTATGTTATCTCTATCCGTTTTTATGTCTGTAATCTGATTGTCCTTGTCTTTGATAGTGTTTTTTAGACCAGTGTTTTCGGTGTTTAATGAATCAATTGTATGAATATAACCCTTCATAATTTCACGCAGCGTCTCCGTTTCTTTCTTTAATTTATAGATTTTTCCCCAATCTCTTTTCTTCTGGTTTTGAAGGGTTTCAACTTCATCCAAAAGCCCTTGAATATGCGCTTTTTGTTTATTAATACTATCCAACATTTCATCATTATCAAATGTTAAACTATCATATTCCATTAAAATGGCGGTTAAATTATTTTTTAGAGTTTCGTCGTCAGATTCCTCAATAATGCCGCTTTTCTTGAGAATATCGTTCAAATAATCTTTCTCCGTTTGCAAATTAGCAACAGATTGGGCGCAGGCAGCATTTTGCTTTCGTCCATCTCTTATTTCGAGGCCTAGCCAACCCCCAACTAAAAGCAATAGCAGAATAATAATTATATATACAGCACCACCTTTTTTTAGTTCCGTCTTTTCCTTCGTTTCCATGCTAAATTTCTCTTTATGATAACTATAACGGAATATCTTTCCTAAAGTTATGCGATACTTTCATTTTTTAAAATTAGTACTATATTGTCTATCCCAATGTATTAATTATATATTCTATTAACATCAATTTGAACAAAAACCATGCTAAGAAGTCTTGTAAACTTGTTGTACCCTAACTTGTGCGCCGCATGTCAAGAGGTTTTATTGAAGAACGAAAATGTGATTTGCTATAATTGTATGGTAGACATTCCTCGATCATTTTATTATCAAGACATGGAAAACCCTATAGCCAAACTATTTTGGGGGAAAATAAAATTAGAACTTGCCCTTTCTGCTTTTACTTTTATTAAACAGGGAAAGGTTCAGAGGTTGATGCACGAATTAAAGTATAAGGGAAATACAAAAGTTGGGGAATTAATGGGAATTGAACTTGGGAAAGAAATTGATAAAGTAGAAATTACCGATAAGGTGGATCTCGTTATTCCTGTTCCGCTTCATAAAAAGAAATTAAAGCAAAGAGGTTATAACCAAAGTACATTCATCGCAATTGGGGTTGCAAAAGTTTTAGCTTGTGAAATAAATACGACGTTATTAAAACGTTTGGAACTTTCCGAGAGCCAGACAAAGAAATCTAAATATGAGCGCTGGGAAAATGTAGGGTCAGCTTTTACGTTAACCGATGCAAATCAATACAAGGGAAAACATATTTTATTGGTCGACGACGTTGTTACAACTGGAGCAACACTTGAAGCATGCTGCAAAAAACTCAAAGAAATAAAGGGAGTAAAACTCAGTGTTGGCACATTAGCATCTGCTTAAATTAGACACTTGTGCAAATGTTTTTTTGAATATCGAGATACGCTTACTTCTTTGTTGAGTTGAGTTCCTTTTGTGATGTGTTCAATTAATTCTCCTGCAAAATATGGTGCAAGCATTACACCTTTGCTTCCTAAGCCGTTAAAAATGTGTAAGGTGCTATATTTTGGATGAGTTCCGAGAATTGGCCTTCTGTCATGAGTCGTTGGCCTAACACCTGCACGATGCTCAATAATTTCAAAATCAAAATCACCCATGTTTTTCAACTTTTCTAGCAGTTCTTCCTTCCCAGTTTTAGTTGGTTCCTGGTTAATAATGTCTCTATCATATGTAGCTCCTAGAACATATTTGTCATTACCTATTGGCATAACAAAACAACCCACACTTAAAATATAATTGGGCAAGTCTTTTGTTCTTATTATTAGGAGCTCCCCTTTGGTTGGGTTAAGTGGAACATAATTGAAATAGGGGTTTTGGCTGATTTTATACCCTTCACAAAAAACAATGTTTTCAGCAACTATTCCTTTGTATTCGATTCCTGTTTCATAACAGGTCAGTTGGTTGTAATCAAATTGCTCTTCGCTAATAATCTCCTCTTCTTTAAAAAATTCATTTGATCGACTTAAGTAAAGTGCAACATCCAATCGGCCTGCCATATTGACCTTTCCAGAGCCAAAAGGGAAGCCCAAACTCAATTCGTTGTCGTCAATAAATTCTTTCATTGGTGAATCAGCCATTCTTCCTTGCCAATTATTCTGCTCCTCCATAGAGCTAAAAACTCTAGTCATGTCAAGCTCGTGAAATACTTTCGTTTTAAAAGTGGCTTCAAATGAATTATAATATGCTTTAGCTATTGGAATTAGAATGTCTGCTTTCCAAGATAATATGGCGCGCTTAAAGGACATGGGATGAAGAACTCCTGCGGCAATAAGAGAAGATGAGCTTTGGTATGTATTGTCAATTAAGTGAACAGAATGTCCATGCTCATAAAGTTTATGAGCCAGGGTAGTTCCCGCAATTCCCTGTCCTACTATTAGGAAATTGACGCTTTTATTACTGGACATAGACGTCTTGGAAACAAATAACTAAACCAAAGAAAATTAGGAAGCAACCAACAACAATGCTGACCCTATCCAGCGCACGCGGAGTTAATTTGTTTTTTAATTTACTAGCAAAATGAATCTTAAGTAAGTCTAAACCAAACATGGTTGCAAGAGTTGCTGAAAAATAATATATCAGGTTCGGCCCTTCTATATTAAGTTGCTCGGTTGCGTATGTACTTGCTCCAATCCAGTATATCAAAACAGCTGGATTTATAGCGTTTAACCCGATCCCTTTTCCAATTAAAGCGAAATAAGTTCGAACCCGCATAATTGATACCGGATTGTTTCCCATTTTTTCTAAACCATCAATATCAATCTGTTTCCCTTTTTGTGGGGATTTTTTATTAATTATAGATACAACTCCCATTAAGATAAATAAAGCAGCCCCAACATATTTTAAGTATGCGAATTCTTTAATACTATGATTAATTTTTTCGGAAAAAAAGAATGCCGCAATTAAATATAGAACATCACTTAATAAAACCCCAATATCAATAAATATAGCATGACGAGCACCTTTTTTGATGCTTGTTTCTATAAGCACGAAAAAGACAGGTCCAATCAGGATGCTCAAAAGCATACCAAATAATATTCCGTTTAAAATAATTGTAGCAGACACGGTTGTAATTTCAACAAAGATAGCAAGTGCACTGAGAATTTAGCTGATATAGAATAAAAAAAGGGCTTCTGAATCCAGAAGCCCTTTAATACTATATTGAAAAAAAGTATTTACTTATTTAACAACTGACATAGCTTTAGTAATTGAAGTTTCGCCATTTGAAAGAGTGTAGTGATACATCCCTCCAGCTAGATTAGAAGCGTCTAAAGTGATTTTGTAATCACCAGCAGCTTTTGTTCCTTCGTTTACAGTTAAAACAACTTTTCCTGTCATGTCTACTACTGTTAGAGTAACATTAGCATTAGATGCTACAGAATAGTTAATCGCAGTAGTGTTGTTGAATGGGTTAGGAATATTTTGTCCTAATTCCATATTTCCAACAACATTTTCAGAAACCCCAAGAGAAGGATCAAAGTTTAATCTTACCATAGGCGTGCTAGTAGTGTAATACTGGCTTCCAGTTCCACCAGCAGTAGGATACATGATATAACATGTTTGCTCCTCAGATGTTCCAGATGTTCCGTAGTAAAATTCTGAGTAACACCCAACCATTGGATAATAAAACCCTTGAGCAGCAGTTACTGTAGGGAAGGTGAAAAATGGTAAAGTAATCGTAACGTTATTATCAGCATCAGCTTGAGTAGTTGTATACTCAGCTGTTTCATCAATATACTGGAAGCCACCAGCACCATCATCAGTATATAATTTACCGTAAATGATTGTTCCGGCTGGTGTATTAGCACCAACAACTACATCAATACCAAAAGCCTGTTGATCAGCAAAAATTTGTGTTGTGTTTCCAGCTTCAAAAGCAAAATCCCCAGGAGTAGCATTATCTTCTCCACCACCTTGGCCTTCGTAAACTCCTCTATCACGACCGTAAGTACCAGTAGATGCAACAACCTCAAATGAATCTGTAGCTCCATTATCTAAAGGACTATCATCAACTAAATCAGCAGAAACAGCATATGTTACAGCGTGGCTACCAGCGGCAGCTGCAGGAGTATATTGAGCAGTTACGTTTAATGTATCTATTGTGCCTGAAGCAAGAGTCATTCCTGCAGATGTACCAGTAAAAGTTCCTGCATTAACGTCAACCGTTACAATAGAATTTGTTTGATCTGCAGCTCCAGCATTAGAAACAACAGAGTAAAAATCAATAGGAGCTATTTGAGAGGTAGGAATAGAATAGTATGGTAATCCGTTTGATCCAAAATAAGAAGTTACCTCAGCTAAATCGTTAGCATCTTGCACATTTATTTTAACATCATCAACCATCCAGTACCATCCCCAAAAATCTTGATCATCGTAGTGAAAACGAACTAACACATTGTTCGAACCACCAGCAACAGATGAAATATTTACTGTGGTTACTTCAGGATTACCAGTGTTTTGATCCTGAAGACCTGTAAGATTTCCGTTTGCATCAGAAATAGGAAAAGGAGTCCAAGTAGCACCACCATCTCCAGAAACATGAACTTCTCTAATATCTTGCCACCATCTGAAGTTATGCTCAACAGTTAAAGTAACAAACATTTCAGCTTGTCCAGTAACCGCATTTGTAGCAGATAAATCTATAGGGGTAGCAATTGTTAAGTCAGTAACGATTGGAGTTCCATCTCCATCTGAGTTTCCAGGGGCACCATCAGAGTTAACCATGAAAAAACCGTTAGCAGCTGTTGAAGATGCAAAATCACCAAAAGCACCTGAAGGGGTTGATAAATCTGAACCATCTTGGTGGTACCATTCGTTTGTTGAAGGAACACTCGTGTTAGTAATAGTCCACTCCGCAGCATTGCTCATGTCGTTTGACCATAACTCAATACCTTTCTCATATAATGGGGTTGCTGCTTGAATAGCATTACCATTATACGTTTTTTGCACCAATGGAATTGTGTTAAAAACACCATTTTGGGCAATACCCGTTGAACACAATGCTAAAGCAAGTATTCCAATGTAATTTTTTTTCATAATTTTTATTTTGATTGTTATTGGCTTATTTTTTAATAGCATGCAAATTTCAGTATTATTATCTTATAAACCAAATTTTACCATTGGTAGTTGATATTTACACTTTAAACGACTTTTTCTTCTATGTAATTTTCAATTGGCGCACAACTACAAATTAAATTTCTATCTCCGTGTGCATCGTTTACTCTACCTACGGTAACCCAATATTTATTATCAGCTAGGTATGCTTCTGGATAAGCAGCTAGTTCCCTTGAATAAGGTTTGTTCCAATTGTCCGCAATCACCATTTTTGCTGTATGAGGAGCGTTAACAAGAACGTTATTATCTTTCGGAAAATGACCAGAAACTATATCTCTTATTTCTTGTCGTATGCTTAACATCGCATCACAAAAACGATCTAGTTCTTCTTTTGACTCACTTTCTGTTGGCTCAATCATTAAAGTTCCTGCCACCGGAAAACTCACTGTAGGAGCGTGAAAATTATAATCAATTAATCTTTTTGCAATATCACCAACTTCAATATTCGCTTGTTGCTTAAACCCTCTGCAATCTAGAATCATTTCATGTGCCACAGTATTGCTATTTCCTGTGTAGAGGATGTCAAAATCCCCCTCCAAACGCATCTTGATATAATTTGCATTTAAAATTGCTATTTCCGTTGATTCTTTCAAACCATCCGAACCGAGCATTTTGATATACCCATAAGAAATTAGATAAACCAATGAACTACCCCAAGGAGCCGAACTTATCGCGGTTATTGCATTATCCCCAGCAAAATCAATTACCGGGCTACCTGGCAGAAACTCAGCTAAATGCTTCGCAACCCCAATAGGGCCTGCTCCTGGGCCGCCTCCACCATGCGGAATCGCAAATGTTTTATGTAAGTTTAGATGACAAACATCTGCACCAATGTTGCCAGGGTTTGTTAACCCAACTTGTGCATTCATATTGGCTCCATCCATGTAAACTTGGCCTCCGTTATCGTGGATGATAGAAGTCATTTCAATTATTCCCTCTTCATATACACCGTGCGTTGAAGGATAGGTTATCATCATGCAGCTAAGATTATCTTTGTGTGCTTCTGCTTTTTCTTTTAAATCGCTTATGTCAATATTACCTTGCTCATCACATTTTACCACAACGATACTCATTCCCGCCATAATTGCACTTGCAGGGTTTGTTCCGTGAGCCGAAGAAGGAATAATACAAATATTTCTATGGTCATCTCCACGACTCTTGTGGTAAGCACGAATTACCATAAGACCCGCATACTCGCCTTGAGCTCCACTATTTGGCTGAAGAGATACCTTAGCAAATCCCGTGATTTCGCTTAAGTCTTTATCCAATTCTTCAAATATTTCTTGATACCCTTTTGTCTGGTTCACAGGAGCAAATGGGTGAATATTAGCAAATTCTGGCCATGTTATGGGAATTAACTCACTAGCAGCATTTAATTTCATTGTACAAGAACCTAACGGAATCATTCCATGTGTTAATGAAAAATCTTTATTTTCAAGCCTTTTTAAATAACGCATCATTTCTGTTTCAGAATGATACCTATTGAATACCTCGTGTGCTAAAATAGCACTTGTTCTATATAGACTTGAGGGAATGTTAGCTTCAGCATCTTGAATAACCCCTTTTTTATTGACAGCTTCGCCAAAAATTGAAATAATTAAATTTAAATCATCCTCAGTTATAGTTTCGTCTAAGCTTAACTTAACAACATCGCTTTCATAGGCAAAGTTGACCTGGTTAGCTTCTGCTATTTTTTTAACAATACTTGCTTTATCTGTAGCAATAGTAAGCGTGTCAAAATAATTGGCATTAATAATATTGTACCCTAATTCGCTCAAGGTCTTTGCTAGTCGACTGGTATTGATATGAATAGTATTTGCAATCGCTTTTATACCCTCAGAGCCATGATAAACGGCATACATTCCTGCCATTACAGCCAACAGTGCTTGTGCTGTGCAAATATTTGAAGTTGCTTTGCCTCTTTTAATATGTTGCTCTCTAGTTTGCAGAGCCATTCGGAGAGCCTGATTACCTTGGCTATCAACAGACACACCTATAATTCTTCCCGGAATCAGCCTTTTAAAGGATTCTTTGCAGGCAAAAAATGCGGCATGTGGTCCTCCGTACCCCATAGGAACTCCAAATCGTTGTGTAGTCCCAACAACTGCATCTGCACCCCACTCTCCTGGAGCTTTCAATAAGGCAAGACTCATTAAATCAGCAACTGCAACAACGTGAGCACCCACCTCATGAGCTCTTTCAGTAAAAGATGTATAATCTATTATTTCCCCATTACTATCAGGATATTGAACCATAGCTCCAAAAAAGCTGTCATCAAGAGTAACTTCATCATAATTTCCAAAAATGAGTTCGATATTTAATGGCTCAGCTCTGGTAATTAAAATATCTTTTGTTTGAGGAAAAATAGTGTCTGCCACAAAAAACTTTTTCACACCTGCTTTTTCCTGTGCTCTACTTCTTTTGTGAAAAAACATTATCATGGCTTCTGCCGCAGAAGTTCCTTCGTCTAAAAGGGAGGCATTGGCCATTTCCATTCCGGTTAAATCCATAACCATGGTTTGAAAATTTAATAGCGCTTCAAGCCTGCCTTGAGAAATCTCCGCTTGATATGGCGTGTATGCTGTATACCAACCTGGGTTTTCTAAGACATTTCTCAATATTACAGAAGGCACAAGCGTTCCATAATACCCCATTCCAATGTAGGACTTGAAAGTCTCGTTTTTGGCCCCCAATGCTTTTATGTGTTTAAGATATTCTTGTTCAGAAAATGCCTCAGAAATTAACAATTCTCTTTGCAGTCTTATGTCTGAAGGTATTGTTTTTTCAATAAGTTCATCAATAGATGAGCATCCAATTTCCAACAACATTTTGTTTATGTCGCTTTCTCTTGGTCCAATATGTCTTTGAGTGAAATTCGCTGGTTTCATAAGCTTTTAATAATTTAGGTGTGCAAATATAAATATTTACAAGCTTATTAAATGCGGCTATGTGTAATATTGAACAAGAAAAACCATAAATGTTAGAATCATTGAGCGAAACGCGGTTTATCTTTGCTTATATTTGAAAAATAATAGCACTAAATGAAGACGAAAATAACCATGGCTTTTGTTCTGCTGATTTTTTTCAATGTCCGGGGTCAAGAAAAATTATTGCTGATAAATGGCAGAAGTGATAAGGGTGAAATTATTGCAGATAAAGCGTCAAAACTGGAATTTAAAACCCATAAAAATAAAGGAAAAGAAAAAATAATACCTTACGACAAGTATAGAATATTTTCAGTCACGGGTAGAGATGGAGAAGAGTCGGTTTGGTACAAAAAAGATAGTAGTATTGGCAATTTCTTGTCTGAAAATAGAATGCGGATGTATATATATGGACAAAGAGATGCGCATGATAACTTTGGAGTTCGCCGGCATTTGCTAGGAGGCTTCTTGCTTGGGTTTATGGCAACAACTTTTGACACCTATGAATTCGGGCCAAGCAAAAAAGAGATTGCTAATGGCGCAGCCCCTATTCCTACTGGTTTTTTCTTAAGAGACCCTTCTGTTTTTCCAGTGCTTTTTCCTTTATCCATTCCCTTTGGTGCAAATTTGCTAAAGGCAAAAATAAAGAAGAGCGACGTTACTGCTATTGAGTATTTAAATAGCGAAGAATACATTGAAGGCTTCAACAAAGTAAAAAAATTTAAAAGAATCAAAGCCTCTTTTGTAGGAAGCCTTTTAGGGTCAGCTATGGGTTTTGTTTGTTTTTATGCTTTAAACCTGTAACTCTGATTACATTGATTGTTATAATTCGAAAAATCGTTGAGTTAATTGTTTTTGGAAACATCTGGATTTCTTTAGGGGCAGCTGCTCTGACATTAAATACGTTTCTAGTTATGGAATGGACTGTTAACCCTAGTCTTATTCTGCTTGTATTTTTTGCAACTGCACTTTCCTATAGTTTCCAAAGGGTTATAAGGCATACAAGTGGCAATCTAATTAACTCTATTAGGCACCAATGGGTTTACAAGCAAATAAAGCTTTTATTTGGACTGATAGTAGTATATTCTTGTCTCTCGGGGTATTTATTTTTTACATTATTCTCATTTTATGACCTTATTTATTTTTCGCCATTAATTGCAATAGCATTATTCTATGCAGTTAAATTGTTTCCTAAATCGTTACGAGACATCCCTTTTCTAAAAATAATATTGATAGCTTCTAGTTGGGCCGCTGTAACCGTTTTAATTCCTGCCCATTTAAACCAAGAATTATCTGCACATGGCACTTGGGCTATATTTGTTCTCAATTTCATTTATATTTTTGCATTGGTAATACCCTTTGACATAAGGGATTTGCATTTCGATGAGCCCGAAAAAAAGACAATTCCACAGCTCATAGGATTGAAAGCTGCAAAATTCACTGCGATTACTCTATTAATTGTATGTGGTTTACTCTCGTTCGCTCTATTAGAAGGAGCTGCTTATTTATTACCTGTCTATTTGGTGTCGATAGTTTTGATGCTGCAAGTTAATGATAGAAGAAAAGAGTTTTTTTACGCTTGTGGAATTGATGGATTGATTTTGTTATTTCCATTTTCAACTTGGATTATTAAATCATATATTTAGATTTGCCACATGTTAGGAACAAAAGTTTTATTGATATATACCGGTGGCACAATCGGAATGATCAAGGATTCGGAAACTAGAGCCTTAAAGCCATTCGATTTTGAGCAAATTAAGAAAGAAGTTCCTGAACTAAATAAGTTTGAATGTGAGATAGACACATTATCGTTTGAGAACCCACTAGACTCTTCAAATATGGACCCCGCTGTATGGGTTAGAATTGCAGTAATAATTGAGGATAATTATATTGATTACGATGGGTTTGTAATATTGCACGGATCAGACACAATGGCCTATACAGCTAGCGCGCTGAGTTTTATGTTGCATGGTCTGAATAAACCTGTAATATTAACAGGTTCTCAATTGCCAATAGGGACTATACGAACCGATGGAAAAGAGAATCTAATTACAGCGATAGAGATTGCGGCGGCTAAAAAAGCAAACAACCCTCTAGTGCCTGAGGTGGCTATTTATTTTGAGTATAATCTTTATAGAGGGAACCGAACCACAAAGGTGAATTCAGAGGACTTTGAGGCTTTTGATTCATTCAACTACCCCCTGCTTGCTGAAGCTGGAATTAAAATAAAGTACAATACAAGAAATATTTTGGAAGTAAAAACAGAAAGTAAATTAAATGTTTTTAAAAGTTTTGACAGAAATGTGGCTTCTTTGAAATTATTTCCGGGAATAACTAAAGAATTTGTTTCCCATTTTATCAAAACGCCTGGATTGAAGGCTATCGTTTTAGAAACATTTGGTTCTGGAAACGCAATGTCTGAAGAATGGTTTTTAGACCTGCTTAAAAAAGCCATTGATAAAGGGGTTGTAATTGTTAATGTAACGCAGTGTAAAGGAGGTGGGGTAGACCAATCTAAATATGAATCCGGAAATAGCTTAGAGGCAATTGGAGTTATAAGCGGTGCAGATATTACTTTTGAGGCGGCAACCACCAAACTCATGCTGCTTTTAGGCGGTAGGACAAGTACTGAAAAAATAAAAACTAAATTTTTATCTCCTTTTTGTGGTGAGATTTCTTGATCAAGAAACGTAAAAATTGTTTGCATAAGCCTAAAATAAGCAATCCACTTACCATTAAAATTCAACCTTTGCTGAAAACAAGGATTGTAGAATAAGATTTTTTTGTATTTTGGCGCCTTGTAAACAATAATGAAGATTATTTACTTCACGAATAGTTCGCAATAAAAAGAAAACAAAACCATTATAAACAATAAGTAAACTAACAAATCATCATGAAAAAAGTATTCACATTAATAGCTGTTACAGGATTGTTGTCATTCGGAACTGTTAACATTGCTACTGCACAACCCTCGGATTCAGTAGCTGTAGCAGCAGACTCAGTAGCACTAGATTCACTTGCTCAGGTAGAAGCGGCAGAAGCGGCAGCTAAAGCCAAAGCAGACGAAGAAGCAGCCTTGGCTAAAGCAGAGGCAGAGAGTAAGCCAGTTGAATTAGCTCAAGAGGATCCTGATATTTCTCAAACAATAAAGAAATACTTTATTGATGGTGGACCAATGTTCATGTCTTTTGTATTGATTGCATTAATATTAGGTTTAGCACTTTGTATAGAGCGTATTATTTACTTAAATCTTGCAACAACGAATACGAAAAAATTATTGGAAAGCATTGAGGCTGCCCTTGCGTCTGGAGGTGTTGAAGAAGCAAAAGAAGTTTGTAGAAATACAAGAGGACCTGTTGCAAGCATTTTTTACCAAGGTTTGGAAAGAAGCAACGAAGGCGTTGAAATGGTTGAGAAATCAATTATCGCTTATGGTGGTGTTCAAATGGGATTGTTAGAAAAAGGACTTTCTTGGATTGGCTTATTTATCGCATTAGCTCCAATGCTTGGTTTTATGGGAACTGTAATTGGTATGATTGATACGTTTAACGTTATTGAAACAAAAGGTGAGGCAGAGCCAGCTGAGTTAGCAGGTGGTATTAAAGTAGCCCTACTTACAACAGTGTCTGGTTTGATCGTAGCAATGATTCTGCAAGTATTTTATAACTACATTGTTTCCAAAATTGATGGATTAGTTAACCAAATGGAAGACGCGTCTATATCAATGGTAGATATTTTGTTAAAACACGAAATGACAAATAAGTAATTACGTATTAATTTAATCCTTTTGAACATGGATAATAAAATTCAAAATATTGTACTCAAAAGTGTAATGGGTCTTATTATATTTTTGGGAACTCTTTTTACTATTTGGGTTGTTATGAGCGGTGACCCCGGAAACATGAGCGATGTTGAGTTAGAGCAACTAGCCATTCAAAAAGCTAAAGCTGAAAACTTACAAAACTCCATGAGCCAACTAGACTTGGATCAATGGCTCAGGGACACAGCAAAAGAGATAAAAACGGAAAAAGAAAAAGCTACTTTTTCGGCTGTTTCATTAGTTATTGACTTTACAAAATATATTTTCTACTTTACTATATTATTAGTAGTTGCATCGGTAGGGTATTTGTTTACAGTTGATGCTAAGAAAGCAGCAATAAATATGGCTGGAATTGTAGGTGTTGTTGGATTTATATTGATAATCTATGCTACGGCAGGATCAGATGTTCCTCAAGAATACGTTGCAGCCGAAACCTTAAAAGGTGTTGCAGACGAGGATAGAGTCCTTCACAGAAGGAAACTGGCAGTTTGCTAGTGCAGCACTAACATCTACGGTTATCTTGGTTGGAGTTGCTTTATTGGGTTGGATAGGCGGAACCGTGATGAAGATGTTTAAGTAATAATTGAGAAAATGGCAAAAAGAGAACTAGAAGAGATAAATGCGGGTTCGATGGCAGACATTGCGTTTTTGCTATTGATCTTCTTCTTGGTTACAACCACGATGAACTTTCCAAAGGTTTTGGAAGAAAGGTTGCCGCAGAAAATTGACGATGTAATTGATCCTCCTTTAGTAAAGAAGGAAAACGTACTGGAAATCCTTGCAAATAAAAACGATCAAATCTTGATTGAAGGAAATAGAGGAGAAATAGAAGATATTAAAGATAAAGTAATAGAGTTTTATGTACATCCTATTAATTCTACTATTTGGCCAAAATTGACACCGATAAATGAGTCAATGGCAAATCAGTACATTGAAAAATTCAAAGTATTAAGCGCCCAATATCCTGACGACAATAGATATGCAGATACTCTAAAGCGCTGGGAAATTAAGAAAGGGGTTGTAGATGCAATTGGAACATACAATGAAATTAGCGATAAAGCAATGATTACCATTCAGTTAGACAATGCGACAAGTTTTAAAACGTATGTTTCTGTATTGAATGAAATTATGGCCGGTATCAATGAGCTAAGAGCTGAATTATGCTTAGCAAAATTTGGAATTCCCTATAATAAGATTGAGAAAAGTAAGGTTCCAGAGGATCAGGCGAAAGTTAAAATCTTACGAGCTGTATATCCCAAGCGTATCATGAAAGCAAAATCTAAAAACTCGCAAGGGTAAATTAATTAGAAATTATGTCAAAGTTTTCAAAAGGAAAAAAGAAATCACAGCCAGCAATATCGACCGCATCATTGCCTGATATTGTATTTATGTTGCTTTTCTTTTTTATTGTAACGACAATATTCAAAGAGAAGGACACTAAGGTTGTTGTAAAGGCTCCCCTTGCGACAGAAATTACAAAATTGGACAGACGTACAGATCAAATTTATTATTGGATAGGGAAGCCTTCAAATAAAAATTATGGAACTGGATATAGGGTCCAAGTTGATGATGCATTAGCGCCAGACATGGGTGCTATTAGAGCGTATTTAATTGAAAGAAGGGGCGGAGATTTAAGTGAGGTTTGGGACAAAGTAATCAATAACTTTAAAATTGATGAAAAAGTGAATATGCGTATTGTGAAAAATGTGCAAGAAGAATTAAGAAACGAAGATGCTTTAAAAGTAGCATATACTTTAAAGGATAAAAAATAAACTTCCTACTAACCTCTAGTGCACCAGTTAAAACAGCGCTTTTTTACACCACTCTTCTGTATTTCAGCCAATTTATTCCAACTGTATTCTCAACATTCTAATAGTTATCTTTTCTAACTGAGTCTAAGGAATTAATCATTGCTCAAAACAATTAATTGTTCTGGGATATACAGCTACAGAAAAGGTTATCTCTTTTATCTGCATTAACCGTTTACTCTTCTGCCTATAACCTACGATTAGTCGATTAACTTCTAAAAGACAATATTTTATGATTTTATGCCATTAACTTTGTAGTGTGAAAATACTCCTGTCAGCAATATTAACCCCTATATTTTTTCTCGTGTTTGGTTTGATATTAGCTCTTTTTCATCCTATTCAAGTTATTGCTAGAAATATTTTTGGAGCAAAATCGCATGATAAAACAGTATTTGCGCTCAACTTTTGGTTAATGAAAGCTTTACATATTTTAGGTGTTCGTTATTCCTTTCACAACTTTAAAAAACTACCCAAAGATGTTCCGATTATTATTATCTGCAACCACCAAAGTATGTGGGACATCCCCACGCTTATTTGGAAGTTCAGAGCACATCGACCTAAGTTTGTAGCGAAAAAAGAATTAGCAAAAGGAATTCCTAGTATTTCATATAATTTAAGGCATGGCGGGTCTGTTTCTATCGACAGAAAAAATCCTAAAGAATCTATTTTAAAAATAAAAGCTTTTGCAAAATTGGTGAAAGAGAATTGTTTTGCAGTTTGCATTTTCCCTGAAGGAACGCGTAGCAGAGATGGTAAAATAAAACCCTTTAAAGTAGCAGGTGTTAAAGCGCTTATGGATGAAATTCCAGAAGCACTGGTAGTTCCTGTTGCAATAAAAAACACGGGAATAATTGATAATAATGGTAAGTTCTTAAAGAATATTGGTGTTCGCGTTGCATTTACGCAACTTGAACCTCGTAAGCTTAATCTGAGTAACTTAGAGAGCGAATTAATCGCCATAAATGCCGAAATAAAAAGTGTTTTGGAGTCTTAAGTATATTTCCTGTCTTACATTTGTGAAAACCATGCTCAATATGAAAACCCCGGTCCATTCTCCAAAAACTGTACTAATGGTTAAGCCTGTGCAGTTTGGATTTAATGAAGAGGCTTTTGTTACAAATAAATTCCAGCAAAAAGTTGCTACATACTCGCAAAGTGAATTGCAAGAAAAAGCCCTACAAGAGTTTAATCTTGTTGTAGAAAAATTAAAAGAACTAAAAGTAAATGTTTTGGTCTATAATGATTCAAAAGAAACTTTTACGCCTGATTCCATCTTTCCAAACAATTGGATATCGACGCATTCAAATGGTATGGTTTTCACTTATCCAATGCTAGCAAAAAACAGGCAACTAGAGCGTAGAAAGGACATTGTTCTTGACTTGTTTAGTCGATTTGGGTTTTCCTATTTAATTGAGCTAGAGGATTATGAAAATGCTAAACCTCCGAAATACTTAGAAGGAACTGGCAGTATGGTTTTAGATCATCAAAAACGAATTGTATATGCGGCCATCTCTCCCCGTACGGATGAGAGTGTACTTGCTGAATTTGCAAAACACTTAAGATATAAAGTTGTTTCTTTTACGGCCTATGGAGCACAAAAAGAAAAGATTTATCACACAAATGTAATGATGTGTGTTGGAGAGAAATACATTATAATAGGAGAAAATACGATAGCAGAAGAAGACAGGGAGAGAGTGATGGTATCAGTTCGAAAAGCGAACAAGGCAGTAATTGAACTAACAAATAAACAGGTCTATGAGCATTTTGCTGGAAATATGCTGCAGCTAAGGAATAATGACAATGAAACTGTTTTGGTAATGTCGGAGGCTGCCTACAATAGCTTAACAAAGGAGCAGTTGAAAAAGCTGAACAAACACAATGACCATCTACTTAGTGTTGCGATACCTACCATTGAGAAAATCGGAGGAGGGAGCGCTCGATGTATGTTGGCTGAGATATATTTCCCTGATCCAGCATAGGTTTCGTTCAACATTTTACACCGAAAACACAAACATTATAAACTTTTTAAGCGAGTTTTTCAATTTTTCAAAGGAAGATCCAATATCTTTTGTTATGCATTTCCATTGGATCATTAATTGATCGCTTAAGTTAGTATAATTAAAGGCTATAGGACTAGCTTTCGGTAGTCTTTGCAGTCAATTAGAAGTAGTTTAACCATCTATATCGGCACTGAACAAACAACCATTATTCAATAACCAAGGATTGTGTTTGTGTGTTGCTATCAGATTTAAAAACAACATGATAGATACCTGCTGGATAATTCCCCGCATGAATAAAAAAGTTTTTTTGCTCCGATGGAAAAACTCCCTCATGAATCACTTCAACTTTTTCTCCTATCATGTTATACATAATCAAACTTCCTCTTGTCGCTTTGTTTGCATCAACAGGAACAACGGTAATTTGAGAAGCAGGATTAGGGTATATTTTGTCCAATGCTGCATTCCAACCCAATTCGTTTACTCCAACGGAAGAACCTAAAACATTAAATTTCCAATATCCATCAGGAGCAGTTAAAGGTCTTTGCAGTATTTTGCCGCTATTTGAACTTCCTTCTACATAATAATAAATTGTTGTCTCTGCTGCTTGAGCCGGGATATCAGCTGTCCACATATCATTACCAACAGAAATCATTGCTACTGAATTATAACTGCTCGCTAACGCAGTTTTATAATACAATGTAGCTGAGGCTATACCGCTTTTATGTTTAATCATAGCATCTACCTGGTAAGGATTAACATCATCAAACGTATCTACTAATTGTTTATGTGTGATCCACATTGGATTAGAAACCCCAACAGAATGCGTAATACAATGGATAGCTCCTCCACTTGCTATTAAATTTTGACCACTGTTATCAACGTCAATCGGAACAATAGTGTGACCAGGGTGCACTTCTTGCAAAATTCGAATAGCTGTTGTATCGAACTCTTCTCTATAGGTTGGAAGCAAAATCGACTTGTTAACTATGATATGATTCGCATAAGTTCTGTAATACGCATTAGGGGCATGTGCTCCACTCGTACTAGGCGGCATTGGAATTCTTACCACATTAAAGGGGTCTCCCCATTCAGTTGTATAGTTACTTAAAACATATTGAAGATTTGCTTCTAACTGAGGTCCGTCGGATGTTCCTTGCGGAAACTCACCCACCACCAATGTTTCTTCATTTGCAATTTTCATGTGCATGTCAATATGATGAATATCGTCATAAGGCAGATTGGTCATCTTCACATAGTTGTTAATTCCCATCCAATCGTTATAAAGCTGATTAATTTCTGTTTCGGTGTGGTTCGGATAAGTCAAACCTTGGCCTGCTCCACCTTGATTCTCATCTAATATGAGCTCTGAAGAAAATCCGGTAGAGTAACCATCGCTCATCCAATTTCCGCCAGTAGCCATAATATTTGTAGGACTTTGACTCATTGAATAAAGATTTATACCTAACAATGCAGAATATGCATCTGGAATAACATCATCAGCTGGTCTCGGTCGATTGTAAATCCAATCAACCAGTATAAGAGAGTCTACGTCGTTTACGTAAACTGAATTTGCAGCATAATCTCTTATCCACACTGAATTAAAATTTACTTCTAAGAATTTTAAATTGTTTAAGGGCACTCCATTATTAGACAATGTGGATTTAACAGAGTTTGAATCTGAACAATGAACAATTACCAAACACTCTTCTTGAGCTGCATCAGCAATTTGACTGTGAATGGCATTGTATTGTCCTGTCCAAGTAATCACCAGCGCTTGAACCTCTTCCCATTGTGCAGCTGTTCTTAAACTAGAAAATGGTGGTGGAGTTGTAACTCCTTTCAACTGTGTACGACTTTCTAAATAGTCTTCCATCAACTCATGTTCATGGTCAGCCATGCCTTTGGGCAAATAGGTCTTTTGAGAAATACAGTTAATGGTAAATGAAAGCAGTAACACTGCTCCAGAAAATTTCATGTTATTCATTTTCATTGGTTTTATTGGCACTAAGTTACAATTTTATTATTTACGCTCCATTTTATGTTTGACCCATACATATGCTAAAAAAACCTATATCGTCAGAACTTAAATTTTTGTATTTACATTAATCCTTTGTAAATAATACTTTGCTTCAGTGACAATATTAAAAGGTGAATTTCAGTATTAAATAAAGTTCTAAGATTATTTTTTCGATTCACCTAGGCTTCCGTTAATTTTCGATTAATAGGTGAGCTCCATTTATCATTTTACCCTTCCGAACCAATACCCTAATTATTGGTAATGAACTTATAAATAACGATGCTTTTGTGAGGTATCGCAACCTTGAATAAAGAAAAATAGAGATACGTTTATTTTTCACCCTCCGAATTGGCAGAGCCTTCTGCAACTGCCTGTTGTTTTCGGAATACACTAAAATCTCCTTTACCTTTTCCAAGAAAACGCTTGTTGAATACTATAATAATTCCAACCCCGACAGATATTGCGAAATCAGCGATATTAAATACGGGAGGAAAGATTTCTCTTGGACTTCCATACTCATCAAGAGCTAAACCAAATGGCATCCAAGACGGATAATGAAATTCAAAATGAATCATATCTACCACACAACCTTGAAAAAAACCAGTATAGCCATTAAAATTTAATTGAGAAATATCATTATACCCAACCCATTGCCCTAGTTCAGGGCTCCAGGATGTGCCTGAGTTAAACAGCAATCCATAAAAAGCACTGTCAAGGATATTGCCCAATGCACCAGCAAAAATTAGCCCAACTGCAAACACCAGCCCTCTGTGAGCGTTATTGTTAACAAGGTTTCTAATGATAAGCCCGATGGCAACTACAGCTCCTACTCGAAATAAACTCAACGCAATTTTACCCCAAACACCTCCGAACTCCATGCCGAATGCCATCCCGGGATTTTCAATAAATTGAAGCTTAATAAAGCCGATTCCTCCTATTTCCTCTCCTAATAAGAAATTAGCCTTTACCCAAAGTTTTAAAAACTGGTCGAGAAAAAGTACAGAAAAAATGGCAATAAGGACTGTCCTCATTAAATTGGTTTAAGGTTGCTTGATAAAAAGAAAAAGGTGATAGATTATTATCCTTGAGCGTTTTTCGCTTCGATACTTAAAGTGGCATGCGGCACTAATCTTAAGCGTGCTTTTTGAATTAATTTACCTGTTACGCGACAAACACCGAAAGATTTATTCTCAATTCTTCTCAAAGCGTTTTCAAGGTTTTTTACAAACTTTTCTTGTCTAGCAGACAACTGTGCCATCTCTTCTCTCATCAATGTTTCAGAACCATCTTCCATCATATTAAATGATCGACTAGTGTCATCTGTTCCGTGATCTCCCTTATGAGATAGTGAATCTTGTAGCAGCTTTAAATCTACTTTAGCTTCTGCTAATTTTCCCTCAATTAGAGTTTTAAATTCTGCTAAATCTTCGTCTGTGTATCTATTTGTTGCCATAATTTCTTGTTTTAATGGGGTTATACTTTACTTAATGCTAATTCCGTTGAAACTCCACTTCCACTTCAAAAACCAATTTTTCTCCTTTCACTTCTTCAACCAAATCCAGCGAATTGGCCAACGTTTCCGAACAAATATAATTTAAATTATCATTTATTGCTAGATTTATTTTATCATCTGATTTAATCTTTAATTCTATGCGATCTGTTACTTCTAAACCACTCTCTTTACGGAGGTTTTGAATACGGTTAACAAACTCTCTTGCAATCCCTTCATTTTTTAGTGTACTAGATATGGTTTCATCCAATGCGACAGTGTAATTTCCTTCTGTAGCAACAATCCATCCTGGAATATCATCCGTTGATATTTCAAAGTCATTCATTTCTAAAGCTATTGGTTCGCCTTGAATTTCACCAGTCCAGCCTTTATTTTTGTCCACCGCTATAATGTCATCTTGCGACCACTGATTGGTTATTGCGATGATTGCTTTCATGTGCTTACCATACTTCTTACCAATAGTTTTAAAGTTGGGTTTTATCTTTTTAATTAATACCCCTGCCGTATCTTCAATTAATTCAAGTTCCTTAACATTAACTTCAGATAAAATTAAGTCCTTAACAGCCTCTATTCTTCTTGCAAAATCCTGATCTAATACTGGGACCATTATTTTTTGTAGCGGCTGCCGAACTTTAATGTTTTCTTTCTTTCGCAAGCTTAATACCATTGAAGATACTTTTTGAGCAATGCTCATGCGCTCTTCTAAATCCTTGTCAATAGCATTTTTATCAACAATAGGAAAATTAGTCAGGTGTACAGATTTTTCAGAATGTCTTTTTGATACCTGGTTTAGGTCGTTAAAAAGCTGATCTGCATAAAACGGTGCTATTGGCGAACTCAAAATAGAAACTGTTTCTAAACAGGTATATAATGTTTGGTACGCTGCTATTTTATCTTCTGTATAGTCTCCTCTCCAATAGCGTCTGCGACATAATCGGACATACCAATTACTCATTTGGTCTGTAACAAACCCTTGAATAAGCCTGCCAGCCTTGGTAGGCTCATAACTTTCATAAGCCTCTTCAACATCTTGAATCAGCGAATTCAATTTAGAGATAACCCAACGATCAATTTCGGGTCTTTTATTTAACGGAACCTCCTCCTCACTATAACTAAATCCGTCTACATTGGCATACAGAGAAAAGAATCCATAAGTATTGTATAACGTGCCGAAAAACTTACGCTGTACCTCGGTAATTCCGTCTAAATCAAATTTTAAATTATCCCAAGGCTGTGCGTTGGTAATCATATACCAACGAGTTGCATCAGCACCATAAGTAGATAAATTCTCAAAGGGCTCAACAGCATTTCCAAGTCGTTTCGACATTTTAACCCCGTTTTTATCTAGAACCAGCCCATTTGAAACAACATTTTTATAAGCTGACCTGTCAAATACAATTGATGCAATTGCGTGCAACGTGTAAAACCACCCTCTCGTTTGATCAACTCCCTCTGCAATAAAGTCCGCTTGTCCAAAGCCTTTATTGTCTACCAATTCTTTGTTTTCAAAAGGATAGTGCCTCTGAGCAATTGGCATTGATCCTGAATCAAACCAGACATCAATAAGGTCCGCTTCTCTTGTCATTGGCTTACCTTTCGGGGAAACCAATATGACAGAGTCTACATAGTTTTTATGAAAGTCAAACGTTTCGTAATTTTCTTTACCCATATTGCCAACTTCAAAACTAGCCAATGGATTTTCATTCATTAATCCCGCTTCTACAGCTTTTTGACATTCAATCTTAAGTTCTTCAGCTGAACCAATACAAATTTGTTCAGTTCCATCTTCTGTTCTCCATATTGGGATTGGAATCCCCCAAAAACGAGAACGTGATAAATTCCAGTCATTCGCACCCTCTAACCAGTTACCAAAACGGCCTTCCCCTGTAGCTTTAGGTTTCCAATTGATAGTCTTGTTTATTTCAGCCATGCGGCTTTTAACTTCAGATATTTTTATAAACCAAGAGTCTAATGGATAATATAAAATAGGCTTGTCTGTTCGCCAACAGTGCGGATAGCTGTGCACATATTTTTCGACTTTAAAAGCCTTGTTTTCCTCTTTTAGTTTAATAGCAATCAATACATCAATGGATTTATCTGGAGCAGCGCCATCGGTATAATATTCGTTCTTTACATACAGACCTGCAAACTCATCCATTTCTGGTCTAAATTTACCTTGCAAATTTACCAGCGGAACAGGGTTTTCGTTTTCATCTAATACTAACATAGGAGGAACAGCAAAGTCCTTTGCTACTTGTGCATCGTCTTGCCCAAAAGTTGGGGCAATATGAACTATTCCTGTACCATCTTCTGTAGTAACGAAATTTCCAGAAATTACTTGAAATGCTTTTTCAGGGTTTTCGTGAGGTAAAGCATAGGGTAGCAATTGCTCGTAAGTAATTCCAACTAAATCAGAACCTAAAAATTCCTTGTCAACTGTATATGGTATTTTCTTATCTCCCAGAGAAAAACCTTCAATTGTTAAGTCTTCATCTGCAAGCGCATATTTGCCAGAAAGTTGCTTCCCAATTAATGCTTTTGCTAGAACAAGATTTACTGAATCTCCAGTATATTGATTGAATGTTTTCACCAAAACATATTCAATTTTAGGACCAACGCACAAAGCAGTATTTGAAGGCAATGTCCAAGGAGTAGTCGTCCATGCTAAAAAATAAGTGTTTTTAGGAAGCACATCATTTGTGTTGGCTCTAAACTGGGCAGTAACAGTAGTGTCTGTTACATCCTGGTAGCATCCAGGCTGATTAATCTCGTGAGAACTGAGTCCGGTGCCTGCTTTTGGAGAATAAGGCTGGATTGTATAGCCTTTGTACATTAAGTCTTTGTTGTATATTTCTTTTAGAAGCCACCAAACTGACTCTATATATTTATTTTCGTAAGTAATGTATGGATCAGACATGTCTACCCAATATCCCATATCTTCCGTAAGCTTGTTCCAAACATCGGTATATTTCATCACAGTCTTTTTACAAGCAGCATTGTATTCTTCGATCGTAATTTTACTTCCAATATCTTCTTTTGTTATACCGAGCTCTTTTTCTACACTCAGTTCAACCGGTAGCCCGTGTGTGTCCCATCCAGCTTTTCTCTCGACTCTATATCCTTTTAGTGTTTTATAACGACAAAAGATATCTTTGATGGCGCGACCCATAACGTGATGGATACCGGGCATTCCATTTGCTGAAGGAGGTCCTTCAAAAAAGACAAAAGGTTTGTTTTCGTCTCTAGTGTTTACACTTTCTTCAAACGTGTTTTCAAGTTTCCACTTTTCCAACACCTCTTTTGCTACATTGGGTAGATTCAGCCCTTTATGCTCTCTGTATTTTACACTCATCTGTTTACCTCTATAATTTTCAGGATTGCGAATTTAGTGAATTTGCGTGTTATTTGAGAATTGCTGTAGCACTTTCTTGTTTTTGCGAAAGATCTCTATATACTGTCTTGAGGTAAACATAGAATTGAATGAGAATGTTAGCCGCTTATTCTATTCCCTATTTATTATGGCGTTTTAGATTAAAAATTGACCGGAACAAACTATCTTTGCGATGTTGAAAATTCTCGAACGAATACTAGCAGATGTTAATTTTCCGAAAGATTTAAACCTTCTTTCATCGGAACAACTGCATCTACTTTGTAATGATGTTCGCGAAACCATTATTCAAGTACTCTCTAAAAACCCCGGTCATTTTGGCTCTAGCTTGGGTGCGGTGGAATTAGCTGTTGGAATTCATCACGTATTCAATACTCCTGACGACAAGCTTATTTGGGATGTAGGCCATCAAGCATACGCCCATAAAATTCTTACTGGTAGACAAGCTAAATTTAAGTCTATACGACAAAAAGGAGGGCTCTCTGGTTTTCCAAAAATGAGCGAAAGTGAGTTTGATTCATTTGGAACAGGGCACTCTTCAACTTCATTAAGTGCTATATTAGGAATGGCGACGGCAGCAAAACTTGACAACAAACTATCTCAACATATTGCTGTAATTGGAGACGGTGCCCTCACCGGAGGAATAGCCTTCGAGGCACTAAACAACGCTGCTTCAAGTGGCGCGAATGTTTTAATCATCATTAATGACAATAACATGTCGATCGATGATAATGTAGGTGCTTTACAGGACCATTTAAATACTATTTCTACGAACGAAACCTCCTTGTTTGAAAACCTAAATATTCCTTTTTATGGAGTCATAAATGGAAACGACATCTATGAAGTAATTGCAGCACTAAAGGAGCAAAAAGAAGTTTTTGGTGTTCGGGTTTTGCATTGTAAAACCACCAAAGGTTATGGCTATTTTCCAGCAGAAGTTGGGGATTCCACAACTTGGCATGCTCCAGGTAAATTTGAGGTAGAATCTGGAGAAAGAGAAGGCGCATCATCTGTTTATCCAAAAAAGTATCAAACTATTTTAGGGGAAACTCTAATTGATTTGGCCAAAGAAAACAAAGATGTCGTTGCGGTAACACCTGCAATGTTAAGTGGATCTTCTTTAAAGGAAATGAAAGCGCTTTTCCCAAAAAGGGTTTTTGACGTCGGGATTGCAGAACAACATGCTGTTACTTTTTCGGCTGGACTGGCAGCAAACGGAAAAACTCCCTATTGCGTTATTTATTCTTCTTTTCTGCAAAGGGGTTATGACCAGCTTATCCATGATGTTGCCTTACAAAACCTGCCCGTAATCTTCTGTATTGATAGAGCGGGGCTAGTTGGGTCAGACGGAGCTACGCATCAAGGAGCATTCGACATTGCCTTTTTAAGGTGTATTCCTAACCTAACTATATTGTCTCCTATCAACGAACAAGAATTAGCAAATATGCTTCACACAGCTCAAAGTTGGAAATCTGGACCAATTGCTATTCGTTACCCTAGAGGAAAAGGAGTAATTCTGAGTGCTATTGAAAAACCACATCAAATCGAATTTGGAAAAGCAAACCTTTTAAATAAAGGGAAAAAAATTGCTGTACTCTCTATTGGTGCAATTGGAAATGAAGCAATAAAAGCCTTGAGCATATTGAAGAAAGAAGGCGTTCGTATTTCGCATTACGACATGCAGTCAATAAAACCTTTAGACAAGGAGCGATTAATCTCTATTTTTAGTGAATACGAAAGTATTATTACAATAGAAGATGGCGTTATTTCTGGAGGGTTTGGTTCTGCTATATTAGAATTTAGAAATCAACATGGACTAACCTCATCAATAAAAATATTGGGATTGCCAGATAGTTTTATTGAACACGGTACGCAAAAAGAATTGTATCAAGAATTAGGGTTGGATAGCTTAGGTATTTTTCAAACAATCAAGGCCGAGTTAAATTGAACGGAACGGCTATTTCGTTTTTGTTAAAATAAGCTACCGAAGGCTCTGCAAATAATTACCTCAACTCCTGCATCTTCATTACATACTTCCCCACAATGTCAAACTCCAAATTGACTTTCGTTCCTTCTGTGAATGTGTGAAAATTAGTATGCTCATGTGTGTAAGGAATAATCGCCACAGAAAACGTATTTATTCCAGAATCAACAACTGTAAGGCTAACTCCATTAATCGTAATTGAGCCTTTTTCAACAGTAATGTTGTTTGACCTATTGTACTCAAAATAATACTTCCAGCTTCCCTCTAATTCTTCCACTTTCTTGCAAACTGCAGTTTGATCTACATGCCCTTGTACAATGTGTCCGTCGAGTCTGTCTCCTACTTTAGTGCATCTTTCAAGGTTTACCTCATCGTTTAACGCTAAAATACCAATGTTGGTTCTGTTTAATGTTTCTGCTATTGCAGTTACCGTATAATTGTTATTGTGAATATTAACCACCGTTAAACAAACTCCATTATGCGCAACACTTTGATCAACTTTAAGTTCTGACGTGAAATCACAAGAGAATGTCAAGTGTAAATTCTCTTGTTCTTTTTTAAGAGCAACAACCTTCCCAATAGATTCAATAATTCCTGTAAACATATAGTTCAAATAAAAAAAGCTGTCTTCTTCGTAATAACTCAGAGTGACAGCTTTCTAATATAAATAAATCAAATCGCTTAAAACTCCATTAAAGCGTCTCTGTATTCCAATAAATCTGTTCTATTAGCAGCCTTCATTGCGTCTTTCATAAGAGACACCAAATAGTTAAGGCTTTCTACTTTTGTTTCTTCCGTTAATTCAATTTTAACTAACTCAACACCTTCTTCTATTTCTTCGTCTTCCGGAATAGGGATACTAAACCCTTTGTTTTCTTCTATATGCTCGTAAGTCAAACGAATTACTTTTGTAAGACTAGGATCTTCTTCGTCAATAGCAAACGGTCGCAATTTTTGTAAATCTGCAACAATTGTATTCGTTACAATACCATTTCTCTCTATGTCCGATAATATCTTGTCGATTAATTTTAACCCTTCTTTGCTTACCATAATTATAGTATGTTTATTAATTTTCTTGTTGAGCTGCAAAAATAATGAAATCTATTCGGTTAGCGCCAATTTCTGCGCCCAAATTTTCTTTAGTTGAAGGATGCTTGCGTAAACCTACTTTTTATATTTTAAAGATTCGGACCGTCCTTTTTTAAAGATTTTATTACTTTCTGTTGCACCCTTTCGCAGTTCTTTTTGTTCTTCAAAAGGAAGACTGTTGATTTTTTGACACACAATCGTGCAGCAATTATCTAATTGCTCTTTGCAGCGCTCACACTGAATAAATAATAAATGACAGGCCTCATTGGCGCAGTTCTCATGCGTATCGCAAGGCTCTCCGCATTGATGACATTTTGAAATTACATCTTCAGAAACTCGCTCGCTTCGCCTGTGGTCAAATACGAAGTTTTTCCCTTTAAATTTATTTTCGAGCTTTTCTTCTTTTGTTTGGCGAACGTATTCAATAATCCCCCCCTCTAATTGATATACATTTTTAAACCCTTGATGTTTAAAATAAGCACTTGCCTTCTCGCAACGAATGCCTCCTGTGCAATACATAACAAGGTTTTTCGACTCCTTATGTTCTTTAATATCTTCTTCAATGATAGGTAACGAGTCTCTAAAAGTATCTACATCAGGAGTCATTGCGCCATCAAAATGACCTATTTCACTCTCATAATGATTGCGCATATCAACCAAAATAGTGTCGTCTTGGGCAATTAATGTATTAAAATCTTTGGCTTTCAAATGAGTGCCAATATCTGTAACATCAAAAGTGTCATCATTTAATCCATCTGCAACAATTTTGTTTCGCACTTTTATTTTAAGCTTAAGAAATGACTTATTATCTTGCTCTATTGCAATGTTTAACCTTACTCCTATTAAAAAAGAAATGTTGTCCAAATGCTCTTTAAATGCTTTAAAAGCTTTTGCAGGAATAGACAATTGTGCGTTTATCCCTTCATGTGAAACATAAATTCGACCAAGAATATTTAGTTTCTCCCAGCTGACATACAGGTCATCTCTAAAAACTTGCGGGGATTTAATTTGGTAGTACTTATAGAAAGAGATTGTTAGCCTTTTTTCTCCAGCTAAATCAATAATTTCTGCTCTTTCCTTCGCACTTAATTTATTATACAGTTGCATGCTATATCAATTTATTAAATGGCAATTCTAATGGCAAAAGTAGTTTATTTTTCTATGTCCTGAGCGTAGAAAAAAATTGATGGAGGAATTTAAATTTGTTATGGTACGAATATTGACTGTATATTAGAAAAAAATTAAAACGAAGCAATCATGAAAAAACCAACTATTTTATTCTTATTCATCTTTATTGCAATGGGATTTGGAGCAAATGCTCAAAAAATTATCGATGCTGAATCAATTGTTAACTTTTCTCTAGAAAACAGAGGAAGCGAAGTAAAAGGAACGCTTGGAGGAATGAAAGGAGATGTCATTTTCGATAAAGAAAACTTAGACAAATCTTCTTTTAATGTTACAATGAACGCAAATACGATTAATACAGCCAATCGTAAAAGAGATGCGCATTTAAAAAACGAGGACTTTTTTGAAACAGAAACTTATGCTACCATTTCCTTCGTCTCTTCTAAAATTGAGAAGAAAGGAGATAAATACATCGCAATAGGATCTTTGTCTATGCATGGAATTTCAAAAGATGTATCCATCTTATTTAACACAACTGAGGAGAAAGGGAGACAAAGCTTACATGGAACTTTTGTTCTTGACCATGCGGACTATGGTATAGGCAAAAACCGTGAAGTCTCTATCACTATTACTTGTGTCGTTTCTAAATAATTCCATTTTTGCGACCTCTCTTTGTTAGAGTTTTCTTTCTAATTACACAGTCTTTATAGCGTGCATTTTGGCCAGCCACCCTAAATGTCCGATGTGTGTGCCTTCATGCCGTATGCAATGCTGAATGGCGCCTCGAACATCTGTAATCATAGCAAACTCCATCCTAGAAGGGGCATCTAATTGCTCGTCTGTTAACGATGAAATGTGGTTGATTGTGTTTTTATGAACTTCCTTAAATGTGTTCCAAATATCTTTATAAGCTGGATAATTTTCTTTCGAAGGAGGTGTAACTCCTATACCAAATAGTGGAGCCCAATCAAGTTTTAAGCTTTTTCCTCCAGTCAAATAAGTGCCTAGAAAGTTTTCAGAATTTGCCAAATGTCCAATTTCCCAAATTACAGGATTAAATTTTTTGCCCTCCAATTCAAATGTTTTATATACATCGACGTCTTTCAACATCGATAAATACCATTTTGTGAAATCTCTGGTGCTATCTAACATCTCAGCCAATACTTGTGCTTCTGTTTTCATATAGATTTAATTATTTTACATTATCCAAAGGCTAGCAAAACCCTATCATTGAAGGAAGCGGCCAGTCTTTTGTCTGAAAATATTTTGTCTGAAAATCGAAATGATAAAAATAAGAATTAGATTTGAAGTTCAAACAGAAAGAATGAAGATATTGGTGACTGGAGGGGCCGGGTTTATAGGTTCACATACTGTTGTAGAGCTATTTAATAATGGTGATGTTCCTATTATTATTGACGATTTCAGAAATTCCGATCCATTCATTTTGGAAAGGCTTAAAGAAATTACAGGCAATACACCTGTTTTTTATAATTTAGACTGCCTAGATTTAAAGGGGCTAGAAGATGTTTTTGAAAAAGAAAAACCCGAGGGAGTTGTCCATTTTGCTGCCTACAAGGCGGTTGGAGAATCTGTAGAAAAGCCTGTAATGTATTATGAAAACAACATAGGAACGCTGATTAATTTGTTAAAACTTGTTCCACAACACAACATTAACTATTTTGTTTTTTCTTCATCATGCACGGTATATGGCGACCCCGAAGTAATTCCTGTAACCGAGCAAAGCCCTATCCAAGAAGCTTCTTCCCCATACGGATATACAAAACAAGTTTGTGAAAAAATGCTTCAAGACTTTTGTAAAGTAAATCAAAATATCAAAACCGTTTTATTAAGATACTTTAACCCTATTGGTTCGCATCCGTCTGGCTTAATTGGCGAACTCCCCAATGGGGTTCCAAATAACCTAGTGCCCTATGTTACGCAAACCGCAGCTGGTCAGCGAGACCAACTAACAATTAATGGGGGTGACTACAATACCTCAGATGGAACCTGTATTAGAGATTATATTCATGTTTCTGATTTAGCTGATGCCCATGTAAAAGCATTTGCATTTTTGCAAAACCAAATAAGCAATTTTCATGTTTTTAATGTTGGGACTGGAAGTGGATCAACCGTTTTAGAAGTGGTAAAAGCTTTTGAAAAGGCAACTAAAGTAACGGTTAAATATTTCATTGGACCGAGAAGAGAAGGCGACGTAGTTTCTATATTTGCAGACAATAGTAAAATTTTAACAGAACTAGACTGGAGGCCTAAGTTTTCTTTGGAAGAAGCACTTTTACACTCTTGGAGATGGCAACAATCACTGAGTGATTAAACAGAAGTTGTATTAATTAGCCCTATTTTTGCTGCACGGATGAAAAAATTATTAACCATATTGTTATTATTAAACTCAACTATTTATGGACAGGGGTTGTTTGAGTTTTTTAAACTAACGGCTGATGATGATAATCCCGAAAGATTTGATCGAATTGTTGTTGATATAAATTATAATAATTGGGTAAAAGCCCCTCCTGGAATTAGTCAAAAACTCTATTCTATAGGTGGAAGTTTTTATTGGTACAAAGACATTCCGCTAGGAGAGAAAAGCAATGTAGCACTGGCTTATGGAATAGGTGTAGACTACCATAGCGTATACAGCAATGGTGCTGTGCAGTACGATGTGGATGGAGAAGGAAACACCTTTACCAACATTACGCCAATTGCATTACCTCCTGGATATACAATAAACAAAGTATCCTTCAAGTACCTGGAGGCTCCTTTAGAATTGCGTTTACGAACTATGAGCCGAAGTAGAGAGGAGAGGAGAGGTTTTAACTTTAAACTTTACTTAGGGTTTAAGGCAGGGTATCGAATAGGAAGTCATACCAAATACCGAGATAATGAGAATAAAATAAAAGTATTTCGGTTACAAAACACCCTACCCTATCGCTACGGCCCTACTGTGCGAATTGGATTTAATAAAATCGCCTTCAACGCCTTTTACTCTTTAACAACCGTATTTGAAAGCGATAAAGGAGTTGAATTGATTCCGTTTTCAATTGGCTTCTCATGGATGCGTTTTTAGAGCCAAAAGCCCTCACTTACAATAAAATATTCTACAAGAAACCCAAGTGTAATTCCAGCTATTATTTGAAGAAATGAATGAGCTTTTAAATGCAGCCTTGCGGAACAAATAATACCAACCAACAGCAGAAGTAGGATATTAACAATCGTAATTTCATCTTCATTTTGAACAGGAAAAAGCAGTTCCGAAAACCCTAAAAAAGCTCCTGCAAGCCCACTAGCACCAATAGCATGGATACTAATTTTCCAGAAAAAAGTAATCAATAAACAAAGTCCCGAAAGAATTATGCCTCCCGATAAAAACGACATGAAAGCTCCCAAAAAATCGAGGTTATTGACGTGTATTTTTCTCAAGAAATAATATGTTAAAAGGTAGTAAAATAATGTAATAATAAGCACCGGGATTCGCTCCTTTCTGTCCGGAAGGCTTAAGGAGGTAATGATGTTGGAACGGTACATTACATAAAGGCTTCCTATAGGAATAATTACTGCCAATAAAATTTGAATAGATAAAATATAATTAAACTGAACGGTTGCCTGTTCACTTCTGATCAAAATTGTTGAGTGATGATCAATTGTTACATATAACAGGAAGGCATAAATTGGCAGAAAAAGGGGCTGGAATACTACCGAAATAATCTTTGAAAGTAGGGTCATAACGAACTATAGTTCTTTTCTTAGTCGAGCCACGGGAATATCTAGTTGTTCTCTATATTTTGCTACAGTTCTTCTAGCAATATTATACTTTTTCTCTCTTAAAAGCGTTGCTAACTTTTCGTCTGTAAGCGGCTTTTTCTTATCCTCAACTTCAATGGCATCTTGCAAAATTCGCTTAACTTCTCGTGTCGAAACCTCTTCTCCACTATCTGTGGAAAGTGATTCGCTAAAGAAATATTTAAGCAGATAAGTTCCATAAGGGGTAAACACATGTTTACTATTAGCTACTCGAGAAATGGTCGAAATATCCATTTTTACCACCTCTGCTATATCTTTCAAAATCATTGGCTTAAGGTTTGTCTCGTCGCCGGAGAGAAAAAACTCCTTTTGGAACTCCATAATAGCGTTCATGGTAATTAATAATGTTTGCTGCCGTTGTCTAATTGCATCAATAAACCATTTTGCTGAATCAATTTTTTGCCGAATAAAAAGGATAGCTTCTTTATCTTTTTTTGACTTTGAGCTTTCAGCATAGCCCCTTAACATGTCTGCGTATTGACTGCTGATTTTTAGTTCAGGAGCATTTCTCCGATTCAAAGAAAGTTCCAATGCACCGTTGTCTTCTCGTATGGTAAAGTCCGGAATTATTTGCTGCATTACCTTACTCGTTGCCTTCATAGAATTACCAGGCTTAGGGTTTAAACGAATAATTTCTTCAATCGCTTCTTTCAAATCATCTTCAAGAATATCAAGCTTTTTTATGATCTTTTTGTAATGTTTTTTAGTAAACTCTTCAAAGCATGTATCTAGTATTGCCTCAGCCGTTCGCGTTGCAACCGTTCTCTCTTTTCTTTTAATTTGCAGCGACAAACACTCTTGTAAATTTCTCGCTCCAACGCCTGCAGGATCAAGCCCTTGAACAATTAGTAACGCCTGCTCAATTTCATCTTCAGTAGCAATTATGTTTTGACTAAAAGCCAAATCATCAACGATGTTAATTAGCTCTCTTCTTAAATAGCCTGACTCGTCTAGGTTCCCAATTATTTGAAGTGCTATTAGAAGTTGCTTTTCTTCTCTTATTCTTAACCCAACTTGACTTTCTAGTAATTCCTGAAATGAGGCTCCTCCCGATAAAGGAATCGCTTTTTCATCATCATCAACACTGTGATTGTTTACAGAAGTCTTATAGGAAGGAACCTCGTCATCTAAATAATCATTAATGTCAAATTCATCTCGCGAATCATCTAAGTCATCTTGAAAATCGTCTTCGGCATCTTCTTGTAGCTCCTCTTTGTCTTCTGCTCCTTCTTCTAGCGCAGGATTATCCACAATCTCTTGTTTTATCCTTTGTTCCAATTCTACAGTAGGAACTTGCAGCAACTTCATTAATTGAATTTGCTGGGGAGACAGCTTTTGTAGCAGCTTATGTTGTAATGATTGTTTTAATGCCATAATAAAAAAACGGGGGGCTATTCGTAACCCTATAACAAGAACTAAATTAAACTATTCTTGATTTGTAGCCAACAAAAAGAATTAAATAAAACCAAACGGTTGTGTCAGTATATTAAAAATACTAATATTAGTTGGCCTAGGGTTCAATTTAAAATTCTACATTTTTTGGCGTTCTCGGGAATGGGATTACATCTCTAATGTTTGTCATTCCTGAGACAAACATGACCAATCTTTCAAATCCAAGACCAAAACCAGCATGTGGAGCTGTTCCAAATTTTCGAGTATCTAAATACCACCACAATCCTTCTTCCTCAATATTAAAGTCTTTCATTTTTTGCTTTAGTTCAGTCAACCTCTCCTCTCTTTGCGATCCTCCTATTATTTCTCCAATTCCAGGGAACAAAACATCCATGGCGGCAACGGTTTTTCCATCATCATTGTTCCGCATATAAAACGACTTTATCTCTTTTGGATAATCAAAAATAATAACAGGTTTTTTGAAGTGTTTCTCAACTAAAAAACGCTCGTGTTCACTTGCTAAGTCGACTCCCCAGCTTACTGGAAATTTGAATTTCTTTTTCTTGTAAGGTTTAGAGTTCTCTAGTATTCTAATTGCTTCCGTATAGCTAATTCTTTGGAAATCGTTAGCAACAACAAACTCCATTCTTTCCATTAATGAAAGTTCGTTTCTCTCTGCTGTTGGCTTTTGAGCGTCTTCTTTCTGTTCTCTAGCGTCAAGAAATTCTACATCTTCTTTACAATTATCGAGAGCGTAACGGATAAGGTACTTTAAAAAGTCTTCGCTTAGGTCCATGTCATCGTTCAAGTCTCCAAAAGCGATTTCTGGCTCTATCATCCAAAATTCCGCTAAATGCCTAGAAGTATTTGAGTTTTCAGCTCGAAAAGTTGGCCCAAAAGTATACACCTGACCCAATGCCATGGCTCCCAATTCTGCTTCCAATTGCCCGGATACAGTTAGATTAGTTTCTTTTCCAAAAAAGTCCTCAGAGAAGTCCACTCCCCCCTGTTCAGTTGTTGGAGGGTTTTGAGAATCCAGCGTTGACGCTCTAAACATTTCACCTGCCCCTTCAGCATCTGAAGCTGTTAATATTGGTGAGTGTAAATAGAAAAATCCATTGTCATTAAAATACTTATGGATAGCATATGCCATTGCATGTCTAATTCTAAAAACAGCACCGAATGTGTTTGTTCTAAAACGCAAATGTGCCTGTTCTCTTAATAATTCTAAACTATGCTTTTTTGGTTGTAAAATTGTTTTTTGAATCTCTTCAGGATCTGCTTCTCCCAAAACTTCTATTTCTATTGCTTCTACCTCAATAGATTGTCCTTTTCCTTGAGATTCAACTAATTTTCCTACAATAGAAACTGCTGCTCCAATGGCTACTTTCTTCAATAGTGCTTCGTCAAAGCTTTCGAAATCTACAACAACTTGCAGATTAGCTAGACAAGAACCATCATTCAAAGCGATAAAGCGCTTACTTCTAAATGCTCGTACCCATCCCTTTACTAAAATCTCTTCTCCCGGTTTGCTTTCTAAAGCAGCTTTAACTTTAATTCTAGCCATTTTTTACTTGAATTTACATTGAAGCACAAAAAAACGAACTTTTATCAAAACAATAACCCTAAAATGTGCTAAATATTGAATTTGGAAAGGCTAGAGCGCAATAAGGGTTTAAAACTCAAATCTTCTGGAAAACAAAAAACCTCAGAAGTGTTGCTACTACTGAGGTTTACTTTGCGCTTCTTCAAGGACTCGAACCTTGGACCCTCTGATTAACAGTCAGATGCTCTAACCAGCTGAGCTAAAGAAGCTTTACTGTTACCCTAATTTGGGGGTGCAATGATAGTAGAAAGTTTATAATTATACAATATATTTGCGAAAAATTTCTCAAAACATTGAAAACCAAATTATTTATAAAATGAACAAAAAATACAATGTATACGGAATAGGCAATGCCTTGGTGGATATAGTAACCGAAGTTAATGATAAGTTCTTACAAGATCACAATATTGAAAAAGGGTTAATGACATTGGTTGATGAAGAGAATCAAACCAGAATTTCAAATGCTATTGATATGAATAATAGTAACATGCAATGCGGTGGCTCGGCAGCGAATTCAATTATTGCGGTTAGTCAATTTGGTGGGTCTAGCTACTATTCATGTAAGGTGGCAAATGATGAATTAGGAGAGTTTTATAAAACAGACTTAAACTCCAACGGAGTAGATTCAAATCTTGAAGCAGAAGATTTGGAGGCTGGGATTACCGGAAAATGTTTGGTGATGACTACTGAAGATGCTTCAAGAACCATGAATACTTTTTTGGGAATAACTGAGTCGTATTCCAAATCTGAAATTAAAGAAGCTGCTCTTAAAGATTCAGAATATTTATACATTGAAGGGTACTTGGTAACTTCTGAAAATGGCCAAGAAGCCATGAAGCATGCAAAAAAATTAGCTGAAGCATAACGGAGTTAAAACTGCACTTAACCTTTTCTGATCCAGCAATGGTAAAGTACTTTAAAGAGCCAATGGTATCGGTTGTTGGTGGCGGTGTCGATTTACTCTTCTGCAATGAAGAAGAAGCTATGTTGTATACCGGAAAAGACAATCTATCAGAAGCACAAGAGACTTTAAAGAGTTCTGCTAAGAAATTCGTAATTACCCTTGGAGAAAAAGGTGCAATCGTTTTTGATGGAGAAGCTTTCATTGATATTGAGCCTAATAAGGCAGATGCGATTGATACAAACGGAGCTGGCGATTTATTTGCTGGAGCATTTATGTATGGAATTA
>CALSNM010000020.1 GCA_943787725.1 uncultured Flavobacteriales bacterium | reverse complement strand
TATTATTCAATCTACTGCCACCATCGATAATTTATGGAGCTTATTATTAATGGTAGATGCTGCAAAGAGAGCTTCTGCAAAAAAATTAATGTGTCATTCCTTATTTGGATGGGCACGTCAAGACAGAAAAGATCAACCAAGAGTTGCAATTGGGGCAAAATTAATGGCAAATCTATTAGAAGCATCAGGTGTAGATCGAGTAATGACAATGGACTTGCATGCAGATCAAATTCAAGGATTTTTTGAGGTTCCTGTTGATCATTTATATGCATCAAGTGTTTTTGCCCGCACTTAAAGCAATGAATTTACCAGAATTTAATTATGGCTGCTCCAGATGCAGGAGGATCTAAAAGAGCCAATGCTTATGCTAAATATCTAGATGTAGATTTAGCCTTTGTTACAAGCAAAGAAAAAAAGCAAATGAAATTTCGTCGATGACATTATTGGTGATGTGAAAGGAAAAGATGTAGTTATTATTGATGATATGGTTGATACAGCAGGAACACTAGACAAAGTCTGCTGAACTATTTATGAGAACATGGAGCAAAAGCTGTAAGAGCTATTTGCACACATGCTATATTATCTGGGCCAGCATACGAAAGAGATTGAAAATTCTGTTTTAGAAGAGTTAATAGTAACGGATACGATTCCTGCAAAAAGGAAAGTGATAAAATAAAAGTATTAAGCGTCGCAAATATGTTTGCTGACGTAATGAAAAAAGCGATTATCTTGAGTCAATAAGTGATCATTTTGTATTTGCAAATCAATAAATAAATATATAATTATGAAAACAGTATCATTGAGCGGTTCTTCTAGAGAGAACGTAGGGAAAAAAGATGCTACTCTTCTCAGAAGAGAAGGTAAAGTTCCATCTGTATTGTACGGAGGAAAAGAGCAAGTTCATTTTCACATTTCTGAAAATGACGCAAAAAAAATAGTCTTCACTCCAAATGTATATGTCATTGAGTTAGAGATTAACGGAAATAAAATTAATGCAATTGTTAAAGATGTTCAAATACACCCTTTAACAGATAAGGTTATTCATATTGATTTTTTAGAGATCAAAGATGGAGCAGCTGTAAAAATAAAAATTCCAATCAAAACAACTGGTTTTTCGATTGGAGTTAGAAATGGTGGAAAATTAACCCAAAACTTTAGATCTTTATTGGTTGAAGGAAAAGTTTCAGACTTACCAGATGCAATTGAGGTAGACATTTCCAAAGTTAGAATTGGTCATAAAATAAGAGTTTCAGAGATGAATATTTCTGGACTTAGGTTTTTAGACCCAGCAGACGCTGTTGTTCTTGGTGTTGCAATGTCAAGAGGCGCATCAGAAGAGGAAGAAGAGGAAGAAAATGGTGCTGAAGGAGAAGAGGGCGCTGAAGGAGAAGAGGGCGCTGAAGGAGAAGCAGCAGCAGAATAAATTATGAAGTATCTAATCATTGGATTGGGTAATCCGGGTGATCAATATAAAAACACCCGACATAATATAGGATTTACAATATTGGACGCATTTGTTAATGCGTCCAATATTTGTTTTGAGCCAGACCGTTTAGCCGATAGAGCTGTTCTAAAATTTAAAGGAAGAACGCTTATTTTAATTAAGCCAAACACTTTTATGAACTTAAGCGGGAAGGCCGTGAACTATTGGATGCAAAAAGAAAAAATTGACACCAATAACTTGCTAGTTATCACCGACGACATTGCATTACCCTTTGGTAAAATAAGGATTAAAGCAAAAGGAAGTGATGGCGGACATAATGGGTTAAAAGATATTCAGCTCGTATTAAGCTCGAATAAATACAGTCGACTTCGATTTGGGGTAGGAAGTGAATTCAACCCAGGAAACCAAGTCAACTACGTACTTGGTAAATGGTCAAAAGAAGAGGAACAAGCGCTTGAAGAAAGGGTTGAAACAATTGGAAATGCTATCAAGTCATTTGTAACAATTGGCTTGGACAGAACCATGAACGAATTCAACAATAAGTAAAATAGAGAGCACTACTATAAAAGGTATTCCAAAGGGTTGATCTTCTTTTTATTGTCAATTATTTCAAAATGAAGGTGAGGTCCAGTAGAGTTTCCGGATGTTCCAATTTTCCCAATAATTTTCCCTTTGCAAATAACATCTCCTATTTTTACTGAAAACCCAGACAAATGCGCATAGAGACTTACTAAGCCATTTTCGTGTAATATTCTGATTCTATTACCATAACCCTTATTGCTCTTTTTGACTTCTATCACTACTCCGTCAAAAGCCGCATATACAGAATTGCCATATTTAGCTCGAATATCCAACCCAGTATGAAACTTTTTCGTATTCGTAATCGGGTGAATTCGGTAACCATATAAACTTCCAATTGTTCCCTTTTCAACAGGCATTTTAGCACAATCATCTTGGGCAAACGCTAGATTAGCTAACAGTAAAATTGTAAGGACAGATAAAATTTTAATTGTACGCATAGTAAGTAGTTTATCGCTTATTTTAAAATTGAAAACATTCACAACTTAAATGAAATCTAGAATTGTATTTAAATGTTCTTTGCATCCAACATTTTATGGGTTTTAAAACCTTCTTTCGAAATGATTTATGCTCTTTTTTATGCTTGTGAGAAACACTTCCTGAAGAAGAATTACCCGTTTTAATTCTAAAGTCTTCCAATCTTTTAGGGCTAACTTTTTTTACCTTTTCTTGCTTTGCGTGATTTATATTCAAATTAATGGAAGGCACATTTATGTTTCTCGTATTAATTTGTATAGATGGATTATTAATATAATTTCCAACATCATTAGGCAGACTTACCTGCTTTTGTATAGCAATATTATTCTCTTCGTTCTGAGAAGAAACTGCTACTGTATATCCAATAAGTAGTATCGAAAGAAATGTCTTCATGATTTTTAGTTTAGTAATTGATAGGACAAATCTATTTTGAAAAAAACTGTAATAAAATGACGAATGAGTAAACGAACCATCTCAGTTAGTGAGTAAACCTAGTGGCTTTGTGAAGTAGGCTTATTGGCACACTTGCCCTATGTTAATTGATGTAAGCCATTTTTATGTTCGCTTTTTTGATTGTATGTTTGTTCTAATCACAAAGCCTATTTGTTGAAAAAATCGATTTACATAGCAGCAAGTTTTATTCTATGCACCTTGCAAATGTTTTCACAGCAGACAGATACTGTTGCGATTTCTATTAGTAAAAGAGCAAATACTGACGCAAAAATATTTGCTTGGATAAATGCCGCAAATACTATTTCTCAAGAGGCGCCAAAGCGGGCGTTTGACTATGTGCAGAAAGCTATAGAACTGGCTCTTATCCTAGATAATAAAAGAGGTGAGGCTTATTGTTACAATACTTTAGGGGCACTTAACTATAGCATCAGCAGATATGATGCCTCTATTAAGAGTTACGAAAAAGCACTTGCATTATTCAATGGGCTTGAGAATGAAAAAGGATACTATAATTCAATTAAATATATTGGAGCTGCTTATGAAGCAGATTCCAAATTAAAAAAAGCGGAGAGCTTTTATGAAACGTTTCAAGCTCTGGCTATTGAAAAAAAAAACAAAGACGATGAAATATATGCTATCAATGCCTTAGGGAGACTTTACTATCGACAAGAAAACTATACCCAAAGTAAAGTGGCTTATGACACTATATTGGTGCTTGAGCAAACAAGAAATAACCCGCAAGGGATAATTGACGCATCGAACAACCTTGGAAATGTTTATGAAGCCATTGACGATTCTTCTGGGGCGTTTCAAATGTATAACCAATCATTACAACTAGCCAATGATATTGGAGATGAAGAGAGAGTGAATTCGTATTATTCTAATTCAAATACGTTTTATGGTAAACGAGGCAATACTAAACAACAAATACAAGTGCAGCAAAAAGCTATCGAGTTTAACTCCTCTAAAGGAAATAAAAAAGCCTTAACTGATAACTATAATAATATCGCCGCTTTAAGCTTAAAAGAAGAAAAACCCAAGGAGGCTATTAAATATCTTAAACAAAACATTGTTTTAATCGACGAACTTGGGACATTAGAATCGAAGGAGGAAGCATTAGGGTTAATAACAGAAGCCTATGAGCGAATTGGAGATTATGAAAGCGCTCTTAAAAGTTATCAGAAATTAGTGAAAATACAGGAAGCAAATACAGAAGAAAAGAATAAACATATTCAACTGGCAAGCACCTTGTCAAATGAATTGGATGAAAAGGATAAACGAATTGAATTGCTTCAATCCAATATTCGGTTAAGTAAGGACAACATGTTTTTACTTGAAAACAAAAAGGGGGAAGAGTTAAAAAAACAAAGAATCATAATTTATGCGCTTGCTGGTGGGTTTTTCGTCTTGCTATTAGCGGCACTTTTAATTATCCGCAGTAACCGTGCAAAAAGAAAAGCCAATGCAATGCTGGAGCTTAAGTCCTTACGAGCACAAATGAACCCTCACTTTATCTTTAATTCTTTAAATTCTGTAAACAGTTTTATTTCTAAAAATGACGATAGAAGCGCAAACAAATATCTGTCTCAGTTTAGCAGATTAATGAGAATGGTTCTTGAAAACTCTAAGTATGACTTTGTTTCATTAGACAGTGAAATTGAAACATTAAAGTTGTACTTAGAACTAGAACACTTGCGATTTCAAGATAAATTTGATTACGATTTTACAATTGAAGAAAACATTAACAAAGACGAGATTGAAATACCTCCGATGCTTATTCAGCCATTTATAGAAAACTCTGTTTGGCATGGACTCCGGTATTTAGAGGAAAAAGGGAAGTTATTTGTCAGCGTTCAAAAACAAGAAAGAAAACTCCTTTGGACTATAGAGGACAATGGAATTGGGCGTGAGAAAAGTGCAGAACTAAAAACTAAAAATCAGCAAACAGGAAAGTCTACTGGGATGAAAAATATTGATAACCGGTTGCGGATTCTTAATAAAATGAATAACACGAACATGCAGGTTCGGGTAACGGACTTGAACGACGGAACAACTGGAACCAAAGTTGAGATTAGTATCCCTTACCAATCTATATCATAAAAAATATATTAAAATAACCCGTGTAGCTCGGCGTCTATTTGGCTAACAATCTTTCCTAGGTCTTCTGGATTATCATGAAACGAATTTTCATCAATATCAATAATCAGCAACTTTCCGCTATCATAAGTCGAAATCCAAGCTTCGTAGCGCTCATTCAACCTTTTTAAATAATCTAAACGTATACTCTCTTCGTATTCTCTACCTCTTTTCTGAATATTGTTAACCAACTTTGGAACACTTGCTCGAAGATAAATTAGTAGATCAGGAGCGGAAATAAATGACTCCATAAGATTGAATAATGAAAAATAATTTTCAAAATCTCTCGTAGACATTAGCCCCATTGAATGCAAGTTAGGGGCAAATATATAGGCATCCTCGTGTATCGTTCTGTCTTGAATTATCGTGTTTTTGCTCTCTTTTATGTCTTGAATTTGTGTAAACCTACTATTCAAATAATATACTTGCAAGTTAAATGACCAGCGCTGCATATCATCATAGAAATCTAACAAATAAGGGTTTTCATCCACATCTTCATAATGTGTATCCCATTTATAGTGCTTAGAAAGCAACTCTGTTAAGGTTGTTTTACCCGCTCCAATATTTCCTGCTATGGCTATGTGCATTCCGCTAAGTTTTAAGAGCACCTAAAGTACAATTATTTCTATTCGCTACTTGTTGATAAGTCTAAAAATTTCGAATATTTTCAATTATTTGAATGAAACACGCGTTTCATTTATTTATTTCCAATAGAATATATTGAAATTTTGTTTCTGGAGAGAACAATTAAACGGTCTTTTTCTAGCCTTATTTTTTCAAAAGTATCAAAAGGAAGTTGAATTTTTACCTCTTGAAAATCGATTAAACCGTAGCCATAATAATTTCCCTCTTTTTGATAATATATAATATTCTCATCAATCTGAATTTCACCTACATCTAATAATGGAATAGTTTTAATATACGACCCATATATATCAAAAACCAAAATACCCTGCTCAGGACAAACCATATAAACCTTATCTTGGTGCTCAAGAATTTGTGAAGGGCTTAAATTATCTTTTTGGAGAATTTGCTCTAAGTTTCCAGATTCATAGATTCGCTCGAATTCCTTGTTTACCTTTATTAATTGAAACAGTTCCTGATCATAAATCCAAATTCCATTATCAACCAAACTCGTTGCAATTAATTGTGCTTGGTATAAGTCCAAATCTTCCAAGGAATATGGATTTTGTTGTGCAGACAATGTATTGTCCGTAATTACAATACGCGCATTTTCTTTGAAAAACAAAATTGGGCGAAGTGTATTGTTTACGTCCAAGCAATTAATATTTCCTAGTGTTTTATTGCTATACACGTATAGCGTATCTCCAGCATAATTCAACTTGAAAATTTGATTATTATCAATCAAATAAATTCTATTCAAATGATCTGTTGTAAAGTCTTTAGTTGTTGTTGAAAACGCATCAATCAATTCAAATTTTATTTGACCGTTACCTCTAATAACAACGCCAAAAACAAATACGAATATAAACAACTTCAGCTTCATTTAATCAATTCCAATATTTCATCAACTATTTTACGGTCATTTGAAAGCCTAGGGATTTTATTCTGCCCTCCTGCTTTTCCTTTGCTCTTTAACCATGCATAAAACGTTCCTTTTTGTACTTTTTGTATTAATGGAGAACGTAAAGTTAAGCTATTTGATCGTTTAGCTTCATAATCACTATTTATAGATTTCAAGGCCTTATCTAAAGTCTGAGTGAAGTAGTCTAGATTTTCGGGTTCAGCTTCAAACTCAATTAACCATTGATGTCCTCCTGTACTTGAGTTGTCCATATAAATAGGGCAAGCTGTATATTCCTTTACTTGCGCTTTTGCTTTTTCACAAGCAATTCTTATTGCTTTTTCAGCATTGTCGATTATCATTTCTTCGCCAAAGGCATTGATATAGTTTTTAGTTCTCCCTGAAACCTTAAATCGATAAGGTTTAAGCGATGTAAATATTATTGTATCCCCTATAACATAGCGCCATAAACCAGCATTTGTTGAGATAACTAAAGCGTAGTTAACATCAAGCTCAACGTCTTCAATGCTAATTACTGTTGGTGAATCGCTTTCAAATTCATCCGTGGGTATAAACTCATAAAAAATTCCATAGTCTAACATCAGGAGCATATCATCTGCAACAACTCTATCTTGAATTCCAAAACACCCTTCACTGGCATTATATGTTTGAACATAATTCATATCACTTTTTTGAATTATCGCCTTAAATTGTTCTTCATAGGGATCAAAACTGACGCCTCCATGCATATATAATTCAAGGTTTGGCCAAATATCTATTATGTTATCTGTGTTGTTTTTTTCAAGTATCTTTTTCAAAAGAACCAATGTCCAGGAGGGAATTCCTGCAAGAATATGCACGTCTTCTTTGACAGTAGATTCAGCCATTTTATCCAACTTTTCCTCCCATTCTTCCATTAATGTAATTTCCTTTTTGGGAGTTCTTCTGAGTTCGCACCACCAAGGCAAATTTTTAACAATTATTGCCGATAAGTCCCCAAAATATGACTTATTGTTAATGTAGTTTATTTGCGCGCTTCCCCCAAGAATAAGGTGTTTTCCATTAAATAATTTTGTTTTAGGATGGTTCGAATAATACAATGCTAAAAGATCTTTACCTCCTTGATAATGACTTTCTGTAAGCGCTTCTTTTGAAACAGGAATAAACTTACTTTTATCTCCTGAAGTTCCCGAGGATTTTGCAAACCATTTTATTTCTGTTGGCCACAATAAGTTTTGCTCGCCTTGCTTTAACCTGTTAACATAGGGCTTTATATCCTCATATGATTGAAGAGGAATATTTTTCTTGAATTCTTCATAAGAATGAATGGATTTAAATTTGTGTTGTTTGCCAAATTCCGTATCCTTAGCTGTGGTAATTAATTGTTCAAGGACGTCAAATTGCACGTCAATGGGATATTGCTTAAATAAGTCAATTTGATGAATTCGTTTTTTTATGAGCCACGAAAAAATTGAATTGAACGGGACGCCAATTTTCCTTGCCATAAAAAAGAATTATATACGAGGGGATTATAAGGTCTATCCGAAGAATACGAATCCGAAAATTGCTAAAATTACAATCCCAGCATATATGTATCCAACTCCTGCCGTATTCCCGTGAAAATTACTATCTCCCATTTTTACTTAATTTTAAGCTAAAATAATACTTTCATATAAAACAATGTATATGTATTTTAAATATTTAATCTTGTTTTTCTTCTTTCCTTCCATTAATTTTTCGCAAACAGGATGGACTTGGACCGAACTCAGCTCCATGCCAGAAAGAATTTCCAACAATGCAGTTTCTCAAGGAGTCGATGGGTCTGGGAACGTAAATGTATATTCCTTCTCGGGAATAGACAGCACTAAACTTTATTCTGGAATTAATCTCAAATCCTATCGGTATAATGTAACCACAGCCATGTGGGACACAATCGCACCACTTCCTGATGGTTTAGGGAAAATAGGTGCCGGTGCAAGCACAATTAAAAATAAAATATACATCATAGGAGGTTACCATGTTAATGCAAATGGAAGCGAAGTTTCTTCTTCCAAAATTCATATTTATGATCCCGTAACTAATCATTATTTGCCTGATGGATCAGATATACCGATTGCTATTGATGATCACGTACAAGCGGTTTGGAGAGATAGTTTGATCTATGTAGTTACGGGTTGGAGCAACAACAATAATGTGCCGGACGTACAAATTTACGATCCCGCAAATGATAATTGGCTCGTTGGAACCGCCACCCCTAATATAACTCAATACAAAATGTTTGGAGCTTCAGGAGTAATAATTGGAGACACTATTTACTACAATGGAGGGGTTACCTCAGGCCTTAGTTTTAATGCAACATCCTATTTAAGAATGGGCATAATTAACCCCATTGATCCAACGGTAATAACCTGGAGTCAGTTGCAAGATAATCCAGGAGGAAATGGATATAGAATGGCCGCGGCTAAATACAACAATCGTTGTTTTTGGATAGGAGGTTCAGGAACTGCTTACAATTTTGATGGAATAGCCTACAATGGCTCAGGAGGAGTTGAACCGCATTCTCGAATTATAACTTATCAAAAGTACTGGAACATGTGGTTTGAAGGTTTTGGTTCGCCATACGGAATAATGGACCTAAGAGGAATTGCCCAAATTACTCCAACATCATGGATTATTTGTGGCGGAATGGAACCAGGGCAAGCTGTTACCAACAAGGCTTTTTTATTAGAATTTGACCCACAAGTAGGAGGAATTGGAGAAAGCTTAAAAGAAAGCATTACCCTATACCCAAATCCATCTTCAGATTACATTTTACTGCATGGTGAATACAAAAACGCTCCGTATAGAGTATTTTCCGCAACCGGAGAAATTGTACTAAAAGGGGACTTGAAAAATAATACGATACAAGTTTCAGCTTTAACAAATGGGCTTTATCAACTAGAGCTTTATAGCGGAGAAAAAGTAATAAAGGGGGGATTTGTAGTTTCCCATTAATATACTACTCAACCACAATATCGAAAGGCATTCTAGCTTGAATTCCTTGGGTAGATATTATTTTATCCACTGATTGAATAAAAGTCTCTAATTTTATTCTTAATGATGTTTCTGCGCTAGCTTCTTCATCTCCCAAAGACTCCATTAATTCAAGAAGCTTATTCTCCTTTTGTTCGGGGTAAACCCCTAATTTAATCTCCTCAGCACCTATATTAACTTGCTGAGCAGCATAAGCAACTGCAGCATCTATACCACCTAACTCATCAACCAAACCAATTCTTAAGGCGTCTGTTCCAGACCAAACTCTACCCTGCCCAATGCTGTCAACATCGGCTTGTTCTAACCCTTCTCTTCCATCAGCTACTTTTTGCGTAAAATCATTATATATATCATCCACCCCTAATTGAATTAAACGCTTTTCTTCATCTGTTAAAGCCTTGTTTAGGGACAATACCGAATGATGGTTTGTTTGCACTCTGTCAAATGTAATTCCAAAGTTCTTTTTTAACGCAGGCCCTATATTAGGGATTACACCAAAAACACCTATTGAACCAGTAATGGTATTGGGTTGCGCATAAATTTTATCCGCTGCACAAGCAATATAATATCCTCCTGAAGCAGCTACATCTCCCATTGATACTATAATTGGCTTTGCGTTTTGCGTTAATACTACTTCTCTCCAAATAACATCAGAAGCGAGCGCGCTTCCTCCCGGAGAGTTCACTCTCAAAACAACCGCTTTTATTGCATCATCTTCTCTCGCTTCACGTATGGCTCCTGCGATTGTTTCTGACCCAATCGTTGCTGCGTTTCCTTTACCACTTTCAATTCCTCCAACAGCATAAACTACTGCAATATTGCTATCTTTATTTTTCCGATCGTATTTCTTTGCTTTTTTCGAGGCATACTTTTTAAATGAAACCAAATTTAAATCCTTCCCTTTTTTTGTTCCTGACTCCTCTTTTAAAACTGTTAAAAGTTCATCCTCATAAATTAATTCATCTACAAGTTTATGGTCTAATGCTGTTTCAGAAGAACGCACATACATCGAATCTGCAATTTCGTTTAACCTATTTGCACTAACTCCTGTTTTTTCATTAACCCCAATTAACATTTGATTCCAAAGAGCGTTTATATATGTCATCGTTTGCTCTCTGTTTGCGACACTCATACTGTCATACATTAAAGGCTCTACCGCACTCTTAAATTTATTATTACTTCCTCTTATTATTTGCACATCAACACCCATTTTATCGATTGCGCCTTTTAAAAACATTAATTCTGCGCCTAATCCTTTAAACTCCAACATTCCAGCAGGAAATAAATAAACCTTGTCTGCAGCAGTACACAGGTAATATGCTTTTTGCGAGTAAAACTCACTGTAGGCATAAACAAATTTTCCTGAAGATTTAAAATCAATTATTGCGTCTCTAATTTCCTCCGTTGTGGCCATTCCAGCGGAAAGATTTGTAATGTTTAAGAAAACTCCTTTTATTTTGTCGTCTAATTTTGCAGCCGCTAATCCGATTTTAATCTCCCTCAATCCAAAACCTTGATCCAAGGAAAAAGAAGTTTGATCAAATTCAGCATAAGATACTTCGCTAATCTTAGTGTCCAACTTCATGTGTAAAACTGCATTATCTTTTACAACAAAAGGTGTTGTCTCGGTCAATCCTGAAATAGCACCTCCGATACCCACTAAAAGCAGAGCAGTTAAAGTTCCTCCTATTAAAAATATTGCTAAAGATGCTGACCAAAACGACCGCCAAAATGGTTTCATAATTTTTTGTTTTTAGTAATTATTCCCTTTTTCTTGAATCAATACGTAAAGTTAAAAGGACAAATGTATTCTAAATTTTTATCTACACCAATGGCAAATTAATACTACCAGCGGATAGATCTTGCTTTCAATATATCTTAAACCTTCTTTTAAGTGTGAATAACTATCTAATATAGCAACTACCGAAATGGAAATTTTGAGTAGAATAAATTTATTTTTGTGAAATGAAACAAACCGTTCTGCTTTTAGGAAGTAACATCGATAACCGACTCGATTTATTGGTAAATGCGAGTTCCTTAATCATCTCGCAAATTGGACAGTTGGTAGCAGCTTCATCAATTTACGAATCTGACCCTTGGGGATACGACTCTAAAAATCCTTTTTTAAATCAAGCATTACTCATTAAAACAAATTTGAGTCCTGCAAAAGTATTGGGAACCTGTCTTTCAATAGAAGCTGAGCTCGGAAGAAAAAGGCTCAAGAATAAAGCCTATGCAGACAGAAATATTGATATTGATATCTTGCTTTATGAAGAGTTGATTATCCGCACGGAAAGTCTAGAAATTCCGCACCCAAGAATGCATCAAAGAAGGTTTTGCATGGAGCCTTTAACCGAAATCGCTCCCAACTGGGTTGTGCCAACATTTCAAAAAACAACAAGTCAGGTTTTAGCACTATGTTCGGATCCTTCTAAAATTTCTACTTTAAATGCTTAATTACAAACACATAGCCATCGAGGGAAATATTGGAGCTGGTAAGACTACATTATCGAATTTTCTGGCAAAGAAATTTAATGGCGACCTCTTGCTGGAAGAATTTGAAGAAAATGAATTTCTCAAGGATTTTTATGGCGACAATAGCTATGCTCTCCATGCTGAAGTGCAATTTGTACTGGATAGAAGCAAACAATTGTTTCAGTTTCACTCGCAACCGCATAATTTAATTTTTTCAGATTATTACCCATTGAAAAGTTTAATCTTTTCAAAAATGAACTTGAGCCCTAAAGAGTTTGACCTTATAAATGAACTAATAAGCTCCCTTTATAAAACAGTCCCAAAACCAGATATTCTTTTGTTTTTAAACAGACCTCTTGACGAATTACAAAAAAACATTATTTCACGAGGCAGGTTATACGAGAAAGAAATTTCTCCTGACTATTTATTTACTTTAAGCAAGGGCTATGAAAATTTCTTACAAAGAATAGATGGCATCCCAATACTTTACATCAGCGCAAACGAAATAAACCTTGAAAAACCTGAGTGGTTGGAACAATCATTTAAAGAATTACTCTCAGCGCAACATTCTGAAGGAATTAAGCGCATTAATTTAATAAAATAGAAAGGGTTGAGCAACATAGAAAGCACTAGAGTTATTGTCTTGTTTTTAAGGAGGATACATTCTATAATTAGCTTTAAAAACATCTGTTTTTCCTTATTGATGTCATTCATCCTTTCATAAACAAAAAAACTTACTTATACTTGCACGATATTTAGAAAATAAAACCAAAAGTTTTAAATACAATAAAAATGAAAAGAAGCACACTTAAAAACATCGCCCTTACCTCTATAGTTTCTACAGGGTTACTATTGGGAAGTTGTGATTTAATAAAAGACCTTAATTATAAGGTAAAAGAAAATCCTTTGGAAATGCACGGTGATGAGGTTGACTTACAAATCAACGCTACCTTTGTAGAAAAAGGATTAAACGCAAAGGCAATTGTAGAAGTAACGCCTACTTTCATTTGTAAAGATGGAACTGAAATTCCGTTTGAAATGGCTGTATATCAAGGAGCAAAGGCTGCTGGGAATGGAACAGTCATACCAAAAGAAGGTAAAACAGTTGTCTATAACTCTACACTGCCTTACAACCCTTGCATGCAAGAAGGGGAATTGGTGGTTAAGCTTGTAGTAAAGAAAGGCAAGAAAGAAACGGTTAAAGAAGAAATTACTACTGAAAAAATTGCAGATGGTACAATTATTACTCCGTATCTAATGGAATTTGATGATAAAGTAATCATGGCAAATGACAAATTTGTTAGAACAACTGAAGAAAGTATTAATGCCGTAATCAATTACAAAAAAGGGAAATTCAATATAAATGGTGCAGAATTGAAAGACCAAGACATTAAAGACTTTGAAATATTTGCTACAGATGCTGCCATTAACATTCGGAGAGAAATGAAAAGTGTTAATGTTATGTCTTACGCTTCTCCTGAAGGAGAGATTGACAAGAATGCAAATTTAGCCGGAGATCGAGCTGCTTCTGCTTCTACATATGTTTCTAAATTAATGAAGAAGTTAAATTTTGCTCCAGGAATGGAGGAAGGTTTTGTCTCCAAAACACCCAAAGGAGAAGATTGGGATGGTTTCAGTGCGGAAATTCAAAAAACAACACACGAAGACAAAGACCTTATTTTAAGAGTTCTTGAAATGACTCAAGACCCAAACAAAAGAGAGCAAGACATTCGTAACATGGCTAAGACGTATAAATTCTTAGAAAAAGATGTTTTGCCGCAGCTTAGAAGATCTGTTATTACTTTAACTTACGATCAAATTGGCTGGAGCGATGAAGAATTAACTGCTCTTACTACAACCAATCCTGATACCTTAACGGTTGAAGAAGTTCTTTTTGCTGCTACACTGACAGAAGACTTAAATGAAAAACTAAGAATTTATAAAATAGCTGAGAAAAACTTTGTAGACGACTATAGAGGTGCTAACAACGTAGGTTACGTACTGTACTTACAAAGCGACCTTGATGGTGCTGGCGTTCAATTTGAAAAAGCAAACGGAATCGAAGCTAACTCAATTTCAACGAATAACATCGGGGCTGTTACCCATGTAAAAGCAGGAAACGATAAGGCAGGACGTGAAAAAGCTTTAGAATTATTTACTGAAGCGGGAACTGCAAACGAAACCAAGTATAACATGGGCTTAGTAAAAATACAGTCTGCTGATTATGCGGAGGCCTTAGCTAACATGGATGGTTATATCTCGTTAAATATTGCTATTGCAAAGATTGTTTCTGGAGATGCTGCTGGAGCATTAGAGGTAATTGATGCCGCGGACAACAATGATTCAGGGCTAGCTTATTATTTGAAAGCAATAATAGGAGCAAGAACGAATAACTCTGACTTAGTATTTAGTAACTTAAAAACAGCTATTGAAAAAGATGCTGATTTCAAAACAAAAGCCTCTAAAGACAGAGAATTTGTGAAATACTTTTTAAATGCTGATTTCAAAGCAATGGTTGATTAATTGTAGAGATTACTAATCGAAAAACTAAAAGCCCACTTTAATCAGTGGGCTTTTTTATTATAAACAATCCAGAAAAACAAAAAATGAAATTAAGAATAATAACATGTGTTGCAGCTTCAATTCTATTCTCCGCATGTATTTCCTCAAAAATGTATGAATCTGAAGACGGACGCTTTAAAGTAAACTTTCTGGGTGGAACACCTGATGTAACTGCCCAATCAGTTCCAACTGAACTTGGAGATATTGAGATTACAATGTTTTTGTATGAAAAAAGTATCACGGAAGCTTATATCATAGGGTATAACGATTACCCTTCAGCTATTGCTGAAGCGGGATCTACAGCTGATATGTTAGCAGGAGGAAAAGAAGGTGTAATAAATAGTATGGGGGTTACACATTTAGATTTAGAAGAAGAGGTAAGTATAGATGGTCACTCTGGTTTGCACTTTAAAGGAATTGCAGAAACGATGCACATCGAATACCAAATGTATTTAGTGGGAAACAGATTGTACCAAATTGGTGTTATTAGAGACGGAAGTTACGTTACACAGGATAAAGTGGATACATTCTTTGGCACATTTGAACTCACGGATTAAGACAATTAATTCACATAAAACAAAAAAGAGGCTTTAATGGCCTCTTTTTTGTTTCTTGCACCAGCTAAAAATTACAAACGCCTAAACCAAGTTACCATCGGAATGGGCAATGGCAAAATATCACCATCAAAGTAAGCTCCCGCAAATCCAATTTGAAACGCCTTATCATCATTCGTTTGTAACCTAACACCGGGAATAATTAATGCAAATATCGCTTTATATGTTGAAGCTGTATAATTACCAGTGTTGGGGTTATAAGTCGATTGGCTTCGATTAATAGGAACAATAAAGCTATCGAATACAAAACTAACTTTGCCTCCGTTTCCAATAGCTCCTGCAACTGAAAAAAGTGCGGTACCATCAGCACCATTTCCAACTGAAATAGCCCCATAACCCGCTGAAAAATTAATGTTTGATTTACGCGTTCCGAAAGTCAATGTTCCGAAAGGAAGTGCTCCAAAAAAGTCTGGAATCGCCCATGAACCTGTACCCACAAGAGCTCCTATTCCTACATTAGCTGTTTCGCTTAAATTAATACTGTATTTTGCAGTGCCAATAATAGGAATTCCAAACCACGATGTCATTACACCAATTCCAAATTTTTCCCCTACACCAAAATGAAACTCAGGTCCAAATAAGTTTAAAGAAGTATAATTATCTCCTTTCTTCAATGGAAATGAGTTTGTTGTAATAAAGTAGCGAGTAGCGAATAAAGGATCACTAACGTATTCTCCCTCCTTGTTAAGCTGCCCCTCTTCAAGCTCTTTCATACTTTTAACTTGGTATTTTGGAATGGAAACTTCTCCTCTATCTTTTGTTTTAATCACCACGTCTATTGAATCATCTGAAATTATGGTTCCAACAAATTCTCCACCACCCATAGTAGTTATCAAAAATAATCTTGGTTTCACAAATTCAGTAGAGTCCGTTTGAGCATTAATCTGATTTTCAGAAAGATTAAAAAACCCTATTGTGAGTATCGCGATGAATAATATTTTGGACATATTAAGTTATTTAATTCTGGAACAAGTTTAGATGAGTCTCTATCTAAAAGAGAAAAAATAAAAAAGCTTACAACTTAGGAGGCCTTTTTTACAAGCATGTCGCGGACTAATCAACAAATAGTTTTTGACTTTTCCTTTTCCCTTCAATAGTAATGTTTACGAAGTAAACTCCTTTAGCAACCTCATCTGAGTTTATAAGGATTATTCGATTGCTGGAAACACTATAATGATTAGATACAATTCTCTTTCCGTTAACATCTACTAGAGAAATTTCTGCGTAACCATTATTTTTCAAATCAAAATCAACTACCACTCTTCCGTTATTTATAAAAGCGTTGGTATTTTCTTCCCATTGCATCTCAAGAATTGACAAAGGTTCATTCATCACAACCACATTTCTGCTTGTTACTTCAGTGCATTGACCAACATTATCATTATCTGCTAGTAACATTACTTGATACACTCCTGGAGCAGTATAAATATGCGTAGGATTTTCATCTATACTGGTGTTTCCATCACCAAAGTCCCAAGAATAATTAGTTGCTGTAGACAAATTAGTAACTTCTAATAAGCCTCCGTCAATAAGGTATAAAGTGTCTTCAACTAAATCAAAATTAGCGATTACCTGCGCAGGTTGATTAACGGATATAAAGAAGTTGCCTATTGAACAACCACCCAAATGGTTTGTATTTATATCATAGTTTCCAGAGGTTAAATTTGTGATTTCAATAGAATCGTTCACTGCAGAGCCACTAAAAACAACATTTCCTCCGCCATCTAAAAGCTCAAACATCGACCCTGTAATTCCTGTTCCATCGATAGTTACTGTTCCATCTGATGTTCCGAAACAAGTTAAATCTCCAACCTGAGTATTAAAATCTTTGACTACATGAATTATAAAGCGTGGAAGTGATGTAGTATCGCTAGTAGCATAAGTATAGGAAGTATCCGATCTTAAGTCAGTAGTAATTCCCGTATGTAAATCTTCTAGCGTCATACATGCCCCTAACATAAATTCGGAAGGTATTTCAAAACTCAGCGTATAATCTCCTTGGGCAATTGTTCCGGCGATTGCCATTACAGGAATCGAAATGCTATTAATCCCAATTTTATTGAAAGACAAATCAACTCCATCCAAAGACTGTGTGAAGAGGGTAGGTGCATTGTCCGGATTCATCGTAGTGAATTTTATTAAATCATCTCCATCATAATTATCACTGTAACTTTGATGAGAAAACACTAACGCTTCGTCTTGAAATGTATTGACATTGCCCGTTAAATGAATTCGCATAAATTCAGGATCTGCACTTTTTAAGAAAGTAGGATCAGCCGAAGTAACTTTATGCGCTTCCCCGTAACAGAAAGGTCTACTCCGTTGAGCGATTGCAACCAAATTCCTTGGCTATGAGGTATATCTTTTGTTGCACCCCCTGACCCTACACCGGTGCCTGTTGTTGCTCCATCATACCAACCGTAATTTCCGAATTCGCCAGAATAAACGAGATAACCGTCAATTATATTTCCCGAATTACTACTATATATTGCATCAAAATCGATACTACACGGGTATGGATTTCCAATTAGATTCCAGCCATCTTGTGTGGCGTTTCCGCTTGAATTAAAATCTAAAGGCACAGTTACACCATCTGTAATTGGAGCCCCCGTCACAGACAAGTTAAAAGTTGTTGCATCCATATACACATAGTGGGCTCTATAATTATTATCTGGCCCAGTTGCATCTGTCATTCCATTGGCTTCATCCCAACCGTCGTCTTTATCTGATCCGTGGCTAGGCTCATCGTACTCAAAACAGTTTACAAAAGGAAAAGTGGGAAAATCAGAAGTAGGAAACCCACTAAACAAAACTCCATTTCCTTGCCAAGTAGCTAAAGTTGTACCTTCAACTGGAGAGGTAATAGAAGACCATGATTGAAAAGTTTTAGCAATTCTCCTTTGAACTGTTAAATCGCCTAAGAAAGTTGCACTTCCTATATCGTCCATCTGACCAGTACTAGTAGCATCAGAAATCAAGGTTACCAGACTTCCTGAAGTGAAAGTCCCTTGATCTAAATCCAAAATACCATGAATATTTTGTGCTCCGCTCGAAACAGTAACACCAGATGAGTTATTTGCGGTTAATTCATACCAATCAGTTGCGCCGGTTATGGTACTAGTTCCAGCACCGTCAAAAGTAAAGTTGTCTCCCGAAAAAAAAGTATATGTGCCCGTATTGTTCCAATTCCCTTCTAAATTAATATTAAAACCAGAAGAGGTAAAAGTACCACTATTCGTAAAATCTCCGGAGATATCAAGTGAGCCTGACTGACCATTATACGTTCCAGCGTTGGTAACATCTCCATTAACAGCAGTTCCGGAGCCTGCATCGTTAAAAACACCACCAACTGAATTTGTTAAATTGCCTGTCAGCGTAAGAGATCCCGAACCAAAGTATGTTCCTTCATTGGTGATTTCTCCAGTAAAGGAACTGGCAAAACCTCCATCATCAAAAACTCCACCAGAGGAAATGGTTAAATTACCCGTCACATTAGTTGATGATAATCCCGATTCTAAAGTAGCGCTAGAAAGGTTAGAAACCTGTAGATCAGCATATCGTAAATCCGTGGGTGAATCAAACTCAATTGTTTGAGGATCTGAGCCATTATAGTTGAAAGTACTTACACCCGAACCTGAACCCATATCAATAATTCCATCTGAAGTTATAAAGCCGATAATCTCGCCACCTAAGTTGAGCGTATTGCCCGTACCTGTTGTTCCGGCATCTAACAAAATGTCAGTGTCTGAAGCATTAGAAACCATTGTTAAATCATTCTCAATCGTTAATGTACCTCCATTCTGAATATTGAATCGCACATTTGCTGTCGACCTTGTAGTAGTTAAATCTAATAAAGCGCATGAAACTATTCCTCCATCAATATTGAATGTTTGATCTTTATTTGTAGGAAGCCCTATTCCAATTTGACTAGCTGTTATTACTATTGCTCCATCTTGAACCGTATTGTAACCCGTTAAACTAATTCCTGAATTCACCTTTAATGTGGGCTGGGTTGTACCTGTAGCATTATATTCCAAGCGCCCAAAACCTGCATCAGCATTAACAGTAATGGTATTACCATTAATTATAACTAAATCATCCCCGTCAGGACCGTCTGGATCAGATCCAAAATCTAGGCTCCAGGTACCAACATTATTCCAATTTCCGTTACCACTAGCGATAAAAGTAGATGGGAATCCGTCTGGTGCTTGAGCAAGCATTAAAGAATAACTACCAATAAAAAATAATAACAAACAACACTTCATGATGCAATAAATTAATTTTGTAAGACGTAAATATATTTATATTAACGCAGATTGAGAAAAATTGGTTGCTTGTTTATACAAAGTATAGGATTATTTTTTCCAAACGTTGTAGTTTGATTTCCAAACGATGTGGCTATAGCGAAGAGCCTTAATCATTCTTTCTCTGCAGGGAAAAAATAACGTAAATCTAAGGTAATATAATTCCCATTTAAGAAAGAGGTGAATTCAGTAAAACTTGTGTTTTGATATTCGTATTTTATTTGGGTTTGTGTAAGCGGCGAAAGTGGAGTTACAAGTGAAGCTCCTAAATAAAAATTTCCTTTTTCCTCGGTCTTGTATTCAAAGCCAATATTTGCCAAATAGCTCAATCCAATTATTCTTCCTCGTAGGGATAGCTGTTCCAACAATAAGTTCTCTCCAAAGCTAATAACATGAGAAGGGTAAGCGTTTAAACCTATGCCACTTGAAACGTTCATAAATAAGCTTCTTGAAAGTTGAACGTAGACCAAAGCTTGAAGCGGAATTTCATAATTTACAAATCCAAATTCTAATTGGTCATCCAGGGTATTTATCTTCGATTTTGCATCTATAGAATAGTTTCTTCTGACATAGTTAATTCCAGTCTCAAATGAAATTAAGTTCGTAATATTATGGCGAATAATCATTCCCATGCTGTAGCCAAGCTTCTGTTTGATCTCAATATTTACAATCGAATCACTTAAGTTAACCGGCCCGGCATTGAAATAACTTACTGGAACAATTGGCTTAAATTGAAGTCCAAAACTCGTCAATCCTTTTTGAGCAAAACTAAAACTGCTTATTAGAAGTAGGGCTAGAAATGTGATGCTTCTCATAACTGGAGGAAGTGCTTGTATTGATTACAAAAATAAGAAAGATTAATCTTCAAAAATCAAATAGTTGTTGACAGTGCTCAATTTAGTCTATAACGGCACAAATTTAATATTTAAGGGTTATCTCAACTATCTTTAATTCTTAGTTTTTGACCAATACTAAGCCTCGTTTTTCTAGTTATTTCATTTAGTAGACATAGTTTCGCGGTTGTAATTCCATATCTTTTTGCCACTTTAGATGGGTATTCCCCTCTTTTCACCGTGTGAAACTCGGTGCCAGCAGGAAAAGCAATGTAGGTGTGTTTCATTTTTTTAAGAACTACGGTATCTGCATGGACCTCTTTGTTTTTAAATGAGACAATATGTGCTGGGTTTATTGGGAGTCCTTTAAATCGCATTTCTAAATGCAAATGTGTTCCGGTAGCGTTCCCTGTTTGCCCACCATGACCTAATAGCTGGCCTGCCTTTACTAACTGACCTTCCTTTACAGCTGTTTTCGACATGTGTGCGTATAGCGTTTCCAGTCCATTATTGTGTCTGACGACAACCACTTTTCCATAATCGGAATACGTTCTTGCCATTCTTATTTTACCAGGAAACATGCAGTATATAGAGTCCCAATAATGCAATTCGAGATCTACTCCATTATGCGCTCTGCCATCTCTCCAGCCAAAAGGAGAGGTTACGCATCCAAAATATCTGCGAAGTGTCTTGGCTCCAATTGGATGATGATATTCGTTCTCATTTTGTTTTAGCAACAATACTTCAACAGAGTCATTTTCAGAAATAGACCTAGGATAATCCCAAGCGACTCTATTATTCCATCTCCTATAATAAGTATGGGCGGGATAAAAGGATGTGTCGCTATTAACAAAAGAATATGTAGTTTTTATCGCTAGGCCTTTTGGGTGCAACACAATATAAAGGTTCAATGGATTTATTAAATTATAAGGTATTGAATCCAATAATAACAGCGAGTCAATCATCGCATAAATTGCTGCATGAGACTTGTCTTTTAAGGATTTATAAAAGTTAATTTCATGAATTAGTTGCTTTGAAGAAAACTCATCTTGAAGAATAGAATCTAGGAGTTTATCAAATTCAGTAGCAGAAAGTTCTTGTGCAGACTCAAACAGATACCCCTGACCGTAACCCACAACTGCTGATGCCGTATCTTTTCTATTTGTTTTACCATCTCTTGTTGGCTCAACTCTATTCTTGGATATGGAAAAAGAATAGCTTACTAGAATCAAAAAAGTTATTACAACTGTCTTTGTGCTCACCTTAAATATTTATTTCAGGTTCGTATTACGGTCACCGTAAAAAAAAGTTTTACTTTTTTAAGAAAAAGCCGGCAATCGAAAGAGCTAAAGCAGATACACCCAATAAAATAACAAACCATCTAAATACTGGATTGGAAATAAAAGGTTTTCTGAATTTACCGACTGCCAAATAGTTTAATGCTGTTACCTTGTCAATATCATTTTTTCGAATACCGAACAAATACATAGTCTTCCCATGTGCTAGTTCCTCATCAGACTCATACTGAATACTATTTTCTTACAACAACTCTTCGAAATATAAGGCCTGCTCTTTTGTTTTAAAATGATACACCTTATACATCTCATTTGTAGGGTGGTCATGAGAATTGGTGATATTCATTCTCCTTTCAATTTCTTCAAAGTCTTTCATAATTTAACTTTCGACCCATTCAGTTACGTATTCAATAGGCTTTCGCTGCCCTTTTGGCCAAGGCACTTCAGGATACCCAACATAGAAGAAGCCCAAGGCACTTATCCATCTGATCGATTTCTAAAAAGGCATTGGTTTTTTGCGAATAGATTAGCTTTGAAGTAGACCAAAAACCTCCTATTCCATAAGCAGTGCAAGTTAAATGCATGTTCTGAATTGCACATGCTACCGCTTCAATTTCTTCAATCTCTAATATTTTTAAACGCTCATCACGTTTCATACAAACAGCAATTACAGCTGAAGCTCTTAAAGGCCTTTCTTTGAGTTTCTTAAACTTCAGCTCCTTAAAATCACTTCCTGAATTTAACTCTCGATATAAGTTACTTTGAAATGTGCTCAATTTATTTAAACCATTGTCCATAAAAACCTTAAACCTCCAAGGCTGCGTGTTTCCATGGGTAGGTGCCCAAATGGCGTTGTTTAATATATCTTCTATAATTTCCTTATGTACTTTTCTAGAACTATACATTTCTGGATAAATAGTCCTTCTGTTTTTTATCACCTCCGTGATTTCGCTTAGGTTGTATTTCATCGGAATTAAATTCTTTATCCTACAAAATTAATATCTTTACCGAAGAATGAAAGTAAATATTTCAGCTGTAATTATTGCATTTAACGAAGAAAAGAATATCGAGCGATGTATTCTATCTTTAAAAAATGTAGTTGATGAGATTGTCGTTGTTGATTCTTTTTCTAAAGACAAAACCAAAGAAATCTGTTTAGCGCATAACGTGGTTTTTATTGAGCATTCGTTTAAGGGTCATATTGAACAAAAAAACTGGGCTTACACGCAGGCTAGCAACAACTATGTTTTGTCCCTTGATGCGGATGAAGCATTGTCTGATGAATTGAAAAACAGTATTCTAGCGATTAAAAACAATTGGAAAAATGATGGTTACGCGTTTAATCGTTTAACTAGTTATTGTGGTAAATGGATCAAGCACTGTGGGTGGTATCCAGACATAAAATTGAGACTTTGGGATAGGAGAAAAGGAACTTGGAAGGGGATAAACCCGCACGATTGTTTTGAAATGGAAAAGGGAATAAAGCCTATTCATTTAAAGGGTGATTTATTGCACTATAGTTATTACACAATCGAAGAACACATAAAACAGATTAACTATTTTACAGATATTGCTGCTAACGCTTATGTTCTAAATGGGGCGAAACCAAGTTTATTCAAAGTTTTTATGAGCTCCAAATTTATGTTTTTCAAAACGTATATCTTAAAACTTGGAATAATGGACGGTTACTATGGTTGGATTATTAGTAAAAATTCTGCTCATGCAACTTTCCTAAAATATTCTAAAATACGAGAACTTCAAAAAGAGAATTAGATGTCAATATTTTTTTTGGACATGGAAAAATTGAAGACCCCTAATAGTGGTTTAGGTCAATTCTGTGCCCACATTGGCAAAGCAATTGAAACAACTGCGGAAGAAGAAATTGGCGTCTATGTAGATGAAGAACATCTCACTTTTTTTGAAACTAAAAACACCGTTCTTTGGAAAAGAAGCCATCAATACTTTGGAGTATCAGTTAAGGCAGACTTATGGCACTGCATGCATCAAGAAGCTAAATATTTCCCAAAAGATAAAACAACAAAAATTCTGCTGACAATTCATGATTTGAATTTTTTGGATAAATATACAGGTGCTAAAAAAGAAAGAAAGTTAAAGAATCTTCAAAAGCTAGTAAATAAAGCAGTGGTATTGTATACATATCGGAGTTTACCAAAAAGATTGCTGAACAACACTTGGAGCTGCCAGATGTCTTGCAAAAAGTTATTTACAATGGTGTTTCTGTTTTAGATGCAAATCCAATAATCCCTGAATTTGTTGACGACAGTAAAGCTTTTATTTTTTCAATCGGAATTATTGGGGAAAAGAAAAATTTTCATGTTCTTATTGAAGCGATGAAAAATATTCCTGATTTAAACCTGTATTTATGCGGAAACGCAGGCTCAAAGTATGCAGATAAAATAAGAATCTTAATTACTAAACATAATCTGGAAAAACGCGTTTTTCTGCCTGGAGAAATTTCTGAGGCTGAGAAAAACTGGATGTATAAAAACTGTAAAGCTTTTGTTTTCCCATCATTGAATGAGGGTTTTGGATTACCCGTTGTTGAGGCCATGCATTTTGGAAAACCTGTTGTTCTTTCTAAACTAACTTCTCTTCCAGAAATTGGAGGAGAAGAAGCTGTCTACCTAGATAATTTTTTACCCGAAGAAATAGCAAATAAGATCGAACTTGCAATAAAGAAAAACACATCTAGAGAAGCAAGAATCGCTGAGGAACAGAGCTTCATTTTTTCAGTTGGGAAAAAGCCGCGGAACAATACCTAGAAATTTACAACACCATCTTGAGTAAAATAAATTAGTTGAAGATGTATTAAAAACAGAAAACAATCCATTTACATAAGTCTCATAAATGGATTTGCTACCTAAAATCCCTAGTTACCAAGTAGCATCTGGATAGCGATTCGTTAAATATTGTAACTCCGTTAATATATACCCCATAAAGTCTGTATGGCCACCATTTTTTCCATAAACCAAAGAGTGTTTTACGTGCTCTGGTTTGGCAACTGTGGCCTCGGTTAACGCGTCGTCAACATCTTTTACCCATTTTTCTTGAACTTCCTTTAAGTCAATTGCAACCCCTTCTTCTACCAAGCTTTTATGAACATCGTCCATGTCAAAAAGCTCATCTGTATACTTCCATAATTCATTTACGGCATACTGTATTTTATTGTGGCTTACTTCCGTTCCATCTCCAAGGCGCAACATCCATTTTCGACTTCTTTTTAAGTGGTAGTTGACTTCTTTAATTGATTTAGCGGCAACTGCGGCAATTGTAGGATCCGAGCTGTTCATTAAACCCGTAAATAAATGATAGTTATATACGTCCATAAAAAATTGTCGAACGGTTATAAATGCGAAGTCTTCGTTAGGGTACTCAACCAAATGAAAATTTAGATACTCACTTTCCTCCCGCTTATAGGCAATATCGTCATCGGTGATACCCCCTCCTTTGATTTCAGCTGCATACTTAAAGAGACTTTCTGCTTGACCAATTAAATCTAAGACCTACATTCGTTATGGAAAGGTCTTCTTCTAAAAAAGGACCGTGACTCACATATTCACCTAAACGATAACTTAATATAAAACTCGTGTCTGCTAATCTTAAGCAGAATTTATACAAATTACTCTCCATAATTAAATATGCTTAGAGCCTTCTGGCATGTTGTAAAAAGTAGGGTGACGATATATTTTATCATCTGCTGGCTCGAAATACGACTCCTCATCTCCAGATTTAACAGAAACAATTTCTTCCGCTTTAACAAGCCAAAGTCCAGTGCCTTCATTTCTTCTAGTGTATAAATCTCTGGCATTCTCAATAGCCATTTCCTTATCATAAGCATGCAAGCTACCAACATGTTTGTAGGGCTTACCAGGTTTTGACTGAACAAATACCTCCCAAATAGGACCTTGATTATCTGTACTCATTGTATCTATATTATTACGCTGATTTTAAATTCTGTTCTTTCTTCTCATTGTATGCGATTGCTGCCTCTCGCACCCATTGACCATTATCATGAGCTGCAGCATGATGTTTGATTCTTTGTGTATTACATGGTCCATTTCCTTTTATTACATTCCAAAATTCATCCCAGTCAATGTCAGAAGTTTCATACGAACCGTTTTCTAGTAATTTATAGTTAGCATCTGGAACTTTTAACCCTATTAATTCAGCTTGAGGAATTGTTTTATCAATAAACTGCTGACGCAAATCATCGTTAGTTTCCCTTTTAATCTTCCATTTCATGCATTAGAACTTCGAGGAGAATCACCGTCATGGGGACCAAACATCATTAATGAAGGCCACCACCATCTTTCAAACGCTTCTTGTGCCATTTTTTTCTGCTCTGCCGTACCTTCCATTAAGGTGGCCATAATCTCATAACCTTGTCGTTGATGAAAACTCTCTTCTTTACATATTCTGACCATTGCTCTAGAATAAGGCCCATAAGATGTTCCTTTGTAGCGAAACCTGGTTAACTATTGCTGCGCCGTCAACAAGCCAGCCAATTGCCCCCATATCCGCCCATGTTGGCGAAGGATAATTAAAGACACTTGCATATTTTGCTTTCCCTTCATGTAGCCACTTGATTAGCTGCTCTCTACTAACTCCTAAGGTTTCTGTTGCGCAATATAAATATAGTCCATGACCCCCTTCGTCTTGAACCTTAGCCATAAGAATTTTTCTTGCCCTCAAACTAGGAGAACGGGTTATCCAGTTACCTTCCGGCTGCATTCCAATCACCTCTGAATGTGCATGTTGAGACATTTGTCGAATTAAATGCTGACGGTATTCTTCCGGCATCCAATCTTTTGGTTCAATTTTAATTTCAGCATCAATTTTGGCTTGAAATTCTTCCAGATTTTTAGCATTTTCCATATCAGTTGCGTTTATAATTCCGTTAATACTTTATAGGATTCGAGATTTGTAATTCCCCAATTCTCTATTTCTTCTTCGCTCCAAAGTTCAGGATAAAAAATTCTTTTTTGATACTTTGGCAGCATATACTTTGTCCAATCACTTCCTCCTGTTGCAGCGCCGCCACCAATATACTTCGCCGCAGCTTTGTAATGAGACATAACCCATTTAACATTTACCGTATAATCATAATGCCTCATTGTATTGACTAAATCCAGGTTGTTTCTTACAGACTCTGGAAGCGACTTAAATTTCATCGAGATATTGGTTGTATTATAATCTTTCATAAAATCGATAAAATCTCCCATGTATTTCTTCTCAAACTTATCAAGTAACGTAGATTTTTGACCCGTATTGTAATTTTTCCCAGCAGCCTGCCAATATAAATGTTCATAAGCATGTTCAAAAGGCGTGTTCTCTATCAATAGTAGACCTAAACCTTATATCAATTAAGTTTATAAGTTCTGTGGATGCAAATTCAATCATTCTGATACTGTGCGCTCTGAAAACCACTGGCTGGGGCAAGTGTATTTCGAAACTTCATATATTGGTCCTTATCCATTCCATCCCCCATAATATCAAATGAAGAGGATAACATATCAAAATATCTACTAATTCGCATTAAGATGTTTGGTAAATAACTCCGCATTTAGCGATTCATACTTCGCTATTTGATCAATTTCCAGGAGAATCATTTTAAATAACAATTCATTTACCTGGTGATACATAATAAAAATCATTTCATCTGGAAGGGTTGTTCTTTGTGTTTGCAATCCCAGTAAGGCATCTGCCTGAATATAATCCCAATAAACCATAGGCTTACTGTAAAGAAGTCCTTCTAGCATTGTATCTACCGGGATTCCCAAATCCTGATATTTTGACTCTATTTTTTGCAATATCTCTTCCCTTTCCATGAAAATTGAATTTAAAGAGTTCCTCTTTTTGCTTGCTCTCTTTCAATCGATTCAAAAAGTGCCTTGAAATTCCCTGCTCCAAATCCTTTAGCACCCATTCTTTGAATTATTTCGAAGAATAAAGTCGGCCTATCCTCCACAGGCTTGGTGAAAATTTGTAATAAATAACCTTCTTCATCTGCATCTATCATAATTCCTAAACTCATTAAAACTTTTAAATCCTCTTGAAGCTCGTGATTGTGCTCTTCCAGTCTTCCTGGAGCGGCATTATAATATTCCTCCGGAGGAGTAGATAGAAACTCTATTCCTCTTTCTCTCAATTGGGCAACTGTTTTGATTATGTCATCAGTAGCCACTGCAATATGTTGCACTCCAGGGCCTTCGTAATAATCTAAATATTCTTCTATTTGTGAACGTTTTTTGCCCTCTGCAGGTTCATTTATGGGAAATTTGATTCGGCCATTCCCATTACTCATTACCTTACTCATTAGGGCTGAATATTCCGTATGAATTTGTTTATCATCGAAGGATAGGAAATTTACAAACCCCATAACATCCTCATACCATTTTACCCAAGTATTCATCTCATTCCAACCAACATTTCCTACCATATGATCTACATACTTAAGACCTACCGAGCTTGGATTATAGTCCGATTCCCATTTTTCATAACCAGGTAAAAATATCCCGTTGTAATTTTTTCGCTCCACAAACATGTGAACCGTTTCTCCGTATGTATATATTCCTGCTCTTACAACTTCGCCATGTTCATCTTTTTCAACCGTTGGCTCCATAAAAGATTTTGCTCCACGCTTGGTTGTTTCTTCCCAGGATTTCTTTGCATCTTCCACCCACAATGCCACTACTTTTACTCCATCACCATGCTTCGCTAGATGCTGATTAATAGGTGAACTTGAATTTAATGGTGTTGTCAACACAAGCCTTATTTTGTCTTGTTTTAAAACATACGATGCAAATTCCTTACATCCTGTTTCCAACCCTTTATAGGCTGCAGACTGAAAACCAAAAGCTGTTTTATAATAATGAGCAGCTTGCTTAGCATTTCCTACATAGAATTCAATATAGTCTGTCCCCAATAGAGGAAGAAAATCCTTTGCATCTTTAAATATCTTTTCTAATCCGTAATTTACATTTTTTATATCTGACATAGTTTGTTGTTTTTTAATCAATCATCCATGATTTATAGTAATCATCAACTTGTAAATTCATTGCCTCTTCCGTAATCATTAAAGGCGAAAATGGGTCTATCATTACAGCCAATTCTCCTGTTTCTTTTTTTCCGACACTCCTTTCAATTGCACCAGGATGAGGGCCATGAGGTATTCCCCCTGGATGCAAGGTCAATTGTCCTTTTTCAATATTATTTCGACTCATAAAATCTCCATCTACATAATATAACAATTCCTCCGAATCAATATTACTATGGTGATAAGGAGATGGTATCGATTTGGGGTGATAATCATACATTCTTGGCACAAACGAACATACAACAAAGCCTGCAGCTTCCCAAGTCTGGTGAATCGGAGGAGGCATGTGAATACGACCCGTAATTGGCTCAAAATCATGTATCGAAAATGCATAAGGATAATTAAATCCATCCCAGCCAACGACATCAAAAGGGTGGTTTTCATGCGTATACTCCCAAAGAACATCTTGTTTTTTAGAAAGCACCTTAAACTGCCCTTTTTCGTCGTGTGTTTTCAACTCTTTTGGGAGCCTAATATCTCTTTCACAAAACGGAGAATGCTCTAATAATTGACCGTAGTTATTTCTGTACCTTTTCGGTGTTGTAATGGCGCTTGCTGATTCGATAAAGAGGATTCTGTTATCCTTCGTGTCGAAATCAATTTGATAAGTGGTGCCTCTTGGAATAATCAGGTAATCTCCGTATTTAAAATCAATACTTCCATACATTGTCCTGAGTTTACCTGACCCAACATGAATAAATAGCATTTCATCTGAATCGCTATTTCTGTAGAAATAATCCTTTGAAAATGATTTTGGTGCCGCTAACCCAATTTTCAAATCATTATTAACAAAAAGTATTTTCCGGCTTTCAATATAATCGTCAATTTGCGGTAGTGAAAACCCCTTAAAGCTGAGTGCTTTCATGTTTTTTTCAATCCCAATTTTTGCGGTTAGGTCTTTAACTTTACGCACTTCGCTCACCACAGTTGGTGGATGCACATGGTAAATTAAAGAGGACATACCAACAAAACCTGCTGTTCCAAAAAGTTCTTCTTGATAAAGACCTCCTTCCGGTTTTTCAAATGTAGTGTGTCTTTTAGGGGGTATTGACCCCAAAGAATGATATCTTGACATATTATGAATTTAATATAAATTGATGGTTTTCTACTGTCGTAGAAAGTAAAAAAATAGAGGGGTATCGACACAAAAAAATCATTCAGGATTTCTTTTCAGCTCTGATTTTTTTTTAAATATATATCCCGTTATTATGCACATAATTCCTATGTCTTTTCCTAAGGAATTATAAAGGTACAAAATAGTTCCAACATTTTCATGATGAAAGCAATATTGAACAATAAATATTCTTCCTAAAAGTATTTAATACTGTAATCAAAAATGAAAATTCGAGACTGCTATTGTCAAAACTAAGCCGTAAAAATCCTTTTTATTTAATCACTAGCCACTTTGATTCGCGATAAATTACAAGGAGGAAATGATAATAAACACTGCTAGTCAATGTGGACTTTCTTCTCAATATATTGAACTATTGCAAAATTATTTTCTTGATGAATGATTGGTTCTTTGATTGATAAACGAATCATATACTCTCCGCTTTCTAATTTTCTCAAATTAAGTTCTGTTCTGTTTTTATTAACTAATCGTTCCATGATTAATTTTCCATTTAGGTCAAGCAATTGTATTGAGCCTTCAGGAGATCCATTCGTTTTTATATCAATTATACATTCTCCAGCCGTAGGGTTAGGATATATAAAAAGGCCTTCGTTTTCTATTTCTTCTGTACTTGTCATATTTAATGTGATAGTTTGATATGTAGTATCGGCACTACAGTTGTTTTCAGCAATCAAGTAAATAGTATATATTCCAGAGTTTACATATTGATGAATTGGATCGCTAGAATTACTTGAGGTCCCATCTCCAAAAAACCATTCATATAGATTACCATTCATGCTATTATTTGTAAATGAAACCAATAAATCAGAATCAGAATAAATAAATGCTGCAGTTGGATAATCTAAATAATGAATTTCACTTATGGCTGAGGTGTCTTCAGGACATATGGCATTTGAATCTGAGATTATGCAGAAATAATATAAGGTGTCTGGACTGTTAGAGAAGGGAAAGTAGCTATTATTTATTGCGCCATTAATTGCACTTGAATTAAAGTAAGAATTTATTGAACTTTGATACCATTGATAGAGACTATTTCCTGATGATAAAATTTGGACATAAGAATTGGTGTCGTAGATACAAACCTCATCAAATAAAGAAGGTTGCTGAGTAATTGAAACCGGGGATTGTATAGAAATTTCTGCAATGTCCGAGTATATCGCATTACAACCAGCTACTGATGAGTTTATTTGGCAATAATAATAGTCGGTGCCTGCATTATTGGAAGGTGGCAAATAATTAGTTGAATTAGCTCCAAGAATTACTGAACCACCATTATTTGAATTAATATTATTCAAATACCATTGAAAGGTGAGGTTAGAATTACTATTGGCGCCAACTAGCAGATCATTAAGGGTGTCGCCTAAACAAATTAGTTGGCTTGCAATTGGTTGTGAATTTATATTGATAGGGGCTATAATGATTGTCTCTGAAGTATTTGAAATAACTGAATTACATCCCAATCCAGTTGAATTAATTTCACAATAATAGTACTGATTTCCAATAGTTTGCGCATAGGGAGTAAAAGTAAAAGAATTGGCTCCAGAAATTGGTGTTCCACCAGAATTACTGTTAGTTGAATTCACATACCATTGATAAGATATTGATCCACCTCCATTTGCATTGCAGGTGATAGGAGAAATTATTCCATTCTCACAGGTTGTCTGACTTAATAATGGTTGAGTAGATATTGACAGAGGCTCATTGACTTGAAGAGAGGCAACATTAGAGAAAATGTCATCGCAACCGGTATTAGTATCACTTACCACACAGTAATAATAATAGATGCCTGCATTTGTAATATTGGGTAAATAGGAAGTATTGACAGCACCATTGATGAAATTACCACCAGAAGTGTTGTTAGTATCATTCATATACCATTGATAAGAAAGGTCAATTCCGCCGGATGTGCTGATCGATAAAGGGTTAATGGTGTTTCCTAAGCAAATCTCTTGGAGATTTAGATTTTCGGATATAATCTGAGGAGCAGGAGCAAGTGTAACAATAGAACTATCGGTGCTTTCGCACCCAAAATTATTGGTTACGGTTACAGAATAAGTACCGCTTTGGCTGACCGTTAATGGATTAGAATTACTTCCATTGTTCCATTGATATTGCGTATTATAAGACTCTTTATTAAGCTGTATTTGAAGTAGTTCGCCAGAGATGTAATCAAAGAAAAAGTTTGAATTACTTGAGCCTTGAAAAGATACTGTGCCTAAAAAATCGTCAGGATTAATTGCTCCATCATCTTCATATACATAAACTTCGTAAGTATCACTAACATCTATGGGAAGAAAATCACAGGAAATGTAAATATCAGGAACAGCACTTATATAGCTGTTTTCACTTGAAAAAACCAATGAACCGGAACTGTTATATATTTTAATGTAAATCTCAGGATCTCCTTCAGTTCCTCCTCCATAAGTATTGGGAATGTCTTCTATAATAATTCCATATAGAATCTTTTCGGTGTTTTCTGAAGGAGCCAGCAAGTCTAAACTAGAAGCGCAAGCACTGTATTCATCAATGATATCTGTGGAACATGTGGAAATACAGGGTGCTTTATAAGTATTGTTGTCATATCTGTATTTTGCTTTATTATCGTGCATTGCATAAGGATAATCGCCCGACGGATTAATGCCAGAAACCGGCCCAATATTAGGAACAGGGAAGCCATAGTTGAAATTGGGGCTTGTTTTGTAAAGACTAGGCGGCAGCGTATTTATTTTATCGACATCGATAATGCCAAGGTCGTTGTTGCTATGTTTGGTGGTATGATCTATACTTCCATCTATCTCAAAATTATCTGACCATCCAGCAGAGTTATAAGTTAATTCGTTACCAATAATATTTTGATAATGAGAATTATCGCTAATATACAGTTCCTGTTCAGTTGCCCTGTTTCTAAAAAAGGTGTTTCCCGGACCACTGGGGCCCCACCAATCTGAAGAATGAATGTATTCAATTATATTTCCCTCAAATAAATTCATTAATGGGTAAAATCCATGTAAAGAAATATCTGCTTTTACATCTCCAATGCAAGTTCCTGTTATGGGAACTGTAGCTCCACATGGATCATAGCTCACCCTACTATAATTATAGCCACATACATTTCCAATAGGCGCATAACTCAGCACCATTGCATGCCTAAGTGTATTGAATGTATTGTGTTCTATTAAGCAGCTAGTTGCTCTATGATTAATAGACACACCATATCCATGACCACCGCCACCATAATCATAAGCATGATGTATGTAATTGTCCCTGATTTCGCAATGATAAGACCGAACTAATGAAACATGACATTTCATCGCCCAAGAGCTTTCAACATTCCTTACCCAGCAATTATAGGCTCTTTCTATGCCTATGTTCATATTATCCTTGCTTCCATTAGGGCGATAGATTTTAATATTTTCTATGCCAGCATTTTGAACCAAGCCAATTCTTTTGATCATTGGAAATAATTTAGGATCATATGTGTAATGCAGCCCCCTGTCGAGTATTAGTTTATTTCCGTTTTTGCCAATAACTTTTGAGATTTCTCCAACGGCATCCCAAGCAGAACCCGTATAAGCATTGTTCCAAGTAGAACTAGGTATTTCTGAAGGGACTCTTTCACTGTCCATTTTAACTGTATCGTTGTGCTGTCGGATTTCAATGAAATCGCCAATATCTACTGCAGCCGAATCTTCAATCACCAGAGAATTACTGCCAATGTGGTATCCACCTAACAATGGAGTCTCAGGACCAAATTTTGTCGATTGACCTCCTGTTCTTTCTATTCTAAAAATTTTATTATTGTCTAACGGGTCAGGTCCCACAATTGAGTTGATTTCTAATGTAGTGTTGCTAGAACAATTCCCTCTTATTACAGTATTGTCCGGTATGAAAAAGCTCTCCTGTCCTTCAATGTAATAAGTGCCTGAAGGAAAATAAATTATATTAAAACCAGACATCGTTTTAACGTCATCTAATACATCTAATAATGCTTGATAATTGTTATAGCTGCCATTGCCTATGCAGTTATATGGTGGTTGGGTCATGTCAATGATATTTCCATCATAAGGAATGACTCCTTCAAAACCAGCAGTGGTCCAATCTGTTCTATTTCTATAATTAATGCATGAATTATCCGTGCCGCTTTCCTCAAAATGAGCCCCAACATATTTAACTTGATCCATAGTGACGGAACAGCTTCCGTTTCCTGAACATGCTCCTGACCAACCTTCAAAAGTATAACCTTCCTCTGGTGTTGCTACCAAATTGATTACCTCTCCGTTTTGAAATTGGTCATTACAAGCTTCAATACAGATTTGAAATCCTAAAGCGTGATTGACATTGACTGTTCCTTTTCCCGTAACAGAAGTGTGTAAACTATAATAATTTATGGGTGACGTGCAATCTGTAATTACAACATCATCAACATAAATATCAGCTATAGCATTGCCACATCTTATGGCAAACCTCACGTCATCATCGGTTGTGAAAGGAGCAGAATTAACATACAAGTCGAAAAACTGATAGGAACTTGATAAAGTAACTGTTTTGGCTCCCAACCAGGTCCAGGGTGTATTATTTTGTATTAAGATTAGCTGCACATCAATATTTTGCGATGCTTTTAACCATAATGAAACATGGTAGGAATGTCCAGATTCAATATGAAAAAGATTGTTTTTTAACTGTGCTTTCAACACCTGGGGATTAGTAGGAACCTGGGTTACTGAAATCTTGGCAGCTTTATCTCCGCTATGTGCATTAGAAGATGACATGGAAAGGTTGCCGTTATAACCCAAACCAGAGTCAAAATAGGTAGACCAATCGCCCTGACCTTCTTCAAAGCCTCCGTTTTGTAATATGTTTTGTGAATAAACATAGGGCCTAAGTACAATTATAATTAAGGACAGAATGAACCTTTTGATATGTTTTTAATAGGTAACATATATTACATAGAATAATAAAGATAGATGATATTGGTTTTTTTTTCCTACTTAATACATAATGAATCGAAAAACAAAATTGCAATTAGGAAAAAACCTTCGCAAAGCCATCAAAGATTTTATGAGTTAAGAAATGAGAGATAAGTTGAGTCAATTAGAATGAAGCCTTAACTCTTCTTATAGTCTTGCGTCTTCTACGTCTCTTGGCAGTATAAATACTTTTATAAACAGATATTGTTGCAATTAAATAACCGTCTTTATCCGTAGCGTCTCCCCTGGGCTGACCTGCAAATGTTTGAGCTATGAAAGATTGTGTGCCAATTTCTGCTGTCCAACTACCATCTTCAGGACCATGCGTTTCATGACCTATTATTGCAGGATCTGCGAAATAAGCAGCTTTTGTGCCATAATTTTCTTCTATCAATCGATTCTCAAAGTAAACACCACTTACATCATCTATGTAATCTGTAAATGTAAATCTATACATAGCCTCGACCTTCAATCCCCAATCTCTATTCATGGGTATTTTCACACCAGCGCCGATTGGCAGGACAACAGCAACTCTCTTGTATTGCTTTGGCCCTTCAACAGGATCCAAATCATTTCGTGATAACCAGGGATGGTTGTATATCAATCCTTGACCTTCCGTGTGCAATGGATGCAAAGCTGTCATTTTTCCATTTTGATCTCTGGATTTAGGATTAAAAGCTAAAACTCCTATTCCGGCAAGACCATACATACCTAAACCTGCAGACTTCAGTCCTAATCTCCTTCCAGTTGAACTTCTTAGATTATAAATATTACCTCTTCTTTCTTTTTTCACTTGCAATTCCAAGAGTACTGAAGCCTCCCAAATATGAGACTGAAAATTTAAATTTCTATTGTTTCTTGACGGCTCTTTCGTGAGCTTGTCATCAGCAGAAAGTTTAGCATACGTGAGGTTTGATCGAAGTGCCGCTTTTCTTCCGATGTAGTATAAATGATTGAATGTTAACGCTAAGTTTGTTTTAGTTGGCTCCATATCATAGATAAAATCCGAGCCTATCCTGTCCCTACCGCCTAAATCTCCTAGAAAATTAGAAGCCCCAAG
>CALSNM010000019.1 GCA_943787725.1 uncultured Flavobacteriales bacterium | reverse complement strand
TATCATTCCAAAATATTTAATGTTTGCTTTCATGGGCAATACTTGTCAATTCGTTTTTGGTATTAATATTACTGAATATCAATTCATCAAAATTAGCATATTCTTTTTCAATGTCTATTATTTCACAAGCCATATCATTGTTAACTTGGCTTAATTTTAAATGTCCTTTTTCCACGCTCTCTTGAAAGTTCGATAAAACTTGTTTTGAATAAACGCCAATCATTTGGTGTACTTTATCTTTGTACATCGGAAGTGTTACAAATGCGTTTCCACTTCTATTTAATAACCAAAAAATGAAATCCGATGAGATCATTGGAACATCACAGCTAATACAAAAATTTAATTCTGTTTTGGAATGATAAAGACCTGTATAAATTCCACCAACAGGGCCTTTGTCTTTAATAATGTCTGAATAGACCGGAATACCAAATTTATGATAAGATTCGTTATTAGAGATTATACTAATATCCGAAACAACTTCTTTTAAAGCTTCAACAACGTATTGAATCATTGGTTTTCCGTTTAGCAGAACAAGGCCTTTGTCTTCGCCCATTCGAGAACTTTTCCCTCCTGCTAATATAATACCCGTTGCATGCATCTTTAAAAACTAATTTTTTTACTCTAGTCGATTTATTTTAAAATCTGAGGTTGTTAAATTGGAAGAATGTAAACAAGAACAGTATCTCCTTTTTTTATTTCTCTATCTTCTTCTGACAAATAAATTAAACTATTTGCTTCTACAAACGAACTTAGCATAGCAGAACTTTGTCCTGTATGAACTTCAACTCCTTCAGGTTTAATGTAAGCCTTTAAAAGGTGTGCTCTATCTCCTTTTTTTGTAAAATCATGTAAAATAGCTACTTCTCTTTCTTCTAACATCGGGTTTGAGATACCAATTAATGATTTAATTGCTGTGAGAACATACATATAATAACACGTTAAAACTGCTGCAGGGTTTCCTGGCAATCCAAAGATGCTTTTGGCTCCTTTTTTACCATAAAAAAGGGGTTTACCTGGTTTCTGTTTTACTTTATAAAAAACTTCTTCAACATTTAATTCTGCGAGTGCTCTCCCAACAAAGTCATAATCACCAACAGAGATGCCTCCTGTAATGATAACAACATCATTCTGATCAATTGCATTTCCAATGGTTTCTTTTGTCGAATTAAAATCATCTTTTACGGTAACTAGATTTGAATCGAATCCTGCATGTTTTAATACTGCTGTTAATGTTACAGAATTAGATTCATATATTCTGCCTGGAAGTAGCTTTTCTCCAGGTTTAGTGAGTTCATTTCCTGTGACAATTATGGCAATTTTAGGTTTACGATATACATTTACTTCCTGAATCCCTAAGCCACTTAAAAAACCAATTGCTGCTGGGTTTAAATAAGTTCCTTTAGCGATTGCAATCTCATTTATTGCCAATTCTTCTCCTTTTTTTCGGATACTCGTTCCTTTTTTAACCTCCTCCAATAGCGTTATTGTTTCCCCATCTCTTTTTACAATTTCTTGTTTTGCAATTGAAATCGCTCCTTCCGGAATCATAGCCCCAGTGAAAATTCTAGCGGCTTCTCCACGGGAAAGTGATTTACCAGCAGCCGATGCACCGGCTTGAATTTCAGTAACTACAGTATATACTAGAGCATCTCTTCCTAAAGCATACCCATCCATAGCAGATTGATCAAATGGTGGCATATTTATCGGGGATTGAATACTTTCTGAAAGTACGCTTCCTAATCCATTTAATAAATTAACATTTACAGAGTCTAACTTGGCTGTGTTTTCCTGAACTCTCGCTAGTGCTTCTTTTATGCTTATCATAATACCCTGTATAACTATATTTACGCGTCTAAATATAGGAATTATCAACTAATTAGAGCTTTCTGTCATGCTGATAGAAAAATGCTTCAATAAAAGTATATTGAAGCCGGTTGGCATTAGTTTATTATTATCCACTTATTCATTTAACTTTGTCAGCATAATAGACATACATGACATTTAAAGATTTACATATAATAGAACCTATTCTTAGAGCAGTTGAAGAAGAAGGTTATACACACCCAACCCCAATTCAAGAACAATCAATTCCAATATTACTAAAGGGTAAAGATTTATTGGGGTGTGCGCAAACTGGAACTGGTAAGACGGCATCTTTTGCTATACCTATTTTACAGCATATTTACCTAGATAAACAGCAAAATACGGGGGCTCGAACGATTAAAGCTTTGATTATAACTCCTACGAGAGAGCTGGCAATTCAAATTGCCGATAGTTTTACTTCTTATGGAAAACATACAGGGATTAAAAACACTGTCATTTTTGGTGGAGTAAAACAAGGGCAACAAACCAACGCACTAAGAGCTGGAGTGGATGTTTTAGTCGCAACGCCAGGTAGGTTGTTAGATTTAATTCAACAAGGTTTTATAACTTTAAAGCACATTGAATATTTTGTATTGGATGAAGCCGACCATATGTTGGATATGGGGTTTATCCATGACATAAAAAAGGTGATTGCACAATTACCGCAAAGAAGGCAATCTTTATTCTTTTCAGCAACAATGCCAAAATCCATTGTAGAGCTATCTGGAAAGATATTAGGCAATCCAGAAAAGGTAACTATTAAACCACAGCAGGCTACAGCTGAAAAGGTAGATCAAGCTTTGTATTATGTTACTAAGCCAAGTAAGACCAAATTATTGATTCATTTAATTGAAGAAAAGCAGGCAAAGTCTACATTGGTTTTTTCAAGAACCAAGCATGGAGCAGATAAAATTGTTAAAATTTTAATAAAAGCAGGAATTAAAGCTGCAGCAATTCATGGGAATAAGGCCCAAAATGCTAGGCAAAGAGCACTTAATGCTTTTAAAGATGGTGATTTAGCCGTTTTAGTGGCTACGGATATTGCAGCACGTGGCATTGATGTCGATGATTTATCATTAGTAATTAATTTTGATTTGCCCAATGTAGCTGAAACGTATGTTCACCGAATTGGAAGAACAGGCAGAGCAAAAGCAAGTGGTATTGCATTGTCTTTCTGCGATGCTGTTGAGAAAGCGGATTTAAAGGAGATTGAGAAGCTGATAAAACAAAAAGTTCCAGTCATATCAGATCACCCTTTTGCTCATGAAGGCGTAGAACAGGCACCAATGGAAAAGAAAGCGCCACAACAGCAAAGATCTAGACATTCTAATAGCCAAAAGAATAGAGGAGGAGGTTCTGGAAACAGTAACAGTGGAGGTAACAAGAGAAACTGGAAACAACGTAGGTAAGAATTCGATTATTTAATGCCATTAACCGCTGAGGAAAAATACCGTTATAGCCGACACTTATTACTAGAGGAGGTTGGATTAGAAGGCCAAGAGAAATTGAAGCAGGCTAAAGTACTTGTTATAGGTGCTGGAGGATTAGGATGTCCCGTTTTACTTTATTTAGCTGCTGCTGGAGTTGGAACAATCGGAGTTATTGATTTTGATACGATTGATGCGTCAAACCTGCAACGTCAAATACTGTTTAGTACGGATGATGTTGGTAGAAGCAAGGCTGAAGTTGCAAAAGAGAAATTGAATGCCAACAATCCATTTATAGATGTCATAGCTTATAATGAGGAACTGACAAATGAAAATGCTTTAGACATATTCAGTGCATTCGATATAATTGTGGATGGTTCGGATAATTTCTATACCCGGTATATGGTGAATGATGCTTGTCTGATAGCAAAGAAACCATTGGTTTATGGTGCCATTCATAAGTTTGAAGGTCAAGTCTCAGTTTTTAATTATCAAAATGGACCTACTTATAGATGTTTGTTTCCCTCTCCACCAAAAACAGAAAGTATACCTTCATGTTCTGAAGTCGGCGTTATTGGTGTTTTGCCTGGAATTATAGGAACGCAGCAAGCAAACGAGGTAATAAAAATCATTTTAGGAATAGGAAATGTGTTATCTGGTAGATTATTGATATACAATGCACTTCAATCTTCATTTATGGAGATACAAATTAATAAAACAGAAGCAATGATTTTTAAAAAGGAGGAGTTTTTAAAATTTGATTATCAAGGTTATTGTAAAGTTTCAATAGGTATGGGGAAAAGTATTACGTTAGAGGAATTAGTCAAATTATCTTCAGATGTTTTTGTTGTTGATGTAAGAGGAGTTTGGGAGCAACCAAAATTAGAAAATAAATGTATTTTACATGCGCCATTGCAACAAATTACTGATTATGTAAAAGAAATTCCGACAGACAAAAATGTATATGTTGTCTGTCAGCATGGAGTAAGAAGTAAAGTGGCAATTGAATATTTGGAAAAGGAATATAATTTCACAAACCTTATAAATGTTGAAGGGGGAATGTTAGGTTAGTTATTTAAAATATTAAATATGAGTGAAAAAAAAATAAAAAATGTATTTGTAGATGGAGCAATAACTCCTGAAAAAATAGCGACATCAATAGCCCATCACCAAGTGAAAACAAATATAGGGGCACACGATATATTTTTGGGACAAGTTCGTGCTGATATTATTGAAGAGAAAGAGGTTGTTGCTATAGATTATTCTTGCTATGAGGAGATGGCTAATCAAACTTTTCATGAGATTCGTGAAGCTACATTTGAAAAGTATGATCTCACTTGTATGCATATTTATCACAGTAAAGGAGTTGTAAAAACAGGTGAAATATGCTTATTTGTATTTACTTCTTCAGCGCATAGAAAAGATGCTATGGATGCTTGTCGTTACTTAGTAGAAGAAATTAAGGTAAAGGTTCCTGTTTTCGGGAAAGAATTATTTTCGGACAATACCCATGTTTGGAAGGAGAATAAATAGTTGTAATAAGCTAATTGGTTTCTTTTATAAATTGGTTTATTAAATCAATTGTAGTCTTTGGATGAATCATATAAAAAAGGTGTTCCTTAAAGATATCTTTTTCATCTGTATTTGTTACATCAATGATAGTTGTGTTCTTGCTATTTTCATAGACGTGTGGTACAAATTTAGCGATTGGATCGATAGCACTTTTTAAGACTAAAGTTGGGATATTGTTATTTTCAAAACCAGTCAGCGTTTTAATCTTATCTAATTCTTTTGATTCTCTTAAGGCAGATTGTATTTGAATAGCAAATATTTTTATGGGTAATTTATTTAGCGTGTGTTCAATAGGGATTTTATTCAATTCAGGAAGCATGTCCAGATCTGCAATCAAAACCATTATGCGCTGTTTTATAGCTTTCCATATTCGGTTATGAATAGTGGAGTCTGATTTTATCAACCAATGCGTTAAACCAATTGCTAGGTAACGCATTCCTTTTTTAGTTTCAAAAGGGCGCATGGTCCGCAAGGCTAGAAATAGAGATTTATCTACCACAGAAATTTTTGATTTGAGAATCACACTGTCCATAAATCTTGCGGTGGCATGTTTGGTTTCAGATCCAAAAAATGGATTACATGCGATTCTTCCTTTTAGATAGGTTTTTATGGCTTTATATTTCTGTATATTTTCACTAATCATTAGTAGGTAGATGTTTGCCATTGAGTGATCAAAAATATATACAGGATGTCCAATTTTCCCAAAATACTCTACTGTATGATTTATATTCTCTGTTATAAATTCTGAATATTTTTTTGGAGGCAAAGCATGCGGGATAGAACCATAATGCATTGCAGCAGAAATATATTTACCTGAAGGATTAAAAGCCAATAAGGCATCAAAGGTATTTAACCCTAAAAACCCATGAACCATAATAATTACTGGTAGCTTTTTTTTCTTTTTTTCATCGAATGGAAAAGCCATGTCTATGGTTATGTGGGTATCTCCAAATTGTGTTTCTCTTTTCAGTTTTATTTGAGGCCAAGTTAAAGCTTGGTCGTCAATAAATACAGTCATACGTTTTTTAACATTATCTATAAAACGCAAAAAACTAGGACTTTCATTTTCTTTTCCCCATCTGTAATATAGCCAGGCTAGAGGCATTCTTTTATCCGATTTGGTAGCGAGGAAAGCTATTCTAGCAGATTTTTTTAAAAAAGATGGAGTATATGTTAACTCGGGCTCTTCAGTGTCGTTTACCAAAACTACCAGTTCATTGGAGTTGAAAGCTGTTGAATGTTTTGTTATACCAGCAACTTGTCCTTTAGTAGTAGAAGCAACAAAAACATAATCAAGGCCTTTTTTATTCAGCTTATTCAGATATTTAGTCAAAGATGAATTTAATCCATTTTTATAAGCTTCTAGGTTTTCACGATCCAAACTTCTACCTAGAATTTGATCTTTATTTATTTTGTTGGTTGAGATGAGTGCCTTCAAAAATGCAATTGCATCCATAAAATCAACCAATCCTCTTTGCCTTAGTAATTTAGAGTTGATACATGTGTAATGAATTCGTTCTGGATGCAAGATTTCATCATAGTGCGCCAGAATGTAACCATATGCTCCGGAGGGTGATTTTCCGTGTGACAGTCCCACCAAGAATTCTTCATTATTCTGGGTTACCTGGTTTGCAGTTCTTATAAAATCGGAGCCTATTTCTTGATCGAATTCTTCTTTGCTTTTACAATAGATAGTTGTAGGAGCTACATATTTTAGGGACTCTTTTAGAGTAGGTATTATTTTTGACATTGCTTCGCTCAACATATCTTATTGTATTCATAAACCAACATTACAACCTACAATATACTTGTTTATTCTATACAAAGAGGCTATGTATTTTATTAATTAAGGGAATAATGATTATTTTTAGGTTTATTAAATGCATATTATATTTAGCAGAATAGCAGGAAGATGAAAAAAAAAGGAGAGGTAAAAGAGATGTATTTAGCCAAGAAATCGGCTAAAATTCTCAAACCTTTATTAGAGAAGTATTATCGTGCAAAATTTATTGGTATTGAAAATATTCCGGACACTCCATTTTTAGGAATTGGAAATCATTTAGGAGTTTATTTTATGCCGGAATCTTTTTTATGGCTTACAAGGTATTATTCTTTGAAAAATAAGCCTCCCATGAAAGTTTTGGTGCATAGTGCTTTACACAATATTGCAAAATTTCTGGTATTACCTGAAAAAGAATTTGGAATCTTAGATGCGAATCCAAAAAACGCTGTTGAATCGTTAAAAAAAGGTAATTCTATAACAGTTTATCCAGGGGGAGATCGGGAGAATGCCAAACCTTTTTCAGAAAGAAACGAAATAAATTTCTACAATCACCTTGGTTATATAAAATCAGCACTAAAAGCGAATGTGCCAATTTTGCCAATTGTTGGTGTTGGCGGAGGAGAAACACTTTTTGTATTGTCATCGGGAGAGGATATTGCTAAAAAAACGGGATTGACTAAATTATTTAATCTAAATACTTGGCCAATTTACTGGTCGTTTCCTTTTGGTTGGCATGTTGGCCATTTCCCATTCTTATCTTTACCGCTTCCTTCGCAGGTTACACTCAGTATATTGCCTGCTTACTCCTTGGATGAATATACTATTGAAGATGCAAATAACTCCGAAGTTTTAGAAAAAATTAACAAAGAGATTATTTTTCTAATGCAAACGGAATTGGATCGATTAGCGAAAGGTAGAATACCTATTATAGGTAATATTAAACCTTGATGTAGTAATAAAATCAATTTTTTTTGATAATAGAAGGTATACCTATTTTTACGTCAATACCTACTTGTACAATTTCTCTAAATAGTAAGTCTATTGTTATATGCTGGTTTTACCTTCAGTATTATATCATTAATTGCATCCCAAAGGGAAATTCTGTTGGATAAAGATTGCTTTGCAACTACTAGCGTTTCTTCCCATTTTTCGTCGTCATTAACACATAGTTCTGAAATCATCTTAAGAGAAAGTGGTCCATGTTCGTCCCCGTCTAAATCTATATGCCTTTCAAGATAATATGTCAATTTATTGTATATGGCATTTTCTGAGTCTGCAGATTTAAGGATTTCAATAAACATATCTGGGATAAGATCTTCTCGTCCAAATGTAAATGCAGAAGCAACGAGGTGAGCTTTGTTAGTTTCAATAATTGAAAAAGAAAACTTCACGAAATCAGCTACTCTATTGTCAAGGTTGATTTGACTTAATGAATAATCAACCGTATTTCCAGCTTCAATAAGCCTTATGAAATTAGTAATATTGGAAGTGTTTCCATTGACTTGGTGCATTGCATCTAAATACATTTCGAAATGACTTTTAGGCTGTCCTAATTCATTGATGTCACTTTCTTCTCCATGTACTATTTCATTTATGAATCTTGATAGAGTTGCGTTTTTAGGGGGAGTCCAAGGAATTTGAACATTTGTTAATTCGATTTGAAGATATTTTACAAGTGACATAAAGTCCCACACGGCAAATACATGATTCTCCATAAAAACCGTTATGTCATCTACAGTTTTTAAGTTTTCATACAACTTATGATTTTGCAACTGATTTCTTAGCGCTGAAATTTCATTTTCTATATGTTGTATTCTATTCATGTTGTCATTGCAAAGATAATTCAAATTTAGTCCATTTTCCAATCTGGCAAAGGAATTCTGCCAGGAGTATATGGAGCTTTGTATTTGTCTAATTCTTTTTCCATTTCTTCCACACTGGTTATGACTTCTTTAAGTCGATTAAGAAGAGGCTCAAATTCTTGTCCTGCTTCTTTGTATAGCCTAATCGAAGTTTCTGAAGCAGTTGATGAGTGACTTAGGGTACTCCAAATAGCTGTTTCAATTCTATCTGAAAGACTATTTTTAACTTCGAACTCTCTAGACGATAAACTTGATTCACCATAGAATGCCGTTTCTAAATTGATAATATCATTTTCTGCTTTTTTAACTTTTGGCATTAATGAAAGCGGCAGTTGAGGAACAGATTCCACGGCAACTTTAATATATTTTACCCGCGTATCAATATCCGAAAGAATTTTTTCAGCACCACGAACAGCCCGTTGCAAATCACTTATTTTTTGTTGAAATGCCAAGGCTTCTTCTTTATTTATTTCAGGAAGAGAAAGGTTGTTTAATGGTTTTATTTCAAAAGATACCGGTCCTGTTAATTTTGAAATAACTCCATTATGGCTCTTGTACATTTCGACAGAATATTTTCCGGGCACAGCTATTGGGCCTCGGTCAGAACCCGAATATCTACCTATAACTCTTGGTTTAAGCCTTAATGGAACCGATGGAGCATGTCTGAAATCCCAAACTAACCTGTTTATTCCTGTGTTAACTTTAGTTTTTAGCTTTCTAACTTCAGTCCCTTTTGAATCTCTTACAAGGAACAAAAGGAAAGGTTTTTCTTCATTGTCCTCAGCTTTAATTTCTTCTAACGATGGATAGAATACATCCCCTCCCAATTTTTTTATTTTAGCTTCTTCCGATTGTCTAATTTCTTTTATTGTTTTTAGCGTATCATTCATAATGTAGGTAAAAACAGCTCCTACGGGAGGGTTGGGTGAAGTAAAAAAGGATTCCCCCATTGAGCTTTTACCTTTCATTCCTTTCGGGCTACTTTCCTGAAACATTAGACCTTCTTTGATTGGATATAATTTACTTTTTACTTCAAAGTCTTGGGGGTTTAAATATCTAAGGGGAGTATAGTCATCTAAAATGTAAAATCCACGTCCAAAAGAGGCGAGAACCAAATCGTTCTCACGTTCCTGGATTTCAATATCTCTGATAGCAATAGTAGGAAGACCCGATTTTAATTGCGTCCAATTTTTTCCGCTGTCATCAGAAAAGAATAATCCAAATTCGGTTCCTGCAAATAATAGGTTTGGATTGATATGGTCTTCTGCAATATCATATACAGATCCTTTTTCGGGTAGATCTCCCTGTACAGGCACCCAAGTGGTCCCTTTATCAATACTTTTAAGTATATATGGCTTAAAATCACCTCTTTTATGATTATTGAATACTGCGTAAACTGTATTGGTGTCATGTTTAGAACATACAATTGCATTTACATATGTCAAAGGTGTAATTCCTGGAAAAGATTCTATCTTTTTCCAAGTAGTTCCATTGTCTTCGGTAATTTGGATTAGACCATCATCTGTTCCAACATAGAGCAAGCCTTCCTTTAATGGAGATTCATCTAAGGCTACTATGTTTCCAAATATAGTGGTAGATTTATTTTTCATAACAGCATCCATGCTCCATACACGATCCATTGTTTTCATTTTATTTCTATCTAATTGACGCGTTAAATCATCACTAATTTCTTGCCAACTGTTCCCTCTGTCATCACTTCTAAAAAGTTTATTAGCAGCGAAGTACAGTCTTTTGTGGTTGTGAGGAGAAATTAGCAATGGCGCATCCCAATTCCATCGAAGAGCTGGGTTTCCCTTTTTGTGCTGAGGCTTTATTGTAACTCTTTCGCCACTTTGTTTATCGTACCTAACCAACCAGCCATATTGACTTTGTGCATAAACTATATTTGGATCAATAGGATCAATAGCAGATTCAAAACCATCCCCACCATTGGTAATAAACCAATCTTCATTCATGATTCCATGATTTGTAATTGTACGCGATGGACCACCTTGACTATTATTGTCTTGCGTTCCACCATAAACATTGTAAAATGGAAGGTTGTTATCTACCGCTACCTTATAAAACTGGGTTATCGGAAGGTTTGGCTTGTACTGCCAATTTTTTGCATGATCCCACGTTTCGTATAGACCACCGTCACATCCTACAATCCAATGGTTTGTATTATTCGGGTTTATCCACATACAGTGATTATCAACGTGTTTTGATTTTTCTCCGGTTTTAACAAATGTTTTACCACCATCATTAGTGTGATGCAGCCAAGTATTCATTGAAAATACTTTATCAACGTCAATTGGATCACAGTATATTTCTTGATAATAATTTCCACTGGTGCTATAGTCACTCATCTTGCTCCAGCTCGCTCCTCTATTCGTAGTTTTAAAAAACCCACCTTTTTTATCAGAGGCTTCAACAATTGCGTACAAATAATCGGGATTTACTGGTGAAATGGCAAGGCCAATTCTTCCAACATCCACAGCTGGAAGGCCTGAAGTTAATTTGTTCCAAGTTTTACCCCCGTCTGTTGTTTTGTGTATCCCAGATCCAGGACCACCTCCAATATAAGTATATACATGTCTCCTTCTTTGTTGAGAAGCAGCATAGATTACGTTCGAATTTCTTGGGTCCATGACTATATCAGAAACACCCGTATTTTTGTCAATTTCCAGAATCAAGTTCCAAGTTTTACCGCCATCAATTGTCTTATATACACCGCGTTCTCCTCCGTCATTCCAAAGAGGACCCATCGCCGCCACATAAATAGTATTCGAGTTATTCGGATCTACAATAATTTTTCCAATATGCTCAGATGTTTTTAATCCAACGTTTTTCCATGAGCTTCCACCATCTTCAGATTTGTAAACACCGTCGCCGTAAGCAACACTTCTTTGGTTATTATTTTCTCCTGTACCCACCCATATTACATTTTCATTGTTAGGATCAATTGTGATGCAACCAATAGAGTAGGAGGCTTCATTGTCAAAAATTGGTTGATAGGTTGTTCCTGCATTTGTTGTTTTCCAAACCCCTCCAGATGCAACTGCTATATAATATTCGGAGGAGTTATTTGGGTTTACAGCAATGTCTGCAATTCTTCCCGAAGTTAATGCAGGCCCTATATTTCTAAATTTTAAGCCATTAAATGTTGAAGATTTATACTTTGCCTCTTTTTTGTCTTTTTTGCCTTTTTTATTTATTGCTAAAGTAGGATTGAAGGAAACAATTCCAATAAGAAGTAATACAAGGTTAATTTTTTTCATTGGGTTGGTTTTTCGTGATTACGAAATTAATTCATTCTCTTCAACATTAGAAATAATTTCCATGAGAGGTAAGAAAGATAACTGTGGAAGACAGAATGTAAATTTTAGGAATAAGTAATTTAACTATGGTTGGTGACTTGTTGTTTAATCTAAAATAGCAGCAATACCCGGGAGTGTTTTTCCTTCAAGATACTCAAGCATAGCGCCACCTCCTGTGCTAACATGGCTAACTTTATCCGCTAAGTCAAATTTATTGACAGCTGCTACACTATCACCGCCACCTATTAAAGAAAATGCACCATTTTGGGTTGCTTCTGCAACTGCAATAGCAATATCCTTTGTGCCTTTTTGGAAGTTGTCCATTTCAAAAACACCCATGGGACCATTCCAAAGAATGAGTTTTGAATCCAATACGGCTCGCTTAAACTTAGTGATGGACTCTTCTGCTATGTCCAGGCCCATCCATCCATCAGGGATTGAATCTGTGGCGCAAGACCTAATATTTGCATCATTTGAAAAAGAATCAGCAATGACTGTGTCAATTGGTATTAATAAGTTTACTCCTTTTGTCTTTGCATTTGACATTATCACTTTGGCCATTTCTAGAAAGTCATCTTCTACCAAAGAGTTTCCAACGTTACCACCATTTGCTTTTGCAAATGTATAAGCCATTCCTCCTCCAATGATTAAATTATCTACTTTGTCGATAAGTTTGTTAATAATGGTTATTTTGGATGAGACTTTAGCTCCCCCAACAATTGCTGTAAGCGGCTTTTCAGAACTGTTTAGAACTTTGTCTACGCTTACAATTTCACTTTCAATTAAATAACCAAACATTTTATCATTCGGAAAACATTCAGCAACTACAGTAGTGGAAGCATGCGCTCTATGCGCTGTGCCGAAGGCGTCATTTATATATACGTCTCCATGTTGCGCCAATTTATCAGCAAATACTTTATTTCCTGCTTTCTCTTGTGGGTAAAACCGAAGATTTTCCAACAATACGACTTTCCCTGGCTTTAAATTTTCGGTAATCGCATAAGCACTTTCTCCGATGCTGTCTCCAGCAAAAATAACTTCTTGTCCTAATTCTTTTTCAATTTCCGAAACTATATTCTCTAGTGAATATTTAGGTTCCGGTCCTAATTTAGGCCTTCCCATATGTGACATAAGTACAACACTTCCTCCTGCATCAAGAACTTTTCTAATTGTAGGAATTGCAGCTTTAATTCTTGTATTGTCAGTTATTGTTAAAGTAGTTTTATCCATGGGGACATTAAAATCTACCCGTATTAAAGCTCTTTTACCCGAAAAATTGTATTTATCAATTATTGCCATTATTCAAATTTTCAACAAATTTAAAAATGATATTCAGAGTAACATTTTTTAAAAGTACTTTTGATTAAATAATTTGGATTTATGGCACAAAAACTAATTTCGTGGAATTTAAATGGCATTCGAGCCGTCGCAAAAAAAGGATTGATTGATATTTTACATGGTTTAAATGCCGATGTGTATTGCTTTCAGGAAACAAAAGCACAGGATGATCAGGTTATTGAGGCGCTAACTGGTTTGGAAGGTTATCATATTTATTCTTTTAGTGCTATAAAAAAGGGGTATAGTGGAACCGCTATCTTAACGAAAGAGAAACCAATTTCTGTTTTTAACGGTTTAGGGATTGCAGAGCATGATGAGGAAGGTAGGGTATTAACCGCTGAATTTAAAGACTACTATTTAATTACGACTTATGTTCCAAATAGCAAAAGTGGGTTATTACGCGCTACCTTACAGGAAAGTCTGGGATGCGGCATTATTATCGCACATGCAAGAACTTGAAAAAAAGAAACCGGTTATTGTTTGTGGAGATCTGAATGTGGCGCATCAGCCAATAGATTTGAAAAATGATAAAGCAAATTTTAATAAAACTGCAGGATACACCGAACAAGAAATAGGAGGGATGGATAATTATATTAAAGGTGGATATACGGATAGCTATAGACACTTTTATCCGCAGGAAGAAAAATACTCCTGGTGGAGTTATCGAATGAATGCCAGAGCAAAGAATGTTGGATGGCGGCTCGACTATTTTTTAGTAAGTGACAGGCTTAATGAATAGAGTAGAAGACGCTTTTATTCTAAATGATGTTTTTGGAAGTGATCATTGCCCAGTAGGAATAAGCATAAAATAAGTCGAACTATCAAGTCGACTTATTTTAGAGTTGAAAAAGCTATTGCTTCTTGAATTTCTTTTTGATTTTTTTGATTTTTTTATCAATTTTAGATTGACTTTTGTCTAATTTGGAATGCTTGTCGTCTATTTTAGCTTGCTCTGCTTTTGCTTTTTCAGCATCCATTTTTCCTTTCTTTATTTTTTTGTCTAATTTTTTCTGATTTTTATCTATTTTACTTCTTTTTTTATCAATTTTAGCTTGACTAGACTTTAATTTATCCAGTTCAGCGCGGTATTTTTCATCAGCTTCTTTTTCTTTCTCGGCTACTTTAGCTTCTTTTTCGGCTACTTTAGCCTCTTTTTCCGCTTCTTTTTGATCTTTTTCTGCCTCTTTTTGGTTTTTTTCAGCTTCTTTTTTTTCGGCTTCTTGCTTTTTTGCTCTTTCCTTCGCTTCTTTTTCTTCTTTTTCGGCCTCTTTCTGCTCTTTTTTTGCTTCTTCTTCCTTTTCTTTTACTTCATCTTCTATTTTTTCGGTTTCATCTTTCGCTTCTTTTTCAGCTTTTTTCTGCTCTTTTTTTGCTTTTTTAGCTTCTTCTTCAGCTTTTAATCTTGCTTGCTCTTCTTCCAGCAGTAATAGATTTTTTTCTCTTTCTCTTGCTAATCTTGCTCTTTCTTCAGCGCTCTTTGCTCTATCGTTAGAAGTGTTTGAAATTTCTTTTTCTGCATCGTTACTGATTTTCGATGCTTCATTACGGATATTATCTGCATTTTCTCGTTCTTGTTCAGCTTTCTTTTTCGCTTCTTCTGCTTTTTTTCTTATGACTTCTGTTTTCTCATTTGCGGAAACTACATCGCCTTCTGTTTTTTTGGCTTGTTCATTAAGCTTTTGAGTGTTTTCGTGGGCTTTTTCCGTATCGGATTTATGATTTGCTGTCTTTTTTTCAAGTTTATTTTACCTTGTCTTCAGATTTAGAATATATCGATTCGACCTTACTTTCAGGAATAGCAGTTGCAGAGGCTGTTCCTTTTGTAAGGCTAATATTAATCGACTTACCATTACTTAATGTAGTACCTTCAATGGTGTTACTTTGATACCCCGCTAAAGAAGTTGTAATAGACACTAGTTTACCATTGTAATTAGCTATGTTGATAGTTACTGTGCCTTTGACATTGGTAATAGCTGATCCAATACTTTTACCTTCTTGCATAACTTTTACCGAAGCTCCGGAAAGAGGGTTTCCAGAATAGGTAACGTTAACAGAAAACTTTACGTCAGAAACGTTGGCTGTTTGGTTAATGTTTTCTTCTATTGAATTGTTGATTACAGCTGCATTCAAATTTATGCTCGCTACTAAAATTCCAAAAAGGATTAAATTCTTTTTCATAATAAGTTTTTAGTGTAACAAATATAGCGTTATTCATAAATCATTCCAATTTAAATTTTAGTTGGGTTTTTTCACCCATCCATTTCTACCACTTTGTTTTAGCGCTTCTTTTGCTTCACTGGCAGTTGAAAATATACCTAATGAAACACTTTTTAAATTTCCATTTTGGTAGATATAGTGCATCATTATACCCTTCCTCTTTAAGTGATTTTATTAAGTTTTTTGCATTTTTCTCTTTAGAAAATGAGCCGACAACAACATAGTACCTTTCTTGCTTTGCAATTTCAGTCCGAACTTCTTCTTCAGGTATCTATTAGTAATTTATTGTCATTTAAAACTTCATCTGCTTCAGTAATTATTTCCTCTTCAATAATTTGTTCTGATCTGTTCTATCTGTATCTATCTGCTCTATCTGCTCTATCTGTTCTTGTTCTTCTTGTTCTTTTTCTACTACTGCAACTGGTTTTATTCGTTCTTCTTTGATTTGTTCTGTTTTTGTATTGTTGTCCAATTCAGACTTCTATTGTTTGGAAGATGCGAGTTATGAGCAAGTTGCTCTGAGTTTTCAAACCAACTCAATAACAGTCCTGTTTAAGTATCCTATTATACTCGCCCCGCTAAGAATACATATTAGAGCAAATCCAAAAAATAATTTTATTTCTTTTTTCCGTTTAGCTTCTTTTTCTATTACTGCTCCTGCGAGATAGCGCAACAACATCTTCTTCTTCTTTTCTTGTTTCGGTATTTTCAATGTTCTTCTTTTCTTTGGAAGGTGTTTTATTTCTGTTTGTACAAGCTTTTTGAGTAGTTCGATTGCTTGTTCTTTCTCTTCAATTGTTTATCCTCAATTTCTTTTTCAATGACTGTTTTTAGAATATCACTTTCTTTGGCTACTTGTTCTTTTACTTCTTTTTCAGAACCCTCTTTAATAGGAACGTTTTTAACATCTTTGATCTTCTCTTTTTTGATTGGTGACCTCTAGAATATCTAATTCGGTGTTGTCAATATTATTGAGTGATTTAACTTTTGATTTAAGTGCTGCAATAATTGATTTTCGATTATCACCTCTGGTAAAAAAATATAATTTCTTGTTTGTCTTTAAATGCCTTTATTTTTTCTGCGCTTCTTTTACAGTAAAGTCGATAGACAAACTATTAGTCTATTTACTTCTTAGGTTTGTTTTTTCCTTGGAGTTGTTTTATCTTTCTTCTTTTTTAGATTCTTCTCTAGTTGTAAGGACAGTTAGTTCTTTAGTGTTTATCTTGCCATCTATAAGGTTTAGCTACCAACCTCAGTTTAACGAAAAACTCCCAGTTTTCGAAAGTTCGTTTTTTATATTCTTGTATGAAATTTTCAATTTTTATATTTGCCTCTTCTTCACTGATGCTTTCAGCTCTTCTTGTAAGAACTTAGAAAATTTCCCATCATTAAATTTCAGGAATTCATTAAACATGTAGGAAGATCCCATTTTCATGATTCCTCCAAAACCTGGAAGGGTAACACTGTTAAAATTATTAAGGGCTTTGAGTAAGGATTGTAGCATTTAAAATATTAAGTAAATTAACAAAGGTTAAAAATAGAAGAGTGTCGAGGATTTTCAAAACTTAAACTATCAACAAAAGTTAAGTATTTATAAAATTATTCAATTACATCTACTAGTAATGAAATAAATCCTCTATAGGTCTATCATACGCATCTGTGCTTGGCTTGCAATTTTATCTACAATACTCATTCCCGAATAAACTTCTCCAAAAACTGTGAAATCGCCATCGAGGTGCGGGACACCTCCATATTTACTATATATCTTTCTGTTTTTAGAAGGTATTTTAAATTTATAC
>CALSNM010000018.1 GCA_943787725.1 uncultured Flavobacteriales bacterium | reverse complement strand
AACTGTATGTGCAAAAGTAAGGACAATTCCAGTTAAGATAGATTTCTTGATGTTCGGGATTAGACACCTTTGTAACTGTCTGGTATTTAGATTTTCCTAAAACAAAAGAGGCTTCGGACAACGAAGAAGGTAGGCCTAGCGAATCCAGCTTGTAATGGCTGGACCATGAAAGGTAAGCTGTAAATAATTGATCCAATTACCAATCCCGAAAAGGAGAAGGCTAGCTTCAAGCCGAAAACATCGCTTAGGAAGGATCCGATAGCGCTCTCTGGGCTGAAAGAAATCAACAAGTAGAAACCCAATACAGTAGGAGGAAGGACTAGTGGTAAGCTAACGACTGGCCTCAATTATTGGCTTTATTCTAGACTTGGTATTTGCCATCCAATAAGCTAGAGGTATGGAAATAACGAAGAGAATTACTGTTGTAATCAAGGCTAGTTGTAGTGTTAATATGATGGGTGACCAATCTAGCATTCGGATAGGATAATTTCGTTTGGTTTTAATCAAGGCAGTGACGGTGTCTTCGAGGTTTTAAGTTGAGGTTTTGAACACTACTGAGTAGTGATGATGGAGGATAAGGCTGAAGCCGATAAAGTCTAAATTTACTTGGCTTAAAAGCTTCCCTTTTGATAATGAAGTCTATAGTGCAGGTTAGTTGGTTTTGAATACTGATATATGAGGTGTCTTATATGCTTGAAATAGTCACTTCAGTTTCTTTGAATAGTATTGCTATTTCGTTCCCAATTTCCAAATAGGAATAGTCATTAGGTCTGCCAATAATGATGGCTATTCATTTTTGTGTGTTGAACATTCAATTCTATCAACAATAATTCATCGTGACTATTAATCGTAATTCTATTTTTCCTTTGAGTCGATTCATTCTTCAGGAGTTAAATAACCGTATTTATTTAGAATTTCTCGAGCTCTTTCGGAAAATAAAAAATTATAAAATAGCTTTTGCTTCTTTCCGGATGTGGTCGAACTCTTTTAGAACCACGGCGGCCTGGTCAATTTTCCCATGGTCATTTACATTGATGGATGTGCACTTTCCAATTGCTTTCATCTCGGTGCATAGGAAACTACAGAAAATGCAGTAAAACCGATATCTGCGGATCCAGTTGTGATAAATTGATTAACCTGCGAGATGCTTTCACCAAAGACTAACTTGTGTTTTACTCGCTCGTAGATACCAGATATGCTTCAGTGCCTCGATGCTCGCTTTTCCGTAAGGCGCAGGTCTTTGGGTTGGCGATTGCTATTTTTTGAATAGTATCTGTTGTTAACAGGGCTAAAGAAGGAGAGAAGTTCTTTTAGACGTCCACAATCCTAATTTTCCCTGCGCATAGACTTTTGGCGCCGAAGTTGTTAGGCCCAGAGAGTCAAGATAGGCGGGATATTTTGTGTTTGCGGCAACAAAAACATCAAATGGTGCTCCTTGTTCTATTTGGGAGGTTAAGCTTGCCAGAAGGAGCTAACTATTAAGTTCAACACTTAGTGTCGTTGTCCTTTTCGAATTCAGAAACAATCTCACTCATAGCGAATAGCATGTTAGCAGAGGTGGCAACATTCAAAGTACTTTCATGGACGGCAACTAGTCGATTAATGCACACGAATAGGCTTATAAGTATGAAGTGATCTGAATTTCATTTAGGTATATGAATAGACGAAATATAAAGCAAACTAAAGGGATTAGAAAAGATTAAAGCATGAGTTTCATTCATGTTAGCAAGTTGATGATAGATCTTTAAAACACTTCAAAAACTGGAATCCTCAGGATAACTTGGGTACCCGAAGGCTCTGTCCATGTCTATAATCTCGAATGATTTAACCGGATAAATCATCACTCAATGAGGCCAGTCTTTCTTGAGTAAGCACGAGAGCAGTTGATTTGTGGTAGCTGGATTTTTGATGTCTCACTTCTTTGGCTGCAAGTCTTCCGCGTCCATTGTCGCGTAACAGAGCACTCGATGAAAGTTTCTTTCCATATCAAAATTAACCGATATTTTGCCCCGGTGCTTTAGCTCCTTTAGACCGTGCACTATTGAGTTCTCAGCAAATGGCTGTAATAAAAGAGGAGGGATTCCGTAGGCATCTGTTTGAATGTTTTGATCCACAATTATTTCATAATCAAAGTTATCCTCATTACTTAATTGCTCTAACTTCAGGTAGTTTTCTAATGCTTCAATTTCATCATGGATGGTGATTAAAGTCTTGCGGCTGTTTTCCAAAACTCTTGCGCATAAGTTTTGAGAATTTAGCCAGATAATAGCGAGCGGTTTTTTCATCTTTTTTAGCAATTAAAGCCTGAACAGTATTCATAGCGTTAAAAATGAAGTGTGGATTCATTTGCAAGTCTGAGAGCTTTCTGCTCCATTTCAAGCATGTTCTTTTCCATTTGTAAGCGCTCTTTTTCTTCCTTTAATTGCCTTTGTCTGTTTCTGTAAATCAACAAAATTATTGATAAGAGTAAAAAGAGATGCTGCGCTTATAAACCACCAGGTTTTCCAAAATGGAGTAGATATTGTAAATGAAAATTCAATAGGCTTTGTCCAGACATCGTCCTCATTTCCAGATTTACTATAAACGTATACTCTCCTGAGGGAGGTTAGAGTATGTTGCTACGTTGTTTTTGTCAACTGGAGTCCAGTTGCTTTCGAACCCTTCAATTTAAATTGATAAGAAGACTTCTTCGGGGTTTTTTAGGTTAACACCTTCAAAATGGAAGCTAATGTGGTTTTCGTTGTAATCGAAATTCACCGTATTGTATTATACCTTGTACCAGTCATTTACAGCCTTCTGTGATGCTTTCGTAGAAAAGCGTAATATCACTCATGCTAAGTCTTGGGGCAATTGTGTTGATTTTTGGTAGTAGCTGGAGTGTGGCGGTTAAGTCCCTCTGAGGGTACCGATCCATAAGTCACCATTTGTTAGAAACGGAAATTGCATTGGTGCAGTTGTTTCGCCACCTGAGAACCCTTCGTTTGGTCCGAAATGTTTAATGTCTGAAATTGCTCCCAGATTTAGTGAACGATACTCTGATCCACACCACCGCCAGCGCCAAGCCAAAGCTGGTCTAGTTTGTCGAACTGTCAGTAGGTAGGTGTTGTTGCCGTTTATTCCGTCTTTCTTTTTAATCTGATGAAAGGTGATGAAATTACTGTTTAGATCTGCCTAGAAACAAGCCTTCACCATCTGTTGCTGCCCAGAGCTGATTGTGCTCTATCAAGAGCGATGGATTTAATAACGGACCTTTTGATCCCGTCGTTGACACCGTAGTTGGTTATCTGTCCGTTTTGAATGTAGCCAATGTGGCCGTTATTCTGCTCCAAACCACATTCTGTTTTCGTTGTCAGCAGCGAGGGTGTTGATTCGTGTCATCCGGTAGGCCATCCGTTTTCTTGTCTGAAATTTCTGGATGGTGAACTTTAGGTCAGCGTAGTTGGTGGCTGTTAATTTTGAGATTCCGCTCACCAGTTGCAATCCATATATTGAAGGTCTTTGTCTTGTGTTATTGACAGCGAATCCAAGTCGTCTGTTAATGGCTGTGATCTACCGGTACTTGTGATGATAGTTAGTTCCGTTATATATGATATACGCGCCTTTCCCTTCTGTTCCAATCCATATGTTTCCGAACATGATCTTCGAATAGCGCTTTACATTTGTGGTTGTGAAAGTCGGTGTTTTGATTGTGGTAAACAACAGAGTCGTTGCTGCATTTCTGCAAAACCAAGGTGACCTGTTCCTGTCCAAACGGTGTTGTCTGAACCGCCTAAAACAGAATAGAATATTTCATCTAAGTATCCTTCTTTTTTAGTATAATGCTGGAACTGTTGCCCATGGTATTTGTTTATTCCACCACCAGAAGTTCCAAACCACATATTCTTCCAGTTGTCTTGCAGAATTAAATTTACATTGTTTACTGAAAGTCCTTTTTTTTGATTGTAAGTTGTCGAAGAGTTTTTCTTTAAATTATATTTGATTGCTCCGTTGGCTTGTGTTGAAATCCATAGGTCTTTATTGTCATCTATAAATAAATGCTTTACTATTTCTGAAGGATTTCCAATTACTTTCCATCCGTTTTGATCATTAATGTTTACTCCCCGACCAGAAGTTCCTACTAAAAGTATTTCATCTACTTTACAAATAGCGGATATTTTATTTGAAGATAATCCACTTGCTGTTGTGTATCTTGTGACATGGTTGTCGATAATTTTAAATAGTCCATTATCATTTCCGACCCAAATAACTCCATCGTTGTCAATAAACAAACAATTAATGTTGTCGTTTAGTTCTGTATTGTTTGAAACGAAAAGTTCCCATTGTTGATTTTTTAAGTAATAGATTGCATTGGGGGTTGTTGCCCATAATGTTCCATTATTATCTTGAGCAATGGAAGATACTAAAGTTGAATATTCATTTGAAATAGGATATTCAGTAAATGTAATTCCATTGTAATGTGTAACGCCATTATCAGTACCAATCCAAATATTATGTTTGTTGTCTTCAAATAAAGAATATACTTGATCACCTGAAAGGCCTTCTTCTTTTGTGTAGGTAGTAAACTCTCTCCCGTTAAATTTAGATAAACCTCCGCCCTTAGTTCCTAGCCACAATAAACCTCTAGAGTCTTGTATCATTGCGCAGACCTGAGATTGAGGAAGGCCTTCTTCTACAGAATAGTGTTGAAAGCTAAAGTGCTGGGAGTAGTTATTTACCTCATGTAAAGTAAATAACAAGATTAATATGTGTTTGATTGTTCTCAAATATTTAAATCTTCCTCGATATTAATATTTTTCAAGTAACTATTAATAGTGTCTTTATTATTCGTGAATTCGATCCATTCTATACAATCATAGCCAATTCGATTCCAAACTTCAATATAACTTCCGTTCAGGTCATATAAATGAACTGTATGAGATCTATACTGCCTTGTGGCTAAAAATATTCCTCCTTCTATTAAAAGAGCTCTTTTTGCATTAATAGATAGTTTATTAAAAGTTTTTTGGTCCATCAGCCTCAAGATACTAAATAAAATTTAACGGAATCAATTATATAAAGGCAATGATGCTTAGTTTTGGATAATGGAATTCAAACTAGTTTCTGAATATTCTCCAACAGGAGATCAACCGCAGGCGATAAAGCAATTGGTAGAAGGATTGAAAAATGGTGTGAAAGACCAAACATTGCTAGGTGTTACGGGTTCAGGAAAGACATTTACAATCGCTAACGTAATTAAAGAGGTCAATAAACCAACTTTGGTGCTGTCGCATAATAAGACACTGGCAGCGCAGTTATACGCAGAGTTCAAAGCTTTTTTTCCTAACAACGCTGTAGAATATTTTGTTTCTTACTATGATTATTATCAACCTGAAGCTTATTTACCTGTAACCGATACCTTTATTGAAAAGGATTTACAGATAAACGATGAAATTGAAAAATTGCGTTTGCATACTACGTCTTCGCTATTATCAGGGAGGAAAGATGTCATAGTTGTCTCCTCTGTATCTTGTATTTATGGAATTGGAAACCCAGAGGAGTTTTACCAAGGTGTAAGCACTATAAAAGTTGGAGAAATTGTTTCCCGAAATAAATTTTTATTGGGCTTAGTAGAAAGTTTGTATTCAAGAACTACCTCCGAGTTTACACGCGGAACATTTCGAGTTAAAGGAGATACGGTTGATATTTACTTAGCTTATACAGAAGTGGCTTTAAGAGTTCTTTTTTGGGGAGATGAGATTGAGTCAATAGAAACTTTTGATCCAATTAACAACAAAACTGTTGAACAGTTTCAGTCTTACCAGATATTTCCGGCAAACATATTTATTACTAGTAAGCATACAATCAATAATGCTATCAATGAGATACAGGATGATATGATGGCACAGACTGAATACTTCAAAGAAACAGGTAAACACCTAGAAGCAAAGCGTCTTAAAAGTAGGGTAGAGTATGATTTAGAAATGATGCGGGAATTGGGTTATTGTTCAGGAATTGAGAATTATTCGCGTTACTTTGATCGAAGAAAACCGGGAACAAGGCCCTTTTGTCTGCTTGATTACTTTCCAAAAGACTTTATGATGGTTATTGACGAAAGCCACGTTACAATCCCGCAAATTAAGGCAATGTATGGAGGTGATAGAGCCCGTAAAGTGAATTTAGTTGATTATGGTTTCCGTTTGCAAGCGGCAATAGATAACCGTCCGCTAAAGTTTGAAGAATTTACAGACATTATTGATCAGACAATTTATGTAAGCGCCACTCCTGCAGACTATGAGCTGGAAAAATCAGAAGGAATTATTGCAGAGCAAATCATCAGGCCTACAGGGTTATTGGATCCGGAAATATTCATCCACCCAAGTTTAAATCAAATTGATGATTTATTAGAAGAGATAACCGTTGTCACGGAAAGAGAGGAGCGTGCGCTTGTCACCACTTTAACAAAGCGAATGGCGGAGGAGTTAGATAAGTTTTTAGCAAAAATGGGCGTAAGGTGTCGTTACATTCACTCTGATGTTGATACATTGGAAAGGGTTGAGATTCTAGCAGATCTGAGAAATGGTTTATTCGATGTTTTGGTTGGTGTTAATTTACTGAGAGAGGGATTGGATTTGCCAGAAGTTTCGCTAGTGGCTATTCTAGACGCAGATAAAGAAGGGTTCTTGCGTTCTGAAAGGTCTTTGGTGCAAACTGTTGGAAGAGCGGCACGAAACGTAAATGGCAAGGTGATTATGTATGCGGATAGAATTACTAATTCCATGCAAAAAACCATAGATGAGACAACCCGAAGGCGAGCTTTACAATTAAAGCACAATCAGGAACATGGAATTGTTCCAACGCAAATCCTTAAGCCAAAACGAGGGATAATTGGTCTAGGTATAGATAAAACCTCCTCCGAGAATTATGAAATTAATAATGAAATTGGAGTTGCTGCGGATCCGGTAGTTCAATATATGTCTAAAAGTGAGTTGGAGTTATCAATTGCACGTGTAAAATCCAAGATGTTTGAAGAAGCTAAAAAGGAAAATTTCATTGAAGCAGCTGTGTTAAGAGATGAAATGTTTTCTCTTAAAAAATTATTGATAGAAAAAATGAACTAAAGGTTATAATATCCAACACAAAGTATAATTGCTCCTTTTAATTTAACAACGATATCTTCACCCCATTCATTTACTTCTGTTTCCCTCTCTACAGCAGGAATGATGTAGTCAATGAAAATCTTTTTTAGTCTCATCTGATCCACAATAGCGGAATCTATGCCTTTTTTTAATTTTGCTTTTTTTAATTTCTCTATCATTTCAGTTGTTTCAAAGAAAAATTCATCTCCGCCTACTTCAGCTTGTTCGTAGAGTAAAACCCTTCTCTTGTCGTTGTCGGGTTTGTCATAAATTTTTATTTGAATTTTATCATGTTCTATACCTTTGGTGTTATAGGAAAGTCGGTATTCGGCATTTTGAATTGTTGCTATCTCAACTTCTTTTACATATTCATAAGGCTTGTAGCTGAATTGAGTAGTTTTTATACCATCGTATCGGTACGGTTTTAGTGCTGCTCTGCAGCCTTTTTTATATCCAGAAAGTACTTCTTTGAATGCTGCTTTAGCAGCAGCCTCAGGATCAAGATCATTTTTTTTTCTTTTCTTTTGAGCAAATGAACTGTCAGTTAAGAGAAGAATTAGAATAATCGATATGATATGTTTAAGCTTCATATAATAAATTAATGTACTATTGATTCACGAAGTTCAACAATCTTGCCAGACATAAGAGTTATTTCATCTTTGGTTAATATAATATCTATGTAATCTGCTTCTTCTCCAAGTGTAGTTACAGATTTTAGGTTGTAATAGGTGTCAACCAAGTCTTGAATGTCGTCAATTAAGTCTTGAATATCGTCATTTTGATCCTTAACATGTTCCAGCCCTTTAATTAAAATTTCACCAAGAGTCATTTGTTCTGATATCAAAACACCAACTCTTTTTTCGTGGTCCTTCATTACTGTGCTTGCTCCCATAAACATTCCTTCTACCCAAGCTCCAGTATAATATATTACAGATAAATCTTGTTTTCCATTTTCTTCAATATAATCATCGGTATTTTCTTGAAGTAATATTAAAATCTCAATAATTGAATCTTGGCTAGCTACATTGGCTTCAAATCGCTCAATTAATCCCGATGAATTAAATATAGTTTCCAATCCAATTTTACTTCCCAGCGTTCTTAAAGTTTTTAGAAACTCACTTGCTTCATCGTATTTTTCGTGGATAACACTATATGCTAAATCTGAAGAGTATACTCCAAACGCCAAAGATTGTCTGAGCTTTGTAGAGTACTTATCAATACGATTTCGGGGGTTAGTAAGTTTTAAATCATAAACTAACCCCGCCTTTTGGAATATGGAGGCTACCTGAAGGGTAGAAGGAGGGATAAATTCATAGTCGGAAGAAACTTTGTTATGAATTGCTTCTTGAATTTCGTCTTGAGACCCTTCATCGAAAGAAATTTTTTGTTTTTCATTTGACTCTCCACAACTAATTGAAAGGAGCAAGGTGCTTACTATTGCTGTGAATAGGTTAAAATGTTTCGGTGTGATATTGGTAAAAGATTTTAGCATTTCTCAATTTACGAATAATTATTCTTGTGAATCATCAAAAACCTCAATTTCTTTCGAGGTAACCACAAGATCGGTAAATTTACCTTTGTAACGAGTTGCTCTTACCAGATGATTATCTATCCAGTGGTAATTTCCTCCTCTTGGTTTTCCAAATAAAATCCCATGGTATTTAAAGCCATGTTTACTAAGCCAAGCTTCAGTAACAATTCTGTGTTCTTCAACTCTAGAGGTAAAGAATGTAATGATGTGTCCTTCGTCATACCATTTATTCAATGTTTCTAGCGCATCTGGATACGGCTCGCAAGTTGCCATTCTTTCTGGTTCTTCATTTGGAATGTCATCCGTAATGGTCCCATCAATATCAATCATGTAATTTTTAACATCATTTGGAAGTTTAGGGCTAATTGGTAGTCCATCTTCACCAAGAACTTCTTCTAGTTTTTCGTCTTTCTTTGTCATACTTGGAGTTCAATAGTAAATTAATCTTCTGACCTTAGCTATGTGTTTAGCTAATCTAATTACTTGTTTTGTATATCCAAATTCATTGTCATACCAAGCATAAATTGTAACACTTTTGCCATCTTGAGAAACAATAGTTGCATTACTATCGAAAACGGAAGCACACGTATTTCCAATTATATCGTTTGAAACCAATTCTGGATTGATTTGATAATTAATCTGGTTTACTAAAGGTCCTTTGATAGCGGCATCTTTCATTAAAGCGTTCACGTCTTTAACAGATGTAGGTTTATTAATATGAATGTTTATTATCGCTAAAGAACCATTAGGAGTAGGAACACGAACGGCATTTGCGGTCAGCTTTCCTGCCAATGAAGGAATTACTTTTGTTACTGCTTTTCCTGCTCCAGTAGATGTGATAACCATATTTATAGGTGCAGATCGTCCTCTTCTTGGTTTGCTATGCATATTATCCAATAAATTTTGATCATTGGTATAAGCATGAACTGTTTCAATATGTCCTTTTTCGATACCAAAGTTATCTTCTATTACTTTGAGCACTGGACTAATTGCATTGGTGGTACAAGAAGCAGCTGAGAAAATATCGTGATCATCCAGATTAAATTCTTTTTGATTTATCCCATAAACGATATTTGGTATTTCTTTTCCAGGAGCTGTCAATAATACTTTTGAAGCACCGTTAGCTTGTAAGTGACGTCCCAAAGCTTCCTTGTCGCCAAATACTCCGGTGCTATCAATAACTAAAGCATCATTAATTCCATATTCTGTATAGTCGATGCTTTCCGGTGTAGGAGATTCAATTATTTTTATTATCTGTCCATTAATTATGAGCGCTTTGTTTTCAGAATCAGTAATTACAGTTCCTTTGAATGCGCCATGCACAGAATCGTTTCTGAGTAGATCAGCTCTTTTTAATAAAGTTTGTTCGGTTACTTTTCTAAGAACGATAGCTCTTAACCTCAATTGTTGTCCTTTTCCAGCTTGTTTGATAAGCTCTCTTGCTACCAACCGACCAATTCTACCAAAGCCATAAAGTACAACATCTTTGGGTTCAAAAGTATGTTTGTCTTGACCTATGAAATTGGAGAGGTTGTTTTTTAGGAAATCTATATGTGATCCGTCATTACCAGCCAAAAAGTATTCTGATGTCAACCTGCCAATATCTATTTTAGAGGGAGCAAGATCCACTTCTAGCATTGCTTTCGCAAGTTTTGCTGATGTCTCGATATCAATTGGCTTGTTAACAACCTTTGCCGCATAGTTGGTAAACAAGTTTATTACCTCCGAAATACTAATTTCAACAAGGTGGTTTCTAAATAAAACTAATTCAACACCTTTGTTGTACATTAGTGCACCTACTGCGTTAATTAATTCAACAGCTGCTTTTTCTTGTCTTACATAATCGTTTAGACCCGCTTCATAGCCTAATTGAACTTTTGTTATATCCATTGTGAAAAAAAATTAAAAAAATCGTCAGACATTTTTTTTGACGATTATAAGTTTGTTATCCTAAATATGTTTTTAATAATTTGCTTCTTGACGTATGTCGGAGTCTGCGAATTGCTTTCTCTTTAATTTGTCTAACGCGTTCTCGTGTTAAGTCGAATTTTGTTCCTATTTCTTCCAAGGTTAACCCATGTTGCAATCCAATGCCAAAAAATAACCGAATCACATCCCTTTCTCGCTCGGTTAATGTTGATAAAGACCTTTCAATTTCTCCCTGTAATGACTCTATCATCAGCAGGGTGTCTGCTTTTGGGGAGTCGTTATTCACCATGACGTCTAGAAGTGAGTTGTCTTCTCCATCTACGAATGGGGCATCAACTGAAATATGTCTTCCACCTACTTTGAGCGTGTCTTCCACTTTGTCGGATGGTAAGTCGAGTTCGTTAGCCATTTCAAAAGAACTCGGAGGTCTCTCGAATTCCTGTTCCAATCTTGAAAAAGCTTTATTTATTTTATTTAAAGAGCCTACTTGATTTAATGGTAAGCGAACAATTCTTGATTGTTCTGCTAATGCTTGCAAGATTGATTGACGAATCCACCAAACGGCATAAGAGATAAATTTAAAACCTCTTGTTTCATCAAACCTCTGTGCTGCTTTAATTAGTCCTAAGTTTCCTTCATTAATCAAATCTGGTAGCGTCAATCCTTGGTTTTGATATTGTTTTGAAACAGAAACAACAAAACGTAAATTGGCTTTCACTAATTTTTCTAATGCTATTTCATCCCCTGCTTTAATTCTTTGAGCCAACTCTACTTCAATCTCAGCAGTAATCAAGTCCTCTCTTCCTATCTCCTGCAAATACTTGTCTAATGATGCACTTTCTCTATTGGTTATTGATTTGGTTATTTTAAGTTGTCTCATGAATTTATTATCGATTTTAAGTGAATAAAAAACCTCCTCTAAAGAGGATGCGAAAATACGCGAAAACACGTATATATGTCAAGTGTATTGAAATCTATTTTTTTAAATTTCCTATACAACAGGGCGGTTGTTAATAGAAGATTCTTTTCTATTAAAGGTTTCAGGTAATATGCAAAAGTTATTAACCAAAATTGGAATCGGTTTAAAGCCCAAAACCAAAGTACCCTTTTGCTCCGTTTGGATAAATCCCTTCAACCAATATTCCACCTTTTTTTGATTTAAATAATTTTGCAACCACTTCGGGATCTGTTACCGGTTGCTTGTCGATTTTAGTAATAATAAAACCATGCGTAATACCTGCATTTCGCAGTTTTCCGGACATGATAGAAGAAACTTTAACGCCGTTATTAATTTTTAAGTCCTTTAATTCCTGAGGTGATAAATGTTTAAATGATGCACCAAGTGCAGTTAGTTTACTCATGTCTTCTTTCTTAATCGCAGTTGTGCTACCTTCTTTGTTTCTTAATACGATTGTTAGCGTTTTAATTTCAGCTTTTCTTCTGATGGTAATTGAAGCTTTTTCACCCGGTCTAAAACTACCAATTTGCTCTTGAAGTTCAGGTACATCATTTACCTCTATAGTTCCAACTTTTAGAATAACGTCGTTTAACTGAATCCCTGCAGATTTTGCGGCCCCATCCTTAGTGATTCCATTTACCATAACACCTTTTAAGTTGGGTAATTTATAATCGTTTGCAACTTGCTGATTTACATTTTGAATACTAACTCCGATGAATGCTCTTTGAACAATTCCATATTCCAATAAATCTTCAGTTACCTTTTTTACTATGTTAGAAGGTATAGCAAAAGAATACCCAGTGTAAGATCCTGTTTGTGAAGCTATTGCAGTGTTTATTCCAATCAAATTCCCTGTTGCTGAGACAAGGGCACCTCCACTATTTCCTGGGTTTACTGCTGCATCAGTTTGAATAAATGATTCTAGTGGAAAATCGTTGGTTCCAGTTCTTCTTTGAAGAATGTTAATGTTTCTTGCTTTTGCACTGACGATACCTGCCGTTACCGTAGATGTGAGGTTGAATGGGTTTCCAACTGCTAATACCCATTCACCAATTTTAACATCATCAGAGTTGCCAAAGTTAATGAATGGTAAATTATTTTCATTAATTTTAATTAAAGCTAAATCGGTGTTTGGATCTTTACCAATTAAGGTAGCCTCGTAGGTCCGTTCATTATTTAATGTGATTTCAATTTTATCAGCTTCATCTACAACATGATTATTGGTAACAATATAACCATCATCTGATATAATAACACCGGATCCAGTAGCAATTTGCATTGCGGGTCCGCTTCCATAAAAAAACTCTGAGAATGGATGCTGACTACTTTCGGATTCATATTCAGTAGTCACGTGGACTACTGAATTGACCGTTTTTTCCGCTGCCATTGTGAAACTTATATTAGATTCAAATGTAGGCATAAGCACTGGAGTGAATTGTCTTTTCGAAGAAGTGGTTGTGTTTTCCGATTTGGCGGAACGCGTTTGAAGATTAGTTTCTTCTGTTTTTATTAAATTTTTCGGTTTTATTATAGATGTTAATCCAAAAGACAATATTCCACCTACCATTCCTGCTGTTATGATTTTTATACTACTTTTTACCATTTTTCTATATTTTAGAGAGTTAGAAAGAATTTAATTGCGATATCTTCGCTACATTTGATTCACAAGTAAGGAAGTAACGTTTTTATTCTGATTAGTTACGTATGGTCCTTGTTAAATAATGTTAAGGTTGCAATTACTTTCAAGGAATTAGTGATAATGAAAATAAAGTTTAATAAATACCAAGGAACTGGCAATGATTTTATTATTGTGGATAATAGAAATATGTCTTTCGATAAAAATAATATTGAATTAGTTCAGAATCTTTGTAACCGCAAATTTGGTATTGGTTCGGATGGTTTGATACTTGTAGAGAATCATGCTGAGTGGGATTTTAATATGGTTTTTTTCAATCCGGATGGGTCACAAAGTTTTTGTGGGAATGGAAGCCGATGTGCTGTTGCATTTGCCAGGGAGTTGGGTATAGTTAATGATTTTGCAAAATTTAACTCAACTGATGGTTACCATGAAGCAATTATTGAATCAAATGGAACTATTAAATTGAAAATGCACAATGTTTTTAATATAGAAGTTAGTGAGTTTTATCATTACATGGATACTGGGTCTCCACATTATAATTGTTTTGAAAAAAATATTGACACCATTGATATTGTTGTCAAAGGAAGAGAGATTCGCTATAGTAATCGCTTCAAAGAAACTGGGACCAATGTAAATTTCATTGAACATCTTCCTGGCGGAATTAAAGTGAGAACATATGAAAGAGGAGTTGAGAATGAAACCTTGTCTTGCGGTACTGGAGTTACTGCCTGTGCTTTGAGTGCTGCTTTAGTTGCAAAAGATTTATCCGGAGAGATTAACGTTAGTACCCTTGGAGGAGATTTATCTGTTTCGTTTCGTCAGACTTTAGCCGGATTTGAAGATATTTGGTTAACGGGCCCAACAGAGTTTGTTTTTAATGGTGAAATTGACATGTGATGAAATTGAAATATTTGAGAACAATAGAAAACATAACGCCACTTTTAGTTAAGAATTTAAGCAAGGGGACTTTTTTATGCCTTTTTGGAACAGATAAAATACCGCCCCATTTAGGGGTGGTTGTCGATGGAAAATATTATTCCACAAGTGCTAAAGGAAGTCGCATAGGGGAAAATGTGAAATTGGTTTTGCGTAGGGTGAAGCAAAGTACAATACCAACTTTATTTATTCAATTAGATATTGCAAAAGATGTTCAGAAATTGGTTGCAGCTTTTGAAAATTATCCAAAATTGAAACAGAATCAAACATGTTTACTCCCCATAAAAGAGTATGTCAAGAGTATTGGAGAGGATGTTGCATCTGCAAATTTTGTGTTTGAATTGATTCCTATTCTACATGATCGTAAATTAATAAGGAACTGTTTTTCGTTGAACATGAACGATTCTTCATTTGAGTTAAAGGTTTATTCCCAAGCAGATATTGTGAATAGAATTGTTAAATTACAAGAGACATGTTAAGCGGAAAAAAAATCTATCTAAGATCACTTGAGCCCTCAGACGCTGATATTATTTTGAAATGGGAAAACAATCCAAATAATTGGAGTGTAAGTAATACTTTGGTTCCTTTTTCAAGGAAATTAATTGAAGATTATGTGAGTTCTGCGCAAGATATTTATTCAGTAAAACAAGTTCGCTTTATAATTTGCTTAGTCGAAAACGGAAGGGAAATTGGAGCGATTGACTTATTCGACTTTGACCCATTTCATGCTAGAGTTGGTCTGGGAGTACTTATTGCTGAACTTGAAGATAGAAGGCATGGGTACGCAAAAGAAGCAGTTAGTTTAATCAAAGAATATTGTTTCAATCAATTAAATCTGCATCAAGTATATTGCAATGTTTTGTCTGAAAATAAAGCCAGCGTTGATTTATTCGAGAAATCTGGATTCATAATTTGTGGAACAAAAAAAGGTTGGAATAAAGGAACGGACGGTTGGCTAGACGAATTAATGTTTCAGTGCTTCAATAGGTAGCTATTATTTTCAATTGTAAAGGCTATCTTTTCTTGTGTTTTAAATGGGATATTCCAATAACCAGTATAGCCTATTGATATAGGTGTGATTATTCCATTTGACATTTCGTTTCTTACATCAATTTTCACATCAAATTGGAATAAAATTGATTTATATCGCATTGAGTATTGTCGGTTTAATACCGCCATAGTTTCTTTATTGAAAACAGTTGTGAGGTACTTGATAACTGTTTTATGTTCTTTGTATTCTGGTTTTGCTAAACAAGAGAACTGATAGCATTCTATTCCATTATAGTTTACAATACTTACTTTATAATCATAGTATTTAACCATATCATTATCGAATATGGACATTTTTTTTCCCACTATTGGAACTCCGCTTATATCCTCTCCAGGATTAAACATCATCAATTTTAAGTCATGCTTATATTTAGATTTTTTACCCTTACCAACCGTTTCATCTTTTACATTGGTTATCTCAGTAGATACCGCTATGGTGTCAGAAGGAAAGAAAATGTCGTAATATATTTCCGCAGTAGTAAATCGGTATTTTCCTTTTTTTGTTCTTAGTTTTCCTGAAGAAGAAATAGTCTTCCGAACTTGCCACATGTAGGACTTTTCTAAATGTTGGATTACGGATACTTTTTCAGCTGCTGTTTCTTTTTCTCTTTTGTTATAAACCCAGAGATTTCCTAGTGCTTGATGGGGATAATAGTTTAGGTTTTTGAATGCTTGGTAAAAGGTGGTGTCATCTTTAATTCTCTGGATAAATGTTTTAATATCGAATTCATTTGCTGCATATATGGTTAAAGTGTCCAGTTGGACAGAATTATATATTTTTTCCTCTTCTTGAGCGATCAGGAAATTAGAGATAAAAGAGAATGATATTATTACAGCTATTTTCAAATTATTCTTTAAAAGAGTAAATGCTATTACAATTTAAATTTGTTTTAGTTACCATAGGCGATAGGGGCCATTTTATGCGAATAGAATCTACTAACGTGTTTTGAGCTAAACCAAAATGTAATAAATACGGTTTTTGCGAACCACATCCGCCGCCAGATTGAGCTTGCACTTCTTGGTGCTGAGCTAAATTCCCTGCGTATACAATAATTCTAGCTCCAATCGCTGATTTATTGCTAATGGTTCCTTCTAGTTTTATTTTAACCCAGTTATTCCGATTCCTAGAGCTTTTGAATATTTGATTACGTTGATTGCCTCCATTGGCTATTATTAGGTCCAATCCTCCATCAAGGTTGTAATCAGTCCATACGACGCCATTCGAATTTCTGTTTGTATCGGAAATGGTTGGAAATGGTTTTTTTTCAAATGCTTTTCCCTCTAGATTTCTATACAATAGGTTAACCCCATCATTTGTAATGAATAAATCGGAATATCCATCGTTATCATAATCTCCCCAACAAGAACCTTCTGAATTATGATAGTCATGATTAAAATGATACATATCTAATTTTTCCAATTCAAAATTACCGTTGTTTTGGAATAAGCAGTTCTTACCAGCCCAATTAGTAGTGAAAATGTCCATTAGTCCATCATTGTTATAATCGGAAACAGAGCAGCCATAAGTTATCTCGTTGTCAATGGAAAAATCATTGTTTATTCGAATAAAACTGAGATTCCCCTCATTTTTAAAAATATAATTTACGGAGTCGTTGCAAACAATCAAATCTTGTAATCCGTCATTATTTAAATCAGACCATGTAGAAAAAAGAGTGCTGGAGGAGTCTCTGGTGATTTCTGTAGAATCAATTTCAATAAATTTATTTTCATTTAAACGATAAAACATATTTTTTTGGGAATGAAAATTTGAAATATAGGCTTCAACTGCGCCATCGTTGTCCACATCTGCAATTGCTATGCTGTAGGACTGATTAGTCGTATTTGTATCAATGGAATGTTCGAAATAGCCATGGTTTTTACTTCCAAACAACACTGTATTGCATTTATTGTTTGCGTTTGCCAGGCATAGGTCTATAAACCCATCGTTATTCAAGTCAGCAAAAGCACAGCCGTTTGAATAAGACTTATATTTTAGTTTAAATAAAGTGCTGTCTTTGATATAGGCCTGTTTCTGGTTACTATAGAAATGATTGTCGAATCCTTTCCAGCTATTAGTCATATATAATTCAGGATAAAAATCATTATTTAAATCAACAGAAGCTATTCCTTGTGTGTAAAAGGAGTCAAGAGCAATTGCTGAAGCAGTAACTTCTGAGAAAGTCACAAATTCTGGCAAATCGCTAGGGTTCGAATTACAAGATTGGCCTAGCCAGCTAGCTAAAAAGGTGATTATTGATAATTTTATAATTGCTTTCATGTATTGTATACTACAAAACTAACCAATTTTAGATTATTTATTGTCTTACCGTTTGTAAACCATATATAATCTTTTATTTGATCTAAATGTCTGTAAATCTGAAACTTATAAAGAATGCTAATTCCTTTAATGTATTAATAAGTCCCAATAGTCTAATAAATAAATATTTTCGTTCCAACAAAATTAAAAAAGATGAAAAGAATATTGATGACAGGGCTAGCTCTTGTTAGCTTTTGGGCCAGTGCTCAAAGCGTTAGGGTTGACTTTGAAGAGTATGACTTAAAAAATGGATTGCATGTAATTTTACATGAAGATCATGCTACCCCCAATTGTTGCAGTTTCAATAATGTACCATGTAGGTGCTAAAAATGAAAATCCTGAAAGAACTGGATTCGCACACTTTTTTGAACACTTATTGTTTGAAGGATCGGACAATATCCCAAGAGGTGAATTTTTTAAGTACATTGAGAATGCTGGCGGTCAAAATAACGCTAATACCACAAATGATAGAACCTTTTATTATGAGGTGTTGCCATCAAATCAGTTGGAGTTGGGGTTATGGTTAGAATCTGAAAGATTAATGCATGCAAATATTGATCAAAAAGGAGTTGACACCCAAAATGAGGTTGTTAAGGAAGAAAAGAGGTTAAGAGTCGATAATCAGCCATATGGTAGTTTTCTAGCCGAAATGAATAAGAGAGCTTACAAGGAGCATCCTTACCGTTGGACCACTATTGGTGAAATGGAGCATTTGGATGCTGCAACATTAGAAGAGTTTACTGCTTTTTACCATAAGTTTTATGTGCCAAATAATGCTATCCTTTCAATTTCCGGAGATATAAACATTGAAGAAACGAAAAAAATGATTGATGCTTATTTTTCTCCAATACCAAGGGGGAAAGATGTTGAGAAAGTAACAATTGTTGAGCCAGCTTTAGGTGGAGAAATTAGAGATACTGTATACGACAATATTCAATTACCTGGTGTAATGATGGCCTACAGAATTCCTGCGCAAGGTACTGATGACTATTACGCTATTGATATGCTATCGCAAGCACTATCAACTGGTGGTAGCTCTAGGTTAAATAAAAAATGTGTTGAGGAATCGCAATCTGCTATGTATGTTGGTTCGTTTCCATTTGCATCAGAAGATCCAGGCCTGTCATTTGTTTTTGGTATTGCAAACGCTGGAGTTTCTCCCGATAAATTAGAATCAGAGGTTAACGGAGAGTTTGAAAAAGTGAAAAATGCGTTAATTACGGAAACAGAGTTTCAAAAATTGCAGAACATGGTAGAGAACGATTTTGTTTACAACTTCAATTCTCAAGTCGGAATTGCTGAAAATTTAGCCAATTACAAAATGTATTTTGGTGATGCGAATCTTATCAATACTGAACTTGAACGTTACTTGAGCGTTACAAGAGAAGATATTCAGCGCGTAGCAAAGAAATATTTTGTTAAAGAAAATAGGGTAGTTCTTTATTATTTGCCAAAAGAAGAACAATAAATTAAACAATAACTGACTAATAGAATTCAAATGAAAAATATAATAACAACAATATTATTGACAGCTAGTGTTTCTTTATTGCATGCACAAATCGATAGAACAACTGCACCAAAACCAGGTATAGCTCCAAAAATTAATATTGGAACTCCAGCTAGTTTTACTTTAGACAATGGTCTCAAAGTATTTGTAGTAGAAAATCACAAATTACCAAAAGTTTCTTTCCAGTTAACAATCGATAAAGATCCGGTATTGGAAAACGGAACTGTTGGTTTGGCCGATATGATGGGGGATATGTTAAGTGCTGGTACTGTGACCAAAACAAAAGCGCAAATTGATGAGGAGATAGATTTTGTAGGAGCATCGGTTTCTACTTTTTCTTCCGGTTTTTATGCTTCATCATTAACAAAGCATTCTGATAAAGTCTTAGGCATAGCTGCTGATATTTTGCTGAACCCTGCTTTTCCTCAAGATGAATTGGATAAGAAAAAGAAAAGAGCGTTTTCGTCGTTAAAGTCTTTAGCAACTAATGCAGATGCAATTGCTGGTCGTGTTACAAGTGCCTTAAAATACGGAAAAGACCATCCTTATGGTGAAGTTCAAATGAAGAGTGATATTGAAAATATTACGATAGATGCTTGTAAGAAGTATTACGAAACATATTTCCGTCCAAATATTTCTTATTTAGTGATTGTTGGGGATATAACTGTTGAGGATGCAAAGAAATTAACTGAAAAGTATTTAGGTAGTTGGGAAAAAGCAGATGTTCCAAAACATAACTATGCCATGCCTGAGGCAGCTAAAGGCGTGCGCGTTGCATTCGTAAATAAACCAGGAGCAGTTCAATCTGTAATTAAGGTTATATATCCAATAGATTATAAAGTTGGAGCTCCAGATGCTGCCGCTGTAAGTGTTATGAGTAGTATTTTTGGAGGTGCATTTTCAAGTTATTTAAATGCAAACTTGAGAGAAGATAAGGCATATACATATGGTGCTCGTGGTGGTGTTAGAGCGGATAATAGAGTAGGTTCTTTTAACGCTGGAGCGAGTGTAAGGAATGAAGTCACTGATAGTTCTGTAACGCAATTCCTATTTGAGATGAATCATATCAGAAATGAAAAACCATCTCAAGCGGATTTAGATCGTATCAAGAATAATATGAATGGTGGATTTGCTCTTTCATTAGAGAATGATCAAACGATTGCTCGTTTTGCATTAAACATTGAGAGATATGGTTTGCCTAAGGATTATTATCAAACTTATTTAAGTCGTTTGCAAAATGTTCAGTTTGCTGATGTCGAAGCAGCTGCTAAGAAATACATTCATCCAGAAAACTGTATTATTCTTGTGGTTGGAAATAAAGATATCGCAGGTACGCTTACAAAATTTGATAGCGACGGTGTTATAGAGTTTTATGACATAAATGGGGATGTTAAAGTCGATAAACCTGCAAAAGAACTTCCATCAGGATTGACGGCTGAAAAAGTTTTAGAAGATTACTTCTTTGCTATTACTGGAGAGTCATCGATGAAAAGCGTTGAAAAGAAATACAAGAAAATAAAGGATATTACAATTGTAATGGAGACAGAAATGCAAGGAATGAAATTGCAAATCACCACAAAGCAAATGGCTCCAAACAAGTCTTTGTTCGAATTGAATATGCAAGGAATGACGGTTCAAAAGCAAGTTTTTGATGGCGAGAATGGAGGTTCTTCAGGCATGCAAGGAAAGAAAGCCTTAGAAGGTGAAGAATTGGAAGCGATGAAGGAGCAAGCGATTATGAATAAAGAGTTAAAGTATAAAGAACTAGGATATACACTTAAACTTGAATCTATTGAGGATGTCAATGGAAAAGATGCATATAAGGTAGCTATAACTAGTTCTGAGGGAGATGTTGGATATGATTATTTTGATATGAAATCTCACCTTAAAGTTTACACTACATCTACTGAAAAAGGTCCTGATGGAAGCGAAATGGAATCTTATTCTGAATACAGCGATTATAAGGAAGTAAACGGAATAAAATATCCATTTACACGTTCGAGGAACATGGGTCCACAAGTTGTTGAGCTTACAGTTACTGATATTAAAGTGAATGCTAAAGTAAAAGCAAGTGAATTCGCATGGGAATAGATTTTATCGCTTTATTAAATTTGAAAAGGGCTATCTATTGATTTAGATAGCCCTTTTTGTTGCTTATTTTTGTAGTCAATAAGTTCGTTTTTTATTAGCTGCTTTTATTCCAAATTACTTTTGCCCAAATCCCCTCTCAAACATGTTTGGTTCATACTCTTGTCCACACGTCAAACATTTCGAGTGAGTCCATATTGAATATTCATTTAGATCAATTTTTTTTATCTAATATATTCAATATTCCAACGAGTCTATCAGGGTTATTAAACATTGATTTTTAAATAATTGTATACGGGCAATCACCTTTATTAATATCATTCAAATGTTCTGATAGAATATAAGCTAATGTGAGATATTCCTTATCTTCAGGGCTAGTTGTTGAAAGTAAATCTTTGAATTTAATCGAATGCAGGCTGAGTTCTTGCATATATTCATGTTACCTGCCATGAGCTAGTATGTTTCTTGCCATCATTCCTATTTGCTGACGGTCTCCTGATTTAAATATCTTTTCTATCTCATATGTAATCATACTAAAAATTCATTACAGTTAAAATAAAGCTATTCAATTTAAATAGTCCGAAAATAAAAAAACCCTGTAAATTAATATTTACAGGGTTTTAATTAGTAAGTGGTTGAGCAAGGTTAAGCTACAACTTCAGCTACTGGAAAATGAAAATTACCCTCTATCTCAGCATTTTCATCGCTATCTGATCCATGTACAGCATTTCGACCAATAGATTCAGCATATTTAGCTCTAATCGTGCCTTCAGCTGCCTCAGCTGGATTTGTTGCTCCAATTAGTTTTCTGAAGTCTTCAACGGCATTGTCTTTCTCCAAGATTGCAGCGATTATTGGTCCAGAAGTCATGTATTCGACTAATTCACCATAAAATGGTCTTTCAGCATGAATAGCATAAAATTCTTGAGCTTGCTCAGTTGATAATCTTGTTAATTTCATTGCTTTGATAGTGAATCCTCCATCGGTAATCATTTGTAGGATGTTGCCAATGTTGTTATCTTCAACTCCATCAGGCTTAATCATTGTAAAAGTTCTTGTACCCGCCATATCTATTTTATTAGTAAGTTTCTTTTTTAAATTCGCCTGCAAAAGTAAGGAGTTTATTTCATTTGAAGCAATAAACAGTTGTATTTTATTAAATCTACTAGCGATCATTCAATTTCCTTTCCAATAACTCTGCCCGAAAAAGGGGGGTAAACTAATTAATGACAATTTTTCAGTGTTTTTGAATTGGCATGTAGCTTGACAAGTAAATTTTAACCACGGGCTTGATATGGTGTTATATGTTTTAAAAACCCCATAAATATTGCTGTTTTGAATTAACAAAAATAAATGTGCATATAGCGGGTTTTGTAAATCTGCCATAATGACGTTATAATATATATAATAGAAATGAGTGATTTTTTATCAGAAAATGATTGGGTTGGACTTACGGGTATGGGAGAAGAAGAAACAGAATTTATTCCCTTAATTTCTGCAGAGGATGAAGAAAGAATGGATAACGAGGTTGTTCCAGAGCAATTGCCTATTTTGTCGTTAAGAAATAACGTCCTTTTTCCAGGTGTTGTTATTCCTATTACTGTTGGTAGAGACAAGTCGATTAAGTTAATTCAAGATGCTTACAAAACGGATAAAATTATTGGTGTAGTATCTCAAAAAGATTCTGCTTTAGAGAATCCAGGTTTTCCGGATTTATTTGAAATTGGTACGGTAGCGCAAATAATAAAGATGCTTAAAATGCCAGATGGAAGTACCACTGTTATTATTCAAGGTAAAAAAAGGTTGAAATTAATTTCACCAATTCAAGAGGATCCTTACCTAAAAGCTCAGATTGAGACATTTCTAGATGATAAGCCTAAGAAGTTTGATAAAAGACTAATTGCGCTATTTGATTCTTTAAAGGACATGGCGCTAAAAATTATTAAGCAATCGCCAAATATACCTTCGGAAGCATCTTTCGCTATAAAAAATATAGAAAGTTCTTCATTCTTAGTCAATTTTATTTCTTCGCACATGCAAGCAGAAATAGAAGAGAAAGCAAAAGTCTTTTGGAAGAGGTAAATCTAGAGGCTAGGGCTAATCTTTTGTTAAAGCATTTAGATAAGGAGTTACAGGTTCTTGAGATAAAAAATGATATTCAGTCGAAGGTTCGTACGGATTTAGATCGACAACAGCGCGAGTATTTCCTTCAACAGCAAATGAAGGAAATACAAAACGAATTGGGCGATAATCCAGTGCAGGAAGAGGTTAATGACATGAGGAGTCGTGCTTCTAAGAAAAAATGGCCTAAGAAGGTTTCAGACGCTTTTTACAAAGAATTAAATAAGCTGGAGCGCATGAATCCGCAAGGAGCTGAGTATGGTGTTCAATCAAATTATTGTGAATTGCTATTGGATTTGCCTTGGGGAGTTTACACAAAGGATAAATTTGATTTGAAGCGAGCTACCGATATTTTAGACCGAGATCATTATGGTTTGGAAAAAGTGAAGGAAAGAATTATTGAATACTTGGCAGTTTTGAAATTGAAAGGCAACATGAAGTCTCCTATTCTTTGCCTTCATGGACCTCCTGGTGTTGGTAAAACATCTTTAGGGAAATCTATTGCGGAGGCAATTGGAAGAAAATACGTCCGAGTATCTCTTGGCGGAGTGCATGATGAGGCAGAAGTAAGAGGGCATCGAAAAACGTATATCGGAGCAATGCCAGGTCGAATAATGACCAATATTAAAAAGGCTAAGTCATCGAATCCTGTTTTCGTGTTGGATGAAATTGATAAGGTAGGTAAGAGTAATCATGGTGATCCGTCATCTGCTTTGCTGGAAGTTTTAGACCCTGCTCAAAATGATTCTTTTCAAGATAATTTTGTGGAAATTGAGTATGATTTATCCAAAGTGATGTTTATTGCAACTGCCAATGAATTGGGTTCTATACAGCCAGCATTGTTGGATAGAATGGAACTTATTGAAGTAAACGGATACACCGTTGAGGAAAAAATAGAAATTGCCAAGAGACACTTAACTCCCAAGCAGATAAAAGAACATGGTTTGTCAAAAAAGCTATTTTCAATCGAAGATAGCGTTGTTGAGAAGATAATAGAGTCTTATACAAATGAGAGTGGTGTTAGAGGACTTGAGAAGAAAGTTGCTAAAGTTGTAAGGTATAGAGCAAAACAGATAGCAATGGAGGAAGAGTATAATGTTGCTATTGATTTATCAGATTTGAAAACAATTCTAGGACCAGCTCATGAAAAAGATGGTTATGAAAATAATGATGTAGCTGGCGTTGTGACCGGACTGGCATGGACGCGGACCGGAGGAACTATACTATTCATTGAGTCATCAATTACCAAAGGAACGGGAAAATTAACCCTTACTGGGAATTTAGGTGAGGTGATGAAAGAATCTGCCGTTATTGCATTGGAATATTTAAAAGCGCATAGTGTTAATTTAGGAATTGAACAAGAAGTATTTGATAGTTATAACGTGCATGTGCACGTGCCAGAGGGAGCAACACCGAAAGATGGCCCATCTGCTGGTATCACAATGTTGACAGCCTTAGCTTCTTTGTTTACGCAAAGGAAGGTAAAGAGTCATTTAGCGATGACAGGTGAAATAACATTAAGAGGCCAAGTATTGCCGGTTGGAGGGATAAAAGAAAAGATTTTAGCTGCAAAAAGAGCAAACATTAAAGATTTGATTCTTTGCGAAAAAAACAGGAAGGATATTGATGAAATCAATCCTAGGTACCTTAAGGGGTTAAAGTTTAGTTTCGTTAAAACAATGGAGCAGGTTATTCAATTAGCGTTAACAGATCAATTGGTTGAAAATCCGATTAATCTAAAAGCTAAGAAGACCAGTGCAGGTAAGAAATAGCATTTAAAATAAGGCATTATCTAAGTTTTCTGCTATATTTATTGAGTTTGTAATTAAAAAATAACTCGATGAAGAAATATATTTGTACTGCGTTTGCTGTTGTTTTATCCGTTTTGTTCTATTCTCAAACAATGGTTGACCCTGTGGTTTGTTGGAAGGAATTATCAGGATTGAATAGTTCTTCTAAGTCTACTCAATACATTAAATCTAGAAAATTTAAAAAGTTATCTGTCGATGAGGATTTACTGCTCGAAGCTCTGTTGGATGTGTCACACCGAGATGATCCTTCTAACGGAGAAGTTGTAGTTCTTTCCTTATTGAATCCAGATGGAAGGGTTACCCGTTTTGTAGTTACTCAAAATACGACAATGCATCCTGTTTTGTGTGAAAAGTTTCCATCTATTAGAACTTTTGATTTAAAAGGTTTAGATGATTTAAATCAGATTGGTAAAATGGATATTACACCACTTGGTTTTCATGCCATGGTAATGTCCGATAAATCAACTTTTTTTATTGATCCAATGTTTCATGGTGAAACAGAGGTTTATATGAGCTATTACCGCGATGATTTTTTTACGGATAAGGTAATGGATTGTTCTTTTCATTCAACCGAGAAAACGAATGAATCAAGTGGTTCATTAAAAACATTTGGAAGCTGTGAATTGAGAACTTACAGATGCGCAATCTCTGCTACGGGTGAGTATACAGATTTTCAAGGAGGAACGTTATCTCTTGCGCAAGCAGCGCAAGTTACTACCATGAATAGGGTGAATGGGGTGTTTGAAAGGGATATTGCGGTCACAATGGAAATTATTCCTGATAATGACTTAATCATCTATACAAATTCAAATACTGATCCATTTACAAACGGTTCTCCGGGTAATATGATTGGTGAAAATCAAAGTAATACCAATAGCGTAATAGGAAGTGCTAATTATGATATAGGTCATGTTTTCGGAACGAATAGTGGTGGATTAGCAGGGCTTGGTGTTGTTTGTTCTAATAATAATAAAGCTCGAGGAGTTACTGGTAGTAGTGCTCCAGTCGGAGACCCTTTTGATATAGATTATGTTGCCCATGAAATGGGACATCAATTTAAAGGGAATCATAGTTTTAATAATTCTTGTAGCGGAAATAGAAATAACAATACAGCAATGGAGCCAGGAAGTGGCTCCACTATAATGGCTTATGCTGGTATTTGTAGTCCTAATGTGCAGTCCAACAGTGATGATCATTTTCATGGTGTTAATCTAGAAGAGATAGGGGGGTTTATTACGGGAAGTGCCAATAGTTGTGCATCTATAACTCCTTTAGTAAATGTTTCTCCTGTTATTTCATCTACTAATGGCAATGTTTCGGTGCCAGTTGGCACTCCGTTTGTTTTAACCGCAATTGCAACAGACGCTGATGGAGATCCAATGACATATTGTTGGGAGCAAATGGACAATGAAATATCCACTCAATCACCTTCTCCAACTTCTGTGGATGGACCAAATTTTAGATCGAATAGCCCGAGCACCAGTCCTTCTCGGTTTTTTCCAAGTTTAGCCACTGTTATTTCCGGAGTAAATGATGATTGGGAGGTGTTGCCATCTGTCTCTAGAACGATGAACTTCAGGGTGTTTGTTAGAGATAACTCCATTACGGGGGGGTGCAATGATCATGCTGATGTTACACTTTCTGTGGATGCTAATTCTGGTCCTTTTGTGCTCAACTATCCAAGTGCTGGTGGAATAAGTTGGGCGGCTTCATCAACAGAAACTGTACTTTGGGATGTAGCAAATACCGATAACTCTCCTGTTAATTGTTCATTTGTGGATATAATGCTTTCTACGGATGGAGGTTTGACTTATCCAATAGTTGTAGCTAGCGGTATAGCAAATGATGGCTCTGAAAACATTACGGTTCCCAATAATGTGACAACAACAGCTAGAATAAGAGTGATGTCAGAAAATGAGACTTTTTATGATATTTCTGATAACAATTTTGAAATTACTGCTGCAAATAATATGGTTGCTAATTTTACTTCTAACAATGCTGCAATTTGCGAAGGTGCTTCAATAGATTTTACAGATGCTTCTGCAGGAAATCCGATTAGTTGGAGTTGGATTTTTAGCGGTGGTAATCCTTCAACTTCGTCAGATCAAAATCCCGTTGGTATTCAATATAGTTCAGCAGGAAATTATGCTGTTGAATTGACTGTCTCCGACGGTGTAAACACTAATACAATTATAGAGTCTTCTTATGTTAATGTCTCGTCCTGTGTGGGAACTTCAGATTTATTAAATAATGAATTCACAATTTATCCAAATCCTGTAAATGACAAAGTGATTATTGAATTCATCAAGCCTAGTGTGTATGAAGAATTAAAAATTTTGGATAACATAGGTAAGGTCGTTTTTCAAAAGAAGCTTTCTTTGGTACTAGTTGAAAATATAGATATGCTCTCGTATAGTAGCGGTTTATATTCATTCATGTTCTCAGGAGATCAAAAAACTAGGGTTGTTAAAGTGTTTAAAAAGTAATATTAATGCGCTATATCGTTTTCTTGCTCTTCCTGTTTTATTTAGTTTGTGGTTTTTCCCAGAAAAAAGAAAAATATACCTTTTATTTAATTGGCAGACCCAATTCATTTGAAAAAAACAATGCGATAAAGGAGGTTCAGGGTAAATGGAAGTTACTTTATGTGTCTGCTGGCTCTGGTGTTTATACTGAAGGATTAGACAGCTTAATTCAGGAAAATGCAAAAACTGATAAATTATTAAGTAAGAGGTATGGTAATGATTGGCATTCGTTGCTAATGAAAGAGGTTGAAGAAAAACTAATCGAACATACTGAAATCAGGTCATTAATTAATAGAAAATATACAGTTTTGCTTGCTGAAATTAAGAATGCTCAAATTGAGATTGATGACAGAAATAAGCGGAAAGCAATTATAAGCATTTTTGGAGTTGAATTTATTGATAAACAAAACCTGTACTTTACCTATCATAGGTTTAAGGTAAAGAAAAAGAAGATGTTTTTAAAGAAAGTGTCTTGGGATAAAAAGTTGATTGATTTTTCTTATCCGCAAAATGACATAACAAATAAATAATGAATCTTTACTGATAAAACATCTCTTATATTTTTGAATGAGAAATCAGCTTTTTTGGTCATTTTTCGCTTTTTTATTCGTAATTAACATGAAAAATGTTAATAAAACCCATTGTTTGTAGGTCGTTAGCACCTCTTTTATTTGTTAATTTCACAAACTTAACTGCTGGGTAGTATTATGGCTCAAGAAAAAGTACAGTATACTGAAGATAATATTCGTTCGCTTGATTGGAAGGAGCACATACGATTGCGTCCTGGTATGTATATCGGTAAATTGGGGGATGGTAAATCAGCAGATGATGGGATTTACATTCTGGTCAAAGAAGTTGTAGATAATTGTATCGATGAATTTGTGATGGGTAATGGTCGCAAGATAGTAGTAAAAATAAAGGAAGATGCAGTTTCAATTAGAGATTGGGGAAGAGGAATTCCTTTAGGGAAAGTTGTGGATGTTGTTTCTAAAATGAACACAGGAGGGAAGTATGATTCCAAAGCATTTAAGAAATCAGTCGGTTTAAATGGTGTAGGTACAAAAGCTGTCAATGCTTTGTCCAGTTATTTTAAAGTGCAATCATTTAGAGAAGGACAAGAGAAAACAGTTGAATTTGAAAGAGGTAATATTTTAAATGATCATGACTTAGTTAAAACAGATAAAGAAAATGGAACCTATGTGAAATTTGTTCCAGATCCAGATGTTTTTAAGGCTTACCACTTTAGAAATCAATACTTAGATAAACTTTTTTGGAATTATTGTTATTTGAATAGGGGATTAACCATTGAGTTTAATAGTAAACGATTCCATTCCAAAAACGGATTAAGAGATTTGTTGGAAAACAATATGGATGGTGATCCATTATATCCAATTATTCATTTGGAAGGTGAAGATATTGAAGTTGCTTTTACACATGCCAGAAGCTATGGTGAAGATTATTATTCCTTTGTCAACGGTCAGCATACTACGCAAGGAGGCACACATCAAAGTGCTTTTAGAGAAGCTATAGCTAAGGTTATAAAAGATTTTTTTGGGAAATACGATCCAGTGGATATTAGGCAGTCTATAGTTGCTGCGGTAGCGGTAAAAGTAATGGAACCTGTTTTCGAGTCACAAACAAAAACAAAATTAGGATCTTTAGAAGTTGAGCCTGGTGGTAAATCAATGCGGGGGTTTGTAATGGATTTCTTAAAAGATAAATTGGATAATTACCTGCACAAGCATCCAGAAGTTACTCAGGTTTTAGAGAATAAAATCAAACAAGCCGAGAAAGAGCGCAAAGAGCTTTCGGGGATTCGGAAACTAGCTAGAGATAGGGCTAAGAAATCTAATTTACACAACAAAAAATTACGAGATTGCCGTGTTCATTTCAATGATTTAAAACACGCTAGAAGAGAAGAGACGTCTATTTTTATTACGGAGGGAGATTCAGCAAGTGGGTCTATTACAAAAAGTAGAGATGTTGGTACACAAGCTGTATTTAGTTTAAAAGGAAAACCGTTAAACTCTTTTGGTTTAACCAAGAAGGTCGTTTACGAAAACGAGGAGTTCAATTTAGTACAAGCCGCTTTAAATATTGAAGACGGATTAGAGGGGCTGCGATACAATCATGTAATCATTGCAACGGATGCTGATGTTGATGGTATGCACATTAGATTGTTACTGTTAACTTTCTTTTTACAGTTCTTTCCTGATTTAGTAAAGAAAGGACATGTCAAGATATTACAGACGCCATTGTTTAGAGTTAGAAATAAAAAAGAATCTAGATACTGTTATTCTGAAGAGGAACGTATGCAAGCCTTGGCTGACTTAGGTAAAAATCCAGAGATTACTCGATTTAAAGGTTTAGGTGAAATATCTCCTGATGAGTTCAAGCATTTTATAGGTGAAGATATGCGTCTTGAACCAGTTTTGATTACCAAAGATCATTCGATAGAAGAAATATTGACTTTTTACATGGGCAAGAATACGCCAGATAGACAAAAATTTATAATCAACAACCTCAAGACTGAAGAGGATTTAGCAGAACAAGAATAACCTTCAGAAAATAGTCAACATGAGCACAGAAGACGAACATAGCGAAGAAGAAGAGTTGAACCAAGAGGAATCTAATTCTGAAGACAACCAAGAGCTATCGAATGAAAATCTAGATGAGTTCGATGATGATGGTGATGACGGAGAGTCTGGTGGAGGAGATGATAACATTGTCTCGCTTTCAGGAATGTACGAGGAATGGTTTTTAGACTATGCTTCTTACGTTATACTTGAAAGAGCTGTTCCAGCTTTGGAAGATGGGTTAAAGCCAGTACAAAGAAGAATATTACACTCTTTAAATGAATTGGATGATGGCCGCTATAACAAGGTAGCTAATGTAATTGGTAATACCATGAAGTATCATCCGCATGGGGATGCATCTATTGGTGATGCAATGGTTCAGATTGGGCAAAAAGAATTGTTAATTGATTGTCAGGGAAACTGGGGTAACACCTTAACAGGTGATGGTGCAGCCGCTCCTCGATACATTGAAGCGCGTTTAACGAAGTTTGCCAAACACGTTGTTTTTAATCCAAAGACAACAGAGTGGTTATCATCTTATGATGGCAGAAATAAAGAGCCAAATAACCTGCCTGTTAAATTTCCCTTGTTATTAGCTCAGGGTGCTGAAGGGATTGCAGTAGGAATGGCGTGTAAAATATTGCCGCATAATTTTATTGAGCTAATCGATGCCTCCATTAGTCATCTTAGAGGTAAAAAAGTAGATATTTATCCTGACTTCCCGCATGGAGGAATGGCTGACTTTACGAATTATAATGCAGGCTTAAGAGGTGGTAAAGTTCGCGTTCGTGCTACAATCACTAAAGTAGACAAAAAGACACTTAAGATTAGTGACATACCTTTTGGTACAACAACTGACACGCTAATTGATTCCATTGTAAAAGCAACGGAAAAGAATAAGATTAAAGTTAAAAAGGTAGAGGATAATACCGCAGCAGTTGCAGAGATTATCATTCATTTACCACCTGGTGTTTCTCCTGATAAAATGATTGATGCGTTGTATGCATTTACAAATTGTGAAGTGTCTATTTCTCCAAATGCTGCTGTTATTCAAGGAGGGAACAAGCCTGTTTTTATTGGCGTGAATGAAATGCTAAAGCATTCCACGGATAGAACAGTTGAATTGTTAAAACTTGAGCTAGAGATTCGGAAATCTGAATTGGAAAATCAATGGCATTGGGCATCTTTAGAAAGGATATTTATCGAAAATAGAATCTATCGTGATATTGAAGAAGAGGAAACTTGGGAAGGGGTTATTTCTGCTATTGACAAAGGATTAAAACCACATATCAAGCATCTAAAGAGAAAAGTTACTGAGGAAGATATAGTTCGTTTAACAGAAATTAAGATTAAGCGAATTTCAAAATTTGATGCGTTTAAAGCAGATGAGATTATTGCCAAAATTGAAGAGGCGCTAAAAGAGGTTCAGGGCCACTTGGACCAATTAATTCCATTTGCAATTGATTATTTTAAGGATTTAAAAGATAAGTATAGTGAGGGAAGGGAGCGTAAAACCGAAATAAGAGTCTTTGATAGTATTTCTGCTAAAAAAGTAATTGTATCAAACAAAAAACTATATGTAAACAAAGTAGAAGGTTTTATCGGTTGGACATTGCGCAAAGATGAGTTTGTTTCTGATTGTTCTGAGATTGATGATGTAATTGTCTTTTTCGCTACAGGGAAAATGCTTGTTACTCGAGTTTCAGATAAGAAGTTTGTCGGAAAAGGTATTTTACACATTGGAGTTTGGAAAAAAGGAGATAAACGAACGATTTACCATTTAATATATCAAGACGGTAAAGGTGGTGCTTCCTACATGAAGCGTTTTGATGTGAGCAGCATAACAAGAGATAAGGAGTATGATCTTACAAATGGGGCTACCGGTTCTAAAGTACATTATTTATCTTGTAATCCGAATGGAAGAAAGGAAGTTGTAGCTGTAAAAATGCGCTCAAAACCGAACCTTAAAAAATCACGTTTTGATATTGACTTTGGTGAATTATTGATTAAAGGAAGAGGCTCTAAAGGGAATCGTGTCACCAAAGATATGATTAGTAAAGTAGAGCAAAAAGAAGTTGGCGGTTCTACATTGGCCGCGCGCAAAGTTTGGTGGGACGATGTTGTTCGTAGATTAAACGATGATGGTAGAGGAACCCTTCTTGGTGAATTTAGAGGTGAGGATAAGATTTTAACTTTACATCAATCTGGGAATTATAAATTAAGTGGTTTTGAGTTGGCAACTAAATTTGACCATGATTTGATTAGTATTGAAAAATGGAATCCAAAGCATCCGGTGGCTGCTGTTTATTGGAATTCTGTTAAAGAATTGTATTACATAAAACGATTCTTAGTGGAATCTTCCTCAAAGAAAGTATTGTTTATACCTGAAGAAAAGGGTGTGGAGCTTGTAGTTGCTTCTACTCAGTATAAGCCAAAAATTAAAATTATTTACAATAAGCGTTTAAAAGAAACCAAGCACCTTAAGGATAAGGTTGAGGAAATAAACGATATTATTGATATAAAAGGCTTAAAAGCCCAAGGTAATCAACTTACAAAATTAGCTGTAAAAGATATTGAATTACTTGCTACAATTGAAGGGGAAGAATGGCCTGTTGATAGTTTTGAAGAACCAATATCGGAAATTTTAGAAGAACAAATTGAAGTGGTTTCTGAAGAAGTTACAGAAAAAGAATCTATGATTGAAGAAGTAGCTGACTCTGAAGACGTTGAAAAAAAGGCTAATATGAAGCCTCCTAAGAAATCAAAACCAGTAAAGGATGATAAACCTGTTGAAATGGAATGGGATATAGCACCAGCAAAAAAAACTGACGAAGATAAACCAGTGAAGAAAAAAGATTCTTCTAATGGGGCTAAGGATGAGGCTGATGATGATGGACAGATAACACTTTTTTAGTATGTAAACCGAGTAGTGGCTGTTATTATAATAAGATCTTAGTTAACTTTTTCTAACTAATTAGAAGAAAATATCTTGAGCTAATTTAAATGTATTGACATGAGAATTAATGATTTCACTCAAAATTGAAGAATATCCTCCTCCCATGCTTACTTGAACCGGTAACTTATTTTCCTTGCATTTTTCAAAAACAAATTGATCTCTTTTCTTACATCCGTCAATTGACAAAGCAAGTTTTCCTAGTTTATCATTTTCTATTACATCAACCCCTGAGAGATAAAATAGAAAATCTGGCTCTACATCATCTATTACAGATGGCAACACATACTTCAATTTATTTAGATAGGCGCTATCGTTTGTTCCGTCATCAAACTCAATGTCTAAGTCACTTGTTTCTTTTCTAAACGGATAATTATTTTTCCCATGAAATGAAAGGGTAAAAACATCTTTGTTGTTTTCAAATATGGAGGCAGTTCCATTACCTTGGTGAACATCTATCTCCACAATTAATATTTTTTTTACTAGGTTTTTTTTCAATAGAAAATTAGCAGCAATTGCTTGATCATTTAGCAAGCAAAATGCTTCCCCTTTTCCTTTAAATGCGTGATGTGTTCCTCCCGCTACGTTCATTGAGACACCATTCTTAATAGCCGCTGAAGCTGAATCAACGGTACCCTGCATTATGATTTTTTCTCTGTTGATTAACTCGTTTGATAAAGGGAAACCTATTGGACGAGCTTCTTTCTTTGAAAGGCTTAGGGAGTTTAATTTATTTAAATACTCATTAGAATGCGTTGTCAAAATATCGCTGTCTTGTATTGCTGTAGGAGTGAAAAAGTTATCATCATTACAAACTCCTTCTCTAATAAGTTGTTCTGGAATTAGTTCGTATTTAATCATAGGGAATCTATGATTTTCGACAAGTTGATGTCTGTAAATAGGGTGGTAAGCAACTTTAAGCATAATTATCGTTAGAGCATAAAATTATTATTAATTCGAATGTTAACAGAAGGAGTATTAAGAGAAACAAAAACGAATAAGTATGTCTATTTTGGTTAATTCTGAATGAATACTTTCTTAACAACTGATCCTCCTGTATCCTCAATTTGCAAGAGATAAATACCATTGGTTAAGAAAGATGTGTCAAAACTATTTTTGTTATTGCCTTCCGTTCTTTTTATAATTTTTCCAGTAATATCGATAATAGTTAAAGACTTTAATTTTTTGATATTTTTTAAAATAATTTTTTTGTTTTTGTTGTCCACAACCATTTCTATAACTTCTTCATTCCTGTTGACAGTGAGTGCTCCAGGACATGCATCGGCTTTTTGAAATAAATCTGCGGTTGAGTAGCTGATTTCCATTAGTTCGGTAGTTTTATCAGTACATATTTTATATACCATCGGGTAATATGTCACATTGTAATCTGTAAAGATATCTCTATCAGGGTCTTCTGCATTGACCTTAGGAATAGAGCTGCCAGTAATCCAATCTCCCTGAGTCCACCCTGCAGTTCCATTAAACTCATTTGCACCATTCCATTGATCGTATTCAATCATTATAACCATTATTTGGTCTGTTCCATTAGGACCATAATTTTGATAAAGGTTTTCTAATTTTCCAGTATTGTGATAGCTCCAGCAAGAGGGGCAGTGGCAAGCAAAAAATTCAACAAATACAACCTTTCCCTCTGCTAAATACTGGTGCAGATTATGCCAGTTTCCATTGATGTCAATTAAATTAAAATCTGGTGCAACTGAGCCATTTGCTAATTGCGCATGAGAAGAAAGGGAAATTACAAGAAATGCAAGAATTGTTCTAAGCTTATTCATGTCTGTTAATATATAAAATTGCAGTACTAAAGTAGACCTAAATTATTAATAATATTCTTACAATAAAATAAACCATAGCAGTTTATTTGCTGGAATACATAATCTTGTTCATTCGTTAGTTTCTATTTATATTGCTCAAAATTAATATTGAGGAAGCATCAGATGAAGGAAGATTTCACTATTCATATATGTAATTTAAAAGAGGAATTCGAAATTGCTAGAAGCATTACCCAAGATTACATGAAATGGTTGGGTATGGATCTTGATTTCCAAAATACAAATAGAGAATTTCAAGTGTTCGAAAATATGTATGGTAAACCTGGTGGTTGTTTTATTTATGCTACGATAAATGGGGTAGTTGCTGGTGGTGTTGCGATTCGGAAATTGGATTCAAAAGTGTGTGAAATGAAGCGCTTGTTCGTCTATAACTCTTTTCAAGGAAAAGGATTGGGAGAGATTCTTTGTAATAAAATTATCTCAATTGCATGCGAATTGGGCTACGAAAAGATGAAACTGGATACAATTGCTAAACTTAAAAGTGCAATAGGGTTGTATAATAAAATAGGGTTTTATGAAATAGAGGCATATTGTCCGAATCCAGATCCTACCGTGAAATATATGGAGTTGAAAATTTGATTTTATGTAATGAGTTGGATTAAAATTTCTTTTTGGTTGACTTAATAAAAAAGCAGAACAATGATTTCATTGTTCTGCTTTAATTTGGTTAATCGATAAATACTCTTTTCGATTATTTAATTTTGAATACTATTTACCTTATTTATTGATAACAACATTAAAGTTAGCAACACTTCCGCTCTCCAATTCAGTATGGAAAACATACATGCCACTTGGTAAATTTGAAACGTTAATTTTCGTTACATCATTTGAAAGCATAGAAACTGAAACTGTTTTAACAATTTTTCCAGACATATCTGAAATTGTAATTGTAGCATCACCCTCTAATTTTCCAAAAGGAATACTGATATAGTCTGATGTTGGATTTGGAAAAGGCGTGATATTAACCATTTCCGTTTCATCAATTCCCACACCAGTTTCCATATGCATTACAATGGAAGGAGCTTGAGTGGTTAAACCACCTTCTCCTGACCCTCCGCCAAAAGCCGGTTGAGTTGGAATAGCTTCTCCCACTGGAAACATTGGTGTTTTGTATGTAGTCGAATTTAATCTATAATCAATGGCATTGTCATATCCAATAAAGACTTCAGCATCTGTTGCGGTTACACAACCTAAATACCATTGATTATCATTTAGCGGAATTTGAGGAAATAAATCAGCATAGACCGGAATCGATTGGTCGTCATTTATGTAAACATATTCGCCAAAAGCAACACCTGTTAAATTGGCAAATGCAGCATCATTGATATCAGTGAACACGTCGTCCCATTGATAAAGAGTTAACGAAAAGTATTTACCTATTAAATCAGCATCAGCATTGGTTACTGCCCCAAATGACATTCCTTTTGCAAATAGTCCAACAGAAGAAGTGTTTCCATTTTTAAATGAGATACAGGATGTAAATTGACCTGTCCCAAACCTAGAGCCACCAGTTATAACTGGCAATAGTGAGCTATCTAGAGCGCAATAGGAATACATTTCTTCATCAATTACAAAGTCAGCAGAGACCGAATTGTCATTAGGGAATTCATCCGTAGCAGAAGATGCTAAATCGTAAGCTAATGAATAATAACCATTAGAATAACTTGTTTGTGAAAATGTAGGTAAAGAAATATATGCACTATCGTTTGCAGCTATACTAATTGGAGCAGAGCCATTAGAATAGACTGCTGTTCCTCCAAGATTTATACTCGCAGTCAATGTTACGTCTGTTTGAGCATTTACACCATAGTTGTAAACCCAAGCACCTATTTCAACTGCAAATTGCGAGGCATCCTGCGAAATTGGTGCAGGGTTAGAGAATTGCTCTGCGCGCAATACATGACTGTTTTGGAAGCCTAAGTCATCATCGAAATATCCTAGTTTGTTTCCTATAAAAACAACTACGCTATCGGTTTGCATGGCAGCGGAAATTATGGCTCCGTCATCTTCTCCAATCATAACTACAGGAATAGTAACATTCACACCATCATCACCTCCTTGCATTCCCACAGCATCTCCGTTATTATTGATGATAATTACGGCTACTGCTCCTTGGTTTTGAGCATTTAGTGCTTTTGTTCCGAATTGACATGCACCTCTATATAAAACTGCTATCTTTCCATTAACATCACTTATCACAGGTCCGCATGAGCAAGAATCTCCTGAGGCAGCAGTAGCTCCAGTAGGAATTGTTGTCCCATCATCATAAGCAAAGGCTAGGGTGTCTAAAACATAATTGGCAGTGTCATTCAAATCACCTCCATTCCATCCTCCATTTCCATCTAAAGAGTCAGGGGCGAATGTAAGGTCATACATCCCGGAAATTGGAGATGGAGACACAACATTAAAAATAACTTGAGCATTTGCAAACAGAGTAAGCAAAGCCAAACTTGTTAAAAGGTAAATTTTTTTCATTGTGTAGATTGTTAGTTCGTAAAAAAGTTAAAGCACAAAAATAGTTAAAAAATAAAGGGTTTTTATGTGTTATCGACTAAAAATTTCATTCTGTCGATTTATATTCCGTTTTCCTCTTCAAAATAAGCAGTTTAGTCAATACTTTAACTATATTTTATTAACATTTGTATTCATTCGTATTTGAATGATGATAGCGGATAAAATAGTAAGCCAGCCGATTAAAGCAATGGAAGTGTTAGCATTATATATGTCAGAAATTGCACCCGTTATTATTGCGCCAATAGCATATCCAGAATCTCTCCATAATCGAAATATCCCGATACTTTTGGCTCTTTGTTCGGGGTGGGTGTAATCACCTATCCCAGCAAGAAATGTAGGGTAAACAACAGCTGTTCCTATTCCAAGAAAGGAAGATAATAATGCAAAGTGCCAAAATGTTGTTGCATAAATCATCGATAGAAGAGCAACTCCTTGAAGAAGCATCCCTAGGAATAGCATTTTCTTTTTGTCAAAAATATCGGCCATTTTACCCGTGAATAATTGACCAATTCCCCAAAGGATAGGATAGATAGCTACGATGGTCGCTATTTCATCTAATTTAAAGTTTTTTGTAGCTAAAAGTATCGGGAATAATCCCCAAACCATTCCGTCATTTAAGTTGTTAACTAATCCAGCTTGTGATATAGATCCAAGATTTCTATCTTTCCATGTAGTTTCCCAGAAGATGTTTTTTAGTTTTTTAATATTGCTCACAGTAGTCTCTTTTACTACATGTTGAATTGTATCCTTTACAAAAATCCATGAGCTCAATAATCCTATGACAGAAAAACCAACTCCTAAATAGAAAGGGTAAGGTCGCAAACCGTATTCACTTGCAATCCAGCCTGTAAGAAATGCAACTCCGCCTACTGCCAAATATCCCGCAGATTCATTTATTCCCATAGCCAAACCTCTTTGCTTTTCGCCGACCAAATCAATTTTCATGACAACTGTGCTTGACCAGGTTAATCCTTGGTTTATTCCTAATAAAATATTTGCGAAAATAATCCAGTTCCAGCTAGTAGTGTGCATAAGTATGAAAGGTATCGGTAAAGCAAAAAACCACCCTATTACCAATAAATTTTTTCTTCCTATTTTATTGGCAAATGCTCCCGTGAAATAATTGGTTATTGCTTTGGTAAAGCCAAATACAATAATAAAAGACAGAATTAAAGCATTTCCTTTCAAACCGAATTCACTTTTTGCTAATTCTGGTAATATGGTTCGTTCCATTCCAACCATTCCACCAACAAAACCATTAATAATAACAAGTAGCGAAAATTGTTTCCAGTTTTCTCTAAGACCTAATTTAATTTGAGACATATCTTGCAAATATATCAACTGTGCAATTAATCATGGAGATGAATCTTAAATAAGGCTATGATAGTTGGAAACAATTTATATTCAATCGAAAAAGTCGGTATATAATTTTTATACTTGTGATACTAAAATTTTAACCATGTCATTACCCATATCTTTTATTTCGAAATCATTGTCTATTTCCGAAAAGCAAGTTTCGACAACAATAAATTTACTCGAGGAAAAAGCAACTGTTCCTTTTATTTCGCGCTATCGAAAACAAATGACAGGTGGGTTGGACGAAGTTCAAATTGAGAATATTCAAATAGCCTTGTTAAAATTAAAGGATATAGAGAAGCGTAAAAAAACTATTTTAGAAACTATTTCGGAACAAGGGAACCTAAGTAAAGAATTAAAAGAAAAAATAGAAAATTCATGGGAAATTAACGAATTAGAAGATTTTTATTTGCCATTTAAGCCAAGAAGAAAATCAAGAGCTGATAAAGCAATTGAATTAGGGCTAGTGCCTTTAGCAAAGATCCTAATGTCGCAAACGGGAGCTAGTTTTAGTTCAATGGCAGAAAGGTTTGTTAAGGGAGAAGTTAAGAATATTAACGAGGCAATTAAAGGAGCTCAAGATATTGCTGCATTATGGATTAGTGAAAGACAATACATTCGTCAAAAAATTAGAGGGTTGTTTTGGAGAGAAGGTGTGCTCAAATCCAAAATGGTAAAAGGAAAAGAGGAAGAAGGCGAAAAGTTTAAGGATTATTTCTCTTTTGAAGAACCAATTAAAAGAATTAAGTCACATCGCTTTTTAGCGGTTTATCGAGGGCAAAAAGAAGGTGTTTTGAAAGTTGTAATTGAACCGCCAAAAAAAGAAGCAATTCTAATGGTATCTGATTCCGTAATAAAGCACAACGGTGATTTTAATAAGGAAATACAAGAAGTAGTTAAAGATGTTTATACACGATTATTAAAAACATCTATAGAGTCAGAAGTAAAAAAAGATTTAAAAACACAAGCAGATGTAGAAGCGATAAAAGTATTTGCTGAAAACTTGCGTCAACTATTACTACAATCTCCGTTAGGAGGAAAAAGAACCTTAGCTATCGATCCCGGATTTCGTTCGGGTTGCAAAGTTGTTTGTCTGAGTGAAAATGGAGACTTAGTTGGTAATTCTACTATTTTTCCGCATCCTCCTCAGAATAAAGGCGCCGATGCGATGAAGAAGATATCTACCATGGTACAGCAATATAAAATTGAAGCTATCGCTATTGGCAATGGAACTGCAGGTAGAGAAACGGAAGCTTTTATTAAAAGAGTTCGATTCAGTACAAAAGTAAATGTCTACATAGTAAATGAAGCTGGAGCGTCCATTTATTCAGCTTCGAAAATAGCTAGAGAGGAGTTTCCAGATTACGATGTAACGGTTCGTGGAGCTGTTTCTATTGGAAGAAGGTTAATGGATCCGCTTGCCGAGTTGGTTAAAATAGATCCAAAGAGTATTGGTGTTGGTCAATATCAGCATGATGTTGACCAGAGCAATATTAAAACAAAGGCTCGATTCGGTTGTTGAAAGCAGTGTAAATAGAGTGGGAGTCGATGTAAATGCAGCGAGTAAGTATATTTTGACGTACGTTTCTGGAATTGGACCGCAAATAGCAGAAAATATTGTTGCATACAGAAAAACAAATGGCGACTTTACGGCTCGGAAAGAATTGAACAAAGTACCAAAATTAGGAACAAAAGCATTTGAGCAAAGTGCAGGATTCTTGCGAATTGCAAATGGAGAAAATCCATTGGATAATAGCGCTGTTCATCCAGAACTGTATTCTTTGGTGAAGAAAATGGCAAAAGATGCTAAGTGTTCATTGAACGAATTAATTGGAAATGAAGCGTTGGTAGGTGATCTCGATATTAAAAATTATATTACCAAAGAAGTAGGGGAACTAACCCTTAATGACTTGATAAAAGAATTGGTTAAACCTAGTAGAGATCCTCGTAAAATTGCCCGCGTTTTCGAATTTGATAAGCGCTTAAGAAGCATTGCCGATGTAGAACAGGGAATGGAAATAGTCGGTATAGTAAACAATGTTACTAATTTTGGAGCTTTTGTAGATATCGGAATAAAAGAAAGTGGCTTAATCCATATCTCCAATCTCGTAGATAGTTATGTAAGCAACCCTGCTGATATAGTTTCTGTGCATCAACATGTTCAGGCAAAAGTAATTTCTATAGATGTTGATCGAAAACGAATCGGATTAAAATTGATCTAGCTTTCCGGCAAAAAGGAAGTTTAAAACAATTAAACAGAGCCAATAGCTCTTTTTAAGGCCATTATATATCCAAAGTGCAAACCTTCGTGCACATTATTAAAAGCAATTGCCTTTTCTGTGCTGCTCAGAGTGATATTGTAACTTGTAGTATATTCAGAATATTCCGTAAATAAACCACTATCATAATCTTGTTGCATTAGTTTTGCAGAAGATATTAATAGTCCTTTAATCTCGTTTATTTCATTTTCTGAAATATTTTTTGGCGCTGAAGTCCCTTTCCTGTATTTCTCGATTAATTCTAAGGGTATAACGGGGCTCTGTCTACTTAATTTATAAACTAGTAACTGCTGCGTGGCTAAGTTGTGAGCTGCATTCCAAATAATGTTATTGTTAAATCCAATTGGAATTTTCGTTAACTCGTCCATTGATAAGTCCTTTATTGAATTAAGTACGTTCTTTCGGGTAATCAGTAAAATTTCAAATTGTTTGTCCATTGTGATTGTTGTCTAAAAAAAGCATTCTCTAACCTTCAATGCTCAATATAGTAATAAACGTTCGCAAAAGCTAATAGTGACAGTTAGTTTAGGTTTATGTCAAAAATTGTCTCTAGAGTTTGCCGTGTAATACAATAAAATACGATCGTAAAACTCACCAGGATCTTTGTAATAGACTTTGAAAATATATTCGTTTTCAGTGTCGAAATGTGTTCCTTCAATAAGCGAAATGTCCGCACTTTTAGCAGTGTCACTTACATAAAGGTAAGTGTAATTGTAAACACCTTGTTTTAGGTAAATTTCAGCTTTGTATGCTAGTGCGTCATAGTCGTATTTTAGTCGGTAAGCATTGTCTATTTCCCAATTACTTAATTGGCCGTATATGTATAAGTCACCCTTGTTTAGAGGACGAGAATAAGGAATAGTAAAGGTGGTATATGCATAATCGCTTTCTAGGTTATGATCAAAGCCATCTATATTTTTAATAAATAGGCGACCGTTAGCATCTCCTGTTTCTAGGTATTTTTTATACGTTCTTTTAATGTCTGGTTTTAATTTTACCTTGTAGGAACCATTCCTGTCATCAATACTCAGGACTCTTTGTGTATAGTTTTTTAGTGTAGAAATATCTATAAATCGAAATTCGTTTCCTCCGTCAAAAACATTGTCTTCTTCATAGTTGTAAATCAATTGATCTTCCTTAACAAAATTTGGGGTTAATTCGGTACATGAATTATCCGTTCTGTGATTTTGTTCAATGTGTACTTTTATATTCGAATAGGGATTGATAACTTGTAATTTATCATACGACAAGGTAAAGTCAACTTCTTGTCTATAATATTTGTCGTCAAGTTTGGCTGGATACTTAACTTTAGGAAGAATCTGCATGCTGTTTTCAGTGACGTAAAATTTTTGTGTTAGCACCGGATACTGTTCTTCACCTTCAGGATATACCACAATAATGTAATTCCCGGACTTTGTTAATTGTATGTTCTCATTAGGGAACTCCACCCAATAGTGCACATAGCTTTGATATGAATTAAAAGAATATTTATTATTATCGATATAGTTCTCGTCAAAACCGTTTATGTAATCCATGTCCGTTAGGCCACTTTGCGTCCAATCTGCATTGCAGTGAATTATTTTATATTGGTAGGTATCTATGTCGCGATCTAATTCGTCAAACCTTAGCTCGAGTGTTTCCTCCGAGTTCAATCTAATTACTGGATCAGAAAGCACCGAACCTTTCTTGTAGAGTAAAACTGTTTTTATTTTAGGATTGTATGTTAGATTCTTATATAGTGTTGGCTCTTCTTCGAAAAACTCTTCCTTTTCGGCAGCAATTGTTGCAGTGTTCTCAGTTTCTGTAGTAGTAAATCTTTCTTCAGTTGAAACCGCTTTTGGGGTACAATTGTATAGCATTCCTAACAGCATCAGTGGTAGCAGAAATATCGAAGGCTTATTTTTGTTATTTATAATCATTCTAAATTAGTGTGTAGTATATTGAATTAAAGATATAACGCTTTATTAGAAACAGCAAATTTATAATTTTGCGAAGTTAATTATTTGAAAAATCACCTTATGTCAAAATCCATAAAAATCCGTAAAGGATTGGATATCAGAATTAAAGGAGATGCCGAAAGAAGCTCTACTGAAGCACCATTGTCATCTACTTACGCTATTAAACCAACTGATTTTCATGGTCTTATACCAAAGTTATTGAAAAGAGTAGGAGACCCAGTAAAAGCTGGAACTCCAATTTTTCAAGATAAATACAGAGAGGACATTAAATACGTTTCTCCGGTAAGCGGAAAAATTCAAGAAGTTAAACGAGGTGCTAAAAGAAAGATTTTAGAAGTTGTTATAGAAGCAGACAAAGAAATATCTTATGAGCCAGGTGCCCCTGTTGATATAGCTTCTTTAGATAGAGAAACAGCAAAAGAAGCACTATTGTCAAGCGGATTATGGCCATTTATTAAAATGCGCCCGATTGATGTTGTTGCAAATTACACCGACACTCCAAAATCTATTTTTATTTCAGGTTTTGATTCCAGTCCTTTGGCACCGGATTATGATTACCTTTTATATACAAGAGATAAAGAGTTTCAAGCGGGAGTTGATATATTGAATAAGCTTACAGAAGGCAATGTTAATCTACAATTAAGAGCTAAAGGTGGTGCTGATGCTTCATTTACTCAAGTTAAGAAAGTAGTTACGAACAAAGTTTCAGGTCCGCATCCAGCAGGTAATGTAGGACCACAGATTCATCAAATTGACCCTATAAATAAGGGAGAGGTTGTTTGGACAGTAAATGCGCAAGATGTTGCTATAATTGGTAGGTGTCTTCTGACAGGAAGGCATGATGCTTCGAAGTTAGTGGCGTTAACAGGTTCCGAAGCTACAAATAGAAAATATTATAGAATAATCATTGGAGCGAATGCTAGCGATGTATTGAATGGTAATTCCAATACAGACAACGTTCGCTATATTAGCGGTAACGTGCTAACGGGTTCTCAAATTGAAGCGGATGGTTATATTGGTTTTTACGACTCGCAACTAACTGTAGTTCCAGAAGGAAATGAACATAAGTTTTTTTTAACAAAGGGTTGGTTAGAGCCAGGATTTAAAAAGTTATCGAATAATTCTGCTTACCCAAGCAAAATATTTGGACCGAAGAAATTTGATGTTGATACAAACCTAAATGGAGAGGAAAGGGCATTTGTTGTAACTGGAGAATATGAAAAAGTTTTTCCATTTGATATTTACCCTGTTCATTTAATTAAGTCAGTTATGATAAATGACATTGATTCAATGGAGAAATTAGGGATTTATGAGGTTGCTCCTGAGGATTTTGCCTTGTGTGAGTTTGTTTGTACTTCTAAAATAAATTCTCAAGAAATTGTTAGAGAAGGTTTGGATGTTATTCACAAGGAATGCATGTAGTTCATAATTTATATTAAATTAAAGTAATTAGATAGTGAAATTTTTAAGAAACATATTTGACAACGCTCACGCTAAGCTGAACAAGTCAGAAAAAACTAAAAAACTATTTCCATTGGTTGATTCTGTAGACACTTTAATGTTTACTCCAAATCATACTACAAGCGGAGGAGCGCACATTAGAGATGGTATTGATCTTAAGAGAACTATGATGTTTGTTATTTTGGCGTTAATTCCCTGTTTGTTATTCGGAATGTACAATGTTGGATTGCAACATGATCTTGCAAATTCGACCATCGAATGGTCTGGTGTTGATCAGTTCCTATATGGTTTAATGAAAGTTCTGCCATTTATAGTTGTTTCTTATGGAGCTGGTTTAGGAGTTGAGTTTATTTTTGCAATTAAAGAACGGTCATGCCGTTCAAGAGGGATATTTAGTTTCAGGAATGTTGATTCCACTGATTATGCCAATTGATACCCCATTATGGATGGTCGCTGTATCAGTAGTTTTTGCTGTTGTAATAGGTAAGGAAGTCTTTGGTGGAACAGGAATGAATATTTTAAATGTTGCCTTAACCGCTCGTGCGTTTCTATTTTTTGCACACCCTACATCGATGTCCGGAAATAATGTATGGATTTCAGGTTTTAAAGAATTGAAAGGTTCAGGTAATTTAGTAGATGGGGTGTCAGGAGCAACTCCTTTAGGAGATTTAGCTTCTTTTACTCAAGAGCAACCTGCTTATTCTTCTCTGGATGAATTTATTGAAAAGGACATTCTTTTGTGGAAGCTATGTGGGGGTTATATCCAGGTTCAATTGGAGAGTCATCTGTTTTTCCAATTATGCTAGGAGCAATATTTTTATTGATTACTGGAATAGCTAGTTGGAGAGTAATGGCATCATTTTTTGTTGGAGGATTGGTAATGGCTTTGATAATGAATCAATTTGCAGGTGATAATGCTTATATGCAGCTTCCGGCGATTCACCAGCTTATGTATGGTGGCTTTTTGTTCGGAATGGTCTTTATGATTACAGATCCGGTGACAGCGGCTCAAACCACGAAAGGAAAGTTCTTTTATGGCTTTTTAGCTGGTTTCTTAGGAATATTGATAAGAGTTGTAAACCCTGCATATCCAGAAGGGATTATGCTAGCAATATTAATAGCAAATGTATTTGCTCCGTTAATAGATCACATGGTGATTAGTTCAAATATTAAAAGAAGATTAAAACGAGTTAAAATAGCATAATCATGGGAATCAATAAGAGAAAGTAACGCATATACCGTAATTTTTGCAACTGTAATGGTTGTAGTTGTTGGAGGTCTTTTGGCATTTGTTTCAACTTCACTCAAGCCTATTCAAGAAGACAATGTCAGAAATGAGAAAAAGCAATTGATATTGAAAGCAATTGGTTCTGAAGAAACTAAATCTATTACTAGAGAAGATGCTGGAGAGCAATTCAAAAAATACGTAGTAGAAAGATTGATTCTTGATTACGAAGGGAATATTATTGAAGGAACTCAGGTTGACTAATGAAACTCCTGTGGATATAAAAAGCGCTAGAGGATGCTTTTGCTGTTGATTTGAAAAAGAATACAAAAAGTTTGTTCAACCATTAACAAACAAATATGCAGGTAGTGATTTAGTGGATGAGTTGACGAAAGAAACAAACATTCATTACCCATTGTTTATTTGTGAGGTAAAGATAAAAAACATTATGTTATCTCCTGTTATGGGCAAAGGGCTATGGGCTGGAGTATGGGGTTACATTGGATTAGAATCGGATGGAAGAACAATATCTGGTGCTGTGTTTGATCACAAGTCAGAGACACCTGGTTTAGGTGCTGAGATATCAAAAGACTTTCTTCAGTGATCAATTTATTGAGAAAACTATTGTAGATGAAACAGGAAAATATACTCCAGTAAAGGTTGTAAAACCAGGTACAGGTGTTACACAGCCATACGTAGATGGTATAAGCGGAGGTACATTTACTAGCGTTGGAGTAGATGAAATGATGAATAGAACATTAGCGGTATATCACAAATTCTTCCAGAAAGAAGAGGGTAAACAATTATTAACCAATATTTAACTTCGAAAAATTAGAATTATGAGCGAAGTAGCTGTAAAAGAAAAGAGAACCATTATTCTCCAAAAAGAATAAGAAGTTAATAACAGATCCATTGAACGATACGAATCCTGTTACGATTCAAGTATTAGGAATATGTTCAGCATTAGCTGTAACAGTAAAAATGGATGCTGCATTGGTTATGTCCATGGCAGTATTAGCTGTATTGATTGTTGGTAATGTTATTGTTTCTTTAATGAGAAACCTTATACCTGGAAAAATTAGAATTATTGTTCAATTAGTTGTAGTGGCTGCTTTGGTAATTATTGTAGATCAAGTATTAAAAGCATTTGTTTATGATGTATCTAAACAATTATCTGTATTTGTTGGCCTAATTATAACCAACTGTATTATTATGGGTCGTTTAGAAGCATTTGCCTTAGCAAATAAACCATGGGCATCGGCATTAGATGGTTAGGAAATGGCATTGGTTATGGCATTATATTAGTTGTTGTGGCTTTCTTTAAGAGAATTATTTGGATCAGGAACATTGTTAGGTTTGAAATATTTGGAAGAGGTAAACTAGCCGATATACTGGATTGTATGCAATGGGTTATGAGAATAATGGAATGATGTTGTTGCCTCCATCATCATTGGTATTAGTAGCATTTACATTTGGATTCAGAAGAGTAGAAACCCAAGTTACAAGAAGGACATTAAAAATTGATAATACTGTAAAAAAGTAAAAAATGGATTTATTAAAATATTTATAAAAGCTGCATTTGTAGAGAACATGGTCTTTACGTTTTTCTTTGGAATGTGTTCTTATTTGGCGGTTTCGAAAACTGTTAAAACAGGTGTTGGACTTGGAGCCGCAGTAATATTTGTATTAGGTGTTACAGTTCCTGTAAACTATTTGTTAGAAACATATGTTCTTAAAGAAGGAGCATTAGCTTGGTTAGGATGATGCAGATATGGACTTAAGTTTCTTAGCTTTTATTATGTTTATCGCAGTAATTGCTTCTATAGTTCAATTAGTAGAGATGTTGGTTGAGAAATTCTCTCCTGCATTGTATGGTGCTTCGGAATTTTCTTGCCATTAATTGCTGTAAACTGTGCAATTCTTGGTGGTTCATTATTTATGCAAGAAAGACAATTCGAAAACATTGGTGAAGCATCTGTATACGGATTAGGGTCTGGCTTTGGATGGTTTATAGCAATCGTATTGATTGCAGCTATTCGAGAAAAAATTCGTTATTCCCATGTTCCGGCACCAATAAGGGGTGTAGGAATGGCATTTATCTAACTGGATTAATGGGGCTTAGCATTTTTAGGATTTATGGGATTTGAACTTTAAAAAATTTTAATACAAACAAAAAATGGATTTTAATATCATTATAATAACAATTGCAGTATTCTTGGTTGTTGTGCTCGTTCTAGTGCTGTACTTCTTTTTGCTAGAGCTAAATTAATGCCTTCAGGTAAACTTAAAATTACCATTAACGGTGAAAAAGAATTAACGGTTGACGGTGGAGGTACCTTGTTGTCTACATTGAGTGCAGCTGGAATATTTTTACCATCTGCATGTGGTGGTGGAGGAACCTGTGTTCAATGTACTTGTCAAGTTCATTCGGGTGGTGGTAGTATTTTGCCAACTGAGGCGCCCCATTTTTCTCGTAAAGAAATTGCTGACAACTTTCGATTAGGTTGTCAAGTGAAAGTAAAAGAGGACATGGAAGATAGAAGTGGAAGAGGAAGTTCTTGGTATTAAAGAATGGGAAGCTACTGTTGTTCTAATTACAATGTTGCTACATACATTAAGGAGTTTATTGTCGAGATTCCTGAGGATATGGATTATAAAGCTGGTGGTTATATCCAGATTAAGATTCCAAAATGTGAAATTAAATTTTCTGATATGGATGTAAAAGCACATCCGCAAGATCATCCTGGTGAACCTGATAAATTTGAAAAAGATTGGGGTGAGGGTAAATTTGCAATGAGAGATTTGGTAATGAAAAATTCTGAAGAAGTAGTTAGAGCCTATTCTATGGCTTCTTATCCTGCAGAGGGAAGAAAGATTATGTTGAATGTGCGTGTAGCTGCTCCACCTTGGGATGGAAGAAAATGCTTGGATGAATGTAAATCCAGGTATAGCATCTTCTTATATCTTTAATCTTAAAGAAGGTGATAAAGCAATAATTTCAGGACCTTATGGCGAATTTTTTATTAACCATTCAGAAGCTGAAATGTTGTATGTTGGTGGTGGGGCAGGAATGGCTCCTATGCGTTCTCACTTATATGAACTTTTTAAAACGCTAAAAACAGGAAGAAAAGTTTCCTATTGGTATGGCGGACGTTCTAGAGCAGAATTATTTT
>CALSNM010000017.1 GCA_943787725.1 uncultured Flavobacteriales bacterium | reverse complement strand
GATGGTGAATTAGTTGATGTGAGAAATATTGGCAAGCCTTTTAACACGAGTAAAGATGATTTTGCTTTTGTTATGGATGAAGATCAAGAGCATGGCTATCTTTCTTCAAATCGTTCTGGAACGCATGGTTATGATCATATATATGGATTTACCAAGTTTGAAATTGTTTATCCAGATACGATAAGAGGAATCGCAATGAATAGAATCACTGGAATTCCAGTACAAGGTGTTAAGGTTACTATTGAACCTGATTTGGAAAAGGTTTTCTATAAAATGAAAGAAACGAATGAAAAAGGTGAAATAGAGTTGGTGCTTCCTAAAAACAAAGAATTTTTGGTTACTTTTTACGCAAAAGGTTTTGAGCCAAAGGAAATAGTCGTGCCACCAACAAATAGAGAAGACATTCTTGCTCTTTTCGGAAGCCTGGAGTTGATACCGGTTGCGAAAAAGGATAAAATCATCACGATTGACAAAATATACTTTGATTACGATAAAGCAACAATTAGATTAGAATCTTTGCCGGCATTAGAGAAAATTCTGGAATACTTAAATTATTATAAAGACATTAATGTAGAGTTAAGCGCACATACCGATTCACGCGGAAGTGATTCATATAACAAACGATTGTCTCAGAAAAGAGCGGAATCAACGGTTAAATGGCTTATTGAAAACGGAGTTGATACTTCTAGATTGGTTCCTAGGGGATATGGTGAATCGAAACTTGTAAATGAGTGTAAAAATGGCGTTAAATGCTCTGATGAAGAACACATGAAGAATAGAAGAGTAGAACTAAAAGTGCTCTAATTATACTTAGTAGACTTACCACTTCGAACAAGAGTGCTTTTGGACCAACGCACTCTTTTTTTATTATCCTATATCTTTCCATGTATTCCTTATATTTGAAAAAAATAAAAGGTCTGATTATGGTAAAGTATGCATTGTTTGAATTAGTTCAGTCTATGACAATGTCTGAGAAAAGGTATTTTAAAATATATTCTTCTAAGCATGTTATTGGCCAAAGCAACGATTATGTTTTGCTTTTTGATTTCATAGATAAATCTATTTATTATGAAGAAGATGAATTACTTAGGCAATCATTCGTTAAAAATTTATCTGCAGAAAAGAACTATCTATACAATTTAGTACTTAAAAGTTTAAACGCGTTTCATGCATCTTTTAATTCAAAAACTAAAATTTACCAATTATTGGAGAGTATTGAAATTTTGTATCATAAAGGATTATATCAAGCAGGCATTAAAATTGGTGAAGAAAGCGTTAAAAATTGCTCATGGAAGCGAATTGTTTACGCAATGCTTAGTGTTAAATGAAATAAAAACAGAGTTACTTTCGAAACAATTTCAATATGAGGAAGCTTCACTCAATATTTCTGAGGCTAATGAAGTGCTAGATACAATTAAGAATTTCAATACAATACAGGAGATTACAACCAATAGCTATAGTCAACAAGTTAAAATGGGCTTGTCAAGATCAAATGAAGACTCGAACTTGTTGGATAAATTTGTTAACGATAGGAAAATAAATAAACCGGAATTCACAAAAAGCAATCGAGCTTTGATGTATATAAATGGTTTAAATTTAACATATTCCTATTTTGTGGGTAACAAAGTTGAAACTTTAAAGTATGCTAAGTTGATGACTGACCTTTATGAAAGCGAATCATATTTGATTGAATACTCTACTATTGGTTATGTTTCTTCTTTATATAATTTAGTGAATGCATATCTTGAAAATGACTTAGAGTCTAATGCTTTGAATGTTTTAACAAAGTTGGAGAATGTCAAAGATAAATTTGGGATACCAACCTCATATAATATTAGTGCACGTGTTTTCATCTATAGCAGTAATATTCGTTTAGGATTATATTTAAATCATGATAAATATGAAGAATCAAAGTTTCTGATTGAAAGTAATAATGTAAGTTTAGAGAAGTATAAATCCTACGTGTTGAAACCTCAATTGTATGAATATTACTTTTTAATTGCCAAATATTATATCGTTTCAGGAGAATATAAAAAAGCACTTTCCTACACGAATTTAATACTGAATGATTCAGGTTTTAAGCTCAGAGAAGATCTATTGTCTGTTGTTAAACTAATGAACATTTTAATCCAGTTTGAATTAAACCGTGATTTTTCCATTGAATATTTAACAAAGAATACGTTGAATTATTTCAAAAAGAAGAAACGTTTATATAAAGTTGAAAATGAGATAATAAAATTTATGAGTTTTCAAGATAAAATTGATGGTAGAAAAAATATAATGGTTGAGTTTGAACAATTAAGAGATGCCATGAAAGAATATAAAAAAGACAAATATGAGAGTATACCTTTTAAGTTGTTTGATTTCGAATATTGGGCTACTGCAAAAATTCAAAACAAACGAATTTGTGATTCAATTTTACCGGATTAAGTTGACATGGCCTCTTTTTGTTTTGAGCCCCGCTTCATTCATTTCTCTATATTTAATGAGCCAGATATAAGTATCTTGTTGTGCTTTAATTCCTTTCTCTGTTCCATCCCAATATTCATCAAAAGTGTCGGTATAGAAAATAATATCTCCCCAACGATTGAATATCCATAACTCATAATACTCCAACAAGTCTTGTGATACCACAGGTCCAAATAGATCATTGATTCCGTTACCATCTGGACTAAAGGTGTTTGGAACATATAAATTAAATATATCTTGAATTACTATTGGCTCGCAATATGTGGTTTCACATTGATAATTGTTGCCAACTGTCAAGCATACCTCATAGGTTCCACTTATCCCGTCAAAGTTGTAAAAGGGGTCGATCTCGTTGGAGAATGTTGTACCATTAATGCTCCATGAGTTATTTGTGTTGCCTAAAGACTGATTGTTAAAATCGATAATAGAGTTAAATGTATTTGGAATTTCTGGTGAAAATGTAAATTCTGCAATTGGATAATCTTCTACACAAACAATGGATAGGAATGTTTCTGTAATACTGCAGCCTGAAAGTGATTCCGTAGTCAATGTAGCGTCAAAACACCCAGGTGATTCAAAAGTAATAGATGGATTACATAGATTGCTAACATCACCATTTGAGAAAGACCAATTACAATTGCCATTGGTGCTTACTGTATTATTCATAAATTCTGCAGTTAATGGATAGCAACCGCTGATGTAATCGGCGCTGATTATTATATTTGGTAACTCATTAACTAAAATTTCAATATCCAGATTTACCGCAGGTGAATTGCAATTATCAGTGAGAACAACAGTGTATATTGTAGTGCTTTGAGGAGAGACATTAACATTATTTCCTGAAGCTGACCATCCTGAACCATCGTTATTCGTCCATATATAATTAAAATTGTTATCTCCACCGGTACCGTTAGTTGCTAATAATATACTTTCACCTTCGCATATCGAATCAAGGATATTTCCCATAATTGATAATGAGTCAAGAATCGTTATTAGTATTTCATTTGTGTCAGATGAGCAATTATTGGCATCCAGTACATAGAAAGAAATTATTGTATCGTTGAATGGAGAAATAGTAATAGTAGAATTATCGATACTATTATTCCAGAAGTAATCATACAATGGAACTCCGCCTTGAGCAGCTCCAAATATATCTGCACTGGAACCAATGCATATAATTGTGTCATTCGAATTAGTAATTGTTAAAGGTGTTGGTTCTATAATTGCAATTGTGGAATCAATAACACACCCGTTATCTTCAATTGAAACTGTAATATTACCTGCACATAGATTTGTCTCAATTGAGTTGGCAGTTGCCGTACCCCCATTAAAACTGTACTGACTAGCATTAACGGAATAAATAGATATTGTAGCGTCACAAATAGCATTGCAAGTAGGGTTTACTATAACAATCGAGTCATAGCTCAGGTTGCTAGGATAAAGAACAGGTGCGGTAGAAATTGAACAATTGTTATCATCTGTGATTTCAATATTGTATAGATCTCCTATACTGAGGTTTGTAACCGAGACATTTCCCCCGCTATTTGATAGTGTAGATGATGAGAGTAAGCCATTTCCAAGGTTTGTAATATTATAATCACCTGTAAAGAATTCCGGATATCCCCCGGAAATTGTGTAAATACCTGAATTTGTCAAACAATTTTGTGAATTGGGAGCTATTATGTCATTTAAGAATGTAACAACTATTTCTGTTCCTACAGCATAACAGTTATCTCCGTTATTATCGATCGCAGGTATTCCCGCATCATCGAAGGTAACCGGGTAAATGTAAATTGTTTGATTAGGGTTATTTATAAAAGGAGGTGTGTATGATCCATCATTTGTTAGAGTGAGTCCAGCATTGAGACCAGTTCCAATTAAAAACTCAATGAAATCAGCGTCGCCACTGTTTGGAATGGCTCCTGGCATTGGAGAACTGTAAACGGCATATCCAAATGCTTCGTTTGAACCAATCCCAGGAAGGGAGTAAGTTAAATTTTCTAGACTAATAGATTCATTCCAGCATAAAACAAAATCATTGTTACTTGGGTCGCTAGTTTGTGCTAAGGTGTTCCCTTCGTTGGCATTGCAGCAAATGTTCACCGATATAAGAACTCCTGCGGAGGTTACGGCACAAGATGTTCCAAAAAGTCCATTCCATAAACTTCCAATTGTTAGTCCCAATCCAACAAGAGTTTCTGAGTTTTCATAATTAACCGAGTATGCAGTGTAATTGCCATTTGTTAAATCTCCTGTAACTGAATTCGTTGTATAATTAACAGTTCCCGTTATTTGGGATAGGTTATCAATATATATTATGTTTCCTGAGGAATTGTCTACAATAACAATAACCTCCTCATAATTTGCATTGGAGTTAAAATCAGGATTCATAGCAACAACAATATCATTTCCAGAGTCTTCACATACTTCTAAGCTACTAATGTTACAAACAGTAATTGGAAGAGGAGCTGAAAATACTGAGCAACCATCATTTATTTGAGTGATATCTATCCCAATGTTTGGCAGTATTGTTGGAGCATCAGCGATTTCATAATTAAAAGCATATGCTTCATAGAATCCGAAGTCTTGGGGACCAAAATCGCCTGTAGTGCTTGTAGCAACAATGGTTCCATCTTGATCAACTAATATGTAGAGCTGACTATATGTTGCAGTGTTGTTGTGGTTTCCTCCAGGTATAATCACTACATTCTGATTGGTTGTAAAATCACAGGCACCCATGGAATTTAGAGAAAATACCCAAAGAAATATAAATGTTGATATTGCTTTATGAAACTTCATATACAATGGCTTATTGCGATATAGTTCCAGCATCAGCATCACAAGAACAGCCATTTGGTGCACTGTAAAGTGAATTTGAAATTAATAAACATGCGGGGGCATCAGAAAAGCTTGCATTTATGTCAACTGAATTTCCATTCGCAACTAATCCTGTAAGAGTAATAGTTTGCGGACTTGAGGTTATTGAAAAAGATTGACCATTAACATCTAATGTTCCACTCCCTGGAGCTCCGGAATACGTTACTGTTATTTCTGCACTATAAGTGTTAGTAGCAGGGTCACATGGTCCTTGGGATGCCGCAATATTAGTAATGCTGCAACTGCAGGGTAGAGGAGCGGTAAATAATCCATTCGTAGTCAAATTACATGCGGGATCTGCAGAAAAATTAGCTGTTACATCAACTGAATTCCCATCAGATACCAAACCTGTAAGTATAACGGTTTGCGGACTTGAGGTTATTGAAAAAGACTGTCCATTAACATCCAAAGTTCCACTCCCTGGAGCCCCGGAATACGTTACTGTTATTTCTGCACTATAAGTATTAGTAGCAGGGTCACATGGTCCTTGGGATGCCGTAATATTAGTAATGCTGCAACTACAGGGTAGAGGAGCGGTAAATAATCCATTCGTAGTAAAAGTACATGTGGGATCTGCAGAAAAATTAGCTGTTACATCAACTGAATTCCCATCAGATACCAAACCTGCAAGTATAACGGTTTGCGGACTTGAGGTTATTGAAAAAGACTGTCCATTAACATCCAAAGTTCCACTCCCTGGAGCATTGGAGTAGGTAACCGTAATTTCTGCTGTGTATGTATTTGTTAAAGGGTCACATGGTCCTTGAGTAGCAGATAAGTTAGTTATTTCACAATTTGCACAAGATTGCCCAGTAGAAATAGTGTAAACGCAAGCAGCTGCGCCAGAATTTGCATTGGCATGGAAAACAATTTCTTCAACACAGCCGGATACTGTGACTTGAATAGGAATACAAATATCATTGGTAATTGCCCCCCAAATAGCTCCGGTTTCAAAACTTAAAACATTTGATAATCCCATAAATTGGTTCCAATCACTATCATTATTAAGGGAATTGATGTCATTACCTGAAAGAGCCTGGAATGTCTCGGTTAAATTACCACAAGTAACATCCCCTGGAGCAACAGAATTAGTTGTCGGATACGTTCCTCCAAGTATTACCGTTGGGGTATTTAATGATGAATTAAATTCTAAAACATATCCATAATATGTAGCATCAAGACCACCATGGTCAATTCCAAGCTCTATATTGTAGGTAATACTTCCATCAGCATTAGTAACAGAACTTGTAATCACAATTGAACTGTTATCGCAGGCGAAAAAAGTATCAGTAGAAAAAATAAAAAGCATTAGGACAGAAAATAAATACTTCATACAATTGGTTTAGGTTAAGGAATTCAAACTATTGCAAGTTACTATTTTATTTACTAAATAAAGCGGTGACAGGCCTCTGTTTAGCACAAGGATTGGGTAAATATAAAAGGTCTGATTGGGTGAGTTTAACAAAAAAACAATTAGATCTTAGTGTTGATTTTATAACTGTTTAATTACTTGTATTCTTTTTCTTATATTGTGATTGCTCATTTGTGAATATGAAATTTTTTATGAAAAACATCAAAATATCAATATCCTTTTTTTTATTGTTTATTTCAATTTTAGGTGCATCGCAAAAGTATAATTTCAAAAATTACTTACCTCAAATTAATGGCCTTGTTCAATCACAAGTAAAAGATATTATTCAAGATGAATCCGGTTATTTATGGATTGCTACATTCGGAGGAGTATGTCGATTTGATGGAGACAAATTTATTTCGTTTAAAACAACAGATGGACTTCTTAGTAATGAAGTAACCTGTATTAGTAATCGAAAAAATGGAGAGATTTGGGTTGGCACAAGAGCAGGTATCAATATTATTAAAGATGGACTCGTTCACGAGTTCAATGTTTTATCAAAAGATGAAGTACATGTAGGATGGGTTTCCTATATAGAGTTTTTGGATAACAATCAAATTCTCATAGGCTTAATGAGTAAGACTTTGTTATTAGAAGAGGATAGTTTGATAAAAAAAATCGGACCAACAACTTGTGCGAAATTTCATTCAGGAACGCTACTTTTAGGAACTTCAGATAGTGGGTTGTTTTCTATTAAAGACAATGACACCATTCAGCTTAATGTTGACAAAGGTCTTGCGTCTAATCATGTTATGGATATCACTTTTTCTGATAATAATACATTCATAGTGGGTACTGAATCAGGGTTAAGTTTTGTGAAAAATGGAGAAGTAATTCAAAATTATTTCTCTAAGCAATTATCATTCTTAAGAGAACCTATTTATTCAGTAAATTTCTTCAATAACCAACTTTGCTTAGCAAAATCAAACGATATATATATTCTTAAAAAGGATCAGCAGCTCATCCAACTAAATAATTCCAATGGTCTTGTTATGTCTCATAAGAGTAGAGTGTTTATGGATAGGGAGGGTGTAATTTGGATAGGAACAGATGGGGAAGGGTTGGTTGCATATTATCCATCTCCATTTTCAGAATTTGGATTTTCTAAATCGGAAGATGATTTTGTGACCTCAATTATTCGTTCTAATAATGGCGATATTCTTTATGGTACGCGCTATGGAGTTTTCTCTATTGACTCTAAAAGTAATGAGATAGTAAAATTAATTGATAATTCCTTTGTTAAAGAAATGGCAATAGATTCTTTAGGAAATATTTGGTTTTTTGATAGGAATAAAGGCTTATGTAGGTTTGATGGGGTGAATGTAGAAAAGATTATTCTAAAAAATGATTTAACCTCATATGGTGAAGCGGTCGACAGAATAAATAACTTAAACACGAACTTGAGAGGTTTATGGATCGATGAAAGTAAAAATATATGGATAGGATGCTACCAAGGAGTTGCTGTTGTAAATAATGAAAATAGTTTGGTTAAATGGTATGATGCCGCAAAAGGATTAAAAAACCATGGAGGCATAATGTCATTTTACAAGGATTCTGCTGATGTTTTATGGATGGGTTGTGGAAATGGTCTTTTCTATAAGCACAATGATTCAATTATTAAAGTTGAAGAAACCCTTAATAATGCCATTTATTCCATAAGAGAAGATAAAGCAGGGGATATTTGGTGCGCTTCTGATAATGGAATCTTTAAAGTCTGTAAAAACGAAAATATTATTAAAGATATCATATGGCTAAATGAACAAAATGGATTGTCATCATCTCAGTTTTTCACACTTGAAATTAATAATAATAATCAGGTTTTAGCTGGTAGTGGAGTGGGAGTTGATAAATTTAGCACACAATTATCTACAAGTAATCACATCCAAAATTTTAAACATTATGACGCTATTGATGGATTTAATGGTGTTGAATGCAATTCAAATTGTAGCTTAAATTTATTGAATGGAACAATCTGGTTTGGCACTATAAAGGGAATCTATAAATATGAGGAAAGAGAAGACCTTATATCCAACATAGCTCCCAAACTAGATTTAATAGATATTCGTTTAGATCAGCACAAAATGGAAACTTGGAATACAAAAAGTGGTGACATTGTAGATATTATAAATGCTATTAACCCTGTTTTGTATTATGATCAAAACCACATCACTTTTGATTACATAGGTATTGGTATGATTAATCATCAAAAGATCAAATATTCCTATTGGTTAGAAGGTTTTGACGAGAATTGGTATTTTACTTCTCAAACATCAATAACCTATCCCAATATATCTCCTGGAAGCTATGTCTTTCATTTAAAAGCTATTAATGCCGACAATATAGAAAGCGACACGATCAATTATCCATTTATTGTAGCGCCACCATTTTGGAAAACTTACTGGTTTTATTTTGCAGTTGTTGTTATCATTATTACGTTATTTTATATCTACATAAAGCTAAGAGAAAGGCAATTGCGATTTAATAATATCCGATTAGAAAAAAAAGTTGAATTAAGGACTTCACAGCTTAAAAAAGAGAAGGGTAAAGTTGAAAAACAACATCGGGAGATAACAAATAGTATTAATTATGCTAAAAGAATTCAGGATACAATCTTGCCAGAAGAAGAATTGATTAAGGAATATTTTAATGATTTTTTTGTTTTACATAAACCTAAGGATATTGTTGGGGGAGATTTTTACTGGTACCGATGTTTTGGAAACATTAGCGTAATAGCTACTGTTGACTGCACCGGACATGGAGTGCCAGGTGGATTCATGAGCATGATGGGTAGTTTATTGCTAGACAAGATTGTTCAGCGAAAGAATTTAGATACAGCTCAAATACTCAAAGACCTGAACAATGAAATAATCCGTGTCCTAGATCAAAATAGTGGAGGAGAGTTACAGGATGGAATGGACATTGCTCTTTGTTTGGTTGATAAAGAAAATAAACAACTTTCCTTTAGTGGAGCAAGAAACGGAATTGTGTTAATCTCCGATGGAAAAATATCAAAAATTGATGCAGATTTGTTTTCTGTGGGAGGTTCATTTTCGAAAAAGAGTAAGAAAATGAAGCGAGATTTCAAAAACAACCAATTTTCATTTAATGAAGGAGATTGGGTATTTATGTATTCGGATGGATATTATGATCAGCTAAGTGATAAAACTATGACTTCAATGGGTATGGAGAAGTTCAAAGATATTCTTAAAGAATCTGTATCAAACGATTTGGACAAAAAAGAATATTTATTACAAGAACTAGATGCATGGAAAGGCAGTTTTCCACAGATAGATGATTTACTTGTAATGGGTTTTAAACTGGAATAAACGTAAAAGGTACATCTAGAAGTATCTCTAATTCCTTCCCTCTATCTTCCATAATAGTATTGTCTTTTGGATACTTCCATGAAACAACACCTCTGTTATTTTCTAACCTAGAGAGAATCTGAATAAATTGTTTGGCAGAAGAGGAATTGAAATAAGTAAGTTCAAATTCTACAGTTACTGATCTATCGCTATTTAACAAATAGGAGTCAAGTTTATTTTTTGTTTCGGCATAAAACCCCAAACTATCTTCCATCATTGATATTCCAGCTATTCTCAGGCTTCCATTTTCCTCATCAAAATTAATTGATGTTTGATCAAAATTATCTAAATCCATAGTAGTAAGTTAATTAATTAACAATTGGAATAAAAACACCCATACTTAAATAGCATCCATCACTGTATTTATGTATCTCATAATCTATAACTGATTGGTTATATCTTCTTACATCAATTAATCCAACGCCTGCACCTGGGTCATCACTAAGTGCGTTCTTTTTGAGTGTTTGCAGATAAACCTGTTTAAGTTCATCCACTGAATAGTTGTTTAGTTGGAGTAAATATTCTTCCGTATTTGAGATTTCACCTTCATTCAAATAATTTCCTGTAGAGATGTAGTATCCTGATTTTTCCTGACTTAAACTAAATACTCCTTCTATGAAATCATTTACAGATCTACCATGTCTAGAAATATTTTGAATTAATTCTACTCCTGTATGGAATATGTTAAAACTATTTAATTGATTGCCTTTAACGTCATTCTGGGTATTGGCTTTTAAAATACTTAACAAAGAATGAATGTTATCTTTAGAAAAGTCACCTTTAAAATAAAACAATATGTTATCATCAATACTAGAATAGATATTTATGTTTTCATGAATATCTATGTTCTGTTCCTGTTTCAATGGGACTCCTTTTTCAGCTGAGATATCAAGTTGATAATTAAATTGATAAGCGCTTTTCGCTAATTGTTTAAAATCGTGTTGAATTGAGTTCCCAGATTTCCTGGCCATATCAATAAGTCCCAAACCTGCACCTCCCTTTTCAGAAAGCTCTCTTGATTCTAAAATCTCCATGTAAAGCATCTTTAATTCCGCAGAACTAAGCTTATTTATTTCTTTCAATTTAGAATTTAAAAAAGTAAAAGCTTGCTGATTAATTTGATTAGATGAATAAATGTGTAATCCATCTGCAATGCATCTAACTCCAAAGCAATCTTTCGATTCTTCAATATCTTCTCCGTGCCGAACAATGTTTTGAAAAACCTCAATCATAAGATAGGAAAGTTTTTTTCTAACCCGTTTATGACTGCTATGCTCCGCTAAGGAGATAATGGATTCAGAAAAAGAATCATTGAAATCTGCTTTATAGTACAAACTTATTATATCAGCAGAAAGATGATTTTTTAGCTCAGATATGGTTTTTAGATGGTTTATAACAGTTATAATTTTAGTGGAATATACGAATTGTAATGTAATTATTAAATTTTTATTGGATAGCTATGACTTCTCCCGAAACAATAAATTGGGTAGATGTTTGGTTATTCGTTAAATACTAGTTCTCCTTTGGATTCTTGCTCTTTAAATTTTTCTACCAATGCCAATGCATCCGGAATAACGTCGCTACACAATATTATTAATGAACCTTTAACCGCATTTTTAACTGCGTAAGTGATTGCTTCATGTTCAGAAGGAATGATAGTCGTTTTCTTATTTGGATCTTTCATTTTAATTCCATCGTCCAACATTTTTATAATTTCTTCTTCCGTTTTGCCTCTTAAGCGTTTATCTTGCCTTATAATTATCTCGTCAAACATTTCCGCCGCAATACTTCCCATTTCATTATTATCTTCAAGACGTCTATCACCAATACCTGCGATGATTCCAACTTTTACAGTAGCATCTAGTTGATCTACAAAGTCTTTTAGCGCGCGCATTCCAGCCGGGTTATGTGCATAATCCAAAAGTATGCTGAAATCGTTAAACTTGAATAAGTTCAGACGGCCTGGAGTCTGAGAGGAAGAGGGGATAAATGTTTCCAACGCAGCTTTAATATCCTCATTACTTATTCCTTGAACATGGGCTGCCAATATAGCTCCTAAAACATTTTTAATCATGAACTTGGCTTTTCCGCCATAGGTTATTGGAATGTTTTTAGCTTGCATTAAGCGCATTTTCCATTCACCTCTACATATAGTTATGAAGCCATTCTCATAAATAGCGGTAATTCCATTTAAGCGTTGTAAGGCTTTTATGCGAGGATTATTTTCATCCATAGAAAACAAGGCGACATTGCACTCAAGACTACGACGCATATCATACACTAAATCATCATCAGCATTTAAAATTGCATAGCCATCAGCCGTTACTGTTTCTGGAACAACCGCTTTAACTTTTGCTAGCTGATCAATTGTGTGAATTCCTTTCAAGCCCAGGTGATCTGCTTCAACGTTTGTAACTACTGCGACATCACATTTCTTAAAAGATAGACCTGCTCTTAGCAAGCCTCCGCGAGCACATTCCAAAACTGCAAAGTTTACTGTAGGGTCCCTCAAAACGAATTCGGAGCTTGCTGGACCAGTGCAATCACCCGTCATCAATAACCTATTTTGGATATATACACCATCACTTGTGGTGTAGCCAACTCTGTAGCCTCTCATTTTTGCAATATGAGCAATTAAGCGTGTGGTGGTGGTTTTTCCGTTCGTTCCAGAAATTGCTACAATTGGAATACTACCAGTGTCTCCTTTCTGAGGAAATAATTTCTCAATCACTGGAGCTGCAACATTTCTAGGAAGTCCGGTTGTGGGAGCTAAGTGCATTCTAAAACCGGGGCCTGCATTAACTTCTAGCACAGCTCCTCCAGTTTCTGATAGTGGTTTTGAGATATCTGTTGTTGCTATGTCGATTCCGCAGATATCTAAATCAATAATTTTTGAAATCCTTTCCGCCATGCTAACATTTGCTGGATGTATAATGTCAGTTATATCTTCCGCTGTCCCACCAGTGCTTAGATTTGCAGTGTCTTTTAGAATTAATTTTTCACCATTGGGAATAACAGATTCTAAAGTGTATCCAGCATCTTTGATAATCAATTCCGTTAATTCGTTAACAGTTATTTGAGTAAGTACATTTTCATGTCCATAACCTCTACGCGGATCTTTATTCACTTCATCAATGAGTTCCTGTATAGATGATTTTCCATTTCCGATAACATGTGCTGGTGTTCTTACGGCACCTGCTATTAATTGATTATTTATCACAAGTAACCTGTAATCATCACCAACGATATATTTCTCAACAATAATAGCTCCACTTTTTGAGCTATTTTTAGCATGACGAAAAGCCTCTAATGCGTCATCATAATTTTGAATATCCACTGTGATACCTCTGCCATGATTGCCATCTACGGGTTTTATCACTAATGGGTAACCAACATATTCGCAAGATTCTTTTAGACTCCTTTCTCTTCTTATTATATCACCTTTTGGAACTTCTATTTCTGCCTGTTCCAGAAGGTATTTTGTATCTTCTTTATCACACGCTAACTCTACACCAATACTGCTTGTTTCACTTGTTACAGTGGCTTGAATTCGTTTTTGATTGGCTCCATAACCTAATTGAACCAACGAGTATTTATTTAAGCGAATCCATGGGATTCCACGAGATTCTGCTTCCGCAACAATCGAACCTGTACTCGGACCAAGGCGATCTTCGTCACGCAATTCACGCATTGTTTGAATATCATCAGCTAAATCATAATCCTCTCCTGCTATTAAAGCCTCACAAATTTTAACAGCTGATTTTGCAGCAAACCTTCCTACAGACTCCTCCATATAGGAAAAAACAACGTTATAAACACCATGTTCTCCGTAGTCGCGAGTTCTTCCAAAACCAGTATCCATACCGGCTAAGGTTTGTGTTTCTAGTGCTATGTGTTCTATTATGTGACCCATCCAAGTTCCTCTATCAACACGCATAAAAAAACCACCTTCACAACCTTCAGAGCATCTATGAGAATACATTGAGGGAAACATTTTTTTTAATCTATCTGCAAAACCTTCTATTTTGTCTGATGGCTTTTCTTCCATCTCTTCGAGATCCAATACCATTACGATTAACTTGTGCCTTCTCACTGACCAATAATTTGGTCCTCTCATTGCATTGATTTCTCTAATTTTCATCTTTCGTTTTTTAGTTGTATTTAGGTATGAGCTAAATATATAAATATATAAATTCTAAAACATGAAAATTAGTTTATTTTTGTTTCCAAAATGAAATTTATGCAGCAAGTTAGAGGAACGTTAATTCCGATTGGAGGAAATGAAGATAAAGGTATAGCAGAAAACGAATCATATCCACTTGACTTTATTGATGCCGGAATTCTGTATCACGTTGTAAAAGAGGCAGGAGGAGTTAAAGCGAATATTGTAATTATACCGACAGCATCTAGTATTCCAATTGAAGTAGGAGGTAATTATGAAGAGGCATTTACTACCCTAGGTTGTGAAAATATTTCTATCCTTGATATTAGAAGCAAAGAAGATTCTGAAAAACAGTCTTCAATTGATTTAGTCAAAAACGCCGATTGTGTTATGTTTTCAGGAGGCAACCAATCAAATATTACGAATAAGATTGGTGGAACAACCATTCATGAAATTTTAATGGATAGGTATATTAATGAAGAAGGTTTTGTTATTGCAGGAACAAGTGCAGGAGCTATGGCAATGGCCAATGAAATGATTTCTGGAGGAAGCCCTTCAGAAGCCTTTTTTAAAGGAGCTGTTTCTATGTACAAGGGTTTAGGGTTGATTCCTGAATTAATTATAGATACACATTTTATTAAACGTGGTCGTTTTGGAAGGCAATCTGAAGCTGTAGCGAAATTTCCAAATTTGATCGGCATTGGATTGGCTGAGGATACAGGAATGATTATTAAAAACGGAAAGGATTGTACCGTAATTGGTTCAGGAATGGCAATTATTTTTGATGGAAATGCTTTAACGCATAACAACGAAAAAGTTCTGGAAGAAGGAGTTCCTATGACAATAGCAAATCTTAAAGTTCATGTTTTATCAAATAGCGATAAGTTTGACATTAAGAAAAGAATTGTTACCGTATTGCCAATTGAGGCACCTTTTATTTAATTCTAAAGAGGCTGAATTAATGTTGACTATTTCAACTGAACTTGAAAATTATTTGTAAATCGAAATTTCTTCCTTTCCGTTTGATGATTTGGTTGCTCTATACATTCCTTCTGTATTAAAAGGCATCGCAATATTTCCTTTGGCATCAACTGCAATTAAACCTCCGTCACCACCAATTTCTAGAATTCTTTTATGAATTACTTCGTTGGCAGCTTCTAATAAAGACATTTCTTTGTGTTCAATTAGACAAGCTACATCATAGGCAACAACACCTCGAATAAAAAACTCGCCACTGCCTGTGCAGGATATGGCACACGTTTTATTATCCGCATAATTTCCAGCTCCAATCACAGGGCTGTCTCCGATTCTTCCAAATCGTTTATTTGTCATGCCGCCGGTAGAAGTTGCTGCGGCAATATTGCCATCTGCATCACAAGCAACTGCTCCAACCGTTCCAAATTTACTATCTTTTTTCTTAGTATGGTCTAGCTGAAAACTGTCCGTATCCTTAATTTCTAGCCATTGCTTATGACGAAAGTCATCATAAAAATAGGATGCGGGTTCAATTGCGAAATTATTCATTTTAGCAAATTGCATGGCCCCTTTTCCCGCTAGAAAAACATGCTCACTCTTTTCCATTACTTGGTAAGCTAATGAAATGGGGTTTTTGATTCCAGAAATTAAACTAACAGCACCTGCATTTAAGTTCTTTCCATTCATAATAGAAGCATCCATTTCATGGGTTTCATCCGCAGTAAAAACCGCACCTTTACCCGCATTAAACAAATGTGAATCTTCCAAAACAACAACCGCTTTTTCTACGGCATCAACAGAAGTTCCTCCGCTTTCTAAAACTGAATATCCCTTGTCAAGCGCTTCTTTTAAAGCTGCTTTATATTGCTTCTCTAATTCAGTGGTCATCATTCCTTTTACCAAGGTTCCTGCTCCTCCATGAATGGCAATTGAAAAAGTATTCATCTATTAAGTTTTTTTCAAAAATACACTATAATTAAATTATCAGGTTCTGGTAATTAAAATATTTGATCCTTATTTTACCTTATCACTAAGGTCACTATGATATAGAAATATGCTTTTTTTTTACTTCAACGGTAGTTTTTAGCAGTTTACAAACACCGTTTTGTCTAATGGAATATAGTTACTTTCTCTTGAAATTTATAGCTATATTTACTGTATCAAAAACATTATCTACATAATACTATTTCTAATCTCTTTTCAAGGGTTTTCCCAGTTCACGAATGAACAACAGCAGCAGGTTGATAGTTTGAACAAAATAATAGCTGATCCTAAAAGCCACGATACAACGGTAGTTTTAACTTATTTTGAAATAATCAATTTTTACTATTTAAGCGATCCTGACACTGCTATAATAATCTGTAAGAAAGCAGAGAAGATAAGTGAGAAATTGAACTATCTCTTTGGTAAGTCTGAAAGTTATGCTTGGTTGGGTTATCTAAATCAAGGAAAAGGGAATATCAAATTATCTCTCACGTATAGTAATAAAAGTTTGATAAATTTTAAAGAAATTGGAGATAAAAAAGCAATATCAACAGCTCTTAGCAACATTGGATATATTTATAAAGAACAAGGAATACTAGAAGAAGCCCTAGATTATTACAATCGCAGTATTAAAATAAAAAAAGAAGTAGGAGATCAAATAGGAATAGCTTCGGCGCTGAGTAATATTGGAGATATATACGAAAAGCAAGGAAAAACAAAAGAGTCCTTAGATTATCATCATCGCAGTCTTAGAATAGATGAAGAACTCGGTGATAAAAAAGGAATAGCTACCTCTCTAACTAGAATAGGAATAATATACTATAATCAAGGCAAGATAATAGATGCTTTTGATTATTATAACCGGAGCCTTACTATTCAAATAGAGATAGGAGACAAGAAAGGAATAGCAATCTCCCTTAACAACATCGGAATTATTCACAATGATCAAGGCGAGTTAATGGAAGCCATAGAATATGGCCAAAAAAGTTTAACAATTTCTGAAGAAATAGGTTTTCCAGATAATATAAGTCAAGCGTCAAGCTTATTAAGTGAAGTTTATCAAAAACAAGGTAAAGGAATGAAAGCCCTTGAAATGTACAAACTTTATATTCAAATGCATGATAGTATTTACAATGAAGATATTATAAAAGCAGCGAAACAGCAAGAATATAAGTATGCGTATGAAAAACAAAAAGCTATTGATAATGCAGAGTATGACAAACAAATAGCTATAGAAAAAGAAGAAAAAGAGAAACAGCAAATCCTAGTAGTAGCAATTGCAGTCGGATTAGGATTGGTTATTTTTTTCTTAATAATTGTATTTAATAAGTTAAAGGCAACAAGAAAACAAAAAGCTTTAATTGAACAACAGAAAGCAGAAGTAGAACAACAGAAAGAAGTTGTAGAATTGGCACACTATGAGTTAGAAGAAAAGAATCAAGAAATATTGGATTCTATACTTTATGCTAAACGTATTCAATCCGCCATATTACCTCAACTGAAAGTGGTAAAACAATACTTAAAGGAAAGCTTTATATTATACAAGCCAAAAGACGTTGTAGCAGGAGATTTTTATTGGATGGAACAGAAGAATGGTAAAGTATTATTTGCAGCCGCAGATTGCACAGGACATGGTGTACCTGGAGCTATGGTCTCAGTAGTTTGTAATAACGGACTAAACAGAAGTGTGAGGGAACATGGTTTAACAATTCCTGGGAAAATATTAGATAAAACCCGTGAAATAGTTGTAAAAGAATTTAAGAAATCAGAAGAAGATGTAAAAGATGGTATGGACATCGCTTTATGCAGTATGGAAGGAATGAAATTGCAATATGCTGGAGCTTATAATCCGTTATGGATCATAAGAAATGGTGATATTATTGAAACCAAAGCAAATAAACAGCCTATCGGTCAGTTTGATAATCCTGAACCCTATACAACACATAGTTTTGATTTAGAAAAAGGAGATGCTATTTACATCTTCTCAGATGGCTATGTAGATCAGTTTGGTGGAGAAAGGGGCAAGAAATTCAAAGCAAAAGCCTTTAGAGAATTGCTGCTAAGCATTCAGGATAAACCTATGGAAGAACAAAAGAAAACCATTGATGAAACCTTTGAAACTTGGAAAGGTGATTTAGAACAGATTGATGATGTTTGTGTTATTGGCATTAGGGTTTAGGGTTGTCTAATAAATTTTATTAAAGTTCCATTACTGGGATACATTGAAGGGTTTTCAAAAAAAAATGGCACTATGGTTCACAAGAACCTAAAAATCTAAGCACAGAGTTCAAAATTGAAGAAGAAATTAAAGCTTATTTTGGAGATTTTACCAGTAAAAAATTCCTAGATATAGCAAATTAATGAATGGAAGTTAGAAACAAAAATAAAAGCATCAGAGTTAATCGTTTAATTCCTTTTCAAATACTTAAAAAATACAATTCTCGCTTCAAAAAATAGTCTTAACATCATTTCAAATACAATAAGGTATAATGTGAGCTCAATCATATGACTTGTCAATAGCGGCGCCTCAATGAATACCCAAACAACTGCTGCAAACGCACCTACGGCTAACAAATAATAAAGTATAATATAATATGAAGATGTTATACTTAATTTAAGAGACGCAAAACCTTTAGCAATGCTGGTTTCACTGACATTATTGCTTGTGTCTTTTCTTTCGATATTTAAAAAGTTAAACCAACGGAACCACCACTCTAAAAAGACTCTCCATATTATTTGAAGAACTATGAATATAATTAACAATAATGTGAAATCAGAAGTTTTATTTTCCAGAATGTCTTTATGGAACAACATATCTGCTTCCATTCTTTGGACGTTTTCATTGTGCCAACTCAATTGTTCTTCATGCCTTTCCGTTAGATAATTCAATTCTTCTTCATAATCAGCTTCTGAAAACCATTCCGATTTTAGTTCGTTTTTTAACTGCGTAACATCATGATCAAATTCATTTTCTATGTAAGCTATGTCATGTTTTTCATTCTGTAAATCCCACTTCAAATTTTCAACCATGTGTTCATCATGATCAAAAGAAAACATATCTTCATACATTTCTATCAAAGTAGGTGTAGCTGAAAAAATAGCAACAAAACCGGTCCAGTAAAGAATAGGTAATAATTTATTAGAAGCGTATTTTTTAAATAGTAATATATCTTTCATAGCGTTGAGAATTTAAAGTTAAATTATGAAAAAATTAATTCTGACCCAAATAATCAACATAATATTTTATGTTTAAGTAAAGGTCTTATTGTACAAAACACAATGGAGCTGAAATAGAATACTTACATTAGCAGTGTGAGGCCCATTATATGCATATCATTGTTTTTAATCTCTTTTAGTGGAGTTTCCCAAATTTTTAGTGACGCGCAACTTTACCAAATAGATAGTTTAAACGCTGTTATTAATAATCCTAATAGCCATGATACCTCTTTAGCTGAATCATATTTGGTATTATCAGAAATTCTCTACATTTCAAATATTGACACGCTAAAATATTTATGTGAAAAATCAGAACTTATTGCCGAAAAATCACTTTTAAAAAATAATTCAGACAAAGTTCAGAAAAGCCTGAGAGAATCTTTAGCAAGAGCGCTAAACAACATAGGATATATAAACTATAGCAAAGGTAAAATAATAGAAGCCTTGGACTATTTCAGTCATAGTCTTAAAATACAGGAGGAATTAGGTAATAAATCAGGAATAGCCAATTCTTTTAACAACATAGGAGTTATCTACTATGACCAAGGCCAATTAAATGAAGCTATAGATTATTATAGTCGCAGTCTTAAAATCTATGAAGAAATAGGCAATAAAGAGGGGGCAGCCTCTTCTCTAAACAACATAGGAGCTATGCATATTGTTCAAGAACAACTAATAGAAGCCTTGGATTATTTCAGTCGTAGTCTTAAAATAGAAGAAGAAATTGGTGATAGATCAGGAATTGCTAACTCTCTGACCAACCTAGGGTCAATATACCTGCGCCAAGAAGAAATTGAAAAAGCTCTAATTTATTACAGTCGTAGTCTTAAAATACAAGAAGAAATTGGTGATAAATCAGGAATTGCTTCATCTTTAAACAACATAGGGACAATATACAAAAAACAAGGCAAACTTCTGGAGGCATTAGAATACGGACTAAAAAGTTTAACCATTTCCCAAGAAATAGGATCTCCGCTTAGGATAAGGCAAGCTTCTAGGTTATTAAGTATTATATATGAAAAACAAGGTAAAGGAATGAAAGCCTTTGAAATGTATAAGCTATCCATTCTTATGCGAGATAGCATTAGTAATAAAGAAACGCAACATGCAGTTGTTCAGCAACAAGCTTTATACGAGAATGAAAAAAATAAGACGATTGATGATGCTGAGCATGATAAGGTATTAGCTATAGAACAAGAAAAAAAAGCAAAACAAGAAGTAATTATCTTTTCCATAGCTGCTGGATTGTGTTTGGTAGCTATATTCTTAGTCTTTATGCTGAGCAGGTTGAAAGTAACAAGAAAGCAGAAATATATAATTGAGCAGCAAAAAGTAAAAGTAGAACAACAGAAAGAAGAGACAGAATTGGCACACTATGAGCTAGAAGAAAAGAATCAAGAAATATTAGACTCTATAATTTATGCGAAGCGTATTCAATCCGCCATATTACCTCAAATGAAAGTGGTAAAAGAATACTTAAAGGAAAGCTTTATAGTATATAAACCTAAAGATGTGGTAGCAGGAGATTTCTATTGGATGGAGCAGAAGAATGATAAAGTATTGTTTGCAGCAGCAGATTGTACTGGACACGGAGTGCCTGGAGCAATGGTTAGTGTTGTTTGTAACAATGCACTCAACAGAAGTGTTAGAGAACATGGATTAACAGATCCAGGAGAAATCCTTAACAAAACAAGAGAAATTGTTGTTGCAGAGTTTGAGAAGTCTGAAGAAGAAGTTAAGGATGGTATGGATATAGCAATCTGTTCATTAGAAGGAATGAAATTGCAATATGCAGGAGCACACAATCCTTTATGGATCATTAGAAATGGTGAGATTATAGAAACGAAAGCCAATAAACAGCCTATCGGTCAGTTTGAAAACCCGGTGCCCTATACAACGCATAGTTTCGATTTAGAAAAAGGAGATGCTATTTACATCTTCTCAGATGGCTATGTAGATCAATTTGGTGGTGAAAGGGGTAAGAAATTTAAAGCCAAAGCCTTTAGAGAATTGCTGCTAAGCATTCAAGATAAAGCCATGGAAGAACAAAAAATAACCATTAATAAGACCTTCGAAACTTGGAAAGGCGACTTAGAGCAAATTGATGATGTTTGTGTTATTGGGGTTAGGGTTTAAAACAAAGCAATCATTTTGATGTGGCCAATTGAAGAACAAAATAGTTGCCATATTTTTATTTATTATAATAATTATTAAATTATTTTTCTATAGATTTGTATCAAGATTATAAAATGAATTTAAAGAAATTACATCATCATCATTTTTACAACTGCTCTCAGGCAAGTGGAAAATGATATATGTATAGTTAATATATTTCAAAACCCGTCTGAGTAAATCAGGCGGGTTTTTTGTTTTAATCAATCCGTTCAAAGGTTTACTCAGATCACAAAACATAAAAAATGAGTAAACTAAAAATTGCAATACAAAAAAGTGGAAGACTAAATCAAGACTCTCTCCAACTATTAAAAGATTGTGGTATTTCTATTGATAACGGTAAGGATCAACTAAAGGTAACTGCACCAAATTTTCCTCTAGAGATTTTATACTTAAGAAATGCTGATATCCCACAATATCTAGAAGACGGGGTTGTGGATGTTGCTATTATTGGAGAAAACCTTCTAATTGAAAAACAGAAAAATATTGAGATAATTCAAAGGTTAGGATTTTCTAAATGCAGAGTTTCATTGGCCATTCCAAAAGAAATTGAGTATGATTCAATAACTTATTTTGAAGGAAAAAAAATAGCAACTTCTTATCCAAATACACTGCTAGATTACTTAAACAAAAATGAGGTCAATGCTGAAATACATGCTATTTCAGGTTCCGTTGAAATTGCTCCAAATATTGGTCTTGCAGATGGCATTTGTGATATAGTAAGTTCGGGAAGTACTTTGTTTAAGAATGGATTAAAAGAAATTCAAGTAATGTTAAGGTCAGAAGCTGTTCTGGCAAAGTCTCCAAACCTTGAGATGGAGCAAAAACAAATCTTGGATAAACTATTATTTAGGATGAAAGCAGTGTTGCGGGCAAAAAACACAAAGTATGTTTTGATGAACCTTCCGAATAATAAAATAGAAGAAGTTAGTCAGATATTACCTGTATTAAAAAGCCCAACAATACTGCCTCTGGCAAAAGAAGGATGGAGTTCTTTACACACTGTGATTGATGAAGCCAAATTCTGGGATGTAATAGATGAATTAAAAACTGCAGGGGCGGAAGGAATATTAATTGTCCCTATTGATAAAATGGTATTGTAATGGAATTAATTAAGTATGTAAAACCAGAAGACTGGGAGACCTTAACTCAACGCCCGGCTATTGACAAGGAAGATCTTAGTCAATCTGTTCAAAATATTTTGAACAATATTAGAGACAACGGAGATGAAGCTATTAAGACATATGCAAAGCAATTTGATAATGTCGATTTAAATACGTTTTTAGTTACCGATGCAGAAATACAAAATGCTCAAAAACTTGTTTCAAAAAAACTAATGAAAGCCATCAATATTGCGAAGCAGAATATTGAAAAGTTTCACAAATCTCAATTCATCGAAGAACAAGTTATAGAAACCTCAGAGGGTGTAGAGTGTTGGAGAAAATCTGTTGCTATTGAAAAGGTAGGGCTTTATATTCCTGGGGGATCGGCACCATTATTTTCAACAGTGCTAATGCTTGGAATTCCAGCTAAATTGGCAAATTGCAAAGAGGTGGTATTGTGCACGCCATCCAACGATCAAGGAGAAATAAATCCAGCAATATTGTATACAGCGAATCTAATTGGTATTACCAAAATATACAAAGTTGGAGGAGCTCAAGCCATTGCAGCAATGGCATATGGAACAGAAACAATACCTCAAGTATACAAGATTTTTGGTCCAGGTAACCAATATGTAACCAAAGCCAAAGAGCTGGTTCAGCAAAATGGTGTTGCGATAGATATGCCAGCTGGGCCAAGTGAAGTCCTAGTTATTGCAGATGAAACGGGCAATCCGGAGTATATTGCAGCTGATTTATTGTCGCAAGCTGAGCACGGAGCAGACAGCCAGGTAATATTATTATCAGACAATGAAACTATTTTGAAGCAATCGCTTATTGAATTAAAAAAACAGATAGTTCTTTTGCCAAGGACCGAAATAGCAAAAAAGGCATTGATGAATAGTAAGGCTGTGCTTTTGCAAAACATGGAAGAATGTATTGGTCTGAGCAATTTCTATGCACCAGAGCACCTAATTATAGCTTCTGACTATGCAGCAAATTATATTGACAAGATAATTAATGCAGGCTCGGTATTCTTGGGTAATTATAGTTGCGAAAGTGCTGGAGATTATGCGAGTGGAACGAACCATACTTTGCCAACGAATGGATATGCAAGGAATTACAGTGGTGTTTCTTTGGATAGTTTTCAAAAGAAAATTACGTTTCAAAAAATAACTAAAGAAGGAATTCAAGCAATTGGACCGTCAATTGAAATAATGGCAGAATCAGAGCAATTATTTGCGCACAAAAATGCAGTAACTCTCCGATTAAAAGATGTATAAAATGTTTAAATTAGAAAATATAATTCGAAAAAATATAATTAATCTAACTCCCTATTCATCGGCAAGAGAGGAATTTAAGGAAGAGGCAAGCTATCTTGCTGGATGCAAATGAAAATCCATTTGAAACAGCACTCAATCGCTACCCTGATCCTTTTCAAACAGCTTTGAAAAAAGAACTTTCAATTATCAAAAGGGTAGAAGCCAATCAGATTTTTATTGGAAATGGCAGCGATGAAGCTATAGATCTTGTTATTTAGAGCTTTTTGCGAGCCAGGGAAGGATAAGTCGTATGTTTTTCCTCCTACATACGGAATGTATGAGGTGTCAGCAAACATAAACAACATTGAAACTGTTAAAATAAGTTTGAATTCAGATTTTCAGCTACCTCATATAAATGAGTTAGTAGAGACAATTGATTCGAATGGTTTACTTTTTATATGTTCACCTAACAACCCAACAGGAAATATTTATCCTTTAAATGCCATAAAAGAAATAGCATCTGTATTTTCAGGTTTAGTAATTGTTGATGAAGCATATATTGATTTCTCAAGTTCAGAAAGTGCCATTTCATTGCTCAACGAATTACCTAATCTTGTTGTGCTCAATACGTTAAGCAAGGCTTATGGATTAGCTGGATTACGCTTAGGGATGGCTTTTGCAAGTAAAGAGGTTATTGCTGTACTTAATAAAATAAAACCGCCATACAATGTGAATTCAATCAGTCAGATTGAAGGACTAAAAGCTTTAAAGAATACTAAGAAGTCTTTGAGCCAAATTGATTTATTAAAATCAGAAAGAACTTTATTGACTAAGGCTTTGTCTGCAATTCCTTCTGTAATTAAGGTTTATCCATCAGAAGCTAACTTTTTACTTATTGAATTTGATCAATCAGATAAAATATTTACCACGCTCAAATCTAAAGGTATTATAGTTAGAGACCGAACGAAGGAGGTTAAAAACTGCTTGAGAATTACAGTTGGGACACCAGAACAAAATAGAATATTAATTAACGCTATTAAAGAGATTAAAAAATGAAAAAAGTATTATTTATAGATAGAGATGGAACTTTAGTAATAGAGCCACCTATTGATTATCAGTTAGATAGTCTAGGTAAATTAGAGTTTTATCCAGGTGTGTTTCAAGGTCTTTCCAAAATTGTTGCTGAACTAGATTATGAATTGGTAATGGTTACCAATCAAGATGGATTAGGAACGAGCTCGTTTCCTGAGGATACTTTTTGGCCAGCGCATAACAAGATGCTTCAAGCTTTCAAAAATGAAGGTATTGAATTCAGTGAAATTTTAATTGATAGAAGCTTTCCTGAAGAGAATGCTCCAACCAGAAAACCGAATACAGGATTGTTAAACAAATATATTTTTGGCGATTATGACCTGGAGAACTCTTATGTAGTTGGTGATAGAGCAACGGATATCGAATTAGCTAAAAATTTAAAAAGTAAAAGTGTTTTTATTGGAGATAATAATGAAATGGCTACGTTGTCTACTACTAATTGGAACGAAATCTACCAATTCTTAAAAGCAATCCCACGGAAGGTTGCAATCAATAGAAAAACAAAAGAAACGGATATAAAAGTAGAATTAAACTTGGATGGAAGTGGAAAAGGATCTTTCAGCACTGGAATTGGTTTTTTTGACCACATGTTGGAACAAATTTCGAAACATGGAAATATAGATTTAAATATAGAAGTAAAAGGAGATTTAGAGATTGATGAGCACCATACTATAGAGGATGTTGCGCTTACTTTAGGAGATGCATTCTTACAGGCCTTAGGTTCTAAAAAAGGAATTGAACGGTATGGCTTCCTGCTGCCTATGGATGAATGTTTAGCTCAGGTTGCAATTGATTTCGGAGGCAGGCCTTGGCTAGTTTGGGAGGCCAATTTTGAAAGAGAAATGATTGGAGAAATGCCTACGGAAATGTTTATGCACTTTTTTAAATCGTTTACGGATGCTGCAAAATGTAATTTGAATATTAAAGCAGAGGGCGAAAATGAACACCACAAAATAGAAGCAATATTTAAGGCTTTTGCAAAAGCAATTAAAATGGCTAAGATGAAAACAGAAAATTATTCAATACCTAGTACAAAAGGCATATTATGATTGCAATTATAAAATACAATGCAGGAAATATTAGTTCGGTGAAGAATGCACTAACTCGCTTGGGCTATGAAAGCATTATTACTAGCGATTCAGAGGAAATATTAAATGCGGACAAGGTTATTTTTCCGGGAGTGGGTGAAGCTAGTTCAGCTATGAAATACTTAAGTGAACGCAACTTAGATAAGACAATTTTATCGATTAAAAAGCCAATGCTTGGGATTTGCCTAGGTCAGCAGTTAATGTGCACGTATTCTGAAGAAGGAAGTACCCAATGTTTAGGAATTTTTAACACAAAAGTGAAGAAATTTCCACATACAGAATTGGTTCCTCATATGGGCTGGAATAACTTCTCTAAAGTAAAAGGCGAACTTTTTAATGGTTTGGAGAATACCAATAACGTTTATTTTGTCCATAGTTATTATGCAGAGATAAATGAGCAGACAACTGCAGTTTGTGATTATATAAAACCTTTTAGTGCAGCAATGCAAAGAGATAATTTTTATGCAACTCAATTTCATCCGGAGAAATCGGCTGATATTGGTGAACAAATACTTAAAAACTTTCTGGATTTATGAGAATTATACCGGCAATAGATATAATAGATGGTAACTGCGTGCGACTTTCTAAGGGAGATTATAGCACCAAAAAAGTCTACAATGAAAACCCATTAGAAGTAGCGAAAGAATTTGAAGATAATGGTATTAAATTCTTACATGTAGTAGATTTAGATGGAGCAAAATCGAAACACATTGTGAATTATAAAATACTTGAGTTAATCGCATCTAAAACCAATCTTCAAATAGATTTTGGCGGAGGCATAAAAACAAATAAAGATGTTGAAATTGCTTTTAACAGTGGTGCTTCACAAATTACAGGAGGCAGCATAGCGGCTACTAATTCAAATTTGTTTTTGCAGTGGCTGGATAGATATGGCGCTGATAAAATCATTTTAGGTGCAGATTGCAGTAATCGGAAAATTTCAACGAATGGATGGTTAGAAAAATCTGATATTGATGTTGTTGATTTCATCAAAGAGTACGAATCAAAAGGGGTAAAGAATGTTATCTGCACAGACATAGCTAAAGATGGAATGTTGGAAGGCACATCTAATCAACTTTATAAAGAAATTATGAGTGCGTCATCTGTTAATTTGATTGCAAGCGGTGGAGTATCGAGCATGGATGATTTATATCAACTTATCGAATTGGGGTGTGAAGGTGCTATTTTGGGTAAAGCCATATATGAAGGAAAGATAACATTAAAACAACTGCAAGTATTATGTTAAAAAAGAGAATTATACCCTGCCTAGATATTAAAGATGGTAGAACTGTCAAAGGAATTAATTTTGTTGGAATTAGGGATGCAGGAGATCCGATTGAATTAGCAAAAAATTATGTAAAACAAGGTGCGGATGAACTGGTGTTTTTGGACATCACTGCTACAATAGAGAATCGATCCACTTTAATTGATTTGGTGAAAAGAATCGCCAAAGAAATTAATATTCCATTTACTGTTGGTGGAGGAATATCCTCTGTTGAAGATGTAAGCAAATTAATAGAAGCCGGAGCTGATAAAGTAAGTATAAATTCATCAGCGGTAAAGCGACCTGAATTAATTACAGAAATAGCAGAGAAGTTTGGTAGTCAGTGTGTAGTAGTTGCTATTGATACTAAATATGAAGATTCTGAGTGGAAGGTATTTGTAAATGGAGGAAGAAAGGCTACAGGTTTAAATACAGTTGAATGGGCTCAGCAAGTTGAAGCAGAAAGGAGCAGGCGAAATTCTCCTAACCTCAATGAATAATGACGGTACAAAAGCAGGGTTTGCTATTGATATTACCAATGAAGTGAGCTCTGCCGTAAATATACCAGTCATAGCTTCAGGAGGAGCAGGGAGAAAAGAACACTTTAAAAATGTATTTGAAAAGACAAAAGCAACCGGAGGATTAGCTGCAAGTATTTTTCATTACGGAACAATCCCAATTCCAGATTTAAAAAAGTATTTAAAAGAACAGAAAATAGCAATACGATAGATATGAAGATAGATTTTCAAAAAGATAAAAATGGTCTAGTACCCGTAATCATTCAGAACAATAGTACTTTACAAGTTTTAATGTTAGGGTACATGAACGAAAAAGCATTTTTAAAAACGCAACAAGAACGAAGGGTAACATTTTTTAGTAGAAGTAAAAACAGGCTATGGACAAAGGGGGAGGAGTCCGGGAATTTCTTAAACGTTAATGAGATTCAAATTGATTGTGATAATGACACGGTTTTAATTAAAGCAACACCAATAGGCCCGACATGTCACACCGGTTCAACATCTTGTTTTTGCGAAGAAACAGCTAAGGGATTTGTCTATGAATTAGAAGAAACCATCAGCCAGCGAATTGATCAAAATGATGAAAGTTCTTATACGAATCAATTGTTTAAAAGAGGAATTAATAAAGTAGCGCAAAAAGTAGGAGAGGAAGCTGTAGAATTAGTTATTGAAGCAAAAGATGATGATGAAAACCTTTTTAAAAATGAGGCTGCAGACCTTATGTATCACTATCTCATTCTACTGAAAGCAAAGGGCTTTAAACTGATAGATGTCGAAAATATACTAAAAGATAGGGCTAGGTAAACTCTTTGTAAAGAAGTTAGGTTTTAACCAGAGACAACTAATATATTCATGCTGCGTCATAAAGTTATTGCATCTCAATTTATTAATAAATAGGAAATAAAGGATATTAATGCATAATCAATATATTTGATTCGATTTACATAGAATATTATGAAAACCATCTTTTTAGCATCAGTAATTTTACTTTCGGGATTAGTCCAAGCGCAAACGCAATTATGGCAAACGCTTATAGATACCTCCGTAACTTTCTCTTCACCGAGAGCAATAAAATTAAATGGAGATTCGATTTTAGACATTGTAATTGGTGGAGGAATTGATGGGTCACCCGATGCGCGTGGTGTAGTGGCGTTAGATGGAGCAAATGGAAATGTGCTATGGGAATTTGCTACAGATGATGAGATGTTTGCTAGTGCTGCATTTGGCGATGCGAATGGAGACGGCGAAAAAGATGTTTACATGGGTGGCAGAAATGGAGAGTTCTATGCGATTGATGGTCAAACAGGGAGCATGATATGGGAGTTTTTTCCTTACCCATCCACCCAAGCTGCTGATAGTGGATGGTTAAATTTTTATAGCCCCCAAATTATCCCCGATCAAAATGGAGATTTGGTTGCAGACATATTGGTTGCAAATGGAGGCGATCATGCAGCTTTGCCATGGGATACATTGCGACCTCCCGGAAGATTAATGATTTTAGACGCTCTTACGGGGAATATCATAGCGCAAGACACAATGCCCGATGGAGAGGAAACTTATTGCTCAGCTGTATGCACAGACATGAATAATACAGGTGTTTATACTGTTATTTTCGGCAGTGGAGGTGAAGACGATGGAGGATCTCTTTGGCGCGTTCCTTTGTTGGATTTAATGAATAACGACATAAGTGGAGCTACTATGTTGATTGATGATCCTGTTACAGGTTTTATTGCTCCGGTCAGTTTAGCTGATATCAATTATGATGGAGTTTATGACATAGTAAGTCAAAGCTTCAGCGGAACCATCTATGCAATCGATGGATTATTGAATACAATTCTTTGGGAAGTTACCATTCCTGGAGCCCAATCCAGTGCAGCGCCAATTTTTGGTAATTTTACAGGAAATCAATCACCTGATGTATTTGCTGTGTTGGGTAAAGGTTCAGCCCCATCTTATTTTGATTATTATCAAGTAATGATAGATGGGAATACGGGGCAGATTACATTTTTTGACAGTATTAGTGATTTACATTTTGCTTCAGCTAATGCGGTAGATCTCGATTTAAACGGAAGAGATGAAGTTATTTTATCGGTAAATTATCACACCGGAACACATTTTGAACATCAATTAAAAATAGTAGATTTTCCGAATAATAGTATTAGTGATTTATCGCTTACTGAAGCTGGAGTTAATCTTGGTAGTACACCTTTAATTACAGATTTAGATGGTAATGGGTTCATTGATTTTGTATATGCATTTAGGGCAGATAGTGTTAATCCTATGGGGGAAAAAGGCTTTAAGATAGGACGTATTGAAGGTAATTACACCAACCCTGGTCCAGGTATAGCATGGGGTTCATATATGGGTAATAATTACGATGGAGTTTACGATTTGAATGTAACCAATTGCGGATCGATTAACCTTAATCTAGTTGTAAATAACATTTCCTGTAATTACTGGAATGATGGAAGTGCTCTGGTAAGTCCAACTGGAGGTATAGCTCCCTATACATTTAATTGGTCTAGTGGACAAATTACAGATAGTATTGGCCCTCTTAGTCCAGGTAACTACTCAGTATATGTTGTAGATTCAGTCGGTTGTCTCAAATCTACCAATTTTAACATTGTAGACCCCTATGTTTTAAACTGGGGTGGATTAGGGACGCCTACCTGTCCTGGAGATAGCAATGCTACAGCAACTTTAGCTAGTTCAGGCTGTCCTTGTATGTTTAGCGGTTGTATTTACGATTGGGCAAGTATTGATTCTTTGAAGGTTGCTAATTATTTATGGGCCGGTTGGCAGGTGGTAACAATTACGCATTTAGATGGGTGCCAAGTAACTGATTCTATCTTTATCGAGGAAGCATATCCCATACTAGATAGTCTAGATTTTGTTAACATTCAGTGTGCAACAGACCCTTTAGGTTACGTAAATCTTCATCTGCATGATTCGGCAAACGTATCCATTGGATGGGCGGGTGGCTCTCACGAATCATCTATCGATAGTCTTTCGGCTGGTTGGTATTATTACCAACTAATAGATAACAGAGGATGTAATTATAATGATTCCGTTCAAATTACAACTCCAGATACACTCATTGCCAATTATTCGATGATTTCTCCACTCTGTTTTGGAGATGCTAATGGCTCTATATTGGCTTCTGCCTCTGGAGGTACTGGCAACTATTCTTTTGCTTGGAGTAATTCAGATTCTATTGCTCTATCAGATTCGTTAATTTCAGGCTACTATAATCTTTTGGTGAAAGATTCTTTAGGATGCACACACTTTATCGATTCAATACACATAAGTCAACCCGATATATTAGCTTTAAATGCAAATGGATGGAATTCTAGTTCCGATTCATGTATGGCTTCTGCAGAAGTTACCGTAAGTGGAGGAGCCAGTGGTTACAGCTATTCTTGGAATGACCCTACCTCTGCTACAACTTTTGATGTACACGAGTTATGTGCTGGAACCTATATTATTACGGTTACCGACGCAAACGGTTGTGAATCTATTGATAGTGTGACAGTTTCTTCAACTGTAGGATTAGTAACCAATCAAAATTTGAATGTGTCTGTTTATCCCAACCCAAGTAATGGGACCATTCATTTGAATGGATTAAGCATAGGGCAGGATCTAAAAATATACAACATGACTGGAAAGCTTGTTTATTCTGATCGAGTTGGTTCGATTGGCCTAGAACTTAATTTAAACAGACTGACTTCGGGTAAATACTTTATTCGCATTAGTGGTTTGTCGGGTCACCAAATTATTCCAATATCCATAATGGATTAATCATTTGGTAATCAGTTTTGAAATGGTTAGAAGCTCAGTGAATAAAAATGATGATTTATTTCATGAATGCTGAAGCTTCTTTATACAGTTCATAATCCTTAATTAATGGTTGTAGTTTTTTTATATAAGCTCCTAATTCAAGTAATTTTTGTTTGTCTTTTTTACTTGGCGAATTTAGATTAGGAACCACAAATTCAGCCATTTGAGAAACATAAGCGAAAACAACTTCAGGAGATTTTGAATTTACTTTAAAGGTTTTTGCCTTGGTGTCTTGGCCATTTATGGGCTTAAGACCCTTCATTTCGGCAGATAATTTATTCATCCGTGTAAAGGAAACACCGCACCTAGGAATTTCATAAACGACAGGCTTTTTAAATTTTGTTATAATCTGCTTCAATAATATTTTGGAATATACTTTAAACTTACCCAATGTTCTATTTTTTATTTGGTCACAAATCTATCAGAATTTTTTAAAATTAAGTAGCGTATTTTGTCCAATTTATTCAAATGTAATATTTTGGTAGCAGGTTGAATAGGTTATTGGAATTACGCAAACACAAAATGCATTATTCAGTCAAATAATTTTACAACAGGTTTAAATTTGACAAGCATTATATCCAATTAAAACTAATGTTCTATCACCTTCATTTCTTACTTCTACAAAACCAGAATAAACATCCTCGTCAAAATCTATTACATCAAAATAAGTATCACTCCATTTATAATATTCTCCATCAATTAGCATTAGTTTTAATACCTGCACAACATCTTCCAGCTCATAACCAATAAATTCAAATATGTACTTAGGAGAATCACAATGAATAGTTTCTGTAATTAAAACATTACCATATAGCTTCTTTTTGGATGGGGCACTGCACAACTCGCATCCACAACAATTATATTTGTTCTTAGAGTTTAACTGTATTGTTTTCTTAGATGTATTTTGATTGAAGTTTGAAGCTAAATATCCTTTAATAATATCACCAAAACTTATATCGGTAGCAGGAGTTATTTCATAAGAAGATTTTGGTGCAGGTAGTTTTTGTTCTGGTTTATCCAAAATATAGGATGCTTTACAGCCAATAAGTAGAACCGATAATATTAGTAATAACCTCATAATGAACACTAAAATACAAGTTTATTGCCAACCAAGATAGCTCCGCGAGTTATTTACACATAAAGGCTAATACCTTCTTTTGCCTTATAATGTATTGCGTTTATGTTCAATAACTTATGCGGGAGGAGAGGCAACTTCCATTGAATCCATGCGATACTATGTTATATAACCGGTTCTCTGGGTTGAAACTAGGATATATTCAATAGCTTAAGTAGGAATGGGGAGCTTCTGAATAAAACATGATAAATCGAAAATGTTATTTAAACCAATTGTAAAACAATGATTATATTTGAAACAAAGTAAATTCATGAGGAATGTTGTTAGTATTACAATGGTGCTGCTCCTTTTTTCGGCCTGTAGTATTGAACTTGAGAAGAAGACCATTTCTGAAAAGTTAGTAGTAGAGCGTAAAACTGAATTTAAGTACTTGGCTTTAGGTGATTCTTATACCATAGGAGAAAGTGTTGACAGGAAAAAATGCTATCCGAATCTATTGAAAGATACTTTGGTTAATGCTGGGTTTTTATTAGATAGTGTTACAATTATAGCTAAAACAGGTTGGACCACAGAGGACTTAAAGAATGGGATTGTTAATAGGGAGATTGAAGGGAATAAATATGATTTAGTAACGCTGCTGATTGGTGTAAATAATCAATATCAAGGTCTCGATATAGAAACTTACCGAAAAGAGTTCATTAGCTTGTTAAAACAAGCAATAAGTTTTGCTAGTGACGATCCTAAAAAGGTTATTGTTATATCCATACCAGATTGGGGAGTAACTCCCTTTGCATCTGATAGAGACAATAAACAAATTGCTTTTGAAATAGATAATTATAATGCTATCAAAAAGGAAGAAACCCAAAAGCTCAACGTAAGTTTTATAGATATAACAACTTTTTCTAGGAAAGTGGATAAGCATCCTGAATTAGTTGCAACTGATGGACTGCATCCTTCCGGCGAAATGTATTTAGAATGGGTAAATAGAATGTTTCCTGTTGCAAAACAAATCTTGGAGAAATAGAGCTGAAATAGCAATCCTGCAGGTTTTCTATTACCCAGTTTTGTCATCTTTTAAAGCCTTGTTAGATTGCGAATTACCTTTAAAGATACATTTTTGTAAGCTATTCCGCTGAATGAAGTGACTCAAATAAAAAGAGTAGGGGCCATAAAAACTGTTAGTAGCAGATAAATTTGGAAAGAATACCTTTTGCAATCAAGAATAGACCTCTAAATAAAACATTAAACTCTTTTGCTTATTCGTTTAATGATGTTAATGAATAATGTCTAGCTTCACCCTAACTAAAACTATATATATATGAAGCATCTACGACTAAGTTTATTTTATTTTAGCCTATTATTTTCAACTTTTAGTTTCGGAGCTAACGATATTGCCCTAATATCAGCTACCATGTCACGTTTCGATTTAACCTACGAAAAGCTTCCATTGTCTCAAGCGAAAGGACTAACTTTTTACAATAATTTCAATAATATTGCTAGTTTCCATCACACGGGCATATATGTCAACCTTAAAATTATAGACCCTAATAATGATACAATTTATGATTATAGTTCAAGCCCAATTACTGTAGCTAGTCAGAGTATTGATAGTAGCCAAATAACTGTGCCTTTCTCGGCAGCAATTTCAGGCACATACACGTTAATTTATGTGATGTTTCAGGATAGCTTAGATGCTATACCTGGAAACAATACGATTACGACTACTTTGAATATTACAGACTATCTAATGCAACGTGATAATGGAGTTACTACTGGTCCTGGAAATTTTGGAGGAAGTCAAACTTATTATGAGATTGGCAATTGGATGGATATATTGGAGCCAGCAACAATTACCTCAGCTTCGGTTGTTGTTGATGCTGTTACAGAGGTGGGGGCTATGTTGTTTTTTTACCCTTTACGATATTAACCGAAATTATTTAGTTTCGACAGAAAATTACGAAATTACCGCTGATGATATTGGAGATACAGTAACATTGTACTTCACTGAGCCATACACTATCTCCTCATGGGAGCATGTTATTGTCACAGCTGGTAGTTATGGCCCTAAGAAAATGGTGGTTCAAATGGCGCAGTCATCTCCAGTGATCAGTTCCTATTATGTAAATGATAATTATGATTGGTATTACATCACAACAACACCAATGGTAAGGATGAATGTGGATGAGCCAGCATTTATTCAAGCAACTGTATCGCAAATTCCTTGGATTATGTTTCCAAATCCATCGTCCTCTTTTGTTAATGTTAAGATTGATGATAATCAAATTCATGAAATTCGCGTCTCCGATTTATCAGGAAAGCTAATTTATTCTGAAAAGGTTTACAGGAACAAAACCATCGATACAAGAGAATTCTCAGCAGGTGTTTATCTTGTTCAGTTAGATTCACAGACTGCTCAAAAATTGATAATTAACTAAAAGGTTGAAGAAACCGATAAACAATCTTGAGAAACAAAGTTTCCTAGAATTGAGTATTTTAAAATTTACAAGGTATTTTATTGAATATCCAAATTTTTGGTTCAAGACATAGTTTGAGGAATTGGTTTTAAAGTTTAGAATCGATTCAATTAATTTTAACTTGCTGAGAATCGCGCAGAATATTTTTCCTAGACAGTTGTTCAGAATAATAAAAAGGAAGAATTATCTTGTGTAAGATATAATAATCAAAACCTTTGAAAGCCTATAGATTCTTTATATGCTAGTTTTGTCTTATAATTAATATTATGTTAAATAGAATAAAAAGAACCTGTGTACCTCATTACCTAGTATATAGTAAATAATCAGCTCCATATACCCTTTCCAACATATATTAGAATAAATATACCGACAACCTTACTATATTATCGTTTACTCGTTAAAAGTGAATATCTTTGCATTCCAATAAAGAACTTTTGATAGATATTACTTTTCTACTAATAATTTTATAATCAACTTATTAAATGATCATATTAATTTTCATAATAGCCCATTGGTACCTTTCATTATTCAGTCAAACTTTCTTCCTGCACAGATACGCAGCACACAAAATGTTTGACATGTCTAAATTTTGGGAAAAAATGTTTTATATTTTCACATATATTACACAAGGATCATCTTATTTAAGTCCCTATGCATATGGAGTAATGCATCGTAAGCATCATGCTTACGCAGATACTGAAAAAGACCCTCACTCTCCCAAATACGACAAAAACCTATTTCTAATGATGTGGAGAACCAAAAATGAATACCTTGATATTTTCTATAAAAAAAATAAGATCGAAGAACAATTTACAAAAGGAGTTCCCCAATGGTCTTCATTTGAGAAAATGGCGCATAATTGGGTTTCAAGACTATTATGGATTGTGGCTTATACATTATTTTATATCTATTTTGCACATGCCTGGTGGGTATTTCTATTCTTACCTATGCATTTCCTTATGGGTCCTCTTCATGGTGTTATCATCAACTGGTTTGCGCATAAATATGGATATCGTCACTATAGTGTTTCAGATACATCAATGAATCTCCTACCCTTTGATTTTTTAATGTTTGGTGAAGGATATCATAACAATCATCACAAAAACAGTAAACGAGCAAATTTTGGAGTTAAGTGGTATGAATTAGATCCCGCATATCCCATCATTAAGCTTCTTGGTTTCATGCAAATAATTCGCCTTAAAAAAGTATAACTGCTTAATGGAAGAATTTGATGACATCCGCCCATATCAAAATGCTGAAGTACCCGAGGTAATAGAGCGACTGTTAAAGAACGATGAATTCTTTGATGCTATAGTTGGATTTAGATTTCCGGTATTAAAACAGGTCACTCCTAAGCTTGCAAATCATGTCATAAAGAAATCTCTTAAAAATAAATTAAGTAAAATTCATACAATAGATGATGTACAGAAATTAATTGCGGTATATGTAGAGCGTATTCTAAAAACTACTACTACTGGTCTTACTGAATCAAAGTTGAATGATTCCTCACAGGAAACCTCTCACCTATTTATGAGTAATCACCGAGATATTGTATTGGATCCTGCTTTAATAAGCTATCTTCTGCATGGATCTGTTCATGGTACGACTCAAATTGCTATTGGAGATAATTTACTTAAAAAGGAATATGTCTCTGATCTTATGCGCCTTAACAAAAGCTTTATAGTTAAGCGATCTGCACAGGGAAAAGACATGATAACAGCATCTAAGCAACTTTCTAAGTATATCCACTACTCTATTGCTGAGGGCAATAATGTATGGATAGCGCAACGTGAAGGTAGAGCAAAAGATGGCATCGATAAAACAGACCCTACCATTCTGAAGATGCTCCACATGTCCAATCGTGATGCTGTGGAAAAAATCTCTTTAAAAGATTCTACAAATAAGCTACATATTATTCCTGTTTCTATTTCGTTCGAATATTACCCTTGTGCTGAGATGCAAGCAAGGGAACTATATGAAATCGAAACTAACGGAAATTTTGAGAAGAATGAAAAAAGTGATATAAACAGCATTTCAAAAGGAATAAATGGTGAAAAAGGAGACATTCATTTGGGATTTGGAAATGAAATTGTAGCTACAGAAGATGATCCAGCTGTTATTGCGCTTCAAATTGATCAGCAGATCATTCTGAATTACAAGCTCCATTCTTCTAATTATATAGCCTACGAAAAATTACAGTTAAAGGATTCATCTATTGGTTCTGCTTTATCTACTGAAATTACAATAACCAAGGTAAAACGACAGGAATTCGAAGCTAAACTTGATCCAGTAGACGAAGAATTAAAGGTATACTTTCTTCGGATTTATGCTAATCCTGTTATCAATCAGTTCCGACTTAAGGCCGAATTAAGTTAATTCTATAAGCACGCATTCACTCTTATGCGACTCGATAAATATATTTGGATTGTACGTTTATTTAAAACAAGATCATTGGCTGCTAAAGCCTGTCAAGCTGGTCAAGTCAAATTAAATGATGCCGTTTGTAAAGCTTCAAAGGATGTCAATCAGCACGATATTATATCCATACGAACAAACCCTATTTGGAAAACATATAATGTTCTGGAAATTCCAAAATCTCGTATTGGTTCAAAACTTGTTGGGCAAAACCTTCAAGAAACAACATCAACTGAAGATTTAGAATTACTAAAAGAAGTTGAAGAACAAAATAGACTGAATAGATTTATCGGTCAAAAAGGGCGGCCGACAAAAAAACAACGACGAGATTTAGATAACTTTATTTAAGTTTTACTAATTCCTTAATTCTTTCTTATCATAACAACCTGCTCGATTCGAATTAACCGATTACCTTTTTAGCAGCCTCCTTCCCCACCATAGTTCCAAGAGCAACACCCATACCCCCTAACCTAACTGCACAGAGTATATTATTACCTACCTCTTTTATGATAGGTTCTTTATTATCTCCTACTCCCATTATACCCGCCCAATGGTAATCCACTTCATAATTGGTGTTGGGTAAAATCACATTTGATAAAATATCCTTTAATTTATTAATCACCTGTTCTGTGCATTCCATTTCTGTAGTGTTCTCTCCTTTAAAATCCAAGTTTCTTCCACCACCAAATAAAACGCGGTTATGAATATTTCTAAAATAGTAATACCCTTTATCATAGTGAAAAGTTCCTTTTAAAGGTAAATTCGGAATTGGTTTGGTAATTAGTACCTGGGCTCTTGCGGGCTCTACATCTTCATTTAAAAATTGTTTTGCAAAGCCATTGGAACAAATAACTAGTTTACTTGTTTGAATTGTTAAATTATTATTTATTTCCAGTTCAACTCCTGATTCAGTTGAACTATACTGAGTAACTTCAGCTCCATTAATAATATTTACTCCTTCCCTTCTTGCTAAATCAAGGTAAGCCTTCATCATTTTTCCTGTGTCAACTTGCCCCTCGTATTGGTTTTTTATTATTCCTATAACCCCTTCAAATCCAAAATCGCGCTTTTCCTTGGAATAAACAGATTCGCCAAACTCCTTGCGCAGCAAATCATTTAAGTCACCCATTCGATCCAAACACGCTGTATACTCCTCTTTTTGATTCGGCCTAAAAAGCTCAAAACCGCCATTAAGTTGAAAATCTATTGCTTCTTTTCCTAAAAGCTCAATTAGCATGTTCAAGCCATTATTCCTGCTTTCAATTAAACGCACTATCTCATCTAAACTGGTATTTTGTAAATCGTCTAGTACCTCGCCTAATGAACCAAAACATGCAAAACCAGCATTTTTAGTACTCGCACCCCAAGGAAGGATACCTCTTTCCAATATCAAAACCTTTAAAGAAGGTGATTTTCTCTTTAAATGAATTGCTGAAGACAGGCCCGTTATCCCACTGCCTATTATCACTACATCATTCTCCCCTATTAATTCCTTGTTTTCCCAGTAACTAAAATTCATGTTGGAAAATTACAAATTTTATATTCAGAATTTAATTGATATTGCTAACTAAATAGCATTTAAAGGAAAAGCAACTCTATTCATTGTTGACGCAGCCAATAAGCTCTTGCATCAGCTCTTTGAAAAGTAGCTGATTTGAAGCGCCCTTTTCATTCTATTTTTCGTCTTTAGTAAAACAAATACTTTTTGTAAATTGCGCCTATGTCTTTCAAAGGGATTTTTATTCTCATTTTCTCACTCATCTCAATTGGTTATAGCCTTGGGCAGGAACCACAAGTTTTAGGAGGTTACAAGTTTATAGAAAACAAAAACCAATGGCCAGATCAGGTACATTACCGCTCGGATATTGAAGGCGGATATCTATATCTAGAAAAGGATGGGTTTTTATTCAATTTATATGACGGAAAAGAATTCGCTAGATATGTGCAAGCGCATTATGATAAATCTTTACCCAGAAACTTTGATAAGCTATCCTGGCATAGTTATAAAGTTACATTTATCAATTGCAATACTGAAGCATTAGTAAAAGGTAGCCTAGAAACACCTGAATACTACAACTACTTTTTAGGAAATGACAAAAGTAAGTGGGCCTCTGACGCAAAAGGTTTTCACAGAATAGAATACAAAGAACTTTATCCAGGTATTGATTTAAACATGTACTCAAAAGTCTTTAATCTTAAATATGATTTTGTAGTTAAAGCAAATGCCGATGCTAAGCAAATTGAATTGAATTATGCTGGTGCTGACAATATTGCTATTAAAAATGAGAGGCTGCATATCTATACCCAAGTAAATCATATTATTGAAGACAAGCCCTATGCGTTCCAAATAATTGATGGAGAGAAGGTTGAAGTCCAATGTAAATTCAAATTGAAAGGAACAACAGTAACTTTTGCATTCCCTAAAGGTTATAACCATAATTACGATTTAATTATTGATCCTACGCTAATGTTTGCAACTTATTCAGGCTCTACGGCTAATAACTTTGGGTATTCAGCGACCTTTGATTCCAAAGGTTTCTTGTATGCAGGAAGCTCTGTTTTTGGTACTGGTTACCCGACAGTGCTTGGCTCTTATGATGGGACTTTTAACGGAGGTTCCGGTTTATCTCCAGGTATAGATATTGCAATTTCAAAATTTGATACCACTGGTACTTTTTTGCTCTACTCTACTTATATTGGAGGAAATAGTGATGAATTACCCCATAGTTTAATTGTGAATAATTTTGACGAATTATTTATCTTAGGAACAACTAGCTCAACAAACTACCCTTATACTACTGGATGTTATGATTCTACTTACAATGGAGGTACTCCTAATGATTTACAACAAGGTCTTGGAGCAAATTATATTAATGGCTCTGACATTGTTGCTTCTAACCTCTCTGCTGACGGCACATCCCTATTGGCATCTACTTTTATTGGAGGCTCTGGAAATGATGGATTAAATTCAACACACGATTTCACCAATTGTGCATTGAATGTTTTAAAATATAATTATGCGGATGAAATTCGAGGAGAAATAGATATAGACGAAAACAACAATATTTACATTGTTAGTTGCACGCAATCAACGGATTTTCCAATTGTAGGAAATGTTTTCCAGCCAACCTTTGGGGGTGGAGATTTAGACGGTGTAATTATCAAATTAGATAATTCACTTCAAAACATTATATGGAGCAGTTATTTTGGAGGAGAAAAACATGATGCCGGATATTCTCTTGCAATCGATTCAAACGAAGATATTTATATAACGGGAGGAACGAACTCGGACTCATTGGTAACAACTTCTGGCGTTATAGATACAAATGCATTAGGTGGCAGAAGTGATGGGTTTATAGCACATATAGAAGCAGGAGGTCAGCAAATCATAAGTTCTACTTATTATGGCTCCCCTACTTATGACCAGTCATATTTTGTTGAATTGGATAATAATAATAATGTTTATGTGCTTGGGCAAACTGAAATTCAAGATTCAACCTTCATACATAATGCACTTTACTTTAATTATGGCAGTGGTCAATTTGTAAGTAAATTATCGCCAACGCTAGATTCATTGATCTATTCAACTGTATTTGGTAATGGAAATGGGATCAGTTTATCGCCAACGGCTTTCTTGGTTGATTTATGTAATAAAATGTACCTATCTGGCTGGGGAGGAGGAACCAATAATTTTAATACCTGTAATAATGCCAGTTTCACAACAGGAATGCCGGTTACATTTGATGCATTTCAGGCAACTACCGATGGCAGCGACCATTATATAATGGTTTTAGAAGATGATGTTTCGAATATAGTTTATGGATCCTTTTTTGGAGGCCCTACTTCTCAAGAGCATGTTGATGGTGGAACAAGTCGATTTGATAGAAAAGGAAAGGTGTATCAAGCAATGTGTTCGGGATGTGGATTTAATTCTGATATGCCTATCTATCCGGCCAATGCCGTATCTCCAACGAATAACAACAGTTGTAATTTAGGCGTATTTAAAATGGATTTTGATTTACCTGTTGTAGTTGCAGATTTTGAAACTCCCCCAATTGGATGTGCACCCTATACATATACATTTATTAATACAAGCTTAAGTCAAGACTATACTTCTTGGGAATGGGATTTCGGTGATAGTGTTGGAACGAGTAATCAATTAAACCCATCCTACACCTACACGGATGCGGGAACCTATAGCATTACTTTGATTGTTAACGACACAGCAACCTGCAACTTTGGAGACACTATTCAAAAGGATATACTAATTATGGGAGACACCGTTTATTCTCTTGGTGACCTATCTATTTGTCCTGAAGAATCGCAGCAATTGGGTATTTTGCCAAATTCGGACCCTACGATTACTTATTCTTGGTTCCCAACTGCTGGTTTAAGTGATTCGACAATCTCCAACCCTTTTGCCACACCTATTTCAACGACCAATTATACTTTGCTAATTTCAAATGGGGTTTGTACTGATACTGTTTTTCAAAACATACTAGTAAACACGCCTCAATTAACTATTTCAAATGATACCACGGTTTGTGATGATTTCTCTTCCGTCGCGTTTTCTGCTAATTCCCTTGGAACGAGTACCGATTATATTTGGTCGTCAAATAATCAGTTTACTGATACACTTAACTCCCCTATCACGTCCAATACAATAACCGTTAGTCCTTCATTTACTTCAACCTATTTTGTGCAAATAAATAACAATGGTTGCTACTTAAGTGACTCTGTTATTCTTACAATTTCCGGCAGTTCTACAACAATTATTGGAGATCAAGGTATTTGCATTGGTGATTCTATCTTTTTAGTAGTTACAAATTTAAACCCTTCAGATACACTTACTTATGACTGGAGCCCTGACAACAGTATTCTATCTGGCGATGGGACAAATACTATTTGGGTTAACCCAAGTTCTACAACAACGTATAGCGTTACTTCTGCATCAACAAATGGATGCATAATTAATAATGAGGTTACTGTTTCAGTTGACAACTTGCCCAATTTGACCGCAGATGCCTGGGCAAATAATGACACTATATTTGAAGGTGACTTTACACAATTAAATGTAACGCCTAATGGCTATACTTACAATTGGACACCAACTGAATCTTTAAATGATCCAAATGTACAATTTCCAAATGCTTCACCTTTAGTGACAACTACCTATATAGTCTCTATCGATGGAAATGGTTGTTCAAAAACAGATACTGTCATAGTATATGTTACGGAGATTATATGTGATGAACCTTATATTTTTGTTCCGAATGCATTTACTCCTGATGGTGATGGTATTAATGATGTTCTCTATGTAAGAGGTCATCCTAATTCAGAAATAGTCTTTAGAGTTTACGATAGATGGGGCGAGTTGGTTTTCGAAACTTTTGACATAAACTTCGGATGGGATGGAATATTTGAAGGAAAAGAATCCGATCCAGCAGTATTTGATTATTATCTAGAAGTACTGTGTCCAGGTGATGAGAAGTTTTTTAAAAAAGGAAATGTGACCTTAATCCGATAAGTTGATTTTAATAAGAAAATATATCATTTTAGGCCTGTTTAGTGTAATACTGATAAATGGAAATGCACAAGATATTCACTTTTCTCAGTATGACTTATCTCCTATTAACTTAAACCCAGCAATGACTGGGCAATTCAACGGAGATTTTCGTTTTATTGGAAATTACCGTTCTCAATGGGGGTCGGTTACAGTTCCATTCAATACAATAACTATTGGTGCTGACGCCAAAAACATCTTCAATACGAAAGATTTAGCAGGTGGAATTCAGGTAAACCAAGATAGGGCTGGCGATTCTCAATTCAATACATTTCAAGTTAATTTTTCTGGAGCATATCTAAAACCAATCAGTAACGACTCATTGCACAACCTTTCTTTTGGTATTCAAACAGGATTTACCAATCGAAGTTTAACTTATAATCCACTGTCTTTCGATGTTCAATATAATGGTTCCTATTACGACGAGAATTTACCCAATCAAGAAAATTTTGCCAGAGAAAGTAGAACCTATCTGAACCTTAATCTTGGTGTTGGTTATTTATGGGAAATAGAAAAAAGGAAAACAATAAGAGGTGGTCTTGCTCTTTTCAATTTAACTAAACCGAAACAAAGTTTTTTTAATGATGATGAAATTAAACTAGACATGCGACTGGCAGTTCATGCAAATGCTGAATGGAAAGTTCATGAGAAGATAAATGTGCTACCGAGCATGTTATTCATGAGTCAAGGGAAATATAAAGAATTGGACTTTGGTGTTTCTGCAAAATACATTTTAACTGATTTTATGTCAATGTATCGTACGGTTTGGCTTGGGTGTTTTTATCGTAATCAAGATGCTGGTTTTTTAACTGCAGGAATGGATTATGATCAATGGAAAGTTGGCGTGAGTTATGACATTAACGTAAGTACATTGGTTCCTGCTAGTAATAACCGTGGAGGTCTAGAAATTTCAGTTATTTATATAATTGACAATAGGCCACCCAAAAGAATAATGCACAGAATTTGTCCAGATTACATTTAATGAAATTGAAATTACTCATCATATTACTATTTCCTCTTCTCTGTTTTGGGCAATCACAAAAGCAATTAATTAAATATGCCGATGAAAATGCTTCTCTGGGAGATTTTTATGGCGCTTCTATCTATTACAAACAAGCTCTACGCTTGGATTCTTCTAATATTCATCTTTTGTATAAATATGCAGAATCGTTGAGGAAATATAATAACTATGATTTAGCCTCTTATTACTATAATAAAATAGTTGATAAAGATAAAGCAGGTAGAATTTATAAAGATGCCTGGTTTTGGTTTGCTGTGATGCAGAAATACAATGGAAATTATCAGGCTTCTATGAAATCATGGAAAAAAGTTAAATCAATTTACAAGAAAGATAAAAAAGGATATGAATCCTTAAAAGCCAGACAAGAAATGATGTCCTGTGGTTTTGCTATGCGCTTTAAAAGCGACTTAATCGATGCTTGTTTAGTAACACATTTAGATACCAATATAAATACAACAAATTCCGAGTTTAGTGCTTTCATCCATTCAAATAATTTATTTTTTAGTTCTTTGAGAGACACTACAATGGGTGTAGAATTGAACATTGACCACCCTAATGATTACAAAATTAAAATATTCTCACCTACAAAAAAGGATTCAACCGTTTACGGCAGTATAGATTCAACTATCAATAGTCAGCTATTCCATAATGCCAATGGCTGTTTTAATTCAGATGAAACCAAATTCTACTTTACTCGATGTGATACATTAAATCATTGTGAAATTTATGTTTCGAAATATGTTAATGGTGTATGGAGTAAGCCAAAAGTCCTTCCTGTAAAAGTGAATCAAAAGGGAGCAAACACCACTCAACCCCATGTTGCCCTTATTGATGGTAAAGAACACCTTTTCTTTTCTTCTAACAGAGAAGGAGGCCAAGGTGGTCTGGATATTTGGCATTGTGAAATTCTGGATGGTGATACTTATACTAAACCAATTAACGCAGGAAAAACGGTCAATACTTTGGATCCAGATATTTGCCCATATTACGATACTGAAGAAGGAATTTTATATTTCAGTTCTTCTTGGCACAAGGGTTTTGGAGGTTTTGACATATTTAAGGTAAAGGGTAAACCAGGCAAGTTTTATGAACCACAAAACATGATGCAACCTATCAATTCTTCTTGGAATGATTTTTATTACACCGTTAATAAAGAAGGAACTGAGGGCTTTTTTACATCTAATCGTTTGGGGTCTTTTTTCAAAAAAGGACCTACTTGTTGTAATGATATTTGGAAAGTAAATTTCGATAAAGAAGGAATTGAAGAGCTACAAATTATTGAAACATTAGACGACTTAAATAAATACCTCCCAGTTACCTTATATTTTCACAACGATAGGCCCGGACCTCGTTCTTTGGACACTATCGTTCCAATTAGCTATATGGTAGCTTTCGACCGTTATAAAGAGCTGCAACCAAAATATAGGAATGAATACTCAAAAGGGCTTAAAGACAATAAAGAAATGGAAGCTAGATTAGATATTGATGATTTCTTTAAGCATTATGTTGACAAAGGAATAAGTGACCTTGAGTTATTTACACGTTTATTGCTTGAGGAACTAGGAAAAGGCGAAAAAATTGAAGTAGTTGTTAAAGGCTTCGCGAGCCCTCTTGCTAAAACAGAATATAATGTAAACCTAACCAAAAGAAGAATTTCTAGTTTAGTTAACTATCTCAGAGAATACGAAAATGAGACATTTATCCCCTATCTGGATAAAAATGCTGAGAACGGAGCAGAACTAACCTTTCAAAAAATCCCTTTTGGAGAATACACAGCAAATGCATCGATTAGCGACGATTACTATGATCAAAGAAATTCCATCTACAATCGTTCCGCTGCATTGGAAAGAAAGATAGAAATTCAGACCGTTCGACAAGCCAATCCCAAAGACAGTGTCTATGCTGAAATCAATATTAATATGAGTACGCATGATTTTGGAAAGTTAAAGCAGGGGCAAATTGTGGAGTATACATTTGATGTGAAAAACACAGGAAACAAAGGCCTTTCGATTAAAAAAGTAATTGCAGCATGTGGATGCAGTACAATTTCATTTACCCAGGAGATTATAAAGCCTGGAGAAACTGGACATGTAAATGTTTCTTTGGATACGAGTAATTTAACTGGAAAACAGGTTAAGTCCATTACAATCATAGCAGACGCCTTCCCTACTACAAAAAGATTGGTGCTTACTGCGGAAGTATTTGAATAAAAAAATAGTTAGTATTTGGAAGCAATATAAGTCCGTGTGTTTTATGCTATTTTTTCAATCGAAAAATCAAAAGAATCCATCCCAAAATAAAAAGTAAACCTCCAATAGGGGTTATTGGACCTAAAAATTTTAATGCATCTATTTGCCAACATAGAATTAAGCGTCAAAAGGTATATCGATCCCAGAGAACAGGAGCATTCCAAGAAGAAATAAGTTGATAACAGCTCCCACTTTATCGATCTTAAATGCCGTAGCTAGAAGCAATACAATAAAAATACTTAGACTATGTGTTATTTGATAAAAAACACCTGTTTTCCAGCTGTCTAATTTGTCTGCAGGTAATTGTAAGTTTTCCTTTAAGTAGTGGGCCCCCATGGCACCAAGAGCGATAGCGATTACCATTGAAAAAGTGGCAATTTGTAAATATTTATTCGTTTTCAAAACGGTTACTTCAGTGTTTAATAAAAAACACCTTGGCTCCAATAAAAAGAACCAAGGTGAAAATCGTGCAATCCAACTAATCTTATCTATTCGAAATATATTCGTTTAATTCCTCTTTCGAAGAACTAAAATCGAATATTTTATTTACTTGGTAGAAATTGTCAATATCATAAGTACAATTATAGGCAAACTTAGCAAATTCCAATTTTCTATCTTCAAAGTCAAAAGATTCAGATATGTAAATAATATTTTGAACACTCATACATTTGCCTTTAAGCGCTTGTTTCGCAACTATAATTTTATCATCCGAAAAGCTTTCTTCTTCAATTGCATTTCGAATTGCGTTTACATCACTCAATGGAGGAATACACCCCGTAGCTCCATTGTAACCTGAAACATAAACCACAGGAGCTGCTGCCTGAGTTCCTGTATTTACACCACTAGTTGATGTGGTTGTTGTTGTCGTTGTAGTTGTTGAAGTATGAGATGTTTCCATATTGTCTGTCATGCCCATGTCCATATTGTTGTTCATACCGTTCTCATTTGCATTCACATTCATGTTTAATTCAAGACCACCAACTGATACATTCATATTAACATTTTCATGCACTTCATCAATATTGTCACTCATGCTGATATTTGCACCCACACTATTTTGCATAGCATTAAGCTCCATATCACTCAAATCGGCATTGTTTCCTGAGTTTGTTGTTGTCGTTGTTGATGTGGTTGTTGTAACTGTTTCATCAATTACTACATTATTTACCGCTGGCGCCTCTACTGTGTGATATACAATTTGCACTTGTTGGTCATTTGTCGCTGCCTGTCCCATCGCTACTTCTCCAAAATACCTTAACTTATAACCTTTCTTAGTGCTTACAATTCTTGCTGTTACTTCAACATTCATCGATTCAAAATAAAAGTTCTTGTCTATATCGGCTGCAACACCATCTGCGAATACCACTTTGACATGATTTTGATTATTAGAGAGTCCTGTTATTTTAACATTTGTCTGCGGTTCAGCGTTCTGTTTAATCCCATTTACAATGGCATAAAAAGGAGTTGGATCTGATGCAAATATTATTAGATTGGAAGTTTGCTGACCTATTCCTGATAGAATAGCGAAAATGGCAAATACACTTCGTAAGTAGTATTTTTTTCATAAGATATTTTATTCGTAAGTAAATTTAATTTTTAGAACTGACATTACCATAGTTATGCCAAAAAATATTTTTAGCAATACAAGTTTGTTAATAAAATGTTAACCAATAGAAGGTGCTTAGTATTTGTATAGTGATTACATTTATGCATCTTAAAATTGAAACCAGAAGTAAATGAAAACAATACTAGTAATAGGAGCAGGAAGATCGTCATCATCAATGATACGTTATTTCTTAGATAATGCAGAAAAGGAGAATTGGTATATCAGAGTCGGAGACATGAATCTTGAAATGGCACAGGATAAAGTAGGGGAACATTCTAGAGCTGAGGCTTTTCAGATTTGATGCGTTAAACGAAAGCTAAGAAGAGCAGAGTTGCAAAAAGTTGATTTTGTTGTATCTATGTTGCCTGCCCGTTTTCATGTAGAAGTAGTTAAGGATTGTATTGACATGAAGATTAATGTAATCACACCATCTTATGTTTCGGAAGAAATGAAGGAATTAGATGAAGCCGCAAAAGCAGCTGGGATTATTATCATGAATGAAATTGGAGTCGATCCAGGCATTGATCATATGAGTGCTAAAAAAGTACTTGATGAAATAGCAGATAAAAACGGGGTTATTGAATACTTTGAATCATTTACAGGCGGATTGGTTGCTCCAGAAAGCGATGACAATCCTTGGAATTATAAATTTACTTGGAATCCAAGAAATGTTGTTTTAGCGGGTCAAGGAAGTGCCGCTAAGTTTATTCAGCAAGGTCAATACAAGTATATTCCCTACAATAAATTATTTAGAAGAACTGAGATTATTGAAGTAGAAGGACACGGCAAGTTCGAGGGATACGCGAATAGAGATTCCTTAAAGTATCGGTCAATTTATGGTTTGGAAGATATACCGACAATATATAGAGGAACATTTAGAAAAGTTGGTTTTTGTAGAGCTTGGAATGTATTTGTTTCTTTGGGAGCAACGGATGACAGTTATATACTTGAGGGCTCTAAAAATATGACGAAACGAGATTTCATCAATTCTTTTTTAGCATATAATCCGCACGATTCAGTTGAGTTAAAGCTGCGTCATTATATGAAAATTGACCATGACGATTATATTTGGGATAGGCTTGTTTGGTTAGGTATATTTGAAAAGGAGCCATTGAATTTAGAAAATGATATGACTCCAGCACAGATTCTTCAAAAGATACTAGAAGAAAAATGGTCTTTAAAGCCAGATGATAAAGATATGATTGTTATGTGGCATAAATTTGGATTTAAAATTGATGGTGAATTACATGAGATAAATTCTTCTATGGTTTGTATTGGCGAGGATCAAACTTACACGGCAATGAGCGAGACTGTTGGCTTACCTGTAGCTATTTGTACCAAAATGATTCTCAATGGAACTATTCAATTAAAAGGAGTTCAATTGCCTATTCATAAAGAAATTTACGAGCCTGTGCTAAAAGAGTTAGAAGAGTATAACGTGGTGTTTACAGAAAAAGAAGTTGAACCAAAGCCATATACCGATATTGTTGTAATGTAGCTAAATCGTATAGACTAAAATTCGACGACTTTCCAAAAAAGAATTACCGAACTTTAATCATTTCGCCTATTTTCAAGATCTTTGAGGCTTTAATTTCGTTCAGCTTACAGATTTTATCCAAAGTCGTATTGTATTTAAGTGACATAGGCAAATAGCGAATCCCCTGATCTTACTTTGTGATATGTAACTTTGTCGTCACCAGGCAATGTTTTCGTTTTTGAAGAAGAATTGGATTTACTTGAGGATTTTCTTTTATAAGCAAACATTCCTGCATGAATAAACAGGTTTTCGCTTTTCAGTTGCCTATTCTTGAAATCAATAACCTCTTCAGGGTTTAACGCATTGCCGAAAAACCTAATTTCAAAATGTAGGTGATCTCCAGTAGAATGACCTGTATTTCCACCTAAACCAATATGTTCACCAGCTTAAACTCTTGATTTGCAGAAACAAAAAGCTTTTCTAAATGCGCATAATATGTTTCAAGTCCATTATAGTGACGTATAATTACAAGGTTACCATATCCCACCCGTATTATATTTTGCATAGCGAACAATTCCATCAAAACAAGAACTTAAAGTATCGTCCTGTAACTAATTCAACATCAATGCCATAATGAAACTTTCCTTCCGCGGTACTTAAACCTAGATGTGACCAACCCAGGATGTGGCATACAGAATTTATTGTGGTTAGAATCTACATTACAGAGCCATAATGTATCTGGAATTTTAGATAAATCATTATCACGCGTATAGGGTACTTGGGTATCCCAATTTTCCTTCCACAAGTAATTGCTATCTCCTTGAATAATTTCATGCAATGTCAGGATTCACAATTCCATCAAAATCAAGCATATCTAATATATTCCCAGCTTTTGTCAGAAAAGATAACAACTGAATCTTCCCCCATCATAACTGTATCTTTTATGAATTGAGAACTCCCTAAGAAATGATACCGACAATAGTGATATGGCAAACAAATACCTCATTACCTGCAAAAGTAGTCGGATTTAAAAAGACAAAATAAATAAAGCTCCAAAGTTATAAACAGTGCTATTTAAATCAATGCCCAGCTATTCCGACACGAGTTTGTAGTATAAAACTTCATTAGAATACTACAAATGCGCCATTTGTTCTTCCAAGGAAACAGTAGTACTCCCCTCTTTTATAGGCACTAACGCCATTGCGTATTCACTTATGGCAGTAATTGTTAGACTCGGATTAACACCCAAATTTCCGGGAATGATAGATCCATCTAGAATCATCATTCCTGGATAGTTAAATACTTCAAACTTGTCGTTTACAACCCCCGTTTTATCAGTTTCTCCCATGGGTATTCCACCTAAAATATGGGCCGTAGAAGACATGTTAAATAAAACTTCGGTTGTTGCATTTTGAGGAAGACCATCTACTTTTTCTGCATAGCGATGCATCACTTTTTGTCCGATATCAATATATGCTGGAACTCTATTTTCTTTTTTATTCTCGATGCTGATTCTTGAGAAAGGAAAACGCTTATAAACCATTTTCATAGAATTGTCGAGGCTTTGCATCACCAAAAATACAACTGATTTCTCTGCAAACTTTCTTCCAATTAATTGTTTAAAGAAAGTTCTTGGTTTGTAGAAAATATTTCCAAACCATACGAATGGCCTCAGGAATGGTGTTGACTGCTTTGTGGCCAATGTAGAGAAAATTTTCATAGAGTTTGACCCACTAGGAGTATTTAACAATTTCTATATGTGTATCATCGTCTGGATTAAAAATGGAAGAAATCGCTATACCATTATTCAACTTTTTATTTTTTGATGTAACGCCGCAAAGTGTTTCAGAGTTAGTTCTTAAATTTTCTCCAAGTGTTTCCGATAAGTTCGTCAAGGTTTTGTACTTGTGCTTTTGTTTTAAAAGAATATCCATTGTTCCTAATACACCAGCTGCAAATACAATATTTTTTGTTTTAAAGACTTGTCTCTTTTTGGATAGAAATGCAGTACTACTAACCGTATGAATAGTATACAATTCACCATCGTATTCAATTTTAGTTGCTTTGGTTTCAGCTTTAATTTTTGCACCAAACTTTTTGCGCAAAATATAAATAGTTATAATCCAACGAATTCTTTGCGGTTTCTTTGCAACCAACCATACAACCTGCACATTCGGTACACCCCTTTCGCATCGGTCCTAAACCTTTAAAATAAGGATCTGTTTCTTTTTCCGTATCTCCAAAATATACACCTACATCAACACCTCAAAAGATTCAGGTCTCCCCATTTCTTCTGCTATCTCTTTCAGAATAGCATCTTCCTCTCCAAATGTTTTGTTCTTTACTGTCCCCAGCATAAACTTGGCCTTTTCATAAAAAGGAATCAAGGTTTGTTTCCAGTCTTTAGATTTGTCCACGAGGGATTAGAGAAAAATTCATCTGGTGGAAACATATGTGTGTTAGCGTAAACCAAACTTCCACCACCAACACCTACTCCACTGAGTATAAAAACATTTTTAAAAAAGGTTAAACGCTGAAAACCGAACCACCGAAACATTGGACTCCAGAAAAACTTCGCTAATTTCCAGTTGTTCTTTGGAAAGTCTTTTGCTTTGTAATCTTTTCCCATTTCCAATACCAGTACATCATACCCTTTTTCAGCAAGCCGCATAGCAGAAACTGAGCCTCCAAAACCAGAACCTATAATAATGTGATCATATACTTTATCTGACATTTATATAATCTAGTTAACTTTAAAGCAGTAGAAAAGCATTCGCTTATAGCTTAAACAACCTTAAAAGAATGGCTACCAATTTTTAAAATGTAGACATTTTGAGGCAAATTGATAAATCAATCTCTCTGGATGAAAGATCATTAACTCCGCTAAGAATTAGTCTTCCATGGATGAGTAAAGTTCATAAGGTCATTGCTTTTGATGACATAGCATTGAATTGAAACTTTATTTGCTGTCGGGTTAGGATAAATACTGATTTCATCATTAAGTTCGGAACTTTCTATCAAAGTCGGACCACCGATTAATCCATTGATATCATATCTGGAAAAAAACTTCCAAACTTCAACAGAAGCATCAATGTCAAAATTTGTTCCTGCACTGGGAAAAGCCGTACTTGCCCATGTATGTTGCCCACCGGTTATTTTGAAATGTTCTACCGTTACATCATTATCTCCTCCATAGTATATCATATGCTCTACGGTACTTCCATCGGATGTGTTTATATCTGGAACATTTATGATTGTTGGAGTTGCATTGCTATTATTGAAGTTTACCCAATAATCCAAAACATCGATAATCGGCTTAGAAAAGTTAGATCCAGTATAAGCAACTGTTCCATCCGCTGTACCATGCACTTCAAGTATAGGTGTTGGATGCTGTGGGTTGCATGAATTAAATGTAGCGGGCGACATAGAACCAGTTACAGAAGCTACAGCTGCAATTTTATTACTTAACTGACAAGCCAAGTGATAACTCATAAAACCACCATTTGACATACCTGTACTATAAATCCTATCCGAATTTATGTTATAATCTGCAGAGATAGAATCTATCAAGGCACTAGCAAACCCAAGGTCATCTACCGTGCTTCCTCCCCATCCAACATTAAAATGAGTTGTTCCGGTAGCATCTGGCATTCCATTGGGGTGCACAATGATAAAATTAGCGGTATCTGCAATTGGCCGAAAGTCTCCGTACCACATTTGCTCCGTTGCATTACTGGTATAACCATGAAAGTTAAAAACTAAAGGAACAGGGTTACTTCCGGTGTAACTAGCTGGAACATAAAGAATATATTCTCTTTGTATTGCATCATGCGTAATTGTAGCTGTTATAGTTTGCTGCGAAGTTCCGGTAAAGGCTAAACCAATAAAGGCAATAAGGAATGCTATTTTTTTCATACTATTTTTTTAATCTTGACCAAGTTACATTAAAAAGTTTAAAGGTATCTAACAGGTTTTAGGTTATAAAGATTCCTTTAAGATAAATTCATTAAGGAATTACTAATCCCAATGCTTATCTACTAAGTAGATTAAGGAAGCCAATGAGGCTGCACCTAATTCCAATTCTCTCTTGTTAACATTTTCAAATATATCACTTGGTGCATGGTGAAAATCAAAATAACGTTGTGAATCAGGAACTAATCCAACGAGACATATCTTGCCATCTTTAAGCGGTCCAATATCAACTCCGCTATAGCCTTTCTTTATGAAAAATAAATCATAAGGTTCCAGCAAAGATTCAAATTGCTGCAAAGAAGTTAATTGCTCCGGAGTTCCATCTACGGTAAAACCTTTAGGAGTAAAACCTCCCCTATCTGTTTCGATAGCGAAGATATGCTCTTCTCCTTTGTTCTTTACCATTTCTGCGTAGGTTTTACCCCCTCTATTTCCATTTTCTTCATTCATATAAAGAATACATCGGATAGTATGTTTTGGTTGTATTCCTAGATTTTTAAAAATTTTCAATACTTCAATACTCTGCACAATTCCAGCTCCGTCATCATGCGCTCCTTCCCCAACATCCCATGAATCCAAATGGCCGCCAACAACAATTATTTTGTCTGGAAATTCACTTCCTTTTATTTCGGCTATTACATTGTAAGATACTGTATCGGGCAAAGTTTTACATCCCAACTTCATTTTTGCTTCAGTTTCTTTATCCTTTTTTAATTGTTCGCTTAAATTATGTGCATCGACGGTGCTAATAGCAACTGAGGGAATTTTTAAATCAGCTCCTTCATAAGTCATAGAACCTGTATGTGGATTCAAATCTTGTTTTAATGTCATAGAACGCACAAGAACACCTATGGCTCCGAGTTTTGAGGCTCTAACAGCTCCCCAATATCTTTGGTCTACGCACCCACCATATGCGTGAAATGTACTTAGCCGTGTAGGATTCATTGGTCGATTGTAAAAAACGAAATTGCCTTTTATTTTTTTTTCGCCTAATTCATCCAATTCATCCCATGATTTTACTTCTACAATATTCCCTTTTAAAACACCATTTGTTCCAACAGATCCACCATAGGCCAAACATTTAGATTGATACAGCTTTATTTGTTTCGAAGAAAAGTCTAGACGCTCTTTACTTCCCCTTACCCAATGGGGAACTAGAATTTCCTGTAAGTAAATGGAATCCAAAGCATATCTTTTCAAGACTTTTTGACCCCAAGCAATTGCTTTATAGGATGCATTAGAACCGCTGATTCTATGTCCAACACCCTTGCATAATTCCTTTAAATTTTGATGACATTCTCCATTTGTTAAGGCTTCATCGAAAATATATCGAATCATTGAAGAATCATTTAATTCTGTCTGAGAAAGAGAAAAATTGGAGAAAATAGTATTACAATAAAAAAGGATTTAAACATGTTTTATTATTTTGTTAAAAAGTGCGCAAATGAAAATAGAAGTTCAAAGACATAATATGGCCAGAAGTCTTTATTTTTACCTCGATACCAAAAATAAATAAAATGGCTAGAACTCCAACTATTCAAATTGAATTAGGCTTTAAGGCTCCCGACTTTACATTACCAGATGTGATTACAGGGAAAAGTTATAGTCTTTCAGAATTAAAAGGTGCAAAAGGTACGGCGGTTTTTTTCATCTGCAATCATTGTCCCTTTGTGATTGATATAATTGATGAGCTGGTAAGAATTGGCAATGATTATTTGAAAAAAGGAATTGGATTTGTTGTTATTAGTTCAAATGATGTAATAAACTATCCAGATGACTCTCCTGAAAATATGAAACTATTTGCTGCGAATTATAATTTCCCATTTCCTTATTTATATGATGATACACAAGAGGTGGCAAAAGCATATACCGCTGCTTGCACGCCGGATATAAATGTATTTAATGCAGAACTAAAATGTATTTACCGAGGTCAGATGGATAAATCCCGGCCTGGCAACAATTATCAAAGCGATGGGAAGGATTTGAGAAAAGCATTTAATTATTTGTTAGAAAATAAAGTTATTGACTTTGAACAACTGCCAAGTATTGGTTGCGGAATAAAATGGAAAGCTTGAGCAATATGCATATTAAAATTCGATATCTTATTGTATTGATAGTAGGTTGCCTTAGCATTTCTTCTGTATCGCAAAATGAGACTGAAAAAGAAATTATATTTATTTCAACTAAAATTGACTCTATCGACATAAGAAGAAATGAGCTTTTAGGTCAACTAGAACAACTTAAATTGCATAAAATCCAAAATGATCTTAATTGCTGTTGGTAATCCAGTTTGTAATGAAAAAGTTGAAGTAATATATCATGAGGCAATTATTTTAGGGTATAATGAGAAGCATGAGCAGGCTCAATGGGTAAGTCATATTATATTACCAGATGTAGAAAAGGGAAATGTATCCAGAACCAATAATTTCAGAAAAGATAAATTGGTCACTTCTGGAACAGCTAGTAAAGCCGATTATTGGTATAGTGGGTATGACAGAGGTCACCTTGCTCCTAGTGCAGATTTCAGATGGTCTAAAACTGCTTTAAGTGAGTCCTATTTTTATTCAAACATGGCACCACAATTACCCGAATTAAATAGAGAGAGATGGGCTGAACTAGAAAACGCAATTAGAGAATATGTTATCGAGAATAAAATACAAGTTTATGTAGTTACAGGAGGGATATTACACGACAGTTTGCCTGTAATGAGGAATCAAGATAGAGAAAATGAAGTCAGTATTCCTAACTTATTTTACAAAGTAATACTTGATAATTCGAATCATAGAGGCATTGGTTTTGTTATGCCAAACGGAATCTGTGATTATCCAATAATGAGTTATGCAATCAGTATCGATAGTGTAGAAGTTTTAACCGGTATTAACTTTTTTTCAAAAATTAAGGATGAAGATTTCATAGAACAAAAAATCGATATCGACATATGGCAATCAGGAAGCAAGAAAGGTGATGTAGCTCCCTTAAACCCTACAACTCTAGAAAAAGGAATGATTAACACAGTTCAAGCAAAATATAACATTGGAACAAAATCTACTGTATGCGGAACAGTAGTATCTACAAAATATAGTGAGAAATCTGGTGCAACTTTCTTAAATTTGGATAAGAAATTTCCAAATCAAATATTTAGTGTTGCAATTTGGAAGGATAATCGGCCCAACTTTAGCTACATGCCTGAAATTGAGCTAAACAATAGAAAAGTTTGTATTACCGGAAAAATCGAAAACAATAAGGGAATACCAGCAATGAATATTTCAAATGAAAAATCTATCATAATCATAAGAGAAGAAAAATGAACAAAATAGTAATTACTATAGCAATTGCACTTTTTAGTGTTGTTGGATATACTCAGAATACAGTCAAAGAACTTTCCGTTGGTATTGAAAAAGGTCAGCATGGAATAGTCGAAGTTCGTTTAAACATGGAAGACGAGTTTAGAACCCTGGAAGGAAGGGATTCTAAAGGTCTTGCACGTATTTCGTTTTTCACTGGAAAGGGAGAAGACAAATGCCTATTATCAAAAGGATTTAAAGGTGTAGACCATATTGTCATTATCCTTAACGAAATGGTTCAAAACGGATGGAAATTAATTAATACATATCCTATTAGGGGAACATCTTTACTAATTACGCACTATGTATTCGTAAAGGTTAAGAAATAGTAAGCCAATGGAGAAGGCAGATCTCAGAAGGGAATACAAACTTAAACGAAGTCAATTACCTCTATCTGAGGTAAAATCATGTTCTGAACAAATTTTCAACCTTATAAAAGAGCATTTTACGCTCCATAACAAAACGGTTCATATCTTTCTTCCAATAGCTAGCTTTAACGAAATAAATACAGCTTCTTTTATTGAATTTCTATTTGAATCAAAATGCACGGTGGCAACATCAATTACGAAATTTAGCCCACTAGGTCTTACCCATTGCATTATTGATGAAAATACAACTTACCAAAGGGATAAACTTGGTATTCCATGCCCTGTTGAGGGAGTAGCAATTTCTGAAAACAAAATAGACATAGTAATTATCCCTCTTTTAGCTTTTGACAATAAAGGAGCACGCGTAGGTTATGGAAAAGGCTTATACGATCGTTTTTTAGCAGAATGCAATCCAAAATGTATTAAAATTGGGGTTTCTCTTTTCGAGTCAACCTGCTCTATTTCAGGAGTTAACAAAAATGATATTTCATTAGACTATTGCGTTACTCCAAATCAAATTTATTCTTTCAAATAGAATTTAAACTCCTTTATTGTTTTTGTTAAACAATAGGAAGGTTTTTATCCAATGAAACCACCTATTAGTCAAAAACTAACTGAATAACTGATTGAATCGAATCAACTATTGTAACTTGTAAGGTTACCTCACTTATTTTATAATGAAATTTAAATTTGAAATAGGATACACGATTAGTGTAATTGCCATTTGTTTTGGAATGTTATTTTATAATTTTTCAAACAACAACCGCCAACTAGAAGCGTTTGGTTTTGTCGAGTATCATTTTGCTTTTAACATTAATTCTTCGCACAATTCAGGACTAATCAACTATGCTGTGGTTGGTGTTAAGGATGGAAAGATTGTGAGTAAAAAGCCCATGGAATTAAAAACTTTTCTTCTTCAAGCAATGGGAAAACAAACTTCGGCTGCAAATTTTGATAATATAGATTTATTTGCTGCTTATAACCTGAGTGACTGTTTCTATAAATACGATTCTATTTCCGATAATTATTCTGAGTGTTTTACATTAGAGGATCTTTGGACTTTGCGGTACAGTAGGAACCCAATATGCCCTGTGGGTTGCATTCCTGCACCAGGAATGAAAATTGAAGGTTGGTCGCAGGGTAAGTTCCATCCATCATGGCCGCAAATACAAATTTTACAAGAATATGGAGTAATACAAGATTCAGATTTTTTTTACGGAGAAAACATGTTTAAACTATTTCAAGATCTTGAAAACCCAGACTGGATAGATAAATATAAAACTGCTAAATGAAATAGCGCAATAGTATGCTTAATAAGGACTTCTCACAAAGACGCGGAAGTCAGTTAGCTTAATGTTATTATTTCATAATCCGAGTTCTTTTTTTTAAGCTCAGTTTTAATAACAGTTCTTATTAACATTGTTTCTTTTTGCAAAGTCAAGAAATTTTTTAAATCTTCGACATTATTCAGGTTTTCTTGATCTGAATAATAACCATAGCCTTTATAATTTCCTTTTTCTATGTATATAAAACTTTTTTCATCAGCTCTTCTCCCCTCACCTTTAATAACAAGCGTATCTTCTCCCAGATTAAAACCTTCTAAAAACAACTCTATATTTGTGGCATGCTCTTCAATGGAAATGTCACCTACATCAAACTGTTCCATACCGCAATATGAAGGTTTCAAAGTAAATTCATCTATTTTTTTAATCAACCAATTTCTTGCTTCACTAAGCGTTGGAAAAGCTTTTATAAATGCAGAATGATTAGTGGCTTTATTAATTCCTAATCGTTTATTATTACTACGGTCCTCATAAATAAAAATACCAAACTTATCAATTCTGGATTTTTGAGATCGATTGTAGACTGGCCAATTGTGTTTTATTTCAGTATCTTCTAGAAACGCCGCTATCAGCTCATTACCGGTTACTTCAAACGAAACATCAAATATCTCTCTTGAAAAAACTTCATTTTTCCAAGACAATTTACCCGTAAAATGAGATGAAACTCTATTCTTTAAGTTTTTTGCTTTCCCTATGTAAATAACCTCTCCTTTGTTATTGTGAAAATAATATACACCTGTTTTCTTAGGTAGTTTTTTAAATCGAGCTTTAGGGAGATTAGCGGGCAAAGTAGATTCATTAGAATTTGCCTTTAAGGAAGCCTCAATAAATGCCAAGTTTTTTTGATACATTAATTCAAATAATTTGGCTGTAGCCTCAGTATCCGGCATTGCTCGGTGTGCATTGTTTAATCCAATCCCTAGGCCTCTTGTCAACTTCCCCAAGCTATAAGAAGCCATGCCAGGAATGATTTCTCTACTCAATCTAACTGTGCATAAGCGTTTTTCATTAAACCTGATTCCACAATCAAAAAAAGCTTGCTTTATAAATTTATAATCAAAATTCACGTTGTGTGCTACAAATACCTTTCCTTTCAGTAACTCAAATAATCCTTTAGCTACCTCCTCAAATAAAGGAGCTTCTTTAACCATTTCATTGGTAATTCCAGTTAATCTCACTACAAATGGTGTAATAGGCTGCTGAGGGTTGATTAAAGTCTCAAAACGATCAATTTCTTTTTCTCCATCAGTTATGATTACTGCAATTTCAGTGATTTTATCCTGATTTGCGACACTCCCGGTTGATTCAATATCTACAATGGCAAATAATCTCATATAATACAGACAAAAATACGTTTTTTAAAACGTAGTATTTTTACGTTTTGGTATTAAATGAATTCTGAAAGCAAAAACTTAGTAAATATTAATATTTATTCTCATTTTTATAGATATTACTATTTATTGATACTATACGATGACAGAAAATTTCCAGTTTGACTCTTCACAAATCGAATTTATAAAAAAAAGTTTTACCAATAATTTTAAGTTTAGGTCTAGCTTATTTAAGATTTTACCAATGGGGTTTCTTTCGGGGATGAAAATCAGTAAATTAACAGAAGATACATGCTCGGTTACTGTTCCTTACAAACGCAAAAACAAAAACCCTTTTCAATCCACTTTTTGGGCCGTACTAGGAATGGCTGCAGAAATGAGTTCAGGTGCTTTGCTCATAATGTACACGCATAAGCAAAAACCTTCTGTTGCAATGATTATAGTGAATTGTACGGGTAATTTCGTAAAAAAAGCTACGGATATAACCACATTTACATGCAATGACGGTCAAAAAATAAAGCAAGCCATAAAAGCTGCTATCGAAAAGGAAGAGGCGCAACTAATCGAATGCCATATGCAAGGAGTAAATGAAGCCGGTGAAGAAGTGGCTAATTTTACTTTCACCTGGTCAGTTAAGGCGAGAATAAAGAAATAGAACATTATTCAATGTAAACTTTCTTGGTTATGGTGCTTTCTGCCATTGGTAAATGACACCAGATAGACCCCTTTACTAAGATCATTTATATGCCTAGGCTAATGTTACCGCCAACCGCAGTGCTCATTAATTGTTTTCCAAGAAGATTATGAATTATTAGAGTTCCCGATTCTTTTCCTGTTATAACGTGTATTTTTTGGTTGGCCGCATATACAACAACCTCATCTAAGTTGCGATTCGAAACATTAACAAATCCATCCTCTACATTACCAGCCATAATACTTGAGTCTGCAATTGATTGATAGGCAAAATCATAAATAATACCCGAGCTTGCATCGGTCGCTACTTTTACTTGCACCCACCCATAGTGGATATTAGTCCCTATTTCGAATTTAACCCCAAAGAAAAGGTTTCCGTTATCAATAAAATCACCGGCCGTTAAACTGATTATATCTACTTTTACACCTAATCCGACCCCAGGAAAAACGGAAGGAGTTGCTGAGCTCAAGTATGCCGAGCTACCATCAATTAAATATCCATGCGGAAGCGTGTCAGCAATAACAACATCCTCATTCCCAATTGTAGAAATTTGCGCAATTATTTCCGTATTATCCAAAGTAGTAATTGCTACTCCAGATATTGTAACATTAAATGACGAGATTACAGTATCTTGTTTTGAAGAAAAAATAACCAATTCAGGTGTTAAGTCACCATCAAAATCAATTAAATGCGAATCCGATACATAATCAGGAATTAACGTATCATCGGGAATTATATCCGTATAGATAATTTGAGAGAGCACAAATTGACTAATAGATATTGAGAGAATAAGTAAAATTAATTTTTTCATCTTATGAATTTTTAAAAAGACACAAAGTATTGCCAATTGGTTGCACAATAAACAATAAAAAAATATAAATAAAAAAACCTTTCACTATTAATGAAAGGCTTTGAAAATAATATTAGGGTTCATTCTAATCTCGAATGTAAATTACCTATTCTATTAACATAGTATTTCACTAGAAAAGAGTTATTGCAACAATAATTACTAATGTGCAATAACTCTTTAGTCAAATATTTACTTTTTTTCTATTTTTATTACAACCGATTTACCTCCGTGCCCTAAAGCTGATGTTGTTTGAAATTGCATCTCTTTAGATTTACTTTCTACAACCTCATAAATCCCACTAAACGCATATGCCTGCGCAGCAGCTTCTTCCGCTGCATGATCATGGGCATGAGCATGATCCTCGTCTGCTTGATAAGAAATTTCAAATGTTTTTCCTTTTTCTCTGAATTGCCAAACAAATTCTGCATGACCTCCTTCTTCGTTCATCCACTCTGCCATACAAGATTGTGCATAGATATCACAATCTTCAATTTCCCAAGAAGGCAATTCTGCTTCATTTGATCCATCAACAGATAATTCTGTTACTTTCCATTCGCCAGCTTTCATTAAGCGTTTTGAATTAACCTTTGTTTTGTTGCATGCCGCAAAACCAATGAGAATTACCATGCTTAGTGAAATTATTTTTAATGTTTTCATTATAATTTAGTTTTTGTTAGTAAAATTTGATTATTGAATATTTAATACAAAAGATAACTCAAAATCAGTGTCTCCATCATTTGCTCCTGACGTCGAAGTTTTTACATCAGGCTGATGTTGCAACCTAGTTGTAAATGCGCCTCCTGACAAAACAGAAGATGGAGTGGCCCATGAAGTTGATAACCCCACAGCATTTCCGTTTTCATCGACATCATTATAGGTCAAGGGGTCAGAGACTGCATCAATGTTTCCATTCCCACTTGGGCTTGCGAAAGCATTGTTACTAAAACTATAGAAAAACTGATGTTCATTATCTTCTTCTAAAATTTCAGCTCCAATATCCTCTCCTGGAGTTTCTAAATTATTGAATATTTCGTACGTCAATGTATATGTTTTATTTACATCTAGGTTAATTGTGTCTAATATTACCAATTCTTGAACACCAAGTCCATCAGGATCTTGAGCCCTAGCTTCCACAATATCAGATGCATCACTACTATTTGTAAAAATCAGTTTTATGTCTGTAATAACTTCCATTTCATTTTCGGAAGCGGGAGGAACAACAGCTAAATCCTCATCTTTCTTGCATCCCATAAGTGATAATCCACCGATTACAATTCCCAAGGACACATAATTACTAAATAAATTCATTTTTTTCATTGTTTTTTGTTTTATATTGTTGGTTTAAAGTTTCATAAATTATACGGACATCACATGACCAATCACCACAGCAAAGCAATCATTCATTTTTTTTATTTTCAAATAAATAATTGATAGTAAAAAGCACATTTCTTCCTGGCTCATTTGCGAAATACCTCATCGCATTTAAATAGTTTCGATAGCCATTATTTAATAAATTATTTACCGAAATACTACCCGTTAAATTTTTCCATTTGAAATTCCACGATATGTTAAGCAAGAAGTAACCATTTGGAGCTGATTTAAAATCAAAAATTTCTGAATCAGATGAAATAACTGCAGAACCATCTATTAAGCTCTCTGGAGAGATAGTTTTCGGCGCTTGAAATTGACGAAAAGTATAACTCGGATTGATTGCTAAATTGGACAATTCGAACTTCCATAATTTTTCTTTATGCCATTTTAACTTGTAATTAACCGAAATAGGAGGCTGGTTAATCAAAGATTCATTTTCATCTATATTCTTTGACCATAAATAACTTATTCCATAAAGCCCTGTCAAATATTTTGACCAATGTCTTTTCCAACTATAATCTGCACCTACAAAAAGAGCATCAGCTTGCGTAAAAATAAAAGCAGGCATAGGACCTCTTACAGTGCCATAAACACCAAGAGGACGCTCGAATGTATAATTCTGAATATAATGAGAATAACCCGTAATTGTATGTGTGTTTTTCTTGTTACCTGTTTCAAATTCATTAATAAACTTATATCCTTTTTCCGGCTCTATGGAGCTCTCCGATATTTTAAGAACTCTATTAGTTCTTACATCTCCATCTAAATCAGAGTAATATCGAAGCAATCCAAAACAAGTTTTAAATCCTTGCTGACCAAAGCTATAAAGCTCGGGCATATTGGGAGTTCGCCAAGCGGATCCAATATTTGTTCGAAAGAAGCTGTTTTCAGATATTTCTCTCACGTAACCAATCGAGGATGTTATGTTAGAGAAGCTAAACTGATCACTAAAAACAGACTGATCTGTCTGCCTCCCAGCTACACTATTTAATTCATAATCCCAACGTAAACCTGCTTCATATGTGTTTCGATCTATTTTCAAAATTTCAGTAATAAAACTACTATATCTAATTGTTTTATAATTTGGAATCAAAGGTGTTACTCCTGTTCCAGGCTTGTTATCATTGAACTGAGTAAACACTTGAAAACCAACCAAGCCATCCAGCATCAACCAATCCGGGTGCTTCCATTCTACCTGGTAATCGTTAGTAATTAAATCAAGATCTATAATTGGTTTATCCGCATTCCTTCTTACATCAAACTCATCTCTCTTATTTAGCTGTTTACCATATTTAAATGTAAGTTTTGCTGTCTCAGAATATCTCCAATTTATCTCTACTTTTCCTAAATGATGCTGCACATTTTGATTAGGTTCATCAATCTGATAAGAAAAAGGATGAATAAAGCTAGGTACATCAGAATTAATATTTCTGACAAAGGCATTTCCACTATGACCAATGGATGATCGCAATAGTGCTAAATTTTGATCCAGATAGCTGTAATAAACTTTAAAATCCCAATTTTTGTGATGATACCGAGTACCTCCAAAAAAAGATTTCTCTTCCTTTCCAGAATTCGTAAGCAAATAGTCTGGAGTATGCCGATCGCCTACCACAGTGTAATTTGATCCAACATAATAACTCCAATTTTTAAATCCTTGGTTTATTTCAGAATTAACAAAATACCCTTTACCGTTGGTTTGGTATCCAGTACCTATTTTTGCTTTGAAAGATTCATTTAAATAAAGAGGATTGTTTTCAATATTAATAGCGCCTCCTAGAGCTTCAGGTCCATATCTAACACCAGCTGCTCCTTTTATTATTGTCATGCGATATGCATTTGAAATATCAATTTCGGGAGCATGATCAGTTCCCCAGTTTTGAAAGCCATGTTTTAAGTCATTATTTAAAATTAAAATTCGATTTCCATATAAACCATGGATCACTGGGAGCTGAACATTCGTTCCGTTTGAAGTTAGCGTAACTCCCTGCTCCTGTGCCAGCAAAGCTGCTAAAGATTGAGTCGGGTCATTATCAATATTATCTTTTTTCAAAACAATCTGAGAAATTGTTTCTGTACCATGTTCCTTGCTATGATTTGTGTGAATAGTTAGTACTTCCAATTCCGACACATCTTGAGCTATATAAATATGAGGGGATTCATCATGATGATGATGATTTTCGCATGTCGCATGGCAATAACCGATACAGGAAATAATTAACGTATTTGACTCACTACATACATTAGTAATCACAAATTCACCCCTAGAGTTTGTTAAGGCCGACTTGTCAGTGTCATAAACAGTTACGCTAACATTAGGAATAGGAGCTTTGGTGTCTATGTCTAATATTGTTCCCGAAACGTTAAAGGAACAAGTATCTGTTTGAGCAAATAAAGCAACAGAAAAAAAATGTCCAAAGAATATAAATATCCAGACTATTGCAGACGGGTAAGATCTATTACCAAAACCTATGTCATTTATCTTGTTCAAACTAAAAGAAATTCAAATATGCTAAGAGCGGAACAACGGTATTAAATTCCTAATTATTTTTTCGTGAATAACTTGTTGATCATTAAACTTGAAAAAACCACACCTTGGTAAAGTATAATTAGACTTACACGCAATTCTTTCAGATACCTCTGCACCAAATGATTGGACATATGCACTTAAGACAATTCTTTTAAAATGCCTATTAAGAACTTTACCTTTTAAAAGGATAGTATAGAAACTTCCATTCACCAGAAGAAATGTTAAAAACAATAATTTATATGTCTGACTTTTCATATATTTGTAACGATGTTGCAAACATAAAAACAAAAACGCAACATTGTTGCATAAATGATTGAAAAATTATTAAAAAGTAAAAAATTACGCCGTACGCCTTTCCGAAAAGAGGTGCTCGGGGTATTCCTTAATGAACCTAACGCCATTTCTGTAACGGACATTGAAGCTCGATTAAAACAATTTGACCGAATAACTCTATACAGAACAATTAAATCTTTTATCGAAAATGGGTTGATTCATGAAATTGTAATGCCAGGTGACATAAAGAAATTAGCCTTATGCCCTGATGAGTGTTCCTCCGTAAATCACGTTCATACGACGCAGCATATGCATTTTAGATGTAGAATGTGTGAAAACATATTCTGCTTGAACCTACATGAATTCCCTGAAATAAATATACCAAGATTCAAAGTAGATTCCATTGAGATTCAAGGCACCGGAATATGTAATATTTGTTTATAAACAACTCGTTAGATAACAAAAAAGGTCTTGTTTTTACAAGACCTTTTTTGTTTTGGGTGGAAGACGGGGTTCGAACCCGCGACCCTCGGTACCACAAACCGATACTCTAACCAGCTGAGCTACATCCACCATAATCAGCGGCTGCAAATATAAAAACATTTTATTTACTTTCTAATAGCCTCTATAATTTTTTAAATTTTAATTTCGCAGTAATTAAATTACCATGGAATTACTAAAAGAAATGTGCGGTATACATGCACCTGCTGGAAATGAAGTTGCTCTGAAAGACTTTATCCTTAAGTATATAGAAACCAACAAGTCAAGCTGGGACCATCTACCCGAAATATATGAAGGAGATGAATTTCAAGACTGTATAATAATAAAGTTTGGAAAACCTACTACTGCTATTTTTGCCCATATGGACTCTATTGGTTTTACTGTTAAATACGGAAAGGAACTGGTGAAAATTGGTGGCCCCGTGCTTAAGGAAGGGATTAAACTAGTTGGAAAAGATAGCCAGGGTCTTATCGAAACAGAATTGATTATAATTGAACATGAAAATGGTTCAAAGTCTATTGAATACTTATATGACCGCGAAATAGATCGAGGGACAGAATTAGTTTTTAAGTCTGAATGGAGAGAAGACAGTGACTTTGTTCAATGTTGCTACATGGATAACCGATTAGGTGTCTGGAATGCTTTAAAAGTAGCTGAGACCTTAAAAGATGGAGTTATTTGTTTTTCTTGTTGGGAAGAACATGGAGGGGGATCTGTTGGATATTTAGCCAGGTTCATATATGAAAATTGGAAAGTAAAGCAAGGTCTAATTTCTGATATTACATGGGTCACTGAGGGAGTAGAACATGGAAAAGGAGTTGCTATATCAATGCGTGATTCTGGAATCCCAAGACGCTCTTACTTAAATAGAATTAGAGCTATTGCCGAAAAGCATGCTATTGAACACCAACTAGAGGTAGAAGCCACTGGAGGAAGTGATGGTAATCAACTACAAAAATCTCCTTACCCTTTTGACTGGTTATTTATAGGAGCTCCTGAAGACAATGTGCATTCCCCAGATGAGAAAGTACATAAATCAGATATTGCATCTATGTTAGAATTATACAGAGTATTAATGAAAGAATTGTAAATTTGATTTATGTCTTACGGAATTAGTAATCTTTCAATTGTTCCTTGCCGTTCGGAAGGAAATGACCAAGCAGAAATGGTAACGCAACTTCTGTTTCGGTGAAGTTTATCAAGTTATTGAAGAAACAGAAAAGTGGATAAAAATAAAAACGGCTCTGGACGGTTATGAATGTTGGATTTGTCGGAAGCAATTTTTTGAAATTTCTGCTGAAGAATATGAAAATCAAAAGCTAAATGACTTTCCTAAATCGACAGATTTAATAGGAGAAGTAAGAAGTTCTGAGTCAACATATTCAAAAATTACTATTGGAGCTACACTTCCCTATTTCTCAAATGGAAAATTAAAAATTCGAAAAGAAAAATATACTTTTTCGGGAAACACAAATGAAGCTAACACCGGTAAAATAATTGATTACGCGCTAACCTTTATCAACGCACCTTATCTTTGGGGCGGTAGAACCGTTTTTGGAATTGATTGTTCTGGGTTTTCGCAAATAGTATATAGCTTATGCGGATACAGAATTCCAAGAGATGCTTACCAACAAGCAGAAGAAGGTGTTAATGTAGAATTTGCAGAACTAACTGAGCCTGGAGACTTAGCATTTTTTGACAATGAAGAAGGTAAAATAACACATGTCGGAATTGTTACTGAACCTGGAAATGTTATTCATGCCTCGGGTAAAGTTCGAATAGACAACCTAGACCAACAAGGTATATTTAATAAAGAACTAGGTAAATACACCCATAAATTGAGAGTGATTAAAAGAATTTTTTAGTATTCATTCTTTTGTTTCTGTCTATTTGTCTTATAAACACTGAAGTATCGGACATTTTTTCCGAAGTCACACGGTTTCTTTTTCCAGTTCCTGCTATTCTGACTTTAATTTACCTTGGAAAGGTTTTTGAACACCCATCATATAAAAAATATAACAATTATTCATTTAAAGTTATAAGTTAATTAAAATATATAAAATAATGGATTTCAGTAAGTTCACAACAAAATCTCAACTAGCTATAAACGAGGCCAACCAACTTGCAACAGCTTATAAAAACCAACTAATAGAAAATGGGCACCTTCTTAAAGGAATGCTCCAAGTTGACAATAATGTCACCCCTCATCTTTTAAACAAATTCGGGGTAAACATGAATGTCTTTAAACAAGCATTAGATGGAATCATTCAATCCTACTCTATTGTAACAGGTGCACAAGCGCAGTTATCTAGAAATACTCAATCTTCATTAAATAACGCAATTGAACTTGCAAAAAAAATGCAGGACGATTTCATCTCTTTAGAGCATATTTTACTTGGTATTCTTAATTCATCTGATGGTGTTTCTCAATTACTAAAAGACAATGGTGTTAACCAGAAAGATTTAAAAGCTGCTATTACGGAATTGCGAAATGGAGAAAGAGTGACTTCCTCTGGTCAGGAAGATACTTACAACTCTCTTGAGAAATATGCTATCAACCTAAACAAAAAGGCAAAAGATGGTAAACTGGATCCGGTAATCGGAAGAGATGAAGAAATTAGAAGAGTTCTACAAATTATCACGAGAAGAACAAAAAACAACCCTATTTTAATTGGTGAACCTGGCGTCGGTAAAACAGCTATTGCCGAAGGGATTAGCGCATCGAATTATTAGTGGAGATGTTCCGGAGAACTTGAAAGATCAAAATTATTTACTCTTTAGACATGAGCGCGTTGATTGCAGGAGCAAAATATAAAGGCGAATTTGAAGAACGATTAAAAGCTGTAGTTAAAGAAGTTACTAATGGAAATGGAGAAATAGTTCTCTTCATAGATGAAATCCACACGCTTGTTGGTGCTGGAGGTGGTGAAGGCGCAATGGACGCTGCTAACATCCTTAAGCCTGCTTTAGCAAGAGGAGAATTAAGAGCTATTGGTGCCACTACCCTTGATGAGTATCAAAAGTATTTTGAAAAAGATAAAGCCTTGGAAAGAAGATTCCAAAAAGTAATTATTAATGAACCTGACTTTGAAGACGCAATTAGTATCCTTAGAGGAATAAAGGAAAAATACGAAAATCATCATAAAGTTCAAATTAAAGACGGCGCTATAATTGCCGCAGTAGAGTTATCCCAAAGATACATTACAGATAGATTCTTACCAGATAAAGCCATTGATTTGATTGATGAAGCCGCGTCCAAATTGAGAATGGAAATGAACTCAAAGCCGGAAGAATTGGATGAGATTGAAAGAAAGATTATGCAACTTGAAATTGAAAGAGAAGCTATCAAACGTGAAAATGATAAGAAAAAACTAAGCACATTAATTAAGGAAATAGGTAACTTAAGTGAAATAAGATCGGATTTGTTAGCAAAATGGAAAAGTGAGAAAGCCATTGTCGACAAAATTCAGGGAGCCAAACAAGAAATTGATGATTTAAAAATAGAAGCTGAACAAGCTGAGAGATCGGGAAAATTTGGAAGAGTAGCGGAAATAAGATATGGCACTCTAAAAGATTTGGAACAGGAAATAGAAGTTTTTAAGGTAAAACTGATAGAACTTCAAGCAAACTCTAAAATGATTAAAGAAGAAGTCGATGCTGAGGAGATTGCTGACGTTATATCAAAATGGACAGGAATACCGGTTTCCAAAATGCTACAAGGAGAAAGGGCCAAATTACTGAAGCTTGAAGAAGAATTAGGAAAACGAATAATAGGCCAGAAAGAAGGCCTCATTGCTATCTCGGATGCAATTAGAAGAAGTAGAGCTGGATTACAGGACATGAAAAAACCAATTGGGTCTTTCATCTTCATGGGAACAACAGGTGTTGGTAAAACAGAATTAGCTAAAGCTTTGAGCGCTTATTTATTTGACGATGAAAACGCTATGACAAGAATCGACATGAGCGAGTATCAAGAGCAACATGCAGTCTCTAGGCTAGTTGGCGCGCCTCCAGGATACTTAGGCTATGACGAAGGCGGCCAATTAACAGAGGCAGTGAGAAGAAAACCTTACTCGGTTATATTGCTAGATGAAATTGAAAAAGCGCATCCAGATGTTTTTAATATTTTACTTCAAGTATTAGATGATGGTAGGTTAACAGACAACAAAGGACGATTAGTTAATTTTAAAAATACGGTTATTATTATGACATCCAACATTGGGGCACATGTTATACAAGATAATTTTGAGCAAATTAACAGCGAAAATGCTGAGGAAGTAATTGAAAATACGAAACATCAAGTATTTGATATACTAAAACAAACCGTTCGACCAGAATTTCTAAACAGAATTGACGAAACAATAATGTTTCGCCCATTGACTAAAAAAGACATTGAAGGAATTATAAAAATTCAGATTAAAAGCCTACAAGAAAGATTGCATCAAAATAATATTAATATTGATATTACGAAAGAAGGAATATCAGCATTAGCTGAACTTGGCTATGATCCTCAATTCGGCGCTAGGCCTGTTAAGAGAGTTATACAAAAAGAGATTTTAAATAAACTCTCAAAAGAGATGCTTGCCGGTAGCGTGAGTTCAGACGATGCTATTCTAATCGACGCATTTGATCATAATTTTGTCTTTAGAAAAAATGAAGGAAAGAAAAACGAAGCACCAATTGAAGAAATAGGAATAAGTGAATAATGAATTTCTAATAATGAAACTTAGAAACTATAATTCTTTGGAAACACAATTTTAAACTGCCAATAGTGGAAAAGATTTTCAAGAGAAAGTATCGCTACACTACTCTCTTTTAAATCCAGAAATCATCTGCCCAAAAAACCCTTTGGGATAGTGTTCAACTCCTTCAAAACCAAGCAAATAATCACCATATTGATCTTGAGGAATATAGTTTTTTTTAAAAATATAATCCCAAATACTCAAGCTTATTGCAAAGTTGACTCCATTTACCCTATCGGCTGGCAAGTCTTTAGCGTGGTGATATAAGTGCATTACTGAATTGTTAAAAATGTATTTTAATGGCCCCCAAGTAATACGAACATTGGCATGATTTAAATGGCCGATTGTAATAGAAAAGAAATGAACAAAAAAAGCATGCTCTGGTTGAGCACCAATGACGAGCATTAATGCCAATGTTTTCAGTGGTTTATACAATATATTTTCCATCCAATGATAGCGAAGATGTGCAGAAAAACCCATTTCTTCAACCGAATGGTGAACTTTATGAAATCTCCATAAAAAGTTATATCGGTGCAACAGCAGATGGGTAAACCATTGAACAAAATCGCTTAAAACAAAGAAAACAACTATTGTTAACCAAGATGGGCTCTGTTCACTAAATAAAGCAATTTTATCCATTGGTAAACCATGAGCGGTAAAATATGTTTCGAACAAAACATAGACAGATTCCAAAATAATTGCAAAAATGAAAAAGTTGAAAAACATATAAAACGCATCCAACCAAAAATCTTTTCGAATTAACTTTTGATTTTTACGCCATGGAAATGCTATTTCCAAGCCCCAAATTGCTATCGAGACGATAATTAGTCCATAAAACCAATTTTGATTCCAATTCACATTGAATGTTACCATATCAATTAGCCATGATACCATGCCAGTAAATTTGTTTCCGAATAATTCTAAATAGCTCATATTCTTCAATTCCTTTAGAGCTAAGCTAATTAACTCATGCAATTTCTAATTAGATAGGATGTACAAAGATAAACTATGACTTCATTCAAAACAAAATCTGTCAATTTTTTTCTGTTTTTGATTGGTAATTTAATTTTATTCTATTCCAAATAGAAACAAAAACATTACTTTATTATTATATTTTTGTTCTTATGTCTATATATTTAAAGAATGTGCTAAAAATCCTTTTCTTTTCAATTTTGTTGAGTTCATGTGAACACTCCGAAAAACCGGATTTTATTCAAATGCGAAAAAATACAATTGGCATAATTAATCAGAAAATGAGTGAACAAGAAGCTTGTTGGAACAATGGAGATATCGAATGTTTTATGGAGCATTATTGGCACTCCGACTCACTATTATTTATTGGCAAATCTGGATTAACTTATGGGTGGCAACCCACATTGAATAATTACATTCGTAGCTACCCAGATAAATCAGCTATGGGTAAACTAACTTTCACCAACGAAGTTAAAGAGTTTATTGACATTGAGACAGTGCAAGTGGTTGGACAATGGGAGCTGCAAAGAGATTCGCTTGAAAATTTAGGTGGATATTATTCTCTTATTTGGAAAATGAAAAATGCTATATGGGTTATTGTAGCCGACCATTCGAGTTAATAGTTTAAATAATAATAGAGCAACTTCATGTACTCATTATTAACCATTATCATTCCTCTTTCACTCTTCCACCAATAATCTTCGTTATAACCTGAGAGAACAGAACCGCTTAACAACACCTCGATTTGGTGGTCATCAAAGTTTTTAAATGAATAACGCATTCTTCGTGTATGCAATTTTCCAGATACAACAATAATTTTTTCGTAGCCCTTTTGTTTACAATGATTCAATATTGCGTTAGCTTCTTCCCGTGCAGTAAGCCCTACATCTAAAGCCATAATATTATCTTCAGATACTCCTTTTAATATTAACTGATCTCTTGAAATAAAGCAATCTGAATGTCTAACCCTTGTATCAGAAGCCTCAGTAAAAATAGCTTTCATAGAAATATCTTCATTTGCACCCAGCGTGACGATATTTTTTGAGAAACCTCCAAAATATAATTCTGCAGCATGATTGCTTTTGTCAAAAGTATTTCCTCCTAAAACGAAAATAGCATCAAATTTACCCGACAGATTATCTGTATTGATTAAAAAACCTCCAATTGCTTGCAGAATATAAACATGAAAAATAAGAGTCAAAACTCCGAAAGTAAAAAGTAGACGCCATGTGGCCCAAAATCGCTTTGGCTTAACCCATGGGTTAAAGCTTTTAAGTTTCCACCAAGCTATATCTAATGCTTCGGCAATCTTCATGTTTCAAAACTACTATAACTAGACCATTTTAATATACATATATGAAGAGTTCATTAAGATGGAATTGTGAATAATACTTCATTTTCTAGCTTGATGAACTTTTTACTTTTACAATATTCACTATAAAATGATCATTGAATAACATTAAAGTATTTAGTGGTAATCTAAAGAATAATAAGTTTTCAAAATAGCGAGGATAACTTGGGTTAATAAGCTCCATTTCTCTTTCGCATAAACCATTCAAGCGAAAGAAGAAACATCATCAAGGCAAATATCCATTTCCAGTTAATTACAGCTGAAACATCCTTTTCTATATAGGAGACATCCACTATTTCTTCTTTATTGAATATCGCTTTTGCCAATTGATTCAATTCATTAGGATAAAACATATTACCTCCGGTGTTGTTAGCCATATTAAATAGCAAACTGTGATCTGCAACAACGTTTGTATATTCAGCTTTTAATTCAGTTACTGTAAACTCTCCAGACTCATCAAGCTTTTTACCTCCAAACATTACAGTCGCCTTATAAGAATACTCACCTACTTCAAACACCCCCGCATCTAAACGATAGGCATTTCCCGAACGACTAAAACTCTTTGCAGGATAAACTTCCCCAGCTTGATTAGTAATCTCTATCAGCACCTCTTCTTCGTTTACCAACTCATAACTATCGTTGTATAACTCTGATTCAAAAACAACTGATTGATTTTCCGAAAATGTATTTTCACAATAGATACGAAACTTGCTCTTATCTTCCTTTAACGCTAGATATTGGATCATTTTAGAAACAAGATCATTAAAATTATCATGTGATTTGTTATTTGAGTAGTCATTCAATTTCCATCTCCAAATACCTTCTCCAATAATAAAACCATACTTAGAATCATTTTTTTCATTAAATACAAGTAAAGGGTAATCTGTTGCCGTCACTCCGATTTTTTGATATAACAAAACAGAGGAGCTATTGGCAACCTCATAATTACCTGCAAACGGAGTTTTTAAAGGTGGAAAATTAGGTGCTGACTCCTTTAATGATTCGGAAATTGTAAACTGTGCAAACGCTTTGTTTACAGAAGCTGTTACATTAGTTACTCCATTAACACCTATTAACTGAAGACCTAATTTATATTCGTTAAAATTTGTATAATTTGTTCCTGATCCTAATACAAAAAGAGAAGGTACTCCAATTTGAATAATCTTTTCAACCAGCAAGTTTTGTTGTTTATTACCAGAAGGAAGTTGATGAAATATTACCAAACTATATTCTTTAACCTCTCCGTCATAATCGGAAACAAGCATTGATTTAACTTCATAATTAACATTTTTTTCTAAAGCTGATTGCATCGCCGCTATATCTGGATGGGGAGCTTTTGCAAGAATTAAGATTTGTTGTTTGTTATCTAAAATATCAATGTAGAATTCTCTTTTATTATTTTCATAGGTTAATTCTCCAGCTAACTCTCCAACGTTTACAACATATCTTTGTTTTCCTGTGCTCTTTGCTTCAAGCACTGCTGAAAGTGTAATTATGTCATTGCTTTTTTCAAAATATACCATTTTAGAAAATAATTCTACACCATCTTTTGCAATAGATACTTTTGCTTTACTACCTGCAAACTGATTTGCTTTAACAATTATTTCTACTGGAAAGTCATTCCCTTTATACGCGAGACGATTATGAACAACATTATTCAGAATCAAATCTTTCCTCTCCAATGTATCACCCAATGCTATTGTAAAAAACGGAGTATGTTTAATCTTTTTGATGTCATATATAGGACTTGACCCTTTGTTTACAATTCCATCGCTTGCCAATATTACCGCTCCTAAATTCCTCCCATAATAGCGTGTATACAGTTCATTGATAAGGCCTGAAAATCCGGTTTGCTTCTCAGTAAAATCAATTTTTAACCCTGATTGAACTTCATCACCAAATGTGAATGTTTTAACTTCGTACTTCTCCTCTAGTTGTTCTTTAAAAGAAGTCAATGAAATTAAGTAATCTGAATTTATAAATGCAGAATCTTTATTTACGAGCAAACTTTCGGAGTTATCATGTGCAATAACCAGGACAGGTTTTTCAATTATTTGGTTCTCAATTTCAATTAGCGGCTCAAGTATTAAAAATGCCAGAATAAAAACCGATGTAAAACGAAGAAACCCCATGGTGTATACCACGACTTTATTTATCTCGTTAAATAATTTTTCTTTTCTGTAGAATACAATTGAATAGAGCAATCCTATTAATATGCATATAAGCACATACCAAACTGGGTAACTAAATTCTATAGTCATTTATTTTCTGATTGAAAATTACATCAACATTCCACCGCATACACTCAATACTTGGCCACTTATGTATGTGCTCATGTCCGACGCAAGAAAAACCGTTGCATTTGCAATGTCTTCAGGTGTGCCCGGACGTTTTAAAGGAATACTGTCTGACCATCCTTTAACCACTTCTGGATCCAACTTTTCCGTCATTTCTGTAGCGATAAATCCCGGTGCGATAGCATTACATCGGATGTTTCGCGAACCTAATTCAGCAGCTATTGATTTAGTAAAACCTATGATTCCAGCCTTAGAAGCAGAGTAATTTGCTTGACCTGCATTTCCTCTAACCCCGACAATAGAACTCATATTAATGATGGATCCATTCTTCTGTTTCAAGAAAGTTCGCAACGCAGCTTTTGTCATGTTAAAAACAGAATTTAAGTTAATTTTTATCACATCATCAAAATTCTCTTCTGACATCCTCATTAACAAGCCATCCTTTGTTATTCCTGCATTATTTACTAAGATATCAATCTGTCCAAACTCTTCAACAACTTTATTAATCAATTCCACTGCATCTTCCATGTTAGCAGCATTCGATTTGTATCCTTTTACTTTCCCTCCAAACGCGCCTATTTCTTTTTCAACAGCATTAGCCGTCTCTTCACTTGACACATAAGTGAATATCACATCCGCACCTTCTTGTGCAAATTTTAAGGCGATACCTTTTCCAATTCCTCTCGTCCCACCACTTATTATGGCCACTTTACCCTCTAATAACTTCATTTTAACGTTTTATATAATAATTACTTGAAATAGAATTATTTAATCTAGATATTTACCTTTTTAAAAAAATAATTTTATTTCATTTAAACACACTTCAAAAAAGATAAATATACTACAGTTATTTACCTTTGCAAAAAAACAAATATAATGAGAAAAATAATTTCTGTAATATTTCTATTGTTTGTTGTAAACATAAGTTTTGCACAAAGCTGGCTAGACATTGGAATAAAAGGAGGATACGGATACGGAATACTTAACAATGCTAATATTTGGAACGACACCAAATACAACCACAGACTAAATGGTTCTGGTTTTTTCGGAGGAAAAATTGGGCTTAATTTTAACGAAAATCATGAGATTACAGTAGATTTTATTTATGGTAATTTTAAGCAAGCATTCAGATATGACATAGATCTTCCTAAATTGGATAGCACATCAACGATTACAGCAACTGAGGAACACAATTCAGAAATTACATTTACAAAAATGGATATCATTTTTATGTATCGTCATAACAAAGATGGTAGATATGTCGAAATTGGACCCCGAATGTCACTAATCAGTAATAGCAATCGAACAGACGATTTTTACACAGAAGAGTTTAATCCAAATTACTTTAACAATAATATTTTTGGAATTACAGTTGGTTTTGGTGGCTATATGATGGGGACCGAAAATTTTGGAATTACTGCTGGTGCTAGACTTGGTCTTGGATTGTCTGATTTAATCTCAAATGAGGGGAAAATTGCCAACATGCCTACTTTACAGAGCTATGATGCATATAAAGAAACCTTTCCTGTTACCTTAGAATTGGTTTTCGAAGCAAACTTGGATTTTGCTTATTTGGCAAAAGCCCAATGCGGAAGAAGAAAATTATTGACTTTTTAGTTGTCTTAATAGAGTTCGATTCAAATATAGGGTCGCATAGTCTATTAAGCTAAGAGGATTTGCTAGCAAGTATAGAAGCTCTGTATTTTTGTGCGCAACAGCTAAATTTTATCTGATAATTGAAACCTTAAAACTCTTTGAATTCTCACCTATATTTCGTACTTTCGCGCGACTAAAACCATCGATTATACACATTTTTGGTTGAGGCTCAATACTTAAATCAAATAGAATATGGCGCAAGACAAGGAGACGACAATGGAGGGGAAAGATTACAGCAAGTTCGATACTTTTAAAAAAGAAGTAATCGAAGATTATACAATTGCTTGTATCAGTAGGGAGATGTCTTTACTAGGTCGAAGAGAAGTTTTGACTGGTAAAGCTAAATTCGGGATTTTTGGAGATGGTAAGGAAATTGCCCAATTGGCCATGGCAAAGCAATTTAAAAATGGTGATTTTAGATCTGGCTATTACAGAGATCAGACTTTCATGATGGCAATTGGCGCTCTAAGTATTAAAGATTATTATGCTGGACTTTATGCTGACACCAAAATAGAAAACGAGCCTACTTCAGGAGGTCGACAGATGGGGGGACATTATGCAACCCGCAGTTTAAATGTAGATGGAAGTTGGAAAAACTTAATGCAACAGAAGAACTCTAGTGCTGATATTTCGCCCACTGCGGGACAAATGCCTCGATTGCTGGGTTTAGCATTGGCTTCAAAAATGTATAGAAATATCCCAGAACTAGAAGGCTTTTCTAATTTTAGTAATAAAGGAAATGAAGTTGCTTTTGGAACAATAGGAGATGCAAGTACCTCCGAAGGTTTATTCTGGGAGACAATGAATGCTGCTGGTGTATTGGAGGTTCCTATGGCAATATCTATTTGGGATGATGGATGGGGAATATCTGTACCTAAAAAATTCCAGACTACGAAAGCTAGTATTTCTGAAGCCTTATCAGGTTTCGAAAAAGCAGAGGATTCTAACGGTTTTAAAATTTATAAAGTCAAAGGATGGGATTACCCCTCTTTGATGCGAACGTATAATGAAGCTATAAGTTATTGCAGAGAACATCACGTTCCAACATTAATTCATGTAGAGGAAGTAACGCAACCTCAGGGTCATTCTACTTCTGGTTCTCATGAAAGATATAAAACTCCTGAACAATTAAAGTGGGCGGAAGAATTTGACTGTATTGCTCAAATGAAAAAATGGATGCTCAGCTCTGATAATGCAGCTGAGGAAGCGATAGCTACCGAAGAAGAATTAGATACTATCCGCAAAGATGCTAAGAAAAAGGTTCGAGTAGAACAAAAAATAGCATGGGCAAATTTTATAGACGGAGTTAAGGAAGATCTGGATACTGTGATTACTTTATTGGATGCAGTAACTGAAGAAACAGGTAATGAAGAAATTGCCGCCATTACCGATTCCTTGAAAAAAGCAATTGAACCGATTCGAAAGGATATAATATCAGCGGTAAAAAAAGCCTTACGGTTAATTAAAGAAGAATCTGGTTCTGCAAAACAAAATTTAATTGACTGGATCAAGAATAGTAATTTAGAAACACATGAGAGATACGCTTCTTATCTATATTCCGAATCAGATCAAAGCCCTCTAAAAATAAAGGAAGTACTGCCTGACTTATGAAGCTGAAGACTTCAGATGATGGACGTATTGTTTTAAGAGAAAACTTTAGGAAATTATTTGAAAAATACCCTGAGGTAATCACGTTTGGAGAGGACACTGGTAAAATTGGTGGTGTTAATCAATCAATGGAAGGAATGCAAGAGCAATTTGGAACCTTAAGAGTTTCTGATACAGGTATTCGAGAAGCCACTATAATTGGCCAAGGAATTGGAATGGCAATGCGTGGATTACGTCCAATCGCTGAAATTCAGTATTTAGATTATATTTTGTACTGTCTGCAGATTATGAGTGATGATTTAGCTACTGTTCAATGGAGAACTAAAGGCGGTCAAAAAGCTCCTTTAATTATTAGAACAAGAGGTCACCGACTAGAAGGTATTTGGCATGCTGGATCACCTATGGCAGGAATCATCAACCTGAGTAAAAGGTATTCATGTTTGTGTTCCGCGCAACATGACAAAGGCTGCTGGATTCTACAACACTTTGTTAGAAGGAGACGACCCGGCATTAGTAGTTGAGTGTTTAAATGGCTATCGTTCGAAAGAAAAAATGCCAACTAATTTATCCGAATTCAAAACACCTATTAGGTGTTGTCGAAACAGTAAAAGAAGGAGACAGATATTACTGTTGTGAGTTATGGATCGACATTTAATTTATGTCAGAGTTGCTGCAGAGCAACTAGAAAAGCAAGGTATTTCTGTTGAACTTATCGATGTTCAAACTTTGATGCCATTTGATATTAATCACGACATTGTAGAGTCTTTAAAGAAAACGAATAGAATTATTTTTATTGATGAAGACTTTCCAGGCGGAACTACTGCATATATGATGCAGCAAGTTTTGCACAAGCAAGGTGGATACCATCATTTAGACTCTGCGCCAATTGCATTAGCAGGAAAAGAACACAGACCTGCTTATGGTTCGGATGGGGATTACTTCTCTAAACCGAATGTAGAGGATATTTTCGATGCAATTTATGAAATGATGAACGAAGTAAACCCCAAAGATTATCCTAGTATTTACTAATTAAGTAAATTATGTTTAGAATATTTTTTGCTATTTTTTTATTGATTTTTTGTTTTACAATTCATGGACAAGGAGTATTATCCACTGAATTACAATCTGTAATATCGCGAAGCAAACTCGAATGATTTTATCTCCATTAGAATAGAGTTTAAGGAAAATATAGATTGCTATTACCTGAATAATGAATTCAAAGAAAATGAAATACCTGTTTCGCAGCGAGCAAAAATTGTCATTGAGCAATTACAGAATCAAGCGGAAATTAGTCAAACAGAGATAGTTGAATACATTGAGACCCATTACAAATCCTCTTATCGAAACTTGAAACAGTTTTGGGTAGTCAACCTAATTATTTTAGAAGCAAAGCCAGATTTGATTAATTTCCTGAACACTCAACCTGATATTGCGCTTTTGGATTTTGAAAATGATAAAATTGTAATGCACGAATCTTTCAAAATCAATTCAGTGAATTTGGAAAAAACTCCAGGAGGAGTTGAAAACGGACTTAAAGCTATTAATGCACATGCTATGTGGGCGTTAGGATATACAGGTCGTGGAAGAATTGTCTACGATTACGACACGGGAGTTTGGCCAGATCATCCTGCTTTTAGTAGTAGATATATGGGAAACTTTTTCCCCACTACTCAATCTTGGTTTCCTTGGGCTAGTTCTGAACCAAACGGAGTCATAAGTGATCATGGCACCCATACTTTAGGAACTATTTTAGGGTTAGATACATTAACCAAAGATACCATTGGGGTTGCTTTTAAAGCTTATTGGATTGCAAACGACTACGTTAATTCGACTGTAGGAACTTTGCCGCCGATCGCGGACATGATACTTGCATTTGAATGGGCCTTGAATCCAGATGGAGATGTTTCCACTACCTCAGATATTCCTGATGTAATTAGTAATAGTTGGAGATGGTATGATGAACCTGACACAGCGCAATGCGGAGGTTATGTTGTAAATCTTATGAACGCCATTGAAGCTGCAGGTATTGCAAACGTTTTTTCTGGAGGTAATTTTGGACCATCTAATACGACAGTTTCGGCACCACAGCGAATAAACACCTCCGAAGTAAATACATTTAGTGTTGGAAGTATTAATGGAAACGTAGCTTTCCCGCACCCTATAAGTACATTTTCTAGTATTGGACCAAAACAATGTCCCGGAACAGGATCATTATCTATCCATCCAGAAGTTGTCGCACCAGGTCAAAATGTTCGCTCTGCATGGGGAAGTGACAGCTACAATACAATTTCTGGAACCAGTATGGCTTCGCCACATGTTTCAGGAGCAATTTTAATATTAAAAGAGGCTTTCCCTTACCTTTCTGGAGAAGAGTTACTTTGGGCACTGTATTTAACTGCAATTGATTTAGGCGTTACAGGAGAAGATAACATCTATGGAATGGGTTTAATTGATGTATATGCAGCATTTTTGTATCTAAGTGCCACAAACACTCCTGTTGACCCCGCAAGTATAAAATGGGACATTGCTATTGTTGATGTAACAAACCCAGATAAAAATGAATTGGTTTGCACAGACACCTACTCTCCTGCTGTAACAATTAAAAACTTAGGAGATAGCACAATCACCGCAATAGATGTTGCTTATTCAATTAATTCAGGAATTTCTCAAAACTATAACTGGACAGGAACGCTTGTTGCCAATGATACCATAATCCTTCAATTACCAAGCATAACTGCATCCACCTATGGTAATCAAGAATTAAGTATAATTGCTACAATAGCATCTGGAGCTCCCGAATACGATGAAATTAACAACCGTAGCTTATACAGCTTTAACAGAACAGGTTTTTTCAACCTACCTTTTGTTGAAGACTTCGAAAGTGGTTTTGAGTCAGACAAGTGGTACACTATGAATCCCGATAACAGTATGGCCTGGGACACAATTCCTACAGAAGGATTAATTTGGAGCAATTATTCTGCATCAATGCAACTGTATGATTACAGTCCCCGCGATAGTCAAAAAGATAGACTTATTGGACCTCAGTTATTAATTCCTATATCCGGAAGTACTACGTTAAAGTTTGATGTCGCATATCAGAAAAAAAGTTCTAGCCCGTCATTGCAGGACACTTTAAAAGTTTTCGTCTCTGGTGATTGTGGTCAAACTTTTTCTGATAAGGTCTATGAAAAAGCAGGTGATGATTTAGAAACTCTAGATACTTTATCGATTGATTTTGTTCCGGCTTACCATTCACATTGGAGAAGGGACTCAATTGACCTGTCCTCATTTAATGGTCATATTATTATGATTCAATTTGAAACTACCAACAGACAAGGAAATAACGTATATATTGATAATATATCAATATACAATGGTAGTGAACCTGTAGATGTTGTGGAATATAATTTGAATAACTTTTCTATCTATCCAAATCCATCACAATCCACATTATCTCTTGATGCATCTAAATTATCTCCCGGGATTTATTCCATTGAAATATTGAATAGTCTTGGACAAACTATTTTTCAGTTTAAAACTAATACGACAATCAATACAATTGATGTTTCAAAGTGGCCAAAAGGCGTATACATTATTTCTATTAAGAATGATTTTGACTGTAAAATTGAGCGATTAATAATTCATTAATGATTTAATGCGTATATCCATCTCCTTTATATTACTGTTATTTATCAACTCTATATCCTCACAAGATATTATTGCTGGAGTCGATTGTGAAAAATTCCGAAAAGGAAAATTTGAAATGACTGGACCATCTGGTGGGGATATAAAAATTCGGCGAAAGAATAAATATCAATTCGAAAGGTATAATCGTGAACGGCAGAAATATAAATTCTTTATTGAATGGACTTCCACTTGTACTTATACGCTAACACTTCAAAAAGTAAAGGGAAAGAAGAGTGCTAAACGCTTTGAAGGATCTGTTGTGTATATAGAAATTGTGACAGTTACCGATGATTCCTATACTGCGAAAAGTAGAACCCAAGATGGTAAGATTACAATAATTGAAATAGAGAAAGCCTATTAGTTCAATCACTACAATATCTATGCTCCATATAAATCTATTAAAGATTTACACATAGTAACTTTATTGCACATAATTTACAACTAATATTTAAAATTAGCCTGATTAATCTTCTCCTGAGATTTTCTCTTTTCAGATAAATTAGTATCTTTTCCCCTGAACAATGAAATACTACAATCACTTAAACACAAAATAATGGGAAAAGGAGATATCAAAACCACAAAGGGAAAGAGAACACGGGGGTCTTACGGAAATACCCGTAAAAGAAAAAAAACTGTGAAAATTGTTGCTGCTAAACCTAAGAAAAAAACAGTGCCTAAAAAAGCTGCAGCGAAGAAACCAGCTGCAAAAAAAGCAGCACCCAAAGCCAAAAAAGAAGAAAAGTCTTAATACTATAATTTAGAATTAAAAAAAATCCAAACTTAGGTTTGGATTTTTTTCTTTAAGCTTTATAGATTTAATACATTAAATGCTTCTTGGAAGATTTTTTCCATGCCGCATCATACTTACTACCAGAAAAGAAAATAATTAGATCTGCATCATACTTACTATCTACAAAAAACACCTTTTTATCAGCATCGTACTTACTATTCACAAAAAACCATAACCCTTTATTATCTTTAGCATCGTATTTTGAAGTGCATTTAAACACAACTAAATCTGCATCATATTTGCTGTTTGCAACAAACACTTTCACATCTGCATCGTATTTGCTGTCTGTGGAAAAAACCTTTTGCGCATCAGCTTGGATTGACAAACCAACAGCAATTAAAACGGAAAGGAACACCTTCTTCATAATATATAATTTAGTTCAGTTCAAAAATAGGGAATTTGAAATAATTTTCTCTGCATTCTACTTCGGCAGCCGACCCTATCAACAAATCTTTAGGTATGCATTATCTTCTCGGTAAGGAAGTTTAAATGAACAAGCTCATATTTTGCATGACTTGTTTCATTAATTTACCCGTTATAACTTCAATAGAGTTAGTTTCTTTATCTACCATTACTACTTCCAATTTCATTTTATCAAAGCTACCTGCGAAAGTAACTTTTTCAAATTCAGTCATAAACTTTAGCAATTCTCCACCTTCATTACCAGCATTTTCAATTACCATATCTTTTAAGGCTTGTGGTAAATTATCTAGATTTGGTATAACTTCTCCATACAATGAAGAGCTAACCTCGCTGGTTGTCTTATACTCGTTAAGCTCCTGTCCCCTTCCTAATTTAGCTGCTATACTTTCATCTGAAGTAATCATCAGTTTATTGTCACTAAAGACAAAAAAGCCATCATTACCAGCAATAAAATATCCTTCTTTATTTTCTATTGTGCGAAGAGTTGTAAATAAGGCTTTTAGTTTATCCGGTTTATTTAAGCCTATCGTAAAAAGATAAATGGGAGAGGGGATTTCTGTTGGGACCGAAATATATGACTCATCCATATCGGAAAAGAAGTCATCATCCATTAAGGCAGCCTGCAATTCATAAAATGGATTAGGCTTCATTTCAACACCTAATAAAGAAGCTGAAAATTCTCCAGTAAATAAACCTCTCATTTCCTTTTCCGACAATCCAATTTCTTGCATTCTATTATTAAGCAGACCTTTCATTTCTTCATTTTGGAGCATTACATTAAAAACTGCATCCATGTTTATCGAAGCAACTCCAAACATCATTGGGTCTTCATTCGACAAATAGTTCATAAAACCATTTGAAATTGGTTTTCCAGGAAGTAAATTGTATTTAGAATTTTTTAGTTTATCTCCATGCATCTCCATTTCAAAAACAATTTTTCCCGGCAGAAAATTACCCGAACCAATAATATAAGTGCTATCATAAAGGCTTAAAAACTCTTCATCCAAGGCAGTCATCTCCACTTCTTTTTTTAATAATTCCATCCATTTATCCAGATAAACTATCATATTCATATCGTCTTCTCGATTCAAATAATTCTTTAGAACATCATTTTCTGCCCCTTCAACTATTCTTGCATCTAAAATTAATTTCGCTTTTGTCTTTAAATCAATAGTATCATTTTCAGTATGAATAAATAGTATATGATCTTTATCCCAAGCTGCCAATGTATTTGAAAATTTATGTTCTATGAAATGTAAACCATCTTCGTCAAAAGACTTTCCTTTAAAAAAATCTTTTATACCTTTTTTAACTTTATCCTCATTTACAACTTCAGCAGATAAAAAAACCAAGTCAGCCTCCCCATTATCAGCAGTTGTAATTACTACATGGTTATTCCCTTCTAAACGAATTCCCATATTACTTGAATTAAGCATATTCCCGATGTAAATACTCATGGCCATTTTAACCTCCATTGGCATATCTTCTGAATTTTGAATCTTGGACTTATCCATTAATTTCATGAAGTCATATGAAAAAATAACAGCATGATTATCTATAGAAGAAATCATATTGAACTCTGGGGTATGTAACTTTAATTCATCCTCTCCACAACTTGCAAAAAGCAGCACAACAGATGTCAATATTGCTGTTAAATAAATATATCCTTTAACCATAATAATTTTTTATTTTTCTATTGTACACAAAACTACTGTTTTATGACTTTAGAAAATAGGATTTAACCTGTTTTATTATGTGTAACATTATCTTACTCGAACCATAATTATATAAACTGATTTTTATAATTTTGTAAAAAGAGAATTATTTTGCACACAATTGAGCCACATTACAACTGGAGAAACCTTTATACAGCAGAGGATGACCCTAGATCACCTTTCTTTCAAAGGGAGTATTCAGAAACGCATTATACAGATCAAATTTATGATCATTATATTCATCCGCAATGGGACAACATAAACTCTACAACCTTATTTATTAAGTTGCTTTTTACAGACTATGATGATGGTTATTGTATTATTGAGCTTTTTGGTGAATGGAATGACTGTCTTTATAATGATATCATGTTTTTGAAACGAGATATTATTGAAATTTTAATGCAGGAAGGCATTAATAAGTTTATTCTAATAGGAGAAAACGTTTTAAATTTTCATTATTCAGATGATTGTTATTATGAAGAATGGTTTGAAGATGTTGAAGATGGATGGATAGCAGCTTTAAATTTTCGGGAGCATGTTTTAGACGAGTTTAAAACTGCAAATATAGACTCCTACTTTCTTCTTGGCGGACAATTAAACATGGTTAACTGGCGTACTCTCACCCCCTCTAATTTATATAGGAAAATTGAAAGTCAAGTGGCTATAAGAATTGGGATAATTTAGTTCTATTAAATCCATCGTAATATATTCATGTAAGATATAAATGTTTATAAATAATTGACAAAAATCCATTAATTTCACTTACTTCATTATATTTGCACGCCATGATATTAATGAAAACATTCCTATTATTTGTTTTAGTTACTTTTAGTCCAACTAAAATCATTACCCTAGCAGTTGACTCAAATAACATCGAGACAGAGGATTCCTTCATCTCATTGAATCAGTATACTTTGGATTTATTCAGAGAAATAAACGACCAGCATCTTAGCTTGGAAGTTTTGGAAATAGCTGTTAAAGGATACTCGGAGTTATCCCTAAAAAATGAGCTCAGAAATAAAAAATTCTTAACCATAGTTGATATGAGTCTTTCTGCAAATACTGAACGTATGTTTATTATTGATATGGAAGAAAGAATTCTGATAGAGAAAAAACTTGTAGCGCATGGAATAAAAACTGGAGATGAGTTTGCTTCTCAATTCTCTAACGACAAAAGTAGTCATAAAAGTAGTCTTGGTTTTTTCATCACAGGTGAACTATACAATGGTCGTCATGTTTTGTCAATGAAGTTAGATGGTCAAGAATACTCAAATGACAATGCAAGAAGCAGAGGCGTTGTTGTTCATAGTGCAGATTACGTAAGTTGTGAGTACATTGCGTCAAATGGACGATTAGGCAGAAGTTTTGGATGTCCAGCAATTGAAAAAGAAGGTTATGAAGAAACAGTTAATAAACTTCAAGGTGGAAGTTGTTATTTCATCTACTATCCTAGTAGAAGTTATTTATCACGTTCTAGAATTGTAAACTCCGATAAGGAATTTGTATTAAATAAATCTGGAAATGTAAGTATTGTGAAATAATTAAACTTCAATCTCTTCTTCCTCAGGAAATATAATCTCTTGTAATTTCTTTTCATTTCTATAAATATCAGGATAGAATCTAATATTGTCGTCTTCATCTCCTTCAGTGGCAAAGTAACGAATATGCACTGGTATATTATTTTGCAAAGTGATTGTCTTACTTTGTCTTCTGTCAATAGCAGATCGTACACTATCTATAGGAAAGATTTCACCTTCTCTTGCAAGTAAGTACTCAGCTAACTTAATTGGCTCATCCACTCGAACGCATCCATGACTATAAGCTCTGATGTCATTCATGAATTTCCCTTTACTTGGTGTATCATGAAAATAAACGGCGTGTTTGTTTTTAAAATAATATTTAATCATACCCAGCGCATTGCTTCTTCCACCTTGCTGACGAACCGTATAATCAAAATTATCCGCAGATATATTTTTCCAATCTACACTAGACATTTCTATTATCTTACCTCCCTTGAGTAATTGATAATTATTCCTAGATAAATAAGTAGAATCCTTTTTTGACTTCGGAACAAGCTCCCTATTCCTTATGCTTTTTGGCACAGTCCAAAAAGGATAAGCTACCATATATTCAATCTCGCTGTCAAGTTCTGGAGTTTTATTGGAAATTGTTCCAACCACAGCCTTGTGCTCTTGCACTAAGTTTTCATCTTTATAAAACTTCAATTTATAGGTAGCTATATTTACGAAAATATACTCATACTCCCAATCATTAACCCATTTCCATTTTTCTATTGAAACTGCAGCGCTTTTGTAAAAATCAAAAGGGTTGCCAGACAGGGCTTTGGCCGTGTTTGTCCCTACTTTCATGTCAGGTGCCAAACCATGGTTGACCTGAAAACCTTGAAGACCTTTTAAAAATACAGAATCAGCAACTTGATTGGACTCGATATAGTCGTGTAAAACCAAAGCCTCTTTTGCCTCTTTGTAAGTTCTTGCCGAATCAGCTTCAGAACTGTTCTTTTTGAAAGCATGGACCTTTAAAGAAGAATCCACTAGGGCATGCTCCTTTAAAAATAGTGCTAAACCAGCTTGAAGTTTTTTATATTCATTATTTTGCGGTTGTAACTTCAATAGTTTTTCAATTACATTTCCTGCTATGTGAGATTCATATAAGTACCCGCTTAAATCTTTACTAAACCTGCGACTTCCAAATTCTGGATGATATTGTGATGTATCAACTATTCCTCTTGAAATATCGTTTGAAAATTTAAAATACTGCACTGTTAATAAAACATCCAATTCAATGGCAGAGATATCTGATTTATTTTCGTTCAAACCCTTTATTTTATCTCTTACTTTAATTGCATCATATCGCATGGTATCCAAACCGAAATGCATTGAATTGAACAATAAATTTGAAAATTCCATTCCTACATTAGACAACTCCATTCGTTCATTGACCCAAAATGGAGAGAACTTGTTCATATCATACACCTTTTTTAAAAGCTTTGTTTCAGAATTAGGCCGAGCGATATATCCTTTTAGTGAGGCTTTTAGGTTTGAAGAGAAAGCTAATGTCTCTTTAACTTTCTCAGAGGCAGTATCTGATACAACAGAGTTACAAGAAGCTAAAATATAACACAATGATATAAATAAAATATTTTTAAAATTCATAAGAGGAATTGATAAATAGGACTTTTGTTACTCACTGTAGGGCAAAATGTTTAAATATTGTGATGAATATAGCTGTATAAAGGACAATTAAAAGCCGCAGCTATATAGCTTATAAAAATACGTTAATCATTTAATCGATAATCATGAATTCCGTTCTTCGATTATGTGCATCCGCATCATCCCTATCTTTTTTTGACATCATCTCATCTCTTTCAGTATCCGTAACCAATGGTTTCGCCTCTCCAACACCCTTAAATTCAAATCGCTCTCTACCAAAACCATGCACTACTAAATAATCAACAACTGCTCCTGCTCTATCTTCAGATAAACGTTGGTTATATGAAGAAGAACCATGTGTATCTGTATGACCTGAAATTTCAATTCTCAAGTTAAGATTATCAGTCAACAACTGTATTAATCGATCCAGCTCTATTTTTGACTCTGCCTTTAAAGCATACTTATCTGTATCGAAGAAAATATTACGCAAAACAATACTTACACCTTTCTTAATTTTGTTTAAATAGATTACCTTCTCATACTCTTTAAAACCTGCACCTACAGGAATATCAAAGTTTTCCGAATGAAATAAATATCCTTCGGATTTAGCAGCAATACCATAATTCTTACCAGCCGGTAAAGACATTAAAAACTTACCTGTTATAGGATCGTTGTTAAATTCTGAAATGTGCTCTTGTGTTCCATTGTCTACCAAATCAATAAAAGACTTGACAGGCTGTTTTGTTTCGGCATCCAAAACTAAGCCTTTTAGTATAGATAGATTCTTTGCACTTACTGCTACTTTTGCTTGAATTAAATCCTCTTTAATTGGCGCCGCAACACTGGCTAATAAATTATCTTCTGTGCTTAAGAGAGGCTCCTTCTTACCGCCTAAAAAGGTAATCATGTAAATATCCTTCTCTCCCATTCCATCTACTTCTCTAAACGAAGAGTAATAACCATGTTTGCCACTCGCCGAAATAACAAAGTGTACATCGTCATCTGGTGTTGATACTGGATATCCTATATTCACGGGTTCATTCCAAGTACCGTCATCATTCATTATGGAATAGAAAATGTCAAATCCTCCCATTCCCTTGTGACCTTTTGATGAAAAATACATGGTTTTTCCGTCTGGATGTATAAACACACCTATCTCATCGTAATTCGTATTAATTACATCTCCACAGTTAACAGGTTTTCCCCATTCCTCATTTTCTTCATCCCAGTCAGTTCGCCAAATATCCGTACCACCATAAGTTGAGTCTCGGTCAGAAACAAAATAAAAAGATTTTTTATCAAATGTAAAACAAGCACCTGTTTCTCTCGTTTTCTTTCCATTTATATTTTTCCCAACTCCTTTTGGCTTCTCCCATCCATCTTCCAGTTTGTTACTTATGTAAAGGTTTCCTCTATCGCTATTATCCATATAAACAAATAATGATAATCCATCAAGAGATAAACCCGCGGTGGCATCATGTCCTTTTGTGTTAATTTTTTCACTGATTCCGACTGCTGGGGTCCAATTTCCTTCTTTATCTTTTTCAGAAATATATAAATCTTCATTATACATGGCTCCAGTAATCAGTCCTCCGGTGCTATTAGACCGTCTTGAGGTGAACATAATTACAGATTCATCAGCAGAAATTAAAGGGGCATAATCAGGGTATTCGGTATTTATCTGTTTTCCTAAATTATCAATCCATACTCTTTCAGGGAAATCCATTAATGTTTTTCCAGTCTCACACTGTTTGATAAATCTGTTTAATTCGACTATTGCTATTGCATCAGCATCGTTATTTAGTGTCTTCCTAAATAAACTATATTCATGTAAAGCTTCATCAAATTTATATTGATATTGATAAGCTCTACCTATTTTGTAATGAATATCTTTTGCAATCGTTGGCTTCAATTTATAAGCTTGCAAAAAATAATCTAAAGCATGATATTTATGTATTGAAACCAAATTACAGTTTCCTAATTTATAATTTAAAAAAGCATTATCTGGGTTGAAATCGTTTGCCTTTTTGTAAAAAGGAATTGCTTTACTCCAAATCGAGAAACCTATTGAGGGATTTTCACCTAATTCGTAAAACTTATCCCCTTCTTCAAGATTATCAACAGCAATTTTGAAAGCTTCCTTTTTCTCTTTAAAGATTTTCTTATCAAAAGGCACAGATACATTCTGAGCCGATGAACTAAAAGAAATTACAATTATTAACAATAGCAGTATATTTTTCATCACCAATCCTATTAATCTAAACTATTTACACGAAGAGCTGTAAAACGAACGACTTGCTTCCAACCCTAAATTCCCAGCAACTTCCCAATCTGCACAAGCCCCATCCAAATCTCTTTTCATTTCTTTAGCTATAGCTCTGTTGTAATAGGCATATGCGTAATCAGCATTTAAAGAAATTGCCTTATCGCAATCTGCAATAGCTTTATCCCATTCCTCTAACAATATAAATGCAGATGATCTGTTATTAAAAGCAAAAGCATAATCATTTTTTATGGAGATGGCCTTATTGAAATCTTTTATCGCTCCTTCAAAATCTTTCTTGCCAATTTTTGCTAAACCCCGATTGTTAAAAGCAATATAATAATCGCTCTTGTTCATTACTGCCTTATTGTAAGCTTTAATTGCATCATCAAATTTCCCTTTCTTTCTGTAGACAGAGCCTAAGTTATTAAACGCGAAATCCAATTTAGAATCCAATTCCGTTGCTTTAAGATAATCTTCAATAGCAGCATCTATATCATCCAACTTCAAATTAGCGCTTCCTCTATCGTTATAGGCATATGCATAGCTACTTTCCAAGCTAAGTGCAACTGTAAAATCATCTTTTGCTTTCTGGAATTCTTCTTTTTGAAACAAAAGAACACCTCTATGATAATAATATTTGGCTTCTTTTGAGTTCAACTTAATTGCTGCCGAATAACTTATTATAGCCTCTTCTAATTTGTTATCTTTTTCATAAATAAGTCCCATTTCAAAGTGCGCTAAGTGTAATTCAGAATCTTTATCAAGACCACTTTTTAAATCTCCAATTGCTTTATCTGAAAAACCTAATTCCATATAGCAAATACCTCTGTTTAAATAAGCCAAAGCAAAATCAGCATCATAATTAAATACCTGATTGAAAAATGTAATTGCTTCCGAATAATTATGAACTTCCATTAAAGCAACCCCTTTATTGTAAATCATCTGCGCTTGCGCCGTAGAATCTGTCGCCCCTAATGAATCTAACTTTTGTAAGAACTCCTCCGAAGGTTCTTGAGCAGAAATTCCAATCGAAATTAAAAGTGAAACCAAAAATACAAGTTTTTTCATTCTTTCAGTTTTTATTTGACATTCGTAAATGTAATAAATCTAAATGAAGTTTTATCCAATATACCCTATTATCAAAAAATTTACCAAACTCTTACAATAGGATGTATCTGATTAATTAAATACCTAGTATATTCACAGTCTAAATTAGTAATAGACAATGGCTAAATTAAAAACAATTATCACTTCAAAATCCGAGAAGTTCTTAGAGAAATATTTAAACAACGCATCGCCTACAGGTTTTGAGTCGGCGGGACAGAAATTATGGTTGGATTACATCACTCCATATATCGATGAATATTTTACCGACACCTACGGCAGTGTTGTTGGAGTTATTAACCCTAAAGCAAAATATAAAGTGGTAATTGAGGCTCACGCTGACGAAATCTCTTGGTTTGTTCATTATATAACAGATGATGGCTTTATTTATTTGAGAAGAAATGGAGGTAGTGACCATCAAATTGCACCAAGTAAGAGAGTTAATATTCATACTGAAAAAGGTATTGTTAAGGCTGTATTTGGATGGCCCGCAATTCACACGCGCAAGGGGAAAGAGGAAACTCCCAAAATAGATAATATATTCTTAGACTGTGGTTGTGAATCAAAAAAAGAAGTTGAAAAATTAGGTGTTCATGTAGGTTGTGTAATAACCTATGAAGATGAATTCATGATTTTAAATAAGAAAAATTACGTAGGTCGTGCCCTCGACAATAGAATGGGAGGATTTGTCATTGCTGAAGTTGCACGATTATTAAAAGAAAACAAAGTAAAATTACCTTTTGGACTATACATCACAAATGCTGTGCAAGAGGAAATAGGTTTACGCGGGGCGCAAATGATTGCTGAAAGAATACAACCTGATGTTGCTATTATAACGGATGTTTGTCACGACACAAATACTCCCATGATTAAAAAAATAGTGCAAGGTGATCTTAAAAATGGAAAAGGCCCTGTTTTAAGTTATGGGCCGTCAGTTCACAATAATCTTTTAAAACTGTTAATTAATGCGGCTGAGAAAAACAAAATACCTTTTCAACGGCTAGCAGCTTCTCGGTCAACAGGAACAGATACAGATGCTTTTGCTTATTCTGGTAAAGGTGTGGCATCTGCATTAATATCAATGCCTTTGAGATATATGCATACCACCGTAGAAATGTGTGCTAAAAGTGACATTGAAAATGTTATCACATTAATTTATGAAAGTTTACAAACTATTAAAAACGGACAAGACTTCAGGTATATTAAATAGATTTTAATGGCAATTATTAAACAGATAAACTGAAACCATATTTGTAACTATCAATTAGGAGTCTCCTAAACATCCTTAAAGAGAGGTGTCAAAAAACCTAAAAAATTATGTACCAAAGACCCAGAAGAAATAGAAAATCTCCTGCCATTCGAAACATGGTTAGAGAAACTAGTATGTGTGCAGATAATTTGATCTACCCTTTATTCATTGTTGATGGAAAAGGAGTAAAACAAAAAGTCAGCTCTATGCCAGGCAACTTTAGATGGTCTTTGGATACCTTGCTTCCAGAGATTGAGGAATGTATTAAGCTAGGACTAAATAGTTTTGTTTTGTTTCCTGCTTTGGAGGATGCTCTAAAAGATAGTAATGCGACTTATAGCTACGATGAAGCTAACTTCTATTTAAAAGCAATTCGAGAAATTAAAAAACAATTTCCCGAAGCTTGTTTGATGAGTGATGTTGCAATGGACCCCTACTCTTCTGATGGACATGACGGATTTGTACAAGAAGGAAAAATATTGAATGATGAAACACTTCCGATTTTGGCTAAAATGGCCTTAGCACAAGCTGAAGCAGGAATTGATATTATTGGACCTTCCGATATGATGGATGGTAGAATTGGTTATATCCGAGAAGAATTGGATGCGGCAGGTTTTGACCAAACAAGTATTATGAGTTATTCCGCAAAATATGCAAGTGCATTCTACGGTCCATTCAGAGATGCTTTGGATTCAGCGCCAAAAGCTGGAGATAAAAAAACCTATCAAATGGATCCCGCCAATAAGTATGAAGCTATTCTAGAAGCGGAAATAGATGTTGCCGAAGGAGCAGATTTTTTAATGGTAAAACCTGCATTGTGCTACTTGGATATTATTCATATTTTAAAAGAAAGGTTTGATGTACCTATTTCTGCTTATAATGTAAGTGGTGAATGTGCTATGTTGCATGCGGCAGCGAAAAACGGCTGGTTAGATTACGATTCAGCAATGCAAGAAATGTTATTGAGTATAAAAAGAGCAGGTGCAGATGTAATTTTGACATATTTCGCTAAGGATTATGCTAAATTAAGTCGCTAACAGAATGAAGGTTTTCCCATTTGCTTCAGTTACATTCATAATATTGGTGTCATCTGTTTATTGTTCCTCTCAAGACTTACCTCAAAGCATCGAAAAATGCACCGCAATTCACAAGTCAATTTACGATAATGCAACAACTATTTTTGCCCAGGTGGAAACTCTAGATAATGAATCTACTAGCAAACATATAATATATATCGAAAAACATACGCTTTCAAAGACTAGAAATATTAAAAAAGACTTGAAAAGATATAATCGGTTCTTAAAAAAATGTAAAAACAAGTTTATTTCTCTAAGAAATAGTAATGATAATATTGATTCCAACTTAACGAACTGCATTAATGATTGTAGCAATATTCTTGAAAATTGTATTGCAATTTATTCTGAAGCAAATGATTACTTTTTCGAAGGACTTGAAACTTTATCCTATTGTGTTGAGGATTCATCCTACTTGGAAACTTGTAAACGAAGTTTAAGTAGACTCATTCATTCGTTAGAATACTTAAAAAAAGAGTTGAAACACCTACAGAAGTCAATTGAACGTATTACCTAATAAAAACAAAATTATCCGTGGTCGACATCTCTTCATTGTAAGAGTATCTTTCCAAATCAAAAGATTTAAGGTGTTCAACTTCTGTAATTTTATTTTGGATAATAAAACGTGTCATTAGCCCTCTTGCAAATTTAGCATAGAATGAAATCATTTTGTATTCACCATTCTTCTCATCTTTAAATGAACAAGTAACAATTCTGTGCTTTAACTTCTTTCGATTAATTACTTTGAAATATTCATTCGAGGCTAGGTTAATTAAGACTTCTTCATCTTCCATCTCTTCATTTAAAGCATCCGTAACTTTATCACCCCAATATTTATAAAGATTATTTACTTCTTTCGTGTATTCCAATTTAGTCCCCATTTCAAGGCGATAGGGCTGAATGATATCTAAAGGCCTTAAAACACCATATAAACCGCTTAATATTCTTAAATATTCTTGAGAATTTAGAATATCATCTACAGAGAAATCTTTTGGGTTCATCCCGCGATATGCATCGCCAGTAAAAACATACATTGCAGGTTTAGCATTAACTATTGTAAATGGCAAAATCCAATCTTGAAATCTGTTATAATTCAAATCAGATAATTTTTGACTGATACTCATCAAATTACTTATTTGCTGGGCAGAATAGTTCTTTAATTTATTTATTAGCAACTCACTTTCCTTTAGAAAAATAGGTTGAGTGATTCCCTTTGTTTCAGGAACATTTTCAAAATCCAGCGATTTTGCTGGTGATAATACAATTTTCATAAATATCTTTGTTATATGATTATTTTATAGGTCCATTACACTCTCTCTATACAGACTTTGATATTTCCCCCCTGGGTAATATTCATTGTAATCAAAATTAAGCCAAACATTATCCTCCTTATCGATGTAATAAAAAATAGCTTTGTCTTTTGATTCTTTTAGGAAAAACTTATTTTTAATCAAGTATGCTGTAGTTTCCAAATCTTTTTTAGTTCCTATTTTAACTTCTGGATACAAATGCCCCGTTAAACTGCTATCTGCATTTTTTATTACAGTTCTTACCAATTGTGTTTCGCCTCCAATAGCTTTAATTAAGGCAGCAATCATAATGCTATAATCATCACAATCACCCTTTAACAAGTCATCAGATTCAAGTTGAGAAAGAGTTTCGCTAGCACTTGCATAGTAATCTTCACCTTTAGGATCATAAACATAATTCCATCGATTGCGCACCTCTTTAAAAATAGACATAGCATGTAACACACTTAAACTAGGTGTTACAGACTGGTACGCTTTAAAGTTTTTTACTGCCCAGTTCGTTGCTATTTTACGAACTTCTTCATTCTGATAATTTACAGCAACCGCTATTTGTGCTTGTTTAGAAAATGGATCATGTTTTTCTTCAAAATTTAACTGAATTCCATTTTCATTTAAATTATAGAGCATGACAGAGTAATCATAATATAAATTACGAATCCCATAATGTCCAGTGAAAGTAGAAATTAACAAGCCAACAAAGGCGATAGCTAACACAATATAAATTAACTTTGCTAATTTTCGTATTAGGATATAAATGAATATAAATATAATGGCAAATAGTAATATATGGTCAATTCTTAATTTATCCGAAAGTGGCAGGTAAATAATTGGGATAAGCTGATAAAAAGTAATGAATATTGGCATAGATACAATAAGCGTCAGACTACTTATTATTAAACCAGACGTAGGCTCTTTTAAAGAACTTATAAGTATTTTTCTATTAGATTTATTATCTTCCACCTTAAATAAACTATAAATTGTAATTGTTTCGTATAAAACGTTTCAAAAATACTACCAAAGTTTGAGCTATGCATGAAAAAAAATATGCTTTTCATAATTCTGATGAACAATGGAAAGAAATCCTTACCGAATTAGAGTATCACGTTTTGCGAAACAAAGGTACTGAAGCCCCCTTTAAAGGTAAGTATACAGATTTTATTGACAAAGGAGTTTATTACTGTAAAGGGTGTGATGTGCAATTATTTTCATCAGAGCAGAAATTTCAATCTTCATGTGGCTGGCCCAGTTTTGATAACGAATTGGACTCAGCAAATATTGAACAGATTGAAGACAAATCCATGGGAATGTACAGAACCGAAATAGTTTGTGGAAACTGCGGCTCTCACCTCGGGCATATATTTAATGATGGACCAACAGTAACAGGAAACAGGTATTGTGTTAATTCAATTTCATTGGTACACAAAAAAGAAAGCTAGATTACCAGATCTTCATTTATTCACAATATCATTAGAAGAATAGCACATATATATAAAATTTTTAAGGCCCGTTACATTTTAGCTACCTTGTTGACTATGCTTCTATTATTTAGTAACAGTGATTATCATTTAAATAGAAATAAGAACAATGTACTTCCACTTGGAAAGCTTTCTTTCATAGAAACACAAACTTATTCTGATGAAATGGGCAAAGTATGGGTGTTGCAACCAAATAATGAAAACCAATTTCATCAGCCAAATAATACATATTTCATTGATTTTAAATTTCCCTATTCAATTTTAGAAAACGCTCCAAAATTTAATTCTAATTATCCATTTCTAAAATTATTATGCCAACAACAAGATGGTTCCTCATATGAAGCCATTTTAAAACCAAACAATGAATATTTAACTACTGGTAAAGAAAGAGGTACTTTTAACTATGCTAGTCCTGAAGGTATTTGGGGAACTGCAAAACACATCTTTTTAGATGTAATTCCTCATTTTATTTGTTCTGAGTATAAATGAATTAACCTAGGTCTATAATTAAATGTAAATTGCAACAAAAAAAATGGCGCTTACTAATAATGACATAATAAAAAAGTTACGAGTTGCTCTAAAGTTACGTGACGATGAAATAGTAGATATTTTAGCTTTAGTAGACTTTAGAATCTCCAAAAGTGAGTTAGGCGCCTTTTTTCGTAAAGAGACGCACCCGAATTACATGGAATTAAAAGATCAGATATTGAGAAATTTCTTGAACGGATTAATAATTTACAAAAGAGGGCCCCAGGATAAAAAATTCGTTGATCCAAAAACAGACGACTAAAGAGAATGACTACAAAAGTATTATTAGTCACGCCACCCTTTACCCAACTGAATACACCTTATCCAGCTACAATGTACTTAAAGGGATTTTTAGAAAGTAAAGGTGTTCCTGTTTCTCAATGCGACCTCAGTATAGAATTATTTACAAGCATCTTCAACAATAGTTTTGTGCGAAATATTTTTCAAGAAGCAGATAAACTAAAGAGCTACGAATATCCGCTGGTATGGAGCAAAAGAGATGAATATATTGACAAAGTTGACCTTGTAATTAGCTACCTCCAAAACCAAAAAGTTACTGCAGCCTACCAAATAATAAATGATAGTTTTTTACCCAAAGCACATCGTTTTGAAAAATTAGAAGAAGATTTAAGCTGGGCCTTTGGAAATTTGGGTGTATTAGATAAAGCAAAGCATTTTGCAACATTATTTATTGAAGAATTAGGCGATTTTATAACTGCCAACGTAGACGAGTTTTTTTCCTTTACACGATATGCAGAAAAAATAGCTACATCGGCTAGTAGTTTTAATAAATTGGAGGAATTCCTTTCTTTTGATTTAACCATTATCGAATCTAAATTAACACAATTATTAGCTACAAAACTAGAATTAACTAAACCGGACTTAGTTTGTTTTTCTGTTCCTTTTCCAGGGAATTTATTTGCCGCATTGCGATGTGCGCAATACATTAAAAAATACTATCCATCCATCAAAGTTGCTTTTGGCGGTGGATATTGCAATACCGAACTACGTTCTCTTCGGGAAACAAGGATTTTTAATTATTTAGACTTTATTTGCTTAGATGATGGTGAAAGTCCATTGTTAAAAATCACCCAATATCTCTCAAAAGAAATTGAACAAGATGAACTGGAAAGAACGTTTGTTTTGAAAAACAACAAAGTAAAATACATAAACAAATTGCCGAATACCCTATTTCACCATAGCAAGCTACCGGCTCCTAGCTATGAGGGATTGCAGCATGATTCTTATCTTTCATTTTTAGATGTTATGAACCCCATGCATCGGTTATGGAGCGACGGCAAATGGAATAAACTAACTATCTCTCATGGATGTTATTGGAAACAGTGCTCTTTTTGCGATGTCAATTTAGATTACATTGGGAATTATCAAAATACAACAGCTGAACATTTAGTCAATAAGATTGAAATTATTGTTGAAGAAACAGGTATTTCTGGATTTCACTTTGTTGATGAAGCGGCACCTCCAAAAATGTTAAAAGCTTTGGCGGAGGAATTAATTAAAAGAAAAATATACATAACCTGGTGGACCAATATACGTTTTGAAAAAACATTTACTTCAGAACTATGCAGCTTAATGGCTAAATCGGGATGCATTGCTGTAACGGGAGGATTAGAAGTTGCTTCCGACAGACTTTTAACCAAAATGAAAAAAGGAGTTGATATTGGTCAAGTTGCAAGAGTTACCAATGATTTTGCCGAGCAAAATATTATGGTGCACGCTTACCTGATGTATGGATTCCCAACGGAATCAGAGCAAGAGACTATCGATTCGTTAGAAGTTGTTCGACAACTTTTTCAAAACGGTTGTATCCATTCTGCTTTCTGGCATAAATTTACAACAACTGTTCACAGTCCTATCGGTAAAAATCCAGATGAATTTGAGATTGAAATTACCGGACCTGAATTTAAAGGTTTTGCTCAAAATGATCTTACTCACAATGACCCAACCGGGGCTGACCACGACCTCTATACCCATGGTCTAAATATGGCATTGAATAATTATTTAAATGGACTAGATTTAGATTTAGATGTTCACGAGTGGTTTGATTTTGAAGTCCCGCCTACTACTTTACCTTCTGATTTGATTGGTGGCTTTTTGGACAATTAAATTTTATTCCTTTTTGTCTTGCATACACTACAGAACAAATTTCAATGCAAAAACCCTTCCTTGAATAGTTGAAGTAGCAAGGTATACACCTTGAGGTAAATTGAGTTCTACTCTACTTTCGCCTTGTTGGATAGAAATTTCTTTCACAGTAGCACCCAGCATATTAAATATATTAAGCACTATTTGTTTAGAAGAAGCATTGTAAATATAAAGCAATCCATCTGCGTTATACATACTTATCTGAGGTTCCTCCATTTCTGACAGAGAAGCGGTTGGTCCCCAAATCCAATCAATCCAACTGGGGTTGTCAATAAAAGGATTTCTATTCCCTTGAATAACATAAACAGCATCGTTTCTATCCATTTCTTTCTGACTAACCGGATCTAAAGCGTCCCAACTAATAAACATTGTTTTAGCCCAGTCCGATAGATTATCCCCTGTTAGCATATCGCTTGTCCAATTGGAAGTAACATTTTTATATCGGGTAACCATATAAAAATACGTTCGTGCAAAATCACCTTTGTATTCATCTATTGGTTCGAAAACTATTCCTGAATAACCCGGAAAAACATTTGCTCCAAGCTTACTTCCATTACTAGAAGTATAAGTGGGATTATTAACTTCCCCGTAAGGGTAATTACTCCTCTTTCCATTTACCCAACCATCTGTTGGGTATAGGTGAAATAAATCAGAGTACATGGGTAAAGCATCGTTAAACCAACTTTTAGGAAAGGAATGCTCTCTGTTAAAGCAATCTCCTTCAGCAGTGTAATTACCACATTGATCCGAACCAAAGTTATACATGTAAGTAGCCGATCCTGATGGGTTATCTGTATACATATCCCAAACCATTCCTCCGTTATTATCGGTTGTTTGAAAATAACCCCATAGTGTGGTGTAATCTTTTATAGAGTGGTCATTAATAATATTGTATAAAGCTGAACGAAGTGGCTCTCCACTTAAGTTTTCGGCTGTATTATAATATCCAGGTGGAATTTGAGCAAAACCCATTTTACCAAGACTTAAAAGCACAATAAATAGAAAAGCTTCATTCATACAAATGATAGACTAAAGTTAGGTAAATCTAAGCATAAAAGAATTAGCTGGACTAGATTAATGACTACATTTGAACAAAAAATTTAAATGTGAATGAACTTTTCTGAGCTGAAACAATTTTTAGATGAAAAGGTGGAACTATACAATACTCCGACATTTATTGAAAGTGATCCTATTTCCATTCCGCATCAATTTGATTTAAAAGAGGATATAGAAATCATGGGATTTCTTGTATCTACAATTGCTTGGGGAAATCGGAAAATGATAATTAAATCCGGAAATTCTCTGGCCACTATTTTGGGAAACTCACCGTATGATTTTATCATGAATTATAGAGAAACTGACAGCGCTTTTCTAAGAAATTTCAAGCACAGGACTTTCAATTCTTTTGATCTAGCCTTTTTCATCACAGCTTTAAAAAACATATACATTAAGCATAAAGGTATGGAAAACGTATTCTTATCTCCTATTGATTCGGAAACAACTACTATGTATGGTTCAATTGAGAACTTTAGAAAGGTGTTTTTTGAAACGGTGAAAGATGCAAAATTCAGAACCTTTAAACATGTGGCAAGCCCTGCAAAAGGTTCTGCTTCAAAGCGGATTAACATGTATTTAAGATGGATGGTGCGTCAAGATAAAAAAGGAGTTGATTTTGGAATTTGGAACAGTATAAACCCATCCTTATTGTCTTGTCCATTAGATGTTCATTCTGGAAATGTTGGACGTGTATTGGGCTTATTACCTCGGAAACAAAATGATTGGAAAGCTGTTATGGAACTGGATGATAATTTGCGAAAAATGGATGCATCAGATCCTGTCAAATATGATTTCGCATTATTTGGATTGGGTGTTTTTGAAAAGTTTGCGTAAGATATAGGCTATTATTAAAGAAAAGATTAACTTTGTTTTTTAATGAAACTTCTCTATCCAGAATTTCTTTGGGCACTTACCGCCTTATCTATTCCAATAATCATTCATTTATTTAACTTTCGAAAGTTTACTAAAGTTTACTTTTCCAACATTGAATTGCTGAAGGAAGTAAAACTGGAAACAAAAAGTAAGTCTCGACTTAAACATCTACTAATACTTCTTATTCGCTTGCTGCTTGTTACACTTCTTGTAATAGCTTTCGCACAACCCTACATTCCTGTAGAAGACGAAATACAGCTTGGGGATGCATCGGTAGGGGTTTATATTGACAACTCTTACAGTATGGACACAAAAGGTGAGAATGGATATTTACTCGACCTAGCCAAAGAACAAGCTATACGGATTGCAGAGAGCTATAAAGCTACAGATCGCTTTCAAGTTGTAACCAATGATTTAGAAGCACGGCATCAAAGGCTGATTAGTAAAGATGAGTTTATATCTTTAGTAGAAGAAATAGAACCAAGTTATGTTGCAAGAGAACTGAACGAAATTTATTTAAGGCAATCAGATGCGATGCAGGAAAGAGACGGAAACAAATCACTTTATTGGTTATCTGATTTCCAAAAAAACGCAGCTCAATTGTCTGACATCAAAAACGATTCATCTTTAAAAATCTACCTATTACCATATCATCAGCAAGGAAAGGGAAACGTTTACATTGATAGTATTTGGTTTAAAACACCCATCCGAAAAACGGCTAGTGAAGAAAATATTTTTGCTAGAGTTGTTAATAAGACAGATTCTCCTATTGAGTTTAAAATCGAATTATCCATTAATAATGCCATACAAGGGTTTGGAAACTTTTCCATTGCAGAAAACTCTACAACCAACTGTATGGTGCCTTTTACAGTTGCTAAAAACGGAATGCAGCATTGTAAACTCTACTTAACCGAATACCCAGACCCAGACATGCTTTTTGACGATGAATACTTCTTCTCTTATAACATAGAGAACAAAGTCAGTGTTCTCCAGCTATTGGAAAAAGAAAACGCGAATGATGCGCTTGGGTATTTAGCTAATCTTTTTAGCAAAAACAACCTCTATCGGTTTACTTCGAAAAGCTTAAGCAAACTTGATTTCTCTACGCTTAATCAGTATGATTTTATCATCACAAAGGGACTTACCAATATTTCAACAGGGCTTTCAGCTGAATTAATTAACTACACCAAGAAAGGAGGAAGCCTATTGGTGTTTCCATCTTCCTCTATTGATTTAGATGCATATAAAAATTTACTACAAACAATGGTAGGAGCTAATATTTTAGGATTAGACACTGGGAGTACGAAAGTTTCTTATTTAAACCTAGAAAACCCTATTTACAAAGACGTTTTTGATAAAGTCCCTGATAATGTTGATTTACCAAAAGTAAATCAGCATTATGCAATATCATTTGCCAATTCCTCAGGGACGGAGTATCTTATGAAACTGCAAAATGGCAATTCATTTTTAAGTTCTTCCCAAGTTGCAAAAGGGACTTTTTATTTCTGCTCCACTCCATTAACTAGCGAAGCATCCAGCTTTCCGAAGCATGCCTTATTTGTAGCATCTTTGCTGAGGATTGGCGAATTTAGTCAACCGAGCTCTACCCTATCTTACTTCATAGGTAAAGACAACACTATTGCCTTTCAGGAAATACCGTCTGACTTGGAAAAACTAACAATAAAATCAACGACCAAAGAAATAGAATTTATTCCTGAAGTTAGAAAGGTTAAAAATGAAACAAACTTATTACTCTATGATCAAATAAATACTTCTGGACATTATAATATAACCTATGGGAGTAATCCCATAGGCGGATTTAGTTTTAACTACGACAGAGCTGAATCAGATTTTAGTTTTTATACCACAAAAGAATTATCTGAATTACTTGCTAAATCGCCAATTGGAAATCAAGCTAACATAATAGAAGGAGCAGATGATACTTCATCTATTAACGTAAATGAGCTCGTGCAAGGAAAACAATATTGGTGGCAATGTATCCTACTAGTAATAGTATTATTAGGATTAGAAATAGTTATCACAAGATTATGGAAATGAAAATTTTAATTAAAGCAGCAAAAGTCATCGATCCAAATTCCTCATTTAATGGAAAAACCGTTGATGTTTTCATTGAAGAAGGAGTCATCAAAAATATCGGAAAAAACTTATCCGATAACGCAGACAAGGTTATTGAAGAGAAAAATTTACATATCTCGCCTGGGTTGATGGACATGCATGCAGAATTTTGTGAACCAGGAATGGAATACAAAGAGGATTTAATCTCAGGAGCAAATGCTGCTGCCAAAGGAGGATTTACTTCGGTAGCAATTATGCCAAATACCACTCCTACCCGTTCTTCAAAAACAGACATTGAATTTGTCAAATCTAAAACACAAAACCACATTGTAGACGTGCTTCCAATTGGAGCATTAAGTCATAACTTAGAAGGAAAAGAATTGGCCGAAATATTTGATATGAAACAAGCAGGAGCTGTTGCATTCTCAGATAATAAAAAAGCAATTAAAAGCTCAGGACTTATGTCTAGAGCACTGCTCTACGCAAAAAACTTTGGCGGTTTAGTTATTAGCTTTGCTAACGACGAAAGCCTTTCTCATGAATGGACAGATGCATGAAGGCGAAGTAAGCACCACCTTGGGGCTGGAAAGTATTCCTACATTATCAGAAGAACTGCAAATTTCAAGAGATTTGTTTCTGACCTCTTACAATGAAGCCAAAATTCACTTTTCTACCATTTCTACAGTAAATGCTGTAACAATGATTAACGAAGCAAAAAGCGAGGGATTAAATGTAACATGCGAAATTGCAGCGCATCAAATTGCCTTAACAGACAAAGCACTTATAGGTTTTGATTCAAATTACAAGACATTACCACCGCTGAGAGAAGACATAGACACAGAAGCGCTTATTGAGGGGCTCAAAGACGGCACGATAGATATCATTGTATCTGATCATACTCCACAAGATATAGAATGTAAACAAAAGGAATTCGGCTTAGCAGAATTTGGTATTATTGGGTTGCAAACTGCCTTTCCGATTGCTTGTACACACTTAGCAAAACATATTGGAATCGAGGGTATTATTCAAAAAATGGCCATTAATCCAAGAACTCTTTTACAATTAGATATTCCTGTGATAGAAAAAGAATTTACGGCAAATATCACACTGTTTGATCCTACTCAAAAATGGATCTTAACCAAAGAAATGATAGTTTCTAAGAGCACTAACACGCCTTTTATAGGAACTGAATTTACCGGCAAAGTTTTTGGAATCATAAATAATGGTGCGATTGATTTCGAATAAAAATAAAGAAATCTCGCTTTTTCATTTTTATTAATAAGTTTTTTTTATTTTTGCCCACCCAAACAAAGGATTACTCCTTAAAATTGGGCCAGTAGCTCAGCTGGATAGAGCACCTCCCTTCTAAGGAGGCGGTCAAAGGTTCGAATCCTTTCTGGCTCACAATTAAAAGTCTTATTCTCATTAGAGTTTAAGACTTTTTTTATGCTTGGAAGTTTCTGATGAGAAAGCTATGGTAAGGTAGCATGGTAGGTTTTAAGTTGTTTGTTGGTACTCTATCCAGCTGAAACTTCTGGCCCAAGTTGCATTGTTATAAATACTATGTATATTTAATTAAATTAAGAGCTTGAGGCAATCTGATTAATTTGCTGAAATAATAATTAATTATTCATGAAAAATATAATTTGTTTCTTTGGTTTATTCCTTTATTTCTTGTCAACTTCCTTCGGACAGACAAAAACAATAACTCCTTCTGCATTAGGTTTTTTTTTCTCATAGAAATTATTTGAAGAAAGAATATGGTGGTAATCCACAAATTCATGACATTCTTCAAGATGATAGAGGAATGATGTATTTTGCAAATTATGCTGGTGTTCTTGAATACGATGGTTCTTCATGGAGAACAATTAAAATAGGTGAGAAAAATCAATCTACCACCTGCCTTGCAAAGGGAAATAACTCTCAAATATATGTTGGAGGAAGAAATCAATTTGGCGTATTAACGCCAAATAAATATGGACTTCTTGAGTACCAATCGTTATTGGATAAATACAATATTGATTCCATTGGTGTGGTCTACTCTATTATTGTTTGCAAGGATAATATAACATTACAAACTAGTTCCGAAATTTTAATTTTAGATTCCTCTAAATTGTTGAATAGAATACAACTAGATAATCGTAGTAAATTTTACTATCGTCATAACATCTTCTTATTTGAAAATGAGGTTTATGTCTACAAAGACGAACTGGGTCTTTATAAAATAGTAAATAATAGTCTAGAAAAAGTTCAACTTGACAAGCAATTTGATAATAATTACATAGACAATATCATAACTTTTGCGGGGAAAACATTGATATTAATGGACAATGGAATTTTCGAATGGGTATCTATGAAGAAACCCCCTGTTTTTTTTAGCTAACATTCCACTTATACATAGCTCAAAAATTGTAAATGGAATGCTATCTATTGGAACTTTTAAAGAAGGAGTTTTATTATTTGATTCTGCTTTAAATATCAAACATGTTATAGACGAGAAAACAATTACTGACAAAACAATAAAATGTCAATTTCAAGATAATGAAGGGAACTTATGGCTAGGAACCAACCGTGGTATATCAAAAGTAGCCATCAACTCTGGAATTATAAAATATGATAGGAACATAGGATTAAAAGGAGGAGTTGAAGATATTCAAAAATTTCAAAATGCTCATATTTTCGCTACATCACATGGTCTGTATAAATTAGATATACTTGGTATATCCAAAATCCATAGTAAAACTGATTTTTATGGATTAGATGTCATCAATATTAACAATGAATCATTTTTGTTTATTTCTCAACTTAATGAGTTATATGTTTATGATGAAAATGAAAATTTATACTCTATCGAAAAAGGTGGCCCTTACCAATGCATTCAATCACCTTTAGATTCATCAGAAATTATTGTTATACATTATAATGGAATATCTAAACTTAAATATGAAAATGGTGCTTTCAGTAAAATAAAATCCATAAAAGGTTTTACTAAAATGGAACCTTTCAACGCTCAAATTGACTTAAAAGGAAATATTTGGATTGGAACCTTGAAAGGTGATAGCTCTGGTATTTTAAAAGGACATGTAAATATGTTCAATGATTCTATACCTAAATTTAAATACTATGGACAGGAACAAGGTCTACCCAAAGGGAGCAATTACCTATTTTTTCATGATGGAAAATTGTTCACAGGTCATGATAATGGAATATTCCTATTGAAGAATGAAAAATTCTCTCCTTACAATGAATTTGGCATTAATTTCACAAAAGAGAATCTTGGTGTTCATCGAATTAATAAAGATAAATTCGGAAATATTTGGATGATTCTTTTTGATGATGAAGGTAGGATTCAATATGGATTCTCATCAATCAAAAATGGAAAATACATTTGGAACAATTCTTCCTTTTTGGGGTATACTGATGAAATTATTCACACAATGTTCCATGAAGAAAACGGAATTAGCTGGTTGGGAGGCCTCGAAGGAGTAATAAGATACGATGGAAAATCTAAAGATGATGAAGAATTAAAAATTGAGTCAATTTTTAGAAAAATTATTGTTAACGGTAATACAATATACAATGGATATAAAATCAGTCCAAACAACAGTTACTCCTTGCCATACGTGGGAAACAATTCATTATTAGTTGAATATAGCTGTAACTCCTTTATTAATGAAGAAGGTAACGAGTATAGCTACTTTATTGAAGGCATGGATTCCGTTTGGTCAGACTGGAGCAATAAAACATTTAAAGAATTAAATTTAAATGTAGGAGTTTATGAATTTAAGTTGAAGGCAAAAAACGTTAACGAAATAGAATCTTCAATATCATCTTTCAAAATTGAGATACTCCCTCCTTGGTATCGAACTTCTTGGGCATATTTATTATATACATCCATATTGAGCATCATTACATTCGTTTTTGCCTATATCTTAAGGAGTAACAAATTAATAAAAGTTCAAAGGAAACAATCAGACGAACAACGGAAGGTTATTGAAGAATCACATAAAGAAATTACAGATTCAATCAATTATGCTAAACGCATACAATCTGCAATCCTCCCCCCCACCAAACTAGTTAAAGAATACCTACAAGAATCATTTATCCTTTACAAACCAAAAGATATTATTGCTGGTGACTTTTATTGGATGGAACATAAAGATGGTAAAATCCTTTTTGCTGCTGCTGATTGCACTGGACACGGAGTGCCAGGTGCAATGGTTAGTGTTGTGTGTAATAATGGTTTGAATCGTTCTGTAAGAGAATATGGTCTATCAACCCCAGGTAAAATCCTAGACAAGACTAGAGAGATAGTAATCCAAGAGTTTGAGAAATCTGAGGATGAGGTTAAAGATGGTATGGATATAGCCTTGTGTTCAATTGATGGAAACAAGCTACAATATGCTGGTGCCCACAACCCTTTATGGATTATTAGGAATGGAGAAGTAATTGAAACCAAAGCCAACAAGCAACCTATAGGCAAGTTTGATAAGCAATCACCCTACACCACACATACGTTTGACTTAGTGAAGGGTGACTCTATCTATTTATTCTCTGATGGGTACGTTGACCAGTTCGGTGGGGAAAAGGGAAAAAAGTTCAAATCTAAGCCATTTAAGGCATTGTTACTATCTATTCAAGATAAGTCAATGGAAGAGCAAAAGGGTATCCTAAACAAAGCCTTTGAAGACTGGAGAGGCACTATTGAACAGATTGATGATGTATGCATTATTGGGGTGAGGATTTAAGACTTTTCTTGTGTCCGGAAGATTCTGATGAAAAAGCTATGGTAAGGCGGCATGGTAGGTTTTGCATGATTATGGTTGGTTATCTTGGTAGGTTTTTACCATAATAACCCGGTAAAAACCGTTATTTACCACTTTCTTGAGTAACACCTCTACTCCACCAAACCTCAACAACACCAGTATTAACGGGCACTTCAATAATTTTCATAATAATTCAGTAAGATGCCTTCTAAGGAGGCGGTCAAAGGTTCGAATCCTTTCTGGCTCACCAAGAAACCAAAGCTCGATACTAAAGTATCGAGCTTTGTTCATTCATATACTAAATTTAATTTATTCAAATGAATAGTATACATTAAAATAGCCAATTCTGATGGAATCCAAATGAGTTTTGGAAATTTGGAATTCAAAGGATCAATGAACACAAGGAAACAATCCTTTCCGGCTAACTAAACAACAAGTCAAACACTTAGAAATTAAGGTAGTTGTATTTTTACTTCCCCATATATCCCCCACAATTAATCAGTTTCGAACAAAACACCCCACCCAATTCATACTTATTAATTCAAATAATAGCACATTAAAAATACGAGGATTGATTCTAATTTTTACAAGACCTTATTTAAAGGACAGATTGAAAACATCTTTCTGTCCTGGCAATTATCATAACTGTCTATTGAATCAAAGAGTAACTTCAAAAAGGTCAATGAGTGATTAAATTTACCACTAACAACCCTTGATTTCTTTGCATAAGATAAATATTTAGTTACTTTGAACACTTCAAATTAATTTAATCCTTTCAAATTTTCATTCTTCAATGATTACGAATCAGAATCCAGCACTTTTGCAGCTGCGCAGGAAAGTAAAAATGAATTTAGCAATCTTGATCATGACTTGCTTCCGTTTCAAAATGAAGAGCTTGAAATGAATAAAGTTCTATTTATAAAAATAGTAGACCTGGGGAAAAAATAGATAATGAGTGTATTTTATATATACTTATAAATTAGTTTTTTTGGTTTTTGATTACCTCAATGTGCAATTGGAGGAATTCCAGGAGAGACCAAACAGAATGAAATTTCCTTTATCTAATTTCTAGTTTGGAAATTGTAATGCATTCGGAATATACACCATCATTAGGAAATATAAAAAATGATATTGTCTGATCTGTATAATTAAACTCTAATTTATACTCAGCACCTAATTCGAAAATATCCTCAACCTTGAATACATCAATATTAGAAGAACTTAACTCTTTAGAATAATTCCAGAAGAGTCTAAAAACATTCCCCCTAGATTCGTCTTCCAAACAATTTTCATACTTGAAATCATAATAATTATTATCTACAGGCAAAAGCTGACTTATGCAAAAACGCTCATCTTGTATTATATATTGTCTTTTAGATGAATCCCACTTTTTAAGAGTAAAATAATGAGCTTTAATTTCTACGCCATATTTTATCTTCTCTAACCGGACAACTTTTTCACCATATGAAACCTCCTGAGATTTTACTGATTTACTTACCAAAACGAGAACAAAAACTAGGTATACTATTTTTTTCATTGTGTAATAATTTTTTACTGAATATAACCAATTTAATACTTCACCGTTACCGTTCCTTTATGTGGTTCTTCCTCTGTTCCAAGGGTTATCACATAAAAATAATCGGCAACTGGCACTCGTTTACCATTGTAAGTGCCATCCCAATAGGTATACTGTCCTTTTTGCTCGTGAATGAGCTGACCCCAACGATTGAATATCTGCAATTGCATATTGGGATAATTATGTAGACCTATGATGTCCCACACATCGTTAAACCCATCCGAATTGGGAGTAAGTGCTGACGGGATAATCAATTGAGTCATGCTCTCCACAATTACAGTAAGCGTATCCGAACAATCGTAGCTATCGGTTACTACAACCGTATAAGTACCTCCTGTTAACTCAGTTAGATCTTGCTCATCATCATTGTCTCCAAACCCGTCAATGTCCCAATCAAATAAATAGGGTGAGCCACCACTAATAACATCAATACTAACAGCACCATCATTGCCATAATTTTCATGGATGACTGTCTCTATCATTTCTGGAAGCTCATAAACCGTTACTGATGTTTGATCGGTATTTTCACAACTATTCACATCTGTTCCTATAACGTTATAAGTAGATGTAGCCGCTGGTATAAATGCCACTCCATCGCTAACTCCATTATCCCAAACATAATTACTAGCTCCTGAAGCAAACAATGTAACTTGTTCGCCTATGCAAACAAACTGCTCCTGCCCTGCTATTACATTGGGCAATGGATAGGCTTCTATATATACATCATCTATATTTTCACAGCCATTGACATCTGCACCAATAACTGTATAAGTTAATGATGAATTCGCTGTAAAGGGAACTCCATTGGTTATTCCATTATTCCATGAATAAGTAACTGCTCCGCTTCCATTTAATGTAACCTGACCACCAACGCACACTGCGGTATCAGCTCCCGCATAAACCGTTGGTAATGGATAGGTAATAATCTGTACTGTATCTGAATTTGAACAACCTGTTGTAGCAGTGACTGCTACAATACAAGTCATGTTATTATTTACATAAAACGGTACTCCATTGCTTATACCATTGTTCCATACATAAATGCCACCTCCTGATGCAGTTAGAGTTACAGAATCGGCAATACATACATTTACATCTGCTCCACCATTAATTGCTGGTAATTGATTCACATAAATTGTTAACGAATCGGTACTAGTACATCCGTTGGCATCGGTATATGCAACTGTATAGGTATTGGTAAAAGAAGGAGAGAAATACACGCCATCGGTTATTCCATTGTCCCATGTATAAGTCCAACTTGCAGGAGTGGCTGAAAGTGCAATTGAGTCCTTGTAACAGATAACTTGGTCGGCTCCGGCATATATTCCTGGCAACATATTAATATTTACCCAAACAGAATCTGTATTAGTACACTCCTATTGCATCTGTTCCTGTAACTGTATATTGCAAATTGGTGGTAGGGTTAAACGAAACTCCATCAGTTACTCCATTGTCCCATGTATAGCCTCACACCTCCTGAACCAAATAAGGCAATGGACTCTCCTATACAAGCAGACGCATCTGCTCCAGCATCAATAGTTGGTAGTGGCACAACATTTAAATTAACTGTATCGGTAGCCAGGCAATTGCCAGTACCCGGAAGTGTACATAAAATCAAAAGAACCTATTCCTGTTAATGTATACAAGCCACCATTACTTATACCATTGCCCGTCCAAACTCCACCAGCCGGAATTCCATTGAGCTGTACTGCATTGGTATCTTCACATACAGATAGATCCGCACCCCGCATTGATCGAAGCAGGGCTAATTACATCAATATACATGGTGTCTGAATTGGTACAATCCGTTCGTAGCTGTGTAGCTGTAAACATTCTCAAACAATCCAACCCCCGTTAGGATCAAATCCGCCAGATGAATTAATATGGGTTCCGGACCATGAGCCACCAATTGGTGTTCCAGTAAACTGTATTGCTCCAGCCTGATTACACAATGTGGTATCGTTACCCAGCATATACTATTGGTAAATCAAATACTGTAACAATCATAGAATCTATATTACTGCATGCATTTATATCAGTATAACTGTAATAAAGTGTATGTATCCCAACTCCTGCTACATTTGGATCAAAATCACCAGATGAATTGGTTATACCAACACCTGTCCATGTGCCTCCTATTGGAGCTCCCGATAATATTTGTAAGCCTGCATTTACACACATGGCAATATCAGAACCAGCATCTACAACTGGCAGTGCATTTACCGTTAGGCTTACTGCATCAGTCGTTAAACAATTGCCAGAACCAAAACTATACGTAAAATCAAATGTGCCTGCTGCTGTTAAAGTGTATAACCCTGTTGATACGATCCCATTTCCACTCCAACTACCACCCAGCTGGAGTACCATTGAGTTGTACTGTATTGGCATCTTCACAAACAGACAGATCAGCACCAGCATTGATCGAAGCAGGGCTGATTACATCAATATACATGGTATCTGAATTGGTACATTCCATTTGCATCAGTATATGTATAAACATTTTCAAACAATCCAACCCCCGTTTGGATCAAAACCTCCAGATGAATTGATGTGAATTCCGGACCATGTACCCTCCTAATGGGAGACCATTAAACTGTACCGTACCAGGTTGATCACACAATGTGGTATCATTTCCTGCAGCAACTATAGGTAGTGCATTTACCGTTAGGCTTACTACATCAGTCGTTAAACAATTACTAGAACCAAAACTATACGTGAAATCATATGTTCCTGCTGCTGTTGGATTGTATAACCCTGTAGGTGTAATCCCATTCCCACTCCATATTCCATTTGCAGGTAATCCCGTTAATTGAATAATTCCCACAGTTACACATACATCAAAATCAACACCCAGCATCTGCATTGATAGGATCTATTACATCTATATACATGGTGTCTGAATTAGCACATCCATTTGGATCTGTATAAGTGTATACATTCTCGAACAATCCAACCCCCGTTAGGATCAAATCCTCCAGACGAATTAATATGGATTCCGGACCATGAGCCACCAGTTGGTGTTCCAGTAAACTGTATTGCTCCAGACTGATTACACAATGTGGTATCATTGCCTGCAGAAACTATTGGTAAATCAAATACTGTAACAACCAATGAATCTATATTACTGCATGCATTTATATCCGTATAACTGTAATAAAGTGTATGCAATCCAACTCCTGTTAAATTTGGATCAAAATCACCAGATGAATTGGTTATAACCAACACCTGTCCATGTGCCTCCTATTGGATTTCCAATTAATAGTTGTAAGCCAGCTTCTAAGCAAACATCAAAATCAAATCCAGCATCTACAACTGGCAGTGCATTTACCGTTAGGCTTACTACATCAGTCGTTAAACAATTGCCAGAACCAAAACTATACGTAAAATCATATGTTCCTGCTGCTGTTAGATTGTATAACCCTGTAGGTGTAATCCCCATTCCCACTCCATATTCCATTTGCAGGTAATCCCGTTAATTGAATAATCCCCACAGTTACACATACCCTCAAAATCAACACCAGCATCTGCATTGATAGGAGCTATTACATCAATATACATTGTATCTGAATTAGCACATCCATTTGGATCTGTATAAGTGTATACATTTTCAAACAATCCAACCCCGTTAGGATCAAATCCTCCAGATGAATTAATATGGGTTCCGCGACCATGTACCCTCCTGATGGAAGTCCATTAAACTGCACCGTAACTGGTTGATTACACAATGTGGTATCATTGCCTACAGAAACTATTGGTAAAGCATTTACTGTAACAACCAATGAATCTATATTACTGCATGCATTTATATCCGTATAACTGTAATAAAGTGTATGTACCCACCCAACTCCTGCTACATTTGGATCAAATTCACCAGATGAATTGGTTATACCAGCACCTGTCCATGTGCCTCCTATTGGAGCTCCCGATAATATTTGTAAGCCTGCATTTACACACATGGCAATATCAGAACCAGCATCTATAACTGGCAGTGCATTTACCGTTAGGCTTACTGCATCAGTCGTTAAACAATTGCCAGAACCAAAACTATACGTAAAATCAAATGTGCCTGCTGCTGTTACAGTGTATAATCCTGTTGATACAATCCCATTTCCACTCCAACTGCCACCCAGAAGGTGAACCTGTTAGCTGAACACTTACCGTATCTAAACATACAGATAGATCCGCACCCCGCATTGATCGAAGCAGGGCTAATTACATCAATATACATGGTGTCTGAATTAGTACATCCATTGGCATCTGCATAGCTATAAACATTCTCAAACAATCCAACCCCCGTTTGGGTCAAATCCTCCAGATGAATTAATATGGGTTCCGAACCATGTACCCTCCTGATGGAAGTCCATTAAACTGCACCGTAACTGGTTGATTACACAATGTGGTATCATTGCCTGCAGAAACTATTGGTAAATCAAATACTGTAACAACCAATGAATCTATATTACTGCATGCATTTATATCCGTATAACTGTAATAAAGTGTATGCAATCCAACTCCTGTTAAATTTGGATCAAAATCACCAGATGAATTGGTTATACCAACACCTGTCCATGTGCCCTCCTATTGGATTTCCAATTAATAGTTGTAAACCAGCTTCTAAGCAAACATCAAAATCAAATCCAGCATCTACAACTGGCAGTGCATTTACCGTTAGGCTTACTACATCAGTCGTTAAACAATTGCCAGAACCAAAACTATACGTAAAATCATATGTTCCTGCTGCTGTTAGATTGTATAACCCTGTAGGTGTAATCCCATTCCCACTCCATATTCCATTTGCAGGTAATCCAGTTAATTGAATAATCCCCACAGTTATACATACCCTCAAAATCAACACCAGCATCTGCATTGATAGGAGCTATTACATCTATATACATGGTGTCTGAATTAGCACATCCATTTGGATCTGTATAAGTGTATACATTCTCGAACAATCCAACCCCGTTAGGATCAAATCCTCCAGATGAATTAATATGGGTTCCGGTCCATGTTCCTCCTAATGGAAGTCCATTAAACTGAACCGTTCCTGGTTGATTACACAATATGGTATCATTGCCTGCAGAAACTATTGGTAAATTAATCTCCGATAATGTAAGCTTCACCAAGCTATCCTGTCCATTTGAACCAGTAAGAGTATCGAAATAAACACCAGCAGTTGTAAGTAAATCTCCATTAAAATCATATGTAGTTCCTGTGCAAATAGAATCGTATATATGCGGATATACTAGCACATTAATACTTTCATTACATGAGTTTAGAACCATCTTGAATGCTAAAGTTATAAGTAGTGCTCTGATTAGGGTTTATAATTACTTGCTGTGAAGTATCCCCCAGTTGACCACGAATAGTTCACATTCTCTGGATGATATACAAGATCATTCAAATTAAATTGGCCTTGATAGCCAAGTATGGCTCCATCCTCTCCTGCTGTTAAAGATGATGAGCCAGCAGATAGCTGATAATTTCCTCCAGCTGCATTTACAAATAATGGGTCTTGAGAAATATTACCATTAAACCCTGTTTCAGTATAGGAGCTACCCACCTCCATTGTACCAACTAGAACTATTGTTATTTCTTATAGAGAAAGTATTTCCATATGCCCCCTGACTGGTTGTAAAATCCATGGCTAGAGTTATTATGTATTATATTGTTTATTGCCCCCTCCGTCTCTACCATATTCGGGGTCCCATAAATGGATTATTAGGGTTACACCAAGATTGCTCTGCAGATCGCCACCATAGCCCCTTCACCATTATTATCTGCAATAGTGTTATTAATACAATAAACTTCAGAGCTATAACTAATGAAAATACCCTCCAGCATAAATATTGCTGTTGGTGAGGGCATTTTCTACTATTAAGCAATTCTTAATAACTGCACGAACATTTTCATCAATTAATATACCCCCCTCCAAAAATATTTGAGTTGAAGGTAGCGACAGATCCATAACCACCAGTAATTGTAAGCTGTTCAATAACTACTCCTATTTGTCCATTACCCACATAAATAACACTTTCTGGAACGCTAGAACCATCTAATATTGTTTGCTCTGGTCCATATAGGCTGCTTATAATAATATGATTGGTGTTGGGCCAAACTAAATTCACATTATATGTGCCAGCATCCAGGAGGATCACTGTACCTTCAGAAACAGTGTCTAGTACATTTTGAATGTTATCTGATGGTGTTAATACAATTGTATCATAGCTATATAGCAAAAAATCCTACTCCATCAATTGAGGCGACTAAAGAAAGCGTATCTCCCTGAAAAATGGAAGTGTCTCCTAATATATTAGGAGTTAACAAACTTACAAAAACAGAATCAGTAGATGTGCAACCTAAAGAATCGCTTACACTTGCGTAATAGTAGCCAGATTCTTGTGCATAAATTGATGAAGTATTTTGCCCATCTGCATAGGTATAAAGGCACACAATCGCTAGCAATAGTATACACCCCCAGAGCTCCAGCTATACTCACTATAGCCCAAACCGGCATCTAATAAAACACTATCAGTATTGCAAAAGTTAAGTGTATCGGAGCCGAGATCAACATTAGGCAAAGTCGTTATGACAATATATTCTATTTTCACTAAACTATCTGCACCATTGACATTGGAAGCAATTAAGCTTACCGTATAGGTGCCTGCAGAAGCATATGTATGCCTCAGGATCCTGAATAGTTGATGTATTACCATCCCCAAAATCCCAAAACCATGCAGTAGGATTATGACTACTCCAATCAGAAAAATTGATAACCGAACCCGAACAAAGACTAACCTGATCAGCAGATGTCGGATTACTCATTCCCCGAGTGGGCTGCAAAATCTGTATTAGGAATACCCCGCACAATTATTACTGAATACTGTTTGAGGGTCAATGTTTGTCCAACTAGCAGTACTCCAAGCAGCATCATCTGAGGATATACAATAAAGATTAGGACTATTATCCAAACTGAATGCACTATTTGAAATACTAGTATTATTTCCATTTCTAACATCTAAATACGAAATAGGTGTTTGCCGACAGTTTAAAAGTGTTAAAATAGAATTATTCGACAAATCCAATGAATCAATTGGGTTCCCAGTGCAATACAAATAAACAAGGTTAGAATTATTAGTAAATTGTAATTCTACTATTTGGTTATAATGACACAAAAAATAACCAAGTGCAGGATTATTATTCAAATCAATTAACGATATGTTATTATTAGCAATATTTAAAAACCATAAATTTAGGTTTGCTGAAACATCAACACTCAGTAACTGATTTGATTCAACCTCAAGGTGCTCTAATAAAACATTTTGACTTAAATCTATAGATGTAAATGAATTATATGAACCATAAAATTCAATGAGGTTAACGTTATTAGTTAAATCAATAGTTGTCAAATTCATATTACCCTCACATCTAAGTATTTCTAGATTAATATTAGAAGAAACATCTAAAAAAGTTAATTGATTATTGCTGCATTCTAAGTTAGTTAGTAATGTATTTAATGATATATTTAAAGAAACTAGGTTGTTAGAAGAACAATTCAAATTACTCAAAGAAGTATTATTACTTAAATCTAAACTAGTAAGTTGATTGTTATCACAATTAAGCGTATCTAAAGCGATAAAATCCTCTATCCCAGATAAGTCTGCTATATTTTGACCTTGAACTTGCAAGTCAGTAACAGAATTTATATTTTGAGTAATTACTGAATCATTAAATGCTATACCATCGCCCATATAATTGGCTTCCAAATAGGCTTCAAAGTTGTCGTCGGGAATGTAGGTCTTTAAGGCGTTTGCCACAGTAATTTCTATATCATCAAATGCTATACCCTGCAAGCAGCTTCCTTGACCTGGCCAAGTGGAAGA
>CALSNM010000016.1 GCA_943787725.1 uncultured Flavobacteriales bacterium | reverse complement strand
CTAAATTTCGCAAAAAGATTTGTTTTATTGATGAAAAAATATTCAAAAATTGCGCAAAATGTCTTTATGGACGTTAAATTGAAATAATGTTCTATATAATTGGTGAGTCTTCTTGCTTTTTAATAAGGTTTAAAGATTTCCAATTGATAGCAAATAATCCAATCGAAATAATAGAAAATAAGAAGATTATGAGTTCAATTTTATTTGATTTTTCGGACAAACTTTCCGTCCAAGTCCATGTCATTAAGAGATGTAGGAATGGCATAATAAAAGTTGGTATAGAAAATATATAGAAGCCTATTTTTTTCATACGCCACATAAATACTACACCTATAAAAGCCAATGTATGCAAACAAGCATAAACAAAGAAGTATTTTCCACCAATTGCTTCAAATGCTTTATCGTGAATAGCAGAGGAGCTTATTAATAGACCGACAGCCCCATAATAGAGAGTCATCAATAAACTCCACCCAAGGTAAAACCAACAAAGTATACGAAGAAACATGGAAGGTTTGTTTTTTCCAAGTATTATGCGTTTAAGTAAGCGGAGGTTTCTGGACAGAATGCTAATTGGTTCTGTTTTTTTTTTCAGCTGCAATGTTTTTCTTCTTCAATTCTTATACGTTCGATTTTGTTTTCCTCCTCTATCATCTTATTAAATACCTTTTTTGAGTTAGAAACAATGCTACATAAACAAGGGTTATTGCAATACTAGCATTACCAACAATAATGGCTCCACTTCCACTAAACATAACAAACGGAATCGCAGCATAGGCAAACTGAAAAATTGCATATATGACAAAACCCAGTTTTAAGCGAAATAAACATCATTGAAACACCAAGCAATGCTAACACGTCTATTATCGACCTATAAATATACATTAGGGAAATGCGCATGGATAAATCTTTATTTATGGTTTTTTCATCAGCCTCATAGATATTGATTCCTTTGTCTAGTAATATGTCAAATTTTGTTTCCAACATCTCCCAAGTTGTTTGATCGGATGACTCTACAACGTCTTGAATAGAACCATAGGTCAGGTAGAATGAAGTATCTTGAACCATGGCCAATGCAAAGCCGATGAAGCTCATGATGCAAAGAATTTTAAGGCTCCTTGGAGTTTCTAATTTTTCTGCTATTTCGGTTTTTTGATTTGCCACCTACTTACTTTTGTTGGATATTTTGAACTTGCTAAACCCTTTTTCATTGTTAGGTTGTAGGTCTATTTTCTTTAACCTTTTTTCTCTTTCAATGGACAAACTTATCGAATCTTCTTGAAAATAAATCAACCATTCAGATAGATCATTATTAATTCTTATTCCATTTATAGAATGAACACAGTCACTAACAACGATACCTGATTTTTCCGCAGTAGAACCTTCCAGTACATGAGATATTTCAAAAGAACCACTTTTCCAAGTTCCCTTTAATCCAAAGTTTTCATATTCTTTAGTAGATGGTTTGGTTTCAAATTTCCAGCCTTCATAGTTTAGGGCTTCAACAATAAATGGAGTGAAATCCTCTGTTCCATAGACCAGTTTGGTGAAAATGTCTGCGAAGGATTCGCCAGATATTTTTTCCAATATATTGCGATAATCTACTTCTGTATATCCTTTTCCTGTATTGGAAAGCTTATACATCTCTTGCATTACATTATGCAAGGAAGCGCTATTGCTGGTGGCTTTTCGTATGCGCATATCGCAAATATATGCGATTAAGGCTCCTTCTGTGTAGATAGATGTTTTTCTGCCAGGAATACCTTGCACATAGCCATCTAACCATGTGTCCCAAGAAGAATTAGCAACACTCATGTGTTTTCTACCATCGTTATGAAAATGCCTGGTCAAGTAAGTCTCAAATTCTTTAAAATATTGGTTTTCTTCGAATACCCCACATTCATAAAGTACCCGGTCTCCCATATAGCTTGTAACACCCTCAGCAACATATCCCATATGAGAATAATTCTCTTTTGTGAAATCGTAAAATCAATTAACTCAACCAAATAAGACCCAGTGATCAAATCATTTAAATCAATACTGACTGACGATTTTAACTTATCGTAACCAACTATTTTCTTACCCATTAAACTATATATATTTATTTTATAGACATCAGTATTTCCTATATCAAAAGTAACAGTGCCATTAGAAGGGTTTGGGTACATTTTAAAATCAAAAGAATCGTTTCTGTTAAGCCGATTTGCATCGTTAACGATTATCGCATAATCTTCTGCCTGTCCTCTGATCAAATCATCACAAGGGCCAAAATTATTGCCTACCTCATCTGATGAAATTCTCATCCGAATAGGAGTATTGAGCAATGAAGTCGAAGGAATAGTAATATTAGCAATAAAACTATATGTATTGTACTCTTCCAACAATAATTCATCACTATCAAAAAAGCCATTATTATCAATATCTAACCAAACTTTGGTGTCTTGAGGATTGTCTAGTCCGGTGGAAACATTAATCGCATAAGAGTCCCCAATATTTAAGTTCGTTTTATTTTCACATGAAAAGTCAACATACCCTTCGCTGGAATTAATTGAGGCGTTATTAATTGAATTAATATTTACGTTTTCTATCCCATATCCACAGCAATAAGCTAAAGTACTAGGATAACAGTCTGCAGGAATTAGATTGTCTGCAGTATTCACCTCAACTAAAGACATTTTTGTAACTATTCCGTCTCCGAAGGCGTTCGAGGCTGTCATCTGAACATTATAAACACCATCGTTTGTGTATGTATGATTAGGGTTTTGAGCAACAGAAGTGTTACCATCTCCAAAGTCCCATTGCCATGCAATAGGCGCATTTGTGGAAAGATCCGAAAACTGAACAATACCATCACAGGTATAAGAAATGTTGTTAGAAAAATCTGCAGAAGGCGGCGAAGTGTTTTGCAGTATAAAAATAGTATAATCTTCAATCTGCCCAAATTGCGGCGATGCGCAAGGATCGGCTGCAGCAGCTAAATCGTAGTCTGCCCATACCCTCATCCGCAAAGGTACATTTAAAGCAGCGAAAGATGGAACCTGAAAATCTCCTATGTAAGCAAAGAACTTGGGCTATAAACAATTTGCTCAGAACCGTTATCAAAAAGACCATCATTATTATAATCAATCCATACAGCACATTGATGGAAAGTTGGATTATCATGGGTTATAGTAATTGGATATGTATAGCCAATAAAAAGAGCTGTTGAATCGCAGGTAAAATCTGAATACCCCTCGGATGCATCACCAGAGGACCGGTCAAGATTTCCTAACTTCACGTTGGTAATACCAAATCCCAATGAACCATTTTGCGTATTAGGAACACAAGATGCTGATACAGGATAAGTTGCACCTATATTTATCGAGATATAATTATTAAATATCAGTGTATTGCTGCCGGTTGAATTGGTTACTGTAAGTGTTACATTGTACAATCCGGAGTTTGCATAAGTGTGAGTTGGGTTTTGAAGTGTATCTGTATTTCCATCGCCAAAATCCCATAGCCATTGAGTAGGATTATTAGCAGAAGCGTCGACGAATTCAACAACTCCTGAACAAGAGCTAGTTGAAAGCGCAGAAAAACTAGCCAAAGGCAGAATATTCGGGCACGGAACTAAACCAAAAGTGCTTGCTAAACCATTTTGATCCGGAGATACCACTGTAGTAAGTAAACTATCATTTTCGTCATAAATCTTGTAGGATATAAAACTGTAATAAGGTGAAGTATTAGTATTTGGGTCAGGTGACCAAACAATATCTATAGAATCTCCTGATTCTACGGAGAACGAAACATCTTCTGTATCGGCCCATGCATAGCTTAGATTCTCAAACTCACCTGACACTTCAAGATTACCATTGATAAATACCTGCATGAAAGAACCACCCCATCCATTGCCATAATAATCAAACATCTCAACTTTGTAAGTACCGCATTTGTAACCACTTGGACAAGCTAATAGACCCAACACATTTTCAGGACCACCGCTAGACCCAGTACCATCGCCATTTCTCGTTTCAAGGAGATTATTGCTGCCATCGAAAATTTCATATTTACAACAATCTGCATCGGATCCATTTCGTTTAAATAGAACGCTCACAACATCATCAGGGCTGACGGGAAAGTAAAAATCAAAAACATTTTGGTTTGAACTAAGCGTGACGTCTGGATATACAATTACATTATTTATTTTTACTGCTATCGAATTGCCTTCCCATCCATCGCAAAACAAGGAATTTGTTCGAGACAACCTTATTCTATAATCGCTACAAGACTGCGAAAAAAAAGTACCGCTCAAAAGACAAAGTACTGAAAACACAATGAGCTTTTTCATATAATTTTAATTTTGTTTAACAAAAATACAAAAACATTAAACAATATCCAATTCTATTCATAGACAGAAAACAAAAAAGACCCCCATTTGTCACCTACTTTTGTTTTCTTTATTACAACTTCGACAATAAAATTACAAATAATTGATGCTGTAACAATTTCTATGCAACTGTATTCGGAGTATGAACATCCTCAGTAAAATTAGTTATAAGTGTCCTTGAACGGAAAAAAAAATGACCCGGAACTACAAATTCTTTATTCATTCGATTGAATGAAGTAACTATTTCAATTCAATCGCTGACAAGGTATTCATCATAAGAGAAGCAATCGTCATCGGACCTACACCTCCGGGAACTGGAGAAATGTGCGAACATTTTTCCGAAACATTTGCAAAATCGACATCGCCAAGTAATTTGAATCCTGATTTTTTTGAAGAGTCCTCTACTCTATGAATTCCCACATCAACGACTACTGCGCCTTCCTTCACCATATCAGCAGTAACAAACAATGGCCTACCAACGGCTGCAATTAAAATATCAGCAGTAGCACATATTTCCTTCAAGTTTGAAGTTCTACTGTGAGTCAGTGTTACTGTTGCGTTTCCTGGATTACCATTTCGAGCCATTAAAATACTCATTGGGGAACCTACAATGTGACTTCTTCCAATTACAACACAATGCTTTCCAGAAGTTTCAATATTATAGCGCTTTAGCATTTCTAAAACCCCATTCGGAGTAGCTGGCAAAAAGGTTGGTAAATTTAAACACATTTTACCAATATTCTCCGGATGAAACCCATCTACATCTTTACGAGGAGATACAGCTAGCGTTACTTTTGTTTCGTCAATATGTTTGGCAATGGTAACTGCACAATAAAGCCATCTATAGCATCATCATTGTTCAATTCATCAATCTTATTCAATAAATCCTCCTCCGAGGCAGTTGCATCCATATGAACTAAAGTAGATTCAAACCCCACTCTCTCACATGCTTTTACTTTTGCATTTACATAAGTTAAACTTGCACCATCACCACCAACAAGTATTGCTGCCAAATGCGGAGTTTTCTTCCCATCTGCTTTTAAACGTTCTACCTTTGCAGCTATCTCAAGCTGAATATCTTGTGCTGTTTTTTTCCCGTCTAATACTATCATAATTTATGACTATTGATATTAGACGTTAGTTTACAAAACAGAAACTCAAGCCTATTATCTATTTTACGAAGGCATTTTACCACCCATTCCTTTCATTTGACGCATCATGTTAGCCATGTTCTTTTTATTAGACATTAGCTTCATCATTTTACGCATATCTTCAAACTGCTTCATCAGTTTATTTACATCTTGAATCGATGTTCCACTTCCTTTAGCAATTCTTTGACGTCTACTTGTTTTAAGTATTTCTGGATTTGCTCTTTCCTTAGGCGTCATCGAATTAATGATTGCTTCAATTGGAGTAAATGAATCATCATCAACCTCAACACCTTTCATTGCCTTGCGCATTCCAGGAACCATTCCCATGAGATCCTTCATATTTCCCATTTTCTTGATTTGCTTTATCTGAGAAAGGAAATCATCAAAATCGAATTTATTCTTTTGTATTTTTTTATGGAGCTTTTTCGCTTCTTCTTCATCAAAGTTTTCTTGAGCACGCTCAACTAAAGAAACCACATCTCCCATTCCAAGAATACGGTCCGCCATTCTTTCTGGATAGAAAATATCAATTGCTTCCATCTTCTCTCCAGTACCAATAAATTTAATTGGTTTATTTACTACCGTTTTAATTGATAAAGCAGCTCCACCGCGCGTATCACCATCTAACTTGGTTAAAACAACTCCATCAAAATCAATTCTTTCGTCAAAAGTTTTTGCAGTATTAACCGCATCTTGACCAGTCATAGAATCTACTACAAATAATGTTTCTGTGGGTTGAATGGCTCTTTTGACCTTTTCAATCTCATCCATCATCTGCTCATCTACAGCTAAACGACCTGCTGTATCTACAATTACGACATTGAATCCATTACTCCGCGCATGTTGAATTCCTTTTTGAGCTATTTCAACAGGGTTCGTTATGTCTCGATTTGAATACACTTCTACACCTATTTGATCTCCAACTACATGTAATTGGTCAATTGCAGCCGGTCGATAAACATCACAGGCTACCAACAAAGGTTTTTTATCTTTTTTAGTTTTAAGGTAGTTCGCTAATTTCCCAGAAAATGTTGTCTTACCAGATCCTTGCAAACCAGACATTAATATAACTCCTGGATTTCCTTGAAAACTTAGCTCTACATTTTCACCGCCCATTAAATCTTTCAACTCGTCATGAACAATTTTAGTCATTAACTGACCGGGAGAAATTGTGGTAAGAACGTTTTCTCCTAATGCTTTTTCTTTTACCCTAGTTGTAAAATCTTTGGCAGTTTTAAAATTAACATCAGCATCTAGTAAAGCCCTTCTAACCTCTTTTAAGGTTTCTGCAACATTTATTTCTGTTATTTGACCATGACCTTTTAATACCTTAAAGGCTCTGTCAAACTTATCGGATAAATTATCAAACATCTTCTTATATAATTTAATAAATGAAGTCGTTTACAGCGCAAGTAATCGTTTATTGATAACTTTTTTGCTTTACAAACTTTAAATAATAACGATGCAAATATAGCTTTTGAGAAGGATATTTGAAAGCCATATAAGGATTATATAACGGTAATAGATTTTTTTCTAATTGAATTGTTCTATTCCACTGGATTTCTAAAAGAGCGGTAAATAGCAAAGCTTATTATCAACACAATACTAATCACCCACAACCAATACCCCATCAACAGCACTTGATCTCCCTCCATATTAAACTTCCATGAAAGTGCAGAAGTAAAAGACAAGAAAGACAATATAAGAGTAGGAACAGTCTTTAACCTTACTCCGTACAGACCAAATAAGCAAAAGAACAACCCATACATTGGTCAAAGCAGTATGTAAAAACAATAAATAATCATAAAAACCTTCGGCAAAAACAACCGTAGCTATGTTTGCCCCAAAAACAGAAAACCCGTTTAATTCAATCCCTAATGGACCTTGCAATGCAGGCATTAGAAAAGACAATATAAATAGCAAGGCTAATCCTGCTGTAATAATTCTATTTGTTTTAAGTTTCATTATTTAATTCGGAAATATTTCTAGAGACATCAGCAAAGCATCACTAAAAGCTTTTTCATTGAGCCCATGATCAATATTCATTTTCGTTAAGATACGAAATAATATTCTCAGTTGCCATATTACCAGTCAATCCATCGGTTGCCATTGGACAACCTCCAAACCCTTTTATAGCTCCGTCAAAACGTTTGCATCCACTTTCTATGGCGGCATCTATCTTTTCTTTCCATGTATCTGGAGTTGTATGTAAATGTGCTCCTATTTCAACCTCTGGAAAGTTGGGTATAACATACTCAAACAACCATTTAATTGAATCGGGATTAGAAGTTCCGATAGTATCCGAAAGAGAAAGAATGTCAACTCCTGATTCCTGAATTAATTTCCCTACCCAATTTGCAACAATTTCGGGACTCCATTCATCTCCGTAAGGATTGCCAAAAGCCATAGAAAAATAAGTAACCAATTTCTTATTATTCTTTAAACATAAATTTTGCACATTATCCAATCTTCTTAGCGAATCTTCAATCGTCGAATTAATATTCCGTTTTTGAAAAGTTTCAGAAATAGAAAAAGGAAAACCCAAATAAGAAACCTCATCAAATTTCACAGCCTCTTCTGCTCCCCTTTTGTTTGCAGTAATAACCAATAGTTTTGACTTGGTTGAACTCATGTCCAATTTAGACAATACCTCCGCCGTATCTTTCAATTGTGGAATTGCTTTAGGGGAGACAAAACTTCCTGCATCTATTGTATCAAAACCAACTTTTAATATTGCGTTAATATACCGAACCTTATTCTCAACAGACAAATAATCGTGTAACCCCTGCATCGCATCCCTCGGACATTCAATCAATTTCATAAAATAAATTAGTTGCGTAAAGTTAATAATATTGAATTAAATTAATTTACAGTTAATCAAAATCTATTGACTTTCCCGCTACATAACCTCCTGTCCATGCAGCTTGAAAATTGAACCACCCAGTTAAGGCATCAATATTTAAACACTCTCCCACAATAAATAGATTAGGCTGTAACTTACTCTCGAAGGTTTTGAAATTAATATCTTTTAAATCAATTCCACCACATGTTACAAACTCTTCTTTATTTGTGCTTTTTCCATTTACACTAAATTGCCCCCTCTTCAACGTTTCTATCAATTTATTCATTTCCTTTTTAGAAATATCAGCCCAATTTTTATCCTCAGGTATTTGACAATAATTAAGAAATGAAAACCACAAACGCTTTGGCAATTCAAACAACCTTGTTTTTTGTAACTGCTGTTTTGGATTGTTTTCTTTCATATCTATAAAAGCTTCTCGAACATCCTCTTCATCATATTCAAAACACCAGTCAACGGATATTGAAAATTTGTATTGCTTTTCATGAAGTATTCTCGCTCCTACGGAGGATAATTTTAAAATTGCTGGCCCACTCATCCCCCAATGAGTTACCAAAAGCGGCCCACGCTCTTTTAATTTTGTTCCATTTATTTTAACCTCCACACTTGAGGCTACCAAACCTGACAAATCCCTTAATCGTGTATCTTTGGTATTAAAAGTAAACAAAGATGGCATGGGCTCAACAATGCTATGACCCAATTTCTCAAGTATCCCCCAAATCAACTTACTACTTCCTGATGCAACAATAACTGCATCAGCTTCCAAATTTCCGAAAGAAGTTTTAACCTCCCAGTTTTTTGGTGTTTTTGTTATTTCAGTTACTCCACAATTCTTTTTTACAGTTATACCCAAAGCGCTTTCCTCCCCTAAAAAACAATCAATTATACTTTGAGAAGAATTAGAAGTAGGAAAAACACGGTTATCGTCTTCCATTTTTAAGGGAACTCCTCTGTTTTCAAACCATTCCATGGTATCTCCTGTCATAAACTGATGAAAAGGACCCAATAACTCCTTATTCCCTCTTGGATAGAACTTAACAAGGTCTTTTGGCATAAAACAAGCATGTGTTACATTGCACCTACCTCCACCAGAAACTTTTACCTTTCCCAATACATGACCAGATTTCTCTAAAATTGTTACAGCAACTTCTGGATTACTTTCGGCCAAATTAATAGCAGCAAAAAAACCACCCGCTCCACCGCCTATTACAACAACTTTCCTTTTATCCATTTCAAAATAAGCTAATAATAAATTCCACTACCTTATACCACAAAAATAGAATTCTAGCAATTGACTAACGTCATGAATGAGAGCTAATTAATCTCATAAGTTTACCTCAGCAGCTACCTTACTAACAATGTATGCAGAGAACAACTTCATATTAACACAAAATTTATTGCGTCAAAATAGTGGACTTAATACTTATTTTAGCATACACTTGTATAATGCATTTGCAATCAAACGAAAATATTCGAATAGAGCGCTACGCTAATCTATCAGAAATCGGATTTAAATGTAATTTCCAAGCAGGTTAATGACATCTATTTAGATGAAGAAAAAGGCATTTGGCCAACGGACGGAACATATGAACGCACCAATAGAGAAAACCTCTATACAATCAGCAAAAAGTGGTGAATTAATCGTTGCCTTTAATGGAAATCAACCGGTAGCCACAATTAAAGTATATGATGATCGATTCAAAGTGGTATTTTGGTATGCTCACAACTTTCTATGGTCACAGAAAAAAAGGTATTGCAAAACTACTAATTAATTATGTCGAAACATTTCTAAAAAAAAACAAGGTAGACAAGTTGCATATTGAGCTATTGTTTTCACCAACACTGGAAATGCCGCATAAGCATAGTCTAAAAAAGTGGTATGAGAATTTAGGATACAAGTATGTAAAGACACATAAAATTCACTGATGTTAACCCAGAAAAGGAAACCATTATGCGTCATAATTGTGTCTTTGAAATCTTGAAGAAAAATCTCTAAATACTAGCGACTTGTTTTTGTGACTTTTTCACCAATTATTGGATTATTTCATTCGTCTTGTTTCTTATTTTAAATAACAATATCTTCGCCCACCTTAATTAATTGAGATTTAATGAGCTTTACAGAAGAGATTGATAAAAGAAGAACCTTTGGAATTATCAGCCACCCCGATGCAGGTAAAACTACTTTAACTGAAAAACTCTTGTTATTTGGTGGAGCAATTCAATCCGCTGGAGCAGTTAAAAACAATAAAATCAAGAAGACTGCAACTTCCGATTTTATGGAAATTGAAAAGCAAAGAGGTATTTCTGTTGCTACTTCCGTTATGGCTTTTTCATATAACGGAAAACAAATAAATATTCTAGATACTCCGGGTCACAAGGATTTTGCTGAAGACACCTATAGAACACTTACCGCTGTGGACAGCGTAATAATGGTAATTGATTGTGCCAATGGTGTTGAAGGACAAACAGAAAAACTAATGGAAGTTTGTCGCATGCGAAATACTCCTGTCATTGTTTTTATTAATAAAATGGATCGAGAAGGTAGAGATGCATTTGATTTATTAGATGAAATTGAGGAAAAACTAAAAATAAAAGTACGTCCAATGAGCTGGCCAATTGGTATTGGGTCCACATTTAAAGGTGTTTTTAATCTATACAAAAATAGCTTAAACTTATTTTCAGGGCAATAAAACAGCCATCGAAACGGATGTAATATCAATTGACGGAATAGAAGATCACAAAGCTTGAGAATTATATAGGAGAAGAAGATTCTGATATATTGCGTGAAGAGGTAGAGCTAATCAATGGGGTCTATGATCCATTTGATCTTAACACGTATTTATCTGGAGATGTTGCTCCAGTATTTTTTGGTTCTGCTTTGAATAACTTTGGCGTTCAAGAATTACTAGACGGCTTTACTGAAATATCACCTACTCCGCGCGGTAGAGAATCTGACACAAGGGAAGTTTCTCCAGATGAGAAAAAGTTCAGTGGATTTGTCTTTAAAATACATGCCAATATTGACCCTAAACACAGAGATAGAATTGCCTTTTTAAGAATCGTTTCAGGAGAATTTAAGCGGAATACATTTTACCAACACATCAGATTGGACAAGAAATTCAAATTCCCTAACCCCACAAGTTTTATGGCATCCTCCAAAGAAGTTATAGACGCAGCATACCCTGGTGATGTTATAGGCTTATACGATACAGGTAACTTTAAAATTGGAGATACACTTACGGAAGGAGAAAAAATGATGTACAAAGGAATTCCAAGTTTCTCTCCGGAAATGTTTAAAGAAGTGCAAAACGATGACCCGATGAAATCGAAGCAATTAGAGAAAGGTTTATCACAGCTAACCGATGAGGGTGTTGCACAGTTATTTGTCATACAACCGGGAAACAGAAAAGTTATTGGCACTGTTGGAGAATTGCAATTTGAGGTCATTCAATATAGGCTAAAGCATGAATACGGTGCTACGGCAAGTTTCCGTTCAAAGCCGCATCACAAGGCTTGCTGGATGACAACTACTGATAAGCAGCAATTAGATGAGTTTATCAAAAGAAAAGTTAACAATATTGGATATGACAAAGACGAAAGCCCTGTCTTCCTAGCAGATTCACCATTCTTACTTACGCAAGCACAAGGAGACTATCCAGCAATCACATTCCACACAACATCTGATTTTAAGCTGTCATCAAATGAATTTTAAAAAAGGAGACATAATTGAATTAGAAATTCATGACATTGCCTTTGGAGGAAAAGGAATTAGCCGAGTAAAAACGGTAGACGGTGAGTTCGTAATATTTGTAATTAATGGCATCCCAGGACAAACTGTAAAGGCCAAAGTAATGAAAAAGAAGAAACGTTTTGCCGAAGCGCGCAAAATTGAAGTTATTACTCCATCTGCAGATGAGATTGCAGTTCCTTTCCAACCTATTTCGGGCGCCCCTTATATTACCTTACCTATTAGCAAACAGCAAGAGTACAAAAAACTTACTGCTATAGACTTGTTTAGAAAGATTGGTGAAATTGACAATACAGAAGCACTCTTTGATGAATACATTGAATCGCCGGCGGTATATAATTACCGTAATAAAATGGAATATTCATTTTCGGTAATTCGACATGACATTAACACCCATGAAGAATATGACGATTTTGGACTTGGCTTCAAGCATACTGGAACCTGGTGGAAAGTTGAAAACCTGGACAAAGATTCTGGAATGTTTGATAAACAAATGGAGGATTCTTTAAAAGATATTCGAATGTACTTGGAACAAACAGGGCTGCCGGCATGGCATCCGCCAAAGAAAGAAGGCTTTTACCGACATTTAGTAATACGCAAGAGTTTTACAAATGATGAGTTACTGATTAACCTGGTTACCTCTTCTGCTAATTCTGAAAAATTTGACAAAAATGCTTTTGCTACTTTTCTCAAAGACCTGCTAGGTAGTCGCTTGGCTGGTTTTATTCATACAATCAATGATGATGTTGCCGACCGAGCCAAGCTAGAGCAAGGACCTAGTGGGTTAGTTACGGGAAACGAAACAATTATTGAAAGCATATTAGGCTTGAAATTCGAAATCAGTATGCAAAGCTTTTTTCAGACCAATCCTGCAAGCGCTGAAAAATTATACCAAAAAGTGGTTGACTATACCTTTGAGGGCAATGACATAGAAAATCAAGTTGTGATGGATTTATTCTGTGGCACAGGAACCATTGGACAAATACTTGCTTCAAAAACAGAAAATACTAAAATTATTGGTGTTGATATAGTTGCTTCTGCAATAGAAAACGCAAAACGGAATGCTAAATTGAATGGTATTTCTGACATCGATTTCTATGCTGCTGATGTTGGTAAATTCTTGAAAGAATACCCACAATACGAAGGAGAAATTGAGACAATTGTTTTGGACCCTCCGCGTGCTGGAATTGCTCCTAAAACTTTAAAAAAAGTAATCAATTTGGGCGCTAAACGAATCGTTTACGTAAGTTGTAACCCGGCTACACAAGCTCGCGATAGAATTGAATTAAGAAATGCCGGATATGAATTAAAGAAATTTAGTTTGGTAGACCAATTCCCGCATACATCTCATGTAGAAAGTATTATGCTGTTCGCAAAAGACTAATTTTTTTTTTTCAATAAATAATGTATATTTGAGAAAATTTAACACAATTTAACTTAATTACTATGAAAAAATATTTAACCTTGTTTGGAGGTATTTCTTTTGCTTTATTTAGTAGTTCATGCAAAAAAGACTTTGTATGTGAATGTACAGCAACAAATTCAATTAGTACGGATGCCAGTATTTCCACAACCACAGTTAAAGATGCTACAAAAAAGCAAGCAAAAGCCTACTGCATCTCAACTGAAGACACTTGGTCTTATTCTGGTACGGATTATGTTTTCACCAGCACTTGCGAACTTAAATAACAACTATTTAAACCCAAAATTATTATGAAAAAAACGATTTACTTATTTTCTGGATTATTCGCAGTATTGTTTACATCATCTTGTAAGAAAGATTATACATGTGAATGTACAACATCCTACACTTATAATGGAGTAACTTCAACCGATGTTAACGTTGATCAAACAACTATAAAGGAAGCTAGTAAGCATGCAGCTCAATCTAACTGTTTAAACAGAGAAACGACATATTCCTACACATATGGTTCTACTACATATACTTATACTTACTCGCAAGATTGTGAATTAAAATAATAAAACTTAATTAAAATGAAAAAATATCTATACTTATTGGGAGCTTTTAGCACAGCATTGTTTAGTTCTTCTTGTAAAAAAGATTTTACTTGCACGTGCATCAATACTAGTTCGCTGAGCTCTGATGCTGACACATACACATACACCATCAAAGACGCGAAAAAAACACATGCAAAAGGCGCTTGTGTATCAACTGAAAGGGAAAGTACTACTTACACTTATGTAAACGGTGCATTTACGGAAGTACCCGTCACATACACGTCTACTTGTGAACTAGATTAAATAATCTTATTAAATTATTTTATAAAAAGCCGATTCTTAAATGTTTCGGCTTTTTAGTACCAGATAATATGTATCGAAAATTACTCAATTGGCTAGAGAAGTTTACCGACAGGTGGATTAATCGATTTCTGCAATTAAAAAAACATATCACCTACAAAATCTACATGGATGATTTTGGCTATGACAAAACTGATATTTACATCGTAACTTATCCCAGATCGGGCACGACGCTCTTGCAGATGATGTTGTACCAAATAACTACCGACGGAGAATATAATTTCGATCATTTGGGCGATGTATCACCTTGGATAAAAAACGATGTCTATGAGGGAATTACTGCAAATAAAGAGCTATCTCAACCTAGGATCATAAAAACACACGATCCATACAAAGAATTTGATCCGATGGTAAACGGTAAAGTGATTTTTGTAATCAGGAACGGCCTGGATGCCATGTACTCCCTATACCAGCAAAAAGTGAGTTATGGAAACCCCGATTTATCGTTAGAGAAATTTTCTCAGAGTAAAATGAAAAATGACAATGGTAATTGGTTTTATTTTAACGACCCTTGGTTAGAAAATAAAAAGAAGAAAGATATTCTATACCTCACATACAATGAGCTAGTTAAGGAAAAAGAAAATACGACAAAAAAAATATGTGCATTTCTTAATATTGATTTTTCAAATGTTGACATGGAAAGAGTGATGAAAAAAACATCACTTGAATACATGAAGCAACACCAAGATAAATTTGGAGAAAGAAAAGATCCAGACCATAAAAACTTTGATTACACGAAGTTTATTCGGTCAGGCAATGCTGGCGAAGGTGAAAAAGAGTTTAGTATGGAAGTAAAAAACTTCTACCATTCAAACCTAGAAAAACACATTAAACCGCTGCTTAAGAAGAGAAACTTAGAGATTTAGATAATAAACTAACCATAAGTTAAATTAATTTAATAAGTTTTGTAGCTTTATAATTACTTCATGCCTTTTACTGCATGTAATTTAATTTAACCAATATTGAGAAAGCTACTATTCATATTAATTACGATTCCATTGATTGGTGTTGCTCAATTATCAAAAGATAAGGAAGCAGAAGTTGACTCGTTGCAACAGGTTATTAAAAAAGCTAAGCATGATACAACTATTTTGAATGCCTGGATAGCTTGGGAAAAGACCGTTTATAAAATTGATACTGCATTATTTTTAGAATTAAATAGGAAGGTCGACAGCCTGTGCTCTCTAAACCTAAAAAAAGAGCTCAGCAGGAAGGAAAGAGAATGCATACTAAAAACCAAGTCCAGAAACCTAAACTACAAGGGAGCTTTTTGTGAAACCCAAGGATATTTTGAAAAAGCAGCAGAATACTGCTACCAAAGTATTGCAATAAGCGATAAAATTGGTAATAAAAAAAGTAAAGCAAGAGCATTAATCAGAATAGGTGAGATTTTCAGAAAGCAAGGAAATTACGATAAGGCCATTGGCCTGTATGAGCAAAGCATAGAAATAAGTAAAGATATTACCGATAAGACAGGAATGGCAATCTCTTTAAATAGAATTGGAGTTATTTTAAGGACGCAAGGCGATTTCAATAAAGCTATTGACTACTACTTACGAAGCATAAAAATAAGTAACGAAATTGATGATAAAAAGATGCTCGCAATCAGCTTTAACAGCATAGGAATTGTTTATTCGGAGCAAGGAAACTACAATAAAGCTATTGACTACTTTTCCCAAAGCATAAAGCTGGATGAAGACACAGGTGACAAGCACGGGATCTCGAGTGCATGGCAAAACATAGGTGGCATTTATATTCAACAAGGTGATTATGGCAAGGCGATGGATATATTTACAAAAAGTATTAAATTGGATAAAGAAATTGGGAATAAATTAGGCATATCGAATAACCTAAATAACATGGGACTTATTCATAAATACCAAGGTGATTATGACACTGCAATGGACTACTTTCTCCAACACCTATCAATAGCGAAAGATATTGGCAATCAACATGGAATAGCAACTGCCCTGAATAATATTGGGACAATTTATAAATACAAAAGAGATTTTGAAATGGCAATAGATTTTTTTTCGAAAAGTCTGAAAATAGTTGAAGAAATTGGATATCAGATGGAAATTCCTGGACACTTGGTAAATATTGGAGAAGCTTATTTTGAGCTAGGTGAATACGAAAAAGCACTTAGCCATAATAATCGAGCACTAGTTTTGGCAAAGAAAATGGGTACCGCAGAAAAAATTAAACTAAGCACTTACTCGTTATGGAAAATTTACAAGAAAATAGGGAACCATAAAAAAAGTTTGGAAATGTTCGAACTATACACAGCAACAAAAGATAGCATTAACAGTATAGAAAACCAAAAAGCAGTAATCCGACAAGAATACCAATACCAATATGAAAAAAAGGCCGCTACAGACAGCATAATGGCAATAGAAGAGATCAAGATAGCTGATGCTCTGCTGGCCGCAGAAAAAGCAGAAAACAAGCAACATCAAATAGAAGCGATAAAACAACAGGAAGAAAAGTATTTTTTATTTGGGGGATTAGCATTGGCACTTATTTTTGGAGGGTTTATTTTTAATAGGTTTAGAATAACCGCTAAACAAAAATTGATTATTGAAGGGCAAAAAGAAAAAGTAGATGAAGCTTTTGACCAATTAGAGGAAAAGAACCAAGAAATTTTGGCTTCTATTAATTATGCCAAGCGCATTCAATCAGCTATACTTCCTACCGCGAGAATTGTAAAAGAATACTTAAAGGATAGTTTCATCTTATACAAACCAAAAGATATTGTTGCAGGAGATTTTTATTGGCTAGAACAAAGAGATGGGAAAATAATGTTTGCGGCGGCAGACTGCACTGGACATGGAGTTCCAGGAGCAATGGTAAGTGTTGTGTGTAATAACGGTCTAAATAGAAGTGTCAGAGAGCATGGTTTAACCGACCCAGGAAAAATTCTCGACAAAACAAGAGAAATTGTAGTGCAAGAATTTGAAAAATCCGAAGAAGGCGTTCAAGATGGAATGGATATCGCTCTATGTTCTCTTGAGAATAAAAAACTCCGCTATGCAGGTGCTCATAACCCGCTTTGGATCATCCGAAAAGGTGAAGTACTGGAAACAAAAGCAGACAAACAACCCATTGGTAAATTTCGCAAGCCACAGCCCTACACCACGCATACATTTGAATTAGAAAAAGAAGATACTATTTATATCTTCTCCGATGGATATGTTGACCAGTTTGGGGGAGAAAAGGAAAAAAAATTTAAATCAAAAGCGTTTAAAAAACTACTTCTATCTATTCAAGACAAAACCATGGAGGAACAAAAAATCATCATTGATGATACTTTTGAAAATTGGAAAGGACAATTAGAGCAAATAGACGACGTGTGTGTTATAGGGGTAAAATCTAGTATACGTTCTATAAAAAACACTTAAGATTCATTTCAGTATTGATAATAAATTGATCTATTTAACTACTAAAACCAAATACTTAGATACCCCCCAAAAAGCTGCAGCATCTTTAATCACGATTTTTTCAATTGGATCCTCCCCTATTAATTCATATGAATCAGATGGATGCGATGTAACAATATCTGCTTTTTTAACGCCCAAAGGAATTTCCGTTAATTCTGATATTTTAACTTCCGTAAAGTACGTTTTATTAAAGTCATCTTTTAATTTGCTCATTTTACCAATTCCGATAAAGCCCCCCTCTTTCGAAATAACACCATTATCTGTTAATTCACTTTTAGAGCCAAAAGTAAAATAAGCGTTATTCATTTCACCCTTTATCATGGCAAGCTCTTCCGTCTGCTCCTCAAAAGCAACAAACAATTCTGAAAAAGCGCCGTCTAAATTTTCTAATTCTTGCTGTAGTTCAAAAATCTCCCTGTTTTTCATTTCAACGTCTTCCGTCAAAGACATTATCATTTCTTCAAACTCATCCATTTGGTAGTTGGAGTTTTTCAATGCGGATTTTAATTGTGCAATTTTATTTTCGTTTTCAGACATTAATACTCCTAGTGTTTTTAACTCTTGAATTAAATCAATATTATCAACACTAATAACTTCCGGATTTCCTTGAAGATTAACAATTAATTCCTGTTCCTTCGAGATCATCTGTAAGTTATCTCTAATTTCATTAATATAAGAGAAATAAGAATTAATTGTAGAATCACTCTCTGCTAATTGCTGTTTCAGCAATGATATTTCACTATCTTTTTCTTCGGAGACGACATTTGCCGTGCTATTATTTAATTGTTCCGTTTCAGCATCTTCACATGAAACAAATGCTATTGCCGCGAAGGCCATTAGAAAAACTCTTTTCATTTTTATCTTATAATTTATAACAATAGTAGGTATTATATATGAATAACTTCTGCCATGCAGAAAACGACTTCTCAACATTTTTATTTTAATGAAGTAAGATCTTTTACCCCTAGCGCTCTTTCAACGGTAAATCCTTCACCGTATTTTACTCCTATTATTCTTCCAAAAGCAATTGCTCTGCCTTTAATATGCTCCATAAACTCAATTGATGATATCGGAGTGGATGGCTCATCACTTTTGGGATTGAAAAACTGTGAGCTATATGCATTAATAGCATCCATTTTTCGATCAAACAACTCGGTAATATCAATTACAAAGTCAGGGTCAATCCAGTTATCTTGAATATAGTGATAAACTGATTGAGGTCTCCAATGCGTTTGATATTCTCCATTAAACTTTGTTTCAATTTTATTTAAACCCGCTAAAAAACAAGCTCTTGAAACCAATTCACTTCCTCTGCTATGATCTGGATGTCTGTCTGAATGAGCATTGCACAAAACAACATCTGGTTGAAAATACCTGATTTGCTCAATTACTTTCTTTAATTCTTTTTCTGAATTATTAAAAAACCCATCTCCTAAATCTAAGTTGACCCTAGCAGTAATACCCATCAATTCAGAAGCAACTAAAGCTTCCTTTGCTCTTAATTCTGCGGAACCTCTGCTCCCCAACTCTCCTTTAGTTAGATCTACAATACCTACTTTTTTGCCTTGATTAATATGCGTCATTAAAGTTCCAGAAGCGCCTAGCTCAACGTCATCTGGATGGGAGGCAAAAGCCAAAATATCTAGTTTCATTATTGTATTTTTTTAAACTCTAACTCTGTAAAATCAAAATCTGGATTAGGAATGTCAATTCTCATTTCTTCTACCTCACCCTGAGAATCAATTACAAAACTACATTTTCCTTTTTTCAAGGAGGGCACAGCTGTCATTTCTATCGTAAAGGTGTCATAATGCCAATGCTCTAAATTCCCATAGAATATGGAAGTTGGTAAAAATTGAACTTCTAATTTACCATTGATTTGCTTTACTTCTACCTTACCGTACATTTCGTCATAATATATACCTACATATTGACCAAGTGGCATAGATGGTCTCGTATCTGGAACCCTTTTTTGCGCATTGCTATAAGCTTCTCTTTGTTCCGCCTCTTTTCCACTTTTATGAAATTCTAAAAACAAATCCCCCCAATCTTGTTTTTCGTCCATATTTGTATATTCATCTAACACAGAAAACATGAGAGCATAGGGTAAGGAGTTTGTATTATTTGTTAAAATAACAAATCCTAAATCTAGCTCTGGAACCATTACTGTCTGGGAAATCATCCCATCGTAACCGCCTCCATGTGTAACTACTTTATAACCGTTATAATCAAAAAGATCCCATCCTAATCCATAAGAACTAAAATGCTTTGTAGGCCACAACGACTCACTACCAACTCCAACCCTTTTGCTTACATGCGGATGGCGCATCTCTCTTATTTGTTCTCCAGAAACAATTGACTTTTCATTTAAATACCCATCATTCAAATGTAATCTTAGCCATTGAGACATATCCTTTGAAGAAGAAATAATACTCCCGGCAGGCCCAATATTATCCCAATTCATATAACCAACTTTAATATTAGTCCCTCCAATATTATTATGAGGAATAGCAACATTATTCATGCTTTTTATATCCTCAACAGAAGTAATTGTTCTAGTCATACCAAGTGGCTTAAAAAAGCGAGTCTTCACGAAATTATCCCAAGAGGTATTGCAAATTATGGGTATTATTTGACCCGCTGCTAAATACATAATATTTGAGTAACCAAATTCCGTTCTAAATGAATACCTCGGCTTTAAAAAGCCTGCTCTTCTGATAACTTCTTCCCGACTATGCGAGGATCCATACCAAATTAAATCACCACTGAAAGTTTTCAACCCACTTCTATGTGAAAGTAAATCCCTGATAGTCATAGAATGAGTCACATATGGGTCGTAAAGTTTAAAATAGGATAAGTAATCTATCACTTTATCGTCCCATTTCAATTTATCTTGATCAACCAAGATTGCTAAGGCTGCCGAAGTGAATGATTTTGAATTCGAAGCTATCGCAAAAAGTGTATTTTCATCAACTGCTTCTTTTGTGACAATGTCTCTAACTCCATAACCTTTGGCAAAAACCAGAGAATCATCTTTAACTATTGCTACAGACATCCCAGGAATATTCCATGCTTCCAGATTTGTTTGAAAGTACTTATCTAATCTTTTTAATGTTGCTTTTTGACTTATTCCGAAAAAAGGAATAAGTAAAAAAACAAATACAAGTTGCTGAAACTTTCTTCGCATATTACTGTGCATATAGGTATACTTTAATCTTAGCTTAGTATTGACAATGACAACATAAAACAATAGTATTAAGCCAAGTAAATTAACATTTAATTGTTGGCATACATTTTTCACTTGATACAAATATATTCATTAATTATCTTTTTTTGTCTTATGCAGTTAAGTATGAAGTTTCATTTCATAGTAATTCCTTTAATAATGTTTTCAATTTATGGTTTTTCTCAAAATAAAAGCCTGGATAATATTGAAATGTACTACGACCAAGGAAATTATAAAAAAGTGTATAAAAATTCGCATAAACTATTGCAAACAGAAGAGTTTGAAAACAGTCCAACATTAAAACTATTTCATGCACTAGCTGAATACCAACTATCTAAAACGAGAAGAAAATACTTAGCAAGCAATGCCTATGAAGATTTCAGGCAATTCAAGAAACAAGATTCAGATAGGTTACTTAGCGGGAAATTTGATATCTACATATATGATATGCAACTTGGAATGGCAAATCACATTAGACATCTCAATAATAAAGTAAGTGAGAAAAAGGCGTTAAAAACATACGCAATCTTTAAAGAATTATTTAAAAACACTATCCCATTTGAAGAAATAACAGCAAATACACCTATTCAGGCAGAATCATTATCATCAAACACCAACAAAACAGGACAACGCGATATTATTATTTCTTATGCTAAAGGCTATATAGGAGTTCCCTACTTGTATGGAGGCAATTCAAAAAAAGGATTTGATTGTTCTGGATTTACGCAATACATAATGAGACACCATGGATATAATCTTCCAAGAACTGCGCAATCTCAAGGAGATAAATATTCAAAAATTAAAGCAGGTCAAGCTATGAAAGGAGATTTAGTCTTTTTTGGATCTAGCAAGAAAAACATTTCACATGTTGGAATAGTTTCTTCAGAAAAAGGCTCTTCCATTTCTATGATTCATGCTTCTTCAAGTAAAGGTATTATGATTAGTAATATTGAAAATAATAGCTACTGGACACCAAAAATTCAATATTACGCGCGGGTTGTTAAAGATTAAAGCAATGAAAAAATTACTAACATTATTATTAATCATCTCAGTTTCAATTGGATTTTCTCAAAATAAAATTATACTTGTCATTGATGCTGGTCATGGAGGAACAGACCCAGGAAATCTTCGTTCAGACACTGGATTAAAACAAGAGAAAGACCTTAATCTTTCAATGGCATTGCAATTTGGAGAATACATCGAAACCTACTTAGGTCATCAAGTTGAAACAATATATACTCGAAAAAAAGACACTTTCATTGAGCTAAACGACAGAATAAAAATCGCAAATGATATTAAAGCAAATTATTTTATTTCAATTCATTGCAACTCATCAACCAAACCTGAAGTTTTTGGGACAGAAACACATATTCACAATTTAAACACAAAAAAAAGCTCAGAACTTGCTAATATGGTAGAATCTCAATTTAAAAATAGGGCTGGAAGAAATAGTCGAGGTGTCAAACTAAAAACAGACAGACGCTTCAACTTACAAGTGCTAAAAGATAGTAAAATGCCTGCTATCCTGGTAGAAACTGGTTTTATGACCAATAAACAAGAAGAAAAGTACTTAAACAGTGAAAAAGGACAAGACTTAATTGCATCAGCAATATTTAGATCATTTCGAAATTTCGCAAAAAAAAACCACAACATATCCATGCGAACTCCTGAAAAAATGGATACTATAGCAGAAACTAAACCTGTATGGAAGATTCAAATAATGGCATCTACAGGACCTGTTGGCCTTTCAAATCCTGATTTCACCTCATTAAACAAAACAATCGAAGAAGTTAAAATTGAAAATCCTACTACTCCATTTAATTACAAATATTATGTTGGAATCTACAAAGAGAAAAAGGATGCAAAACAGGGCTTAAAGGAAGTTCGTCAATCTGCTTTTGGCGATGCTTTTTTGGTGAAATTCGACTAACTATTGTAACTCCTAATTCATTAGGGATAAATACAAATCTAAATATTTCTCTTTTTGCGAATTCATAGAATACTTTTCTTCAACAGTCTTTCGTCCCGCCAATCCAATTGTCTTTCTTAAATTCTCATCTTCGATTAATTTCGAGAGCACATCAAACCATTCTTCCGGTGTATCCGCTAAAAAACCATTTACACCATTCGCTATTATTTCTGAATTCATTCCAACAGAAGACATCACCGCTGGCTTGTTTACCGACATGTATAAAAGGCCTTTCATTCCGCACTTTCCTCTTGTCCATTCATCTTCCGGGAGTGGCATCACACCTATATCCAACATGTTAAAAAACTCAACTTCTTTGCTGTTATTCCAAGCAATTCCCTTAATACTTAAATCACTATTGAAATAATCCGGATCACCGATAACTTTAAATTCTATTTTATCCTTATATTTTTTCTTTAATTCGCGAAGAACCGGAAGAATTGTTTCAAAGTGCTTTATAGTGGTATGACTACCTACCCAACCTATGGTAATTCTTTCTTTTGAGCGTGACTCCAATTCGAGGTATTTCGAAGTATCGATTGTGGAGGGGATTATAGTCACGTTTTCATTATATTGTAACGCAAAATTTTTAAGGTATGCATTACCAGCAGTTACATGATTACATAAAGGCAATATTTCTTTTATCTTATTTGCATTTTTCAAAAACGAAAGGCTCTTATTTCCTTGAGAAACATCTTTTACCCATATGGCATCATCAAAATCAAACAATATTGGAATACCCTTCTTTGCAAGTTTTTTTTCAAAAAATATAGAGCTTGTAAGAATTGCCTCTCGATAAATAACTACTAAGTCAAATTCATGAATCGTTTTTAACTGGTTATATCTTTTAATAATCGCTCTTAATCCAATTCTCGCTTTTTTAAGATATTTACCTGAAGCGTATAATACTTTGTCGTCTGCCGCAGAAATAATATACGCTAATTTACAAGAGACTCCGTTTTTCTGAAGGAAAGAAAAATATTGCTCAAAACGATAGCGCTGACCAGGAGACCTATCCATTCTATGATGCGCTATGAAAAGAATCTTTTTCAAAACTTTTTAACTTTAACAAAAATAAATGAATTAGCACACTATTAATCATTTTTATTATTGGTTTTACACAATTTAAATTTGATAATTATAAAAGTTTCAATTTAACGAATCAAAAGCTACCTTTGCTGAGTGATAAGACTTCCTAAAAATAACACTCCTAGATCCTTAATCTTTACACAAGACATTGTACTGTGTTTATTTGCTCTGGTAGTTGCCTACTTGGTACGTTTTGATTTTGTAAATATTGATAGAATAATACTGGAGAAAGAATGGGAAGTTTTAAAACCAGCTCTTCCCATTTACATATTTGTCAGAGCGCTTTCTTTTATTTTAGGAAAAACTTATGCGGGAATTATTAGACATACCGGAACGCAAGATGCAAAAAGAATATTCTTAACAGTAACCCTGGGAAGTCTAATCTTTATGGCACTTGTACCAATTCGTTTTTATTTTTATGATGGATTCTTCTTTCTCCCTCTACCTATAATATTTGTTGAATATTTAGTCTCAGTATTCTTACTAATCACAGTTAGAATTGCAGTAAAGCTAATTTATGTTGAGCAGCATAAATCCAGAGGAGCAACCCAAAATGTAGTAATCTATGGAGCAGGCAAAATGGGGTTAATCACCAAGCATACATTGGAAAAAGACGCAAATACACTTTACAATATAATCGGATTTATTGATGATAATTCTAAGAAAAAAGGGAAGTTACTGGAAAGATCGCCGATTAAACCTGTTGAAGCCCTCGAAAAATGGAAAGAGAAAAAACAGGTGGATAGTGTAATTATTTCTATAAAAAAGATGAACCCCATCAACAAAAGGAAAATTATTGATAAGTGCTTAGAGCTTGGCATTCCTGTATCTTCTGTACCTCCTATCGATAGATGGATGAATGGTCAATTTACAGCAAATCAAATTCAACGAGTAAGAATAGAAGATTTATTAGGTAGGAAAGAAATAAAACTCAGTGAAGAAAATATCAATCTTCAAATTAAAGATAAAGTTATTTTGATTACTGGTGGTGCCGGGTCGATTGGAAGTGAAATGGCACGACAGATACTTAAGTATTCCCCAAAGAAACTTGTACTATTAGACCAAGCAGAAAGTCCGATTTATGAATTAGACATGGAGCTTAGAGGCACTTTTAATGAATGTAATTGGGAAATTGTAATAGCAGATGTTACAAATTATACGCGGATGAAAAATGTGTTTGAATCTTTTGAACCTCAAGTAGTATTTCATGCAGCGGCCTACAAACATGTGCCTCTAATGGAAAAAAACCCAGCAGAGGCGATAAAAGTAAATATACAAGGCACAAAAATACTTGCTGATTTAGCCAATGAAAATAAAGTTTCTGAATTTGTAATGATCTCTACTGACAAAGCGGTCAACCCGACTAATGTAATGGGTGCTTCTAAACGAATTGCAGAAATATATACTCAGTCTTTAAACAAGGAGTCTAAAACAAAGTTTATAACAACAAGATTTGGAAATGTTCTCGGAAGTAATGGATCTGTTATTCCTCTTTTCAAAAAACAAATTGAACAAGGAGGACCACTTACTGTTACGCACGAAGATGTAACACGGTTTTTCATGACCATTCCAGAAGCTTGCCAACTTGTCCTAGAAGCTGGAAGCATGGGAGAAGGTGGAGAAATTTTTGTCTTTGACATGGGAGAAAGTGTCAAAATTAAAGACCTCGCTAAAAAAATGATTCAACTTTCTGGCCTAGAAATTGAGACAGATATTGAGATAAAAATAACAGGACTTAGACCAGGAGAAAAATTATATGAAGAATTACTGAATAATGATGAAAATACATCACCTACTCACCACAATAAAATATTGATAGGGAAAGTTCGTGAATACAATTTAAAAGAAGTTCAGGAAAACGTAGAAAAATTAATAAACGCATATTCTTCGCAAAATAATAACGCCCTTGTCAAACAAATGAAGGAAATTGTGCCCGAATTTAAAAGTAACAATTCTATTTTTACCAATCTAGACTAACAATATTGCAATATGAAAACTAAATTAGAAATAAGGTTTGCAGACATCGACATGGCGGGACATGTCCACAATAGTAAATACTTGTGCTATTTTGAACAAGGAAGAATTGACTTTCTTTCTGAAATGACCAGCTCAGATTGGAATTGGAGAAAAAAAGGACTGGTTATAGGAAGAAATGAAATTGACTACATCTCTCCAATTTATCTAAATGATGAAATTTGTATTGTCACAAAGTGCGATCATGTAGGAATAAAAAGCTTTACACTCTCTTATGAACTTTACAAAACCAATGGTGAAAAAGGAAATGAGTTGTGCACTAAAGGAAGAAGTATTTTAGTATGCATGGACCATGAATTAGACAAATCTCTTCCTGTTTTTGAAGAATGGAAGAACTTATTAACAGCTTCTTTAGAAAGCAATTAATTCCATCGCATTAATTCTGCTCTATCAAAAATCCATTCTGGAGTATTAATTACTTCTTCTATTTCCTGCAAGCTATACCAAGGTGAAATATCTTGATTAATAGGGTTTTTTAAAATATGCATCTCTTGCGCAGGCATATAACTTTGGGCCAAAATAAACATTTTATTTCCCAAGTCATTTTCTACAACATCCAATACCATAACTGCATGACCGGGAGAACCTCCATGACATAATATATCACCAGGCCGCACACTTTCAATTGTTACCGACTCTAACTCCCTGCTTAAGCTCAACGTTCCAGCATAATTAAATATTTGGATCATATACTTTTTAAAACTAGCATATGAATTATTATTTTTAGTAGAATTAACCCAATCAACTTTACCAGATTTTGGAACTGGATATAAGCCACTTTTCCATTTTGAAAATTGAACATTTGCTCCATTCGTATAATTAAAATGGATACTATCGTGCTTATTATTCCCAAATAAATATTCAGCCCTTAAACGCATCGTTGCATCCGCACACTGTTGTAAGTCACCTGCACCAACATCCATATTGATTACATAAGCATGCCCGTTTTGATAACCTTTTGGATCACCATTATACAATTGGACATCTGGGTTTCCTTCTTTTAAAGGCAACCTCCTTAACCAATGAGCAAAATTTCCATCTTTATCATTTTTTCGAAAATACCCGATCGGTGGTTTTACCCTGTTAAATAAGGTATTGTTGATAGAAAATGAATCCAACCATGGGATATTATATTTTACAGAGTCTATCTCCTGAGAGACTTCCTGAGTAACCTCCTTATCTACTATAGCTTCGTTTACTGAAAATTCAGTTGAATCTTCTTGCGCACATGCTATTGCAATTGGTATAAATAATATTAGTAGTTTCTTTATCATTTTATTTTGGTAAATGCTAACTATTTAGAAAGGTACAACCTTATCTGTAGACTTAAGGACAAACCTATTATAGCAAAGCTAATAGATGACATTTGTGCATTCATAATTATTATCTGTTTTCTGTTACAAGAAACAAGTTAATTGAATAATTTTGTACCACAATGTTACAAGCAAGATACATAAAGCATACACTTCAATTCAAACAAGCAAGTGGAACTTCTAGAGGAGTTCTTAAAACAAAAGACTCATGGTTTTTAATTCTATGTGACACGAACAATGCTATTATACAAGGAATTGGAGAATGCAGTATAATTGAGGGGTTGAGCCCTGAAAATCTAGAAGAATACGAAAGCAAATTACAATTCGTTTGTGAAAACATTAATCAAAGAGAAGAGTTATTGAATGGGCTCTCAAAATTTCCTTCTATCCAATTTGGAATAGAAACTGCGCTATTGGATATTGAAGCCAAGGGAGGCAAAAATCTTTTCCGCAACCATTTTGTTCGATCTAAATCCCCGATTAAAATAAATGGACTTATTTGGATGGGAAATAAAGACTTTATGCTAGACCAGATAAAAACGAAAATCGAAAATGGGTTCTCGTGTTTAAAGTTAAAAATTGGAGCAATTGACTTTAAAGAAGAACTAAATATCCTTGAAAATATTCGTAGTGAATACAGTCATGATGTATTGGAACTTCGTGTAGATGCAAACGGTGCTTTTAGTCCTCAAAGCGCGCTAGACAAGCTCAATATCCTATCAGATTTTGACTTACACTCAATAGAACAACCCATCAAACCGGGACAACTTGAAGAAATGGCTAAGCTATGTGAACTTTCTCCTTTAGCTATTGCATTAGATGAAGAACTGATAGGAGTTACAGGGCGGGCTAATAAACAAAGTTTATTGGAGAAAATTCAACCGCATTATATTATTTTAAAGCCAAGTCTTATTGGAGGAATTAACGGGTCTAATGAGTGGATTGAAGCCGCAGGTGAATTAAGTATTCCATGGTGGATCACATCTGCTTTAGAATCTAACATTGGCTTAAATGCTATATCCCAATATACAGCTACATTTAACAACCCGCTTCCTCAAGGATTGGGAACAGGGCAACTATACACAAATAATATTGATTGTCCGCTTACGCTAGATGGAGATCAACTAACATACAATCAAGAAATAAAGTGGGACTTATCTTTATTTGAAGAAGAATGAAATGGTCAATTCAAATAAACGGAAAACATTATAATAATGAGAACTTATCAAGTATTGATGATTCCGAAATAAGAAACTTCCTAAAAAAATGGGGGAACAATGAACTATCTATTTCTGTAAACACATCAGGTTCCACTGGTAAACCAAAGTTAATTAACCTTCTCAAGTCAGACATGGTTGCAAGTGCTAAATTAACTGGGGAATACTTTAAGTTAGCAAATGCAAAAAAAGCATTACTTTGTCTACCCGTAAAATATATAGCTGGAAAAATGATGCTGGTAAGAGCTATGGTTTTAGGGTTCGATCTAATTTCCGTCAAACCTTCATCTAACCCGATGATTGACTGTGTTCAATCAATAAACTTTGCAGCTATGACACCGATGCAGGTGAATACTGTTTTACAGCAATCGCCGGATAAACTCAATTTAATTGAACAACTAATAATTGGTGGGGCTAAAGTTGACAGTGCATTAGCCTCCAAATTACAAGAAGTTAAAACGCACTGTTTTAGCACTTATGGAATGACAGAATCCATCACGCATGTCGCAGCGCAAAAATTAAATGGGAAAAACAAAAGCAAGTATTTTGAAGCGCTTCCAAACATCTCTTTCCAGTGCAACAAGGATGACTGCCTGATTGTAAAAACACCTCACCTATCAGCATCAATGATAACTACAAATGATATCGTTAAAATTATTGATAGCCAATCTTTTGACCTAATTGGAAGAATGGACAACGTTATTAATTCTGGTGGAATAAAAATTCATCCAGAAGCCCTTGAAATAAGGGTATCTAACCTATTTCATAACACGCGGTTTTTCTTTTCCTCGTTACCTGACGAATTGTTAGGTGAAAGACTCGTTTTGGTCATTGAATCAAAAAATAGTATTTCTAATCTAGATTCCAATCTTAAAAAAAAATTGGACTCATTTGAGATTCCAAAAACAATTTTTTATACCGATTCTTTTCTAGAAACCAAAACAAAAAAAATAGACCGTATTAGAACCTTAAAAAAGCAGAATAAATGAATCAACAACCTAACTATTTCTAAAAAAACGTACCTTACTAAAAATATATCAACAACGATTTCATCGGTAAAATGAAAAATGTGTTTACCGTTTGTAAATATTCTAGCATTAAATTACATTTAAACTTTTTATATTTGAACATCTTAAAACGGATGATTTAATGCGAACCCTTACCATTATTGTTACTCTTGCTTCAATGATTCTCAACAGCTCTTTTGTTTCTGAGCACAAATACTGCGTAAGCATTACCAACATAGATCATAAAAAGGATTCAAAGGCATTTGAAATAAGCATAAAATTAACCGCGCATGATATAGAAAAAGCGTTGGAAAGCCTCGGGAAGCTAAAACTAGGAAGTGAGAAAGAACCGAAAAATACGAATCAGATATTAGCTTCCTATATTCAAAAGCATTTCAGTATCTGGATTAACAGTAAACAACATGAATTGGTTTTCATTGGCAAAGAAATCGAAAATGATGAGTCACTTTATCTGTACTTTAAATCTAATGCTCCGAAAGTATTGGACAAAGTAAAAATTATAAATAACATACTATGTGAGACTTTTCCAGAACAAGAAAACATCACCTATTTTAATTCTGGAACTATTAAGAAGAATTTTATTTTTAAAAAGCATAGTTCTGTTAAAGAATTTCAATTTAAGTAAATTACACTATGAAAAATATATTTAGCCTAGCACTATTAATACTAACCTTATTTTCTGGCATTGCTCAGGACAACACTAATCATAATAAATTTAAGCAATTAAAAGAAGAGGTTGCAACACCAAATGTTTATAGGAATGGCTCTGGTGCACCCGGTCATATGTATTACCAAAATAGAGCTGATTACGAGATGAAGATTACTCTGAATGACGGTGAGCAAAAAATTACAGGGGAAGAGACTATTACTTACCATAACGAATCTCCTGATGATTTGGAATACTTATGGGTTCAATTAGATCAAAATGTAAGAGCAAAAGCATCGGATACTTACAAAATACAAACAAGCTCTATCCGAGGGGCATCTTTTAATAGTCTAAAACGACTTCATTCGGATTTTGATGGAGGATTTAAAATTACTGAAGTTTCGTTGGATGGAAAACCGTTGAAACACACTATTAATAAAACGATGATGAGAATTGACTTAGATACTCCTCTAAAAGCCGGAGAGAAAGTTGATTTTACCATTAATTGGTGGTACAACGTAAATAACATGCTTGAAATTGGTGGCCGCTCAGGTTACGAGTATTTTCCTAAAGATGACAATCGGCTTTATGTAATTGCTCAATTCTACCCCCGTATGTGTGTTTATAACGATGTGGAAGGATGGCAAAACAAACAATTTTTAGGTCGTGGAGAATTTGCTGTTCCTTTTGGTAATTACAAAGTAAGTTTAACGGTTCCTGGCGACCATGTTGTTGCTTCGACAGGAACACTTTCAAATGCAACTAGTGTTTTAACAAAAGAACAGCTGCAAAGGCTTGAACTTGCAAGAAAATCTGATAAAGAACCTGTAATTATTGTCACACAAAAAGAAGCTGAAAAAGCTGAAAAAAGTAAAGTCAAATCTATGAAAACTTGGGTTTTTGAAGCTGAAAATGTACGTGATTTTGGTTGGGCATCGTCGAAAAAGTTTATTTGGGATGCAATGGTTGTACACCAAGAAACAAAAGATGTTATGGCGATGTCATTTTATCCTAAAGAAGGAAATCCGTTATGGGAGCAATACAGTACAAAAGCTGTAGCACAAACAGTAAAAACATATAGCAGCTATACGTTTGACTATCCATACCCAGTTGCTATTTCGGTTCACGCTAAGGATCAGGGAATGGAGTATCCAATGATATGTTTCAATTATGGAAGACCTGATGAAGATGGGACGTATTCTCCACGCATGAAATACGGAATGATTGGAGTAATAATACATGAAGTTGGGCACAACTACTTTCCGATGATTATTAACTCTGATGAAAGGCAATGGACTTGGATGGATGAGGGCTTAAATACTTTTTTACAGTACCTAACGGAACAAACCTGGGAAAGAGATTTTCCGAGCAGAAGAGGTGCTGCATCTAAAATTGTTGATTATATGAAAGGAGACAAAAGTAAAATTTCACCTATTATGACAAACAGTGAATCTATTCACCAATTTGGTAACAATGCATATGGAAAACCAGCAACTGCTTTAAATATTCTTCGTGAAACAATTATGGGCAGAGAGCTTTTTGACCATGCGTTTAAAACTTATGCGCAACGTTGGATGTTTAAACACCCTACCCCTATTGATTTTTTTAGAACAATGGAAGATGCAAGTGCAGTAGATTTAGATTGGTTTTGGAGAGGTTGGTTCTACTCAACTGATCACGTCGACATCTCAATGGATGACGTTCAATGGTTTCAGGTTAGTACAAAAGACCCTTCCATAGAAAAGCCTTTAGCTGAGAGTAGATCGAATGATTTTCCAGAAGACATAAGTACCACTAGAAACAAAAAAGACATTGAAACAACATACGCTGAAGAAGATAATTCTTTGTATGATTTTTATAACTCTTACAACCCTTTTGATGTTACGGATAAAGACAAGAGAAAATATAAAAAATTTATTGAAGGTTTAAATGCTAGCGAGTTAGCCATTTTAAAAAGTAAATTCAACTATTACCAACTTTCATTTTCCAATAAAGGAGGATTGGTAATGCCATTGATTATTAAATTCACGTTTACCGATAAAACTAATGAAACGATAAGAATTCCAGCTGAGATTTGGAAATCGAATAATTACAATGTCTCTAAAGTTTTCTTTTTTGAAAAAGAAGTCATTTCAATTGAGTTAGATCCAAATCTGGAAACTGCCGATACTGATATTTCGAACAATTCATGGCCAAGAAAAGTGGTGCCAACTAGGTTTGAGTTATACAACAGGTCTAAAAGCAGACACTCTGGAGCTGCAAACCCAATGAAGGAAGCACAAAAGAAATAGATTCTTGACAACTTTGTTTCGGAGTCTGATTTCGTTTCAAAATTTTTATCTAAAATAAAAGTAAATTTAAAAATTATATTTTTGCGGAAAGAATGATAAGGCCCCCGATTTAAAATTTAATTCTATAACTACTTGTAATTCATGAATTATATTTCATAAATTAGCACATCGAAAACAAGACAATGAAAAAGTTTACAAAATATGTGGAAAGGTTTTATTTCAGATACTGAAGCCGGAAATGTTTTATCGATTACCTAATTGTAAAGCCTTCCAGATCAGAAGGCTTTTTTTTGATAAATAAACACAATGAACAAAACTACTTTTACATATAATTATCACTTATATTTTATGAAAACAAAATGAAGGATATTAATGCAATTAATATAAAAGAAGCCTTCTAAACCAGAAGGCTTCTTTTTTTATTAAATTAATTATGACAATAAAAACGATTGCAATACAAGGAATTAAAGGTGCTTTTCATGAAGAGGCAGCAAAAAACGTATTTGGAGATGAAATTAATATTTCACCTTCTGTTACATTTCAGGAGTTAACCACCAAAGTGGTAAACGAAGAAGTAGATTATGCACTAATGGCAATTGAAAACACAATATCTGGCACAATTCTTCAAAATTTAGAACTCATTCGGAATAATAATCTAGCAATTATTGGTGAAACTTATCTTCGGATTGAGCAAAACCTGGGTGCGTTAAAAGGAGCTAGTATTCATGAATTAACTGAAGTTAGTTCTCACTACATGGCATTGAATCAATGTAGAGCTTTTTTTAAAAACTACCCTATAGTTAAATTAGTTGAATCGGCAGACACTGCTTTAAGTCTAAAAGAAGTTTCAGAACAAGACAATCTGCAAATTGCTGCCATTGGAAGCAAACTTGCAATTGAAGAATATGGATTGGAATTATTAGCTGAAGGTATTGAAACAGACAAAAGTAACTACACACGATTTGCCGTTTTAGGAAAAGAAATCGACACCTCGACCGATGGAGCAAAAGTAAGTTTATCCATTATTCTTCATAACGTTTCAGGTGCATTATCAAAAGCAATTTCCCTACTTCATTTATTAGGTGTAAATCTAACTAAAATTGAATCTGCTCCAGTTATTGGAAAGCCCTTTCAATATAGGTTTTTTTTAGATTTCATTCTTCATGAAAAAGTTAGTTATCAGAGCACAATTGAGGCACTTACTCCATTGACAATTGAATTAAAAATATTAGGGAAATACCATCCTGGGAAAATCAATTACACATGAAAACTATTGAAGCAAATAGGTTAAATAATGTTTCTGAATATTACTTCTCTAAAAAACTGAAGGAAATAAATGAAATCAATCAAAAAGGTATTCAGGTGATTAATTTAGGAATTGGAAGTCCAGACCTGGAACCTCCCAAAGTAGTAATAAATGAACTGACAACATGGTCAACCCAAAATAATGTTCATGGTTATCAGAGATATAATGGCATTCTTGAATTACGGTTGGCTATAAAACAATGGAGCAAAAAAGTTTATGACATAAGCCTCAATGCAGATACTGAAATATTGCCGTTAATGGGATCCAAAGAAGGTATTCACCACATAACTCAAGCCTTCGTTAATGAAGGTGACAAAGTGCTCGTCCCTATGCTGGGATATCCTACTTATCGGTCGGTCTCAAATTTAGCACAAGCAATAGTTGCTGAATATTCTATCAAATCAGATGGAAGCTTTGATTTGGCTGAGTTATCCGGATTATTACGCGGAAACACAAAGGTTCTTTGGTTAAATTACCCGCATATGCCTACAGGGATTTCTGCGAATAAAAAAGCAATAACGCAATTGATAGCATTGGCAAATGAAAATGGTTGTATTGTTATTAACGATAATCCTTATAGCACGCTATTGACAGATGACTACTTCAGTATATTTCAGATTGATGGGGCAAAAGAAAACTGTCTTGAACTCAACTCATTGAGTAAATCACACAACATGTCTGGTTGGAGGGTTGGTTGGGTTAGTGGAAAAACAGAATTAATTCAATCCATATTAAAAGTAAAAAGCAATATGGACTCTGGAATGTTCCTACCGATTCAAAAAGCTGCAATCAGTGCCTTAAATGTTTCTACGGATTGGATTAAACAACTCAATCTTACCTATTCTGAAAGAAGAAAAGTTGTATGGGAAATTTTAGACAAATTGAATTGCTCTTACTCAAAGAATAACGTTGGTTTATTTGTATGGGGAAGAATACCGCATAAATTTGATAATGCCGAAATCTGGACAAATGAAATTCTTTATGACGCAAAAGTATTTATCACTCCAGGATTCATATTTGGATCAAGTGGAAATAAGTTTGTCCGTGTTTCATTGTGCAATTCAACAGAAGTTTTGGGAGAAGCATTGAAGAGAATAAATAATTTAAAATAAAAAGTGATGTTAATAAAAACTGAAGCCTGGCCGCAACTAAAAAACAATAAACCATTAATTATTGCGGGACCATGCAGTGCTGAAACTGAAGCTCAAGTAATGCAAACTGCTAAGAAATTAAAAAGTGATAACCGCGTAAATATTTACAGGGCCGGAATCTGGAAACCCAGAACAAAGCCAGGAAGCTTTGAAGGAGTTGGGAGTATTGGTCTTGCTTGGTTGCAACGTGTAAAGAACGAATTAGGAATGCCTGTAGCAATTGAAGTTGCTAATGCAAAACATGTTTGCGAAGCTCTAAAAGCAGGAATTGACATACTCTGGATTGGCGCCAGAACAACAGCTAATCCATTTGCAGTGCAAGAAATTGCAGACGCCTTAAAAGATGTTGACATTCCTGTATTGATTAAAAACCCTGTGAACCCAGATGTAGCATTATGGATAGGAGCAATTGAAAGGTTAATTAAAGCTGGAATCACCCGAATTGGAGCGGTACACAGAGGAGTATCACAATTCGAAAAATCGTCTTTCCGAAACAATCCAGAGTGGCAAATGGTTATTGAATTAAGAGAGCAACTACCCAATATTTTATTGATTAATGACCCCAGTCATATTAGTGGGAATCGTGAATTAATTCATAAAATATCGCAAACGGCAATGGATCTAAACTTTGATGGACTAATGATAGAATCACATTTCGAACCCGATAAAGCATGGAGTGATGCAGCACAACAAGTTACTCCTGAGCAGTTGACAACCATTCTGGACCGGATAATCGTGCGAGCTGAAATACCAGAGGGAATTGAATTAAAAAGTATCGACGAACTCAGAAAATCAATCAACTTTATCGATGAACAAATCATTGATTTGTTAAGTTACAGATCACATGTAATAAAAGATATTGCTAAATTCAAATTAAACAATGGCATGACTGTTTTTCAAAAGAACAGATGGAGTTCGCTGCTTGCAAAGCATCAAAAGCAGGCAGAAAAACTCTCATTAGAACCCAAACTTATTTCGAAAGTATTCCATGCTATTCATCAAAATTCAATTAATACACAAAATAGTTTACTGAGCAAACCTAATAATACTTAACAATAGCGTGCCGTGCTAACGGGTCGGAACTTTTATTTTATGGATTAATCTGGCGAAGACTCTTCTATTTCAACCTCTTTGCTTTTTTTAGCAGCGCTTTTTTCTTTTTTGGCAGCCTTCCAACTTTCCCTGCTTTCTTTATCTTGGCATTCTGTGCAATTATTACCACCAAATCGAAAAATATTTGCCAATTTACAAAAAAGCTCACCTGCATTATCAAAACTCTCTTGATAAAATAATCCAACACCTTGTGTATACCTGCCCTGGTCTACTTTAGCAATGTCATATTCATTTGACTCATTAAATGCATGAACCCTCATATTTCCTTCCGGTGGGTTTAATTTGTACTCTACATCTACATCACCAATTAAGCTACTATTATTACTTTCCCCCAAGGATTCATTGTCATGAGAAACACCAACATTGGTTTTAACTGTTAATTTATCATTAAACAATTGTGTTGACATAGCAACTGCAACTTCATCATTACTTATTTCATCTCCAGGACGATAATTAAACCCTAAATCAAAATCATCTGAAAAATTTGAAATCATATTGCTTAATTGGTTTGAAAGAACCTCGCTCGTGGTAGTCTCTACAAAGCCAAGCCTATCACCTTCCGTTTCTTCCACATCCGATCTCGGTAAAAACTTGTTCAAAATTAACAATGAAAATACCTGCTTATTCATTTCTTGTTCCGTAGAAACTAAGTTTCTTAAAACTAACTTTGCATTCTCATCTGAACGAGGGATTGAAATATCAAAACCTATATTGGGATTAAATAAGTTTTGTGTCAAATGCATTATACACTCTATGTCCGCTTTTTGCTTATACCCTTCTCTATCATTTCTAGGCATTATATCATATAAACTGGCTTTCAATGGATAATATGCCTTAATATCTAGGTCTGCACTATAAGGATCTCCATACCAACTAATTGAACTACCTGGCTTGACTTGGAACTTTTTATTTATAAAATCTTTAAGTGTAAACAGATAACTTCCCTCTGAAACTTGATAGTTTCCAAACATGGAAAAATCATAGAATTTATCAATATACATATCTATGTGTCCTATTCCATGAGCTCGCATTGCATCACCGACCACTTCATCAAATACGAGCTGAATTTCAGCTTCATCCGTTAAATCCATACTCAGGTTTAAGTTAATACCCTCAAGATCTACTTTGTATTCTTCCTCAGAAAATTCTTTGTTTACAAACGTGACAAATTCCTTCAATACAACATCTTCGGATCCATATAATGGTAATGTAATTTTTGTGCCTTTCTCCGTTTTAGCATTGATAGTAATATCCAATATATCTTCGTAGTTAATCGATAAATCTCCTGACACAAAAGCATCTCCATAGTACAATGGATTCATATTATAGTTTGTATTTAGCACTTGAAATGGTTTATCAAATGTGGCGAAGAAATCATAACTATACTTTTCGAAATTTTGATGAAAGAAAGAACCAACCACAAGTGCCTCTGACCCATATTTATCCATCATAGGAATCCCATTTAATAAAACCATATCAGGCTCTATAAGAACCTGTCCATTGCCTTTATATTTTACATTTAACATATCCAATTGGACAGCAGTTTCATTTAAGAATAAGCTACCCTTAAATTGGGGGTTATTCACCTCTCCTTTAAGGTAAACAGTCCCTTTTGTGTTACCTTTTACCATCACTCCTTCTGGCATAAAAGCATTTGCAAATGTTAAATCAGTATTTTTAAAATCAAACTGAAAGTCCAAATTATTATTAGGTCTATTCACATAATAATGACCTTTTGAAATCACAAAATCCGACACATCATTTGATCTTATTAATTCTCCAACTAGTTCCATTCTTTTTTCGTCAGAATTCCAAGATGTACTTGATTCAATATTACCCGTATAATACCCATTTATCCTTAAGTCCTCTACTAAAGAGTAAGCGGAAAAATACCCATCATCGTAAAGGTTTGAAGCATATCCATCTAGAAACAAAGAGCCCTCTAGTTGCATTGCATCTAAATTAGTTAAGGCAGAAATATTATTTAAGTTAAACCCTGCTATTTCAAAATTCATTTTATCTTCAGGAATTTGTGAAATAACACCATCAAACTTGATCAATTGATCTTCATTTTTTGCAATTATTTTATCCAGATGTATAGAGGTCGAGTCCACTCGAACATGAGCATCTCTATCAATATGCCATATTCCAACACTCGAAAATATCTCAGATGGATGCACATCAAATTCGAATTCACTCGAACTCATTATGTAGCCATCACCATATATTTTCCCCCAATAAGTGGAATCATCTGCCGACCAATAAATATTTGTACCTATATTATCTTCGTAAGCTTTTGCTATCAAGTTAACATTTTGGATGTAAATTTCTTCAGAAAGGAATAATGAATCAATTGTTAAGTCTAAGGTATAAAAAAGGTCGAGGCCAGATATTCTTTGTGTGGTATCCAACTGAATACCTGCAAAACGCATATCGCCATACTCTATCCAATCCGATTTTACAGACAGCTCCAAAGCATCATCTTCACTCACATAATCGCAACTAAGAGCTGTTGCAGGCGCTATCCGTAAATTAGGAAAAAAAAGATCTGTCAATTTGGAAAGGTCATTTATTTGAACACCCAAATTAAATTCTTCATGTGTTAAATAAAAACTTTCAGCATTTGGAAACAATGATGGCAATACCTTTGCGCCCAAGTAAGAAAGACTATTTCTAATGGAATCTAAACTAAATTCTCCTTCCATTGAGATGTTTGCGAATTCTGAGAAAATATCTATGGTATGGTAATTTGTATTTCCTTTGGACTCAAGCAAAATAGATTCAAAAGAATAATCAGTTCCTTCTTGAAAGTAAGCTATATCCGTAAAATAAACCAACCCGGTAAAATCATCTATATTAGTTCCACTTCCTTCTGCCGTAAGATTAAAACAAGCAGAAGCAGTTTCTCGCGTATTGATTAAATGTAAATCATAAGGATTAGCTTTTACTACTTCTGTGGCAAAGCTAAACTCATAAGGTGCTTTGTTTAAATCAATATTTCCTTCAAAATTTAAATCTATATTTTGATCGGCAACATTTAAAAAACCATCAAAAGATTTTTCCTTAAAATGGCCACTAATGTTTACTTCATCATAGGTATATCCTTGCAAATCAAATTTATTCAAATGACCATCTACTAAAACATCTAAGTCATCAATTGTTAACCCTTTCCCTCTAATAGTTAAATCTGAAGTAAAATTACCAAATACACTTGAGTTTGTTAAACTCGATAAATCGATTCCTGCAGTGTTCAAATAACCATTGTAGTTAAATTGTTGAGTGGAATCAATATTGCATGCAAAACTGCCGGTTGCAGCTCCTATATCTGTAATTATATCTAAGGACATATCAAAATCATGATAATAACCATTAGAATTACCTGTTACAGAAATTCCTCCAAGGCTAGACACTTGTTTAGGGATTTCAACATTTTCCATTAAACCCAACTTCATCAAATCTATTGTTTCCAAATCCATTTTGGATGTTTGCAACGTATCAATGTTTAGAGCTACTTGTGTACTATCTAAATTCGGCAACCCCTTTAAAGAAATATCACCATCGAAATAGGTTCCCTCAGAAACACTGATAAATAAATTGCTTAAATTTAAATCACTAATAGGTCCTTCTATTTCTGTAATTAAGTCAATCGAAAAATCATATGCTTCCATAGAAGGCACGAAATAAGATATATCTTTCATGTTAATAGAAGACTTTTCAATATTAGCAAATAGTCGAACATCTTCAACAAAATTCGATAAGTTTTGATGTCCTGTAAAATTCAATTCAACTCCTTTAGTGATAACATTTGAATAAGGGGTTTTAACCAGTAATTTATCCAATTTAATCTTTCTAGAATTAACCAATATGTGCGCATTCAAGCTGTCTAAACGAAAACCACTTCTGTCCATCAATGCAAGTCCCAAAAGATTCATAGAAGTAACATCTCCTCGGTTTCTAAGTCCAATTATTTTTCCAGAAACATCCCACAAATCCAAATGATCATAATCCACACCATATTCTTTTAGCTCCTTGTTCCAATCGTAGTAGGTTATGTGCGATTTATTTAAGTTAACCTCCTTTATTTTCATTGTAAAGCTGGACGATTCATCTTCGTCTGATGCAAAATAGTTGATAAGAAATTGCAAGTTAAATTCTGTTTCTCCCATATACTTTTGAATTTTCAAACGTGCTCCGTCAGAGTTAACCCCACTCAAAATAACAAACTTACTTTCCAAACTTAAATCGCCTAGAGCTCCATTTATATGGGGGATATACAATAGTGTATCATTATGTTTATCACCAATGTAGAAACCATTAATTTCGGCATATTCAAAACCATTGATTTTAACACTCTCTATCGAGACATCAGTATCCAATTCATAAGAATAAAATTCTGCCAAACTTACCGCGAGCTGCGTTTGCACCCAATCAGACCGGATAAAAAATATAAGCACAAGACTGAAGAAAAAAACTATTTCAAATAGATTTGCTACCGTTCTTAAGGAGTAAAACCCTATTTTTTTAATAGTTTTGAGCACTTTATTTAATTAAATGAGTGTAACAAACAAATATAGCATCATTCTTGGTATAGAATCAAGTTGTGACGATACTTCTGCTGCAATAATCAAAAATGAAGAAATCCTATCGAATGTTATTGCAAGCCAAGATGTTCACACCAAATATGGTGGTGTTGTGCCAGAACTTGCCTCCAGAGCGCATCAACAAAATATTGTACCTGTAGTTGATACTGCCTTGAAACAGGCAGGTATTACTAAAAATGAGTTAACAGCAATTGCATATACACAAGGTCCTGGATTGCTTGGATCTTTGCTTGTTGGTACATCCTTTGCAAAATCGATGGCAATGGGATTAAACATTCCTTTAATTGATGTCAACCATATGCAAGGGCATATACTTGCACACTTTATTCAGAAAAAGGAAGACCACAAACCCACGCCAAATTTCCCATTCATTTGCTTAACAGTAAGTGGTGGTCATACGCAAATCGTATTAGTAAAAGCCCATCTAAGCATGGAGTTAATTGGTGAGACAATCGACGATGCAGCTGGGGAAGCTTTCGACAAGGCGGCCAAGCTTTTAGGACTACCATATCCTGGAGGTCCACTTGTAGATAAACTAAGTAAAGCGGGTGATGCAGCAAAGTTTACTTTTACATTTCCTAAAGTAGGAGAATTTAACTACAGCTTCAGTGGACTAAAGACGCAGTTTTTATATTTCTTGCAAAAAGAAGAAAAGTTGAACGATAAATTCATTCAACAAAACCTGAACGATATTTGTGCCTCATACCAGGAGCATATCGTTAACTACTTATTTATCAAATTAAAAAAGGCTGTTACCCATTACAAAGTAAAAGATGTTGCTATTGCAGGAGGTGTTTCAGCAAATAGTTGTTTGAGAAAAAAACTAGCAAAAACCGGGAAGCAAGAAGGTTGGAATACTTTTATTCCTGAATTTGAATATTGTACTGATAATGCGGCAATGATTGCTATTACTGGATTTTACAAATTAGAAAAGGGAGATGTTTCGAACCAAAGCACTACCCCTTCTGCAAGAATGAAATTTTAGCGTACATTTTTCCTGGCACAAAAAAAAGCCATCTCTATGAGATAGCTTTTTTAAAAATAATTGAATTTATATTAGCAAACTTTAACGTTTACTGCATTTAATCCTTTTTTACCTTCTTGTAATTCGTACTCAACCGTATCATTTTCTTTAATCTCATCAATTAAACCTGATACATGTACAAAGTATTCGCTTTTGTCTTCTTCGTCTACAACAAAACCAAATCCTTTGGTGTCGTTGAAAAATTTTACTGTTCCTTTTTTCATTATAATAATTTATTAGGGAGCGAAAATAATAATATTTCGGAAAAATCTTCCTTTTTTATTAATAATATTTTGTCTCCCCCTATTTATTAATCAAAAGAACGACAGACTTGAAAAAAGTAATCAACACAGTTTATTTTAATTATTTCTATTTACCCTAATTAATCTATTTTGATAAATTTCACTGTCTTACTGGCCATTCTAAAAATGTAAATATTAGGAGGTAATGAAGAAATATCAATACTCGTATTTCCCCCATTTATTGATCCAGACACTACTATTTCTCCAAAAATATTTATAATATTAAATTCATGATTTACGGAAACTTCAAAATCCAAGTTGATTTTGTCTCTGGCGGGATTAGGGTAAATAACTATACTGTTTTCATTTTCAAAAAAATCATCTACACTATTTGTTTGATACTCTTTCTTATATACCCATGCCATATTTGAAGAAGTAAAACTATTTGGATCAAAACCACCAAAGTAAATAGCGTCTTCATTCAAAAAAGGTGATGACACATAACATCGATTAGCAACCAAAGCAGGATCATCTATACCGATAGGTCCATTTATTTCTTCAATAGCATATTGACCGTTAGCATCTCGTTTCGCAAACAAGCCACCTTTATAGTAACCGTTCCATGTCGGATAACCTCCGCCCGATATATTCACTTCAAAACCAATCATATGGATGTGTTCAGAGCTAACAGGGTCAATGTAAGTATAAAACTCATTGTAAGCACCTAGAACATAATTGGCAGTTGACCCTGCCAAAAAACTCTCTGCTAGTAAAGACAATTTAGCTTCATAAATACGATTAAAACCTCCATGTTCATTAGGTTCCAAACGGTATATAATTCCTTGAGACTGACCATTAGGGCACCACATCAATAATAGCGCTTCCCCACTATCACTTGGATTATCAATCACCGTCAATCCGCGAATACCTCCAACAGCAGAATTAATATTTGTATTCAAGTCACTAAAGTCATGTGCAATCACATATGTTCCAGAGACACCATCAATACGTTTAAATATTTTATTTCCTGAAGAAAAATACAAAGTATCGTTTGCAACTGATATCCCCAATGGTCTTATTTCTAAAGGACCATATTCAGGTGTAGAAACCCAATCAATTTTTCCTGAAATTGACGGATTGTATTTCCCTTTAAACATTCCCTGAGTTCCAACAGTTGCAAAAATGTACTCCAAGCCAGTTTGCTGATCATTGTAAATTTGGACATCCCTGACAGAATAGTTTTCTCCAGCCGGGAAGCTTCCTTGTACAATTAGACTTTCTTCCCAAGTACCGTTTAGATCATTCCTTGCAAAACTTTTCACCTTAACGGTACTTGTTAAATAGTTTGGAGCATAACCGGCTGCAATCAAGACGGTATCTGGTGAAGCTAATAGATTCCCAAATTGATCTTTTGTGAAAATAATTTGCTTAAGAGTTTCAGGTCTCAGATAATTCGTGCCTAGAACCAAATCTTCATGCCAATTATCTGCTGGATTGTCCAGGCGATTTATTTGACCCCAACCAATGCTGTTGTTAGTTCCTCCATACCAAATATTATTGATATCTTCCCAATAACCAACAGATGCAAATAACTTATTTTTATGACTAACCAGCTGCAGTACTTCCGAACCTCCAAGAAAATTACCATTTGAATCGTACCCCCCCGCAGTAAATGATTTGGTCCAAACCTGACCATTAATCGTTATGAAATAACCCATAACCAAGGGTAAAATTAAAATTCGTTTTGTGAAATATAGTAGCATAATGATTAAGATTTACGCATGTACCGCATTGGTGCAGGTTAACCCTACCTGCATTACCAAAAAAATCACAAATACCAACTCTACGGTGATTTAAACACAACAATGTCTTCATGATAAAAAAATCATGCAACAAAAAGCACAATTTTTCCTATGAAGCAAAAAAAAAGCTATCTCATTGAGATAGCTTTTTTCAAAAATAAAATTATTTACTCTAACAAACTTTTACGTTTGCAGCATTTAAACCTTTTTTACCTTCTTGTAATTCGAACTCAACCGTATCATTTTCTTTAATCTCATCGATTAAACCTGATACGTGTACGAAATACTCTGTTTTTGTTTCTTCGTCAATAATGAAACCAAATCCTTTGGTGTCATTAAAAAATTTTACTGTTCCTTTTTTCATTATAAAAATTTATTAGAGTGCAAAAATAGAACTAATAACGTACAAAGCGAATTTATTTGTGCATTAAATTTAATTCCATTTAACTCCAGTATTATTTAAGCTAATGGATTCAGCATCAATTCAGTATTTTTCGAAGTTTGATTTGTATATGTTTTACATGTGATTTCATAGCGTAGAAGAACAACAGATATTCATAAATACTTATTTAATACACTTATATATCTCAAACTTTTCATTATGCATGACTTTGACCACCTTATTAAATACCCTCTCTAAATGTGGACCATAATTTATATGTCGATTCGCTACCATTTGAAACTTCCCTCCTTGTTTGAGACAATATGATACTTCTTTAAAAAGTCGCAAAGAAACTTCAATATTGGTCTCATATTCAAAGTGAAATGGAGGATTACATACAACCAAATCGATAGAATTCTCTTCAATTTCTTTTAATATATCGTTATGATAAAAATAGATATTCTCTCCTTTTAAATTAAGTTTAGCAGATTCTACAGCCAAGTAAAAATCATCAATTAAATGTATTTTACAATTCGGCAATTGCTTTTGTATGGTATAGGCAATTACACCGTTACCGGCAGCTAAATCCAGAACCTCTTTCGTATTTTCTTCTATATGTAAATTATTGATAAAAAATTGAGTTGCCTGGTCTATTTCTTTCGCGGAAAATACTCCATAATATTGATTTAATATTTGCCCATCACCAAGACTTAGCTTGTTTATTAATTCATTTACTTTTAATTCTTTTTTCTTTTTTAAAATCAAAAGTCGAGCCTTTTTCTTTGCTAAGCTTTGTTCAACTACTTCAAAATATTTATTGGAAATTACTAACAATCGCTTCGTAAAATGCCTCGTCATAAAAGAGCAATAAACAACAGTATCATCCTTTATACAAGTAACTATCTGAGCTAAGTATAATTCAAACAAATTTACTGATTTGGGTATCTTCATCAGAACTATATCGAATTTTTCGTCAATACTAGAAAGCGGGTTAACAAAATGGCTATCATCCAACATTAACCCATTATTCTCTCGATTAATTTTGTGAGCTTTTTCTTGACTTTTATAACTTATTACTGAAAGAACATCACTTTGATGGAGTTGGCAATTTAAATATCCAAACCTATCATTGTAGGTAATAATTTTCTTTTCAGATATGTTTTGACCCAAAACTTGTTCTAACAAAAGCTCGTCTGCCGAACTCCATGGCTTTAGAGATCGGTCTGTTGTATTTGGATATCTAATTATTTTCATGATGATTCGTCTGTTCTAATTAACAATGATATCATTAGCTGCAAGAATAACTGAGACAATTGATTCAGCATGGGTTATTCCAACTAGAAAAAGGCTTATCTCATAAGCCACTTAAAACTGTGATGTCTTTGGGGAATTATTGATCTTTCAGAAATTCTCTCTAACCTATTGGGTAAAGCCATAACATAATCTCTTGCTTTTTCAGCTTTATCATTCAATCCTTTAATATTCGTGATATCCCAATCTTTCAATAGTGACTTTAGAATATCAATATAATCTGCAGATGTATATACTTTTGTCCTCTGAGCTGCTTCTGAGAAATAAGTATAAACTTCACCTATATTTTCGCCTGATTCTCTTAAAAAATGAGCAGGCATAGTAATTTTCTTTTTCATCATAAATTGAAATGCTAGCATCATTTCACTTGGGTCCAATTCAAATATACGACGAACAAACTCTTTGTAGGCTGTACCATGTCTAGCTTCATCGGCTGCAACAAAAGCACACATTTTAGCTAATTGTTTATTTCCTTGTTTATTAACAAATTCCCCCACTCTACGATGTGAAATATTCGTGGCTATTTCTTGAAAACTCGTATAAACAAAATTCTTGTAGGGATCTGTAGCTGTATGAATATCAAAACCATCACCAATTAAATATTGGGTAGATATCTCCATTTCTTTCATGTTAACCCTTCCACTTAAATAGAGATATTTATTCAACATATCACCATGCCTATTTTCCTCTGCAGTCCAAGCTCTAATCCACTGAGTCCAACCTTTTCTTTCGCCTTGATCAACACCATCTAACCCCATCAGCCAGGATTGGTAGGTCGGAAGTGCTTCCTCAGTAATCGTGTCGCCTATTAGAACTGCGAAAAGATCATAATCAATTTCCATTGCCAACTCCTGTAATTCTTTAACTTCTTCTAAAAATTCGGGTGAATTAGAATTTGGCAACATATCAGTTGGCTGCCAATTTTTGTCAGGTGAAACTAGAAATTTATCAAGTAACTCATCCATTGACTTTCCAAGGGTTTGCATTACTTCTCTTCGGTGATTTATATCGTACATTCTATTTAGATTAAAAGATGTACAAAATTACACTATAACGAAAGTCTTTAAGCCATATATTAACTTTTGTTTTGAATAAAACTTTAATAGGCTTATTAGTTTGTCTAAAAAAAGGAAAGTGCATAAACCATTACAAATACTACAACAATATAATTATTACAGATGTTACTTAAGTTTTAGCACAAATAACAAGAGAAGAAAAATTAACACATTTCTATAGGCGCTAATGGCGTCATTTCTGATGAATTATTTTTTTGGATTAAACCAATTCAATTGTTGTTCTTTATTCAGAAAAGTCCATGCAACAATTCTACTTTTTTTGTTTCCTTGTCCCATCTCAATTGTCTTGACCTCTAATGCATCAACTGAATTTAACGCTGCATGAATACTTTTCAATGCAGTTTGTTTAGCTACTTGCGTTGTAAACCACAAACACTGATTAGAAAAAGATTTACTTTGGCGAATCATAGTATGTATAAATTTCTTTTCACCACCTTCGCACCACAGTTCATTATTTTGACCTCCAAAATTTAGTACTGTCTTATCCGTTTTTTTCCCTTTTAGGTTTTTTAATTTACGTTGAGTTCCGGCTTGAGCTTCTTCTATTGATGCATGAAAAGGTGGGTTGCAAATTGTAATATCAATTCGTTCTCCATTTTTAATTATCCCGTAAAAAACGTTATTTGTATTTGGCTGATGTCTGATTTCAACAACCCCCTTTATTAAAGGATTGGCTTCTATTATTTTATTTGCTGATTCAATTGCCATAGGATCTGATTCTGACCCAATGAAATACCAACCATACTCTTTGTTTCCTATAATTGGGTAAACGCAGTTTGAACCAACTCCAACATCTAGACATTTTACTTTCTTTCCTTTTGGGACACTCTTTCTATCTCTTCCCAACAAATCTGCAACATAATGGATGTAATCCGCTCTACCTGGAATTGGCGAACACAAATACCCTGTTGGAATATCCCATTCGATTACATCATAAAAATGCATCAACAATGCTTTATTTAACATTTTAACAGCTTCTGGATTGAAGAAATCAATTGATTCATCGCCATAATCATTCAGTTTTACAAACTGCTTTAATTCAGGGCATGTCTTCGATAGCATTTTAAAATCATACCGTTCTCGGTGCTTATTACGGGGATGTAAAATCAATTTAACTTTGGGATGTTCTTTTTTTTGTGAAAGCATTTACTTCGTATTGTTCTAAATTGCAAAACTACACTTTAGTTCTTTTTATCTATTTGATTAAATATAATTGGTATAAAGAAAAAGCCACTAATCAAATTTGATGAGTATCTTCTCAATATCTATTCTCAATAATCGGGTTAAAAAGCTATGGAGTTGAAATTTTAAGATGGATAAAAAGGTTAATTTATAGGCAAAAAAAAAGCCGTTTTGAAAACGGCTTTTTAAATTTATGATGAAAAGTTTATTTCACATAAACTTTCTTTGAAACGATTCCTTTTTCTGAACGAACGTTTACCATGTAGATTCCTGAAGCAAAATCCTTCAACTCTATTTCTTCTCTGTCAGAGTTAATAGATTGAGAAAATACCTGCTGTCCAGAAACGCTTGTAATAGTAGCATCTGCAGAATTAGTACCGTTCAATAAAGAAATTACAACGTTGTTATTAGTGCTAACAATTGAAGCAAAGTTATTCAATTCTGAAATACCAACAGTTCCCATATCACCCGCAATTATGTCTGCTCCCGGTATAGGTTGAAAAGCATAATCCTTAATTGTTAAGATATCACCTTCTGCGGACATGTCAACACGCACCCAACCGTAGTGAGCAGCTCCTGAAGCATCAAATTGAATACCTATGTAGGCATCAGTTGCTCCTAGAAAGTTTCCGTTTGAATACGGTCCATAAGAAGTAGCAAATGGAGGCCCTAGATATGTTCCCTGAACGACACCTAATGCAGCACCTGAACTAGAAAAACTTCCTGCAGCACCAATTGCAGCACCAGCGGCAACATTTGCCAACGCTCCGGAAGTGGTAGACATCCAACCAGCATTTGCTCCAGAACCAACTTCAGCACCAGCACCTACATAAGTACCGGTATATGAAACAGAACCTGTTCCATAAGCAAAAGAACCACTAAATGTTCCCTCAAACATGGCAAGCGTTACATCCACAATCGCATCACCATTGAAGTCAATCGCCAACGAATCTCCATTTGTGTTCAGAACAACATCTGGATTGATATCTGTATAAATTTGACCTGTTCCAGCAACTGCAGCAGTTAAACCACCAGCTAGAGCTGTGTATTTTTTTAATTTTGTTTCTAAAGTAGAGTTTTTTTCCATAATAATTATTTTTGGTTCATCGTAAAGGTAATATTTATTGACAATATATTGTATTTTTTTTATTTTTTATTTCTGTACAACTTTTTATCGACTACTCCAATCATCTCATTTTTATTTCCAGGACTCGAAAGAAATGATATTATATTATCAATTTCATCTTCAGCATTAGCAATAACATTGCTGTAATCAACACTTAACATTTCAACATTCGGCTGACTATCAATCCAATTTTCAACTTTTATCAGCTGTTTCTGAAAAGCATCGTTCAAGCCAGTTGGAAATACTTTGGATTTTACATCACCTTCCTTACCCAGCATTATTTGTTGACTTTTTAGAACTTCGCTCATTTCTCTGCGCATGAAAATAATTTTATAATCATAGTTAGATGGCAAAAAAGGCAATAATTGAGCAATTATTTTAACGGCCTTACCTTCCGCCTCCGGAAGCCAACTTTTATCCATCATCAACTTTTTCACAGGCTCAAACTCATAATAACCTTTGGGATTGTTATTATCAGGTTCTCTTAATTTGTCCGTTAAAACATCATATCCACCCTTATCCAGTATTTGCATCATCATTGAAGTTCCAGACCTTGGCAAACCAGATACTATAATTATTTCTCCTTTAATGTTATCTTTAATAAAATTCTCATGAGTAACAGCTTTTTCTGATTCATTCAATCTGTTCTTATAAATATCAATTAACCATTTATGAGCTTTAGTCATTCCAGGTGCCATAGAAGTAGCTAATTCAAATGCTTGAGCTGCCTCCACATTCTTCTCTAATTTAGCCAATGCTTCTCCGATATGGTAATGCGCTTTTGGATAAAAATAATTTAATTCAACTGCAGTAAAAAACTCGGAAAGGGCATCCTCTAATCTATTTTGCCGAAGAAATGTCAATCCCAAACCATGATGCGCAAAAGAGTTAGATTCGTCAATCGCCAATACTTTTATAAAAGCATTTTGTGCATCAACCCATCTTTGACGCATCAAACAAACCTTACCTATGTTCGAAATAACATTCAATGAATTTGGTGCACTTTCTTCAACCTTCCTAAGAAGTTTAAGTGCTTTGTCCGGTCTATTCAAATACATTAATAATAATCCTTCAACATAATCAATATAATTCGGCAACTCTATCTCTCGTATAAATCCTTTTTTCTTTTTGGTTAAAGTTTTCTCATCTGAACTTTCTTCTTTTTCTTGTAAAGCCTCTATTTCGAGTTGTTTCTCTTTTAATTGATCTATTAAGGCTCGGCATTTTTTAAACTTCTTGGTAGACAAATATGCATGCGCCAGTTTCTGTCCATATCTAATTTCCTGAGTATCCTCAAAAATAGGTTCTAAAATTTCAATTGCTTTATTTGCTTTACCTGCATCCAATAAGTTTCTCGCTACATAATATCTAGATTCGTTTTTTACATCGTCGATTCTTTGAGCAATATTTTCCCCTGGTGCTTCTATGTACCCCAGTTCAATTAGTTGCTGCATAGCTTCTTGTGCTGCCCATGGATCCTCTTGTAAATCCGTAGGGTGCATTCCAAAATCCCCTTCAACTTTCTCCCAATCAGGAATTGTATCCAAAACTACTTCTTCATCAAAAGCTTGAACTAGCGGCTTACCTTCCATATTTTCTCCTATCGGCAAACCATACAATGCTAAAATAGTTGGAGTTAAATCTAAAATTGATGCTCCAAATATTTTCTCACCTTTTTTAATTCCTGGTCCTCGCATACAAATCATGCCAAATGGACTGTGCTCTTGCGCCGGCATAGCTGGTTCTTTTATAAAATATTTTGGACGCAAATGATCGGAATGAAAACCGTGATCAGAAACGATAATAACTGTTGTATCATCATCCAACTGATTCAATGTTCTCTCTAACATCATGTCGTGAAACATATAACCCGACACCACAACGTCCTTGTAGTTATTGTATACCTCATCGGCAATACCCGGTCTTTGTGGAGGATGAAACTTCATAGCTATGTGAGAGAAATGATCAATTGCATCATGGTAAACGGCCATAAAATCCCATTCTGTTTCCCTCTGTAAATAGGTAGATGCTGCATGCACGGAAGAAGCATGAGCTAAAACTTTTGCAACAGACTTCAAACGTTTATCTTTCTTTTTATCCATTTCCTTAAGATTTGGCATAAAAGGAAGTAAATGAGCTGCTGTTAATTCCTCTGGATGTACCCTTTGTTCACTGAGAATATCTTTCATGCTTTCTGGATGAATAGTACCATCAGGCATTTCCCAATCTTCATTCAAAGGTTTATTTGCAGTCTGGTAATGATTAGACACCATTACACCGTTTATAGGTTCTGTAGGATTACTTGGCCACCAGGAAACAACATTTGATTTCATTCCTTGATTGTGCAAAATATTCCATATTGCCCTTGTTTTTCTTGATGTTGAAGTTACAGGCCTAAGTCCAGAATTATCTGCAAGCGGTTCAACAAAGCCTGTTATACCATGCTTATCTGCTCTGTATCCCGTTGCCATAGAAGTCCATAACATCGGTGACAAAGGAGGATCTAATGTTTTAATTGCACCATGCACTCCCTCTGACATAAATTTTGCCAATGTAGGCATTTTCCCTTGCTCTATAAGGGGCATGATCACTTTCCAATCTGCTGCATCCCAGCCTATTACAAGGACTTTTTTAGCTAATTTCTTACTCATCTCCTTTTGATTTTGAATTTCCTGATTTTTTCTTTTGCGTTGCTGCTTCAATGTCACGTTTCTCTCTCCACATTTTCAATCCTACATCGCCAAGAGCTAATAACCCAAGCGAACCTAGTACAGGGATTTTATATTCCTTAACGCCAGTTTGTTTTTGTTTTTTCATCAGTAAATTATTTTATTCGTGATATTTAATTTTTGCTGCGCGAAAGTACAAAATATTCCTTGAATATCGGAGGGACACAAAACATGAAAAAAGTGATGTTAATTTGAAAGGAGACTTTTTTAGCGCTTTACAATATTTTCTTTTTCGTAACTTACAATGCAGTTACCGAAATCCTTTAATTGTAAGAAGTGAAAATAACATCTATTTGAGAAGGAATTCTTAGCCTGAATTATCTAACGGATTCGAAAATTCGAAACCTATAAAACGGCAGAGTTAGAGGCATAAAAACCTTTTCATTCAAGCGTGCTTTTTTTATTAAGAATAAAACGCCTATTTTAAGAAAACTTTCTTAGTTACAATTCCTTGCGGTGTATTCAATTTAACAAGATAGATTCCAGTAACAAATCCTTTCGTTGATACAACTTCATAGTTTGATGAAACTTGATTTGAAGTAATTAATTTTCCCGCAATGTTATAAACTTCAAAAGTTGAATTAGAAAATACCTCTTCAGCATGTATAACTATTCCATTTCCATTTGAGTAAATGTTTACCCCCTCTAATGCAATTTTTTCAACTCCAACCGAAAATATTCCATTTACAATAATATCATCAATTTTCAATTCGCTTCCAAATTGCGATTGAGGATATGAATAGTCCTGCGTAATAACAGCTATACTCGAGCTAAAAGAAATTGATAATGTATCAGGATTGTCCGAAGTGCCATAATTCAATGGGACATTCATTGTAGACCAAGTAGTTTGATTTGATAAATTAATTCCTCCTTCCGCAATAGTAATGGTTTGAGAACCATCCCACTTTGTTAACTCAACAAAAAACAAAGCTTCATCTCCAGAAACAGCATTGTATAAATAACTAAAGTCAACAGATGTAATATCAGTTCCAGTGTATGGAATATCTTGAGAAATTATACCTGGCAAAGTATCTGGAATACCTAGCGCAGGGCAAGCGGTACATAATGTTGTAGTCATAACAACTGAAGCAGATCCTCCCCCGGGAGCTGCAGTTTCCTTTGAAACTGTGATAGGTAGACCAAAAAGCCCAAACTCATTTAGCGTAAACCAATCATCTGGGTCATCATATCCAGCGCCAGCTGTCCAAGCTTCAAAGTTTAAATTTGTTTGAGCAGACACTAAGCTAAAACTAGAAATTGCAAAAATTCCAAGTAAAAATTTTTTCATAATCTATTTGTTTGTTTAAAGTAGGCATTACGAAAATACACAAATATTCTTGATTTTAAAGACACCATATAAAGAGTTAACCACTTAGAGATTTACTTTCGTCGCAAGCCAAGTAAAAGAATATTTTTGGAAAGACTATGCAATTAACGCACCCTTGAGAGATGCTATAATTTTATTTTTATTAGGGGTTCGATTTAATTTAGAAGTCGCCGTATAATATTGATGTTTAACTTCTAAGAAATTGATTTGGACTTTTAGCCATTCTTTATCGTCAAACTTATCTCCATATTCTTCTAGTTCTTTCCTCAGATTATTCGCTGTTTTAGAATAGCCTTCTCTCCCAAAATAATCATGATCAGCATCACAAATAATTTTCTCCAATAATGTTTTCGGTTGAACGTTGATATTTGTAGCTAAAATTATTCTGCAAATCTCTTCAATTTCTTTTTTATTATATTCCATTTTAGGAAGAACCTCCCTAACTAATTTAACAGCTTCTGACTCGTTAGATTGATACTTAAATAAAAAACCTGCATCATGAAAATAAGCAGCAGTTAGCAGAATCAACATTTCATCATTTGATATTCCCTCGCACTTACCTATTGTTTGCGCCTGCTTAACAACATCAAACGTATGATGAGCAGCATGATAGAAAAGATTTTTAGGCAACTCTTTTACCAAACGATTGACTATGTATTCTTTTGCTTTCGAAAAATTCACAATCAAAAATAACACAAAAAACGCTTTAAAACTCTCAAGTTTTAGACATTATTATTGACAATCTATTAAATAATTCAATTGATTAAATATTGTGATTCAAATTACTCAACTATATTTGATTCGTATGAAACGTATTTCGCTCTTGCTATTTATTATCATTTCCTCGCTATGCAAAGGGCAAGAAATTAAAATATTAGATTATCCCGATTCACTTATAAAAAAAAGGAGAAATATAGTTATTATAAGCGAAAGTATTGGAACAATTTCCTCATTGACACTACTAAACGAAATCTGGTACAAAAATCAATCTACAGGAAAATTTCACTTTTTTAATGATGGGAAAGAATGGATGCAAGTAGATAAGGTAGGACATGCCATGGCATCCTATTACGTTGGTATAGCTGGCATAGAAGCCTTAAAATGGAGTGGAGCAAAGAAAAACAAAGCTACTTTTTGGGGAGGGAGTCTGGGCCTTATATACTTAACAGGAGTTGAAATATTAGATGGTTATTCAGATAAATGGGGCTTTTCAGGTTATGATATGCTAGCCAACACCTCAGGTGCGGCATTAGCAATAGGTCAAAGTCTTATTTGGGATGAGCAAAGAGTTAAGCTTAAGTTTTCAACACATCAAACTAAATTTGCTGCTTATCGACCTAATTTGCTGGGTAGCAATTTTACAGAACGTATTTTAAAAGATTACAATGGCCAAACCTATTGGCTTAGTCTTAACATTAAAGATTTTTTGAAAAAGGAATCTCATTTCCCAAGCTGGTTGAACGTTGCTATTGGCTATGGTGCAGAGGAAATGGTTACCGGAAACATTGATGCAGATTGGTGTATGACAAATCTTACATGCATGGATTTCAAGAGATACAGACAGTTTCTACCTGAGTTTAGATGCCGATTTATCCAAAATTGAATACAAAAGAAAGTTTTTCAAATTACTTTTTGGAAGTTTTGGCTTTCTAAAATTTCCTGCTCCAACGCTAGAATTCAGTCAAAATGGAATAAAAGGACATTTATTTTATTATTGATTTGGATATTCTCAAAAAAATAGCTCAATTTAAATCATAAACTAAAGCATAGCATCTATTGAAAAACAAAAGAGAAATAGTTACCTCCAAGTCCTTACCTTGGTCAATAATACTAATTATTCTGGTGCTAACTGCCGTATCCATTCCTCGATTATTGCAGTTAAAAATCGATTATAATATTGAAAACTTTTTCGATCCAAAAGACCCTGATTTAATCTATTACCATCAACATAGAGAAACTTTCGAAAGTGACAACAACTTTATTCTGATTGCAATTGAAAACAAGAAGGGTATTTTCAATTCAAGTTTTCTTCATTTGATAGACAGTACCACAAAAACTTTAAAAGGCTTAAAATATGTTGAGAATGTTTTATCCCCAACAACACTAAAAAAAGTAATTAAAGTGCCTATTGTGGGGTACATTAATGCTCCCGTTATTCATCTAAATGAATCGGAAAGATTAATGGAAGACAAGGAGAAAATATACAATACAAATGACTTTTTCCAATCCTTTTTCTCTCAAGATACTGCTTCCGTTCTAATTTATTTGACCAAGGATGTATCAATATCAGCACCAGCAAATGATAGTCTTATAGATGCCATAGAAAGTACGCTTAAAGCATTCAATTACGACGACTTTCATGTTGCAGGAAAAATAAAAACGCAAAATTATTATGTAACTACTGTAAATAAGGAGATGATAATACTCACAGGTGCTACATCACTCTTATTAATACTTTTTTTAATCTTCACTTTTCGAAGATTTTGGAGCGTGGCTACTCCCCTCTTAATATTGCTAACTTCTCTTATTTTTACGATGACATTAATTCAAGTTTTTATTGGAGCACTTGATTTATTAATGACTTTAATTCCAACCCTTCTATTTATCATTGGGATATCCAACTCGGTTCATATTTTAACAGGGTATAATGAAGAATATTTGATCGAACAAAATAAATACAAGGCGGTAAACAACACCATTCGAAAAATAGGCAGAACCACCTTTTTAACCGCTCTTACAACGGCAATTGGATTTATATCCTTATACTTTATAGACATTCCGCCTATTCAAAATTTTGGAATTGCAACTGCTGTTGGTGTGATGATAACGTGGCTTGTTTCCATTACCGTATTGCCCTCGGCTATATGTATTACGCAAACAAAAAAATACACTAGCAATTTAAAAAGGAAGAAAAATGGAGCAAAATAACAACTCCCTTATTTCATGCGATTTTCAAATATCAAAGACATACACTCGTAATTACTTCCGGCCTTTTGCTAATTTCTATAATTGGTATTAATAAATTAGACACAAATAATTATGTGCTGGATGATTTGAGCGAGAAAAGTTCCTTAAAAAAAGACATGCGCTTTTTTGAATCGCAATTTGCAGGAATCCGACCATTTGAAATGGGGTTTACGCTAAAGGATACTTCGCTCACTATATTCGATATACAGTAGCTCGAGAAATTGATACAGTACAGTATTATTTAGAGAATGTATATGGTGCTAAAATGTCGTATTCTGCTATGACAATTATGAAAGAAATTAATCGATCTATAAACGGAGGAAAGCAAGAATACTATAGAGTTCCCAACTCCATTAGAGAAATGAAAAACATAAAAAAATATTTCGATAAAAATATTGACGAAACTGCTACTTCCACCCTATTAACAAAAGATAGGAAAAAAGGCAGAATATCGAGTAAAATACACGACTTAGGACAAAAAAAAGTAACTGAATTAAACCAAAATTTACGAGAATTTTTAAACAAAAACATAAATTTAGTGGACTTTCGAATTACTGGAGCGCCCGATATGATGGATAAAACAAGTGCTTATATTTCTAGGTCAAATACATAAAGGGGTTAATTTTCAGCTTTCTGGTTGTTGCCTTGCTGATGGGAATCCTTTTCAAGTCAGTAAAAATTGCTTTAATTTCTCTAATCCCAAATGTATTACCACTTGTTTTTGTTGCAGGTCTGATGGGGCTTATTGGAATAGATTTAAAATTCTCTACCGTAGTTATATTTACAATTGGTTTTGGAATAGCTGTGGATGATACTATTCATTTGTTAGTTCGATATAAAATTGAGCTACCAAACGCTAGAGATAAAAAAGATGCACTATATCAATCCATCAAAACTACCGGAAAGGCACTCATAATAACATCTTTTGTTCTTTCCTCTGGATTTTTAACATTTTTACTATCAGACTTTAGTAGTACCTTTTATATTGGGTTATTAATTTCCATAACGTTGCTATTTGCACTCATTTCTGATTTATTTTTACTGCCAATTTTGATTTTAGCTATTGATAAAAATAAAGAAACAAAATAAATCAACTTCACCTATTAACGCTAATATTAATCCCTATTCAATTGTCCAACGTAAGCCGCCATAAACCATTCTACCAAAAACAGGAGCCCAAATAAGCGAACTATCAAAATACTCTCCGTAGGGGTTTTCAGCTTGTATAATTGGATTCTTTTGAATAAAATTAGTAAGATTTTCACCCCCAATATAAAACTCGAATTTCTTGGAAAATACTTTTGTAATTTGTGCACTTAACAGCAGGTAAGCAGGAGATTTCGATGGTACAATAAACTCAGAAGGATTTAAATCAGTTGATGGAATTCTCTGTTCTCCAACCAACTGACTGGTAACATCAAACTTCCATTGGCCTTCTTTATCATTCTTTTTTGTTTCATAAGATAAATTAACAAACCCTTTGTTTTGAGCTAATAATGGTTTTGAAAGCATGCCTACTTTGAAATCTTTTTGGACATCTAAAAAACGATACGCTAAACGAATATCCATCCTTTTGGAAATATCATAATTTACTTCTACTTGAAAAGAATTCGAAAAAGATTGTCCATCCAAATTATAGAAATACACCTCTTGTGGATTGTAATCTAAATCAACAATTATTTGATTCTCAAAAAGCGTATGGTAAAAATCTATATTAATATTCCCTTCTCTAAATAAAATCTCAAAATCTTGATTAAATCCTAAGCCAAAATTCCAAGCGCTTTCCTGCTTCAAACCGAAACCAGGAAGGTTAACATCATTTTCTATTATCCAATTTCTAGAAGTTGCTAATAAGCCAACGTTTTCCATAATTAGATTTGGTGTTCTTCTTCCTCTTCCTGCTGAAATTTTAAGCGCATTTTTTTCAGTGAAATTATACCTCATATTCACTCTTGGCGTTATAAAAGCACCGTAAACAGAATGGTAATCAACTCTTACACCTGCTACAAGGCCTAATTTAGATTTCAGTAAATTATATTCAAAATATGCTCCAGGAACAACCTCCTCCAAGTTGTATTGTTGAACAATAGATGTGTCATTGTTTTGGAGTGACTCCTGGTAAAGATCGTAAACAAGGCTAAACCCGGTTTTAAAATTTTGCTCTTGTTTTTTACCCATTTCGTCTTGGTAAATGAAGTTCGCATATCCACTTGTCTGCTTTCCTAAATATTGACTGTTTCCAAACAAAGACTGATGATCGTGATAAACTCCTGAAAATTGAATAGCCATACTTTTATATTGCTCGTCCGGAAATAAATAGCCAATTTTGGCAAAAGCCTGCCCCCTATTTGTTGTGGAAGATACTTTGTAGGGGTTTTGCAGATTATCCTGCGCTAATTGTTTATCAGTCACTCCTTTGCCTGCAAGACTGCTAAAACTAAGGGCTCCAACACCATATTCCATACGTAGTATTTGTCCGGTATAATCCCACTGGTTATGAATGATGAAATTTTCGTTAAGTGGTCTATCTAAAAAACCATCCTCATTATTATCTATTTCTAAAGCTTGGTATTTCCCATGCATCAACAGCGTAGATTTCCACCTTTTCGAAACAGCTTCTGCTTAAATTTAAGTTTAGTTCCATTCGACCCGCTTGATTACCAAAAAGGTTTAGATGCAATTTCTCAGCATTCCCCGGCTTCTTCCAATCTAAATTAATTTGCCCCGTCATGCTTTCATAGCCGTTCACTACAGAACCTGTGCCCTTAGAAACTTGAACAGAGTTAATCCAACTTCCTGGCACATATTCAAATCCATAAATAGTAGATAAGCCGCGAATCATAGGAACATTGTCTTGCATAATCTGTACATACTTACCCGATAAGCCAAGCATTTGGATTTGCTTAGTGCCCGTAACAGCATCCGTAAAACTTGCGTCAATGGAAGGATTGGTCTCAAAACTTTCCGCAAGGTTGCAACAAGCAGCTTTCCTCAACTCCCCTGTATTCATGGTATGTGCATTTCTTACAGAGAATTTGGATATTGTATAATTTCCTTTTTTAACAAGTACTTCCACACCAGGAAGAATGCTCCCATCTTTCAAGACTACATTAAGCAATTTCTTCCTCTTTGGAATATCAATTGTATCCGGTTCAAAACCAATAAACGTAACAACAATTTGTGTATAATGGTTTAAACTCTCTAATTTGAAATATCCATCCGAATCTGTAGAAACACCTATTGCAGTTCCTGGGAAATGGATATTTGCTCCCGGCAATGGAGAAACAGAATCCTTCGAATCCAATTCGTAAACATGTCCTTCGACTACTGTTTTATCTTCTTTTTGCGTAAATGCAACCGAAGAAACTAACAGAAAAAGAACAGTTACAACTTGTTTAGCTGCAGCTTTCATAAAAAGAAGAAATTAATGATTAACATCCGATCTATACTTGCAACAGCCATGTAAATTATCATAACTCTCCTTACTCGCTTTCACCTTGTCAGTATCGTGACCTATTCCCGCGATTAAGTTATGTATTTCAAGCTCTGATATCTTAGTTGTATTAAATACTACTTTGCAGTTATGCGTATCTAAATCCCAATCCGCAACCCGAATACCAGGTGCATCCAGTACTTTTTCAATACGATCTTCGCACATTTCACAAACTCCAGAAACTTTAAAGTTGATTTCTTGATATTTACTTTTTTGCTTTTGTCCAAAAGCAGTAGTTGAGATTATAGTAAGTACTATTATTAATATATTTTTCATTTGTATAATTTTTATTGTTATTAAAATTCTAGCTATCCAATGGAGGAAAGCTTAAGCATGCAACTTTTTACGAGCTAACAATAAAAATCAAATTAAAAAAGACTGAACAAGGACAGGAATATCCCGATCGGGAATTGGGGGTGAATAATGGTTGAACTCAACAATATTTGCATTTTCTTCAATATTAAGAGGGGTAAAAATAGTTGTAAATCAACGCCGAAGTAAACAGCAAATCTGGGTTTAATGAAACGTTCTCTATTTGCGTTACATAATCAAAATCTAATTGAAAAAATGCTGTTTCATCTTGGCAACAGCCTTTTTTTTCTGTTTTTTCGATAGTTATTTGATGGCAGCAACTTGCAGAGAGGTACTTCTTCTATCCGTGTCACAGACACATTCACCAAAATCTACAAAAAAGGACTTAATTACTCCTTCTTTCTTGCAGATATGCGTATTAACAGACACTCCTATCGAAGCAATCAATACGGTTAACATTAGAAATATAGCAGCCAATCTTTTCATATACTGAACAAATATACGATAAATTGATTCTATTGGTCAGGGCTTAACATAAAAATAACAAAGACGCTGAATAACTGAAGTGTAATATATTTGGTGACTTTATTCAATTTTAAATTATTTCTTCATCTTAACAAAGAACAAAAAATTACAGATTAGTATCAGATATAAATCATAAAATACGCTAAAAACAAAAATGGAGGACTAGTGCCCTCCATTTGAAAAAAACTAATTTCACTGATTTTTTTTCCTGACGAATAAATAATTGTGTTATAGTCCACAATCACCGGTAGCACATTTATTCAAGAATAAAACCATGCCTTCCAACGTAAATTCATTTGAACCTGTATTTTCAAAATGTATTGTTACATAACGGCCGTTTCCACCTTGAATTCTATTAGCAAAGCTCAGAACTTCACTATATGATGCATTTCCATTTGGATTTATTGAATTTTTTAAATAAGGAACGTTTGTTGATGTAGAGTTTTGATATACGTATACCATATCACATGGATTACTATCAAAATCCACCGTATACGAAGCCATATAATACCCCTTGGGAATCATCATGCTTGCATAAGCATCTGTACCTCCATAAACCCTTATGGTATTACCTCTTGATGAACCTGATGAGCCAGTATTCATACTCCAATTCCCTGTTCCTGTAGACGCTCTTAAATCAGACGGCATAATATGTATTCTATCTGAATAACCTTGCCAACCAGTTCTAACTGTACCCTCAACATCTAAAGGAGTTATAGGTGACGTTGTACCAATACCTACATTGCCCGATGATCTGTATACATTACTTCCAGACTCTGTCCAGTAATTTGTGGCATCTGATCCGGCTGGACCGGTTGCTCCTTGTGGGCCGGTTACTCCCTGTGAACCGGTTGCTCCTTGTGGGCCGGTTGCTCCCTGTGAACCGGTTGCTCCTTGAGCCCCTGTTGCCCCAACTGCTCCATCATTTCCTACAGCCCCTTGCGGACCAGTTGGTCCTGTTGGACCCGTTGCTCCCGTTGCTCCTACTGCTCCGTCATTTCCGTCTGCTCCAGCAGGGCCTTGTGCTCCGTCATTTCCGTCTGCTCCAGCAGGACCAACAGGACCTTGAACTCCGTCATTTCCGTCTGCTCCAGCAGGACCAACAGGACCTTGAACTCCGTCATTTCCATCTGCTCCAGCAGGACCAACAGGACCTTGAACTCCGTCATTTCCATCTGCTCCAGCAGGGCCTTGGGCTCCATCATTTCCATCTGCTCCAGCAGGACCAACAGGACCTTGGGCTCCGTCATTCCCATCCGCTCCAGCAGGGCCTTGGGCTCCGTCACTTCCTGCCGGGCCTGGAATAGAACTGCCTGAATTCTTAGCATACAAGGCATAAGGCACACTCATTAACTGACTTGTTCCCATTATAGCCCAAGTCATTCCTCCTAAGAAATCAACTGCCGTTTCCATAAAGTAAGGTCCGTTTGCCCAATCAATTGCGGTAAAGTCATCTGTTGAAGTTCCTGTACCGATTTCAAGGTTTACCAGACCATAGGCGTTTGTGGTAGTTGAAAACGTTTCCGTGTAAACTGGAGTTCCTCCGATACTTCCTTGTTGAACTGTTAAACGCATGCCAACCGCTTGGTTATTTAATATTAACCCACCAGCATCTCTTACCACTGCTTGGTATTTAAAACCTTCGGGTGCTTGACCGTAAATACTTAACGATATTGTTGCAATAGCAGCGAGTGAGAGGAGAAATTTTTTCATCTTATTGTTGTTTAATTAATTGAAAAGTTTTTAAATTTTGTGTATCATTATGCAAGATTAAGGCATAAGCTCCAGGAGCTAAATGACTTACTTGAATTGGTGTTTTTGCCGAAGAAAGCTTATCTTGTATTACGAGTTTTCCTTGTGCATCACATAGTGTGTAATTCACATTTTCAAACATGTTTGTTTTAATAGTTAATATCTCTGCAGTTGGATTGGGAAAAATGATGGCTTCATAACTAGGAACATGATCTTCTATGCTTACAAAATTCCAATTCGTTTGATGAAAACCTTGCGTTAGGTCATTACCTCCAGCAGTTCCTGTGTTGATTGCAACCTCACCTATTGTAAAATCTATACTACCGTTTGAATTGGTGTAAGAATCTCCTTGTGGCGTAATTACTTCCTGTGCTAAAGCGCTTGCGCTAGCAAGTAATAATGTGAATGTGAATATTTTCTTAAGCATAGTTCAAAATATCATGTGTTGTAATATAGTAAATATATTTAACTGTGTGCGTGTTTGAGCGAAAAAAAAGGACATTTTTATCATTAAACTTCCTGAAAAGACGAAGAACTTGACAAACTTCTTTTAGAATTCGTTACCGCAAGCCATCAAAACGATTCTTTGTATTTTTGTCTGAGCCTATTAAGAAATAACTAAACTTAATCAACCAAAATATGGGATTACTTAATTTGACAGACGAAACTTGGGAAAAACATACGAACCCTTTAAGTGTTTGGACGAGAATGATAACACTTCCATTTTTTGTAATGGCTATATGGAGCAGAATTTGGATTAGCTGGTATGCATGGATAATTGTGGGGTTGCTCGTCATTTGGTTAATTTTTAATCCTAAGGCCTTCAAAAAACCGAAGTCAACAAAAAATTGGGCTTCTAAAGCAGTATTAGGGGAACGCGTTTGGATCAACCGCAGAAAGATTCCGATTCCTAAAGAGTATGCATTTATGGCTAAACTATTAAACACCATTAATGGATTGGGCTTACCTTTTCTTATTTATGGGTTATACAGTTTTCATTTTTGGACTACCCTGCTCGGGATGGTATTAATCTATGCCGGAAAAATGTGGTTTTTAGATAGAATGGTTTGGCTATTTGAAAACATGAAAGAAAAGCATGAAGAATATAGTAATTGGGAATATTAAAAATGGTTTGATTCTATTAAAGTTCGTACCTTAGTGCTAGAATGATTGAAACCAAATCAGAAAACGCAGCAACTATAATCGATGTTCAGGGGATGACCTGTGCCAATTGTGCTTTTGGGGTAGAAAACCAATTGAAAAAGCTAGGTGCAGATGACATCAAAGTCAATTTTGCTTTAGGTGAAGCTTCTTTTGTTGCTCCAAAATCAATTTCGCCAGATGAAATTGCCAAAGGTATTACGCAAATCGGTTACAAATCGCAAATTCGACACCATGATAAAGATGAAAAGCAAGGGCTTTCCTCTATCGAAAAAAAGTTTTGGTTCAGCTTAATTTTTACTCTGCCATTAGTAACGCACATGTTTTTACCACATGATTCGTTTATACAGAATCCCATTTTGCAATTTGGTTTAGCCATTCCCGTTTTTGTTTTAGGAGTTTTTCACTTTGGAAAAAGTGGATTATCCTCTTTGCGAACCGGTGCACCAAACATGGATGTTCTTATTTTTATTGGTTCAGCTTCTGCTTTCTTCTACAGTAGTTGGGGTGCATTTATGTTCTATGGAACTGCTGAAACGCACAATTTTCTGTTTTTTGAAACTTCTGCTTCGATTATTTCTTTGGTATTACTTGGTAATTTGCTTGAACATCGTTCCATAACCAAAACAACCTCTGCAATCAAGGATTTATCAGCTATGCAAGTCAAAACTGCTATGCGGTTCAATTCAAATGGAGAGCCGGAAGAAATTACTTACAAAGCTATTGAAGTTGGTGATTTACTCCTGGTAAATACGGGCGATGTAATTCCCATTGATGGAATTATTATGGAAGGAAATGCAACCATAGATGAGTCGATGATATCAGGAGAAAGTATTCCGCTAAATAAAGAAAAAGGAGACAAAGTAGTTGGTAGTACCATCCTAACAGGCGGAAATATAATCGTTAAAGCTGAAGCTATTGGACGAAATACGGTTCTATCCAAAATTATTGACTTAGTCAAAAATGCTCAGCAAGACAAACCTGAAATTCAGCGATTAGGAGATAGAGTCAGTGCCATTTTTGTTCCTATCGTACTTGGTATTTCATTGACAACATTTCTACTCAGTAAATTTGGTTTTGATTTAAGTACACAGCAAAGTATGTTGCAAGCTATAGCCGTATTGGTTATCTCTTGTCCATGCGCAATGGGATTAGCAACACCAACAGCAGTTATGGTAGGAATAGGTAGAGCCGCAAAAAAAGGTATCCTCATAAAAGGTGGCAGTACACTGGAAGAATTAGCGAAGACTAAGACCATCATTTTTGACAAAACAGGAACTTTAACCACGGGTAAGTTCACAATCAAATCTCTCAATGTAATTGGCTACAATGAGCAAGAAATTATTGACGTACTATTTAATATAGAAGCAAGAAGCTCGCACCCGATTGCTAAATCAATTGTAGAGAACTTAAAAGAAAAAGCTAGAATAATTGCGCTATCAGGCATTGAAGAGCTTAAAGGAATTGGGCTTTCTGCAACTGATGAAATGGGTAATAACTGGAAAGTGGGATCATATAGAATGGCTAGTGAATTGACCGATGATAAACTTCATGAAATTTATATCCTAAAAAACAATAAACTAATAGCAACATTAGATATTGAAGACGAAATAAAACCCAAAGCAAAGGAAATTATAGCAGGACTTACCAATCAAGGGATTGAAATTATCCTTCTAAGTGGCGACAAGCAAAGTAAATGTGATGCCCTCGCTCAAACATTAAATATTCAAACTGTTTTCGCTGAGCAACTTCCTGATGAAAAATTGACTAAAGTCGAAGAATACAGTTCCAAGGGAAACACGGTAATGGTTGGAGACGGTGTTAACGATGCACCAGCGCTTGCACGTGCTTCTGTTGGCATCTCTTTTGGTGACGCTACAGACGTTTCAATAAATACAGCACAAGTTGTTCTGCTAGGCACAAACGGAATCGATAAATTAACCGAAACACTCCACCTCAGTAGGCTTACTTTCAAAACAATTAAACAAAATTTATTTTGGGCCTTCTTTTACAATGTATTAGCAATTCCTGTAGCAGCTTTTGGTTTTTTAAGTCCAATAATAGCAACTGCAACAATGGGATTGTCTGATATAGTGGTAATAGGGAATTCAATACTATTAAAAGTGAAAAAATGAAATTAATCACAAGAATTTTACTATTTGTGCTTCTTACCGCAATGGTTGGTTGTAAAATGGTATATTTTGATCAACCACAACCCCGAGATGGAAAATCATTATCCTCTTTTCCGAAAAAATTTAGAAGCACCTGGAAATATGAACTAAACACATTGACAATAAGCAAGTCATCTATTGTTCAGTCTGGATTTGACATAACTAAGATACCGTTAAGCACAATAGACTCTTCTTCCTCCTACGTTAAAAGTGAAAAAACAATTTATTCATTTGAAGGCGAACATCTAAGTTACAAAGGATATTACGAAGTAGTTGGAGATACATTATTCATACAGAAACCGAGAGAAAATCAGGAATATTGCTTAAATAATAGCGTTGTTTTAAAGAAGGTAGGCAAATATTTCATCTTAAATATTCTAGAAGACAATGGGATGTGGCAAGTAGTTCACATTGAAAAATTGGACAACAATGATATCTTATTAAAATTATTGAACAACGAAAAATTACTTGAATCAGTAGCAAAGGATAAGTTGATTGCAATAACTCCTCCAGATCATGTTAATAGCTCTAAAAAATCAAGAGATTATTACTACGCAGGAGATTTGTTACAGATTGATATTGAAGCGCTCATTGAAGCCGGAGCATTTTCAGACACGTTAATCAATCTTTCCCAAAATAATCAATGGGTTTTACCTATGGTTTCAGACAAATAAATACTCATTACTTGTGATTCTTTGCAAGCTAATATTATTGACTAGATAGATGCCCCAAAACACAAATAAGCTTTTATCGAACATTTACAACTTAATCCTCAGAATATTATCATTAATACATCAAAAACAGTATCTTCGTAGAAAATTAAATCGCTCTATCATGAAACCTATTATATCGACGGCTTTTCTATCTTTTATTTCCCTGATTATATTCTCTCAAACCACAATTGAAGGAACTTATTTGCCAGTCAAAAACACAAGAATACTGCAAGTATGGGACACAGCGGCCACTACGATGCCTATTCCAACTTCCGGAGCGAACCAAATATGGGACTATTCCAATGGATTCTCAAGTATTATGGACACTTTCGAATTAGCTGTAAAGGATCCTCTAGCTACTCCTCATGCCATGCATTTTCCTAACGCGACGCATGCTTCTTTTTTGAGATCTCCCTTTGCTCTAGCCGATTCTCTGTGGCTTTACTTTACGGTTGATACAATTGGATTAAGAAATTTAGGCTATTATTCAGATAAAGCAAGTTCGCCAGGTTTGGTAACGGCTGACCCTTCAGAATTTGTTTTACCCATGGCTCTCGATTATCAGGACACCGTGGTTGATTACAGTCGTTATGAAGGGCTTCTCACTTATTCGGGAACTCCAGTAAAGGTGGTAAGAACAATGCTAAAAACAATGATAGCTAGTGGATATGGAACGTTGCACACACCAGACGCTAGTTACTCGGACGTCATGCTTGGAAAAGAAGTAATCAATCAAATAGACTCCATCTTTATTGACCTTGGGGCCGGCAATTATGCTTTCTTTTCAGCGAATGATGATACTACGCATAGATTCCATTTTTTAAGAAATAATACTTTTGCAAGTTCACACCTAATGCAAATTAATACAAATGCCTCGGAAAGCAATGTTAGCTATGGCTGGTATACTTTGCCAGTAGATTTTGGTTCTATAGCCGGAACAGTCTTCGATACTACAGGGATTCCTGTTACAATTGGTGAAATGTACCTATATCGTGAGAATTCTAATTTTACAAAAAATGACATTTTAGCCACTACCACGATACATAATGATGGAACTTATCAATTTGATTCTATCCCATACGGAGAATATAGAATAGCTGCAAGACCCGATTTAGCATCATATCCGCATGTATTTACCACTTATTATGGGGATACTACAGACTGGGTGAATTGTCAAACAGCTGTTACGTCTGGAGATACCGTAGGAATTGACATCAACATACTCTATGGTGATGCTCAAACCGGATCAAGTACATTAGAAGGAAACCTTTCACTAAACACCTGGTTAAAAAATAATGACCCTGTGCCAGGTATTGACATTATTGTTGAGAGAGACCCGGAGGAAGAACCCGTTATTGAAACAAATACAGATATCTTTGGAGAATTTAGCATACCCGCGCTTGATGACGGAGATTACAAAATTTGGGTTGATATGCCTGGACTACCTATGGCTGGAACTTACAGTTTTACAGTTGCTAACGGCACCGTTGTAAGTGATTTAAACTTTGAAGTTGGAGCTGATGAGATTTTCCCAACAAGCATGGTAATTACTTCAATAAATGAATCTATTTCGAATCAACCTGGAAGAGTTAGCGTTTACCCTAATCCTTTTGCAGAAAACACGATATTAAATATTGACACTGAATCTGAAACAAAAATCAGTATAGATGTTTATGATATCACTGGCAAGTTGGTCGATCAGCTAGTTCAAAATCAATTGAACACAGGTTCTGCCAACTACACAATTAATGGATTAAATGATGCAGGAATATACTTGGTTAAAGTTACACTTGGAGAAAGCGTTGAGTGCTTAAGAATCGTAAAAAAGTAATCCTGAAAAAAAAACTTCTATAAAAAAAGGACTTTTACCAGTCCTTTTTTTATTTTAAATTAAGTGAAAAGAGTACAATTTCATATAATTTTCTTGATAATATTGAGCCACTTTCAAATAGCAGGCCAGGTATACAACTTTAAAAATTATAATTCGGATGATGGAATAAGTAACACCACCATCCTTGACATAACTCAGGTAAAGAGCGGAGAAATTTGGGTCGGCACTAATGAAGGAGGAATCAACACATTTGACGGAAACTCTTTTCAGTCAATTACAAAAGAAAATGGTTTAGTTGACAACGTTATTTATGACTTTCTTCATGACGAAATAGGAAACATATGGATATCTACAAATAATGGAGTTAGTATATACAACGGAAAAACATTTGATTCTATTCCTTGTTTGGACACACTAGTGCATAAAAGAATATATAAAACCTTTATTGATTCGAAAAACACTGTTTGGTTTTGCACGGGAGAAGGCTTAGCTCAATTAAAGGACAGCAGCATTGTTAAATTTCATTCCGGAAATAACATCCTTGATGCAACTCCAATCATATTTTGTAATGAAGATCATGCAGGAAATATTTGGCTAGGAACTATGGGTGAAAATTCATTCCAAATATCTCCAGATGGCAAGGTAAAACAGTATTCTTTGGAAAGAGAAATGAAGTATACCTTTTCTATATTTCATCCTAATGACACAGCAACATGGTTCTTAACATATAAAGGATTATTTGAATTAACAGGAGATTCTATTGTAGAAAAAAAAATCAAAGCTTTTGAGAAATATAGTAGCACCTATTTTCACCATTGCTATGAGGACCATGAAGGTAATTATTGGTTTGCCACCAAGAAAAGAGGTGTTTTAAAATTAAGCGGAACAAAAGAGAAATTATTCACAGAGGCAAACGGATTAGGCGACAACAATTGCTGGAGAATTTTTCAAGATAGAGAAAATAACATGTGGTTTGGTGGTCAAAACTAAAGGAATATCAAAACTGCCTAATGAAACATTTGAATTGACAAATTCAGACTTTGGTTTACCAAATGATAACGTCCAATCTGTCTTCACGGACAGTAAAACTCAAATATGGATTGGCACTGAGGAATGGACTTTTTAACCGAGGTAATAAATTAGGAGACATTATATCCGAGAAAAAAAACAAACCTCTCTACAACGATATTCGTTCAATAAATGAAGATATTGACGGCAACATACACATAGTTATGGGCTCTGGAGTTAAAATAATCAAAGATGGTATACTTCAACAATATATGAGTTAAATGATGCTGATATATATTTCAAAGGTTACTGCTCATATATGGACAGTGACGGTTGAGCTATATGGTGGTGTAAATGGTATCGGAATAATTGAAGGTGATGACCTGAAAATAATAAATGACTCCCTACAAATGCCTGAAACTCCTGTGTTGGACATTGAAAGGGATCATCAAGGTGTTTTTTGGTTTGCTACAGACGAAGGGTTAATTAGTTATGACGGGACCTCAACTACAGTTTACAATGAAAACCATGGGATTCCTTCAATAAAAATGAGATGCATAATAAAAGACAAGGCCAATAATTTATGGATAGGATCCAGTGAAGGTATATATATCTATTCAAAAGGGAAATTTACGCATCTTTCCGAAAAAGACGGATTAAGCAATAATACGGTTTATTCTTTATGCTTTGATAATAATAACCAATTATGGGTTGGGCAACCTGATGGCCTAGACAAACTGATTCTAAATAAATTCGAAATAAATGAAGTTAGACACTACAACGAAGGGAAAGGGTTTCTTGCAAACTTTTGCAATAACAATGCAATAACACTAGATTCTGAAGGGAGGGTTTTAATTGGCACAGACAAAGGGCTGCTAACATATAACAAAGAATTTGATCAATTCAACTCTTTAGAATCCATCACCATGATAACCGACATCAAGTTATTTTCGCAACCTACAGATTGGCGCTTATATTCTGATAGTCTAGATGAAAGAGGATATCCTATAGACATTCAATTGGGTTACAATCAAAACTATTTCACTTTTGACTTTAGAGGTATTTGCCATAAAAACCCAAGTGCGGTGCGATATAAATATATGCTTGAAGGGCTTGATAAAGAATGGATTTTGACAGAAACAAAAAAAAATGCTGACTTACCTTAACTTAAAACCAGGAAGCTATACTTTTAAAGTTATCTCTTCTAATGACGAAGGAATTTGGAACAAAAAAGCTGTTGAATTTTCATTTACCATTCTTCCCCCTTTTTGGCAAACTTGGTGGTTTTATTCCTTTTGTTTTATTGCATTTTTATCTGCTGTTTATTCCTATTTAAAGATTAAAGCCTCGAATAAACTGATTAAAAAATCGAATCAGATGGTAACAGAACAAAATAAGATTATTGAAGAAAAAAACCATGAAATTATTGACAGCATAAAATATGCTAAAATAATTCAAGAAGCTATTTTACCAAATAACTCATTAAAAGAAGAGATGACGTAATTGCTTTGTTTATTACAAACCAAAAGATATTGTTAGTGGTGACTTTTTCTGGTTTAAAAAATTGAACAACAAATTCCTTCTCGCTGCAGTAGATTGCACAGGGCACGGTGTTCCGGGTGGCTTTATGAGTATGGTTGGTCATTCAGGAATGAATAGTGCAGTAAATGAATATAATTTGAGAAAACCTTCAGATATATTAGAACAACTCTCAGCTTACGTAATTGAATCTTTTAATGATGAAGAGGGAGAAGGAGCTATTAAAGATGGAATGGACGCAGCGCTGTGTTCGATAGACTTAGAAAATAATATTGTAGAGTTCTCTGGTGCTAACAACCCACTTTACATTGTACGAAAAAACAATAATGCGGTTATAGACGAAAAAAATAATCCTCTAAACCTCAAGCAATTAGAAAATTTATACGAAATAAAAGGAAACAGAAGACCCATTGGCCCTTCTGAACAAAGCAAACCATTTATCAATCATTGTATAAAACTGGAAAAAGGAGATTGTATATATTTTTTTACTGACGGCTACCCTGACCAATTTGGGGGACCAAAAGGCAAAAAGTTCATGTATAAGTCTTTTAA
>CALSNM010000015.1 GCA_943787725.1 uncultured Flavobacteriales bacterium | reverse complement strand
TATCAGGTGTATACTCAGGTGAAGCTATGGAAGATGACGACTTTAAAAAAGCGATTGAATTAAGCAATCAATTTGAAAATCTGGAAGGCCCGCAGGCCCCGTATTATGATTGCAAAGATGGGGCAAGATGGACACGATAGAGGCGCAAAAGTTGTTTCTACTTCGTTTGCAGACATAGGATTCGATGTTGATATTGGGCCTTTATTTCAGACTCCAGAAGAAGCTGCGAAACAAGCTGTAGAAAATGATGTGCATTTATTAGGAATTTCTTCCTTAGCCGCGGGACACAAAACACTTGTTCCACAAGTAATAGCGGAGTTAGAAAAACTAAACAGGGAAGACATTATGGTAATTGCTGGTGGTGTAATTCCGCAGAAGGACTACCAATTTTTGTTTGATGCTGGAGTTGCAGCTGTTTTTGGACCTGGAACAAAAATTAGCAAAGCAGCACAGGATATATTACAGATTCTGATTAAGGGAGTTAATTAAATATGGGATTGTTTAATAAAAATAAGAAATCTAAAAATAAAGCTGAAAAGTCTTCTATCAAGCCAATTAATTATCCTCCAAAGATATTAATAGCCTGGGGAGAAGCTATTTCTGGAAATTCTAAAATACTGAATTGGTTAATGAAAAATGGTTATCCTGAACTTGGTATTTTTTGTCATGCACTCAAAAACGATGTCAATGGAAAAGACTGGCTAATGAATAACGGTTACCCGCATTTATTGGCAATGATTTCTGCTGGTGAAGGGGACGAAATAGCTATAAAATGGTTAACTGAATTTGATTTTGATTTATTAAAATATATGGGCTTAGCTATTGATAACCATCCGGGTGCTAAAAAATGGCTGAGAGAATATGATATGATTTATGCGACCTTAGCGTTTAAGATGGCGGAAGTAAAAAACCACATTGAAATGAGAAACAATGACCCACATACTTTAAATATTTAATGAAAATACTTGGCATCATACCAGCTAGATTTGCTTCTACTCGCCTTGAAGGTAAACCCTTGAAAAATATTTGTGGCAAAACAATGATTCAACGCGTCTATGAACAAGCATCACAAGCATTAGAACACGTTTACGTTGCAACGGATGATACTCGAATAGAAGCAGAAGTGAATGGCTTTGGTGGAAATGTGGTAATGACTTCCACAGAGCATGCCACAGGAACAAACAGATGTGTTGAAGCTTACAACATACTTCAAAAGAGTTTAAATATTGATTTTGATGCTGTTCTAAATATCCAAGGAGATGAGCCTTTGCTGGAACCTGACATTCTAACAAGGTTAGCAAATTGTTTTAAAGACCCTTCAACTGAAATGGCAACATTAATAAGACCTGTCCATGATAAAAAAGAACTTTTAGCTACGAGTGACATTTGGGTTGTAATTGACAAAAATGATTATGCCTTATATTTTAGTAGAGAGGTAATACCGCATGTTAGAGGTGTCCAAAAAGGTGATTGGACAGACCACCATGCTTATTATAAACATATTGGAATGTATGGCTTTACTCCCAAAGCAATTAAACAATTTGCTTCAATGAAGCAAACAAGTTTAGAAAAAGCAGAATCTTTAGAACAGTTGCGCTGGTTGGAAAATGGAGGCAAAATAAAAGTAGCTCACACTGCCCATCGCGCTATATCAGTAGACACTCAAGAAGATTTAGATGAAGTGATTGAAATAATCCAAAAAAGAGGTATTAAATTTGATTAAGTCGGAGTTTTATGAAATTAGCCTTACTACTTTTATTTCTCCCATTTATCATGCACTCTCAAAACCAGTACATTGAGAAAGTGATAGAGCATAGGAAAAAGAAAAATATTGAATACAAAGACTCATTAACATCTCCTTTTCGCAAAGGCATTGCTAATTTTGATAGCTTACATTATTTTCCGCCGAATCCAAAATTTAATATTCAGGCAAAATTTATAAAAGAATTTGGGCCAACATTCGACATGTCAACCTCTTCTGGGAAACTGAAAAAGTTTCGTATTTATGGAAAGTTATATTTTAATTTAGATAGTATTGATTATGTTCTTCCGATCTACCAGAATTTGAAATTAATGACGAATCCTCTTTATCAAAATTATATCTTTATTCCATTTACAGATTTAACGAATGGAAAAGAAACCTATGGAGGCGGAAGGTATATTGAGGCTACAATACCCCATTCAGATATATTTAACTTAGACTTTAACTATTGTTTTAACCCTTATTGCCATTACACAACCGGATATAATTGTCCAATTCCTCCCAAAGAAAATTTTTTAGACCTTAGGATTGAAGCAGGAGAAAAAAAAATACAAAGAAAACTAGGCTCTTATTATTACTTTTTTAATCAGAGTCTTAGTTTTCAATTTTAAACACATAAAGTAAGTTCCCACTTCAATACTTCGTGTTGCTAATGCTAATCCTCTATCAGAAAATACATCGATTAATGTTGTGCTAATCAACACACCTTCCAATGAATATAGTTTTAAGCTAACATGCTTATTGAATTCTGTAATAAATTCAAAATTAATATTTGCTCCTTTATTTATTGAGTCAATTGAAAAATCAACATATCCGGAAGTTTCAATTGAATTTGGAATTGAGTCATTTTGACTAAAAAACACCGTTGGAATTAACAGGCATATAATAGATAGTATTCTATTCATTTTTTCAATATTCTTAAATATCTTCAATCAAACCAAGAAAAAGCTTCGTTAACTGCTTTTCTGCTTTTCCTGCCACCGCAATAATATCCTCTATTTTTATTGGCTCTAAGTTCTCAGGATCACATTTATCCGTTAATACAGAAACAGCACAACATTTCAATCCCATATGTCGAGCAGCAATAACCTCAGGAATAGTACTCATACCAACCGCATCTCCTCCTAATATCCTGAGCATTCTATACTCAGCAGGTGTTTCTAACATTGGTCCTTCAGCCGAGATATATACTCCTCTGTTTAAAACAACGCCTTCTCTCTTAGCTATAACATCCAATTTATTACCTAAATCAATTGAATAAGCTTCATGCATATCCGGAAATCGAGTACCTAAATCATTTTCATTTTTTCCTAACAAAGGATTGAAAGGAAATTTATTTATGTGGTCTGTGATTAACATCAGTTCTCCTTTATTAAATTCAAGGTTCATTGCCCCAGATGCATTCGATATTAATAACACCTCGACCCCCAATTGTTTTAATACGCGAATAGGAAAGACAATCTCTTCCATTGTATAGCCCTCATAAGCATGAAAACGCCCCTGCATAGCGAGCACTTTTTTACCTCCTAAAAATCCATACGATAACTTACCTGAATGCGACTCGACTGTTGATAATGGGAAGCTTGGAATTTGCTCGTATGGTATCTCTAATTCAACCTTTATATCTTTTACTAAGTTCCCTAATCCAGTTCCTAAAACAACTCCTATTTTAGAAGCTGTGATTCCTTTTTCTTTCAAAAACCTTACCGATTCCGCAATCTGTTCTAAATTCATTCTTATTTTTTTGCTGAGGGCGATGTCAGTTTATAGGGTCATTCTTCAATATACCCTCTTAGGTCTCCTAAATCCTCTTCCGCGTCAACATCAGAAAGAGTAGGCAACAGATAATGTGATTTCTCTTGATTTTTAATATCCAGCAAAGTATCTAAGAATACATTTTCGGAACTCCATTCCTTATTTTGAAATATTTCTAAATTAAGTTCCTTCATACCAATTAAATAATAGCCTCCATCTTTCGCGGGTCCGAGAACGTAGTCACATTCCTCAAGTGCTTTAAACGCCTCTTCGATTATTCCTGAATTTAACTCAAAACAATCACTCCCTATTAAAACAACTTTGTCTGCCCATTCAGCAAAGCTATGTTTGATGGCATTGTACATTCTATCACCCAAACCATCTCCACTCTGAATATGCTTTTCATAAACCAAATCATTAAATTGATCCATATTTTGAACATATTCTGAATAGTACAACTTCTTTTCAGCCAATACAGGCAAAGTGACCTGAAAAGTTTGTTCTAGTAACAACTTATAAATATACAAAGCTTTTTCGTCTCCAATTGTTTTAGCCAATCGCGTTTTCACCTTGCCCAGTTCAGGGTTTTTTACAAATATGATAAGATGATTAATATTCACAGAACGAAGTTAAGAAATATCCTTTAGTTCATTAATTTTTAAAGCAATTTGATAAGGTAAATTTAAGTTTTATTAGCAGATTTAAACAATAACATACTAAATTTGCATCAATGCAAGAAGAGATCAATAAAGTTGTAACCGTTCTGGAAAATGGGGGAATTATTCTCTATCCTACCGATACTATTTGGGGACTTGGTTGTGATGCCAAGAATGAAGTTGCTGTTCAAAGAATTTACGAAATAAAGAAAAGAATACATTCTAAATCATTGATAATTCTTTTAGATGATGACCGAAAATTGAATCGTTTTGTAAAGGAAGTCCCTGAAGTTGTTTGGGACATACTAGATTATGCAACAAAACCTACCACTGTAATTTATCCTGAGGCAATCAATTTACCAAAAAACATAGTAGCTTCGGATGGATCAATTGCCATAAGGATTACAAAAGATGATTTCTGCCGAAAATTAATACAGCGGTTTAAAAACCCAATTGTTTCAACTTCTGCAAATATAGCTGGCTGTGAAGCTCCAAAAGATTTTAAAGACATTGCTCCTGAAATTTTGAAAGCAGTAGACCATGTAGTAAATTTGGACGCTTTTGAAAAAAACAACGAACCATCAACAATCATTAAAATAGGCCTAAAGGGTGAACTCAATATCATCAGAAAATAAACAGAAAATTCAAAGCGTAATTCATGACAAAGTCTTTCGGATTGTGTCTGAATGTGGAGAGGAATTAGGCAAACCCGTTTTTGTGATTGGTGGTTATGTTCGTGATATAATTTTGGAAAGACCGAGTAAAGACATTGATTTTGTGATAGCCGGATCAGGCATTGAATTAGCAGAGCTAGTCGCTAACAAACTGGGAGCAGCAAAAGTTTCTTATTTTAAATCCTACGGAACTGCCATGATTCACCACAAAGGATTGGATCTAGAGTTCGTTGGCGCCAGAAAAGAGTCTTACAATCGACAATCGAGAAATCCAATCGTAGAGGATGGAACTCTAGAAGATGATCAAAAAAGAAGAGATTTCACCATTAATGCAATGGCGATAAGCTTGAATAAAGATAATTATGGAGATTTAATCGATCCATTTGGAGGGATCAACCATTTAGAAAAAGAAATTATTAAAACCCCTCTCGATCCTGACATTACTTTTTCGGATGATCCATTAAGAATGATGCGAGCAGTGCGTTTTGCTTCGCAGTTAAATTTCACTATCGATCCAGAGGTATTTAAAGCTCTTAAGATTAATAAGAATAGAATCGAAATTATTACCCAGGAAAGAATTACGGATGAAATGAATAAAATTATTCTTTCAAATTATCCTTCCATTGGCTTTAAGTCATTATTCTCATCAGGCATCCTACATATTATTTTCCCAGAAATGGCAGATTTGCAAGGAGTTGAAAATAAAAATGGTAAGACGCATAAAGATAACTTCTATCATACTTTAGAAGTTTTAGAAAACATCTTACCCAAAACAAATGATTTATGGTTGAGATGGGCTGCTATTCTCCACGATATAGCAAAACCTGCAACGAAACGGTTTCATCCAAAAGCAGGATGGACTTTTCATGGCCATGAAGATAAAGGAGCAAGAATGGTTCCTATAATTTTCAAAAGAATGAAGTTACCTTTAGATCATAAAATGAAGTTTGTACAAAAAATGGTTCAACTTCATTTACGCCCAATTGCGCTTACCAAGGAAATTGTTACAGATAGTGCATTAAGACGTTTACTTTTTGATGCTAATCAGGACTTAGAGGCACTAATGAAGCTCTGTAGAGCAGATATCACATCAAAAAATGAGACTAAGGTTAAAAAATATTTAGAGCGATTTGCAGAGGTTGAAATTAAAATTAAACAAGTCGAACAAAGAGATAAAATACGAAATTGGCAACCGCCCGTTTCTGGAGAAGTTATTATAAAGACTTTTAACTTAAAACCGTGTAAGTACATTGGAGATATAAAAGATGCTATAAAAGAGGCTATTTTAGAGGGAGAAATTGAAAATGATTTCGAAGCTGCATATAACTTTATGCTTGTTAAAGGCCGAGAATTAGGACTTAAAGTAGAAACTAATTAAAATGAAGACATACGTTTTTAGGGTAGTAGCCGACATCGAAGAGGATGTTTTTAGAGATATTGAGATTTTAGGATCTCAAAACTTTGAAGACTTACATGATATGATTATTGAATCTTTCGATTTTGCAGGAGACCAAATGGCATCCTTTTACATGAGTGATGAAAATTGGGACAAAGGTGAAGAAATTGGATTAATGGACATGGGATTTGGGGAAGAACAAGGACCTCGAATGATGAACGTTACCTCTATTAAGGAAATGGTAAGTGAAAAAAATGAAAAGATATTATACCTCTATGATTTTCTTAGAATGTGGATTTTTTACGTAGAATTTTTTGAAGAAAAAGATTTTAAAGAAAGTGCCAGATACCCCAGATGTATACGAGAAGCTGGTCTTTCTCCCGAAGAAACCTCGAAAGAAATTCCTGACTTAACAGAAGGAATGTTTGATGAAGATCCAAAAAAGAAATCACAGCAAGACGAAATCGATGATATCTTAAATGAATACAGCGACAATGAATTTGGAGAAGAAAGTGAAGGTCATGAGAACATCGATGATTATGATTTTTGAATTCTATTCCGTTCAACATATATATTAAACATCAATCGAACCATTTTCTATCTTTGTAGTCTCAACCGAAGAAAAACCTACAAATGCTAAAAGTTTCACTATTTGCAACCCTGTTATTCAGTTGTCTATTTTTAAACGCTCAAAGACCGGAGAGAGGTAAAAACTCAGAAAGAAGAGATGGAAATTTTGTAGGTCAAATTAGTGGTAAAATCATTGATAATTCTTCAAACAAACCCATGGAGTATGCAACGATCACTTTATTTCGTATGCGCACAATGGAATTAGCCTCAGGAATTACTTCTGGAAAAAATGGTGAGTTTTTATTGGGAAATATCAAAGAAGGGATGTATCAAATTCGCTTTTCATTTATTGGATACGCTACAAAAATTATGGACTCCGTAAAAATACATCCGCAAAACAGCAGTATTGATTTAGGTAAAATTCTTTTATCACCTATCGACAACCAATTAGATGAAGTTGCTATTACGAGTGATAAACCATTTGTTAAATATGAAATAGACAAAAAAGTAATTGACGTAAGTAATCTGAATACAACCGCTTCGGAGTCAGCAGTTGAAGTATTGGAAAATGTACCTTCCATTAACGTTGACATAGATGGAAATGTGAGTTTAAGAGGAAATTCTAGTTTTACATTATTAATTGATAATAAACCAACAAATTTAGATGTTACAGATGCTTTAAAATTAATTCCCGCAACAGCTATCCAAGAAATAGAAATAATCACAAATCCTTCAGCAAGATACGATGCTGAAGGGGTTAGTGGGATCATAAATATTATTCTAAAGAAAAATAGGCTCAGCGGGGTTAGCGCATTAATAAATGCTAATACAGGTACAAATTTAGGAACAGTTCCCGGAATCGAAATTGGCCAATTCAACCAGTTAGGAGGTGATTTCCTGGTCAACATTAATCATAAAAAAACATCATTAACAATTGGAGGGAATTATAAAGAAGGAGAAAAGCCTAGATATAAAAGAGCCACTAACGAAACTATTTTTGACTCAATATTATCAATTGTTGAGCAAGAGGGCATAGTAAGTAGAAACTTTGGAGGCTATGGCGCTAACGTTGAGTTTGAATGGAGACCTAATCGCAAAACAATTTTTACAGCTGGAGGAAAACTGGGAAAAAGAAAATATAATTCTAGTTCAGATCTTATTTTCAAAGAAAGTACTGATAATACTTTATCAAATGAATATCACAACATTGAAATAGCACTCAGAGATTTCTTAAATTATTCATTAAACACTTCCTTAATTTACAATATTGGAGGAGATAAAAAACACCACTTAAATATAAGAGCAAACTATAATGTACATGATGGTAACGAAATATCAAGTACCGAATATTTTGATGAAAATAATGAGATACAAGGTGGAAATATAAATTATGAAACAGGGCCTTCCAGTATGGGAAGAATAAATTTCGATTATGTTCGCCCTCTGCCCAAAAATGGAAATCTAGAAGTAGGCTTACAAGCTCAAATTGGCGTCAGTGGCGACCAAACAACTGCTTTTCAATTCGATACTTTTTCTGAGGAATACATTGAGCAAACCGCTTTTAATACGACTGTTGACTATTACAGAAATATTTATGCTGGATATTCAATTTTAGCCGGTAAATATAAAAAATTAGGATATCAATTTGGTTTCAGAGGAGAATATACAGACCGGACCATTACTTCTACTGGAATTTCTGCCAATACAAAAATAGACCGCTTAGACTTGTTTCCTAGTGCTCACTTTTCCTACGAATTGAATAAGGGCAATCAATTTATGGCGAATGCGTCAAGAAGAATACAAAGGCCTCGAAGTTGGTATTTCGAACCTTTTATTACTTGGCAAAATGCTTTTTCTGTAAGAACCGGAAATGCGCGACTTATTCCGGAATATATTTTATCTTACGAGATTGGATGGATTCGAAAATTAAAGAAAGGAAACTTTTCTTTAGAAGCATATCATAAAGATGTAAGCAATAAAATTCAACGAATTAGTTCAGTTTATTCAACAACCGTTATAATTACTAGACCAGAAAATATTGGCAAGGAATACTCTACGGGTATAGAAGCTTCGTATAATTATCCGTTGGCAAAATGGTGGAAACTAGCGCTATCTGGAAACGGTTACAACTACAAAGTTACAGGACAACTTAATGAAAGATCTTTTGACCAACAATCATTTAGCTACAATGGAAGAATCAACAATACAATCACTTTAAAAGGAAACTGGAGACTTCAAGTCACTGGAAAATACAACAGTGCAATTGTTACTCCGCTCGGAAATCAGAGCGATAACTACTCAATCGACTTATCCATAAAAAAAGATTTTAATAATAAAAAGATGTCTGCTTCCATGCAAGTGAGAGATGCCTTTAGCACAAGCAGAACAATAACCGAAAAGGAAAACACTAACCTTAAAACCATTTCATTCCAGGAGCCGGTCACACCTATGGTAAGTATTGCTATTTCAATGCGTTTAAATAATTACAATAGAAAACCAGTAAGAGTAGACAGTTCGGATGAGTTTTAACGAATCCTGATTGTTCAAATTTATCTCTTATAATTAATCAGTTTATTGATTGACAGATTTAATTCATTGTTTATCCGTTCTATCAAATAGTTAAAGAAATCAACTACCAACTCTCTTTTTTCTCCCGGCTGGTGGGCATAGAACCATACATTTTTCACTCCTAAATCTACAAGTTCAACTATTCTAACTATCCATTGGTCAATTCGTTTTTTATCAAGAGGATTAGAATAATTACCAACATACCTAATGAATAAGTTTTCATTTGTCAATTTAAAACTTAACACATCCCTCCTACCTGGTGTATCCGTTAAAACAGGAGCGATGTTATTCTCTGCAAACAACTCTTGCCATTCATTTTGCAATGAATCTGATTCGAACCATTCCGGAGCTCTTAATTCAATAGCAAACGAGACATCCTTGGGCAGGTACTCAACGAACTCAACAAGCCCTTCAAATTTATCGGGACGAAAATAATTTGCCATAACCGCAAAAGCAACACCATTTTTATCTCCCATAAAATCAAGAGCCACCAAAAAATCTTCTAATCTTTGCTTTGCAGCAGCTTCATTAATATCTTTTCGATGGGTAATTACCTGAGGAAACTTCAATGAAAATTTAAAGTCATCAGCTACACTATCCTTCCACTTTTGCAAAGTTGATTTTTTTGGAGTGCCAAAACGAGTTGCGGCAACTTCTATACTATTAAATTGTTTACCATATGCCTGCAAAAAATCCGTTTGCCTTGTTTCAAGAGGAAACAAAGTTCCTTTGTAATTTTTATCCGAAAATACCGGAGCTCCAATAAAAAAGTTAGGTTTTGCCACTTTATCTAAAACCGATAGATAACTTTTTGTTTTTTTGGATAACTTTGGAAAACTAAAATTAACTTCCTCCCAAGTATCTAATTGACCAAATTTCATTTATTCAGTTTCTTTTCCAAGTAGGCTCTGCTCATACTTAAATTTATTACGCAAATGTTTTATACAATGCTTAAAATAAGGAAAGAAATGATCTTCTGGAACGAGGTTTCCTGGAATTTCAACCTTTTCAAACTGCGCATAAATAGACTCATTTGCCCCACTGATGTAGATTGCAATTTTTCTTTCGTATAGATCGGCAACTGCATCCTCCAATGTCAGCAAACCTGTTTCATCGATAAAAGGAACTTGCTTCATATCAATTATTACAGCTTCATAACCTTTAATAGATCTCATTTGTTCTCTAAACTGATCTGCAAAACCAAAAAACATAGGACCATCTAACTGTTTAACATATATCTTTTTCAATAATTCATCAGGTACTTTACCATCACGTGTAAAGGCCCCTAAATCACCCTCTTTAGTCATGTCCTCCATTACTTCAGACATCTTTTTCATAAAGGTTACTACAGCCATTAACGCTCCTATAGCAACTGCATCCAAAAGCGTATCGAAAACAGTAACCAGCAATGTAATAATAAGTATTGCTGAATCCGCTCTTGGAACTTTTAACAGCATACCCAAGCCCTTTAAATCCAATACCCCTACTCCTATTGTAAAAAGTATGCCGGCAAGAACTGGCAATGGGACATACCTAACAACTGGCGCCAAGAACAATAATACAAGGATTAAAAACACACCTTTTATAATTCCAGACATGTGTGTGGTAGCTCCTGACTTTATATTAATAACGGTACCTGTGGTAGATCCTGCACCGGGAAGAGCCCCAAAAAATGCACCTACAAAATTACCTAAACCTTGCCCCATCAACTCTCTATTACCATTGTGTTTTGTTTTGGTCATATTATCAGCAACTACCGATGTTAGCAACGTATCTATTGTCCCTAAAGAAGCTAAGGTAATAGCCGGGACCATTACATTAAGAATGTCTTGAAATTGTATATTTGCCAATACGGCAATTTTTGGAGAAGGCAGACCACCTTTAAAAGCTCCAACTATTCCAAATTCTCCTTCTGGCATTGCAAAATAAGAAATGAGCGTCATTGTGATTAGCGCCACCAATACTGAAGGAATTTTCTTAGAAACTAAAGGTACTATATAAATAAGAGCGATTGTTCCAAGCCCTAATGTTAAGGCCCACGTATTAACATTACCCAAAGGCTGACTAATTTCACTAAAGATATTGATAGCTCCTTTCGGAGAAGTATGCCCCATTATTGGAAACAATTGTCCAATCATAATTATGATACCTATTCCCCCCATAAAACCCGAAATAACAGGATATGGAATAAACCGCACATATTGTGCTATTTTAAGAAATCCAAAAAGGATTTGAAAAAGTCCAGCTAAAGCAAATGTCAATATAATATGAACCCAAGCGTGATCCCCCAAAACACCTCCATTTACCTCCATTCCTGCTGATATAATTGCACCCGCAACAAAAGCCATAGGAGCAGTAGGATCACTAATTAAAGTTTGAGTACCTCCAATTATTGATGCTATAATAGCCAATATAATGGCAGCATATAAACCCGCTTCAGCACCAAGTCCACTTAATCCACCAAAACCTAAACCCAAAGGTATTGCAACTATTGCTGCAGTAACTCCACCCGTGAAATCACCTTTAAAACCTTTTTTATATCTATCTAGGAATACCATAAGCTATTTTTTTACCCAAAGTTGAATTCCATTAGGCGAACTGAAAGCATAATTTAATGTTTTGTGAATAAAAGGTTCAGGACCACCAGCAGGAAAAAATGCCGCACAAGTTGGAGCATTTAATCCCCAAGAACCCGATTTCACTTGTTCCCCTTCAATAATTATTATCGCCAATTTATGTTTATCTTCTGTATCAATCGCAACCACGGGAAAACCATCGTTCGCCATTTGCTGTGCATTATCTAAAGATTCTTGTACCGTTGCCATACCCAAATTTTTCCAAGTAGCATCCGTAGTTACAAAATCAAAAATAGCATGGTATTCTGCATATTCTCCGTCAATCTTCAAGTCATCAATCCCGTAATACTCGCAAATAGCGCGAGCAGTAAAATTCTTACAATCATTTCTGCTTTCTGAATTGGCACTGCAATCATTATACTCCTCTAAGATGGTTTCAATCGTTAATCTCTTTTGAGTAGATATTTCCTTTTCTTCTTTCTCTTTTTCCTCTGCAGTTGGTCCGCAACCAACCATAAAACTACCCATCAATAATGTGATAACCAAATATATACTTTTCATTTCTGTTTAAAATTTAACCACATCAAACATAGGAAGATTAGATGATAAGAGAAAGAATTGTTAATAATTATATGATATATCTAAATCGCTTCTATTAATCGCTAGTTTACCGCTAGTTTTCTAACCAACTTGATGACGTCAAGTTTGAAATAAAAAGGTAAAACCTCCTATGCGTAATTGAAACTATAATTCAATATATTTGAGCATCAAAATAACAAGTTCACATGAGTTAAAATTAATAAGGATATGAAACCTGATTTAAATACAATTCCAGAATTTTACAGAGGCTACATTCAATCCGTTTTGGATGATGATTACTTGGATCTTTTAAGCAACGTATATGCTGATGCAATTACCATTTTAAATGATATACCTGAAGAAAAGGCAAACTTCGCTTACGCGGAAGGTAAATGGACAATAAACGACATATTACAACATATTATTGATTCAGAAAGAATATTCACCTACAGAATGGTTGCAATTTCCCGGGGAGAAAAACAAGCTATCTCAGGATACAACCATAACGACTATGTTTCTTGTGCAAAAGCTAAAAACAGAAGTTTTGAATCGCTTTTGAAGGAATATAAAAACCTTCACCAATCTACTAATGACCTAATCGCTTCTTTTTCGAACGAAATGCTTCAAATGACAGGAAATGCAAATGGTAGCAGCATTAAAGTAATTGATCTCATCTATATCAATGGTGGTCACCAAAAGCATCACTTTAAAATATTAAAAGAGAGGTATCTTTAAAATTCAATACATATCAATAATTTGCATTCTTTGCTTTTCAATAACTACTACAATTGGACAAGCAAGACTGAAACTCGCTGCATCAGGAAGGATAACAATTGGAGCACTTTATAATTCTATTGAGAATACTGGAGAAGAAGGATGGAGGACTTCAATTGCGCCCGTAATAACGCTTGAACCTAGTATTAAATTAAGATGGAAGAACAACCTTGCTATATCTTTCGGAGGAGGTCTTAACTTATATAATTATGAATTTTCAATTCCTGGATACAAATACACGGTTAATTACATAGGTTTAAAAACTGAAAGTATTTTGAATAAGTACTTTTACATAAATGGTGATTTGGATTATATCGCTTTAGGAATTGGAGCAGGCTTTATGTACCATTCGAATGATCAACTGAAAAAGGAGCAAGGAGACTTTAATGTATTAGCCAATTCTTTTAAGAGTACACCTTTGTTCATTTCTCCTCAAATTGGAACTTATAAAAGAGATGAGCGCTTTGGTTATTCATTAATGCTGCAGTACACTTATGTTTACTTAGAAAATCCGTTTATTACATTTGATTTGAGTTCAACTAATTCAGAAGCTAAATCCAGTCATCAAGGAAATTACCTAGGATTGAATTTAATCATTGATTACGATTTACGGAAAAAAGAAAAAAGCACTCCAAATCAGTGGAAAAAAGACTTACCTGAAAACCATTTAGCTAGAGAACTGAAACAACAAGGGAAAATGGATTTTAAAAGTAGGTGCATAATAATTAAAGTTTGGGATTATGGAATTATCGATAATGATACTATTTCATTTACCCTGAACGACAGGGTTATTTTATCTAATTATAAAATAACACACGGTAAAAAGAAAATTAAAATGAAACTGGAACCTGGAGAAAACATACTAAAAATGGTTGCGCACAATGAAGGCAGTGTAAAGCCCAATTCAGCAGCATTAGAAATTAAATCAGGATTGAAAAAAAAGGCTATTACGCTTAATTCAACGATGAACAGTACCGCAATTATAAATTTAAACTACCTATACAAGGAATAAGAATTACTTTTTAAACAGCGCGTTCAATATCCAAGCTGGTCCAATTAATAAAAATTGAATATCTTTCAAAAAAGAGGGTTTTTTCCCCTCTATATGATGTCCATAAAATTGAAAGATCCAAGCAATTGCAAAAATCACAACAGAGACAACCCATAAGTTCGCTATTATCGATATTTGATAATTAGCGAAAACACAGATGGCAGAAAAAAATAAAATCAATATAGCTACTTTTAAGGAAAGCCTTACATAAAATATGAAAACAGGGATTAGCACAACAACCGCCCAATTAACCAACAAAGGTTCGTTAATACTTGCATTTGACAGAAATCCTATCGGAATAGACATTAACAGTCCAACAATTGAAAAGTAGATTGCGGGAACGCAAAAGTAATGGATCAACTTATTCGTTTTATTTTGGTGGCTAACTGCATAAGCTTCAAGCCAGTCCTCTAATGTTTTCATAAAAAATTATATTAAAAATATAGATAGTTAAATACCTCTGTTTCCTGTTTTGCCCTTATCTCAATAACAACAATTTAATTAGCGTAATAAACAAAATTTAGCTAAGCTTGCGTTTCTATACTAGACACACGTTCCTTTAAATCTTTCAACTCCACTCCCACACTCCTCAATAAACTCATTACATGGGCAGGGTTAACCTCATCTTCTTCATATTGACCAAGACTTAAGTTCACAGTAAATTCCCAAATTTCTAGAACTTCAGAAGTATGTAAATCGTAAGGATGGTATTGCTTGTTATCAGAAGACAAAATAATATAATCATCTTCTAGTCTATCTGTCATAACTCGTTTGTAAACTAACCCATTTTCTTTCGTAAGAATAATATAGCAATTGTTATTTCGAACCAATTTTGGATTTTCCATAAATTTTCCAACAACAAAGTCACCATCCTTCACCCAAGGATACATTGAATCTCCTTTTATTGGAAATGCCCTGTATTTTCCAGTGGGCAAGAAATTAAGGTTCATTATTGGAAGATTAGCAATGTATTCAGTATCGCTATATCCTGTTAAATACCCCGCAGATGCCTCTTTCGATATTAATTCTATGACATCTTCATTTTCCTCATTAATAAGAACGGGAAACAAAACTCTATTATTTCCAATATCAATAAACGTATCTTCGCGCCCCTTCGTTAAATTCGTTTTAATCAATGCATCCACCGGAAGTCGAAAATATTCAGAATACCCAATTAAAGTATGAATATTAGGCTCCGCCCTCGCCTCTTCGTATGCGGCTACTTTGCTGCGTGTTAATTGTAATTCTTCTGCAAAAGCTTCTTGAGAGATTGCTCTCTTATTGCGAAGGTACCTTACATTTTCTGAAAACTTTGACATTGCTTAATTTTTAATCTTTAAATGATCAATATTTAAGCTAAGATAGAAAAAGATTTTTAAAGACCTAATCAAAATGCTTAAAAAAAATATGGCTACATTTTACGCTTAACGTAAATTCATTATTAGCTGTAAAGCGTCATTGACAAAGTTTGAAAAAATTACAGAAACCGCATTTTAATACAATGAAATTTAATCGGCACCCTACTTATTTAATATTATTCTGCCTTTTCGTTCCTTTTATCGCCTTTGCATCCATGGGATCTTCCGGCCAAAAATGCCGCTTATATTGGCCCTTTAAATCTTTCCGAACATCGAAATAAGCATTTGCCCAAAAGCTTTTTAAATCATCCGTTATTTGTACCACTTTATAGCCTGGAGAAAGTAAATGCATTAACACATTAACCTTGCCCTTATTAACTGTTGGAGTGTCTTCTAACCCAAAGCACTCCTGCAATCTAGCAGCCAATATTGGGTCAGCTCCACTTGATTGATAGTTTAATTTAATCGACGAACCACTCGGCACATCTATTTTCGTCTGGTGCTAAAATATTTAATCGTTTTTGCAGTTCTTGCGGTAAACTGTAATGTAAAATCTCCTTTAAATTAATTTTCTTGAGAGCCTCTGGCTTTTTTATATCTGCCAAATAAGGAGTTAACCATTCCGCATTTGTCAACAATAAAGTGCCCAAACTAACATCTGGCCATCTTTCTTGAGGATTCCACTTACGCAAAGACAAAACTCTATTTCGCCATTGTTCTACCTCTTCATTCCAGTTCAATAAAGTACTGCCCTCTTTTTGAATAGCATCAGTAATTGCCTTTATCAACTGACTATCATCTGGATTCGGTAAAGGAGTGCTTTTTAAAATGATACTCCCAATTCGCATATCCAAAGTTGCAATTAAACCTCCTTTACGTGTATCCCAAGTAATTACCTCTTGCGTCTTTACCAAAGGTTGCAAATCAGTTGGATTGAGAGGAGCAGCCATAAATATTTTACCACTTCGATCTCTATCGTTTACATGAGCAACAGCTAACCAAGCCTCATGTGCCAAATCATCTCGATGACCGGCTGATGCAAATCGCCCATTCGCCATTTGAAATTGTGCATTATTTCCGGGCCTAGCGCACGCTATTCTCTCGGGATATGCATAAGCTATTAATAAACCTGTCTCAAAATCACTGTGCGAGTTGTTGTCTGCTTCTATAGTAAAAGTCTTTCGGTATTGACTCGCAATTTTCTCAATTCTCGCCAATTTTCTTCCGTCTACATTTTCTTTACGGTAACGACGCAAAGCGTCTATGCGTAAATTAATATCTATACCTGCATCTTTTGGCAAAGGATCTCTTTCCTCTACAATGGCAGCTATATCCGTAGCTAAAGGCAATTGACCTTCTTCTTTCGCTCGAATTAGCATATGAGCAATTCGAGGATGTGTTGGCAATCGATGCAACTGTCTACCGTGTTCTGTAATACGACTATTCTCTAGAGCTTCTAGTTCGTGGAGCAATTCAGAAGCTTGCGCTACATGGCCTTTTGGTGGAGGTGTTAACCATGAAAGTTGTTGCGGATCTACTATTCCCCATTGTGCCATATCTAAGACTAATGATGATAAATCTGCATGCTCTATTTCAGGAGTTCCATGTTCTTTTAAACGAGATTGAGTTGCCAAAGTCCACATACGATAACAAACTCCAGCACTTAATCTACCGGCCCTTCCTGCTCTCTGATCAGCCGAGTCCTTCGAAACCTGAACGGTCTCTAATCGAGACAATCCTGAATTTGGATCAAAACGAGAGCTTCTCCCAAAACCAGAATCCACTACTACTTTAACCCCTTCGATGGTTAAACTTGTTTCTGCAATCGATGTCGCCAAAACAACTTTTCGCTTACCATTTCGATTGGGCATAATTGCTGCAAACTGCTTATTTGGAGGCAATTGTCCGTACAACGGATGAATCATCAATCCTTTTGTTGAGTTTCGCAAAAACTCTTCACACTTTCGTATCTCTCCTTGTCCTGGCAAAAAAACAAGTACATCTCCATCGTGTTTTTGAAGAGCTGACTTTACAACTCTAGCTGCCAATTCCGGCAGTAAGCGCATATCACTTTCTCCAGAATAATTTATCTCTACAGGATATTGGCTTCCTTCACTAATTACAACTGAGGCATTGAGCATTTCAGATAATTCAGGCATATCCAATGTTGCAGACATTACCATTATTCTTAAATCTGGTCTAAGCACTTGCTGTGCTTCCCGACATAATGCCATAGCAACATCAGCATGAATACTTCGTTCGTGGAATTCATCAAAAACAACTAACCCAACTCCCTCTAGTCCATTGTCTTGCTGAATCATTCTTGTAAGAATACCCTCTGTAACAACTTCAATTTGTGTGTTTGGTCCAACTCTATTTTCAAAACGAATTCTAAAGCCAACAGATTCACCTACTTTTTCCTCTAATAAGTCTGCCATTCTAGTAGCAATTGTTTTGGCTGCCAATCTCCTTGGTTCCAGCATCAATATTTTTTGACCTTTCAACCAGACCTCTTTCATTAAAGTAAGAGGCACCAAAGTACTCTTTCCCGCTCCTGGCGGAGCTTTAACAATCAGCGTAGTGTCAGTTAATAGTTTCTCCTGAATGTCTGGAATAACTTCTACAACAGGTAAATCTATAGTTTTGTAATTAAACTTCAAGGATGTGATTTAGAAATACAAATTTAGGGTTTCTAAAATTGTAATTGTATCTCCATTTCTTTTTTTTAGATTCGCACTCTATAAAAATAAAAAAGAATGATATCTGTAGACGCAATAGGAGTTGATTTTAATGGAAAAACCTTATTCAATGATGTTTCGTTTGTTGTAAACCCTACAGATAAAATAGCTTTAATGGGAAAGAATGGTGCTGGAAAATCCACTATTATGAAAATAATTGCTGGTATATCTAAATCTAACAGAGGAACAGTTAGGAGTCCAGATGATACGGTTATAGCTTATTTACCGCAGCACTTATTAACAGAAGACAATTGCACAGTATTTGAAGAAACATCAAAAGCTTTTGGGCAAATCACTGCGATGAAAGTTGAGATGGACTTGTTAAACAAAGAGTTAGAAACTCGCACCGATTACGAGTCCAAAGAATACATGGACATCATAGAAAAAGTAACTGAAATTGGAGAAAAATTCTATTCTATTGAGGAAGTTAATTATGATGCTGAAGTTGAAAAAGCATTACAAGGACTGGGCTTTAAAAGAGAGGATTTCCATAGGCCAACCAGCGAATTCAGTGGTGGATGGAGAATGCGAATAGAATTATGTAAAATATTGTTGCAAAAACCTGATTTAATTTTATTGGATGAGCCCACTAATCACGTCGATATTGAATCTGTAATTTGGCTAGAGGATTTTTTAATTAATAAGGCTAAAGCGGTTGTTATCATCTCCCATGATAGAGCTTTTATAGATAATATTACCAATAGAACCATTGAAGTAACCATGGGGCGTATTTATGATTACAAAGCAAAATACACGCACTACCTGCAATTGAGAGAAGAAAGGAGAATTCATCAAATCAAAGCATTTAAAGAGCAACAAAAGTTTATTGAGGACAACCAACGATTTATTGATCAATTTAAAGGAACCTACTCCAAAACTAACCAAGTTTCTTCTCGTGAGAAAATGCTGGATAAATTGGAAATAATTGAAATCGACGAAGTTGATAATTCTTCTTTAAAACTAACCTTCCCTCCTTCCAAACGTTCTGGAGATTACCCCGTAATTGCAAAAGACTTGACCAAAAAATATGGAGAGCACATGGTTTTCAACAAAGCCAATATGGCAATTGAAAGAGGTCAAAAAGTTTCTTTTGTAGGCCGAAATGGCGAAGGAAAATCTACTATGATTAAAGCCATAATGGGCGAGATTGATTTTGAGGGAAAATGTGCATTAGGACATAATGCAAAAGTTGGATACTTTGCACAAAATCAAGCTTCCCTATTAGACCCTGGATTAACTATCTTTCAAACGGTTGATGAGGTTGCTAAAGGAGATATAAGAACACAGATAAACAACATATTAGGACGTTTCATGTTTGGAGGTGATGATATCGATAAAAAAGTAAAGTTCTTATCTGGGGGAGAAAAAACACGGTTGGCAATGGTTAAGCTGTTGCTGGAACCGGTAAACGTTTTGATATTAGATGAACCTACCAACCACTTAGATTTAAAATCGAAAGATGTTTTAAAACAGGCGTTGCTAGCATTTGATGGAACCTTGATATTAGTCTCTCACGATAGGGATTTCTTACAAGGTTTGTCTGAAAAAGTTTTTGAATTTAAGAATAAGCGCGTCATCGAGCATTTCGAATCTATCGATTCATTCTTAGAGAGAAATAGGATCGAAAGCTTGAAAGAAATTGACTTAATTAATTAAAAAAGCACCTTACATACTTTACGAAATTTTCATCACTGATTCGGTGTTCCATAGTAGAATCGATAATAATTTCTTGTTGCGTTTTCTTTCGACTAAAGGGACGTAAAAACTCTATTGTATGATAAGGCAGCACCACATCATCTTGCTCTCCTAATACAATTAATCTTTTGGGACATTTATTATAGTTTCTTTCTACCTGAAGGTCAATAGATCGCATTCCCAGTGCAGGATTAAACAGCAAACAAGGAAGACTATTCTTTTCGCCTAACCAAAATCCTAAAAAGCCTCCTAGACTGCTTCCCACAATATGTGAAATATTTTCATTTAGAATTGTATCATTTAGCAATTTAAATGGATTTTCTTCTTTCTTATAGTCTAAATGAAGTCCAACAACCCTTCCATATTGTTTGAGCACCCCAATCTTCTCCGGTTTTGGAGAACTATCTAAACCATGGATATATAAAATATTCATCATTTGAAATTTTTAATTTCCTTTATAACGCCTCCATTTCTCTAATACATTAACCAAATCTTCTGGTAATTCAGAATCGAAACGCATTTCTTTCCCTGTTTTAGGGTGTGTAAAACCAAGAGATTTTGCATGCAAAGCATGCCGCGGAATAGTCGTAAAGCAGTTAGCAATAAACTGCTTATATTTAGAAAAAATCGTTCCTTTGACTATTCTATTACCTCCGTATTCATAATCATTAAATAGTGGATGTCCAATGTGTTTCATGTGGATTCGGATCTGATGCGTTCGTCCGGTCTCTAAACGACATTCTATTAAAGTAACGTATCCAAATCGTTCTAAAACTTTATAATGTGTAACTGCATGCTTTCCCATATAACCGTCCGGGAATACATCCATAACCTTTCTATTTTGTTGAGAACGTCCAATATTCCCTTCAACTGTTCCTTCTTCCTCCTCAAAGTCTCCCCAAACCAAAGCATAATATCTTCGAAAAGTTGTTCTCTCGAAAAACTGTTTTGCTAAATTCGTCAGTGTATTTTCCGTTTTAGCTACAACCATTATTCCAGAAGTATTCTTATCTAATCGATGCACTAATCCGGGTCTGCCAAAATAGTCTGTAGGCAACGTTGGGAGATTGTCAAAATGAAATGATAATGCATGCACTAGTGTTCCAGAGTAATTTCCAAAACCCGGATGAACAACCATACCTGGATCTTTGTTTACAATAACCAATTCATCATCCTCATAAGCAATGTTAATTGGAATATCTTCGGGAATCATTTCAAAAACCTTAACAGGTTCGGGCATGACAATGGAAATATCATCATTTGCCTTAACACGATAATTCTGCTTAACTACAACCTTATTAACCAAAATATTCCCATTTTTTGCAACAACTTGCAACTTGTTTCTTGAAATATTTGGAATACGTGCCATCAAAAATTTATCTATTCTTAATGGCTGCTGACCGGGGTCAGCTACAAAATGATGGTGTTCGAATAACTCGCTTTTTTCTTCTATATTATCCTCATTCTCTTCTAACTCTTCAGTCATATCAATTATCTTGAAACGGACAATCTACTTGTCCCAACATCTCCATTTTCACTTATTATTTGAACTATATACATTCCAGCCGACAAATCAGTAATACTTATTTGATCTGAACCAACTAAATTTTCAATCACCAATAACTTTCCTTGCATATCGTAGATTTTGAATTCTCCGGTAAATCTATCCTTAACCTTTATATTCAACCATTCATTTGCAGGATTTGGATACATTTCAAACTCGAATCCGGCATTATTTGTTTTGACCGAAGCTAATATATCATCAAATCCCGAAACAAATACTGGGCGTATCATTAATGAACCTTCAAAACTAGTATTCGTCCAACCTGAGCCCATATCATAAAAAATCTTGTCTTGGTTATTGATATTTTTATCAAATCCAATATTTAACCTGTCTGCAGAAGACTGTTTCCATCCAACATAGAAAGTACCAGATAAAGCTACAGCTTCAGGCAAAACATATTCATAATATCCATTTACTCCATACTTGTATTTTGGCAAATAGGTAGTTGGAAGCAACTCATCATCCGTAGTATAAATTAAATCTCCTGGTTTTCCGTTAATTTCATTCCATATTTGAATATAAAACAACGCATTACTTGCATCGTTTACCGAGGCTTCAAAATGCATTTTTACTGCTCGTAAAGAATCGACTACACCGTTCGGCATTGAAAACTTATAAGCTACTTCAGCTCCAGCGCCTACTATTCCATAGGCAGATTCTGCACTACCATCATCATAGGCATAGTAATTTTCAAAAACTTGTTGCTGCCAAAGTGTATCATTTCCACGAAATAAATTATCTGTATCAGTTCCCAGAAAATGCTTTAAATCAAAAATTGCAAATGTATCTGCATAAGCAGTATCAAACCAAAACTCACCAGGGTCGGAATCTGGAAGCTCATATCTTAAATCAAATGAAGTCAAGGGGTTTACCGTTGCTGCACCCAAATAATCTATAGAACTTAATAATGTTCCATCGTAATACAATTCCATACCGGTACCTCCAGATACATTTATTCCAGCAAGATTCGGATTAGAACTATAAGTTGATAAAGTTACACTATCATTTACCATTCGATTTTTTGGATCCATTTGGTAATGTGTCCAAGGCATAGAGGTAAATTCTTTGATAAAGGATTGAGCAGGATATTGAAATGCCCATTCATCTTCATGAAAATCATCGAAAGCCCTATTATCTGCCAATTCAACATAATCAATATGCCAATGATCCAGACTTCCAGTTAAGGAACCATAACTCTTAAATCGGAATTGGAAACCATCTTGTTTGTATTGTGCACTGGAAACCTCAAACAAAACTTGGGTAAAAGTAGAAGACGAACTTCCGGTTGTATTCCAGACAGAAAACCATTGAGAGCTAACTGGTGACCAGAATTCTAAAGTTAACGAATCAAATTGATCCGGTACTTCTCCAATACCTCCCCCTTGATATAAAAAACTAAAGTAAACATCTCCTACCGTTCCTAAAAGGTTTATTGGTTTGGAGGTCAACACATCCGATAAACCTGTAGCAGATGGAGAAGACCAATCGTAAGGATATCCAACATCATCAATCCCATCGAAAGTTGCAACACCTATAGAATGGGGTTGAATAGGATAAGTATCGTTTAAATAAACAAAGTGATCTTGCCAAAAAATCTCCGCATCTGCGACAGATTCAACAACGAAATACATCGTTAAAGAATCCTGAAGTAAATCTGGGTCTACTTCAATAATTGTTGCGTCTGGAGAAGAAACAGTCCACATTGAATCTATAGTGTAAAATGAAGGCCACACCTCTGTATTAGTGAAGGTTACCGGATAATTATCCAATATAAAAACATCAACAAATGAAGATGGTAATGCAATGGTATCAATCGAAATAGAGTCAAAACCATATCCTGGAACCGTATCATATTCGTAGCGATAGCTTGTATCTAGCATGTAAGAGCTTCCCCATGCATTCGGAACTCCGGCAATTTCTAAAAAAAACCATGTCGAATCTACGACGTTTGAACCACCAACCGTATCGTTGAAGATTTTGAAATGATCACTCGAAAAGTCATCAAAAAAAGGAAGATCTAATGTATCAAATATATAAGTGAAGGATTCGTGCAAAACACTAGTTTTCTGGTGCGCTTCCTCTTTCATTATTTTACCATTGTATCTTAATGGCTGCAGTTCTTCTTGTGCATAAGTTGCAAAAGAAATAAATACCGTAAGTAGAACTATTATTTTTCTCATTAATCAGTCAATCAATATCTACAATGGATCTGCGACAGCTGCTGTATCAGTTACAACAACCAGTTTTCTCGCCATTATTGTCACTAGAGAACCGGAAGGAACTGCACCTTCAACAACACTTTGAGGATGGGGACTTTGCTTATAAACTACAAAGGATAAAGAGTCTTCAGCTGTTAATGCACTTTCGTAAAACACTTCTGACTCTAACCCTGATAATGCCAATAATTGTTGAGCATTAAATGCCGTTTCTCCAATCAACATTGGCAAATTAACAGGTTTCCCACCTTCTCCACTTCCGTAGATGACTTCTATAACGGAGCCTTTTAGTAATTTATTACCTGCATCTATCTTTTTTCCGTTGTATTTCAATTCCAAAACACGACCATCATCTTTATGCTGTTTTGATTCGAAATTCACTTTAAAACCAAGCATTTCTAATTTTACCTTAGCCAATTTTTTGGAATTATTTACTGATAATAAATCGGGCAAAACTTTATACTCTCCACCTTTTTTGACAACTGTTAGGTATATTCTACGACCAGGCTTTACAAAAGAAGGAATTGTGTCAATAGCTGTTTCGATATGAGGATCTGGATCTTGACTAATCACAGAGCCCGCAGGTGCATTGTCAGAGTATACAGAATCATTGATAACGTAGTTCAAGTCTTTATTTCCAATAAAATCATCAATATTATCCATATTGACGCCAATAAAATTTGGCACCGCTATGTAATTATGCTGATAATCTTCAGAATCATTGTTGGTGAAATCTTCTAAAGCTCCTAATGAACAATATGGAATCATAAACCCAACCAATATTACAAGTGCTAGGTTGATTAAGAACAACTTACTAATTAAAAATCTAAAAAATGCTTTTACTATTCCCATATTCATTTTAAATCGAAACAAAGATAAAAATATTGTTTTGTAAACACATATTCAAACCATTTTACTTCACGAATTTTTCGCTTCTTTTATTTCCTGTAGCTCCTAGAAAATTGCTTATCAGAATATCCACTATTATTCAAGATTTCGCTTTGCTAAAAAAATCTCCTACCTAACCTAACACCAAATTAGTCTGAATGTAACAATAACGACCAACTGTTAATAATTAGTTTCGATCGATTAATAAATGAATATATAGAAACATAACTTTGAAAAAGAATCTTATATTTTATAGACACAATTATTATTAAATTTTTTTAAGAAATAACATGAAAAACATTGCTGTAATTGGAGGTGGATATAGTAAAGAAAGGGGTATTTCCTTAAAAAGTGCTAAAACAGTTTTTGAAAATATAGATAGGAATAAATACAATATCTATAAAATTCAAATTGATACAGACGGATGGTTTGGTTTTGATGAATATGACAAGAAACAACTCATAAATCGAACTGATTTTTCTTTTGAAATAAATGGAAAGAAAATAACCCTCGACTGCGCTTTTATTGTGATTCACGGCACACCAGGAGAGGATGGGAAATTGCAAGCCTATTTCGACATGCTACATATACCTTATACAACTTGCAGTCAACTAGCAGCTACACTTACATTCAATAAATTTGCTTGCAATCGATTCTTAGAAAGTTTCCACATCCCTGTTGCTAAAGCAGCATTAATTCGGAAAGATGAAGCGATTAATAGTTCAGAAATAATAGAAAAAGTTGGGCTTCCTTGCTTTGTTAAACCTGCAGATGGAGGAAGTAGTTATGGTATAACTAAAGTAGAAAATGAAAGTGAATTAGAAAATGCTATCACTTTAGCATTAAAACACGGCACTCAAGCATTGATCGAATCTTTTTTAAAAGGAAGAGAAGTTACTAATGGAATATATAAGTCGTTGAGAGGAATACATGTTTTGCCAATAACAGAAATAGTAACTGAAAATGATTTCTTTGATTTTGACGCAAAGTACAAGGGAGAATCTAACGAAATTACCCCAGCTAATTTGGAAGAGGAAATGACTGCTAAAATCAAGGCACTGACATTAAAAGTTTATGAAATACTTGATTTTTCAGGAATTGCTAGAGCAGATTATATCATACATAATGGGGAACCACATTTAATTGAAATTAACGCTGTTCCAGGACAATCTGCAGAAAGCATTATTCCAAAAATGGCAGCACAGGAAGGTGTTTCACTAAAACAATTGTTTGAAGATGTAATCCAAGTAGCGCTGAAAGGATAGAATCTTGGAAATTACGCCTTTAAAAATGCCACCAACTTAGCTACAGCTTTTCCACGATGGCTTATAGCATTCTTTTGCGACATTGACATTTCTGAAAAGGTCATATCAAATCCATTAGGTTGAAATATTGGATCATATCCAAAACCATCAGAACCACTTTTAGAACGGGTAATACTTCCATCTATCTTTCCTTCAAAGGAGTGTTTTTCGCCGTTTAATATAAGGGCAACAATGGTTCTAAATTTTGCTGCCCTATTTTCTTTACCATCTAATTCAGCAAGGACTTTGGTCATATTGTCTTCAGCTTTACACTCCATTCCGGCATAACGAGCAGAATAAACCCCAGGAGCCCCATTTAATGACTCTACTTCTAATCCTGTGTCGTCTGCGAAACAATTTACACCATATTTATCAGCAACGTAACTTGCTTTTTGCAAAGCATTTTCTTCTAACGTTTCTTGCGTTTCGGATAATTCTTCATTACAGCCAATGTCCTTTAATGATAATATTTCAACCCCGTTTCCAATTAAAGATTTTATCTCGTTGACTTTATTTTGGTTGTTGGTTGCAAACACTAATTTCATAGGATAAAGATAGACTTTATTTATATTCTTAAAAGCTTATTCCTATTCAAAAGAATAAAAAAACCAAGACCACCAAAAGAGTTATGAAACTATTCTAGTAGTGATTAAAATGAATTTATATTACAATCAGTAACATAACCTGCATAAACACACAATGTATTAATTCATAATACACATATAAATAAATATTTAAGTTACTTTACTTCATTCTTAGGTTTAATCATAAAAAATCCTTTTAAATCAGGATAATACTATCTGTTTGCTATAGAATGAAATATAGTAGAATACGTTTCGACTCCTTTATTTAAAGAAAAGAATTCTGAAGCATATTGTCTTAACTCCGTGTTTGGAATATTTTGATTCTCTAGAAGTTTTCCTATAACTCTTTCATATTCTTCATTAGAAAACTCTTTCACTAAATACTCCGGCAGAATTTCATTCATGACTAAATCATCATCGCCTACATCTGAATTACAAACAATAGGGATATTTAAATTCAATATCTCCCCCATCTTGGTGGGTGAGGAAGCCTTTTTAGAGAAAACAGGCTTAATAAAAAACAAAGAGACATCGCTCAATGAAACCATCGTTGGGACCTCTTCTCGATTTGCTGATTGAATAATTATTCTCGAAGTGTCCAACCCTCTCTTTTTGGCTTCAGAAAGCACCATTTCTTTAGGCTCTCTTGTTATAAACAAAGCTTTTGAATTCTCTTTTTTAGTAAACAGAACTTTTATGAAATCCAACATTTCATCCAGCATATACCAAGTTCCAATTGAGCCTAAATAGGATATTATATAATCTTTTTCTAAAATTCCTAATTCATTTTTTAGGGATTTTACACTGTCTAAATCTACTTTAGTAGGGTCAAAATGTGTTTCGTCTGTACAACAAGGAATCACTGAAATCGGAGATTGATTGGGTAATTCCCAAGATTCAATTTCTATCTTGCCACAAGCCGTCAAAGAAACTACCGCTTCAGATTCTGTGAGGAATTCCTTTTCTTTCTTTTTAAAAAAATTATAGACTAATTTAAAAACAGGATTCTTAAGGCTCCATATCTCACCGTCCAATCTTTCATCTGCATAAAAACCGCGCATATCAAAAACAAAAGGGATATTGTTTTTTCTCTTGAATGACAAACCTGCCAGTGCACTAATGTAACTGCGGCAATGAATAATATCTACTTTGCCTTGTTGAAGCTCCTGTTTAACTCTCTTCTTCAATTTCCAAACATCAAAAATAGTAGATAATACGGGTGGCCTTTTCGTATATTTTAGAGGAATCCATTTAATACAGGTTCCTTTAAGCAAGTTTTCGATCGTAGATTTATTGGTAATAAAGTTTTCTTCTTTTTCAAAACTAATTATTGTGTATTCAAATCCTTTATCAGACAATCGCAGCAGGTAAGGCAATACCTGAGATTGGCCTAAAGAATCTGTCATTCCATCATACGAGAGGTATAGTATATTCATTTTGCATATATTTGAGGTCGCTAATGTAAGCAATGAATTTATTCACATTACAAGATTTTTTTTTAGGCATAGTTTATTTAGGTATAATCTATACCATAGCTTATGGAATTAAATCACAGCAACAAAGAAATGGGTTGGACAGTCAATATTTTATTAGTGGGTTGACTGCAAAATTAATTGGAGTTACAGCATTTTGTTTGATTTATGGTCTTTACTACGGTGGAGGTGATACTGTAAATTATTATTTTGGCTCAGTTGCTCTAGTTAACTTAATGACGGAAGATTTTAATGCTTTCTACTCCATTTTAATTGAAAATGATTTATCCGGACAAAACTGGTTTGCTTTTAATAGTGATACGGGATACCCTCCTCACTATATGTGGAAAGATTCTGGCACATTTGCCGTTTCAAGGTATTCCGCCATACTTTGTTTACTAGGAGCAAAAAGCTTCTTCATTACGAGTTTATTGACGGCATTATTTTCTTATATCGGAATGTGGAAACTGTATCGGTTATTTACCATTAATTACCCTAATGCAAAAAAAGTATTGGCCATTTGCATCTTATTTATGCCCTCATTGTTATTTTGGGGATCAGGAATAATGAAAGATTCTTATGTACTGGGCTCTGCCTGCTGGTTTTCGTACAATTTCTATCATGTGTTTATTGCAAGAAAAAAAATATTAATAAATGCATTACTTGTCATTATTAATATCTCAATTATTATGGCGTTGAAGCCGTATATAATACTCTCCCTTCTTCCTGGAGCTTTATTATGGTTAAATAACGCTTATTTAAAGCAGGTTTCTTCTGGTTTTGTAAAAATGCTGGTAATGCCAATAATAGGAGTGATCATTCTTGGTGGTGGATTTTTCTTGTATAGCAATATTAGCAGTTTAATGGGAGATTATGGAAATATTGACCAGGCTGTAGAAAAAGCAAAAATTATTCGGGAAGATTTACTTCGTGAAGAACAATATGGCGGCAATAATTATAATTTGGGAGAGATTGACGGAACGGCGGGAGGGATGACCACTATTGCTCCACTTGCAATATTTACAGCGTTGTACCGTCCCTTGTTTTTTGAGGTAGGGTCCCCGCTGATGGTAATTTCTGCCTTAGAAAATACTATTCTCCTGTTTCTAACATTAATTCTATTCCTTAAAACAAATCCTCGAAAAGTAATCCGCATAATTCTTAGCGAACCTTTAATCTTATACTCCATTTTCTTCAGTCTATTATTAGCATTTGGTGTGGGAATGGCTAGCACCAATTTTGGAGCTTTGTCGCGCTATAAAATCCCATTTATGCCTTATTATTTCTCGGCAATTTATTTGATTTATTATTTAAACCAGCAAGCAAAAAAAAGAATTATTTAGGTAAATTGTTGAGACAATAAAACTGTCTATATTCAATACAATTCCGATGACAAAATTGTGAATCACTTGCACTTAGCGAAGCGTTCTCACCGAAGGTAATTGACAATAATTTCAACTTATTGCACATTGTTCTGAATGACACAAAAAACATTGCTAGCAAAATGGGCTCACATTTATTTTTATGGGGATTGAAAAACTCAAGCAAACTAGAACTTAATTCTAATTCCATATTGGAGAAATAGTTAATCCTTGGTCTTTGTCGCTCACCGCCGCAATTGGCTCCTTCTTTTTTTCGCAAAAAAAAGAAACAAAAAATGCTTTTTTCCCCAATGACCACCTAAAATAAATAACTCTCCCTTCCTAAATGGTAAGTGCGGTTGAATGATCTACTGCGTAGCTTCCCAGCCTTACTATCCATTTAGTTTGAGCTCATCATTCATTTTACGCGGCACGCCTTTACACACTTTACATCAGAGTTCTAATTTTCTGCTTTATTTCGACTTCGCTCAATACAAGTATTTCTATCAATGGAACTTAGGTAAATCCACTTCCATAGCTCACGTTATTAAAAATAATAAGTGAAATTGATGCTAATAAGTCCGTTTCCAGTGTTCTTTTTTATTCAAAAGAAGCTCCTCCCCATAATTATTAAAGTGACACACAAAATGTCATTCAGCAATGCTATTTTATTGAAAATTTATTTTCAACGTAAAGTAAAGTGGTTAGTTGGTTGTTAGATTCTTCACTAAGGGTTGTAGGATAAATGAATTCATTACAAAACGCTGTTCTGAAAGATATAGAGGACTTTCTGAATGAGAAGGAATGTTCTTCTAAATTGCACAGTATCAAAATTTACATCCATTTTGCATACCACATCTGAAACATTAAAACGTACCATAATTTGGTTTCGTATTCCTTTTTTCCGTTGTAAAAATCTGTTTTTAATTTTGAAATATACTGCCAATTAAAAATTCCTTGTTCAGTAATGTTCTTTTCATTAATAAATGAATCAATTCGTTCTTTTAATTCTTCATTCATCCATTTAGCAATGGGAATTGCAAACCCCATTTTTGGTCGATCCATCATTTCCTTTGGAATATATTGATGCACAATTTCTTTAAGAATGTGCTTTTTTACTCCGTTATGGTATTTGAAATTATCAGGCAGGGTAGCCGCCCACTCAATAATTCGGTGATCCAAAAAAGGCTCTCGACCTTCTAAACTTACACTCATAGTAGCTCGATCAACTTTTTGCATGATATCATCAACCAAATACGTTTGGTAATCTATCGCCATCATGTAAGCTAATGGAGAAAACGTGTCTTTTTTTAGTTCATTACTAATGTATGCGGTATCTAACACATTAACAGAATCTTTCAATACTGCTTCAATTTGCTCATCTGTATATTGTTGACTCAAACTCAACATTATTTTTTCGGGAGAAGGATCTTTCAATATTCCCTTTAATTTTTCGTAGCGATTATGAAAATTATATTTATTCTTTAGCATAGGAATGCTATTGGAAGGAACGCCATTCATTAATCCAGCTAGAGACTTTCGAGCAAAACCCGGTATTTTATTTAACTTATTCCCGTAACGAATTAAATAATCGTAGCGATTATAACCTGCAAATATTTCATCTCCACCATCAGCACTAAGAACAACCGTTACCTTTTCTTTTGCCATTTTACTCACCAACGTGGTTGGAATAGCGCTGCTGTCGGCAAATGGTTCATCGTAATAATAGGGTAAATCATCAATTAAATCAATTGCTTCTTTATGCGTACATGTATATTCATGATGGTCTGTTCCCAAATGCTTGGCTACATCTTTAGCATAAGGAGCCTCGTTCAATCCAATATCCGGAACACCTATCGTAAAAGTTTTCAACTTATCGGTCCTGTCTTTTTGCAATAAAGCGGTTACACAAGCACTGTCATAACCTCCACTTAAAAACACGCCTACTGGAACATCCGAAACCATTCTATATTCAAAAGCCGATTGTAATATTGTTTCTGTTCCTGCTTTTGCTTCTTCCATGGAAATGTTCTGCTTAGGACTATTGTAAGCATCGTAAACATTCCAATAACGCTGCAAATTGTATTTTTTCGTTTTTAAATCAAATAGTAAATAATGACCTGGTTTTAATTTGCTGCAATTTTGAAAAATACAATGATTTGTAGGCACATTCCCATATTGCATAAATGCAGCAACAGCATCCAAATTAATTTCTTTTTGAAAAGAAGGGTGCTGATGAAAAGCCTTTAATTCCGAACCAAACAAAAATAAACCTTCGTTCCAGTAATAAAAAAAAGGTTTAACTCCTACTCTATCTCTCGCACAAAAAACTTCTTGCTTTTCTTTATCATAAATTACGAAAGCAAACATTCCAATCAATTTCTCTAAACACTTTGAACCCCATTGCGCATATGCATGCAATATCATTTCAGTATCCGATGAGGAATTAAAAATGTGTCCTAGCTGTTCTAATTCTTTTGTTATTTCCTTATAATTATAAATTTCGCCATTAAAAGTAATCGAAAACTGATTATACTGCATTGGTTGTTTGCCATTTTCAGTAAGATCAATAATAGAAAGCCTTCTATGGCCCAAACCAACTTGAAAATTAGCTTCTGAAATCAATTCATTGCCAAACCCATCTGGACCACGATGATTAAGTGTGCTGGTCATGTTCTCCAAAATTTCTATTGACGATTGCTTATTAAAATCAATTATGCCAGTAATTCCGCACATTTTATATCTTATTTAATATTAAACCAAGCTTAATTGCCTGACTTTCCCTTGAAAACTGCATTCTTAATTCACTATCCACTTGGCTAACCTCTCTACCCTCAATAAACTTATCATATTCATTGCAAAGAAAAGCATAAACAGAATTGACATCGTCAAAGATGAATCCAGATCTTGATGTCTCTACAATCTCATCAATAGAACCTCCATCTCCAGGCACAACAATTATTTTTGATCCTGAGCCAATATATTCATATATTTTACTAGCTATTATACCCGCATGACCTTTCCAAGCGACATGCAAAAGCAAGTGAGATTCCTTCTCAATTTTTAAAATTTCAGATTTAGGAATCCTTAAAGAAGTTTTATAGTAATCTTCATAACCCTCCAATAATTTTTCTACTCTGACTTTTTGAATTAAATCTAGATCAAGGCCTGGAAAAAACAACTTGCAGCTTGGCTTTTTTATTTGAATAAAGTTTTTGTACGCTTCAATAAATATAGAGATATCTTGCCCATCATATAGCGTACCTATATAGACTATTTGGAAATGACTTGTGATTTTTGGAACATTGCTGTATTGAATAAAATCGGAAGGCTCAAATCCATTATATATAGCTTCTGATTTTACATTAACTAACTTCCCCATACTTTCTCCAATAGGAATTGAACTTGCTGTAATGTAACTAGCAGTTTTAACCCATTTTTTTTCAAAGTATTGTTGATATAGATTTATCGCTGTTTTTATTCTATTTCCAGAAATATTATTTATTGTACTTGTTGTCCATGCATCACGATAATCTGCTATCCAAGGAATATTATATTTTTTACTTAGTTGATATCCAAATTTAAACTGAATAAATGGATTACCACTAATGATAACACTGTGAATCTTTTTTTCGGATTTGATTATTTTTTCTGCCTCATCTATGAAATTATTAAATGGACATAGTTTAACCCAAATATTCTGAAAAACAATTTCCATAAAAGAAAGCGCCTTTTTGAAAAATAGAAACCTTTTTTCTGCATGTAATCGATCTCTTAAGTTTGCAGAATAGGGACAATAATGCACTTCATAATTCTCGTGTTTCTCAATTAAAACTTCTTTTGAGGTAGAATAATGACAATCATCAAAAGATTTAACATGTTTTTCCCATTTTCTCGTTATAATTATAGGATAATATCCAGATTTAATTAAATATTTTGCCCAACTTTCGACTCTCTGAGAAGCCGTCAAATTACAAGGTGGATAGAAATAGGATATTATGATTACTTTTTTCAATAGAACAAGTTAAAATTGAAAATAAATAGATTAGCTATCAACAATATAATACAGGGACGCTTTAAAGAATTAATGGCTAAAATATCCATTTTACAATTCCTTCCTTGAAATTATTTTATCATCAATTATTAAATAATCTATCTTAGATTTCAACAATACCTTTATAGCCTGATCACTGTTTTCAACTATTGGAAAACCATGCAAGTTAAACGAGGTATTCAGAACACATGGAATCCCAGTAATGTTATAAAACTCATTAATAATGTCATAAAAATCTGGGTATATCTTTTCATTTACCCCCTCTATTCTTGCAGTAAAATCACTTTGATGAATTCCACAGGTAATATCTTGTCTTTTCTTATCATCATCTAGCGTATCTACGGCAAACATCATGTATGGAGAGCCATGCCCTTGAATCGATGTCGGAATGTCCACGTATTCATGCGCTTTATCAATTAAAATAGCGGGAGCAAAAGGCATCCAGAAATCTCTTTTCTTAACTGCTTGATTAATTTTAGTAATATTTTGAAGCTTCGAAGGATTTGCCATAATTGAACGGTTACCCAATGCTCTAGCTCCAAACTCCATATTTCCTGAGCATCTAGCTACAATCTTATTATCCGCCAATAATTTCGCTACAGCTTTATTAATTTCTGATGATGAATCCACAACTATACTATCAGCGTGCTTCTCTAAAGAAGTTACTAAATCTCTATTGGAATTTGTTCCTAACGTATATGATTTCAAAAGACCTACCTTCTTATTAAATTCTCTATTATGAATAAAAAACGCTCCTCCAAAAATATTAGATTCATCACCACAAGAAGGAAATGCATCAACAAATTCTACTTCTCGTAATTCTGCGATTAGTTTATTCATTTTCACATTCATGAATACACCTCCAGATAGCAATATTTTGTTAGTTTTGTATTTCTTTATGTTTCCCTTAATCCATCTAATACAAATCTCTTCTGTAAATTTTTGAAGTCCTGCAGCTATATTATCGAATCGGTCTTTATTTAAATCGTTTAGCAGTTTATTTAGAAATTCTGAATGATTTAAGGGTGAAGGATTATAAAATTCTGTATCGTCAGATTTTAAATCTAAGAACTGCTTAAAATAATTACAATATTCATCGGAATAAACAGGATTAACATAAGGAGCAAGCCCCATTAGCTTATATTCATGCTCATGAGGACGAAACCCTAAAAAATAAGTTATACATGAATACATGTTTCCTATAGAAAAGGAACAAGATGATGTTTGCTTTTCTAATTCTGCATTGTGACCAATATGAACCGTATCCGTTTCCATATCACCACCACCATCTAGGGTAAAAACTAAGTATTTTTCATCAAGCTTTTGAGCTAAACCATAATAAACAGCAGAAGCATGACACAGATGATGATTTAACCTAAGAATTTGATTTTCTTGAAAGCCAAGTTTTAATAATTTATTTTTAGTTGCATCTTCTTCCTCTTTCTTTTTTTTGGACATGTTATAGATATCATAGAGAAAGGTTTTTTTCAACTGAGACTTCAATCCCTCTTTTACTCTTTTGTTACCTGATGTCAATCTTTGATAAGCCTCCTTAAAATTTAAATCATAATATTTGTAAAAGTCTTCCTTACTTCCAGAAAAAAACCTTTCGTTGGTTATCACAACATAATCAATTTGTTTAGGATTAATCTTTCCTAATTCGCAGAGATATTGAACACTTAAGGTCGGATAACCAAGCCAATTTTTGACTCTATTAAACCTTTCCTCCTCTATACAAAAAACAGGCTCACCATTTTCAAAAATCCCTATTGAACTCCCAATACCATCATTTATTGCCAATATATTACTGCTCATAACTTTCTTTACTTAAGTTTGCTAAAATACAATATATCCTAAAACCCAACGTATATTTATTCGAAATTATATGATTAACAAAACCAACACTTTATTATTGTTCACACAGTCTTATCCTTTTGGAAAAGAGGAAACATTTCTTGAGGAAGAAATTAAAGTGCTAAAGGATAATTTTGAAACGATTTACATCCTTTCAAGTTCAAATGATGAAAAAACAAGAGATGTTCCAGCCAATGTTAAAGAAGTGAAAATTCCTTTCACAAAATTGACCCTAAAAAAAATACTTCATGCCTTTCTTAATAAATATTATTGGAGAGAATTATTCATAACAATGAAAAAAAAACCCTTTCGTATATTTTCATCGGGGTTTCAAAAAACACTCATATATTCATTGGCGAATAGCATCTCATTGTCAATGAAGATAGATTCCTTTATAAAAGGAAATATTAATACTGAAAACACAAAATTATTTTTTTATAGTTACTGGATTAATGACTTTGCTTTATCTTTTATCCATTTAAAAAATAAAATAAACGGTATATACTTATCAAGAGGACATGGTTGGGACATCTATCTTGAAAGATCAGCCATTAACTATTTACCTCTAAGATCTATACTTCCTAAATACTTGGACAGTTTATATTTCATATCCGAAAAGGGTTGTCAATATTATAAAAATAATTTTTTCAATTCTGAAAAACTGAAGTCATCTAGACTGGGAGTGAGCAATGTCATTTCGCACCAGAAATTTATTCACAAAAAAAGAATCACTTTAGTAAGTTGTTCATTAATAGTGCCGGTTAAAAGAATTGATTTATTAGTTCAATCGCTAGCTCTGCTTCAAGATATTGAATACATATGGTATCATATAGGTTATGATCCACATCAGGGAGGGTTAAAAAATCAAATAAATAAATTAGCTAAAAATCTTAATGTAAATTTAAATATGGTAGGGTTCTTAAGTAATGAAGATGTGCACCAATTCTATCATGATAATGAAATTGATCTTTTTCTAAACCTGAGTTCTTCAGAGGGTATCCCTGTATCTATTATGGAAGCCTTCTCATTCAGTATACCGGCTATGGCAACTAACGTAGGAGGAACTTCTGAAATTGTATCCCATGAAAATGGATATTTACTGGAGGCTAATCCTACAAGTGAAATGGTTGCCAAAAGCATTAATCTATTTTACAACTTATCGATAGAGGAAAAAAATAATAAAAGAAAAATGGCATATAAGATATGGTCGGAAAAATACAATGCAAAGAAAAATTATACTCAATTTGCAGAAGACATACTATCCTTGTAAAGGAATAACAATTTATTTACATATTCTTTAATATCATATTGTTTAGCGTATTCTTCACCGTAGTTTGAAATTTCAGCATATTTACTTTTATTTTCAGCTAAACAAAGAATTTTTTGGACAAACTGCATAGGGTCTTGATCATATATCATAAATCCATTTTTACCTTCTTCGATTAAATCTCGATTCCCTTTTCCATCTAAGGATACGGAAGGTAATCCAGCAGCCATTGCTTCCAAAATAACCAATCCTAATGGCTCATAAGTTGCAGAATGTATGTAAATATCTGACTCTTTAAGATAATCTTCAACCTTTTCCACATTACCCTTAAATATCATTCGTTGATGTAAATTCAATTTTTCTGCATACGCTTTAACATCTTCAAGTAATGGTCCATCCCCTAATAAAAGAATTTCAAAATCAATATTTTTACTATTCAATTCATTAGCGATTTCTACAAGGAACATCTGATTCTTTTTCTTAACAAATGACCCAATATTTACCAATCTTATTTTATTCTCTATACCCTCCCTAATTCTATTATTTTTAAACCTTGAAACATCAATCGCGTTTATAAGAAGATGTATATTATTCAGATTTTTCTTTGGCAAGATTTTCTTAGCATACAAGTAGGTATCGTTTGAAATACAGATAAAATTATTACTGGAAGATTTTAGTGTTTTTACTATAATATTCCGTTCATAGAAATTGGTGATTTTATTCTTCAAAGAAACATTAAACAATAACGAATTATCCAATTGAATCATATTATCATGGAAATGAGAGAAGCGTTTTGCCTTACCTATATTTACTTGAGAGAGTATAATTTCAGATTCATATAAATGTGTATGAATGATATCTGGCTGAAAAAAATCTACCTTTTCTTGCAACAGAGCAGTATCAATAATCGCTTTTTTTGTGATTGAAGGAATAACTTTTGAGGGAATAATTTCCCAATGAATATCCTTTGTTAAAAATTGATATTCATTCTCTTTATAAAAGGTAACGACATGTACTTCAATATTTTGCTCCTTATTTAATTCATTGCAAATATCCAGCACTATTCTTTCAGCTCCCCCTTTTCTTAAACTTGGAATTATATGTAAGATTTTCATCACTTTTCACAAATAAAAAAAACAGAACTTGAAAAATACGTTGATTTGTATTGTTTAAAAAATTGCGGAAAGTCTGGATATGGATAAAAGCAAGGTTTAATCACATGCTTAATTTTAAACTCCTTAACAACAGTTCTCTCCCAATTCCTAATTCTGTAGTGAATAATGTCGTACCATATTGAATTCGCTCTTGGATAACTGTGGGAAGATATTCGAAAAATTTTAATGAAATTTTTGAATGCGTTGGGACTAAGTATATTCCTGAAAAATTCATAGACCTTAATATGAGTAGTAAAAACCACTTGGGAAAGATAATTTAGTGAGGCCATACTAGCCGTTGGCATTCCAATTATTAGAACGCCATTCTCTTTCAAAACACGATACATTTCCTTCAAAGCCTTATCCTCAGAATCCACATGCTCTAGTACATGCGAAGAATAAACTACATCAAATGTTGCATCTTCATATGGAAGCTTTTCAGCAAAACCCTGCTTAATAGAAATGGGATCAACTATTTTTTTAACGAACCTACCTACTCCATGAGCACCAGGATCCGCATCAATTCCTTCTACCTCGCAATTTAAGTCTATTGTAGCTCTCATCAAGGAATATCCTGCTCCACAGCCAACATCAATAAATTTCGAGTTTTTTGGAATGTAATCCTTGATTTGCTCCCATTCTTCATCTCGTATAATTTGTTGATACTTTTCTACTTTTTCTTTTGAGGAAATTGAATACCAGAAAATTTTACTTAGAATTTTTTTCACTGTAAAGTTTTTTTTAAAAAGTTAAAATTTTCTGTTACCATTAAATCCAGATTTAGCTCGGCTCCCAATAATAACATAAAAAGAATCTTTATCTCAGATATAAAAATTCTTTATTTTGATAAAATGGAATCATTTCAATAGGAATCTAATCATTAGTTTTGAAAACAAACATTTTTCGACTAGCCTTTAAAATATGTATAGCCTAATTTATTAATACATTATCAAAAATCATTAACAATTCCAATATCACTATTCAAAATAAATAAATTATACATTGTATATGTTTGGTTTAAACAATTTCTCATTTTCTCGAGCCCAATTAATAGTCTCAATGAGTCCCGTCTTAATAGTGTAATCCGGGGACCATTTAGTGTTAGCTATAATTTTAGAGTTATCACAAAATAATCTTTGAACCTCACTATTATCGGGTCTTATTCTTTTATCTTCAGCTTTAATTTCAATCTCAGCTCCCATTAAATTTGCAATCAGTTTTACTAAATGAAGAACCGAAATTTCTTCTTTCATACCAATGTTCGTCACTTCTCCATTCAGCGAGTGCTTCTTGGATATTTCAATAAACCCCTTAACCGTGTCCTTTACAAAAGTAAAGTCTCTAGTCGGAGTGGTATTTCCCAAAGTAATCTCTTTTTTGTTGTTTAATATTTGTGAGATTATCGTTGGAATTATTGCTCTTTCTGACTGCCTTGGTCCATAGGTATTAAAAGGTCTAACGATTTTAACAGGTAAATTAAAGGATTTATTGTAGCTTATAGCAAGTTGATCCGCTGCTATCTTTGAAGCAGAATAAGGAGATTGCCCAACTAAGGGATGATTTTCACAAATTGGAACATATTGAGCTGAACCATATGTCTCACTTGTAGAGGTAATTATTACGTTAGATAAATTATTTTTCCTAGCAGATTCCAGAACATTATACGTGCCTTCAATATTTGTTTTTATATATGCTGAAGGGGAAATATATGAATAAGGGATACCTATCAATGCTGCTAAATGAAAAACAGTATCACAGTCCTTTGTAGCATTATTGACTAAATCAAAATCTCTTATGTTTCCACTAATAATTTCAACATCTTTTAAAACAGGATTATTTTCTAACCATCCCCAATTATTTCTTGAGTTATAGTTTACAAGAACCTTAACCTTATTTCCTTCCTCTACAAGCTTTTCTGTGAGGTGAGACCCTATAAATCCTGCAGAGCCAGTAATTAGTATATTTTCCACTTAATGATCTTTAAAATGTGTTTCGTAAACTTCTTGCGCCTTTTGATAATCCTCAATTCTTCCAATGTCTAACCAATAATCCTTAATTTCAAATTTAGAAACCGGAAGATCTTTAGTGATTAACGTTTTTATTAATGAATCCATTCCAAAGTAAGTATTATCGGGTATAAACTCAAACACTTCTGGCTTCATAACATAAATACCGGATAAAGCAAAGTTAATAATATCCGGCTTTTCTTCGATCCCTGTAACAAAGTCACCATCGAAAAATATATTACCAAATGCATAAGGGGTAATAATCTTTTTAATTGTTATAGTTAAAATACTTTCTTGATTACACGCAAAATCATACAAATCTTTAAAATTGAGTAAGGAGAGTATATCACCATTCATCACCAAAAAAGGTTCATCAAGTTTATCCTTTAAAAGGGTTAAAGGCCCAGCTGTACCCAAAGGATTAACTTCCTTACTTATCTCCAAATTAACACCGTATCGATCCCCATTTCCAAAAAAATTTGAAACATATTCACTTTTATAGTTAGTTGCTAAATAAACATCTGTAAAACCGTGTTTTTTTAAATTTTCAATCTGAATTTCCAAGACAGATTTTTCACCTATTGGCAATAGAGGTTTTGGTATTACTTCGGTGAAAGGTTTTAACCTTGACCCTAACCCTCCTGCTAGTATAACTACTTTCATTTTTTTTATTTAGACAACTTTAAACCCAAAACTGATTAAAACATTTAATTCGATTGAAAAGTAAAATTTTTTTTCGAATTAGTGAGCAATTTAACTGCAAATCTGATTACAATAATAATGAAAATTGGATTTAATGCTATGTATAGCGAATAACAAAAAATTTAATGCGAATTAATAAAAGCATCTAATAATCGATTTCCCTCCTTGTTTTTGAAACTTACATGATCTAATACTTCATTTCTAAGTCTTAATTTATCCTCATTTAAAACGTTTAAGATAGAGTTTTTTATAATTTCAGGATTATCATACTGATCAATAACTAAAAGATCAGATAAGTATTCATTTCCAACTAAATAATCATTATTTAAACTTGTAATGCAGGGTATTCCGGAAGCTAATGAGTCTATAAAAATTTGTCCTCCGCTGCCTTCAGAAAATGATATGTGAATATTTAAATCCATATCATTCCTCAAATCTTCAAATTCTTGATCTGTTAAAATATCATAACTTATTATTCGATTTTCAAATGAACCTTTCAAAAAACCAACCTTCGAAAAAGTATGAATCTCAGTATCCTCTATTGATAAAGAGGCAGCAATAGCATTGACAACATTTTTATTAAAGTTCGGCGCTCCTAAAACACCGATTTTTTTAATTGGGTTGTTATTAGGCTTTATAGCTTTAATGTTTGAAAATAGTTGTATAAAATAAGTATTGAAGCCAAATAAATTATTCATCCATTCTGCTAAACCCGCTTTATTGTATCCTATTGAAACCAATTTACCATCTTTTAAATATTCCATGATTTTAGAAAACTGAACATCATTTTGTTTAACTATTAATTCACTAAGAGCGCCATAGAAAACAGTTTTTAATTTAATTTTATTATAGCAATAATCTACGATGAAGTTCAAGCTTTCTGGATGACCACTAATTATGATTTGATCCAAATTAAGATTAATTAATTCATTACAGAATTTTAACTTCTGATCCGAAGAAAGTAAAACATTTGAATAATAAGATGGGATTAGTAATGTGTTATTTGGAAATAATCTGTGCGTTACCTTAACACATCCTAAATAAGATCTATCCGTACTGTCGAGACAAATAACAATGGTTTTACTTTTTGCAGAGATTGTATATAAATTTTCCAGGAGGTGTTTTAAGTTTTCTTTATTTTCCCTCCGACCTTTTATAATCTGTTTAATGTTCATTTTATTCTTATTATTATTCTATAAAAAATTGCCTTTATTAATTTTAATATTTTTTTAAAGTCAAAACTGGGGGCAGTTATAAATGAACTTATGAACAAACGTTTTGAAAATTTCATATTTTCCAAATTGTATGTTGCGTACAATAAATCGCCTGTTCTTTCCATGAAATGAGCGATCATTAATTTGCTTGATTTATTTTTGTGATATTCTTTGTAATCTAAATTCTCCTTAAGTTCAGGAGTGAAGCTTTTAATTGTTCTTTTCGTATATTTATTATTTGAAAGATTCCAAAAAAAAGAATTAATCTCTTGAAGAAATTTATTTGAGGTATCAGTTGGTAAATCCGAACTAAAGTGCTGATTGGTTTTGGAGGAATTATGAATTCTAAAATTAACAATGGGATCATCAAGCTTTATAAAAGTAAAGTTTTGATATTTGAGGATAAATCTGGCCCACATCTCAAAATCCATAGTATAGTGCAGAGATTCTTGCAAAGGAAAAATAGATCTAATTTTATCCATTTTAAAAAATGTTGCCGGTTGAATTAACGGTCTTATATGTCCAATGCTTTTTTCAATCGGAGTTAATATTTCAGTCCCTTTTTTGTATGCAGTAAATTCTGAATTTTCATTCACCTCATTAAAATCAAATGCTGCAACGTCTAGTTTTGTATTATTTATAAATTGTTTGGCTATTTCGAATAAAGAACCTTTTTCCAAAAAATCATCGCTATTTAACCAATTGAATATGTCTCCTGTCAGCTTTTTAAACCCTTTATTAATTGCACTACTTTGACCATTATCTTTTTCAGAAACCCAATAAGTTAATTTTTCTTCATATTTCTTTATAATTTCTATTGAATTATCATTGCTCCCACCGTCGATTACAACATATTCTAGATTAGGGTATCCCTGAGTTATTACTGACAAGATGGTTTCTTCCAAAAAATCACCCTGATTATAGCTTGGGGTTATAATTGATATTTTAGGCCAATTTTCAGTCATGATTTATGTGTTTTTTCCAAAATTCAGGTTCATATTTTTCCCAAGCATGACAACCAAAAGGTAGCACATTATTATTTATCTTAAAAAGCAAGCTGGGTTCTTTTTCAAAAGAAAACTTAAGAGCATCTTTAGGCGATGAAACCCTAAATTTAGAATTAATTTGTGGCGCGAAATGACTCCAGAAATAGTCTTCATTTTCACTAAAGTTATCAATAAAATACTTTGAGTTATTTTTGACACCAAAGAGTTTAAGCCAATTATTAGCACTTTTAAATAATTCTTTTTGTATTATGTCTTTCCTAGATTGCATGATTCTAAAAGTATTCAGAGTATCGATATGAGCCTGAACATTTCTTAGCGAAAAACCTCCATTACCCGTCTTTAGTTTTATTCTATCATTTGTTGCATCGACCCAAGGAGAACCAATATAATCATATCCCTTATTACACCAATCCGACAATTCATCTCTAAACACCCAGGCATCCAATTGAAAAATTAAGATGTACTTAAAATCATTAAATTTTAAGTAAAACTCTTTTGAGAGCATCAATTTGTTGTAACCTGGAATGTCATTAAAATAAAATTTATCAAAGTAATAACTTTTTATAGATTTGAAATTGTTATTCAAAACAAGGTCCCTAGGGCTTACGAAAACAATTTTATAATTACTGAAAATTTTTAGACAACGCAATATAGCTTTCTCTTCGTTTAAACTCAAGGTTTTCTTGTAACAGGGAATTACAACACAAACTTCTTCCATTATTTCGTAATGTATTCGGCCATTTTCCTTAAAATTTTCGATCTAGCTGCAACTTTTGCAAGTTTCATTGCCAACCTATGTTTAATGGTCAATTTTTCCTTTATTTCAATATCATTTTTGTCATTTTCTATTAAACTTCCATTATGTTTAACATGATTCTGAAACCAATTTTCAAATAAATTAAAATCCTGAAACTGATCTTCGTCACAAGTTAAACCTGAAGGGACATTCCATTTATCATCAACTTTAAAATCAATATCTTTATACTTGCTAATATTATTTAACAGGTAAAAAACACCTCTGTCAAGTATGAGTTTTTTTGGAATATAACCAGCATCTATATCCCATTCCTGATCTATTATCTTTGTGCTATTATCTTTATCATCGACTAAAATATTATTGGGAATTAAATCCAAATATTTTGAAGGCACCCAGTCTTTCTCGTTTTTATAAATGAGCCTCTTTAGATTGCCAGCACAAAATGATTCAAAACCATTTTCTTTTGGATTAGATACAGTTACCTTATCAACAATATTCAACCATAATTGAAAATGCTCATTAAAATCTGAATTATTCTCTAAATAAGAATCAACTAAAAGTGAAAATAAATTTTTATGATTCCTATAGTATGGTTCTATTAAATTTTCCCTACCAAAACTTTGCACTTCAATCGAATCTATGTTTCTGCGGAAAAACTTGGATGTTTGAAATTCACTTGCTCTTTCTGTGTTAAACTTTGCTGCAATAAATTCATTACTAGAATCTATTTCTTGTTTACTTGAGAATACTAGAAATGAATTCATAAAAGGCCCAATTTCGGTAACATTTTCAAGTATTTCTAAACATTTTTTTTCGTTAAAATTAGGTTTCACACCTAAGCTTGACTGATCAGATGTTGGGAAATCTAGAATATCTAATGCTTTAAATCCAGGTGTTTTGAATGCAGTTTCAGAGAGTATAACTTTAGGTAATTTATAATCAGGAAAAGGATAATAATATTTATTATGAATCAAACCTGATTTGAAAAGCATCTTATTGAGAGTGTTCTTGTCAAAAGTCTCAATTCCAGTATTTTCAGGATAACCTGATAAACCAACGTAAGGTTTTCCATGATGATCTTCATTATATCCGGCTAAATATTTGTGTCCTAACTGATTTTCGATAGCAAGCACAAGAATCCCATCATCTTTAAGAAATGAAGATGCATGGTCCAAAAACTTTTGATAAGGATTATCATCTTTGATATATTTACCTGAATATTCTAAAACCCCAATAATAAAAACATAATCAAATTTTTCATCTGTACGATAATCTTCAAAGTTAGAATTAACAACCTCTAAATGCGAATATTTAGAGCATCTCTCTTTTATTAAATTAGCTCTTGCAGCAGACCCTTCTATAGCAATATGACTTGATATATTTTTTAGTTTACACAAACCAGAAGTAATCGCTCCACATCCAGCACCAAGTTCTAAAATATTAAGATCCTTTTTATTTGATGTATCTATCCAACTGAGAAGGTTCTTTCTTAAAGGAGATAAATGATAGTATAGTGCCCAATCATAAGTATATTTTTTCCAAGTACTGGATTCATCAAAATTTTCAGACTTAAATATTTCAAGAAGTTTCTGTTCTCCTCCGTCTATGTAGTTAAATTTCATAACGATATTATACAATTTTTTCTTTTAAAAATATGAGTTCATTATCATTTTTAATAAAATCCATTAATCTACAAATTAATGTTTCACAATCATTCGTATCCAAATAATTAACATAAAAACTCAAAACACTTCTCACATTATTTTTCAATCTAACTTCATGATCGGATACAGGTAAAAAACCATAACTATTTTTATTATTTCCAGAAAGAATTCCAAATATAATATAATTAATAATTTTTGCATCCTCTTGCTTATCCATGCCTAAAGACTCGATTGATTCAATATTACTTAATAAATCTTTGTAATCATCTTTGTTTTTTGCCTCGTAACATATACCATAAGATGAAAAATAATTATCCGAACAAATAATTGAAGGTATCCCAAAACCTGAGAATTCGAGACTAGCAGTTCCAGAAACCGTAATAACTGCGTCGCAAATATTTAATAACGACTTCGAATTAATTTTTTTCTCTGAATCAAGAAGAATTATGTTGCTAGGTATATTTTCAAAATATGACTTGAGATTTAAATCTTCTGTAGGATAAAATTTTGCTGATGGATGTTCTTTAAAAATCCAATTAACCTTGTCATTTGCTTTTGCGATTGAAAGCGTTGCAGTAAACCAATCAAAATAATCATTGAAAACACAATCAAAATGATTGGGGTAGTCATTAAATGCATGAAGCATAATAAATATATTTTTCTTCCCATTATTCAATTCAAATTCAGCACAAAAATCAGCCTTTGAAAAATAAAACTTATTCTCTTTACTGAATGCCCTTTTAGCATCAAAATGATTAAGATTTCCTGAAAATTTATTTTCGATAAACCGATTTGCATCGGAAAGTAATTTAGTTCTGCTTTTTGTATCAGCCAAAAGCTCTTTAATAAATGAAACAGGAGGCTCTGCAGTCCAGGGATTTCTATTAGTAAAAGTAGAAAACTTTCTTATTGGTCCGCTTCCAATAATCCCCATATAGTTTATCTTTTCTTTAATTGCAAAATATCGCAATACAATTCCACCATAACTTGTTCCATGAGAAAAGCACGCTGATTTAATATTTTTTTCTTTTTCTAAATGCGATATTGACTCAATGTAACTGATTGATTGATGTATTGATTTATAAACTCTTTCATCTATTGATTTAATTGTGGATAGCCACTTTCCATTTCTTAAAGCTTCATCATAAACAATATCACCGATTAACACGTTGTTATATTTTAATTTTTTTATGTCATCTACCGAGCTTAGTGAAGAATATAAGATTCGAGATTTTTTATTTATTGATTCTTTGTTTTCAGACAAGTATTTGTCCATTCTCCAATATTCTACATTTGTAAAACTTTCCCTAATCCTATTCATATAACCTAAAGAATGTTCTGGTTTTGTAACCAAATATATAATTTTTAAATTTTTTGAAATAGCGATTAAATTAGCAAGGGTAGCAGTTCCTAGAGCCATGAATATATTATTGTTAATTTCTACTAATAGATAATTTTCACTAAGCTTTGTGGTTAAATATTTATTTTTCCAAAACTGCTTATTTTGCCAAAAAAAAAGTAAGAGTAGGAGAAATGTATTTTGTCTTAATTTTAAAAATTGATAAAAGCTTTGCAATTATCAGAACCAGGATATATTTCAACTTCATCTATTTAATTGTCCGTATTATACAAAAAGCTTCAACATACTCAGCTCCAACAACTACGCCCCACCTCTGAGCCTGAATTTTCAATGCCTCTGGTGATCTGGGATGAGGATACGTTCTTTTTTCGAATTCATATTTCTCCATAGATTTTATCTTAGATTCAAGATTATTCTCATCGAAAGAATAAAATAAATTAGGAAGAAAATGCTTTGGATCAGAATTAGCTCTCCATTCAGTTCCTGATGCAGTTTCAAAAGTAATAATTGTTTTTACATTCTCATGGCGCAAGGGTCTGCATGCTGTAACTACCGCATCAAAAGTTCTTTGATGATCGATGTTAACATCTCCACCATGATGAGTAAAAATTATATCCGGTTGAAAGTCTAACTTCTCCTTTTCTATGATTTTAATAATATCTAGAAGATCTACTGAATCAAATCTATTGTCTGGAAATTCGTACACTGATAATTGATGATAACCAATACACTTTTGAGCAGCAAGTATATTTGCTTTATGTTTTTTTAATTCTTTATCCCATTGATCTGGATCTCTTTTATTTGAACGCGAGGTAATACCTTCACCTAAAATCACAACTCTTGTAGTGACATTTTTATTGAGTATTAAATTGTTCATAGTGCCTCCCAAACCTAAAACTTCATCGTCAGGATGCGCAACCACTATCATTATTTTTTTATTATCAAAGTTCATCACGTTAAATAGTTTTTACCTTTTCTGATGATATTAATACTGTTGTCACCCTCATTAAAAATTAGATCAAGTATTGACATATAGGGGATAAAATCATTACTTTTTTGAGTATATGTTGGATGAATATAGTTTTGAAACTCAAGATTAATATTTGAGGCTTCAAATTTACTTTTATCTAAATAGTTTTTACCAAGAGCACCTGAAAGATACGTTGTAGCTTCGAAATTGTGACAAATATCATAAACCAGATCTGATTTGGAAGTAATAAGATTTAAATCACTACTTCGATGAATAGTTGTAGATATTCGAAGAAAACTTAAAAATAGTTTATTCAAAGTAAAAAGCAAATCATTTAAAAATTCATGCTCTTGACACAATATATTCTCAAATTCAGAATAATATTTTTCAAAATACGGAGCCTTTGAATAAGTTTGTGCGATAGTCTTAAGATGTTTTTTTTTCCATTTGGAAATATCACTAAATTTCAACTGGTTTATAGCTAAATCTCCAAACTTTCCTTTCGTTGCTATAGGAATAGTTAACCAAACAGGTCCATTCTGAGTTAATATTTTATTTCTATTAGTGAAACTATTTTTTTCAAATTGAACATGATCTAAAATTACATGAACATCAGATGAGTCTATACGTTCATAATATCCAAGCCATGGAATATATGCGGGTTGATTAATTGATATAAGCATTTTCTTTGAACATATAAATTGTAAAATCGTTTAAATGATAATCAAGTCTAATTGTTATATAAGGTGTTAAAGTTTTGCAAAATTCCATGACCGAAATAGGACAGACGTAAAACTCATTTTTATCTTGATTTTTACTGTTGGCATTAAGCGCATTAAAAGCAATTCCAATATTACACAAAGAAAATGCTTTTTGAACAAATAATTTCAAAAAATAATCACTTTGATAAGTTAATATGCCGCTAGCGAAAACATAATCATATTTTTTTTTATTATCATATTCCAAAATATCCGCTACTTCGACATCAATACCGGGAAACCTTTCTTCAGACTTAACGATCATATTTTCGGTCAAATCAATTCCTTTGTATTCAAAATTGCGTTGTTGCTTTTTCAATAAATCGTAAAGATCTGAAATTCCGCAACCTACATCTAAAATTGATTTATTTTCCAAATCACCTATTTCAGTAAATATTTTTAATCGCGCTATTTGCGATTTGTAGCTTCCCCAATTTAGCGTGCGGTGATCAATGCCATATTTATCCACTAAGTTGTTGTAAAGTTTTTTATTTTTAAAATGATCATATTTTAATTTACCAAAATTAAATGTTGAAAAAACATCATCTTCGTTAACTTTTTGAAAACCAACATTAAGGAAAAAATGAATACTCGCTTTATTATCCTGTCGCACTTTTGCTTGAATAGTAATGTCATGCCAAACATTGAAAATTTCATAAAATGCCAGTTGCAATGCCTGTTTTCCATATCCTTTAGATTTGAATCCAGATATAAGGTAAATAGATATGTAACAAAGTTGTTCCGCACCAATATCTTTATCAAACCTAATTTGTCCGATAGGTATTTTATCCCTTTCGACAATATATATTACACGATTTAGATTTTCAAGTGATGACTTTATCCAAGCTTCATGCTCCTTTATGCTTACCTTTTTTTGTAACGAACTGAGAGAAACAATTAAATCGTCATTTCGCCACTGATAGATAAGATCACTATCCTCTAATTCTAGTTTACGTATTTTAATCATAATTTTTCAACAATAACTTCCCATTCCGAATGCTTGGAGTCATCCTCTAAAAGATTAGTGTGGTTTTTGTGCACTAAGCTTAAAATATTCCAACCAGCCTTAAACAGATCAGATATTTCTTCCTTTTTGAAGAAATAAATATTTTCCACTCCAGCTATTGATCCTTTCTTCATGCTACTCCATGTGCCATCTTGGTTTTGTTTACCGCTCAGCATACTACTGTGATCAGCACTGTAACAATTAAAAAAAAACTTACCTTTTGTTTTTAGTGTTCGATTAATTTCATTTACAATAATTTGACAGTCTTGTAAATTGCAACATGTTAGAGAAGCCCTATCAATGGCCAAATCAAAAAAACCATCTTTAAATGGTAAATGCTTAAAATTACCAACTATAAAATTCCCTTTCAAATTTTCCGAAACAAACCTATTTCTGCAATAGTTAATCGCAGAAACACTTCCGTCAATACCAAATACGTTAAATCCCTCTTTTGCTAGAAACCAAGCGTTGTTTCCTGCTCCACAACCTATATCCAGCACAGTTTTTGGATTAATACTATTTCGATTTCTGAACGCAAAAGAAACTACGTTATCAAAAGGGTATTTGTTCAAATTAAGGCCTTTGTTGTAAATATTGTTTTCCCAATAGAAATCCTTCATTATTTTTGAATTATCTTATACAAACTGTTAATAATTCCATTTTTTGAGAATTCCCATTCACTGGCTCCATAAACAATATCTTTTGGCAGCATTTTGGTAATCTTTTTTATTTCCTTTGAATAACCTTTTTTTGGTATCTTGTAAGAAACTGGTGTTTGTAAAATCTTTACTTTCTTATACTTATGAGCATTAATTAAATCGAGTTCACCTAGTTCTCTCCAAATTTTATTAGTGAAGAGATCTGGAGATTTCCAAATATCACTGTTCAGCTTAACAGGAACTTCAACACATACGATGGCATCATTCCCAGGATATAATTTTTTGTTGTAATTCGTTGGAAAAGAAACTCTAAATGTATAATCATCACTATTAAAGTTGTGTATGTATGAATAGTCACATATGCTTTTCTTATCAACCTGAAAATAATAAAGAATCATAGGAACTGAATGTACAAAGTTTTTAAGGTCATTTTCTATACCAAAAGTGTCGCCTAAATATTCTTGACTTCCCGCCCATAGAATGTGGTCTCCAGATATAGTTTCATCGCTGGAATCAAAAATTAGATCTACTCCTTTTTTTCCAAAATTTACTTTAAAAGGTCCCTGATTAAGTTTAAAATCAACATTTAAGTTTAAAAGTTTTTCGTAAGATTTATCACAAAAAAGTGTCAATCCATTTTTAGCAGGATAAAAATTTCTATATTTATATAGTTTAGCTTTTTCTTTGTAAAACTCCATTAAATTTTCCGTAGATGAAATTGCAATTTTTTCATCTAAGTAAGCAGATTGCTTTAGCACTCTTCCTATTTTGTCATCCAGAAACTTAATTCTTTTGTAAGGTAATAGATTGAATGAAATTGGATCAACATCTTTTGAACTTATAATGTGGGTCTTTTTTATAAATGCATCTAAAATTTCTGCAACAGTTTCTCCGTGGATGTTCGATATATGTTCAAATAAACTTTTCGGATTATTCTTTGGTGCTTTAATCATATTTAATGACTCCCACAAAATATTTTTACATATATCATCACTGAATGAACCTAAATTTGGAATTGCGATTCCTGAAGTTTTTTGATCATTCACGAAGGATGCATATTTCACATTCACAGGAACCACCTCGTTATCCATAATTTCCATGGCAAGCTTAGTTGTCAAATCGGATTCATTATCAAATAAATGACAACCTTTATCCATGTAAAAAGTATCCCATTTTTCGGACCGTAAAACACCACCTATTTTCTCGGCTCTATCAATTAAGGTTACTTTATTATTATTTTTAGATAATAAATAAGCTCCAACAATACCTTTAACTCCGCCTCCTATAACAATCCAATGTTTAGATTTCATACAATATTTTCAAATAAAATGGGGTTATTAGCAGCTATTTCTTTTTTTACAACTTTACCAATAAGTAACGGTAGAAACTTAGGAGGTAAGCCTGCAGCTGGTCTTGAGAAAATAACATCCTCTCTGGTTATTAATTGATCTTTAACTAATTTATGTTTTGCTACACAGGATAACCGGTAATCCTTTCTGCCTTGCTGCTCAATATCAGTTGGCGAAATTTTTGAACTACCAAGTGAAGATTCTATAGTCCTTAAATCCTGAATAAGGTTTTTAAGTTCTAAGGGGTCGCACGAAAAGTGATGATCTGGGCCTGGCAACGACTTATTGAGTGTAAAATGTTTCTCAATAAAACAGGCGCCTTTTAACACAGCTCCTATTGCTGCCACAGAACCTTGAGTATGATCAGAAAACCCTACAGGATACCCAAACGCACTTTTAAGAGAGTCAATTTTATTTAAATTAACTTGACTACTTGGTGTTGGATATGCAGATGTACAGTGCAATATTATTAACTCCTTTCCTCCATGTTCTTCAAAGGTCTTTACCGCTTCGTCAATTTCCGCAAGAGTAGCCATACCTGTTGAGATAATTGTAGGAATTTTAGATTTAGCCATTTCAGAAATTAATTCCAAATTAACCAAAAAATCAGAGCCATTTTTAAGAAGAGGGACATTAAGTGACTTTAAGACATTGATGCCATGCAGACTAGTTGGAGTGCTTAAGAAGACAATTCCATTATTATCCGAAAAAGTTTTTAATTCAATAACTTGATCATCACTCAACTCGTATCGCTTAAACATCTCATATTGCGTTTCAACAACTTTTTTGTTTTCAGAGAAATAAGAGTATTGCAATTCCCTATCCGCTATAAAATCATCAACTTTATAATTCTGAAACTTTACCGCATCAGCACCACATTCTCTTGCCGCAATAATTGTTTTTTTTGCTAAATCCATATCACCATTGTGGTTGATACCAATCTCTGCAGCAACAAAACACTGGTCATTTGCATTAATATCTAAAGTACTAATTTTCATTGTAAAGTTTGAAATTTTTCAATAAGTTTATCCTGATTAAATTCGGGAAACCTTGCGTTTTTTAAATTTTTAAAATAGTTTATAATTTGAAAAATTATATCTTGATCCATCACATTACCTGAATCTAAAGTATTAATAGTTTTAACACTATTAAAATTTTTAATGGAATTAAATAGATTAATTTGATTTTCAGCATTAAGAACTGACAAAACATAAGTTTTTGTAGCAAGTGCTTCAAGAGTTAAATTGCTTGACGGAACTATAGCAAAAAGACTTTGATTGAGGTAATTAATTATTTCGATAGCATTAAGGTTTTTCATCCACTTTATGTTTGTCTTATTTTCCTTATTGAAAATGACTTTACTTTTATTAGAAAAACTGTTACCAATTAAAAAAATATTATCGAAGTATTGAGTTTTGTAACAAAGTTCAGCAAAATAATATAACAATTTGGTGTCTGCTCCACCAAAACAAATGAATACATTTTTTTTATTATAAAATTTCTGACTAAAGCTATTATTATGAAAGAATTCTCTTCGAAGCAACATGTAATCAAATCCAAGAGCATAATTTGTATATGGCTCAGCAGAATATTCTTTTTTCTTGATGACGGGAGATTGATTAATAATTAAATCAGCATAAAATTTCTTATCGTTTAGGTCATCAATACAAACAACTTTACAACCAATAGATTTCAATTCCTTTTGATAACTAGAACCTAGTTCATAATGATCAACAACAACTATGTCGTTTAATTTTATCATATGGTTTATGTCTTTTTCACTTTTTATTATCGAAATATTAAAAGATTCGTTTTTTAAATCTAATACAAACCTCTCAGGTATTTCAATGCAAACGAAGCAAATAGAATATTTTTTTTTCAATAATTGAGCTAAAGAAATACAACGCACAATGTGGCCAAATCCAATTTTATCATTTCCATCAACCCTAAAAAAAACCGAGTTATTTTGCATTGTTTAATTTAAATTTAATCTCCGCAATTTTCCAATCAGAATCATTATCAATGTCTTGAGCTTCAGTATCTTCTAATACAATGCAATTTGACTTAGGAAGATACAATGTACCGTGCTCGTGAAGTTCTTTTATCTTACAAAAGTAAAATTGTCCAGCATCGTGGTATACAGGATTTAAATCTTGAGATCTCATATTTAAATTTTCCGGCCAATTCATATAACAAGTCCCATCTTTATTCAAAGACAAAGACCTTTGAATAGGAAAACTATATTTCAAAACCGGAAATACGGCTGAGTAATTAGCTGATATTAAACGTTCATGGGCTTCAAGCAGAATTTGTTTGCTTAACAAAGGAGTGGTCGGGTAAAGACAACAAACAATTTCATAGTTTGTATCAATTTGACTCAAAGTTTCCAAAATCACATCTATTGTACTGGCATAGTCGTCAGAGTTTTTCTCACTTCTGAAAAACGGAACTTCTGCACCATATTTTTTTGAAATTTCTGATATTTCTTTGTCATCAGTCGAGACTATAACTCTGTCAAAAATGTTAGAATTAATTGCATTTTCAATGGCATAAGAAATTATTGGTTTGCCTAAAAAATTTTTTATATTCTTCCTAGGAATTCTTTTACTACCCCCTCTAGCTGGTATGATACAAATATTACTCATGTAAAAATGATTTAATTGTATCAATTACATATTGCTGCTCATCATTACTTAGTATTGGGTACATTGGTAAGCTAATGCAATGCTTATAATATTTTTCGGCAGAAGATAAGTCCCCCTCTCTCCATCCAATATTTTTATAATAAGGCATTAAATGACATGGGTAATAATGAATTTGAGCAAATATCTTATTTTCTCTTAAATAATTATACAAGCCTAATCTATTATCTACTTCTATAACGTATAAATGATAGGCATGACCTTCAACAATACCTGACTGTCCTTTTATATATGGACAGTCTGCAAAGGCTTTGTAATAGTTAATAGCAATTTCTCTTCTTCTAAATAAACCTATTTCAGCTCTTGTCAATTGACTTATACCTAATGCCGCTTGCATATCTGTTAATCGATAGTTAAAACCCAAATCTTGCATTTCCATGTACCAGTTAGGGTAAGAGCCCTTTCCTCCGGCATTTTCAATGCTATTTTCAAAAGAATCTGCTTCCTTTACAATACCATGGGTTCTTAATTGAAGTAACTTATGATATAATTTTTCATCATTTGTGGTAATCATCCCTCCCTCTCCACAAGCAATGTGTTTAACAGGGTGAAAGGAAAAAATAGATACATCAGCAAAACGACCATTTCCACAGAATTGCTGTTTGTTATTCGAATCAAGAAACGAACCTCCAGGTGCATGACAAGCATCTTCTATAATCCATAAATCATGTTCAGCAGCAAGCTTTCTAAACAGTTCTAAGTTGACTGCTCTTCCGGCAAAATCCACGGGTATAATTCCTTTATAGGTTCCTTTAGGAGAAGCCTCCAATAAGCTTCTTAGTTTCTTAATGTCTAGAAGGTAGGTAGATGAATCTATATCAGAAAAAATAACCTCACCACCACAATATCGAACACAATTTGCTGAAGCGGCGAACGTAATAGGTGATGTAATTACTTTATCACCTGGTTTAACCCCTAAGGCTAGAGTCGACAAGTGTAAAGCTGCTGTTCCATTAGAAACTGCAACTGCATATTTAGAACCAACATATTCCGCAAATTCATTCTCAAATTGTTTTATTTTTGGACCTTGTGTTAAATAATCCGACTGTAATGTTTCAATTACAGTTTGAATATCCTCGTCCGTAATGTTTTGACGACCATATGGTATTGCTTTCTTACTCATTAAGCTTCAAAATCCGGATCAACATGCTCTTTAATCGATGTTCTAATTGAATTTACTGTTTCCCATTCTGTATTGGTTTCAGAATTATAAGAAAATCCTTGCTCAACTATTTTGGCATTAAACTCTGTAATGAAATCAGCAATTTTCCAAGTGGGCGATTGCGGTATGATCGCATAATATTTCCCTAAATCATAAGTAAAGAATGAATCAGAAGAAGTAATCATTTCTTCGTGTATTTTTTCTCCAGGGCGAATTCCAATTACCTTATGCTCACAATCTGGACCGATAGCTTTTGCTACATCAGTAATTTTGTAGGAAGGGATTTTAGGTATAAACAATTCTCCTCCCCATGCAGATTTCATAGCATGCAGCACCATTTCCACTCCTCCTTGTAAGGAAATATTAAAACGAGTCATTGACTCAACTGTAATAGGCAATACACCTTCTTTTCTTTTATCTAAAAAGAAAGGAATAACGGAACCATTGGACCCCATAACATTTCCATAACGAACTACAGAAAACTTAATATTATGGTTTCCTTTTATATTATTTGCTGCTACAAACAATTTATCCGAAGTTAACTTTGTAGCACCATATAAGTTAATAGGAGCACAAGCCTTATCTGTGGACAAAGCGACTACATTTTGCACCCCCGCTTGAAGAGCCGCATGAATAACATTTTCGGCACCTCCAATGTTTGTTTTCACGCATTCATCTGGATTGTACTCTGCAATATGGACATGCTTCATTGCGGCTGCATGAATAACATAATCAATTTCTTCAAAAGCTCTTGTTAACCTTTCACGATCTCTGACATCGCCAATAAAAAAACGCACTTGAGGATAATCTTGAGCAGGAAATTCCTGAGCCATGACAAACTGCTTTTGCTCATCACGAGATAAAATTACAAGACGTTTTACATTTGGCCATTTAGAAAGAATTGTTTTCGTTAGTGCCTGACCCAATGAACCTGTGCCTCCCGTTATTAAAATTGATTTATTATTTAGCATCATCTTTTATTTTATCGATTGTCCAATTATATTGTGGTCTAAAATATGCATTAGAAAAGTTTTCTGCAGATAATCCATTATACCCGGCAAACTTAACCTCAAAACTCATAAACTTTTTTAATATTATATGTTCCGTCTTTACATTAATAACATCTAATGAAAGATAATATTTCTTTTGTGAGAGAATATTAACTGGTATTTCACATTTTAAGTCATAATGCCCCGGTTCAATTTTGTTGTTTTGAATATAATTTAAATACTCCTTATCATCATTGGATAGAGAAGTGAGTAAATTGCTCTCGTTTTCATCAATCAATTGAACAGCTATTCTTAAATTGCTAATTCCTCTAAATACCTTTAAGTATATTTTTATAAAAACAGGCTCATTTGAATAAAAATTGCTTAACACCCTGGCTGAGCTATTTTGCAATTCAATTTTTTCAATCTCGAAGGATGGATTTGATTTGTTGATAACACCTTCCTGCATAAGTTTGATCGTTTCCCTATCAAGACTTGGCGCATCAGTTATATTTAAATTAGAATTCAAATATGAATTCACAATTGAATCAACATCTCCTGATTCATGAATAGTACCGTTCTTCATTAATACAGCTCGACTACACAAAGATTTGATACTCGCCATATTGTGACTAACAAATAATACCGTGCGACCATCACCTTGAGATACGCTTTTCATTTTACCGATAGCTTTTGCTTGAAACTCAGCGTCACCTACTGCAAGAACTTCATCCACCACTAATATTTCGGGATCTAAATGCGCAGCGACTGCAAAAGCCAAACGAACATGCATTCCCGAAGAATATCTTTTCACAGGTGTATCTATATATCTTTCGCATCCAGAAAAATCTACTATTTCATCAAATTTATTTCTGATTTCATACTTTTTCATTCCCAGGATTGCTCCATTTAAAAATATATTTTCTCTTCCCGTTAGTTCAGGATGAAAACCTGTTCCAACTTCCAGAAGACTTGCTATTCTTCCTTTCGTCGTAATACTTCCAGTACTTGGTTTTGTAACTTTTGAAAGTAATTTTAGCAATGTTGACTTACCAGCTCCATTTTTACCAATTATGCCTAACACCTCTCCCTTTCCAACTTCAAAATTAATATCTTTTAATGCCCATATATAGTCACCTCCAGAAACATCCCGTTTATTCTCTTCTCCAATTTTTAAAAAAGGATCATCCTTCCCCAACCATTTATACCAAGTACGCTTTAAATCATCTTGAAATGTACCGGCCCCAACTAAACCTAGTCTATACATTTTTGATACGTTCTCTATTTTTATCATCCAACTCATACTGTATCCATAAATGTTTGTTCTACTTTATTGAAAGTTAGTGTGCCAAGGAAAAGAAGTATAAGCATAAATAATGTACTATAACCAATATTAAACCAACTAAATTCTCCCCTTCCCAGAAATGCGAATTTAAATGTTTCTATAACCGAAGTCATGGGGTTAGCAAGGGTAACCCAGCTATAACTGCCTAATTTTTCCTTAGCCAATGAAAGTGGGTACACTATTGGGGTTGCATACATAAATAATTGCACACCAAAAATTAATAAAAATTGGAAATCTCTATATTTCGTTGTTAATGATGAAATTAAAATTCCAAAACCTAAACCTAAACCAGCCATAAGAAAGAGAAGATAAGGAAGAAGAAACATGTGATAATTTGGTTGAACATTATATCCATTCCAATAAAAATATACCAAGAAAACCAGAAATAACAAAAATTGAATTCCAAATTTCAATAAATTAGAAATTATAATAGAAATAGGTAAAATCAACCTTGGGAAATATACTTTTCCGAAAATATTAGCATTTGCAACAAAAGTATTGGATGTTTTATTTAAGCATTCTGCAAAATAATTCCAACAAGTTATTCCACACATGTAAAAAAGTATTTGAGGCAATCCATCAGTGGGAATTGAAGCTAATTTACCGAAAATTAACGTGAAAATTAACGTTGTGAAAATTGGTTGAATAACAAACCACATTGGACCCAAAATAGTTTGTTTGTATACAGCTACAAAATCTCTTCTTACAAATAGCACAAGTAAATCTCTGTAGCTCCAAATCTCTTTTAAATTTATATCTAAGAGATTTTTTTTTGGAGTTATTACTTCCTTTACGCCTTCATTCATATTAATTAATTTTTTTTAGCAATTCGCACCCTGCAGAAAAATCAAACCATTTAAAACTGAATAGGACAGTTTTTCCTGAGAACCCAAAGTTATCTGCTAAAACATATGCTCTTCTAAATATTATTTTTAACAACATCTGTTTTCTTTGAAATAACTACCATTCCTAGTTCCTTTAACTCGGCATAAATATGGCTTTTAGTTTGTTTTTTAATCACTGCATCATTTTCTTTAAAAAATCCCTTGTCAATGTTGATTTTATCTCCAATATTCAAATTATGGATTTCAAATTCTTGAATATCGTTTCTAGACATTACACCTCTGAGCCTATCAATTTCAATATTTTTAATAACCGCCGGTTTTCCCAACCAATAAACAAAGTTCAAAACAGATGGGTTGGACAATATTTTATTTCTATTTTTTTCATCAACCTTGATAAAAATATAAGAAGGTATTAAAGGAAGAGTTACTTTTTTTTTTCGATCACTCCATTGCTTTACAGTTTTAATCATTGGACAATAAACATCAAAACCTTGACTAGATAAACGTTCCATCACTTTTTTTTCGTGTCTAGACTTTGTATACAGCGCATACCAATTATTTTGAATCTTACTTATATTCATATTTCTCTAGACCATATGAGCAAAAGATTATCTTTTTGAATTTCTTTATTTTGATACTCTTCTTCCGAATAAATTAAATAACTTATCTTTTTAGACACTAACTTTTCAGTTTTTCTTACTATGTCGATTAAGTAAGTTTTATTAATGTTACCAACAAGAATTAAATCTATCAAATGACTTTCCTTTCCCTTGGCCAAATCTCCAGTCAAATAAAGAAACTGAGGAGTTCCTAGACCTTTTATTATGTTATTCACGATAACATCAATACCTAAGTATTTTTTCACAATTTGATTGACATCGTTATAAAAAGGATGCCGCTTGTTGACCTTAAAAATCTTTTTGTTGCCTTCAAATTCCGAATGAATCATATTTGCACCCTCCAAACGATTTAATTCTAACCTTATGGAGTTTGTAGATTCTCCAAACTCATCGCTCAACCCTCTTAAATACGCCGATGTATCGGGGTTTAAAAAGAACTTTAACAAAAGTTTAATTCTCGTTTTTGAAGTAATTAATGTATTTATCAAAATTTTAACTTTATTTAAAGCTTCGCCATCTCAGCCCCAGTATTATAATGCGAGTGAAAACGAGTAGCAAAATTACTCATTTTTATTTAAATGAATATTTTTTCTCTAAAAAAATCACAACAGAAAATATTACTTCGAATAACTTAATTTATATGAAATTTGTTGGATTGAAAAACCAAAAATACTAGAAAAGAAAAAGTTACAACTTATCTAATCCCCCTAAAAAAGGCCGAAACCCTTTCAAATTTCAACTAAATTTAACTCATTAAATTTCAAGTATTACTGACACCGATTCTTCAACAAAAGACTATTAAATATGTTACATTATTTCCAAAAACAAAACACATCTATTTATGATGATAAGGCTCTCCCTTCAATATTGTAAACCCCCTATACAATTGTTCTTTAAAAATCATGCGCACCATTTGATGGGAAAAAGTCATTTTAGATAATGAAATTTTCTGATTAGCAGTTTTGTAAACGTCTTCAGAAAAACCATATGCACCTCCAATAACAAACACCACTCGCTTAACACCCGAGTTCATTTGCTTTTGTAAAAACTGACTAAAATTAATAGATGAAAATTCCTTTCCATTTTCGTCCAATAGAATTAGCCAATCCGATTTTTCTACTTTTTCTAAAATTAACTTACCCTCCTTTTCCTTAATTTGATTCTCTGATAATTTTGAGGCTTTTTTTAATTCAGGAATAATTATTTCATCAAAGCCTATGTAATGTTTTAGACGTTTTTCATAAGTAGCCTCTCCTTCAATTAAAAAGGGTTTAATCGTTTTTCCAACTGCTATTAATGTAATCTTCATACTGAATTTGTATTAATTAGTAAGTTTAATTAAAAAATAATTCATTTTCATTAGCAATAGGACTTTAAACAACTCCTATAAAACAAACTTACAGTAAAAAATTGTTTTAATTTTGTTCCATTAATTTTTTATAGAAATGGATATTAAAGAATTTGTTCGGCTAGCAATTGAGGAAGACATTCAAGAGGGTGATCACTCGGCTTTAGCTTGCATTCCTGATGATGCTAATGGAAAAGCAAAATTATTGGTAAAAGAGGATGGGATTATTGCAGGAATTGAAATTGCTAAACAGATTTTTAAAGAATTTGACAGCAGTATTCAATTTGAACAATTAATTGAAGATGGATCTGAAGTAAAATATGGTGATATCGCCTTTTACATAGATGGAAATTCCCAAAAACTCTTAGGTGCTGAACGTCTAGTTCTTAATGTAATGCAGCGCATGAGCGCTATTGCAACGCTTACCAAGAAGTATGTCAATGAATTGAATGGACTTAAAACAAAAGTTTTAGACACAAGAAAAACAACTCCTTTGCTCCGATTTTTGGAAAAAGAAGCTGTATTAATTGGCGGCGGTCACAATCATAGAATGGGTCTTTACGACATGATAATGCTCAAAGACAACCACATTGATTTTGCTGGAAACATTGAAAAAGCTATCCGTAAAACAACTGATTACCTGAAATCAAATAATTTAAATTTAAAAATTGAAGTTGAAGCCAGAAACCTTGATGAAGTAAAAGAAATTTTAAGAGTTGGAGGAATTCAAAGAATTATGTTGGACAACTTTTCATTCGAAGATATAAGAACTGCTGTTCAATTAATTGAAGGTGAAGCAGAAACAGAAGCTTCAGGAGGGATCACTCTAAATACACTAAGGAATTATGCTGAATGCGGTGTAGATTTATTTCTGTTGGAGCTTTAACGCATTCTGTGCACAACATGGACTTAAGTCTAAAAGCGATTTAATTTTGAAAAAACTACTATACTTCTTAAAAAACAATAAGTTCAGCAAACAACTAACCGCATGGAGTAAAAAAATTATTCTCCCTGGCTTTGAAGGAATGACTCTTTATGTTACGCTTCATTTTTTATTTGAATCTTTTAGCAAATCTCAATATGGAATAAGGAGTTCCGCCATATCATTCAAGTTTTTCATGGCCCTATTCCCTGGAATAATCTTTTTCTTGTCTTTAATTCCATATATCCCAATTGAAAACTTTCAAAGCAACTTATTAGAAGGGCTTGACAACTTGCTACCTAACGATGTTTATGCATTAATTGAAAACACAATAAACGACCTCATTAACCATAAGCACAGCGGTGTATTATCAATTGGATTCTTTTTATCGCTGTATTTTGCTTCAAATGGAATCAATACGATGCTTAATGCCTTTAATAGTTCGCATCAATTACAGTTAAAAAGAAAACCAATACGGCAACGACTCATTTCATTAGGAATATTTGGCACAATCTCAGCGTTGTTTATTACTGCGTTATCAGCAATAATGCTTGGAGAATATGTCGCATACAATAAAGATTACCAAAGCCTAGGTTTTATGTACGAACTGGTTATCAGTTTTTAAAATGGGTAATTATTGTTATTAGCCTTATTCTGGCTATTAGCACGTTATACAATATTGGTAACACCGAAAGAACTAAATGGAAATTCTTTTCAGCAGGGGCAACACTATCAACGCTAATTATTGTAATAGCCTCCTACGGATTAACTGTTTTTCTTTGCAAATTTCGGAAAATACAATGAGCTGTATGGCTCAATTGGATCTTGTTAATGATCTTAATTTGGATTAACGTAGCGAGTTATATTATGTTGGTTGGTTTTGAACTTTCCGCAAGGGGTAATTTAAACACAAAACAAAATTCTGTAACTTTGCATCTGATTTGGACTAAAAAAATCAAATAAAAATATTTAAAAATGAAAAAAGGAATAGCATTAGCAATAACAGCAGTAACATTATTCATAGCCTCTATCTCAACAGCACAGACAGAAGCAGAATTATACCAGCAAGGTCTGAAGTACAAAAAACAAATTAACAACAAAAAAATGTTACCTGTTTTTAAAAAGCTAGCAGAGATGGATTCAACCAATGTTGATTATCTATCCAATCTAAGTTTTGCTTACAGTAAAGTTGGTGCAAACTTGACGGATGCTAAATTGCAATTAAAATTTTACGCTAAAGCTAAATCTATAGCTGCTAAAGCAAAAAAACTTAATAACAATCATGCATTTGCTCATTACTCTTATGCATTAGCTCTTGCACGTGAAAATGAAAATGCCGGAACTAAAGACAAAATTGCAAATGCAAAGGAAATTAAAACAGAATGCGATAAAGTAATTAAATTAGATCCAAATGAAGCAGGACCATATCACATAATGGGCAGATGGCACAGAACATTTGCTGGGTTTAGTAAATTCGAAAAAACAATGGTAAACACTTTTTACGGAGGAACTCCAGAAGGAGGGTCTTTTAAAGATGCTTTAGAAATGTTTCAAAAAGCTATCAAGATAGAACCATGGTATATGCTGCATACATATGAACTAGCAATGACTTACCATGAAATGAAAAATGACGAATACGCCATCAAATTTCTTAAGAAAGCCATGGAACTTCCGCAAAAATATGAAGACGCGGTTAAGTGCTTTAAAAAGTGTGAAAAAATGCTAGCTGAATTAGAGAAGTAATATAAACTAGGATAAGAAGGAGGTTGTGAAAGTAGCCTCTTTTTATTTCAGTCATGCACACCTTTTTTACCCAAAAAATATCAAATGAAGTAACGCTATCGGAAATTGAATCTAAGCATGCCATAAAAGTACTTCGCATGGCTTCAGGATCTGTGGTTAGAATTATTGACGGAAAAGGATCTGAAGGGCAAGGTTTAATCTCTGACGCACACCCCAAGCGATGTCAAATACAAATTAAATCAATTGTTTACAAAGAAAAACCAACTTGCGAAATAGCCATAGCCCTGGCACCTACAAAAAATAATGACCGAACAGAATGGTTTCTGGAGAAAGCAACTGAAATCGGAATCACGCATTTCATTCCCTTAATTTGCGAAAATTCCGAGAGAAAAAAATTCAATACTGAAAGATGGAATAAAGTTGCCATATCTGCGTTAAAACAATCTCAAAGGCTTTGGCTACCTACAATTTCACTTCCTATCAAACTTAATGAGTTTGTAAAAGAAAACACATATAAAAATCGATTTATAGCACATTGCGAAGACGGAGACAAAAAGGAACTAAAAGATTATTCAGACATCACTAAAGATCAATTAATAATTATTGGTCCCGAAGGAGATTTTAGCCCAAATGAAATTGAACTAGCTTTAAAGAATAGCTTCACAGCCGTAAGTTTAGGCGACAACCGATTAAGAACAGAAACTGCTGGAATTGTTGCATGCACGATAATGAAGTTTCAGAGCAAAAACTGATTTTAATAGAATTTAATCAGGTATAAATAATCCTATTTGTTAACCACCTGTAAACCCTGGAAAACAACTAAATCAAATCTTCGGGATTATCACCATACTTCTCGGTCATATCTTCTGTAATAACATAAGTTCTTTTATCACCAAAAACCCGGGAAAAGAGCATCTCAAAATGAACACTACTGGAAACACGTAATAGCAACTCAACAAATTTCGGGAATTTTTCAGATTTCAAATTTACTTTACAAGCCGGACAGAAAAACTCCATTTCTTCCCCATTTTCGAAAATCATATTTGGTTCACATTTATATGAATACTCTCCCACTTTTGGATTTAAATCAATAAAACCCTTTTTCACCCGTACTTTTTTCAATTTTAAAAATAACCGTATTATCAGCGTTTAACAACTGGTTGCAATGAGGACAATGATAATCGTATTCTGCTAACATAAATTAAATTTAATAGTTTCCTATAGACAAAAGAACCAAGGTGCAGGCGATTTCCGACGATTATTCCTTCTTTTTCTAAAATCGAAATTAATTCAAAATTCTCTGTTCCCGGATTGAAGATAACTCTTCTTGGTTTCAAATCAACCAAGTAACTATAGTACTCTTTTTGTCTACCCGCATTTAAATATAAAGTTACAGTATCAATAGCAATTTTCAGCGGCAATTTATTATGAACCTCTACCCCTCGAATATTTCCTACTCTCAATCCAAAGGCCACAACACCATAATTTTTATCAATTAAAGCATGAATCGCCTTGTTTGAATACCTTTCTGGCTTCAAACTAGCACCGAAAACTAAGGTTATTTTATCCATTATTCTATGCAGCTAATTCGTAAAGCTTAATCTTAGCATTTCTACTTATAGCAAACCAGACAAAAATTGAAGCTATAATTGAAATTACCACGTAAGCAAGAAAAAAGTACAACCCAAATAGTACTTTACTGTCATTTTGCACGCCAACATTCATATTATTAAACGACAGAAAAACTAAAAATGAAGAAGCTACAAAAACATCAGCCATACTCCATTTTCCAATTACTTTAACAAAGACTAAAAAACCACTATTCTTTCTAAATGGCTTGATAAAAGTAATTAGCAACGTGATTATTATTTTTAGAACCGGAAGCAAGACACTAAAAGCAAGTATAGCCCATGCAACCACATAATTCTTATCTTTAAGTAAAATTCCAATTAAATCGGCGATTGACTTACTTTGATGAAAGTAATATGTTTTTCCTTTGAATACAACATCCTTTTTAAATAAGGAATAATCAACTGGATCAGTTGTACCTAAATCTAATCCTGTATACTCCTTGGTTAATTCACTGGCATAATTAAGCCCTTCGCTAATAGGTACGGAAACTAACTCTGTGTCAAGCTCAATGGGAATAGTCAAATCTTCTGAAAATGCACTTATCTCAAGCATAGGTGTAAATATTCCAATATACAAATAGCAGATTGACAAAGCCAACAAACAACCTGCCATTGCTTTCCGAAAATATTCACCTCGGACATACAATGCAAATACAACAAAAAAGAAACCGATAGACATGTAAATGAGGTGTTTAGATTCATTAATAGCAGAGCCATATTCGGCTCTCCGCTTCTCTTAACAATGATTCAGACGCTACCCTCTTTTTATCCCATTCATAATCACTATTAAATCCACTGGCAAGCCATTCTTTTGAACTTAATAGCCGCTTATTAAAATCTAACACCTCAACGTGCTCATGCATAGTATCTTTATAACTTTTGCCATATTCAATTATACTTTGGGCATAAAAAAAGGAAATGACAAGAAATACGACACTCAATATACCTACCAGCAATAAGTTGTTAATTTTCATATGCTATGATTTAAATTAGTTACTAACCTAGTTTGCGAAAAGCAAGATACACTTTTACTTCAAAACAATAGTTTGTTTAACAATTTTTAGGAACATCGAAAAGCGGTAAAATAAACAATCCTAAGATTGGGGAACCTTAGGACTGTTTGCAAGGAAAATATAAAACCATCAAAAAACAAGAGTTAGCGGTTCTTGCTTTTTTATTACTATTATATAGACGTAAATAAATACAAATGGTTGCCTTAGTATTTCATATTTTATTTTTCAGGAGTAAACTTGTAACCCACACCCCTAACGGATTTGAGGTAAGTATTAGCATCAACGTTCTTCTCGAAAACCTTACGAAATGACAGTATTACATTATCAATAGTTCTTGTTGAAGGATAAACGTCATACCCCCATACTTTCTCAAGTATCTCTTGTCGACTAACAACTTCATCTTTTTTATCAATTAATAATTTTAATAATTTTATTTGCCTTTGGGTTAATTTATGCAAAACACCATCTTCATCCACCACTTCAAACGATTTAAAGTTGATTTTGGACCCACCGATTTTAAATGTTTCTAAATTAGTATCCAACGATTCAGAAGTAGATGTTCGTTGTATTAATTTTTGAACTCTTAATATAAATTCTTCCAAATTAAATGGCTTTGCCAAGTAATCATCTCCGCCTATTTTTAAACCTTTTACTCTATCTTGAGCTGAATTTTTGGCAGTCAAAAACAGAATAGGTGTATGATTATCTTCCAGTCTAATCGTTTGACAAATATCAAAGCCATTTACTTCCGGAAGCATAATATCCAAAACAATTAAATCATATCTGCCTTGCCTAAATTTATTAATGGCTTCTTTTCCTTTAAAAACAGACACAACATCGTAGTTCTCTATTTCAAGGTTCAATCTAATTGCTTCATGCAAGTGCTCTTCATCTTCAACCAATAATATTCTTTTTTTCATAGACTTATTTGATTTATTATCCTGATTCAAATTTAGGTATTTATTATTATCACCCCCCATTAAAATAAACTCGATAATTTGATACCTAATATAACTAATTACCATACCATGTTTATTACATAGCTATCTGTTCCTTTTTTTTACAGTTGTCACACAACTTGATTTACTACTTTTCAACTTACTTGTAATAAGCAAGTTAATATTATCTGCATTTTATCATTTATCATTAAAAATGATTCGTTTATCAATGTATTTTACTTTTTTAAACTTATTTTCCTGTATTTGTTATGTTTGATTTTATGAAAATAATTTTATACATTTATGTTTTGAAACAAAAATAAACCCAATAAAATTTATTCAATTATGAAAACTCTCATTGTATTAATTGGAGGTATTTGCCTTCTTTCAAGTTCTATCAAGGGACAAACCATTGAAAAAAAACAAGCAAAAATTGAAAGAAAAAATGTTGTTTTAGCGAAAAAAGCACCCATTAAACTATTAAAAAAGCAACCGATTACTTCAAAAACAAATACCACAAAAAAAGAAGAGAAAAAAGTTGTAAAAAAAACAGTTGCCATTAAGCCAAAAAAATAATCTAAATTACAGCCAACCTATTACCTAACAAAAATTAATCCATGAAAAATATATCGATAGGCTTAATTGCCATATTGCTGTTGATGTTTTCGTCGACATTATCTGCTCAAATTAGTCAAGGAGGAATTCCTTATTCATTTACAAATAGTATTCAATTTCAAAACAAGACTTCTGCAACCATAACATTACAAAACCCCGACTTAAATGTGCTTGCGGCAGAAGATGCAGTTAATGATCCCAGACAAAAATATAGAGTAGGTGTTAATCTTCCTGTCAACCTAAATGTGAACAATTCTGGTAAATGGCAAAACTTGCCAAATGGAGGAAGGTTATGGAGGTTGGTTGTTCATTCAGACGATGCAATGGCGCTTGGTTTATACTACAACAATTTTTATGTACCTATTGGAGGACAAGTTTTTATTTACAACGAAACCAAAGATCATGTTATTGGCGCATTTACTGCTGAAAATAACGTACAAAACCAAATAAGAGCTACTCAAATGATAGAAGGTGAAACTATTACCATTGAGTATTACGAAGCACCTGGAACAATTGGGTTGCCTGCACTAGAAATAAAAGAAGTAGTTTACTTCTATAGAGGAGTTGAGGATTTTGTCAACCAAATTGCATTGGCTAGAGATGGTGTTCTTACATATGGATTAAACAAAGCTGAGAACTGTCAAGTAGATGTTGCTTGTACGCCTGAAAGTAATGGATGGAGTGAACAAATAGATGCTGTTGTTTGGTATACATTTTCTAGTGGAGGTGGAACTGCTATATGTACAGCTTCAATGATAAACAACACTGCGGCGGACTGTACTCCTTACATTATTTCTGCTTGGCATTGTGGAGAACCAAATGCAGGTGATAATATCAATTCAACAGTATGGTACTGGAATTACCAAAAATCATCATGCTCCCCAGGTACAGGTAATTCTTCAGACCCTTTTCCAGGAAACCAAACAATGACTGGCGGAACGGTAGTAGCCTCATCTGGGAATGGCACGTTAAACAACCCTCCGGGTAGTAATCAATTGGCTGGTTCTGACTTTTATTTAGTAGAATTATCCTCTGAACCGCCATCTTCCTACAACGCTTATTACAATGGTTGGAATAGATCTAATACAGCCGCAACTTCTGGTGTTGGTGTTCACCACCCTGCAGGAAGTGCTAAAAAAATATCTACATACACGAGCTCGTTAAGTAGCTCGAGCTACAATGGAGGTCCTTTTGGAACCCATTGGAGTGTTAATTGGTCTTCTACAACAAATGGCCATGGAGTTACTGAAGGTGGTTCTTCAGGCTCTCCTATATTTGATAACAATGGAAGATTTGTTGGACAACTTTCAGGAGGTTCTTCATTTTGTTCTGCTCCTAATCAGTCAGATTCATACGGAAAAATGTACACAAACTGGGATCAATGTGGCTCTGCTGCCACTGCCCAATTAAAGCCTTGGTTAGATCCTGGTAATACAGGTGCAATAACTATGGACGGAACATATCAGCCTTGTACTCCTGTTGCACCAACTTGCGGAATTACTGCTAGTTCTACTGCAATTACTGCAGGAGGAACTGTCACATTTGCTGATGGTTCCAGTGGAGTTCCTGATACTTGGGCTTGGAATTTTGACAACACATCACTAGGTGGTGTATCTCCTGTATCATCTACAGCGCAAAACCCAGGAGCTGTTACTTATTCTACAATTGGAACATATGAAGTTGAATTAATCGCTTCTAACGCTCAAGGTTCTTGTACAACTACAGTGAATATAAACGTTACGGCTTCTTTAGGTTGTGACACTCTTTTAAACATTGCAGATACTGATGTATTAAATGTATATGGTACAGCAGGAGGTTATGTAGCTGGTTGGAATGAATATTTTGACATTTCTAAGGCCGAAGCATATAGTAACTATGCTCCAAACACACATGTCAACGGAATGGCCGTATACTTCTATGGTGTTTATGATGGTGGAGCAGGTGCTACAGTAGATTTTAACGTATGGGATGATAATGCTGGAACTCCAGGAAACATTATAGGAACCACTAATGTCTCTTTGGCAGATTTAGATGCTGCACTTGCTGGAAACGGTGGACAAGGAGTTTTACAAGTATCATTTCCTTCAGCAATTAATGTTGGTGGAGCACCTTTCTATTGTGGAATTACAATGAACGGATTTGGAGCAAATGATTCTTTAGGAATTGTTTCTAACTCTACTACTGATCCAACTCCAAACTCTGCTTGGGAAGAATGGTCTGACAACTCATGGAACGACTTCGCTGGTGCATGGGGTAATCCTTATTCACTTTACATTACTCCTTACGTAACGGATGTGCCGGTTAGTGGGTCTGCAAGCTCAAATATAACTACTACATGTGCGGGAAGTTCAATTGACTTTACTTCATCAGGAACAAATGTAACAGGAACTACTTGGGTTTTTAATGGTGGTACGCCATCAACTTCAACAAATGCAAACGAAACAGTAACTTTTGCTACTTCGGGCAATTATACCGCTTTCCTTATTCAAGATGGTTCTTGTGATGGACAAGCAATAGATAGTGTTGAAATCGTTATTACCTCTGGGCCCACCACAAATGCGGCTACTACCGATCCCGGTTGTGCTGGAAATGATGGCCAAATTATTGTTGCTGCCACTGGAGGTGTTTCTCCATTCACATATAGTATTGATGGCGGGACAACATTCCAAATTAGTAATACATTTACAGGGTTAACAGATGGGGTATATACTGTTGTATCAGAAGATGCGAATGGCTGTCAAGGAACATTTTTGGCTACTTTAATTCCAGGAACTGGAACGTTAAGCGTAACTAGCAATTTAACAGACCCAGGATGTGCAAACAATGACGGACAAATAGTTGTTGCAACCTCAGGAGGCTCGCCGGCTTACACTTATAGTATTGATGGTGGAATAACTTTCCAATCTGGAGATACTTTCACTGGATTATCTGCTGGCACTTATAACATTGTTTCTGCAGATGGTACTGGATGCCAAGGTACATCTTCGGCAACATTAACCGTAGCTGGTATTACACTGACGGTAAGTTCAACTACCACAGACCCAAGTTGTGGTGTAAACGATGGATCAATAGTGACCTCTGTTTCAGGCGGATCTGGACCTTACATATTTAGTAGTGATGGTGGAATAACTTTCAATTCAGGGACTACCCCTTACTCTTTCGCTAGTTTAGGGACAGGAAGCTATAGCATCGTAGTTGAAGATGCAAACACTTGTCAAGGAACTGAAACAGTTACTTTAAGTAACCCTACTGCTCCAACAGAAACATCTACATCTTCAAATGCTACATGTAGCAACACTGTCGATGGTTCAATTACTACTGAAGCTGCTGGTACAGCTCCATTTAGTTTCAGTATAGATGGAGGATCAACATTTACCTCTGGTCCTAGCCCATTCACAACAACAGGATTAGGCGCTGGAACTTATAATGTAGTAGTTCAAGATGCTGGTGGTTGTACTTCGGTTGCAAGCTCCATAACAATTACAGAGCCCACCGCTGTTGCGCATACAAGCTCAGCAACTAATGCTTCTTGTGGTGCAAACAATGGTACTATTAGCGCAACTGCAACAGGTGGAACTGCTCCTTACACGTACAGTATTGATAACGGAGGGGGGTACCAATCTTCTGGAAACTTTGCGGGATTGACAGCCAATACATACCAAGTTATAGCAATGGATGCAAATGGATGTACTTCCGTGGTAAGTACTGAAATAATTACTGGAACAGGAACAGTTACAACTACTGCTGCACCAGTGAATGAAACATGTGCTGCTACAAATGGATCGATGATTCTTACAGGAACAGGAGGTTCTGCACCGTATCAATACAGTATTGATGGTGGAGCAACATTCCAATCTTCTGGAAGTTTTGCCGGATTATCTGCAGGAACGTATAATGTTGTTATTGAAGACATTAATGGTTGTCAAGGAACCAATACATCTACCATAACGAATACGGGTGGGTTTACTCCGACCATTTCTTCAAACCAAACAATCTGTTTCGGAAACTCTGCTACTATAACTAGTGGTGGAGCTGGTTCCGGAGGGACTTACACATGGGATGGTGGCTTAGGTACAGGTGCAACGCAGGTTGCATCACCGGCTAGCACGACTACTTATACAGTTACTATGGTTGACGGAAGTGCATGTACTGAAACCGCAAGTGTAACAATAACAGTGGAAACTGAGCCTACAGTAATAATAACACCTTCAAACCCCGTTATTTGTGCTGGAGAAAGCTTAACACTAGCAGCATCTGGAGCTCAGTCATACAATTGGAATACGGGTGCTACATCTGCATCTATTACAGTGTCTCCAACAAACCAAACTACCTATACGGTAATTGGATCAAACGGAGTATGTCAAGGAGCCGCTGTATCAACAACCATATCTGTTAATTTAGCGCCAGTTATTATTGCTGGATCAGACCAAACTTTAATTGTTGCTGGTGGAACAATCAATTTTAGTAATGCTGGGTCCGGCGCAACTTCTTACTCTTGGAGTTTTGGTGACGGTACATCTTCTACTCTAGGGAGCCCTTCACACACATATACATCAGCTGGTACTTATACAGTGATACTGACGGGTACATTAGGTAACTGTTCATCATCTGACACAATTACGATTAATGTTGGTTTTACAGGACTAGAAGAAGTTAATTTAGAAGAATCTGTTAACCTTTATCCAAATCCAAGCAATGGTGAATTTAATTTAAGTCTTAATTTCGCAATAGAACAAGATGTTGAAATTAGAATATTCAATACAATTGGGGAACTTCTAGCGTCTAAAACAATGAATAATACATCAAGTTCAGTTATCGAGTTCAACTTAAACGACAATGCCGAAGGTTTTTATTTTGTTAATATTAAAACTAATAACGAAAGTATAACTAAAAGAATATCTTTTATCAGATAATAAAATTGCTTATAATTTTTATTAAAAAAGGTACTCGATTTGAGTACCTTTTTTTTTGTTTATATCTTTGCTTTATGATAAACCCAAACATAACCATCCAGGATATAAATTTAATCAACCAAGAAACCATGGTTTCTAATCTTGGAATTGAGTTTACCGAAATCGGAGATGACTTTTTAATTGCAAAAATGCCCGTAGATGAAAGAACATTTCAACCAATGGGGCTGTTGCATGGCGGTGCTAATGTCGCATTGGCTGAAACGCTTGGAAGTGTTGGAACATTTTCGATAATTGATGGCAAAACACATTATGGTGTTTGCATTGAAATAAATGCAAATCATATTGGTTCCGTTATGGAGGGTTTTGTATTCGGAACTGCCAAACTAGTGCATCAAGGAAGAACAACCCATATTTGGAACATCGAAATTAAGGACGAAAAGCATAAATTAATCTCGACTTCACGAATGACAATGATGATTATTGAAAGAAAAAAATAATGACCGAATTATCCCAACAAGATGGGTTTGTCTTTTATCAGAAACCTAACGATAATGAAATACATTTTATATCAGGAACTTGGGTGAAAATTGATTTAAACTCAAATCCTACTCTTAATGGTTTCATCATCTCAAACGCAGATAAGTCTGCGTCTTTTTACTTAGAAGGTAAAGCAGAATTTATTTTATCAGCGTATAAGTTAAGTCTAGAAAGTAGCTCTCCTAAACGTCAAGAACTTGATAAAAAAAACTACCTCAGTAAAGCGGAGTTATTTATAAATGCATGTACAAAGGACATGAGTAAAGTTGTTCTTTCTCGAATTAAAAAACATCCAGTTATTAATGGTGATATTTTTCAAACCTATCTAAATCTCTGTAAAGAGTACAACCATTCTTTTAATTACTTATTCAACATTCCTAATGAAGGAACATGGATGGGAGCTACACCTGAAACATTAATTAGAGGATCTGCAGAAAAGTACACAACGATTGCGCTTGCAGGTAGCAAAGCGCTTGACAATATTAATTGGAAAAAGAAAGAGCTTGACGAACAAAAATTTGTAACGAATTACATCAAAGAAAAATTAGAAAGTGAATCTATAAATCATCAATTCAAGTCGCGTCCAGAAACGGTTGTAGCAGGAAATATTGCACACCTTAAAACAACATTCAATATACAAACGAATAAGACTCCTTTAGCATTAGCAAACCTACTCCACCCTACCCCTGCTGTTTGCGGCATTCCTCAAAAAAAAGCACAAGACTTTATTCTTAAAAACGAAGGATACAACCGCGAATTTTACACGGGGTTCCTGGGAATTATTAATAACACCTCATGTAGCTTATTCGTTAATTTACGGTGCATGCAGCTGTTTAGAAATGAATATTGGATTTATGTTGGTGGAGGAATTACAACTAACTCTAACCCAAACAATGAATGGGAAGAAACGGCGCTAAAAGCAAAAACTTTGTTAAATATTTTAGATTAACTAATCCATAAGCGATTCTACTTCATCCCTATTGCGTAAGTTTGCATTATGATTTCGGACAAAAAGAGTGTTCAAATATTAGTAAACCTATGCGAACAGTATGGGATTAAAAATGTTGTCTTTTCAGCTGGATCCAGAAACGCACCCCTAGTTATTTCTTTTAACGAAAATCCATTTTTTCATTGTATCTCAATTGTTGATGAACGATCAGCTGCATTTTATGCACTAGGAAAAGCGCAACAACTGCATGAACCGGTAATTATTTGCTGTACTTCAGGAAGTGCAGCATTGAATTATGCCCCTGCAATTTCAGAAGCCTATTATCAGAATATTCCTCTACTTGCAATCACTTCAGATAGGCCAGCTAAATGGTTAAATAATGGAGAAGGACAGATGATAGACCAGGTGAATATTTTTCAGAACTACATTCATCACAGCTATTCCATACCAAGCGAACTAAGCAATGAGAACACATCTTTATCAGAAATCGAAATCAATTCAGCATTAAATAATGCGAAAGCAATAACCAACAATACAGTTCATATAAATATTCCATTTGAAGAACCACTATACAATACGATAGCTATTGAAGATGCTTACATACCAGAATATTCACCAGATAGAGTGGAAAAAACTGCATTAACAGACATTGAGGTCCAATATATTTCTAGTAAATGGAAAAAAGCAAATCGAATACTAATCCTTTGCGGCGTTTTAGAAAGAAATGCGGAGCTAAATAATTTGCTTAAACAGATTAATCAAAATTCCGCGGTTTCGATTTTAACGGAAAGCACTGCTAATCTTTGTGATTTAAAATTTATTTCTTGCATTGATAGAACATTAAACTCGATTAACGAAAATGAATTAATTAATTATGCTCCTGACCTATTAATTTCAATAGGAGGAGCAATAATATCAAAACGAATAAAATCCTTTTTGCGAAATAATAAAGCGAGAGAGCATTGGCAAATAAGTATAAAGCCAGACTCAATAGACACATTTTCGTCATTGACCAAAAAATTTGACATTTCGCCCCTATCCTTTTTTTTAAAAATCCAATTAATAGAACCCAATTTTGAGAGCAATTTTGGAGATAAATGGTTAGAAAAATCCTTCTTAGCTCAACAATCGCATGAAGAATTTGTTAAACACAGCGACTGGAGTGACTTGAAGGCAACTAGCATAATAATAGACACGTTACCTGATTTTTCGAATTTGCATATGGGAAATAGCTCTCCTGTGCGATATATTCAATTATTTGAACAGATAAACACAGTCCAGTACAATGCCAATCGTGGAGTAAGTGGGATTGACGGCTGCACTTCTACAATGATTGGAGCAGCTTCTATTAACAACAATTTAACCCTGCTAATTTCTGGTGACCTCAGTTTTGTTTATGATATAAATGCACTTTGGAACAATCATCTTACAAGTAATATTCGAATTATCGTAATTAACAATTCTGGAGGAGGCATCTTTAGGATTATTCCAGGTCCCTCAACTACAAAGCAATTTGAAGACTTTTTTGAAGTAGGTAACAATGCAAACATTCAACAACTAGTTGCCGCTCATAATATTAATTATTATAATGCCTGCAATGAAGCATCCTTAGAAGAAGCTTTGCCGAATTTTTATGGCGAACAAGAAAATAAGCGACCGGCCGTTCTGGAAATATTTACTCCAAAAGAAGCGAATGCTTTCATACTGAAAAGCTATTTTGAATGTATTAAAGAAAATTCCTCAAAATGCTAAAATTTTAGTAACACAAAACATTTAGGAAATACATGTATTGAATCAACTAGAAATTGAAAATTCTAAATACCAAGGTTCATTCTATCCTTTATAGTTCGTACATTTACCAACGTTCACACTTAAATAATAAATCATGGTAAATTTAGACTGGAAAACTGAAAAGGAATATGAAGAAATTACTTTTAAAACGCTTAACGGGGTTGGGAGAATTGCTTTCAATAGACCAGAGTGCAGAAATGCATTTACACCTAAAACAGTAGATGAATTGTGGGAAGCGTTGATCATCTGCCATGAAAGTCAAGAAATAGGTGTGGTATTAATAACCGGAGAAGGTCCTTCGCCTAAAGATGGTGGTTGGGCGTTTTGTTCTGGTGGCGACCAAAGAGTAAGATCTACGAGTGGATATAAAGGAGGAAACGGTGTAAATCGATTTAATATTCTAGATGTGCAGCGTCAGATTCGTTTCATGAACAAAGTGGTTATCGCTGTAGTTCCAGGATGGGCTGTTGGTGGCGGTCATAGCTTGCACGTGGTTTGTGACTTAACTTTAGCCAGTAAAGAACATGCTATTTTCAAGCAAACAGATGCTAATGTTGCAAGTTTTGACGGAGGTTTTGGATCTGCTTATTTAGCGCGGCAAGTTGGTCAAAAAAGAGCAAGGGAGATCTTTTTCTTAGGAGCAAATTATACGGCTAAAGAAGCTTATGAAATGGGAATGGTAAACAAAGTGGTTCCACATGCAGAACTTGAGCAAGAAGCTTACGACTGGGCACAAGAAATCATGACTAAAAGCCCCACAGCTATTAAAATGTTGAAGTTTGGCTTTAATCTTATTGATGATGGATTAGTTGGACAACAAGTATATGCGGGAGAAGCTACAAGACTGGCCTACGGGACAGATGAAGCCGTGGAAGGAAAAAATGCTTTTCTAGAAAAAAGAGAGCCTAACTTCAAGAAGTTTCCAAAGTTTCCTTAATCATTATAATTACCCAAAGCTACCATTACAATTTCTAGTTTCTTTTTAATTTGAAAAGAAGTACAATTATGATTGTTAACGACAATGGCAAAAGCTAGATTTCGCCCAGAAGCACTTTTCACATAACCTGCATAGCTTTTAATGCGTGTCATAGTTCCACTCTTTGCTTTTAGATTTCCAGCTATCTTGGTTTTCTTTCCAATACTTCTTAATGTTCCCGTTTTTCCGGCAACTGGCAATGAGGATAAAAATGATTTTGAATATTTACTTTTTAACTTCATATACTCCAAAACCTCAACAAGTTGAGAAGCAGTAATTGCATTTGATCGAGAAAGCCCACTTCCATCATTCATATAGAATCCTGTCATATCAATCCCTTTAGAGCTCCAATATTTCGTAACAGCTAATGTGGATGAAAACACACTTCCGTCACCGTATTTTTTTACACCTATATGTTTTAGTAAATGTTCTGCATACAGATTATTAGAAATAAGATTCGTCCAATAAACAATTTGACCTACAGTAGGGGATTTTGTAATGAAAATAGCCTTTCTTTCTGACTCAAAATAATTTCCTAAAGATTTCATTCTTCGAATAGTAGTTGCGTCCCCTCCAACACTAATCCCATATTCCCATAAAGCAGTTTCTAATTCAAAAGCTGTCACATATGCAGGCTCATGAATAGACCCTTTTACCACGTATTCTGTTTGGCCTTTGGGTATTGTTCCTTTAATTGTACGTATTGGATTATTTGGACCGCCATAAATGTATGCCAAATCTTTTTTGGTACTTGAAGCTTTAACTTTATTATCAATTATTAAGTCAGGTGTATAAGGGTAAAAACAATCTACAAATGTGGAGTCATGAGCCGATGGACCGGATGAGAACTCAAACTTTACAGTATTATCATAAATAGTTAATCCAGAAACACCAGCACCATAATAATTACCAATATCTCCCCAACTCCAGGTAGATGCAACATACTCATCTGGAAACAAAGAAGCATCCCCTATTACACTTCCAGCAATTGAATCAATACCTAATTTTGCTATTTCTTCCACCCAAGTTAATAGGAACACACCGTACTTCTCCTTAAAATACTTACTCCCAAGAGTTGGATCTCCACCACCCTTTATGTATATATTCCCATTCAAAACGTTATTAGAGTCAATATATCCATCATACATTATTTTAGTTTCAAATTTCATATACGAACCTAAAATATCTAAAGCAGCAGCAGAGGAAATAACCTTCATGGTAGAAGCAGACGGCAAGCTTAAATTCGGGTTATATCTAGAAACTATTGTATTAGAATCCAAATCTTTGACAATAAAACTTATTGAAGCATTTTTCAGTGCAGAATCTTTTACCAGAGAATTCATGGCGACATCTATTGAATTCGTTTTATTTTGGGGTCGGACCGAAACACTCAAACCAATAAACAAAATTAAGGATGCAATATGTTTTAAAATATTTTTCACTCACTAAGCAATAAGTGATAAGAATAGTTAATATTATTCAATTTTTAGACCATAGATCAAATTAATTGAATAATCCCGAAACTTTTCAATCAAAAATACTTCAATGGAACAACTAATTAATAGATATTATACAATAGAATGACATTTTTTTTCTAAAGATGTCAGTATAAAGTTACATTTGTCGAGATAATAGTAATATGCCAAAAGTCTTAAGAATTATAAATCGATTTAACATAGGTGGCCCTACCTATAATGCTGCTTACCTATCTAAGTATTTATCAAAAAATTTTGAAACTCTCCTTGTGGCAGGAGAAAAAGATGAGACCGAAGATTCATCACAATTTATATTGCATGAATTAGGGCTGAAACCAATTATTATTCCTGAAATGAAGCGAGAGATAAATCTTAAAAATGATCGAATTGCTTATCAAAAAATTAAAGATATAATTGCAGACTTCAAACCAGACATTGTTCACACACATGCTTCGAAAGCAGGAGCTATTGGAAGGCTAGCAGCCTACAAGATGAAAGTTCCTGTTATACTTCACACTTTTCATGGGCATGTTTTTCACTCTTACTTTGGAAAAGTAAAAACAACTATTTACAAAACAATAGAAAGAAACTTGGCTAGAAAATCTACCAAAATAATTGCTATTAGTCCTATTCAAAAAAAAGAACTATCCACAATCCATAAAATAGCAAAGCCCAATAAAATTGAGGTAATCCCTTTAGGGTTTGACTTGAATAAATTCAAAGATAATCAAAAGGAAAAACGCAATAGCTTTAGACAAAAATGGTTAATTGAAGATGATGAAATTGCAATTGGCATAATCGGAAGACTCGTCCCAATTAAAAACCATCATTTTTTTCTCAATGTGGTAAAGAATATTAAGGAAGCCACCACTAAAAAGGTTCGGTTTTTAATTATTGGAGATGGAGAACTTAGAGATGAGTTAGAAAATTATTGTAACCAATTGGAAATAGACTTCTCTACAGAAAAAAATGCTACGAACGCTCTTTTAACCTTTACCAGTTGGATTACGGATATAGATGTTGCTTTAGCTGGTTTAGATATTGTAGCCTTAACCTCTAAAAACGAAGGGACCCCAGTTAACCTTATAGAAGCACAAGCAGCAGGAAAACCCATAGTATCGACAAATGTAGGAGGTATTGAGAATATTGTCATACCAAATGAAACAGCCCTATTATCAAACATATCTGATGAACAGTCATTTGCAGAAAATATGTTATCCCTTATTGAGGACGATTACAAAAGAATGGCTTTTTCTCAGAAGGGAACACATGTCTTTAAAAGCTTCCACTTCGACCGACTAGTTGGTGATATGGAAAAATTATACTGCCAGTTATTAGGATAATTTTAACTTTGTTTTTCAAAGTACTTTTTATTTTACCAATTTTTATTTATACCTTTGTGTTCTAATCTTTTCATATGAAAAATCCAATTGCGCTACTTCTAGCAGGATTAATGTTTTGGTCCAGTTGCACAATTAATTCGCACGTAATGTTAAAAACACCGAAAAGATTATGTTTTTGATACACCTCCGGACAAACCAATAGATGAATACATCATATCCGTAAATGACATGTTACAGTTTAGATTGTTCGCTAATGATGGGTTCCAATTAATCGATATTGCTGCTGGACAAGCTGATGGGGGGTCTCAACAGGCACTTGCTGCAAGGTCCAACATAAATTACGTTGTTCAAGCAGATAGTTTGGCGCGTCTTCCAATTCTTGGTAACATTAACATAGTTGGGAAGACAATTGTAGAGGCAGAAGCTTTTCTACAAGCAAAATATGCAAAATTTTACGTCTCGCCCTTTGTAATTCTTAACATTACGAATAAGCGGGTCATTGTTTTTCCGGGTACAGGAAGTTCCGCTAAGGTAGTTAGCCTATCAAATAATAATACAACCTTAATAGAAGTATTAGCTTTGGTTGGCGGAATTAGTGCCAACTCAAAAGCAAATCGCATAAAAATTGTTAGGCAAACAAAAACAAAAAAAGATGTCTACCTTATTGATCTTTCTACTATAGAAGGCATCCAAGAAGGCAGCATAATTGTGCAAGCGAATGATATTATATATGTGGAACCAAATCCAAACCTTGCCAGAGAAGCATTGGGTGACATCACACCAATTGTCTCATTATTGTCCAGTGCCTTATTCATTTGGGCAACCCTTACAACCATTAAAAATACCCCATGATCTCCGAAGACATACAGAAACAGAACGAAACATTCGAAAGATACAAAGAAAGGGTAACTAATTTCAGTAACAATTTTGAGATTGGTTTATTCGTTTATCTTTTAAAGAAAAGTGCTCTAATTTATATCCTTATTTTTGCTCTTGCAATTGCTTCTGGCTATCTATACATTCGATATACAGATCCTATTTATGAATCAGATCTGATTATGCAGATCAATAAAAAAGATCAAGCCGGGCAGCTTCTTAATGTTTATTCATCTTTCCAAGACAATACGCGATTAACGTCTGATGTTGAATTGCTTAGCTCATCTTTTATGCTAGAAAAAGCCATTAATGCTATGCCGTTAAAAATTGGATATTTTTCCAAAGGAGAAATTCTAACTTCAGACAGGTATAAATCCACTTCTTTTAAAATTATAGATTTCACCATTATAGACTCATCCATTATGAATAAAAAAATATTCATTTCATCTGATGGGAATGATAAATATATTTTAAAAAATGAGGCTGGAACTATACTAAATGATGAATCATTTAGTATAGGTGATTATATCTCTAACAAACATTTTTCTTGTATATTTTCGGTGCTAAATATAAATTCATTTGTAGAGGAATTGGCAATCAATGAATTGTACTTTGTTTTCAATGACGTTAAAACGGTTGCAGACAAGTGTTAAGAAGAAAATTGAAGTTAATATCGAAAATACACAAGCAAAGACCATTAGAATACAATTCAAACATAAAAATGCAAAATTCACTTCAGATTTGATCTCAACGCTGGCATCCGAGTATAATAAATTCGTTTATGATCGTCAAAATACCAGTTCAGCGAACATCGTCCAATTTATTGCAGCACAAAAAGATTCTGTTGACATAAGACTTAAAGAAAGTGAAAGATTAATACAAATATTTCAAAAAAGTAATGATATTCATAAGACAGTAGGACTGACAAATTCTATACTTTCTCAAATTGAAAATATAGAAAAACAAGTAGTCGAAATTGAAATTCAAAATTCAATTTTAGGAGAAATTCAATCATTACTCTCTGCACAAGGATTGGAATCAGACATGGCTTCAATAATCCCTGTATTAATAGGCATGGAATTCAAATCAAGTCTAAACAACTTGATTGTCAAATTAAAAGAAGCAATTGATAACAAAACAGCACTCTTACGCACAGTCACACCGGATAATGACCATATATCAAGAATAAATAAAGAGATTAAAGTCCAAATAAAATTAATTATTGACGCAATCGAAATTTATAATAACCAAGGAAGAAAAAAGCTAAGCATAATAAACGAAAAAATAAAATACTTGGAGAGCCAATTATACACACTTCCTGAAAAAGAATTAGAATTAGCAAGACTAAATCGTGTGCTAGAGATTAATAATAAATATTATACGCTACTATTAGAAAAAGAAACTGAATACAAACTTTCAACTGCAGGGCTAACTACGTATAACGAAATTCTAGAAGAGGCCAAGGTGCCAACAAACCCTATTACACCAAGAAAAACATTCACTTATTTGCTTGTCTTTTTTGGGGCCTTATGTTAAGTGTTCTTTTTGCGGTAATTAAATATTTGATGCATGATCAGATAACCTCCTTAAACGAAATCACAAAGTTATCAAGTGCTACAATCGGAATATTAGGAATTGTCCCGAAATACAAATCGAATATTCCCATATCTCAACTGATTGTTGATAAAAGTCCGAAGTCAAAAATAACAGAATCCTTCAGAACCATACGGACGAATATGCAGTTTATATCCAACAAAAAAAGTGCTAAAATCGTTGCGATAACGAGCACTATATCCGGAGAAGGAAAAACTTTTATTGCATTAAACCTAGCTGGTATCATTGCTTTCTCCGGTAAAAAAGTGATTGTTTTAGATTTGGACATGCGAAAACCAAAACTTCATCTTGGTTTTGGAGCTGAAAACAACAATGGTATGAGTACACTTATTAATAGAAAAAGATTCTGTAGAAAATTGTATTCGACACAGTGATTTAGACGGTTTAGATTTTATTACAGCCGGACCCATACCGCCTAACCCCTCAGAATTG
>CALSNM010000014.1 GCA_943787725.1 uncultured Flavobacteriales bacterium | reverse complement strand
TAGATTACCAGATTGCTATTGAAGCAGAAGGGTATAATTCCAGAATCTTACATATGAATTTTCCTGAAAGTACAGATTTGTATACCAATTATGAATTTAATTTAGTGAAGAAAGAATTTAAACAGTAATACACATTTGATGTTATATACCATCTGTGTATCTTTTCTTTGTACTCTTTACTATCCTATGAACTGAAAATTGTGGAGATTTTCTTAAAAAATGGTACCTTGCCAGTGTTAATTAGAATTTAAAGTTCGCCTAAGCCCATTTTCTATATAACACATGAAAACACTCTACATAATACGCCACGGAGATTCTTCACCCTTTATTCAGGGAGCTAAAGATTTTGAAAGGCCACTAAGTGAAATGGGTAGATATGATGCAATCAATATCGGTCTGCATTTAAGTGAAGACTACCCCAGCCTCTAGTTCTTATATATCCTCTCAAGTGCTGCTCAAAGAGCCATTACAACAGCAAGAATAATTGGTGCAGAATTAGAATTTGACACCACTGCAATTACTGCCAAAGAAAAAATTACACAACGCTTCAATGCAAACAGTAATGCAAGCGATAATTAATATTCCCGAAAAACACGACTGCGCAATGGTTTTTGGACACAATCCAGGTTTAAGCGCATTAGCTTCTTACTTAACTGGAGAAAACTTTAATCTAGGAACATGCAATGCAGTTCTGTTAAATGTAGAAACTGACACCTGGAACGAATTATCAAAAGACACATGTACAGTTAGGAATTATATAGCTCCCTAACTCTTAACTGCGCTTATTATCTCTTCACCTAAAGGCTTTATTTTAGATCCAAAAACTTGAATAAGTGCTCCCTCTTCATCAATTAAGTATTTTTGAAAATTCCATTTGACTTTAGAGTCCTCTACCCCATTGAATTCTTTTCTGGTTAACCAATTGTATAGTGGATGAATCTTATCGCCTTTTACATATATCTTCTGCGTAATTGGAAAAGTTACACCGTAGTTCTTGCTGCAAAATGTTTGGATTTCTTCGTTAGTACCAGGCTCCTGATTCATAAACTGATTACAAGGCAAACCAATGATTACCAAGTTCTCTTTATTTTGCTCATATAACTTTTGTAAACCCTCATATTGAGGCGTATAACCGCATTTGGAAGCAACGTTTACGAATAATATTTTTTTCCCCTTGAACATATTTAAATTAACCTCTTTACCATCTGTTCCAGTTAAAGAAAAGTCATAGACAGTAGATGATGTTTGCATAGAAAAGGATAAACAGAAAAGTAAAAATGAAAACATAAATAAATTTTTAAGGATTATCGGAAAAATCAAAACTATTCTACCGGCGGAATCAATAAACCATCGCAATCAAACGACACTTCTATTAAATCTTCAGTAATTGCATCGTAATCCGCTTGAGAAACTTCTTCTCCCTGCTTCCTTTGCGTCATCTAAGAAATGCTTTTGCATTTCGATACTCGTTGTATCAACTTGACCAAAACCATTCAAAATTACCTCATATCCCGATGGTGTATCGGTTGGAATGCCAAAATGGTTTCTGAACATTACGCGAACAGCACTACCATCCTCTTTTAGTACCGTAATCCAACACCCAGCTTTCTTGCATACGTCAGAGATTTCTGCTTTTACTAAGCCTTCAAACGTACCGGTTTCCATTACTGTATTATACATCTCGTCAACCGATACCCATTCCGTTAATTCAAATTCATTGTTTCCAAAAAACTGTAATCCATTAACCATTACAACTCCTTCTTCAAGAACCTCTTCATCTATTGTTTCGTCATGTGCTTCCTCTTGTACTTCCTCTTGTACTTCCTCTTTTGCTTCTCCGCAAGAAGTAAATACTGCAACTAGCGCTATTGATAAAGAATAAATAATTTTTTTCATGTGGTTTAATTTTAATTTACATGTAAATATAGTAACCTTTGACAAACAACAAAACCCATATTACCTTATGTTTTACTGATCACTCCACTTATGATAGGAATTTGAATAAACATTATGCTGATACCAATGTTTTCGAAAAATTGTAGTACCCTACAGTGAGCGTTGGGATGGAATTAAGGGTTAAATTGAATAAAGCTATTCTAATTAGTTTTCTCCTGAAAAAGAATATTGATTATTTAAGTTGTTGACGTGCGTTAATGATAAAAATAAACCAGTTGCTGTCTCTCCGATTTCTAAGCTTGTACCTGAATCAACATTATTATAGTAAGTTACAGAACTAAAATATCTTTGCTTTTCAATTTCTAATTTATAGGTAGAAAAAAAAATCACTTGCAACAGATATACTTTTATTAGATACTTCTGAAATAATAATATTTGCATTTGAAATAATAGAGTCATTAATTGTCATTTGTCCCGTATAAGTTCCAGCAACTTTTTCAGCGTATTTATTGCAACTCCCTAACAACACCATTGACAACAAAAACACTATACGTTTCTTAATTTCCTAAGTTTTCTCTGATATACTCTACTCTGAGCTTTATTTTTAGTGTTATCAAATTCTCTTTACTAAATCTTTGGCCAAACGAATGTTTTCCTTTGCGCACATTGTTAGTGGAATATTGATTGCAAATCCATATTACCTTATGTTTTGCTGATCACTCCACTTATGGTAAGCATTTGAATAAACATTATGCTGATCCCATGTTTTAGAAAAATTGTGATAGCCTGTATACTCTGGTTTTGCACACATGTAGAAATAGTCGTGCGATTCGTAGTTCAAAACAGCATCTATGGTTTGAAGTTCTGGAATTGATATCGGACCAGGTGGCAAGCCTCCATGCAAATAAGTGTTGTAAGGTGATTCCGTTTTTAAATGCTTTTTAAGTATTCTTCTCAACGTAAAATCTCCGACAGCGTATTTAACCGTTGGATCTGCTTGCAGCTTCCACCCATCTTTCAATCTGTTTATATATAGACCAGCAATTTTTGCTTGTTCATCAAACTTTACTTTTTGTTCCTCATAAACGATAGAAGCCAATATGGTAATCTTCTGACTGACTAAGGCTTAAATCAGCAGCTTTTTGAATCCTCGTAGAGTTCCAAAAATTTTTATAACAACTCGCAAGTTTCTGAATGAACTGTTCTGGAGTTATATCAGAATAACATTCATACGTATTTGGCATAAAGAAAGTAGGAAATGTTTGCTTTGTAAAACCATAGTGTGCAATAATAGAATCGTTATTAAAAACAGCACTCAAAGAAGCTGAATCTGCATCAATAAAAGAAGCTACAACTCCAGCTACATCTTCTATCGTGCGCACGTTGTTTATTACAACATTTACAATAACTCTTTTTTGAATGGATGGATTTGCGTAATAATGAATGTTATTTACCAATGAATTATACGTATTCCACTCCTTTTCAATTTTTAATTTACCTGAAGGAATTTTCTCATCCTGATATCCTTTGTGCTTCACTAAAATATAAAATCTGAACTACTTTCAATATACCCTGAATTCTGAAGCTCTTCTCCTAAATCTGCATAAGACATTTCGGATGCAATTGGAAGATTAAACCCACTTTCTATCGGAGTATTACTTATTTGATATACTTTAAAATAGGGATACCCAAAATACCCAGCTAAGCCAAGAACAATAATTAATACAATAAGCTTTTTCACAAAGCAAAAGTAAACAATTTATGAAATCTTTCGCATTCTTAAACTTTCAGGCGTAACTTCTAAGTACTCATCTTCTTTAATGTACTCCATTGCTTCTTCCAATGAAAACTTAACTTTAGGCGCAATTTTCTCTGCTTCATCTGTTCCAGACTTACGCATATTTGTTAATTGCTTTCCTTTGGTAATGTTTAGTTCTAAATCAGTATCACGAGAATGCTCACCAATTACCATCCCTTTATACGTTTGCTCACCTGGCTCCAAAAAGAAACGACCTCTATCTTGCAGCTTATTTAATGAATAAGCTAAAACTTGACCTTGCTCTAAAGAAACCAAAGAACCTTTGTTTCTTCCTGGAATATCCCCTTTTAATGGAGCATATTCTCTAAAACGATGTGTCATAATTGCCTGACCTGATGTTGCAGTAAGCATAGTATTTCTCAAGCCTATTATTCCTCTTGAAGGAATATCAAACTCTAAATGTTGTAAATCTCCTTTTGGCTCCATCACAAGCATATCTCCCTTGCGCTGAGTAACCAATTCAATAGCTTTACCGGAAACCTCTTCTGGAACATCAATTACCATTGTTTCGTAAGGTTCGCATTTAACACCTTCAATTTCTTTGATAATAACCTGCGGTTTCCCAACCTGAAGCTCATACCCTTCTCTTCGCATAGTTTCAATCAAAACTGATAAGTGGAGAACACCTCTACCAAATACAATAAACTTATCTTCAGTAGCAGTTGGCTCTACTTTTAATGCAAGATTTTTTTCTAACTCTTTATACAACCTATCTCTTAGGTGACGAGAGGTAACAAATTTTCCTTCTTTACCAAAAAATGGTGAATTATTTATTGTAAACAACATACTCATTGTTGGCTCATCCACTTTAATTCTTTCTAAAGCATCAGGGTTTTCCAAATCCGCAACCGTATCACCAATCTCAAATCCTTCAATTCCTACTATAGCGCAAATATCTCCACTTCTTACTTTATCAACTTTCTCTTTGCCTAGACCAATAAAAACATGGAGTTCTTTTATTCTAACCTTTTTATTCCCGTTTGCTGTACAAAGCGAATAATCTTTACCTACTTCCAAATCTCCTCTCAACAACCTTCCAATTGCTATACGACCCGTAAAAGCTGAAAAATCCAAAGAAGTAATTTGCATTTGAGGAGTTCCTTCATTGTAAGGTGCCTCTGGTATGCTTTCTACAATTGCATCTAACAAAGGAATAATATTAGTAGTTGGTTGCTGATAATCTGTACTCATCCAACCATTTTTGGCAGAACCAAAAATTGTAACAAAATCTAATTGATCTTCTGTAGCGTCTAGATTAAACATCAAATCAAAAACGTTGTCTTGCGCTAAATCAGGAGTACAGTTGTCTTTATCAACTTTGTTAACAACAACAATAGGCTTCAGTCCTAACTCAAGTGCCTTTGTAAGAACAAAACGCGTTTGCGGCATCGGACCTTCAAATGCATCTACTAATAGAAGAACACCATCAGCCATTTTCAGAACACGTTCTACTTCACCACCAAAATCGGCGTGACCAGGGGTATCAATTATATTGATTTTTACATCTTTATAATTGACAGAAACATTCTTTGAAAGAATTGTAATACCTCTTTCTCTTTCCAGGTCATTGTTGTCTAATATTAAATCTTTCGATTCTTTTCTTGGATCAAGTACTTGACATTCTCCAATTATTTTGTCAACTAATGTTGTTTTACCGTGATCGACGTGCGCTATAATAGCGATGTTTCTGATTGATTGCATACTAGGTTTTTTATGAAGCCGCAAAAGTAGAATAAATAACCTATTAATACGGAAAAGTTTACTTTATATTGAACCAAATACGTATTTTGATTCTAACAAAGCGACCTCAAGTACCAAAATGCATTACATTTGCATTTCGAAACAAGAAAAATGTCAGAAAAAAAAAAGCCCTTAAACCCACTTAAAAAGCTCCGTAAAAGACTGCATACGGATGTATGGAATGCAATGCAAGATTTCAATATGATTGAGAATGGAGACAAGGTTATGGTCTGCGTTTCTGGCGGAAAAGATAGCTATACTCTCTTAGATTGTTTACTGCATTTCAAAAATTATTCTGATATCGATTTCGAAATACTAGCTGTTAACCTTGATCAAAAACAACCTGGATTTCCAGAAGAAACGCTACCTAAGTACCTTACTGAACTAGATGTTCCTTTTGATATAGTAGAAAAAGACACATACAGTATTGTAAAAGAAAAAGTTCCTGAAGGAAAAACAACATGCAGCCTATGCTCTCGATTAAGGAGAGGTGTTTTATATACCACAGCAAAAAATCATGGATGCAATAAAGTTGCTTTAGGACACCATAGAGACGACATTATTGAAACATTTATGCTGAATCTTTTCTTTGCAGGAAAGATGGAAGCAATGCCGCCAAAATACATTACCAACGACAGTGCGCATATCGTTATTCGTCCAATGGCCTATTGTAAAGAATCAGAAATCGCTGAATTCTCTAAACTAAGAAACCATCCTATTATTCCGTGTAACTTATGTGGGGCTCAACCCAATTTGCAACGTCAAATGATGAAGGAATTATTAACAAACTGGGAAAAAAGATATCCAAATCGAAGAGCTATTATGTTTAACGCATTGAGAAATGTATCTCCCACTCACCTTCTTGATAAAGATATTCATGATTTTTCTGATTTAGAAAAAATGCTTGACAATGCGCTGATTACAAATGACGAGCACTTGCCAATTTAAATAAATATATTTTATAATTATTCTGTAGGATTTTTTAAACATTTGTTTACTTTTGCGTCGGGCAAGTCTTATACGATCAGCTCCTACTTAATCCCCCAGAATGGGAACATAGCAAGGGTCGGTGGTTGAGCGATGCGATGTAAGTAGCTTGCCCATTTTTTACTTTTAACTCTTAGTAAAAACTTTCAATAAAATTTATCTTAATAAGCCTGACGAACAGCGTAACGCAATTTACGCGTATACTCTTCTCTTAACCACTTGATATAACTTGGAGTACTTTTACAAATACAATAAGAGTACTGCTTAACCTTATATTCTATATCATCTTTCAATAAATCAACTAAAGCAAGAGAATCTGCTTGCTCCTCGGCATTTTCAACACATATTTTTGCATGATGATTAATGGAATTATCAATTGCTGCTTTGGGCCTTAATCCATTTTTAATCACATTTTTGTAGTCTGCCTTAATATCGAAATCTAAATCTGTAGAATTTTTAAAATTTCTCCTTTAATTCTTCTGGCATTAGGTACCTAAACTGACGTTCAATCTCTTCATCATCTACAATGTTCTGCAGATAAAAGTCAGGAGATTTAAAAATAGCATACCAGTCAATTGGAGTATTCCACAAACCAAATCTAGCAGCATTGTTACCCATATCAATTACGGTAAACTCTTTCTTATTGGGCAAAACTCTTGACCCCCGACCAATCATTTGATGGTACAAAGTCAAAGATTTGGTAGCGCGATTCAGAATAATTGTATCTACTGTAGGCTCATCAAAACCGGTGGTAAGTATTCCTACAGAGGTTAAAATTGCATTAGGCGTATGTTTAAACCACTGAATAATTTCTCTCCTTTCGTTATCAGAATTGGTGTTATCTAAGTGCTTAACATCATATCCGGCATTGTGAAAAGTCTCATGGACCAATTTTGATGTATTGATACCATTGTTAAATATCAATGTCTTCTTGCCTTTTGATTTTTGCTCATAAGCATATAACAAGCTTTTCTAAGCATTGAATAATTACCATACAATAATTCGGAAGAACGAACTGTGTAGTCGCCATTAATTCCAATTCGAAGAGAACGCAAACTAACATCAAAACTATAGGTTGTTGCTTTTGACAAAAAACCACTTTCAATTAATGAATTGATTGAATTACCTACAATTAACTCATCGTAATTCTCATACATTGGTAATTTTATGTTTGAACTCAGCGGAGTTGCAGTAACCCCAAGAATAATACACTTTTCGAAATGTTTAAATAATTTGCGAAATGAATTATAATGGGCCTCATCAATTATTACCAAGCCAACATCACTAATATCTAAACCGTCATTGAGCCTGTTATTCAATGTCTCAACCATTGCAACAAAACAAGTAAAATCAGCTTGATCTGGCAATTCCTTAACCTTACTGTTAATTATTTTGTTGTTTACACCAAATTCACAAAGCATATTAGAAGTCTGCTTACACAATTCTATTCTGTGTGTAAGCACTAATGCTTTTTTTCCTGTTTCCTGAATATACCTTTTGGCAATCTCAGAAAAATAACGGTTTTCCACCTCCTGTTGGCAATTGATAAAGAAAATTATAATTATCGGGATGCTCATTTATCTTTCGAAAAATCTCATCCAAATCATTCTTTTGGTAATCATATAACTTCTTACCTTCTTTTTCTTTAACGCACTTTCTTGCACTAAACAATCTTATTTGATGTTCAAAATCGTGCAAAAATACTCACTTTATCTTACTTAAAATAATGTTTAATTCGATCTTTTGAAAATTTCTGAAAATATTACCATTTTATTAACCTTGCAACCGGATATCTATTGTGCGTTTTTTCGTAATACGGAGAGCGCTGATAAATGAAAAATAGCTGTTCCCATGGCTATTAGCAAAAGCTTCGTCGGATTTCATTTTATTCTGAAAATCCATCTTCAACTTTGAATCCTCTTTAACAACCTTACTAGCTTCATCTTCAAAAGAGAAAGGAGAAAACCATTCTTTCTGCTGCAAGATGCCATCGAAAAAATTCCATGCAAAATAAGAATCAACACCTTGTGGCTCCAGAGTTTCAACAATGTAGCGATTAGACGCCTGATTTGTGTAAACAATGAAATCTCCTTTATAATAATAATGGGTGCTATCTTTTTAATCAACTTCAACATCGTAATGCAAGTAATGGCCTTCATAAGGAGTCTTTACAGTTTCATAGTCTTTTATGTAATATACTTCAGCAGTTATACTTGTGTCATTTTTAATTTCCACCATTTCAATTTGATTCAACCTTAATCTTTCTACCACATCTTTGTAAGCCTGCGGAACGATATAAGCCTATGGGTTTTTCAACAATAATATCAGGGTTAAATTTATTGAAGTACTTAATTTTCTTGATAAAAGGTTTATCGTGATTGTAAATTGTTTTTTTAGCATTTTTACCAAAAGCACTTTCTACCTCTTCCACTTCATAGCCTTTAAAATCAATAGTTTGGTAAGTAACTGTATCTCTTTCCCAAGAAATTGGAAATGTTTTTTGCTGCTTAACATCTGCATCAGCAAGTTGCTTTGTCGCTATTATTTCTGAACTATTCTCATTCATCCAAGTTAATGTAGAATGCAAGAAGGCATAAGTCTGTTCAACTCGTTCGCTGTATTTTTTGTACTTCAATGCTTCAGTGACAAAACCCATGGAATTAAACAAGGTTGTATAGCCCGTTGAATAGCGAGGTGTTTCCAAATAGTCTTTAATGCCATTATCTGGAGATTTACCCACATTATACACATAGGGATGATCTCCATATTTTTTGAAGCCATGTCCTGTATAAAAAAGGAAGCATTTTGTTGTTTAAGTATTCACTAACGACGTTTGTTGAGTTTATCTTTTTGTGTGGCTATTATACTCATTCCATATTGAAAGTCAGAACCATTCGTTGTGTGGCAATCTACAAATACCTCAGGGTTCCATTGATGGTATATTTTGGCAAAAGCTTTCGCATTTTCAGAGTCGCATTTTATGAAATCTCGGTTTAGGTCTCTGTTTTGCGCATTTCCTCTAAAACCATATTCTTGAGGACCATTTTGCATTGCTCTACTGCAACAAGACCTATTTAAACCACCGCCAATGTTGTAAAATGGAATTATGCATACTGCTGTGTTTTTTAACAATTTCTTTTCGCTCGATAATAAATCTTCGGCAAATTTTAAACTCGCGTCAATTCCGCAGGGCTCTCCTGGATGAATGCCATTATTGATTAACAATATAGTCTTTCCTTTGCTGTGGAGTGACTCAGGTGAAAAATCGGCACCTTCTGAAACTGATAAATAAATGTATAGGTCTACCAATATCGGATTTACCCATTTCTACTAACCGCGCATTGGCATATAAACTATCCAGTATTTTATAATTTTCGATTGTTTCCGAATAAGAAAATGAAAGGTTATTTTGATACTTATAATTAATTTGGGCTGAAAGCTCAGCATAAGCCAGATAAGAAATGTCAATAAAATATACTTCATGATTTGGCCTAATATAATGAGTTTTCTTATTACATTGATTCATGAAGAAATTTCTTTTGTTTTTCTCGCTTTATTGCTGCAGTAGGTTTTGGTCAAACAACTAACCAAATTGACTCACTAAACGCTATTATCAATAACCCACAAAACGACTCGGTATTGTGCAGCACCCTTTATCATAAAGCTTTACACCTAAAAAATTCGAATCCCTCTTTAGGTTTGGAGCTTTTTGAAAAATGCTTGCATCTTGCTGAGGATAATGACTATAAAAATTTGGAATTGAATTCTCTAAATAATTTAGGGAGTATTATGCTACAACATAGGAGCTAGTGATCAAGCTGCAACTACTATAAAAAAGTCATTAAAAGAACAAATCAATACAATAGCTTCTATGATTTTAAAATTATGGCATTAGCAAATTTGGGTATTATTTACTACGGACAACAAAGAATATGAGCAAGCATATTTATGTTATCAAAAGGCAATAAAGCAAATAAAGCAGTTAAATAAAAAAATGGAAACGCTAATAAAAGAGCTCTTATCTTAGAACTCTTTATCACAATATTGCCTACATACATCTCGACCAAAATCAATATGACAGTGCCATTTTCTTTTTTGATAAAACACATAGCACCCAACATGATACACTCCTTAAAATTGTAAAACTTGATACATTATCGGACATACAAAAGAAAAACGATTATGCGTACACGCTTGCTGGAGTTGGTTTAGTTTATCAAAAAAGAGAACAATTCGATTTGGCTTTCGATTTCTTACAAGCGGCTTTAGCGCTTCGAAATGATGTTGGCTACCCAACAGAAATAGCAAAAGCGGAAAACGAGCTGGGGAAACCTTTTGAGAGAAAAAGGAGATTTTGAGCTAGCATTGGCATATTTCCGTGAAAGTGGTATAAAAGCAGAAAAAATGCTGTTACATAAAGAGATTGGAATAAGTGCAAAAAATCAATACGAGATATATAAAACATTGAATATGAATGACTCTGCGCTTAAATTTCATGAAATTTATTTGGAGTCTGTTCAAAGCATAAAGCAGAAAGAAACAGAAAGTGCTTTGAATGAGTTCACCTTTGTAAACAATTTAGAAAAAATAGAAAATGAATACAAAAATAAAGAGTTAACAAACACTATAATTAGAGTTGAGGAGAAAAAAAGAGAGCAATTCTTTCGCTATTTCTTGCTAGCTATCCTCCTACTTGTTGTCGGATTTCTATTGTTTTTATACAATCGATTTAGAGTTATTCAAAAACAAAGAAACATTATCAGCGAAAAAAAGATTGAAATTGAAAATGCTTATTCAGACATCAACAAGGAAAAACTAAAAGTTGAGAAAAAGAACAAGGTAATAACCGATTCTATAAATTACGCCAAACGTATTCAAGAGGCTATATTGCCCGATGATGAAGGTCTTCAATCCTTTTTCAAAAATTTCTTTGCATTCTACCTTCCAAAAGATATCGTTAGTGGTGATTTTTACTGGTATCGCTGCTTCGACAACATAGCAATTGTAGCATCTGTAGACTGCACGGGACATGGAGTTCCTGGTGGATTTATGAGTATGATGGGAAGCTTACTTTTGGATAAAATTGTGCAATCAGACCAGCTGGATACAGCTAAAATTTTGGAAGAATTGAATAAAGAAATTATTACAGTACTGAATCAAAGTAGCGGCGGAGAAATTCAAGACGGAATGGATATTTCAATCTGTTTAGTTGACAAAAAAACCAAAGAGATGCATTTTAGCGGTGCACGAAATGGAATAATTATTATCCAAAATGGAAAACCGATAAGACTTCAAGCCGATTTACTGCCAGTTGGCGGTCATTACAGTTCAGGAAAGAAAAAGCTAAATCGAACCTACAACACACAATCAATTTCTTTGAGCAATACCGACTGGGTATTCATGTATTCTGATGGTTTCCATGATCAACTGGATGGAAAGACTTTCACCTCACTGGGTATAGATGAATTTGAAAATACGTTGCAAGAACTTGCTGCTGATCCAAATAATGCCAAAGGAAAACTGCAAAAACAGTTTGACCAATGGAGAGGTGAAATGGCTCAATTAGATGATATACTCGTTTTGGGTTTTCAATTGTAAAAATTGCAGAAATAATGGATGTAGATCGCTCTGCGATATGCACTAATGTATAAAAATAAATTTTCATCTTGAATACCTGACAAACCCCGCATTTGACAAATTATTAATAATTTAACACTCTAATATTTTAAACATGCAAATTTCTAAGTCCAACATTGATTTTCTAAAACAATTAAGTAAAAACAACAACCGAGATTGGTTTCAAGCAAATAAGGCTACCGCTTATCAAAGCGCTCTAGACAATACCATTGCGTTTGCTGATTGCTTGCTATCAGAAATGAAAAAACACGACAACATCGAAACTGTTTCCGGGAAAAAGTCTTTGTATAGAATTTATAAGGATATAAGGTTCTCAAAAGACAAAACACCCTACAAAACGCATTGGGGTGGGTATTTTAAAAGAGCAACCAATCAGTTAAGAGGTGGTTACTATTTTCATCTCCAGCCAGGTAATTGTTTTGTTGGTGGTGGATTTTGGAATCCAAACCCAGAAGACCTGAAGCGAATTAGAGTTGAATTAGCCGCTGACGGAAGTGAATTAAGAAAGATTATTGGTTCAAAAAATTTCATTGATACATTTGGCCAACTAGACGGAAACCAGGTAAAAACAGCGCCAAAAGGATTCTCCAAAGAGCACGAAAACATTGATTTATTGCGATACAAACAGTTTTTAGTTTCTAAGAAATTTACAGAAAAAGAAATGCTTGCTAAAGACTTCTACAAAGAAGCCAACAAAGTTTTTAAAAACATGCGCCCCTTATTTGACTATATGAGCGAGGTACTAACTACCGATGAAAACGGAGAATCGCTGTACGCTTAACAAAAATCTATTATTCTTGATTTTGGCTTTCCAAAAATTCAATTAAATCTTTATCAGACATGTTTAGAAAATCCATGTCTAAGTACTCCTGAGCACTAATGGAAAGAAAGTTGTCTGGGAACCTTTCTATAAGGGCCTGGTAAGCCGCTTTAGCATTGTCCGGTTTACCCAGTTTTTCTTCCAGAATAATTGCCTTTCGATACATGAACATTGGTGTTTTTTCTGTCTCTGGATAATCCGTTATAATTTTGTGTAAAATAGTAATAGCTTCATCGTATTTTTCAATTCCTTCAGCACCTTTTGCAGCAAGTTCCAGTGCATCTGGTGCATTTTCATGTAAAGGATTTTCGCTGGCAAATAAATTTGCAGCATCATACAACTGTTTGGCAACTTTTGTATCAATGGACAAATCAGCTGTAAGTAATTTGCTATCCAATTCTACTAAGGCAGAAAATTGATCCTCCAAACTAAGAGCCACGGGTTCTGCTGTTTGTTCATCTCGATTTTACTTCTTCGGTTCCACAACTTGCAAAAATTAATACAGTCGCGAATAGATAAATAACTTTCTTCATATTCAATTTATTTTGGAAATTTCATTCGGTAGGTTACGCTAACTTCGCCTTTAGAAATGTCCGTTAATCTTCTCTTTAACATTCTTCTTTTCAGTGGATTAAGGTGATCTGTAAAAAGTATTCCTTCAATATGATCATATTCATGCTGAATAATTCTTGCAGCGACCCCTGTGTACTCTTCTTCGTGGAAATTCCATTCCTCATCGAAGTAAGATATCTTGACAATATTTTCTCGAATTACCTCTTCTCGAATTCCTGGAATACTAAGACAACCTTCCGAAAAAGCCCACTTTTTGCCTCTCTCCTCTTCAATAATTGGATTGATAAATACTTTTTTAAAATTCTTTAGAATTTCAAAGTTCTGCGCCTCCTCTTCATTTTCAGGTTCTTCCTCCGCAAACGGAGAAGCATCAACAATAAATAAGCGAATCGATTTCCCAACTTGTGGAGCTGCTAAACCAACACCTGAAGCTTGATGCATTGTATCACGCATATCTTTCAAGACTGAAGTCATGTCAGTTCCCTCTTCAACTTCTTCGCATTCAGCTCTCAAAACTGGATCTCCATATGCTATAACAGGTAATATCATTTTTCTATCTAAAATTAGTTTGCAAAAATATATATTTTATATCTGCTTATTCACTATTGCAGTAAGAATATAGTAATTACTCAACTGTTATTTCTAATTAATTTCTATTCATTTTTGTCTTGACACAAAAACGAACCAAAAAACTCAAGCCTCATGAAGGCAATTACTGCGTAACATGACTTCCCTAACGCTCCATGCTTCTTTCTCCTTCGTCGAACGCAATTACGCGTCTCCAGTCACTATTGCTGAAATGAGGCAATTTATAAAAAGAGCAATAATCCCAACAACAAAACATTTATCCTATTTTTAAGAAAAACCCTTACTCTTTCTTTCCATGTAATCTTGCAGCATGATAGTTGCACTTACTTCATCCACCAATCCCTTGTCTTGTCGCTTCTTCTTTTTAGCCACAGAAGCAAGTATTGCTCTTGAAGCCAAAACAGATGTAAAACGCTCATCTATTCTATCAATTTTGATTGTTGGAAATATTTTAACCATGTGCCGAACAAAGTTTTCAATGGACTCAGTGCTATCAGTATCTCCATTCTGTAAACTTTTAGGCTCTCCAATGACTATACAGTCTACTTTTTCCTTTTCACAATAATCTTTTAAAAATTGAATGATTTCGCTAGAATGTACCGTTGTAAGTCCACTTGCTATAATCTGCAGCTCATCTGTAACTGCAACTCCTACCCGCTTGGTTCCGTAATCTACAGCAACTATTCTTGGCATTTTCTAAATTCAATTAATAATTTCACAAATATCAACAATCTCATAGAATTTACCACAATTCAATTACTAAATGGTACAACCTATTAACTTAGCGCTAAAATTTAAGTGAAGCAATGGAAATATTGAGAGGAAAAATTGAGAAAGCATGGGATAACCAAGCGATTTTAGCAGAAACTGAAACAATAACTGCAATTGAATCTGTTATTGAAAAAATAGATAAAGGTGAATTGCGTTGTGCTGAACCCCTGGAAAATGGAGAATGGCAAGTGAATGAATGGGTCAAAAAAGCGGTAGTGATGTATTTTCCTATTCGTAAAATGGAAACGATTGAAGTTGGGCCTTTTGAATTCCACGATAAAATGGCACTCAAAACAAATTACAAAGAATTGGGCGTAAGAGTGGTGCCGCATGCGGTAGCGCGTTATGGAGCATATGTAGCAAGCGGTGTAATCATGATGCCAAGTTATATTAATATCGGAGCCTATGTGGATAGCGGCACTATGGTCGACACATGGGCAACCGTAGGTTCTTGCGCACAAATTGGAAAAGATGTACACTTAAGTGGTGGCGTGGGAATTGGTGGTGTTTTAGAACCTTTGCAAGCTGCACCAGTAATTATTGAAGATGGGGCATTTATAGGTTCAAGATGTATTGTTGTAGAAGGTGTAAGAGTTGGAAAAGAAGCTGTATTAGGCGCAAACGTTGTTCTTACAAAGTCAACAAAGATTATTGACGTTACGGGCGATACACCGGTTGAACACAGAGGAGTTGTACCACCCAGAAAGGTGGTAATACCCGGAACTTATCCAAAGCAATTTAACGCTGGCAGAATACAATGTTCCATGTGCGCTTATTATTGGAGAAAGAAAAGCAAGTACCGATCTTAAAACTTCCCTAAACGATGCATTGCGCGAACATAATGTAGCCGTTTAAGATATATTTTTTAGTTTTACACTTACATGAAAATTGGATTTGACGCTAAAAGAGCTTACCACAACTATACTGGTTTGGGTAACTACAGTAGAGACTTGATAAAAAGTTTACTGAAAAAAAATTCTCAGGATGAATTTTTCATGTACAGTCCTAAATCGGCTAAAAACCCGCGTTTCTCTTTTATTGAGGGAAAGAAAAATATCCACAAACGTTTCCCAGAAACCCCTATACATAAAACATTTAAAGGTTTTTGGAGGTCTATAAATTTAGAGAAATTTCTATTAAAAGATGGCATAGAAATATTTCATGGATTAAGCAATGAAATACCGCGAAGAAGAAAATTTGGTGCAGAAAGAATTAAATATGTGGTTACGATACATGATTTAATATTCAGAAGGTTTCCAAGAAACTACCGAGCAATAGATAGAAGAATTCATAACATTAAATTCAAGTATGCTTCGCGAAATGCCGATGTAGTAATTGCCATAAGCGAACAAACCAAGCGAGATATAGTTCAGTACTACAAAGTACCCGCAGAAAAAATCAAGGTGATATACCAAACTTGCCATGAGAACTTTAAAAAAGAATATTCTGAAGAAATAAAACAACACATTAAAACAAATTTCAATCTACCCGATGAATTTATACTCAACGTGGGCACGATTGAGACACGTAAAAATTTGAACGCACTACTGCAAGCAATTCCATTAATGAAAAACGACTTACCCATTGTTGTTGTTGGCAGAAAGACGAAATATTTCAACTTTTTAAAAGTTCAAATGCAGAAGCTAAAAATTGATGAAGATCGTTTTATCTTTTTAAAAGATGTAACTATGGATCAACTTCCTGCAATCTATCAATTGTCTACTATTTTTGTTTACCCATCCGTATTTGAAGGGTTTGGAATACCCATTATAGAAGCGCTCAATTCTGGAGTACCCGTAATTACAACGCAAGGTGGATGTTTTCCTGAAGCTGGAGGACCAGATAGTATTTATGTGGATACGAATAATTTTGCAGAATTGGGAAAAACGATAGATGACCTATTGGAGAATCCAGCTCAACAAAAACTAATGACTGAAAAAGGGCTAGCCTACGTAAAAAAATTCGACTCCGAAGAGCTAACAAATCAGCTACTTGGTGTATACAGTGACTTAACCTAATTAACGCTATTACTTTTATTTCATATTTTTTTTTATAAAATAGCCACAAGTGGTTTGTGTTTTCAAAAACTGTGTTATTTTTGCAATCCCGAAAGGGAAATGATCTTTACATACGGAGAGGTGCCTGAGTGGCCGAAAGGACTTGTTTGCTAAATAAGCGTACCCCAAAAGGGTACCCAGGGTTCGAATCCCTGTCTCTCCGCAATTAATTAAGAAAGTGCTTTGTGGTTACACAAAAATGCTTTCCTTTGCAAAACCGATTTTTCGGGGTGTGGCCCAGTCCGGTCAAGGCGCCTGGTTTGGGACCAGGAGATCGCAGGTTCGAATCCTGCCACCCCGACTTTTAAAGCTCAATCTACTATAGATTGGGCTTTTTTTGTGTCTTTTTGTTTAGTGAAAAAATTATGGGAATTTCCAGAAGAATAAACCCTAATAGAATTCAGAAGAAAAGAAATATGCTTAGAAACCATCTCAATGAATTTTCTTTTTACTGTTAAAAAGTTTAAGTAAGAAAAATCAAATAAAGTTAATTCATTATTTTAGTTGAATGAAATGCTCCAGGTTACTCTTAGCAATATTATTTATTCTTCTGGTCCAAACTTTCTTTGGGCAAAACAACTATCGGTTTAAAAATTATACCGAAAGAGAAGGTCTTCCCAGTCAAAGTGTAGTAAGTTGTTTGAAAGATAGTAAAGGCTATATGTGGTTTGGAACTCAAGACGGAATAACATGTTACGATGGTTATAGCTTTAAAACAAAATGGAATGACAAGAAATTAAAAGGAACATTAATTTATAAAATTGTAGAAGGGAATGATCTAATGTGGTTTCAAACAGGGGAAATTTACAATAATAAATTCTCTTTCAAAATTGAATTTTTAAACCATCTTACTGATTCGATTGGAGAATTATTAATCCCGGCCTATCTAAGATCAAGTAACGGTCTTAAATTCACAAATGTTATCGCAGATATTAAACAAATTAATTCCGATCATTTATTATACACAGCCTGCAACAAACTTTTTATAAATAATTTAAAAACCACCACCCTTGATTCTATTGAGTTCAAGGATGTTTTAAATATTGATTTAAGTGATACCATCGCATTTAGATTTATAAAAGATGTAGAAAAACCAACATTGTTTTTTGAAAAAGGAATTATTGAATTTAATCCTGACCTAAAAGGGTCAAAATTTATTGAATTTAATTTTGCTAATGAAAAAGAAAAACTAAAGAATTACACACGACACAACTCTGATACTTTACTCTTTATCTCCAATTTAAATAATTTTTATTTCTACGTAGAATCAGCGCAAGAATATGTTTATTGGTTTACTGATAATTCTCTGCGTTTAGATAAATTGGAATTAAGTAAAATGACCTATTCAAAGAAAAGAGAATTATTTATGGTAGTGGATGGGTCTGCATTAATAAACTATGATCTATCAAAAAAAAGAAAAGTAAACTTAAAAGACATGATTATGATTTTAGATCCTTCTAAAAATCATCAACAACAACCCAGCATAGCAGACATACATTATGATGGAAATAATTGTTTTTGGGCAGTTTCAATAGATAGAGGTGTTTTTAAACTCAATTACAAACACCAAAAAATAAAGACTTTTGAAATCACAAAAAAAAATTATGAAGAACTTTCTATTTTGAATGTGGTTCAAATAGATAGTTCATTATTATTAAGTACCAATTTTGGGTTATTAGAATATCAAATAAAAAATGATAGTTTATTTCCTTTTAGCTTTAAAGTGAAAAATCTACCTGAATCCTTGCTCAGCAAGAAAGATGAAATGGGTTCCTTTTACTATGACTTGGAAAAAAGAATTTTATGGTATGGTAATAATAAGTTTTTAGTAAAATATAATATTGATAACAAAACTGGTGAGTTCATGAATGAAATAGAAAATTACTGTGTGGATTTGGTGGTTCAAGACAATAAAACAATATGGATTTCTGACTTGGGACATGGTTTACTTAACAAAAGTATTTTTTCAGATAGTTTAAAATATTTTAAATACGGTGAATCTGATTATCCGGATCAAACGAATGTGATATCAGCTTTAAAATTAAAAGACCAGTTTCTTTTTATTTCAACCAATACCGCAGGTCTTGTAAAACTAAATACTAAAACATTAAAGTTCTCTACTATTGGCAGTGATTATGCAGGGACTACGTTGGGTCTTGATATAGTTAATGATAGTATTTGGGTATCTACATGGAGTAATGGCCTACTATGTTTTGATGCAAACACAGGTCTATTAATAGATAGTATTAAAAAAGAAAATGGGTTGCCCAGCAATGCAACAAGTATGATTAAAATAGATGTTTTAGGAAATCTATGGGCAACTTCTTCATTTGGCCTTATACAATTTGATAAGAATAGCAGGAAGATCAAAGTATTCAATAAAAAACATGGACTTAAAAAAGTTGATCTTCTATCTAGCATTAGTAAAATAAGTGAAAACCAGAATGGTGATTTTTTTATGGCCTATAATAATGTGATTTATTCTTGGAATCCATTAGATTTTATTAATGATACAACATTACCAAATGTTTATTTTGACAATATCTATTTTAACTATAAAAATTCTCAAGAAAAAATAGAGATACTTAATAACCAGTATCAGAAATTAAAAAATAATTACGCCCTAATTTACAATCAAAACAACATTACATTTGAGTTTTCTGCTATTCATTTTTCATCTGAAAGAAATATTGAATATGCTTACCAACTTAAAGGGCTAGAAAATGAATGGAGTTATGCTAATGAAAGATCTATTGAGTATTCAAGATTAGCACCTGGAAGCTATACATTTGAAGTAAAAGCAGCCAATTCAGATGGTATATGGAGTAAACCCATCTCATTTTCTTTCAACATTACCCCTCCCTTTTGGACAGCATGGTGGTTTATTACCTTTTGTATTTTCTTACTTATTCTAATCATATACTTTATGTTCAGAATAAGAACTAATCAATTAAAATCTAGACAGATTGAATTAGAAAAAATAGTTGAAAGAAGAACAAAAGAATTAGCAAAAAAACACGCAGAATCGGAAAAAAACAGATTACTTGTTGAAGAAAAAAATAAAGAGATCAATGACTCTATTAACTATGCAGAGAGAATTCAACGTAGTTTCTTAGCGTCTGAAGAACTACTGAATGCGAACTTAAATGAATATTTTGTTTTCTTTCAACCAAAAGAAGTCGTGAGCGGAGACTTCTATTGGGCGAGCAAACTAAACAATGGAAACTTTGCAATAGTTAATGCCGATAGCACAGGCCATGGTGTGCCAGGAGCAATTATGAGTATTCTCAATATTTCCGCTATTGAAGAGGCTGTTAAAGAAGGTTCAACTACACCGCATGAAATATTTAATAAAACCCGAAAATTCATTATTGAACGATTAAAAAAAGATGGTAGTTCTGAAGGCGGTAAAGATGGCATGGACGCCTCTATAATTTGCTTTGATTTTGAAAATTCTAAATTCAGTTACACTGCAGCTCAAAACCCTATTTGGGTAATTAGAAATGGTAAACTTACAGAAATCAAACCAGAGAAAATGCCCCTTGGAAAGCATGATAAGGATAAAATTCCTTTTGTAGGCGGTGAATTTGAAATTCAACAAGGAGACCAAATCTATACCTTAACAGATGGTTTTCAAGATCAATTTGGCGGGCCAAAATGCAAAAAATTTATGGTTAAAAAAATGAGAGAGTATGTCTTATCAATTTCTCATTTACCTATGGAAGAGCAGCATCAAAATATCAAAGAAGTCTTTAGCAATTGGAAAGGTGACATTGAACAAGTAGATGATGTGTGTGTGATAGGAATAAAAATATGAACATAAAAAAAACTACAAAACAACCTAAAAACAATTCCACTAGAACTAATTCGTTGTGTATATTTGATAAAATTTTAGACATATACTAGATATGAAAAAAAGTATCTTTTTAATAATTATAAATATCTCCTTATTTTTTCCAAACAAAGGAATAACTCAAATAAATGAAGATGAAATAGGTGCATGGTACATGTACTTTTTCAATACAACTTTCAAAGAAAGCACATGGGGTGTGCAAGGAGATATTCAATGTCGTAACTGGAATATTGCGGGTGATCTTGAACAATTATTGTTGCGAGGCGGAATAACCTACAAACCAAAAAAAGCCAACATTAAACTAACTCTCGGATACGGAAATGTAACTACTGGAAGCTATGGTCCAAATAATTCAACTACATCAGAGAGCAGAATTTACCAGGAAGCGCTATTTCCGGTTCAATTTGGGAATCGTTTTTATACCAATCACCGATTTCGATACGAGCAAAGATTTGTTGAAAATCAAGACTTAAGAACACGCTATAGATACAATTTATTTTTAAATATCCCCTTGAACAATCCTTCAATGGATAAGAAGACAATTTACCTAGCCTTGTATAATGAAATTTTCATCAATGGACAAAGAAGCATAGGAAATGGAAATAGTGTAGAAATTTTTGATAGAAATAGATTGTATGTCGCAACTGGATACGTAATTAAACAAGGACTTAAAGTTCAACTAGGAATAATGAAACAAACAACTAATTCTTGGCAAAAGCATCAGTTTCAATTTAGCTTGCATCAAAAAATTTAACTGCATACCATAATCTGCAAGACTCATTTAGACTGCAAACTACCCTCTAAACTTCTCTGTATTCTCAAAAACAGTCTTTAAAATTTCTTTATCAGCAACTGACAGATCAATGCTTCTTCGAGCCATCACTTGTTTTGCCACTTCGTAAGACTTGTCTAATTTATAGGTAGTAAAACCACCTTTACCACCCCAAGAAAAAGAGGGAATGTGTTTATCTGGAAAGCCTCCGCCAAAAACATTAGCATAAGCACCCACAACAGTTCCCGTATTAAACATAGTATTAATTCCACATTTGGAATGATCGCCCATTATTAATCCACAAAACTGTTCTTCCGAATCAATTAATGCCTCTTCTTTGTAACTCCAAACTTTAACGTTTCCGTAGTTATTTTTCAAGTTTGATGTATTTGTATCAGCACCTAGGTTGCACCACTCTCCTATTACACTATTCCCCATATAACCATCGTGTCCTTTGTTTGAATAACCTTGCATAACCGAATTTCCAACTTCACCGCCAACCTTACAAAACGATCCAATTGTAGTTGGGCCATATATTTTAGCTCCCATCTTAAGAACAGCATTTTCCAACAAGGCAAATCCGCCTCTAATCAGGCAACCTTCCATCACTTCTGCATTTTTAGCTATATATATTGGACCGGTTGTAGAATTTAAAATCGAACAAGTAACTTTTGCTCCTTTCTCAATAAAAACACTATTTCCTATTACGGTATTAGATGCTTCAATTTCTTCCGATTCTTTTTCTGCTTTAACTATTTCAAAATCCTTCTCTAACTCTTCACCATTCAATTTAAAGATATCCCATGGGCGATTAATAATATTCAAATCCCCTTCATACTTAAGAACAGTCATTTTCGCAAGTGAGTCATTCATATCCTCCACCGCAGGCAATGGGCAAATGGCAATCACCTGATCATTGTGCATTAATAGCTGGTTTTCCTCGAGGTTGTTAATAGTATCTGCGATATCCTCATCTGGCAATAACCCAGCAAACACGCCGATTTCCGTTTTTGTATTATTTCCTTTGAACTTCTCCGTCAAATAGTCTTTCGTTCTTATAGATGTCTCAGCTCCCAAATAATGATTCCATTTTTCTTGAATGGTAAAAATACCCACGCGCAAAGCAGCAACAGGTTTAGTGTAAGTTAATGGTAAAAGTTGCTGGTGAGCTACACCGTCAAATAATACAATGCCCATATCTTGATTTTAATTGTGGTATAAAAATACCAATATTTATATACAAAAAACCCCCGACTAAAAAGTCGAGGGTTTTAAATATCTTTAAATAAGGCTTAACCCTTATTACGAGAAACATATCTGTTTTTAAACTTATCAATACGTCCTGCCGTATCAACCAATGTTTGTTTACCAGTAAAGAAAGGATGTGATTTGTGAGAAATTTCCAATTTAATTAAAGGATATTCGTTTCCATCTTCCCATTTAATTGTATCCGCAGACGGCGCACAGCTGTTAGTTAAAAACGAATATTCGTTTGACATATCTTTAAATACTACTAATCTGTAATTCTCTGGGTGTATTCCTGCTTTCATTTTACTTTATTATTAATTTCGGTGTGCAAATGTACACTTTCTTTTTAATTAGACAATCAGCCAAACAATAAAATAGATAAAATAAATTTAATATTTATCAGTTATAGACTCTGTAAATAATTTTAGATTTGGCAGCGGGTAATGAAACTGATTTTTAAAATATTGCTTTTACTTATTGGAACTAGCTCTTTGCTGCTACTTTCCAACTGCAAAAAAACGCAATTATTAACCGATAATTCAGCAAAATTAGCTTTCTCTACAGATACCGTTCTTTTTGACACAGTATTTACTACCATTGGATCGACGACGAAATATTTTAAAATATATAATAATAATTCGGGCAAATTAATTATTTCTGATATCTGGTTAGCAAGCGGAACACAATCTCAATTCAGAATAAATGTCGATGGTGATGCTGGAGTTAGTTTTAGTGAAATAGAAATTGAAGCAAATGACAGTCTTTTTGTTTTTGTAGAAGTTACAGTTGATCCAAATAATTCTAATTTACCTTTAGTGGTCGAGGATTCAATTTTGTTTCTGACTAATGGTAATGAACAAAGAGTTCTTTTAAATGCATGGGGGCAAGATGCCTATTTCCATGTAAAAGAAGTAATATCTGCAGATGATACTTGGAACAATGACAAGCCACATGTTATTTATAACTATTGCGCTGTGGATTCTGCTATTACTTTGACAATTCCGGCTGGAACTAAAGTTCATGGGCACAATAGCGCCACGCTTCTCGTTTACAAGGGTTCTCTATTGGTAAACGGAATAACCGGAAACCCAGTTGAGTTTTCCCAAGACAGAACAGCTGACTATTTGCTTTATCCAGCCGATAGTGTTGCTGGTCAATGGAGAGGAATTTACTTCATCGAACCACTGGAAAGTAGTATTGATTTCGCCGAAATAAAGAATGCCGTTATAGGAGTCCAAATTGATACAGCTGGAAATGGATCCACGGTTAATTTAAATTCAGTAAAGATAGACAATAGCTTATTTGCGGGAATATTGACCCAAGGAGCAAATGTTTCCGCCGTAAATTGTTTGTTTGGTAACTCTTCTCAATATTCTGCGGTTATTTCCATTGGAGGATCTGTTAATTTTGATCATTGTACGTTTGGAAATTATTGGAGTGGTACAAGAAACTCAGGCTTATTTGCTTTCTCAGATTATTATGAATCAGGAAGCACTATTCAACATAGACCTTTTACTGTAGCTAATTTTACCAACAGTATTATTTATGGCAATAACGACAATGAATTTGTTATGGATACCTTAGCCAGAAATTCGGCTTGGAGTATTACTGGGTCAGCCTCCGTATTTAATTTCGCCAATTGCTTGATAAAAACCGACACGACAATTGCGGACGCCAATTTCTTTTCAAATTGCATAACCAATAGCGACCCCTTATTCACCAATCCTTCTGGATGGGATTATCATGTTCCAAGTAACTCCCCCGCCGTAGGGCAAGCTTTTGGATCTACTTCTGGAAATGATTTAGATGGTAATGGTAGGTTCGACAATACAATTGGCTGCTACGAGCATCAATAATACAAGATTAAATTAAGGGTATAAACTGACTTTTGACTATCTTAGTCGGAACAAATAATTCTATTGAATGCTAAAAACAATTGTCTTTATATTTTCGATTTGCTCGATACTCAGCGCTAAGGGCGGTATTGAACCTAATAATAGCAATAGTAAATGTGCTTCTACCTGGGGTTTTTATGCGCATAAACGGATTAATAGAATGGCGGTATTTACTTTACCTCCAGAATTATTTACCTTTTACAAAAAACACATTGAATTTTTAACAGAGCATGCAATAGATCCTGACAAACGCAGGTATGCTGCTAAAGGTGAAGCTGAAAGGCATTATATCGATATAGATCATTATGTCCATAACGATGAAGATCCGTTTGAAGTTGTACCAAAAAGGTGGAAGGACGCGGTTGATAAATTTTCTGAGGACACATTAAAGGCATACGGGATTGCCCCATGGCACCTTGAATTAATGGTAAATAGATTGACCAGAGCTTTTAAGGAGAAAAACTTAGATAAAATATTGCAATACTCAGCAGACTTAGGTCACTATGTTGGTGATTCTCACGTTCCCTTGCATACTACCGAAAATTATAATGGACAAATGACAAATCAAAAGGGAATACATGGGTTTTGGGAGTCTAGAGTCCCTGAATTATCTGCTGAAAATTACGACTATTTGGTTGGAAGAGCCTCTTATATATCTGACCCATTGGAAAAAGCATGGAGCATTATTAAACAGAGCCATTACGCACTGGACTCTGTTTTCAGTGTGGAAAGAGAATTAACCGAACTTTTTGATGACGATAAAAAATATTCTTTTGAACACAGAGGTCGCGTAGTTATGAAAGTATATAGTCAAGATTTCTCGATGGAATACGAAAAAAGGTTGAATGGAATGCAAGAAAGAAGAATGAGGGAGTCAATTTTAACTGCGGGAAGTTTTTGGTATACAGCATGGGTAAATGCCGGACAACCCGATTTATCGAAATTGAAAGAAGATTTATCTGAAGAAATGAAAGAGGAAATGAAGAAGAATGACGAATATTTTAACAAAGGGAAAATAAACGGAAGAAAGCACAGCAATTAGATTATCTAGCAGCTACTTCGCTGCGCTTACTCTTGTTTTTTCTTCGGTTATTCTTTTTGTTATTTTTTTGAACATTCTTTCCTTTTTGAGTCACTGCACTTCGCGGCAACGTTTTAATCTTACCTGCTTCAATCTCTTTAATTACTCTCTCCATTACTACATCTTCTCCCTCAGGAGAGTAAGTTACTCTGAGGTTTTGCCCGTTTAACCGACACAATGATTGAAGAAAAAAAGCTTTACCACCACCTCTGTAATCTTTAATGATATCGTACGTTGTAAGTCCTGTTTCTCTATATATCAGCTTATTTAAATAAACACCGCGAGTAATAGACATGTTCTTTATTTCTTCCCCAAACTCCTCTTTTAATTCCTTATTTGCTTGATTCAAATATTTCCTTTTAGATCTCTTAGAAGTCATATGTGCAAGAGAATCTTGGTATTCATTTAGCATTGCTGAAGCCAATTGAGAATAAGCATAAACCCTTCTTACAAAATATCTTGTAGTTCTATACTTTTTTAAGTACTCAGAATTATCGCCTTGAATAAGAACATCGTTTAATATATATCCAGGTGTAGAAATATCCTCACCCACTACAGGCACTTTTGCTTCTGGGTTGATGTTCTGTGAAAAACCCGCAATTGAGATAAAAATTGTTAGTATATAGACTATTCGATTCATCATCATGCTGTTTTAACGAAAATAATCACAATAAGTTATCAATCCCAATCCGATTAGTAACTTTTTTAACACATTATAACACTTCAATAAATAAGTACTCCTCTATTTTGGCTTTATTAATGTACATTTGTTACTATCCAAATTTCCGTAAAATGAAAACTCTATCATTTCTCATACTAATGGCCATGTGCACTCTTGGATATACCCAGACGGAAGCTACTATTGGTCTTAAAAAATTCGATTCTCCTAGTTCTCCCTTTGTTGAAACCTACATAAGCATTTTTTCAGGTTCTATTAAATACATTCCAAATGATTTAGGAGTTGACAGATGTAAAATAGAGATCTTACAAATGTTAAAGAAAGATGGTAAGATTATAGATTTTCAAAAAATAGTACTACAAAACAAAGGGGTAACAACCAAAGACCTATACAACGACCCCTTGCATCTCCATCGTTTTTTTATTGAAAATGGAAATTATGAATATGAAGTAGAAATTTTAGACTTATTCAACGACTCTGCTCAAAAGATAACTTATTCCGAAGAAATTACAGTAGATTTCAATGATATCATTACCATATCGGATATTGAATTAATTGATTCGTTTTGGAAATCTGATAAAGCTTCTAAAACTTCAAAGTCTGGATTTGAAATGATTCCACTGGTCTCTGATTATTTTTCACCTGAATTTGATAAAATTGCTTACTATTTTGAAATATATAATACCGACAAAGAATTAGGAAAAAACGGGAAATATGTATTACAACATTTTATTGAATCCTACGAAAGAGGGGTAATTGCAGGAAGCTTTAATAAACTCAGCAAAGAAAATTCTAATCCGGTCAACGCTACTTTGAATATATTTGAAATTGGCACTCTTCCTACTGGAAACTATAACCTTGTTGTACAAGTAAAAAACAAAGATAACCAGGTTATTGCGGAAAAGAAATTACGATTCCAACGCTTAAATTTATTAAATGACCTCAACACTCAAAACTTAAAAGATGTAAATCTTGCGGGACAATTTACCGATAGACTGCCATTGGATTCGCTGGACGAATTTATTTATTGTCTGCGTCCTATTTCAACCCAGATTGAAAAGAAAATTGTCGATGATCAATTAGACGATATGACCGACACATTAAAACTTCAATATATTTATAGTTTTTGGTATAACAGAAACACGGTTACTCCAGAAAAAGATTGGAACGCATATAAGTTTCAAGTACAACAAGTACAACTCAAGTTTGGTACGCGTATTAAAAACGGATATGAAACTGACCGAGGACGTATTTTCCTAAAATATGGAGCTCCAAATACTGTGCATGACCAAAGAAGTGAAGCGAACTCTTATCCTTATCAAATTTGGCATTATTATAAAATTGGTAAATTCAACGATAAACGTTTTGTGTTTTATGATCGCGACCTAGTTACAAATGATTATCAATTATTACACTCTGATTTAATTGGAGAAATTCAAAACTTTCACTGGAAAATTGATTTAAAACGAAGAAGTACCAAAGGTGGTAATGTAGATGATATAAACCCGGACCCCGAATTCGGAGATCGCACAGATGATTTATTTTATAAGCCGCGTTAGCGAATTTACAATATTTAATTGTTTTTAATCTTTAGAATACCGATTGTAATTACGTGAAAACTGCAGTTGTCATATTAAATTTTAACGGGAGGAAATGGCTCGAAGAATTCTTACCAAGCGTTATTGCAAACAGTGATGATGCTGGTATTTACGTTATAGACAATGCCTCTAGTGACGACTCCGTTCTTTTTTTGAGAGATAATTTCCCACAAATCAACATTGTTGTAAACGAAAAAAACTACTGGTTTGCTGGAGGTTACAACGAGGGGCTTAAACACATTACTGCGGATTATTATATTCTATTAAATTCTGATGTAGAGGTTACCGAAAATTGGATTCCCCCTGTTATACAATTATTAGAAAGTGATGAAAAAATTGTTGCCGCGCAACCAAAAATATTAGCACATCGCAATAAACAATATTTTGAGCATGCGGGAGCTGCAGGTGGAATGATTGATAAAAATGGATATCCATTCTGTCGAGGTCGTATTTTTGACCATGTAGAAAAGGATGAAGGACAATATGATGATAATACTGAAGTATTTTGGGCCAGTGGAGCATGTTTGTTTATTAAGGCCAAATCATTTCATGAATTTGGAGGGTTTGACGAGAGTTATTTAGCGCATATGGAAGAAATAGACCTTTGCTGGAGAATAAAAAACAGTGGAGGAAAAATAATGTATTGTGGGTCTAGTTCCGTTTATCATGTTGGCGGAGGTACATTAAACTATATCAATCCAAAAAAAACATATTTAAACTTTAGAAACAGTTTATTTACGCTGCACAAAAACCTTGATAAAGGTCTTTTTATTAAAATACTTACAAGATTATTCCTAGACAGTATAGCTGGAGCAAAGTTTCTTTTTTCCGGAAAAATAAGTCACATAGGAAGTATCTTTAAAGCACATTTTCATTTTTACAAAAACATTCCCCAATTGAATAAAAAGCGAAAACAAATGGTATACAAAAGTTTTACAGAAATGGAAGGTATGTATTCTCGTAATATAGTTTGGAGGCATTTTGGTCGCAAAAAAAAGATATTCAAAGATTTATAAATTACAAGTCTTTCTCAATCTCTTGGAAAAAGGTATTTTTACAACGATTAATTATAAGTTAATATGGAATCTACATTCAAAAAACCTTCTTTAATTCAGGCATTAACTCCAATAATTGCTTTGGTTATTCTTTTAATGCTATCTGTTATTTCTATTTGGGAGGATGATTCTTTAGGCGGGGCTAACCAAATGGCACTTTTATTTGGAACTGCAATAGCAGCCCTAATCGGATGGCGACTTAAATACAAATGGAAAGATATGCTCAGTGGTATTAGCGATTCCATTTTATCAGCCCTTCCCGCATTACTGATTCTTTTATTAATCGGTGCCCTAGCAGGGACCTGGCTAATTAGTGGTATCGTACCAAGTATGATTTATTACGGACTTAAAATTTTAAACCCTACGATATTTCTATTTGCTGCTTGTATAGTTAGTGCAATTATTTCGTTAGCAACAGGAAGCTCATGGACTACTATAGCTACAATAGGAGTTGCTTTACTTGGCATTGGCCAAGCGATGGATATAAACACTGGTTTAATCGCTGGAGCAATAATTTCTGGGGCATATTTTGGGGACAAAATGTCGCCTATGAGCGATACAACAAACCTCGCTCCTGCGGTTGCGGGTACCGACTTATTTACGCACATTCGGTATATGATGTGGACTACCATTCCTTCTATTGTAATTACGTTATTTATTTTCTTGATCCTAGGTTTTTTCGTTGGCGAAGGCGGTTCAACTGAAGAAATAAACGAAATACTATCAGCTATTGAAGGTTCTTTTTGTATAACTCCATGGTTATTTTTAGTTCCTGTAGCTGTTGTTTTTATGATAATTAAAAAAGTACCTGCAATTCCAGCTCTTTTTGCAGGGGCTTTGTTAGGTGGAGTCGCAGCACTCATTTTTCAGCCAGACATTATCAACCAAAATGGAATGAAAAACACCGTTATAATCGAGGGGGAAAATACTTCCGAATATTCTTTTGAATGGTATCAAAAAGGTGAAAAAATAAAAGCAAATTCCAAATTGAAAAATGTAGATGGAGGGAGCTACGATTTGATTATAAGCAAAGGTGGGGAAGTTGCCGCGGAAGGAACCTTTTTACTGCCGGAAGCTACTGACAAGGCTGCAACGGATAATTTCAAATTGTCTTTAGGTGATAAGAATATCAATAAGTTAGGTTTCACCGCCACCTTATCAAGAAGCAATTATTTAGAGGCTTCATACCGCAGTGTAATAAACGCTATGACGATAGATACGTCAGTTAACACTTCTAGCGAGCAAGTCAACGAGCTGCTAGGAACCAGCGGAATGTCGGGTATGATGGGAACAATATGGCTAATTATCTGTGCGATGAGTTTTGGAGGGATTTTGGATAAACTTGGTATGTTAAGTAAAATAACAGAGGTCATTGTATCAAAAGCTAAATCTAGAGGGTCTTTAATTGCAACTACAACTTTGACTTGCATTGGCTTTAATGTAACTGCATCCGACCAATACTTAGCAATTGTAGTGCCTGGAAAAATGTTTTCAAAAACCTATAGAGACAGAGGTCTTGCTCCTCAAAATCTGAGTCGAACTTTAGAAGATAGCGGAACAGTTACATCTGTGCTCGTGCCATGGAACACTTGTGGAGCAGCACAATCTCATGTATTAGGAGTTGCTACCGGTGAATACTTTTTATTCTGTTTCTTTAATATAATAAGTCCTATTATGACAATTACTTACGGTTACTTTGGTATCAAAATTGCTGAGCTTAATCAAAAAAAGGCCGTCTAAATATTTTAAGATTTAGACATAATTTTGTATATTTACAGTATAGGACCTGAACAAACCAACTTAAACCGACTTCGTATGAAAAGTATTTTACTTTTAAGTGTCTTCATAATTTCTGGTGTATCTTATGCTCAGATAGACCTTGAGAGCCAAATTCCCAAAGAAAAAACATACAACAAATCCATAATAGACGAAACTTATGGAATACAACTTTACGAGCCTTTAAACATGGCTTTGGAAGGAGACTCAGTAAGAATGGAAAATGGTTATGCCGTAAACAACTGGAAGGAAGATTTTTATGACGATGGCACACTACTGCACCGTGGATATTACATTGATGGACAAATTAAAGTTTATAAAAACTACTATCCAAATGGGCAAATAGAAAGAGAATTTAAAAACATTGATGGTTTCAGGTCACTACAAAAGAAATTCTATGCTGACGGAACATTAAAGTCTGAAGTGAAATATATGGGAGGTTCTGCGCTATTATGGGTTGATTATTATGCAAATGGCAATATGGAATTCTACGAAGAATTTCACAAAAGTTTCCTATACCATATTGCCAAAAAATCTTATTATGAAACCGGACAAGAGGAAACCGTATTGAAGAGAGTTAAGAAATTAAGTTTTATACAAAATGACTTTTACAACAATGGGGTTACTAAACAAAAAGGTACTTTAAACTATGACCTCAATGCATATGATTATTATAAAACCGGAAAATGGACCTATTATAATCAACAAGGAAAACCCACAAAGGAAGAAACCTACAGCAACGGTAAAGTGTCAAAAACTAAGGACTTATAAAACACTTATTGTAAGTCATAACAAAATTAGCGAGCTACCTATTTTTGTTTATATTAGTGCTAACATCTATGGAAAATAACATCGTTGATTGGCAAAGTGAACTAAATGCGCTTTCTGTAAAATACTTTAAAATTGCGAGCTGGGTAGCTTTAATTCTAAACCCCTTATGGACGCTAAGCGATTATTTTGTTACGCCAGAAAATTGGTTTTCATTTTGCATAATTCGATGTAGTATTTCAATATTTGTGCTTGCATTGCTCCTTATTCACAATAAAAAGCAATCTGGGATAGAACTATTCATGTTTCTGTCTTACACAGCACTTGTTATCCAAAATGGATACTTCTACAGCTTTATGGAATTGGAAATGTTTCAGCAACAAACTTTTGCAATGTTGGCAATTCTTATTGGAGGAGGTATGTTAATGCTCTGGAGAATGCGCTACAGTATAGCATTAGTTACATTATGCTTACTTTCTATTGGAGGAATGTTTTATGTTAATAGCCCGCTATCGTTTGATGAAATTGTTATAAACGGAGGTCTTCTTAACTTAACAGTTGCTTTATTCTTAATATTTCTGATCCAAACACGTTATAGGCTGCATAAAAAAGAAATAATTTCGCGTTTATCATTAGAAACTTCGAATGATCAATTAGTGCGACAAAAAAACATAATTGAGATTAAAAACGAAGAAATAACAGATAGTATAACATACGCTCGAAGGATACAAGAAGCAATTCTACCTTCTAGGGAGTCCATAAATGCATGTATTAATGACTGCTTTGTTTATTACCAACCAAAAGACATCGTTGCTGGTGATTTCTATTGGATAGAGGAAACACCAAAAGGTTTGTTGGTAGGGGTTGCAGATTGCACAGGACACGGCGTACCTGGAGCCATGGTAAGTGTGGTTTGCAATAATGCTTTAAACAGAGCGGTAAGAGAATATAATTTATACGAACCGGCTGCAATTTTGGACAAGGTAACTGAATTGGTAATCAATACATTTGAACAAAGTGCTACAGAAATCATGGATGGAATGGATATAGCATTGTGCCGAATAAATCAAGATGGAAAAAGTATCGAATTCGCAGGAGCTAACAATCCTCTTTGGATTTTTGATAAAGATGAAATTGAATCGGATATAATTAAAGGATGCAAACAACCAATTGGTAGGTTTCTTACGCAAAAACCATTTAAAGGGAAGAATATACCTGTAAATCCAGGAAACATTTTATACCTATTTACGGATGGATTTGCTGATCAATTTGGAGGAAAACGAGGAAAAAAATATAAGTACAAACCGTTTAATAATTTATTGAGTAAAATTAAAGGGCAAAAAATGTCCGATCAATTAAATGCTATACAATCCGAATTTGAAACTTGGAAAGATGACTTTGATCAAATCGATGATGTTTGTGTAGTCGGAATAAGATTATAAGTACTCATTAATAATTTCGCCGACTTGATCGGCCATATTATAAAGCATAAAGTGTCCACCACCTTCTATGGCAATAGGTCTCTGTATTTTTTTTATTGGAATTACTTTATCCTGTGACCCATGAATATGAATTACTTCGTAAGGAATAACCGTATTTTTCCAATGTAGTATGGAACGAATTGTTTTTTTTAAATGTCCTTTAGGAGTCTCATCTATCATCTTATCAAAAAAACGTTTATCCTTTTTAGAAACGCCAAATATTTTTCCAGCAAATGGAATTATTTTAATAAGCCATGGGGAAATAAGATAATGCACTCCAACCCTTCTTGAAATTCTAACGATAATAGGAAGTTCCTTATACGACTTTGCACTTGAGATAAGAATAAGTTTTTCCGGGTCAAGAAATTTCGACATTTCAACAGCTAGCATACCACCAAACGAAACACCTAAAATTCCAAAAGGTTCTTCTGTATTAATTTGCAAACTTAGTACCTCAGCGTATTCTCGAATTGTCTGGGCATTTCCCCATTCAGTCCATTTAATTACTTGTGTATTTACATCAAGTTGTAATCTAGAAAAAAAACGATGATCTGCTCCGGTCCCAGGTATTAGATATAGAGTCTTCAAATGTTAAAATTCAAAATCTTGGACAAATACTCGTGATTTTTCCATTTCATCGTGCATGATTTTATCATCACCCACAAATGGAACAAGTTTTCTAAACTCAATAATTAGGCTTTCTATGTATTCAGAAGACTTCAAAGGTTTTCTAAATTCGAGTGCTTGAGTCGCTGTAAATAATTCTACTCCAATAATTTTTTCAACGTTTTTGATTACTTCTAGCGTTTTAGTGGCTGCATTTGCTCCCATGCTAACATGGTCTTCTTGCCCGTTACTCGAATCAATTGTATCTACAGAGCTAGGTGTGCATAGTTGTTTGTTTTTACTTACGACCGAAGCCGCCGAATATTGCGGTATCATAAATCCTGAATTTAAACCAGGGTTCGCAACTAGAAACGGAGGAAGGCCCCTTGTTCCTGAAATCAATTTATAAATTCTTCTTTCAGAAATACTACCTAATTCTGCTATTGCAATGGCCAAATTATCCAAACTCAATGCTAAAGGCTGTCCATGAAAATTTCCTGCAGATATTATCATGTCCTCATCTGGGAAAATTGTTGGGTTATCTGTAACAGAGTTGATCTCTATTTCAACTACTCCCCATACATAATCTATAACATCCTTAGAAGCCCCATGCACTTGAGGCATACAGCGAAACGAATAGGGATCTTGAACATTAACCTTATCTTGATTAATTAGCTCACTTCCTTCTAGGTATTTTCTAATATTTCTAGCAGTTTCTAACTGACCTCTATGCGGTCGAACCAAATGCACAGCCTCAGCAAAAGAGGATGACCTACCATCAAAACCTTCTAAAGACATGGTCCCTACTAAATCAGCAAACTCAGATAAATGATTTGCTTTTATTAATGACCAAACTGCATGTGCGCTCATAAATTGAGTGCCGTTTAGCAATGCAAGTCCTTCCTTGGAATTTAAAACAATTGGCTCCCAATTCAATTCTTCAAGAACATCTTTAGCTTTACGTCGTTTTCCATCAAAATCAACGTATCCTTTTCCCAATAAAGGAAGTGAAATATGTGCAAGAGGAGCTAAATCACCCGATGCTCCCAATGAACCTTGCTGATAAACAACTGGCATTATGTCATTGTTATAAAAATCGATCAGTCTTTGTATCGTTTCCAAAGCTATACCAGAATATCCTAAAGAGAGTCCTTGAATTTTCAATAAAAGCATCAATTTAACGATATCGTGCTCAACTTCATCCCCTAATCCACAAGCATGAGACATAACAAGATTTTCTTGCAATTGACTTAAGTCTTTTTTGGAAATAACAGTATTACACAACGACCCAAAACCAGTATTTATGCCATAAAATACTTCATCTCCTCTCTTTAGCTTTAAGTCCAAATACTTACGACATTTCTTTATCTTTTTAATAGAATCCTCTGATAGCTTTAAGCGAACATTTGTTTTTAGTATTTTTTCAATTTTTTCAATTGATAAATGTGCTGATGATATTACATGCTGTACTTCACTCATTTTTTAATCTATTATGGTAGTAATAACATCCTTTATCGTTAACTTTTGCTGATCTCCTGTCAGCATGTTTTTAAGCTCTAGTGAATTACTAGCAACCTCTTCTTCGTTTATAAAAACTACAAATGGAATATTTTTATCATTCGCATATTTCATTTGTTTTTTCAATTTTACTGAAGATGGATAAAACTCAGCATTAATACCGTTTTCTCTAAGTTCCTTTAATACCTGTAAACAAAAAAGATCATCAATCCCAAAATTAACAAGCATTACTTGAGTGGATTCTGCAGAAAATTCTGGAAATAATTCTAATTCATCTAAAACATCATAAATCCTATCCGCTCCAAAAGATATTCCCACTCCAGAAACATCTTTTAAACCGAAAATACCTGTTAAATCATCATAGCGACCTCCGCCTGATATGCTCCCCATCTTAACATTGTTGGCAGATACCTCAAAAATAGCTCCTGTATAATAGTTTAGTCCTCTAGCAAGCGTTACATCAAATTCAAAAGATGCTTTCTTCAATCCCAACGCATTGATTGTTTCAAATATAAACGCCAATTCTTCTATTCCTCTCAATCCAATTTCTGAACCTTGAAGCATTGTTTTCATTTCTGAAATAACTTTTTTGTAACCTCCTTTCAATAAAAACAAAGGTTTTATTTTTTCAATTGCTGAAGCTGAGACCTCTTTACTTTCTAACTCTTTAACAACTCCTTCCTCTCCAATTTTATCCAATTTATCAATGGCAACAGTTATGTCAATAATTTTATCGGACTCTCCTGTTATTTCGGCAATCCCACTCAATACCTTTCGGTTATTAATTTTGATGGTAAAGCCTGGAATACCCAGATTGTAAAGCACCTCATCTAACAATTGAACAATTTCAACTTCGTACAATAAAGAGTCACTTCCTACGACATCAGCATCACATTGATAAAACTCTCTGTACCTTCCTCTTTGCGGTCTATCAGCTCTCCAAACAGGTTGAATTTGGTAGCGTTTAAAAGGAAACGCTATGTCATTTTGATGTTGTACTACATATCTTGCAAAAGGAACCGTTAAGTCATAGCGCAATGCTTTTTCAGAAATAGAGCTAATCAACTTTGAAGAATTCGCTTCCTCGATTGCTTCCTTATCAGCTTTTTTTAAATAATCACCACTATTCAATACTTTAAAAATCAACTTATCACCTTCATCGCCATACTTTCCAGTAAGTGTTTTCAAGTTTTCCATAGAAGGCGTTTCGACAGGAAGGAAGCCATATTTAATAAATGATTTCTTAATCGTATCAAAAATATAGTTCCTTCTCACCATTTCGGTTGGCGAAAAATCTCTTGTACCTTTCGGAATAGACGGTTTACTCATTTATGTAATATTGAAAGACAAATGTAAACTTTGAGCGCTATTTTATTAGCAGAAATTAAATTAATTTATAGAATTTAAAATATGACCTGAGCATTAGTTGGCTAAAGTAATTGTAAAAAGTCGAGAAAAAACAGATACTCTAGTCATCTTAACTTAATTGGAACCGCTGCTATTACTATTCTAATTAGCAATAATTTTAAATTCTGTACGTCTATTTTCTTGACGACCTTCAGAGGATGCATTGTTTGCTATTGGTTGAGAAGAACCATATCCTTTTGCAGATAATCTTTCCGTAACAACCCCTTTCGCTTTTAAATAATTAACAACCGCTGTAGCTCTATCCTGAGATAACTTCTTATTCAAACTTTCACTGCCTGTATTATCTGTATGTCCAGATAATTCAATTTTAAGCCCTGGCACATCTTTTAAAAGCTTTACTAAGCGATCTAATTCCGCATTGGACTCAGCTTTTACTGTCGATTTACCTACATCAAAAAATACGTTTCGAAGGGCGATTTTACTTCCAATTTTAATGTTCTTTAATTTAATTTCTTTGTTTACCATGCTAAATGAGCTCTGCTTGGGAATATCAAAATTCTCTGAGTGAAATAAATACCCATCAGCTTGAACAGAAATTCCATAATTTCGACCAGCATTTAATGACAATAAGAATTTACCCGTAGCACTGTTTGTGACAAATGTCTCCATTTTCTGTCCAGTACTGTTGTCTATAATCTCCATATTAGCTTCGACCGGTTTATTTTCAATAGCATCAATAGTAGCTCCTTTAAAGACAGTTAGCGATTTCTTATTTACCTTTACCTTGCTTTCTATTTTAATATCTTGAATTGGATTAGCAACACTCGCCAACAAGAAATCTTCTGTATCCACTATCAACTCTTTTGGGCTTCCCCAAAAAGTTACTTTATAAATGTCCAAACCACCTTTACCTCCTTCTCTATTGGAGGATATATAAGCATACTTGCCGCTAGCAGTAGCTGCAAAGAAATGATCATCATAAGGAGTGTTAATTGGATATCCCATATTAACTGGAACCTGCCAGACCCCTTGTTTTTTCTCCGACATGAAAATATCATATCCTCCCATTGAATTATGTCCTTCACTACTAAAATACATCGTTTCGCCATCAGGGTGCATATATACCGACCCTTCGTTAAACTTCGTATTTACTTCTTTGCCTATTGATTGCGCAGCTCCAAATTCCTGTTTTGAACCATTCTTGCGACCACAGAAATATATGTCTGTTCCTTTACTGCTCGATCCTACTTGTTTGTCCGAAATAAAATAAACTTTTCTATCATTAAAATTATAAGTAGCATGCGTTTGGTTAACAATCGTATTTAAACTTCTATGTAACTTTTCCGGAGCACTCCAGGAAGCTCCTTTTAGATTACTTTCATAAACGTTGTAGTCCTCTCCTTCTGTTTTAAAAACTAATAATTTAGTACCATTATAGGAAAGCATTGTAGAAGTTTCATCATTTTCTGTGCTTAACGGTTTTCCAACATTTTTGGGTCTTGACCATTTCCCTACATTACTAATTTCAGTAATGTAAATATCTCCATCATAAACTCCAACCTCATCTGCTTTATGACCATTCTCTCTTCTAGAGGTAAACATAATCGTGCCCCCATCAGTTGAAATACAAGGGCTATAATCATCTTCTAGAGAATTAATGTTACCAACGTTATCAATCCAAGCTCGAATTGGAGATGCAGTTATACTTTTTCCATGCTTACATTCAGTCTTGCGCTTCTTCAACATATTACCTAAAGATTCTATACGCCTTGATTTTGTTGCCTCTTCAAATTTTTCATAATGTTTCAAAGCACCGGCAAAATCCATATCTAATTGTTGGCCCATTCCTAAGTAAAAATCTAAAAATGGATCTACTTCGGGATTCAAATTTTCAGCTGCTTTAAGATATTTTAGTGCTTTATACTTTTCATTCGTATACAAATATGCATTACCCATTTTAAAATTTAACTCTGCACTATTGGGATTAAATTTAAAAGCATATTCATATTCTTGCAGAGCTGCCAAAAAATTATTTCCTGGAGATTTAACTGCATAGATAGATTCATTTCCTAATTCTAAAAACGCATCTCCTTTTTCCAAATGAGCTACTGCAGTTTTAAAAGCGTCCTTCTTATCTTTGAAATTACCTGCTTTAAAATCTATATTCTGAGAATAGGCATTCGAAATAAATAAACAACCTACTATAACACATATAATTTTCATCTTGACTTTCTTAATTCGTTTATGATTGGTTAAAATTCACAATTTTCTGATTGGTATGCTTTTCCAACATCAGAACCCAACTCTCTGGCTTTTGCCCAATCCATACATGCTCCTTCCATATCACGGTTCATTTCTTTTGCTGTGCCCCTATTTGCATATGCATTTGCATAATTTTTATTCAAAGAAATAGCTAAATCAAAATCTTTAATCGCTTCTTTATATTTTTTCTTTTTGTCTTTTACAGTACCTCTATTGTTATATGCAGGTGCATATTTTGGATTGATTTCAATCGCTTTGTCAAAGTCGCGTAAAGCTTCGTCGTATTTTCCTTGCTCAAAACTCATAGCACCTCTATTATTGTAGGCTAGATAAAATTTGGAGTCCAGCGCTAATGCTTTACCGTATGCAGCTTTAGCTCCTTCAAAATCTTTTAACATCTTCTTAACTGCCCCTAGATTATTAAAAACAAATGCATGTTTTGGCATATATTTTCCGGCTTTTTTATAATCTGCTAAAGCCAAGTCGAATTTTCTTAACATTCTATAGCTACTTCCTCTATCATTGTATGCATCGCCAAAATCAGGTTTAATTGCAATGGCTTTGGTAAATAATTTTATTGCTTTTTCATAATCCTTTTTCAGAAAATTAACCCCCCCTGCATTGTAATAGGCATTGTAATTGTCAGCATCCATCAATATGGAATAATCATAATCATTAATCGCATCATCTAAATTATTCAATTTTTGATGTGCCTGTGCTCGCTGGAAATACCCTTTTCCATGCTCCTTGTTTATGTCTAATAACTTCGTAAATGTCCCTACACTGGCTTTGTATGCTTTCATTTGGTATTGCGCTACCCCTTTATTATAGTATGCAGCTTCAAATTTTGAATCACCTGAAATTGATTTATCAAAAGCTGCTACAGCTTCTTTGTATTTTTCATTACCAAACAATGCGATTCCATTGTTGTAAGCTTCTTGTGATTCTGCTGTTGCAGCGCTAGCTGTATTCAATGCATTGATTGAATCCTGAAAGGCTTGTTCCTCAAGTGATAATTCTTGGGCTGAAAAGCCAAGTGTAATTAATGTTGTAACAAATACCGCTAGCATGTTTTTCATAAACCAGTTTTAGAGTTATTTTTTTTTAAGAAGTCCGAATATATTAAAATCCATGCCAAATGTGAAAGCAACTTATTAACATAGTGTGGAAAACAATAAAACCTTCACAGAATTTAGAATTATCGATATTTACTATCATATATATTAAGAGTAATTAACTTTTTCTCATAGCTTACTCCTATATTTGTTAGCATAGCATAGAATATGAAAAAATTCTTATTAGTATTTTTCTTGGGACTTCAATTTCTTCATTCGATAAAATTGATCGGTCAAACGGCAATAGATTTATCTGTTATTGAGAAAGAATGGATTGAAAACAACGATACGGTGTATTTTGGATATGATCCGGATTGGAAACCCTATGAATTTATTAATGAAAATGGCAATCATGATGGTATTGTTGAACCAATTATAGATATTATTCGTAGCCGTTCAGGTATAAATTTACAGCCACTTCCAAACCAAGGTTGGTTGTCTTCTGTAGCGTCTTTAAAATCGGAAAAACTGCAGGTATTGCCAATAATAGCTGTGACGGAAGATAGACTCCAATTCATGGATTTTACATCGTCTTATGTTTCTTTTTCTTTTGTAATAATAAATTCCGAAGAAGGTGAATTCATTGGTGATATTAACGACTTAAACAATTTGAAAATTGCTTTACCTCGAGGATATGTGATTACCGAGTTAATTGAACGTGATTATCCAAATTTCACGATTATCTATACCAATAATTTGGAAGAAGCCTTGTTTAAAATACTGACCAAAGAAGCAGATGCAACGATAGCAGGACTGCCAATAGCAAGTTATTATATGAACTACAGTGGATTTGACCATTTACAGATTGCTGCTGAGGTAAAAGAATATGATTATAATTTACATATGTCTGTATTAAAAGGAAATGATACACTTCTTAGTATTTTAGAAAAATCATTGAATTCCATATCAAATAAGGAAAAACAAGAAATAATAAATGACTGGGTAACAGTAAAGTATGAGTATGGCGTTGATATGACACGTATATGGAAAATTGCAGCTATTTGTGCTTTGATTGTAATGGTCGTTATTGGAATCATTATTTTTTGGAATCGTTCCTTACAAAAGCAAATAGCGAAAAGAATAGAAGCAGAAGAAAAGCTACAAGCATCTTTGAAAGAAATTCATCATCAGAAATTGATTGTCGAAGAAAAAAGTCAAGAAATAACAGACAGTATTGAATACGCTAAAACAATACAAAGCGCAATACTGCCATCGTCAAAAGTAATTAATGAATTTTTAAAAGATTCATTTGTTTTGTACAAGCCAAAAGACATTGTTGCGGGCGATTTTTACTGGATGGAAGCCAAAGCGGATAGAATTCTTTTTGCAGTTGCAGATTGCACAGGACATGGAGTTCCCGGAGCAATGATAAGCGTGGTATGCAATAATGCGCTTAATCGGTCGGTTAGAGAATTTAACTTATCGGACCCTGGTCAAATACTAGACAAAGCCAGAGATATAGTCATTCAAGAGTTTGAAAAAAGTGAAACAGAGGTTAGAGACGGAATGGATATTGCAATTTGCAGCTTAATTGAAGATAAATTAGAATATGCTGGAGCGCATAACCCACTTTGGATTATTCGTAATGGTATTCTAATAGAAACCAAAGCTAACAAGCAGCCCATAGGAAAATTTGAAAACCTCCAACCTTACAATACGCATTCTTTTCAATTGGAAAAAGGAGATACAATTTATATTTTTTCGGACGGATATTCAGACCAGTTTGGTGGAACAAGAGGGAAAAAATACAAAACAACTAATTTTAAAAATTTCCTATTATCTATTCAAGAAAACTCTATGGAAAAGCAGCTTTCCCTGCTTGATGCAGAATTCGAAAAATGGCGCGGACCGATGGAGCAAATTGATGATGTATGCGTTATTGGCCTCAGAATATAATTACTTTATCTACACTCTAATCTTCAAACCAAAGTTTAAAAGTATTGGAACATTGTCCAATAATTCCACTTCCGGTCTAAGTTGGAATAAATTGCCATCAATATCAGCATCTACGCCAAACTTACAAGAAGTTAATTGTGCTGATCATAATTTGATAAATTTGATAAAACTTCAGTATTAGCCCTATAATATTAAAAAGTCCGTTCTACGATTCTTGTTGCGATTACTAGGAGAATCATTAGGTACTATAGGTTTTGTTTCTCCATAGCCTTTAAACTTGATTCTAGAGGCTTTTACTCCTCCATCGACTGAAAGGTATTCCATTACTGAATAAGCTCTATCCTGAGACAAAGCAAGGTTGTCAGTACTATTACCAACATCATCTGTATGTCCCTGAATTTCAATGTTAATATCTGGATTTTGCTTTAACCAACTAGCAAAACCCTGCAATACAAGTTTAGAAGCAGCAGAAATCTCGGATGAATTGGAAGCAAATAAAATATCATTAATCGTATGCATACTTCCTTTTTTAACTTCTTTAATCGCTATTCCTTGTTCTTTAATAAAAGTATTATCTGTTTCTTCCTTTTTTATCAACTTTGATTCATAGGCACTTCCTTCTTTTTCAATTTCAATAAGAACATCCTCTTTTCCAGATCCAACATTTGCTACAGCCACATAATCGCCTTCATCGCTAATTGAAATTTCCTGTTCTACAAGCTTTCCAGATTGATAGCGCACTTTTAATTTCGCGTCTTTAATTTCTTCAATATTTTCCGCATCTACTTTTCCTTTCATAATTATTATTTTATCTGGCTTAGCTTCTTCTGGTAAATTAAAAGAAAAGATGTCCTTCTTGCCTATTCCTCCTTTTATACCATCAGAAGAAATATAGCCTTGCTCTCCATCAGCACTTACAATGATCCCTCTTCATCTCCTTCAGTATTAATAGGGTAACCCATATTTTTTGGCATTTCCCAAGTACCATCATCATTTTGTCGCGTATAAAACAAATCGTAACCGCCTGCGCCTAATCGCTCTTGAGAACATTGAGAAACAAAGTATAAGGTTTTACTATCAGAGTGCATAAAAGGAGCTTTATCGTTGCCTATTGTATTAATTGGACGTCCACAATTAATAGCTTTACCCCAAGAACCATCCGGTTGTTTTTCGGAATAATAAATATCAATACTTTGCTGAATACTTTCAGCCCTAGCCGATGCAAAATATAAGGTTTTACCATCTGCACTCAATGATGGTTGAGCTTCCCATGTATCTGGCCCATTAATATTAGGACCTAAATTTTTTAATTCAGACCAAACACGTTTTTCTTTTCCGTCCACCTCAACAACCTCATACTTTGTGCTAAAAATATCGCAATTGAAAATTCCTGCTTGTTTGATACATGAACAGATAAATAGATTTTTATTATTCAATGAAATGGTTGCGCCTCCGTATCTAGGACCTACATTAAAAGGCTTTGGCATTTTAATCCCTGCTCCAAATAGTAAATTGGCCTCCGATCGATTACTCATTGTAAATTCTTGCACTTTTTGCACCATAACATCTCCCTTGAACTTTTGATCAAACTCTGCAGTATAAAGAGAATTTCATTATCAGCAGAAATCATAGGTAAATATTCATGACGTGATGCTGTAGAGACATTTTCCACAACTTTTGGAGAAAATGGTTTTTTGTCTTTAAAGTAATTGCAATAAAAATCTATTTCGTATTTAATCTCATTAATATCTTCCAATTGCTTGGCATATTTTCTAGACAATCTTTTTTCATCTTCAGAAGGGAATTTTGAAAATTTATCGAAATATTCCGAGGCCATACAATCTGCTTTTTGGGCATAATACATAACTCCTAAATTGTAATATATATCAGCATGAAACTCCGGACAGGTAGCTTCAATCATGTGAAAGTATTTCTGAGGTATTTCAAAATTATCACCATTTGCTTGGGCTCTACGATATGTCAACTTCGCTATTTCCCACATACAAGCAGAACAATCTTCATCTAATTCCAACGCATCTTTAAAATGACGAATCCGCTCTTTATAGGCGTACTTTTTTCTATCCAATCCTTTCTCATAAAGTTTCAGCACTTTTTTATCCGTAGGAATTGCAGGCAAGCAGGATCCATCTGCAACCTCATCATCTTGCCCCCATAGAACGAAGTTGTTAATAGTGTCAATATCAATAAAAACAGATAGGAATATTTCATTTTAATTTGCCGCAGATCTTATATCGTTTAACAAAAAGCCTACCATATGTTGTGCTTTATCATAACTCATTATCACTAATTTGTTACGCTGTTTCCAATTTTTCTAGCTCGTCATCTGTTACCACGTTAAGATCTCCTTCTGAGGATGCTACTATTGTAGCAACAGTTGCATCACCCGTTACATTAACCACAGTTCGGCACATATCCAATATTCTATCTATCGGCAAAATTATTGCTATCCAGGCTGGATTTAAACCAACAGATCCCAATACAATCATCAACATTACCAAACCTGCACTAGGAACCGCAGCTGATCCGATAGAAGCTAGTGTTGCCGTAAGAATAATTGTAAGCTGCGCTCCTAAGTCCAAATCGATTCCGTGATACTGCGCTAAGAAAATTGCTGCAACCGCTTGATACAAGCTCGTTCCATCCATATTTACAGTGGCTCCTATTGGTAAAACAAAACTTGTCACTTCCTTAGAAACACCTATTCGATCTCTAACACAATCTATTGTAACAGGCAACGTAGCAGCACTTGAACTTGTAGAAAATGCTAAAAATTGAGCAGGGCTAATTCTTTTAAAAAAGCCAGCATAGGTCATTTTCTTTTTCACTACAATTTTCATGATAAATGGATACAAAACAAATATCATGAAAAACAAACCTAGCAGAACAGTAAGGCTATAAATACCTAAACTCTTAAACATTTCTATTAAAGAAGCTGGATCATCCCCTGCCATCTCAGAAAACTTACCAGCTAAAAGAGCAAAAACAAAGAATGGAGAATATTTCATTATTATATCTACCATTTTTAAAAACACCTCATTAACGCCATCTATACCAGCTAAAACTGGTCCGCCCTTACCTATTGGAATCATTAATAAACAAACGCCAAAGAAGATAGAAAAGAAAATAACCTGCAGCATCAATTTACCATCGGTCAAGGAAAGGAAAAAGTTTTGAGGAACAAAATCTACCAAAAAGGATAATGGACGTGCATCTTTTTGTGCATTCGCATTTTTGGTACGTTCCATAAATTTCTTGTCATTTGCTATTTCATCTTTACTTATTTTGTAATCTGCTTTTGCCGCAAGAACATACGAGGCGTATTGCGGATCGTGCAAGTAATCCTTAGCATCTTTTATCTCTGTTCCCGATTCTCCACACCACAATTCATATTGAATTCTGTTTTTAATAAGCTGATCCGCGCTCAAGAAACTGCCCGGCTTAATCAAATTTACCAACCCTAAACCAACAGTCACTGCAAATACAGTTGTAACTACATAAATACCTAAAGTTTTCCCACCAAGCTTTCCTAATTTAGAAATATCTTTCAAATCTGCTACACCTTTCATTATGGAAAACATAACTAAGGGAACTGCAATCATTTTAAGGAGGTTCACGAATATTTTTCCAAATGGATCGATCCAATCTAAAGTAAACTCAGAATAACCTAGGTAACTTGAAGCAAAAGCCCATATTATTCCTAAAACAAGTGCAATTATAATTTTCCAATGCAATGCTAATTTTCTCATATTCTATTTAAATTAAACTTGTGTGGCTTTACTTCTTAATAAAAAATCTAATACTGTTATCGCCGCCATTGCTTCCACAATCGGCACTGCTCTTGGAACAACGCATGGATCATGGCGACCTTTGCCATCTAATTCAACTTTCTTTCCTTCCTTATCCACGGAGTCCTGTTGTTGCATTATGGTGGCAACCGGCTTGAATGCAACATTACCATATATTTCCTCTCCATTACTAATCCCGCCTTGAATGCCTCCTGAATTATTCGTTTCAGTAGAAACCCCATCAACATCGCTTATAAAACTGTCATTGTGTTCAGAGCCTAACAATTTTACTCCATCAAATCCAGAACCATACTCAAAACCTTTTACGGCATTAATTGAGAGCATTGCCTTACCTAAATCTGCATGCAATTTATCAAAAACAGGTTCTCCAAGTCCAACTGGAACACCTTTTGCTACAAACGAAACCACTCCTCCAATTGTATCTCCTGATTTTCGGACTTCTTCAATTCGTGAAATCATTTGTTCCGCAATTTTCTTATCCGGGCATCGAACAATTGAATCTTCTGTTTTGGATAAGTCCAATTCTTTATGTGATTTATCTAATGAAATGCCTCCTACTGAAGAAACATAGGCTTCTATGCTAATCCCCTTGATAATCAATATTTGCTTGGCAATTGCGCCTGCCACTACTCTACATGCAGTCTCTCTTGCGCTACTTCTTCCTCCTCCTCTGTAATCTCTTGTACCGTACTTTTGGGCATAAGTATAATCCGCATGCGAGGGCCTAAATGTATTTTCTAAGTGGGAATAATCCTTACTCTTTTGGTTTTCATTTTGAATTGTAAAACCAATTGGAGCACCCGTTGTTTTACCGTTAAAAATTCCTGATAAAAAAGCTACTGTATCACTTTCTTTTCGTTGTGTTACAATTCTACTCTGACCCGGTTTTCTGCGGTCTAATTCTCTTTGAATTGCCTCCAAATTCAATTCTATATTTGACGGACATCCATCTATTATACCACCTATAGCCTTACCATGTGACTCCCCAAATGTGGTTAAAATAAATAGTTTACCAAAAGAATTTCCTGCCATGCGAACAAATGTACTTATTTACTTATTGGTTTCAAATGCAAAAGCCAAAACATGTCTACCAGACATCTAAAACATTATTAATCAAATAACAACTCTGCAATTTCTTGCTTGATTCTAGAAATGTACTTTTCACTGGAAGTGTAAACAACAACTTTAAGCTCAATATTTGCATCGCGCTCTTCAATCACCTCAACCTTAATTTTCATGGTAGAAATAACCCAAGGCATACTCAGTAAATGACTTGTTAATTTATCTTTTGCAGCATCAATATTTACTTTTCCAGATAGAACAACAGAAAAACTACAACTTTTAAGCTTTCCAGCTACAGTTGGTTTAGACATTAATTGGGAAGTTACCTGGTTATAAGGAAATTGAATGATTTCTCCATTTTCTATTTCCAAATGCAGCTTAGTAGCGGTTTGTGCCGAAACAACACCGGAATAATCTTTTATTTTTAATCGCTGACCAACTATATCTCCTTTTTGAAATCCAAATATAATTCCCTGAACAAAATCCCTTACTAACTGCCATAACAAGGCTATTATAAGGCCAAACAGACTTAATGAGACAAACAGGTTGATTAATGAAATTTCATAGACTAAATCTATACAAAATAGAATCCACACAATATTTCTCACGAGTGGTAAATAGAAGCGAAAATGCTTTTGTAACCGGTCATTTCTAATCCATGGAACAAGGTATTTTTGTGCAATGAAAAAGAATATAAAAATTGAAACCGCGGCGCTAATTAAGCGGAAAAACATTCCAAATGTTATGTCTTGAAATTCAAACAACATTAGTTTATCAATTGGATGTTTACGTAAATACTTAATTAAATATGGCAAAGCATATGGAGAGATTTCAAATAAATTGTTTGAGTTCAAAACAATTCCAGCCCTTACAAGACTTTGCAACGTCGTATTAATACTTTCAGAACTTTCGGTATGATAGACTGTGCATAATTGATTAAAATCAATTTGCTTATGTAACAGAATTTGCAATAACATAAGATTCCAATCAGATAACAGAACATTGGGTAATTCCAATGATTCCATTTTCTTTAAATCCAGTAAGCTGCCATCTATAGAGCTTATATTTGCTAACCACATATAAAAAGAAAGTCCCACGTTTCCTTCTGAATTTGAAGTCAGCTTTTTAAATAATTGATTTTGTTCTCTCTGCTTTAACTCTTTTTCAAGTTTTCCTTTCCACAAGAAAGATACCCCTCCACTACTGTGCCTGTCCATTACAGCTCTATTTATTTCATTTGTCGTAAGCGGCGAAACTGTAATCGTTGTCAATAGCTTAGAATCAATATCAATATATTGGCGAATATGTTGATAGAAATAGATATTGCAATCAAATAAAAATAAATGTTTATGCCCATAAGATTTAACAACCGACATTATTCTATTCAATAAATCAGCTCCATTTGTTGAACGTGTCCACCATAATTCAAGATCTTCAAATACCAAAACACTACCCTCTGGCAATTCATTCATTATTTGAATGTAACTTCCTTCTATTCCCGTTGCAATGTTCAATGAATTATCAAATAATTTTTCCGAGAAGTTAATTGTGTGCATTGGAGCCACAATGTTGTATACTTTTTTCTCACAATATACATTAACTACATTATGCATTAAATAAGATTTACCTGAAAATGGGTCTCCTGTAAATAAAATTGCTCCATTTCTGCCAGCCTTAAATCTTTCAATTGATTTTCGCGCCATTTCAAGTTCAGATAAACGATTCTGTAATGGTTTATCCGGAGCAATATGCTTCCCTAAAAACAGTTGTTTGTAATAAAAAGGTAATTGTTTTTCAATAGCAGGGGCCAAAGAAACCGAATCCATAAAATCCGCTAATCTATTGTGCGGATTCTGAACAGACTTCGTTCTGTGTTGATAACCTGTTATTGCAAATAAATCACGTGCTTTAATCAATAGCCTGTCTACCCCATTGTTAATCTTTTCAAATCGACTTTTGATGTTATTTAAATATTTTGCTGCTCCCTTTCGGGTTTTCTCCCTCAGAATTATACCATCCAAAGTATCCGCTCTAGAAATAATTATTTCATCCTTTAACATCTTTTTTAATAAATCTAAAACTGTTTGAATGTCCCCGTTCAATCTTATTTGAACAGTAGCTAAATGTTCCTTAGCTTCTGCAATACTCTCTTTCACCTTTTCGGCATTATTTCATTCGAATTGCTGCTTTCATTTTCTTTGTTTTGTAATGTAAACTTCAATAACCTTAGGGCATTTTCAACTTTGACAACTTCAGAATTAACTGCATTATGCGACAACTGAAACACCTCCTTTATTTTACTAACCAACTCGTTTTCTATTAAGTGCCCCACAACTTTCCGCACATTTATCTTCGAAGGCGTTAAATCATATTGATCATTTTCAAACTCATTTATCTGCTTCGCTGATAGTACCTCGGAGCTATCACAATATTTGTTGACACTTTTATCTACTTTTTGTGTTATTGATTTAATCAAATTATCAACATTTATTGTGTTGGACACAGATAATAACTTAGCTTCAAACACACCCAGTTTTTCCAAGCTTATCTCATCTATTTGTTCTTCGATACGATTAAACAAATTCAACGATGAATGAATTAAACCTTTGTCTATCTTTTTTGTGGATTGATTAACAAATGGAATTAATGTTTTTCTCACCTGTGTTAATTGAACATTGACAAGAAGCTGATTTGTGAAATGTTTTTGATTTGAATTCCAGTGTTTCGGATATGAAGCAATTGACAGAAAGGCATTTTTAATAACTTTTCCTGTTCTTTCTTCCTCCCGATTTGATGACAAATTATTTACATCTAATTTATCTACATCAACGGTAATTGAGTTACAAAATATTCTTCCCAGCGAATTTAGCTCTTGTAAAAAGATGCCTTTTTCTTTTTTAAACTGGATTGAAAGTAAATCTTTTAAATCATTTAACCCATCAGCCTTTTCATTGTCAATGGACCAATCTTTTAGTGTTTTATTTACAATAAAACTGGAAAGGCCCAGCACGTTTAATTTCGTCTTAAACTGATATAAATAGGAATTCTCAAAATGATGTTGTACAATCTTCGCAAAACGAATATTTTGCTTCTTTTTCCGCAAATATTTCTTTTTCAATCGCACTAATTTCGGAGAATCTTTCGGGTTCGGTTTCAATTCTTCCTGCGTATATATTCTCTCTATGGTTGTTGGAGATAATTCCACGAGTTTTCTTACTGCTTTTACATGCGACTCTATTCCAAGCGATATTGCTGTAGTTACTTTTCCTATACGATTATCAACAATATCCTCTAACAGCTTCTGTTCAATTTCTAAAGCTTTTTCAACAGATGGATTATTCTCTGCTTTCAACCTTTCGTTAAACAAACCTATATAGCTACTCCATACATCAAACCACGTATCATAAACACGATTGACAAAAGCAACATTTAATGCATGAATTTTATCGTCAATTATTGTTATTTTTTTATCTAGCAAATCATAGCCAGGTAGACCAAGAATAACCGCATCCGTTTTTTCGATATACAAAGAGGCAAATTCTTCTTTTTGATATTTCATTTCAAGTAAAGGGTCAAACCCTTCCTCATCGTAGAAATGAGAGGATGCTTTTAGCAATAATGTTGTACCCATTACATCTAAAAAAGCATTTGTGTTTTCAATAAATGTATTTTCCTTTCCCTCTTCTATTTCAGGAATATTCAATACTATTAAGTCAGCTTCAAAAGAATTTATTTTAACTACTTCGTAAAATCCTTTTTTCTCCAATTCATTATTAACAATTTCTACTTCGGCATCAACGCGCAAAGCTTCTAGTCTTTTTCTAACAGCATCCTCTACAATTAATTTTTGACCATTGTCATTATTTAGATAGAGAATCCGTACATGCGTATTGCTCCAATCAGGCGAAGCCAACAACATTCTTACTAATTGTAAAGCCAAATCACTCTCTTGATTTATTTCCTTCCACCAAATGTCAATTCTCTTGTATTGCCCAAATCCTTTTTCTTTATCGTAATCAAGATACAAAACGTTATAGTCAAGTACCCCCAGTTTTTTCGTCATTTGAGAAAATCCAATAGGGTGCTTGGTGTTTCGCGCCCAGCCCATCATTACTGTATTAGGCTCAACTCCAGAAAAGCCATAAGTGCTTGCAATGGCCTCAATACCTTCAAAGATGTTTTGACATTCCTGTTTTCTATGAAAAATAGAATCGTCATAACCATCATCATTGACAGCTTGAGCATGTTTAGGAAACAGTACTTCTGCAGTTGGTGTTTCAATCAAATCAAAATTTGATATCATTCCTTTTCTCCCAGCTATAGATTTACTAAAACCTAGTAAATGGGGCCGAGCAGCTGTTCCTCCACTAAACAGCAAGATATTTGGTTCCCAATTTCTTTTGTGTGTTGATTTCTTTCCTAAGTTTTTTAATCCAATCTTAACAACTGAAGACCAAACGCTTTGCCAAACATCTCCTGAGCCCAATTCTAATTGCCTTCTTGTTAACCATATAAAAACTAAGGCCATTATCGCAACAGATATTAAAGCAGCAGCTAAGTTTAATTGCACCATTAATAAAAAAGTAGCGATGGTTCCAATTAAAGGAACAAATAAAGATATTTTGAATTTAGGTCGAAAATCCGGACTTGCCCATTGTTCTAAAAAACAAGAGAGATTAATAAACATGTAGGCAGCCATATAGAACATGGCAACTATTTCAGCAATTACATTTAATTCCCCAATTAAGATTCCAGCTTCTGCAATTACAAAAGTAAGAATCAAGGCATTTCGAGGCTCATTGTCATTTCCAACTCCTCTTCCAAAGATATTTGGTGTAATTTTATCGAGTGACATTGCCTGAAGAATACGCGGAGCTCCCAATATACCACCCAAAGCAGATGACAATGTTGCACCCCATATCCCAACGATTACCAGCCCGGGAACCAATCCAAACTGAACCAAAGCATTATTATTGTTGATTAATTCTGCCTGCGGTATGGAATAATGAATAAATACAGATAATACAATATATACTAACAAACCTACGACTACCGCTGACATTGTTCCCCAAGGAATTGCTTTTTTCGGATCTTTCAAATCACCAGACATTGCAACACCGGCGGTAAACCCAGTTACAGCAGGAAAAAAAATACCAAACAAAGTTGAGAATCCTACAGTTGATCCTTCCACATGAGAAGTATCAAATCCTTTACCTTCACTCGTTCCAAGGAAAATTGAGATCAAGGAAAGAATAATTGCAAAAAGAATAAAATACTGCGATTTAATCGCAATACTTGTAGAGATATAAGCAATTGTCACAATAACTAATAGTGCGATTGACCCGATAATTCTGAGGTGATTGGTTGTAATCTCTTCAATATTGAGATAATCAGAAAGAACAACCATAGCACTTTCCCCAAATCCAATTAAATACAAAGCTATACTTAATGCAGTTGCAACAAATAGGGTAATCCCAATTGCCCCACCAATCGGTAAACCGAGGCTCCGGGAGAGCATGTAGTAAATACCTCCGGCTTTTATCTTTTTATCCGTAGCAACTGAAGAAACGCTTAATCCCGTGGTAACAGATACAATATGCGCAAGAAGTATTATGGCAACTGTAGTAAATAAGGCTCCTGCATTACCTACAACCATCCCCAAACGCATGTACATGATAACACCCAATATTGTTAATATTGATGGTGTAAATACGCCCCCAAATGCTCCAAATTTCTTTCCTTGCGACATTGTTGCCTCTAAGTTATATTAATGTTTCAAATTTGACCCTAGTTAGACGCTAAATATCCGAAAAGGTTATACCTAAAGACCATTAATTTGTAGTTTAGCAATATGAGCGTTTTCAAAGATTTAAAAGTTGTAGAATTAGCAAGTGTACTGGCAGGGCCAGCAGTTGGAATGTTTTTGGCTGAACTAGGAGCTAACGTTATTAAAATCGAAAACAAAAAAACCAATGGAGATGTCACGCGAAACTGGAAATCCTCCAACGAAAAAACAGAAAATATATCTGCTTACTTCTCAAGCGCTAATTGGGGTAAAGAACACCTCTTTCTAGATTATACTGATGACAAAGATTTTGCTAAATTACTTTCTCTTTGTAAAGAAGCGGATGTCATTATTTGTAATTTCAAATATGGAGATGCTCAGAAATTTAACCTTACTTATCTCGATATACAGAAGACAAACAACAAAGTAATTTATGCACAGTTGAACGGATTTAAAAGCCAACCCGAACGCGTTGCTTTTGATGTTGTATTGCAAGCTGAATGTGGTTATATGCATATGAACGGACAACCCGACACACCTCCAACTAAAATGCCTTTAGCTTTAATGGATATTTTAGCTGCACATCAGTTAAAAGAAGGCATTTTAGTGGCTCTGCTGAAAAAAGAAAAAACTGGAAAAGGAAGTTTAGTTGAGACCTCATTGGAAGAGGCTGCATTAAGCTCTTTGGCCAATCAAGCAACTAACTGGCTAATGAACAAGGAAATACCGCAAAGAATTGGATCAATGCATCCAAACATTGCTCCTTATGGAGATATTTTCACTACTAAAGACAATAAACTATTGGTAACTGCTATCGGCTCTACCAAGCAGTTTGCGTCGTTCTGCAATATACTAGGAAGAAGCGAAATAGCCAGAGACACTAAATTTTCAAGCAACCAAAACCGATTGAAAAACAGAATTGCATTGCAAGAAATACTCGGAACTTTAATTCGTGACCATAATCGTGATGAACTAATTGCTCACTGCATAGAAAAAAGCATCCCAATCGGAGCCATAAAAAACATGGAAGAGGTTTTCTCTTCTAAAACAGCTCAAAACATGTTGCTTGAAGAAATCGTTAATGGTGAAAAAACGACGCGAATAAAATCAATTGCTTTTACAATTAGTTAGATTCGTTGGCACTATTTGCAGACACTTCCTTTTGAACAGCCGCTAAATAATCACTACTTTTTTGAGCATATTCTCTTACAAACTTTTTGACAGCTCTAGCCAATTTTTCTGCATCTTTAGCAGCTAATTGGGCTCCAAATCGAACTTCCTTTTCGTTGTAAAAAAACCTTACTGTTCCTTGGCCTATCACCCAAAATGAATCATTCATTGATTTACTAAATCCCTTGGGGTTAAGCTCAAGACCTTGAACATTCTTAATTCTACCTAACTGATACGGTATAGCTTTACCAAAACCTTTTATAGATCTTTTTATGGTCATGATATCTTTATCGATTTTAATAAATTCCATTCCTGATTTTCGCCATAGATAAACTTTACCTATTCTAATTTCAAAAAACAGCCAAAAGATACACATCACTAGCAACATGAGCTTTTCTTCCTTAACAAAATCTCCTACAAAAAGAAAATAAAAGAAAACGCTTCCACAGATTGTCCAGCCAACCAGCCAAGTTAACAATAAGGTCTCCTTCCACTTATCAATATTCGTTGAAATTACAATTGTACTGTAATCTTCATGGACTTTATACGATACTCTATCTCCGATTAATTTCATTTTTACAAAGGTAAAAAATATGACTATCAACAATCTATTTTTTATTCTTTTATATAAATCATTATAATTTAATAATAGTTATTTAGTAATTTGGGCACGACTTTTGAAAGTCAGTTGCAACTAATAAAATATCTAATGAAAAAGCTGCTTGTCATTTTATCCTTAATCTCCTACACTTCAGGAAACACGCTATTTAGCCAAGAATATCAAGATCTGTTAATATTGTACGTTGATGAAAATTATGAGAAATGTTTTGGAAAAGCATTAAATTATACAGAGAACGAAAAGACCAAAAAGCATCCTTTACCTTATTTATATGTTTCGATGGCATCTTTTGGAATGAGCCAAGATCATCAATACAGTGAAGACTGGCCAAAGGCCTATAGCACTGCTTTAAGTTTTGCGAAAAAATATAGAAAAAAAGATCCTGAAAATACTTACGCAGATGACTCGCAAGGTTATATCGATCAATTAAAAGAAATCATCTATGAGGATGTAGAAAACTACATGCTTACCGACACCGAAAAAGGATATAAAAAGGCCGCAGGTATTCTTAAAAAAGTATGTGCATTTGACCCTAAAGACCATGGTGCTCGTTTATTGTGGGGGGAATTAGAAATTCGGACAAAAAACCAAACAGAAGGTAAAAAAATAGTTGCAACAGCTATTGACTTAATCAAAACGATTGGGACAGATGTTCAATTTGGAGATTTAACCCAAATGCAACAAAAATACTTACGTAAATCCTTAATGGAATACGCCTCATTTATTGATGAAAAAGACCATGCAAAAGCGATTGAAATCATAAGTATAGGTCAACCATTCTTTTATGAAGATAGGGAAGATTGTTTGTTAGACGACAATGAAGAATTTAAAAATTTATACGACACAATCACTGGGTAACTAAGTATTCTTCTATGGAATTATGTAAATAATTTAAATCTTTTCGCGTTATGCAATAAGGTGGAATTAGAACGATTACATTGCCTAACGGTCTAAGTATTATTCCTTTTTCTAATAAAAATTTATACACCTCTTTTCCCTTGCTGTTAAAATAGGAACTTACTCCATCAGATTCCAATTCGACAGCTGCAATTGTTCCAAAACTCCGAGCCGCTCTTACCCCTGAATGCGCCGCAATTAAACGAACAAACTCACTTTGCATTTTAGAAATTGAGTCAATATTTTGCCAAACATCCTCTTTTTCAAATAAATCTAAAGAAGCATTTGCTACACTACAAGCCAATGCATTTCCTGTATAAGAATGACCATGCAAAAAGGTTTTCCCTTTATCATCCGAATAAAATGCTTGATAAATTTTATCCGAAACAGCAGTAATTCCCATTGCCATAAAGCCACCTGTTATTCCTTTAGACAAACAAACAATGTCAGGCTTATTTTCACAATGGTCTATCGCAAACATCTTTCCCGTTCTTCCAAATCCAGTAAAAACTTCATCAGAAATTGCAATAACTCCATATTGGTTGCACAACCCTATTAACTCCGACAGTACCTCCGGAGAATGCATGATCATTCCGCCTGCACCTTGCACTATGGGTTCAAAAATAAAGGCCGCGATGTCATTCGTTTTTAACAACAACTCAAATTGTGTTAATAATTCAATTCTGTTCTCTTCAGTTGGAATATCAATAAAATCGACATCAAACATAAAGCGCTCAAATGGCTCATTAAAACCACCCCTAGCCGTAAGACTCATGCTACCAAATGTATCACCGTGATAGTCTCCTTTAAGAGAAATAAATCGATTTCTTTTTTCACCTTTGTTAAACCAATATTGAATTGACATTTTGAGCGCTACCTCGTTTGCTGTTGAACCATTATCAGAAAAGAATACCTTTTCAATTTTTTGCGGAAGTATATTTACTAACCTCTCCGACAACCTAACTGCACTTGGGTGCGTAAAACCTCCAAAAGCAACATGTTCTAATGTACTGGCTTGATCGGATAATTTTTTTGCAATATAAGGGTGTGCATGTCCATGCGTATTTACCCACCAACTAGAAAAACCATCGATATACTTTTTTCCATCTTCGTCAAATACGTAAGATCCTTCTCCTTTTACAATCGGAATTATATCCGCTCCTTTCATTTGATCAAAAGGGTGCCAGATGTATTTTTTATCTAATTCTTTAAGTTTTGACATGACGGTTATTTACAAAGCCAAAGTAAAGAAAGATTTTTCAATTTAAAGCAGTTCTTAGCAACTCTGCTTGCCCTTTAATAAATTTGGGCGTCACAGCCTCTACTATTGGAACATGATGCAATATGTTAACTCCTGTATTTTTGGCAATAATTGACTCCGAAGATTCATTTCTCTCTCCGACTATTATAATGCCCTTTATCGACATACCATTTGATTTTAAATAAGCTATAGACAATAATGTATGGTTAATACTTCCTAGGTAATTTTTAGAGACAAGTATGATTTCCATCCCAAGCTTTACGATTATATCTGACAAATAGTCTCCATCTTCATTAATTGGCACGAGCAGTCCTCCAGCACCTTCCACAATTAAATTATTATTTGTTTTTGGTAATTGAAAAGAATCCAAAGAAATAGAAATATTATCTAATTTGGCTGAGGCATGCGGAGACAAAGGATTGTTTAATCGGTAGGCTTCGGGGTGTAAAATGATTTCTTCATTTACCAACTCTTTAATTTTATCGGTATCCGCATAATGAAGATCACCACTTTGTATTGGCTTCCAATAATCTGCATTCAACGCCTCCACTATAATTGCAGAAACAATCGTTTTACCAATATTTGTATCTATTCCGGTTACAAAAAATGAGTTATTTTTCAAAATTATGGAGTTTAGTTTGTTGTTTGTGAAATTAATGAAATTATGGAAAAATAAGCCAATTTTAATCTATAAGCGGAATTTATCGCCTATTGGTTAAACTTACCATCTATTTCAGGCAATCTATCAGTTTGTTTACCTCTTCTAATGAATTAAAAGAATGGAAGCAAATTCTTAGTCTTTCAGTACCTCTAGGAACTGTTGGCGAAAGTATCTCTTTAACATGTAAACCGTTGCTTATTAAGTTTTTAGAAACTTTTTTTACATTTTCAATTCCAGGAATAATAACAGACACAACGCACCCATTGACTCCCATGATTAATTCTCTTGATGTGCCCATTTTAGACATAAAAAAATTCTTCAATTCCAAAGCCAAATTATGCTCATCACAATTTGAATCATATAGCTTTGCAAGCTTATCATATTGCTTTCTTATGGTCGTGATAGTTTCTGGAGAAGGGGCTGTTGTATATATAAAAGATCGACAATAATTAATCAAATAATTTCGCAAAACTTCACTACCAAGAATAATAGCACCATGTGAACCCAGAGCCTTTCCGAATGTTACAACAGTTGCAAACACTTCTTTCTGAAGCTGTAATTTTGCTACTAAACCATCTCCTTTCTCCCCTACAACACCCACAGCATGGGCCTCATCAACAATCAAATTCGCTCCGAAATTTTTACATGCTTTTGATACTTTTAATAAATCAGGGGAATCACCATCCATGGAATAAACAGACTCTACGACAACAAAAATATTTCCTTTGGATTTGGACAACTTTTCCTCCAAATGCCCAACATTATTGTGCTTAAAAGAAAAAGAATCTGCGTTTGATAATCGAATTCCATCTCTTATGGATGCATGAATTAATTCATCGTATAAAACAGTATCTCCTCTATTGGGAATAGTGGAAAACAAACCAAGGTTTGCTACATAGCCAGAATTAAAAATTAAACCAGATTCTGCTTTATGAAAATTGGCAATTTCTAATTCTAATCTTTCGATGTCTGCACTATTACCAGAAATTAGACGAGAACCCGTAGAACCAGACTGTGTCAATTTGTTTTTATCTCTAGACAAGCCTAAATAATCATTTGAAGAAAAATCACAGAATTCTGAGTAATCTTTTAATTCCCGATAAAGCCCTTCTTCAATTCGTTTGTTTAATTTATTCTGCAGTATTTGAAGAATTGGCTGCAATGCTAAAGTTCTTTTACAGAAGTAACTTTTCTTACTTCTTTTCCTTTCTGTTTTGCTGCCTCGTTTCTTTCAATTTTGTGTTCTGGTCGTGACCATTTTATTTTTTCTTTGCTTTCCGGAGATTCTTTATATGCTTCGTTGATTTTTGGCTTATCGCCCTTCTTGTATGCCTTCATTGGCACAAGACCTAATTTATTAAACAAGGCCAAATCGTTGTTAAACTCCGGATTTGGAGTAGTCAACAATTTATCTCCTGCAAATATAGAATTGGCACCAGCCATAAAACACAATGCTTGGCCTTCGTCAGACATTTCCGTTCTTCCAGCTGACAATCTAACTGCTGAATGTTCTAATACAATTCTTGTTGTAGCAATCATTCTTATCATATCCCAAATTGGAACTGGATTTTGCTCTTCAAGTGGAGTTCCTTCAACGGCAACCAGAGCATTGATGGGAACAGATTCAGGTTGGGGACGCATTAAAGAATACGTATACAACATACTAATTCTATCTTCATCTTTTTCTCCCATTCCGATAATTCCACCTGAGCAAACTGTTAAATCCGCTTTCCTAGCGTTTTCAATGGTTTGCAAACGATCTTCATAACCCCTTGTTGAAATGACCTCTTTGTAATATTCTTCGGATGTATCTAAATTGTGGTTGTAAGCATAAAGACCGGCATCAGCTAATCTCCTAGCTTGATTTTCAGTTAACATACCAAGTGTACAACACACTTCCATATCCATTTGATTGACCGACTTCACCATTTCTAGTACTTGATCAAAATCAGCATCATCTTTAACATTTCTCCAAGCTGCTCCCATACAGACTCTACTTGAACCCATGTCTTTTGCTTCTTGAGCATGTCCTTTGACCTCGTCAACACTCATTAAAGAATTCCCATTGATATCAGTATGGTATCGCGCTGCTTGTGGACAATACCCGCAATCTTCAGGACAACCGTCCGTTTTAATAGACACCAATTTACTTATTTGAACTTCTCTTGGGTCATTGTGCTTTCTGTGAACCGTAGCTGCTTGATACAATAATTCAAGTAGTGGTTTATTATAAACTTCTCTTATCTCTTCTTTCGTCCAAGTATTCATAAAGGTCTATTTTATATTACAAATGTAAAAGGGATTATCGAACAATTAAAAAGATTATTAGAAAGATTCCCAATATTTGTAAACAATTAATTCGTAATAATAACAATACTTACTGCTTATAATTTGAAATAAGGCAGAGATTCCAGAGTATTCTTGCACCAATTATAGCATCTAAATTTGTATTACCTGGAGCTACTTCGCATAAATCAAACCCTATTATTTCTCGACCTGATTTCACTACTTCAAAAAGAAGGTAAATAGCTTCTTCAAATTCTAACCCTCCGGGAACGGGTGTACCCGTATTCGGGCATAAATGCGGCTTAAGACAATCAATATCAAAGCTTATATAAACTTTCTGCGGAAGGCTGCTGACAATATCTTTGCATTGGTCAGACCATAATGCCCCTTCAAACTGCCTACTTTTTAGGTCCCAATCAAAAAAAGAAGTAATTCTATTATCCGCATTAATAAAATCCATTTCACTCTGAGAAATATCCCTTACGCCTACCTGAACTAATGAGGCAATACTTTTATGTTGCAATGCATTATACATTATTGAGGCATGTGACTGCGCAAAACCTTCATAGCTTTTTCTTAAATCTGCATGCGCATCCATTTGTAGAATTCCAAAAGACGCATGTTTATCCGCCAAAGCATCTAACAAACCTAAAGACACACTATGTTCACCCCCTACTACTCCTATTTTTTGATCATTCTTAATAGCTTTAGCAGATCGCTTCTTCAAATTATCGCGCAAATAATTTTGTGCTACCGCAATTTCTACTACCGTTTCTTGATGCTCTTTATTTTCTTTTAAATCACCTCCATTTTCTAAAAAGTGGAGGTACTTGTTTGTTCTTTCCGCTAGGGTATCATTAATGTTTTTCCAATCTTCTGAAATCGGTGTCATAAAAACCTTTGTATCCCAAGCATTTTGTACCTCAGGATGAAAAAAATCGAGTTGAATAGAGGCATCTAATACCGCTTTTGGACCAGCTGAAGATCCTTTCCCATAAGAAGCAGTCGCATCCCAAGGAACAGGAATCAACAATACTTCTGCTTCATTTTCGGTAGTCTGAAAACCAAATATATTCCCATTATTTACGCCAATTTCATTTGGATTAAAGCTCATTGTATACTTTTTCTATTGTTTTATTTTCAATCATTTTCCGAACATAGTTAGGCAACGCAAAAGAACTTATATGAATTGCCTCATTGTAATACTTCAAGTCTTCTATAAAAGAAACATCATTCACCAATGAAAAATTAACCAAAGTTGGTTCAATTTGACCTTTCACACCCCATTGGAAACTCCATATCCCTGTAGGATATGATGGCACATTAAATAAAGACAGTTTTGTTTTCTCGATACCAAAAATTTCTTGAAAAGTGGCATTCAATTCTACAAATACGCTTTCATTAAACTTTGGTGATTCTCCTTGAGCAACAAGAATGCCTCTCTCTTTTAAAATACGTTTACAATTCAAAAAGAAATGTTTTGAAAATAATCCTTTTGCTGGACCCACTGGATCTGAACCATCAACTAAAACTAAATCGTATTCTCGCTCATTTGCGTTTTGAACAAAAGATATCCCGTCTGCAATTATTACTTCTAGCTTGGGGTTATCAAATTCTGAAGCAATTGTTGGCAAAAACTTTTTGCATGCCTGTATTACCACTTCATCAATTTCTACCATGGTTACTTTCTCAATGCTTTTGTGTTTTAACACTTCTCGAACAGTTCCTCCATCACCTCCGCCAATAACAAGAACATTCTTTACATTTCCGTGAGAAAACATTGCTGGATGAGCTATCATCTCATGATAATGTGCCTCATCTTTTTCTGTTGTCATAACCATTTGATCAATGGTTAGCATTTTTCCATAACGGTAGGTATCTAAAATTTTAACTTCTTGAAAATCCGATTTTTCTTTGAATAATTGTTTTCTATACCTTAGAGAAAGCGCCTGAGAATCGTCTTTGTCCGTAAACCATATATTGCGCTCTATGGTTTCTTTTCCAATGTTATCTTCTACCGTGCTTCGGAGTGATTCCAAATCAACATCCATTCTGGATAGCATCTTAATTGCTCCTCGATTCATTTCAAGAGCTGAATAATTTTTTGCGCCAAAACTTTCCTTTAAAAAATCAAATGCCTTCCAAGCATCTACCTCATCTCCACATGTAAATAAATCTACTGCAGCATAACCGTATTCAGGCCATGTATGTATGGCTAAATGACTTTCTTGTATAACCACCACACCCGAAACGCCAAACGGAGAAAAATGGTGAAAAGAAGAATTAATAACCGTTGCGCCAGCTATTGTAGCTGAATCAACCATCGTTTGCTCAATAAAAGCTACATCATTCATGACTTGCGGATTACAGCCCGTAATCTCTACCAAAATATGATTTCCTAATGATTGCATTGCTCTTTATGAATTAATGGATTGAATTGAATATTTTTTACAAAAATCGGATATTACTTTTAATAATCTTACTTTTGAATGTGCGTTTTTTAGTCTTTATATTATTATCAGCCCTAATTAGTCTCTCGGCTACACCCGGAAACTATTCTTACACTTTTGCAGTTTTAAAATACAACGGAGGTGGAGATTGGTACTCTAACCCTACTTCACTCCCAAACTTGGTAAAATATTGTAATAAATCGCTTGGAATGAACATAGATCCGAATGTTGCAAGCATAGAAGTATCTAGTCCGGAATTATACAATTACCCATTTGTTCATATGACAGGGCATGGTAATGTAGTTTTTAATCAACAAGAAGCTGAAAACCTACGAAACTATCTTTTGAGCGGAGGGTTTCTTCATATTTCGGACAATTATGGTATGGATAAATTCGTTCGACCCCAAATGAAAAAAGTATTTCCAGAATTGGATTTTATAGAACTTCCTCACACACACGCTATTTATCATCAAACATATGATTTTGACAAAGGCCTGCCAAAAATACACGAGCATGATTCTAAGGCTCCACAAGGCTTTGGAATTATTTACGAAGGAAGGTTAATCTGCTTTTACGATATTGAATGTGATTTAGGAGATGGCTGGGAAGACGCAGAAGTTCATAATGATAGTGAAGAAGCGCGCGACAAAGCGCTCCAAATGGGCGCCAACATTATTCAGTTTATAACTCTGGGTGAAAACAAATAGGAATTATTCTTTCATGTGTTTTAAATTGACACCGTATAATATCTGAAACAATATTATGATAAACAAATAGTAAGTAATAACCATTTTAGAAATTACATTTTCACCGGGTAAAACATAAAACACTATGGCAATAAATCCAATTTGAGCAATAGTGTATAACCAGTAACCTTTTCTCTTTAACTTAAACATAATAAAAACGGCAAACCCCTCTAAGAACAGAAAAATTAATTGGGACAGATTATTAAATTTTCGATTATCATATTTTTTTATTTCATAGTTGACCAGATCAATACCCAATGGCGAATCACCTAATTTTTCTACCTCTTTATACACAACTTCCATTTGCTGCTCATATTGCTCTTCGGTAACTGTAATTCCCTGAACTCGGACAAGAGTGCCATAACCAATGAAAACCCAACTAAGAATAGCTAAAACAGTTATAAATGCGGGTCTCTTTCGAGGTGCTTCATTATTAAAGTCTACATCATCAAATACTTCTAAATCTTGCTTTTCCATTGCATAGTTTTTATGGGATAAATGTAACCAAAGGACGTTAACTAGAGCACTTGAATTCTTATCTTTTCTGCAAAAACCTTACACTTACGTCAATATTCTAAAGAAACTACTAATCCCTCACTACCCTAACCTCTTCAGTTATCTCTCCATAACTCACCTTAAGAACATAGATTCCCTTGGCGTGTTTTTTAAGAGATACAATGGTGTTTGTGGTGGTTTCTAATAACCTTCCTTGTAAATCATATACCTCAACATTAACTAACTCCATTATAACCCTTTATATCGATGGTAATTTGGTCGGATGTTGGGTTGGGGTAGATTGATAAGTTACTCAGTCCACTTTCAGTAATACCTGTACATTCCTCAACTACCATGGTTAATGAATCTGTACCCACACAACCTGTAGTTGGGTCCGTATAACTATACACAACATCATGTGAACCTACTCCCGCAACAGGCTGGATAAAAACGATCGTCCCGATACGCCATTTCCTGAGAAAACACCACCAGCAGGAGAACCAGAAAGGGTAACGTTTTCCCAATTTACACAGACAGAATCTGCTGCTGCCGATTGCAACTACAGCTGGTGAGGGTGATACGGTTACTACCATACATCATCTGAATTCTCACATCCATTAACATCGGCACCTATTACAGTATAAGTTGTAGTAGCGGTTGCGTTAAACGCTACACCATCACTAACGCCATTATCCCATGTGTATGAACTTGCCCCTGTACCGGATACGGTTACGGGGTCGCCTTCACATACGGTTTGGTCTGCTACCTGCATCCAACGGATGGAAGCGCATTTACGGTTACAGCTACTTGGTCCGAATTTTCGCAACCATTTCCATCCGTTCCGGTTACTGTGTAGGTATTTGCGGTAAATACTGGTATGAAGTGAACGCCATCCGTAATTCCATTATCCCATGTATAACTTACCGCTCCCGAACCATTTAATATTGCTGAATCTCCAGTACATACAGAAACATCTGAACCTCGCACTTACAGCTGTTGGCAGCGCATTTACAGTTACTTCAACCTGAGCACTATTCACACAACCATTCCCGTCGGCACCTGTAACTGTATAAGTAGCTGTTGAAAGAGGTGTAAATGCAACCCCATCTAAAACGCTATTGTTCCATACATATGAAGCGGCACCAGAACCCGATAATGTTAACTGATTACCATCACAAACTGCTTGATCTGTTCCAGCATCTACCAATGGTAAATTCCATACTCCCACAGATACCGTATCGCTAGCTGAACAACCGTTAGCATCGGTCCCATTAACTGTATATAATGTTGTGGTGCTTGGTGTAAAAAGCACTCCGTCTGAAATTCCATTATCCCAAATGTAGGTAGTAGCTCCTGCACCGCTAAGGGTAACAGTATCACCAGCGCAAATTTGCAGAAAGGTTCCTGCATCCACTGTTGGAAGTGAATTTACAATTATATTTACCGTGTCGGTAGCTGTACACCCAACGCCACCGGTGGCAATTACAACATACTCTCCACTAGCTGTTGGTGTAAATGGAACTCCATTTACAACTCCGTTATCCCATGCATAAGAAATAGCGGGTGCACCTACCGTAATGGTATTGGTCATCATGGAATGAAATTCGCAATTGTAATAATACGTACCCTGCAGCAGAAGGCACCCAAGTAATTGTATTAGAACTGGTTCCATTGTTTGCTACAGCAACTCCATTTGCGTTTCCGGTGCCTTGCACATCGTTTATCCAAAACGGATGTCCAGGTGCATTTACATTGAAAACAAGTGTATCTCCAAGACTAATATTAATGGCTGGGTCTGTACCCGAAAAATCTCCGGCAAAAGTATAGTCCATGCTACCTGCAGCGGTTACATCCATCGTATATGTATTGATAGCGCTATTACCAGCATGCGTGTATGTACCATTAGGAATAGGGCTTGCTGCGGTAGAATTTAACAACTCTCCATCTAGTGCATTGGGACCACTAAAACTCCAGTTTGCAAGAGTAAATGAGCCTCCATCAGGACCTGTTGAATTATTTCGATATGCCCAACCGTCCATATATTCCCAAGGTTCACCATTACCATCAACATCAATATCGCCAAACACATCGATTACACTACCACTGTAAAATAACTCTATAGCATCATCTCCATTAATACTCATAATACCGGTAACATAGTCGGAATTAAATCCAAACCAGTTATTAAATGAAGCTGAATCAGAAGCCAAATAAATGTAATCTCCAGCAGCAGCAGTAACAGCCGGAAAGGTGAATTCTTGACCATCTGTTCCGCCTCCATTGTTCGCAGAACCAATTCCATACGCACTTAAATCATTTATATCATTAATAACATAAAGCTCTACACCTTTTGGTGTACCACCTGTTAGTGGCCCATCAAAAACACTTGTAATGACAAGATTGTCTTCCGACGGCACAGTTGCATTGGCTGTTAGAGTAACTAGATCCCCAGCACAACTACTTTGGTCCGGAATACTATTTAAAGTAATAGGTGAAGTACATGAAGCATACAGTTGCTGAATTTCAGATTCTGATAGGGCGCGATTCCAATAACCAAGGTCATCTAATGTACCATCAAAAAAATACCAGTTTCCATTTGGCATTTTGGTTTGTGCAATAGTCAGATTGCTTGGACCTTGCATTAGTTGAATACCTAAGAGTTCAGAATGGATCAACACACCATTCAAATAGATGCGGCACTCATTTCCATCATACGTACACAGGACAAAACTCCATTCATTGAACGGTACATTACCCATAAGGACTATGTGACTTGTCCCCAAATTATCATATAGCTGAAACTGTACCTCATTTCCATAAGTTACTTGAAACCTAAAGTTGGGAGATGCGTCATTCCATCTACTAAATATCGTGAGAGGGCGATTGTCATAAGGCGACGGTTTCTCCTCAGGATAAACCCACCCAGAACATGTCATTACTCCAGAATTAAATACACTAGAGTATGGAACATCTATATATTGTTGAGCAGCTCCCCAACCTACAGATCCATCTACAACAAAACCATAAGCACTATTCGCATTTCCAAATCTATCTGTAGTTAATGTAGCCCCGTTATTCGTTCCATTATTCCCATTCCCTGATTCATCATTGGCATTCCCATTAAAAGGCCAATAACCAACTAATCCATTGGTTGGAACATAATTGGGAACTTGTCCAAAAGAAATAAAAGCAATCAATAAGAGCGGTAATACTAGTAGTTGTTTCATAGAATAAATTTTAGACGATAAATATACATGCATTTTATGGTATTCCAAAATACCTAGCACAAGACCTTCCTACTCCCTCAAAACCCTAACCTCTTCTATTATCTCTCCATAACTCACCTTAACAACCTAGATTCCTTTACTACCTGCGAGTGAATAAATTGATAGATTAATACCTCATTTTGTAACTCTTCTTTTCTTTATTTCCACCAAGGAAATCGCTCGTTTTGTAGTGTACTATTGTTAGCCTGAAAAAAAATCCATTTTGTTTCCAATTAGTTTGATCACCAATTGAGAACCCGTCATTTTTATTCAAATCTAACCGATAACCAAAATCGTAAAAATAGGACCAAGCAACACGACTTTTATGACCTCCACTATACTTTGGATTAATACCCAATCCTAAATTTAACACATGGTCATTTTGGTTGGTATATGTGAAATTTGTTTTGTTTTTAAAATTTACGGAATAAATGTAATCCACAAGTAATTTAATATTCATATACCAACACTCTCCCTTTGAAGATTTTCCTAGGCTTAGGCTATAAAAAGGAATTTTTGTATTTAACCCTATCCCTAAAGTACTAGTATTATTCATCAAACCACGTCCCAAAGAATCAATGCCATAATTTGTTTTTGAACGCATATAATTAACCTCTGGGAAAATAATATCTCCAAGTGCCGTAGTAACCCCTACACCCCACAATATACCTGGCGAATAATCAATGTTATCGGAAGAGTTTAGTTTTCCACCTCCCAAAAATGAAAGCCCTATATTCCCTCCAGTAACTTCATTCATTTGTGAATAGTAATTGATACTACATAGCATCAGCGACAGAAATAATAAACTCTTCATAATTTTATTCGTTTAATTTTCACTACAACCTTAGCGTTATTTACATCCCGATTGATAATCCATGTGCTGGTATTGCACCCAGAATTCTTGTAATCCTTCAGGTGTGTTTTTTTCGACTAATTGTAAATTTTTCTTATTTCTAAACACATTTCTTACAGTTGATTCCAAAATTTTATGGTCCCACCCTCCTCTGTGATCGAATGCAGTATAGCAATCACAAGGTTTTTTTACACTAACAAATGGTATTTCCAATGTATACACAACATTTCCAATGCCGTTCTTGTCTTTGGTGGTCATACTGATCTTTTCAAGATTTACCTGCACGTATATCTTCTGCTTATAAAGTGTTTTTAATTCATCTCCCACACTAGTGGCCATATGATTGGAGAATCGATGGGCAATGTCTTTTTTACCAGCAGGTTTTGACCTATCAAATTCAGGCCCAGTGTACGTTCCTGAACAACCTGTTTCCGTGCAAGTGATCTCGTACTCTGGTTTTTGACCTGTACAACTTAGAAAAGTAAACAGCAGCAGTAATATTGTAATAATGTTTAACCTTTTAAAATCCATATCCTTGATTTATTGTTAAATTTTGACGAGGCTATTAATTGTTTAAAAAGCTTCTAAAACAATTATTGATTTTTAAGATATTCTGATGAATCAATAATTTCTGGTGGCATCTCCCCGTATTTTTCAATAAATGGGACTGTTTGTTCTTTAGGCCCATAAATTAACCACATATCCATCAATTTTTCTCTCATACCGTTTTTACGAGTTATATATGTATAAATTGGAACATCCCCAATCATTTTACTCATATCACCACCATATTCTATTAATACTTTTCTAATATTTCCTATTTGGTTATCACTTAAACCCTGATTTTTCCATATTGCATCATACTCAGTATTATTAAAAATGGCTTTCATATCTTCAATAGTTTTAGCGGAATCATATTCAGCATTAAAATTATTTCATTATTTCTTATTATTTCAGAATTAGTTTTAGCAAAATTATCACGAGCCTGGTCGTTTGCCTTTTGCTTCTTATAATTTCTTATTGCTCCCGGTATAGCTATGCCAATAACCATTAAAATAGCGATAGTACTAGGAATCCAACCTTTAATCCATTTCATGTTTTAAGTATTTTATTTATGTTTCTATTCTGATAAATAATAATTAAATATAAGGAATAATTGTAATTTTCATTTAGAATGACTTTCTTTTAATTATAGTGTTTTAATTTTCTTTTAATGAAGGGTAATAATAGTATAGCGTGTCCTTGCTAATGGGTGTGAAATCACTATAAACAAATATTTTTCTAAAGGCTATTACCCTTTCCGGGGCCCAATTAGACATACTATTACCTAGCTCTTTATGGTATTGGTTTTTCATATCTTCACTATATGAATTTGGGGTTATTGAGTTTTTATTGACTATAGTATCATTATTAATGGTTTGACTAAAACTCACAATACTTAAAAAAGATATTCCGATAACTAAGATTAATTTTTTCATCGCTTTTATATTTAATAATACCATTTAGGATAATATTTATTTAATTATAGTGCCTTCTAATGATCTGTTTGTCTAAATCTGAAAATTCAAGAACATCGCTATAACTCCCATAAAATATACTATCCTCATATTCATAACTATCATTTGGGAATCCCAATGATTGTGTTAACTCTTCCCTTAATAGATGTCTTCTCAATAATTCGTTAGATACATTAGTATTAATAAAAATGTCGACACTACCTATATTATAAACTCGCCTGTTTCTCAAACTAAATCGGTGTTTGGTTGACCCACTCCATAGAAAGGAATTAAGAGTAATACTATTTTAATTAAAGTTTTCATAGTTATTTATATAATAAGTAAGATTAAAAAAGATACAGTCTGTACCTTTTTTTTTGTTCTGAATTATAGTAATAATGAAGATTGCTTTATAAATCAATAATCCATCAAAATTGCCTATGTAAATACTGTACTCTAATTAATTGTTAAACATAAACCGAAGCACTATGAAAGTTTACGCCAATTTTTTCAACCCTTTAGCAATAGCTATTCTTGTGTTTTTTTCTTCGTCTGTTTTAGCTAATGAACCACTTTATTATAAAGTAGGGAAACACTTCTATAAAAAAGAGAAATACGATATGTCTTTATGGTTTTTAGACCGATCAAAAGAAAACTTAGGCCGTGAGTATAATGGTGAATACTATGATCTTTTACACGAAATATATTTAAAGAAGACAGAGGGTTCTCTAAAAGGAAAATGTACTAATATTTCTCTATCCACTCGTTATTTAAAACGAGCTAAAAAGTACAAGTTTTATTCTCAATCAGAGTTTAACTCCAAACAAAAAAGGTTAATGGATTCTTGCATAACGACGATGTATGTTCTCATTAATAAAGGTAAAAAGAGTAGGGCTTTAGATAAAATTATATCCGCTTGTGATGAACCAACCTGCCGATTTTTGTCTGCAGCATACAAACACAATTATGATGAGTTTAACCAAGAAAACTTGACGCTATATTGCGCTAATTTGAAAACATTTTTAACGAGTAAAGCATATTCCTCACTAACACCAGAAGAACAAGCTAAGGTAGAGGAGATAGTTAAAGAACAATTTGAGCGTATTTTTATTTCAGACCAGTTTGAGTTATTAGCGCAATTTAATGACCGGTTCGAGAAATATTTTAGTAAAAAAATAGAAAATTTGTCGTTAAACTTTCAGGAGTCGCTGAGAGATACGATAATCGAATCTAACTATTCATTGATCTTTAATGCTAAATCATTTTATGATAAAATAGTTAATATTAACCCTGAATTGGTGCCTGAAAAGCATTTAAAGAGTTTTTATATTCAATATCGGTATCACTCCATTAACACTTTGGTAGGTTTATCTGAGTTAGAGAACAATACATGGGGTAATTACAATTTTTCAAAAGCTCCTGTTGCATTATCTGTCCCGTATGGTGAGGAGTTCAAAAAAGTGAATTTTTCGTTTGATGAACACTTATTGAGAAACATTTTTATTCAGCGATCTATGAATCGTATAAATAGTGATGATGTCTATGAGGTGATGAATGAATTAGGATATTTGAATGTTGTGATAAATAACCAACCGTCTACTTACAAGTCAGTCGTTAAGGAATTGTGTGAATTGAATTATGACAAAATAGAACGTGTTTTACCAGATATCTTAAGAAGGGATAATAGTGATGAGAAATATGGTCATATTTTAGGGTTTGTAAACGAAATTATTGAGGAAAAATTATTGACTTACGTGGTTAAACGGGACTTTAAAAAAGCCAGTAAACTCTTGCTATCCGCTGCATATATTCAACCAAAGAAGAAAAGAAGGCAACACCTTTCTTGGTTTGTTCCGTATTTCCAAAGGCTATTAGATTTGAATGCTACTAAATCTATGGGCCCTGAAATGATGTTGGCTTCTCATCTGTATTCAACTAACAAAAAGTTATTGGAATTAAGAAAGCAATATATAATTAAAGATTACGAGTTGACGCACAAAACAAGCATGGTAACCTTTGATGAAATAAACTGGACAGGAAACATTGATAATTGCCGTTGTGGCACTTTATCAGATAGTTATTATGCAAAATTTTTAGAAAGAATGAAGTTTTTTAGAAGACTGACAGGAATCAACGATAATGTCTTTTTGGATGAAAAATATAATAAATTGGCTCAGGAAGCTGCCTTAATCATGGATGCTAATAACCTATTAAATCACAGACCTTTAACGTCCTACAAGTGCTATTCAGACAAAGGGTATCAAGGTGCTTCCCACGGGAATTTATTTTTAGGACTATGGTCCTCAGATTGTGTTGATGGGTATATAAGTGATGGAGGTGTAGAAAGTGTAGGTCATAGAAGATGGGTTATTAACCCACTCAATACACATTTTGGAACAGGCTCAACTGTAGCTAAAGGTTATTGGGGGGGTGGGACAGGATATAATTGCTTGGTAGTTATAACAGACGAATTAGATTCTGATTCGGAAGCTTATTTTGAAAAACACCCTATTACGTGGCCAATGAATGGCTATTTTCCAGAAGAATTTTTATCCAATAGTAATTGGTCTTTTTCTTTGGTAAATGCAAATTTATCCAGCGCAAAAATCGTTGTAAAACAAGGTGATGTTATTCTTAAAATTAAAAAGGAACCTATATATGAAGGGCGTGGGCAGCCGACTATTGTTTGGGAGGTAATTACAGAATTAAAGCCTGGTATTCCTGTTGAAGTAACTGTTTTTAGTATAATTGATGGTGATGGAAATAGTGTTAAATACACCTATGAGGTATTGCCTTTTTCATTGGAAGAAAATGAAGAGAGATCAATGAAGTGATGCTGGTTGATTAATGATCTACTCAAAATAACAGACACATTTATCCGTTTTAACACCCCAAAACCTCATCCATTTATTATCTGTCAAACACCAACTATTATTTGATACCAACTTTTAGAAGTTACCTCCGTAGATTTACATAAGAAGCTGGTTAGTACTTATTGTATCTTTTTTTGATTAACAAATTATATAATTATAAGGGGGATTTAAAAAACAAAAAACTATGAAAAATTTAATTTTAATACTCGGAATTTTAATGGATTATCAATTGGGTATCAGCTCAATATATGGATGGTAAAACAAGAAGTGAAACCCATAAAAGGGTAATGAAAAAAACTTATGAAAGGAATTTGACCAATGAACTGGTGAAATATATCGAAACAGGGGACGTAACACCCTTATTAGATTTGGTTCAAGAAGAAGATATAACTTTCATTGGTTTAAGTGGTGGTGTATATAATCCAAGTCAAAACAAAGAATACTTCGTACAATTCATTCAGAAATATTTAGATGTTCGATCTAAAGATTTAACAATACTTAGAATTGACAAAGAATATTATGACAATTATTATTCACCAGCTGGTAGGCATGTCAGAATAACTATCCTATACCCTAATTCAGAAAGATATGATAATATTGACATTAATTATAACAATGAAGGGAAACTGATGGGAATCACAATCAACGACAATCTTCATAAGTATAGATATGTTGAGGGTGATTTAAATAAAATATATGGTTGTGAATACGGTTATGAGGGAGAAAAAATAACTCATATGACAAAGTTGTAATAGAATAAAAACAAAAAGACTATGAAAAAATTAATTTTAATACTCGGAATCCTAATTGGATTATCAATTGGTGTATCATCTCAAAATGATGTAAAACCCTTAACTCAAGAAGAGGCCGAATACCTCTCAAACACAACAAATGGAGATTTATCACCAGAAGATATTGAGACTGCCTATATTATAGCTAATACACCTACATACAATGAGGTTAGAAGTAGTGATACTTTAAATAAAAAAACAGAATCATTACTGTTTAAATCCTTTTCCACTTCATACGATGAAGTAGTAGGTAGTGATAAAATAGAGAATTTATTTGATGACTCTATGAATGTATTTGTAACTGATTACAAAGAAGGTTACGAATATTCTTATTACAATAAAACATATTTAGAAACCATGGATTTGATTTACTCAAGAATAGATACATTTCTGAAAAATGAAACACTTATTTTGAGTACAACTAAAACTGAAGAAAAGTCATTCTTTCAATTAGATGATGAAGATGTAGTTATAACATACACAATTACCGAGGGTAGTTCTGTATGGGATCACAGAGTAATATTTTATTTTTGGAATAATAAAATAACTGGTGTTCAAATAGAGATTGAAGGTGTTTAAAACATCTATGTAAGAGTTAAATCAACCCTCTCAAAATCAATAAAAACAAAAAAAACTATGAAAAATTTAAGTTTAATACTCGGAATCCTAATTGGATTAACAAATGGTGGTATCAGCGGAAGTGAAAGAAGATACAGTGAAAAGTAAAAACTCACTAACCAAAAAAAGAGACATCAAAAATAATTTTGAAACATCTTTCACAAATGAACTGGTGAAATATATCGAAACAGGTGACGTAACACCCTTATTAGATTTGGTTCAAGAAGATGATATTACCTTTTTAGGTTTATTACCTGAAACCTATAAGAAAAAGTGAAAACAAAGAATACTTCGCACAATTCATTAAGAAATATTTAAATGTTCGTTCTAAAGATTTAACCATACTTAGAATTGATAAAGAATACTATGACAATTATTACCACCCGCTTGGTTTAACATATAGAATGACTATTCTATATCCAAATTCAGATAGATATGACAGTGTAGAAATTGATTATAGTCAAGTGGTAAAGTTAGAGGTATTACAATAAATGATAATCTACACGTAAACACATATATAGACGGAGACTTAAATAAAATATATGGTAGTCAGTTTGGTTATGAAGGTGAGAGTGTAAAGTTGATAAATATATAAAATTGTAATTAAAAACAAAAAGAACTATGAAAAAATTAATTTTAATAATCGGAATCCTAATTGGATTATCAATTGGTGTATCAGCGGAAGTGAAAGAAGATACAGTGAAAAGTAAAAACTCACTAACCCAAAAAAGAGACATCAAAAAGAATTTTGAAACATCTTTCACAAATGAACTTGTGAAATATATCGAAACAGGTGATGTAACACCTTTATTAGATTTGATTCAAGAAGATGATATTACCTTTTATGGTTTAAGTGGTAATCAATACGAACTAAGTGAGGACAAAGAATATTTCGCACAATTCATTAAGAAATATTTAAATGTTCGGTCTACAGATTTAACCATACTTAGAATTGATAAAAAATACTTTGACAGTTATAATCACGAGTTTGGTTCAGCCTATAGAATGACTATTCTGTACCCTAATTCAGAAAGATATGATAATGTAGAAATTGATTATAGTTGGGCTGGTAAAGTTAGAGGAATCACCATCGACGATAAACTACACGAAAACACATATATAGACGGAGACTTAAATAAAATATATGGACTTGAGTTTGGTTATGAAGGTGAGAGTTTAAAGGGTTGGACAAAGTTGTAATCGAATAAAAACAAAAAGAACTATGAAAAAATTAATTTTAACAATCGGAATGTTATTAGGGGGATTAATAAGTCCATCAGCACTAGCACAAAACAACACTTCTGTTTCAGAACAAGTAGCATTAACAGTTAATCAAGAGTTAGGTTTAAATCTTACACCTGAATATATAAGTAAAAATTCTACAAAGACTATTTATCTTCCATTAGAAAAAGGAACAATTAACGAGAAAATAGTAAACCTAATACTATCTCTTAATAAAGATAAAAGTGAACAAAACATAAATGATGTAAAAAACACCTTTAAGAATATGGGTAGTCGTGAATTAAGTTTCTTTACTGATGTTAAAGATTATAAAAGTGACATAATTTTTGAAGGACAGAATAAATCTAGTGACACACAAGATCCAGCCACTGGTGAATACTGGAGAAAAAATTATTACCATTTAAATTTTTATATTGAGGGTGATTTTTATACTCCTGATGGAGACGTAGATAAAAAAGATATATTATGGATAACAGTTAACAAAGGTAAATTTCACAATCTAATGTATATGGATTAGTACACCTTAATGAAAGATAGGGTTGATTATTAACTGACTAGGTAAATATAAACATTGGATTGAACAATTATTATCTTTCACTTTTCGCTATCTCAAATATTATGCAAAAACTCTGGAATTTAAATAATGAGATTTACTTCGCTACGCTCAGTGAATATAAAGGAGAATTCACAAAGCTCATCGCCTTGCGATGTAGTTTTTTCCTACCACAAGATTTTACTATTCCCTCACTACCCTAACCTCTTCAGTTATCTCTCCATAACTCACCTTAAGAACATAGATTCCCTTGGCGTGTTTTTTAAGAGATACAATGGTGTTTGTGGTGGTTTCTAATAACCTTCCTTGTAAGTCATATACCTCAACATTAACAACTCCATTATAACCCTTTATATCGATTGTAATTTGGTCGGATGTTGGGTTGGGGAAAATTGTTAAGTTACTTAATCCATTTTCAGTAATACCTGTACATTCTTCATCTACAATATTCATTAACCCAACCTTCAATAATTTCCTTCTCTTCATCAATACAATTGTCATATGCTATTCTATAATCATTGCAAGCTCCTTTATAATCCTTTAAGTGATGCCGAGCAATTGCTCTTTTTAAGTAAATAAGATAGGTTGCTAATCGGCCTGAGGAAATCACTTTTGTGAAATCATGTTCTGCATTTTTCCAAGATTTCTTGTCAAAGTAAATTTCAGCTCTGCACATATAATACTCTGGCTGTTCACCATTGATAGCTATTGCAGTATTTAAGTTTTTCAAGGCTTCATTTGTGTAACGTGTTGTTTTATTAAGGTAATAAAGATTAAAATGAAGATTATCGTTATTAGGATCAATTATAATAGCTTTACCCATATGCTTAGCGGCATTGAACATTAAAGCTGAATATAATGGATCTACCGAGTCAAACTGATTACCACATTTAAATAACGTGACACCGACTAAAGTATGAAAGTATGCAGGAACATTATTAGACCTTATGTACTCTTCTATAAATTCAATTGCAGCAACAAATTCATCAGAATCCCATAATTGCCAGTAATAATTAATTGCAATGTCATTGAATAGGTTTTTTTTCTCAAAAGGCAAGTCTTTATATTTATCTAACAATATGTTAAAAAAATTCCAACCTGATGAATCAAGTGTACCGTTTTTTATGGTAATTGAATGTGCTTGTTTAATCTTAGGAAAATAGAGTTTAACTCTTTTTGTTTCAAAAAGCTCCATGGGTGTGCTGTTTTCGGCAGAATAACCAATGTTTGAGTCGTAGGCATAAAACTTTTCTCCGGTTATATTATCCAGAATATAAAAGGACTCCGCCCTGTTACCAACTCCTGACCAGATGCCCATGTCATTACCGTAGGCTAATACCATATTGGTGAACGAGAGGTTGATAACGGTATTTTCAGTATTTAATTCAATTGAATTTAAGATCAAGTTGTGATCCGTTTTACAAATTTCATTTAAAACATAAAAGTCTTGTGAATCGTTATTGGAAATTCTATAATTATGATTTTCAGATAACTTAGTCATACAACCAATCCAATAGCCAAAATTTAAGTTTTGACCTTCAAATTGTTCCGTTGCAATTCCAATTACACGGCCTTTCATATCCATTATTGGGCTGCCACTACTGCCGGGTGAAATTGGAGCAGAGATTTGAATCTTTTTATTTTCTTCTTCTCTTATAGATGATATTATACCGGCACTGACAGTGCTTTCAAACCCTTCAGGATTACCAATTACAAAAATTTCAGAGGCTTTAGGTGGAATTGACTTGGTTGTAGTTAAAAATGCGTTTGTTTGACCTTTATTATCAATAATTATTTCAGCAATATCACAAGCTTCACAAACACGGTTAATCTTTTTTATTTGATATAAATTCCCCGTATAATCTTTGATAAATGCAAATTTCGCATCTTTTATAACGTGAACATTCGTTAGAGCTTTCCCTTGCCTATTAATATAAAATCCGGTACCTTGACTTAATTGTGAACCATATTCATCATAAACAAATATTTGAAAAATTGCTTTCTCCTTTTTAGCAACCAAATTAGATAATTTCTGCCCATATGATGTCGGAATGAAAATGGCCGGAATTAAGAATGTGAAAAGCAATAGAATTTTTTTCATTTTAATTTAATTTATTAATGTTGAGTCTAAATTAAGTAAAAAATGCATGCTTCTACTTCATCAATCGAAATCAGTTAAAAGTTTACGAACCGGTGATTTCGCTGTTTGGAATGATTTATATTCACGTAATTTTTTTATTCCTAAATTGACGTTGTTGATTCTAATTTCTGATGCTGATTTTTCATTAGGTTTATAATATAATCTATTTCTAAAACTTGTTTTAGTAGCATCACTAGGAATTCCAAAATAAGGAACTTGGTCTCCAGGTTTATATGTATCAGAAATATCAAAAAACTTATTTCCTGCACCATCATCACCTAAACTAATTTTAGAATTAGCTGTATATATACCACCCTTTATCTCTTGACCTACTGGTATTACATCTTCTAAAAGAAAAGATGATCTTCCTTCAGTATTACCATTAACTAAAATATCCTGTATAGCTTTTGAAGGCATTGTTAAACTGTCTACACTTAAGTCATTTGTAATTTTACCAATTAGTAAACTATAAGCATCAGCCTTTTCTTTCGAACTTAAGGAATTTTGATTTAAAACTTTTTGTAATGCCTCACTATTAGGCTGCTTCAGATATTTCGAATAATCAATTGGTTTCAAATTCATCCACGACAATTTTTCAACGGGTTCTAATGGTAAATATTTTTCATCATAAATATCAACAATATGCTTGGTGGCATTCAAAATTACTCCCGCTCGTCTAATTATACTAGCTTGAGAAAGAATATTACTCAAACTAAAAAAGAAAATAAGTAATACTAAAGTAGTTCTAGACATAAAAACTAAAATACTAAAAAAAAAGTGGATACCCCAATAGCGAAGAAGTAACCGCTGAGAGGTAAAATAATAATTATTCAACCCAATGCTAGCGTAATGTGTTGAAATAGTATCATTTGGCTGTTCTATCCAGTCTTTGTATTGTTTCTAAAACCCTAAAACCAGGAAATTCCTAGCGCAAGACCTACCGCAATTCCTAGCGCAAGAACATATTCATGAATTTAATTAATGAGATTTACTTCGCTACGCTCAGTGAATACTGGTTGGGCTTATACCAAAAAGCAGGCGTAACCGACTGTTTTTCATACACTCTATTTTTTATTGAATTGACATTCATAAAAAAAAGGGTATAAAAAAAGCTGGATAAAAATCCAGCTTTTTGGTAGCGCGAGCGAGATTTGAACTCGCGGCCTCAGGGTTATGAATCCTGCGCTCTAACCAACTGAGCTACCGCGCCATGATTAGAAGGCCGCAAATATATAAATTCTCCTTAACTACAAGAGATTTCTTAAAGGATATTTTGCAAGACTTTTTTATTTCTGTAAAAATTGACCGAAAATGAAATTTTGGAACCTTTAATACAAAAATGATATTGTAAACCTATTATTATTGTTATATTGTGAACATTCCAATTCTGGAGTAAATAGATTGTTAGAATGAAAAAAATTAAATACGAATTAGAATATATAGTCAATACGTCACCAAATATCTTATTTACGTGTATCACTACACCCAGCGGACTATCTGAATGGTACGCTGATGATGTAAACATTAAAGATGATCGATATACTTTTTTTTGGGATGGAGATGAAGAGGTTGCAAAATTAATGCAACAAAAAAAGGGAGATTCTATTCGTTTTCAATGGGAAGAAGATGAAGGTGAAGATTACTACTTTGAACTATTAATTAATATTGACCCCCTAACCAAAGAAGTTGCATTACTGGTTACTGATTTTGCGGAAGAAGATGAGATGGATGGAGCAAAACTTCTCTGGGACAATACGGTTGCTAAATTAAAACAGGTTATTGGCGGATAACATTCTTCCTTTTTTACCGTTCTATATTTCTAAACTAATTAAATACACTCTGTCTTGAAAAAACTTGGGTGGGTTGTTCTTAAAGCTTTTATAGGTCCTTTCATTCTTAATTTTATGATTTGGATGGTCATATTAGACCTCCAATTTGTATGGTTATATGTTGATGACTTTATGGGTAAGGGACTAGAATGGTACATTATTCTGGAACTCCTATTTTATGCTTCTGCAACATGGGTTCCTGTAGCTCTTCCTCTCTCTATTCTACTTGCTTCAATTATGGCATTTGGAAACTTAGGAGAACACAATGAACTAACAGCAATGAAAGCTTCTGGGCTGTCATTAACAAAAATCATGAAACCTTTAATCGTCTTAATGGTGTTTGTTTCCGCTGGTGCTTTTTTCTTTTCCAATAACCTATGGCCATTAGCCAAGTTTAAAATGCAGGTGCTAATTACCGACATTCAAAATACAAAAGCTGGAATCATCTTAAAAGAAGGTATTTTTTACAATGAAATGGAAAATTTCAGCATTCGAGTTGGGAAGAAAAGTGAAGATGGAAAGGACTTATACGACCTAGTAATATACGACTACTCAGGAACTCTAAAACCCAATAAAATAGCCACAGACCCTAGAGATTATAAAAGAATAATACGCTCGCAGCAAGGTAGAATATCACAATCAAAAGACAAGAAAAAATTACTACTTAGATTTAGTCGATGGGTATATTGTTCAAGAAATGGATCCTGCCAGTGTTGCTAATTCTGAAATGCCTTTTATGCGCTATTATTTTGATAAAGCAGCCTTGAGTTTTAACCTAACTTCTATGGAGTTCGAAAAAAGCGAAGATGATGTATACGAGAATCCTGAATACTTATTAAGCCTCAGTCAAATTCAAGAATTGAAAGATTCCACTTATAAAGAAACGGAAAAAAGAATACAAAGAACAACCACATTTATTGGCAATACGCTCACCTTCTTCGAACAAAAAATGACTCTAGTAAAACATTAAATAGCTTTACTCCTACCTTAAATTATTTTGAATCGCTCTCAAAACCCGATCAAAAAAGAAATATACACGGAGCCATTGCGTCAGTTAAAAACACAATAAGAACGCTAGAAATGGACAAAAGAAGGGTGCAGCATACCCGAGCAATATTTATCAAACTTAGATGTTGAATGGCACCGAAAATACACACTTGCTTATGCATGCATGATGCTGTTCTTTCTGGGTGCACCATTAGGTGCTATAGTTCGAAAAGGAGGCTTGGGCTGGCCCGTTATTATAGCCATTCTTTTATTCCTTGTCTATTTCATACTTACAAGAGCGGGAGACGAAATGTCGATGGCTGAAGAAATTAATGTTACCTTAGGGATGTGGCTTAGTGCAATCGTGTTAAGTCCAATAGCAATTTTTATTTTCTACAAAGCAAATAATGACTCAAAATTATTTGATATGGAATTTTACCAAAAGCTATTTAAATTTAATTTTGGAAAAAAGAAATAATGAAAGTCTTACAACTATGCCATAAGCCTCCACAACCTTCGGTTGATGGAGGGTGTATCGCAATAAACAACATAACTAAAGGCTTTATTGAAAATGGAGTTGACGTAAAAGTTCTCACAATTAGCACAAAAAAACACCCTTTTGACAAAAAACACTATCAGCAATGATTACCTATCTGCTACCAATATTGAGAGTGTATTTGTGGATACAAAAATAAACCTTGTAGACGCATTCTCAAGCCTTGTTACATCTGACTCGTATAATATCAGCCGTTTTTTTTCGACTGATTTTGATATTCTTCTGCGGAAAACACTTGAAGCAAATGCATACGACATTATCCATTTGGAAAGCCTATTCATGACTCCTTATGTCCACACAATAAGAAGGTTCTCTAAGCCAAGATCGTTCTTCGTTCTCATAATTTAGAATACATGATATGGCAACGTCTTTCTAGTTGCACCTGGTAACCCTGCAAAAAAAGTTTACCTAAAAATATTAGCGCAACAACTAAAAAAATATGAAACCAACATATTTTCTTCAATTGATGGAATTGCTAGCATAAGTTCACAAGACCAAAATAAATACATTCAACTTGGTTGTAAAAAACCGATGATTACATTCCATTCGGAATAAGCTCTAAAAGCTTACAATCAGCTGCCAAATTAGAAGCGAAGAAAAATAAATGAATTCAGACTTTTTCACATAGGAGCTATGGACTGGAAACCCAACATGGAAGGAATTTCTTGGTTTATTGAAGAAGTATGGCCTTCTGTTTTAAAGCAAATCCAGATTTAGAATTACACATTGCAGGAAGAGTCTATGCCAGATTGGTTTATTGAAAAAGAAGTCCCAAGTATGATTAACCATACTGAAGTTGAAAGCGCTCAAGATTTCATGTTATCAAATGATATTATGATTGTACCGCTATTATCTGCTGGAGGAATGCGTATTAAAATTATTGAAGGAATGGCTTTAGGACGCGTTATCATTTCTACAACAATCGGAGCGGAAGGAATAGACTATAAAGATGGGCAGAACATTCTGATTGCTAATAATGCAAAAGAATTTAACCGGCAACTTTCATGGTTAAAAGCAAACCCTGAAAAATTGTATGAAATTGGTCAAAATGGAAAAAAATTAGTAGAGACCTACTACAATAATCAACGTATAACAGAAAAACTTCTTTCGTTTTACAGATAAAGTCTTGGGCAAATGAAAATTTTCGTGCTTCTTTCCCGATTTCCTTATCCATTAGACAAAGGAGATAAACTACGTGCTTATTACCAAATAAAGGAATTATCTGCGTTTCATGAAATTCATCTCTGTTGTTTAGATGACAGCAATATCCAAGCGAACATTTAAAACATTTGGAAGCTTACTGCAAAAGTGTAAACGTAATCCAATTGCGAAAATGGCAAATTGTAATCAATATATTTATTGGACTATTTTCATCCCTACCCTTTCAAGTTTGGTATTTCTATCAAGGCCACGCGCATCGTAAAATAAAACAACAAATAAAAAATATACAACCAGATCATATCTACTGTCAATTGCTACGAACTGCAGAATATGTAAAACACGAACATGCTATTCCGAAAACATTGGACTACATGGATACATTCTCCAAAGGAATGGAAAGGCGTATAGAAAATGCTGGATGGAAAAAGCCATTCATTAAAGCTGAATTTCAAAGGCTTAAGAAATATGAAAATTTAATTTTCGAATATTTTGAAAATAAAACAATAATTTCTAAACAAGATCAAGAATTTATCTTCCATCCAAACAGAGCCAAAATAGCGATTATTCCAAATGGAATAGATTTATCAAAATTTACACCTTTAGACATTGACAAACAATACGATTTGGTATTTGTTGGAAACATGCGTTATGCACCAAATGTAGAAAGTGCACTTTTTATTGTCAATGAAATTCTACCCATTCTTCTTAAAGAGAAACCGGACATTAGAATTTTACTTTCAGGATCATCTCCTGCAAAAGCGGTATTGGAACTCGCCTCTAAACATGTTACTGTTTCTGGTTGGGTAGATGACATTAGAGAATCCTATGCGAAAGGGAGAATATTTTTCGCACCTTTAAACATAGGTACGGGCCTTCAAAATAAATTATTAGAAGCAATGGCAATGAGGATCCCTTGTATTACCTCTAGTCTTGCTAACAATGCGCTAAAAGCCACAGATAAAAAAGAAATTTTAATCGGAAACACTCCCGAAGAATATAAACTTCTTATCCTTAATTTACTTTCCGACCCCGACAAAAGTGATACCGTCGCAGCCGCTGGAAAGAAATACGTGGAAAACACCTTTAATTGGAAGGTTTCAACCCAAAACTTAATACATTTAATAGAAAACAAGAAGTAATCTATAGAATCATCTCTATTTAACCTTATCTTTGCAACCTTATAAAAAAAGCACATGGAATTTCAATTAGATTCAATAGAAGACGCAATAGAAGACATCAAACAAGGTAAGGTGATTATTGTTGTGGATGATGAAAACAGAGAAAACGAAGGTGATTTTTTAACCGCCGCAGAAAACGTTACTCCTGACATTATCAATTTTATGGCAACCCACGGCCGAGGCCTTATATGTGCTCCTTTAATCGAAAATAGATGCGATGAATTAGGTCTAGACTTAATGGTGCAAAACAATAGTGCGCAATTTGAAACACCATTTACTGTTTCTGTTGATGTGATTGGGCGAGGTACTACTACTGGAATATCAGCAAATGATAGATTCGAAACGGTAAAAGCGCTTATCGATCCAAACACGCAACCAAATGAATTGGGAAAACCTGGACATATTTTCCCTTTAAGAGCAAAAGCCGGAGGCGTACTAAGAAGAGCTGGACATACAGAAGCTGCTATTGACTTTGCACGGTTGGCAGGATTTAATGCAGCCGGTCTAATTGTTGAGATATTGAATGAGGATGGATCAATGGCCAGATTGCCGCAGTTAATTGAAATTGCAAAAAGGTTTAAACTCAAATTAGTAAGTATTGAAGATTTAATCAATTATCGATTACGGCATGAATCATTAATTGAAAAATTAGTAGAAGTCGATATGCCTACAAAACATGGTGATTTTAAATTAGCTGCGTTTAAACAAACTACATCTGGAGAAGAACATCTTGCAATTACAAAAGGAAATTGGACAGAGGATGATGCTGTTTTGGTAAGAGTACATTCATCTTGTTTTACAGGAGACATATTAGACTCCTTAAGGTGTGATTGTGGATCTCAATTAGCAAATGCCTTGGATCAAATAGAAAAAGAAGGAAAAGGTGTTGTATTATACATGAATCAAGAAGGTAGAGGAATAGGATTAGTCAATAAACTACAAGCCTATAAGCTTCAAGAAGAAGGTTACGATACAGTAGAAGCCAATCTAAAATTAGGGTTTCAAGCAGATCAAAGAGATTACGGAATAGGTGCACAAATATTAAGACATCTCGGAGTGCGGAAAATGCGCTTAATGACGAACAATCCAAAAAAACGTACTGGTTTAATTGGTTATGGGTTGGAAATAGTTGAAAATGTCGCTATTGAAGTTGATCACAATGAACACAATGAAGCATATCTTAAAGCAAAAAAAGATAAGTTAGGGCATACTTTGAAAATGGGGAAAAAATAAGCAGATATCCTATGACATTGGCTGAAATACAGCAATTTCTTAAAGACGCTTTAATCGCACAAAAACCTGCTTTAAAAATCACGAAAAACTCAGAAGTCACTTTTGAAGTAACGGGCACTATTGAAGCAAGGCAAGGCAAAAGAAAAGTAGATGGTTTGTATTTTGCAAGCGTAGTGCCTAAGCCAAAAGATATTCGCTTATACTTCTTCCCTATTTATACGCATGTTGATGCCTTTAAAGATATTTCTCCTGCTTTGCGGAAAATGTTAAAAGGAAAAAGCTGTTTTCACATTAAAAACTTAGATGAAGATCTGAAAGTAGAAATAATGAAAATGATACAGCTCGGAATCAGAGTATTCCAAAAAGATGGACTTATTTAAGAGGTAGGCTTTTTCAATAATTGCTGAATAACAATTATTACTGAAACGACTAAAAGTAATTGTCAGTAAAACACCCGAAAACATTACGATATATTTCATCCAGGTAATATCTTTCCAAAGCATCCATATACCACCAAACGTTAATACAGTAGAAATAAAAGGCTCAATTATCAGTATTTTCTTTAACCAAACAGGAATTGATGTTAGAAGCACCAATACTCCAAGAAGCAGAAATATTAGAGAAAATGAAATAACATGCTCATGTATTATGGAAATAATTTCCTGTTCTGATTTCTTATATTTCAATGGTTGGAAGTTTTCACCTTCCCAATCATCATTCTCCCAATCATCTTCGGTAATTTCTTCTTCAGTTTGATTGCCATTATAACTTTCTTCAATTCCTTGTGATGTAAATTCTGTTGTGTGTTTAATAAATAGAACCCCAGTAAAATATCCGAAACTCAATGTAAGTAAGAAAGCAAATAGGAAGGCCTTAGCATGACCAGGTAAATTGTGTATTTTTCCTTCTAGTTTCAAGGTGTCTTTTTTAACTCAATAGATATCTCAATGTGCGAATATTTCGAAGTTACAGATTCAATGTCTTTCATCATTTTATCCATTGAAGCAGGCTTTTCTAGGTAGGAAATAGAAAGACTTTTAGTTTTATCCACGCCAACATCAGATAAACCGACAAAAGACAAGGATAGAATAGTAATTCCATTTTTCAATAAATAAGTCATTGATTTTTCTGCAATATTTCTATCCAATAAAATCGTGTTATTCATGGTAACAGATTGTCCCTTTAGATATTCTACTAATTTAGCTTCTTGTGTTGTCATCATTTTTACGTCACAATCAGCACAAATTAACAAAATAAATTAGAACCTTCAAAGTTTACCCGACTGATTCAGTTTATATATCCTTTTGGTCAATTTTTTAACCCCTTTAACTGCAGATTGACAAGATATTGTTGCCCCAGAAATACCCTGTATATCCTTCCCCAATTCTAATTGAGAAAAACTATTTTTGCCTCTAAATTGCCGTGCGAAAGAACCACTCATTATTTCGCCACCGTAATCCTCTCTATACACCAAAATCTTTACCTCTTTTATAGTTAAATCAGGATTGTATATTACCATGTAATCAAACTTATCAAACTTGCTTGGCGCTTTATCCAAATACATATAGCCTAGATGCTCATCTTTTCCTATTAACTTATACAAAGTCTGCTTTCTAATTTTAAACCCAAGTTCCTTTTGAACTAAAACTGGAACTTCCAAGTTAACTATTTCAACCTCATAGTCTTTCCACAATTTTCCAAAGGTTTTATCTATTCTCTTTTGTCCATTCTTATCTAACCAGGGTACATTCTGAAGTGTGACTCCAAAAGAAAAAACAGCAATAAGAATAAATATCTTCATAATTCAAAAGTTATATACATTATACAAACTATCTAAAACCAAACCCCCAATCCAAGGTTAATTTGATGTTTCGCATCTGTAGTTGGATCTACATTAATAAATTGTTGATAATCTGCTTTTAACACCGCTCCATTAGCCAATTTCAAGCCAAACCCTGTTGTATAATCTAACCGTCCATACGTTAAGTTTCGGCTCATATCAATAACTGAATGATGCGTGTCATAATTTTCATATCGTCCAAAAATGTTCAATTCCATTTTAGCATCTTTTTTGATAAGTGTAAGCACATCATAACTCGCCTCTATATAATACCCAAGAAAACTAGAGCCTAAGTCTCTCCCTGTATAAGCATTGTACTGTTCTGTATTATCGTTATTGCTATAAATAAATTGACCTCGGGCCTTAAAAGCCTTATTCTGATATCGAAAATCCATTCCGACCATAGACATATTTATTACTGTAGAATCAGCAGTTACAAGTGCATCATTTTCACGTAAATCTAGGTTGTCATAAGCAGTGGATTGAGTTCCTCCAAAATATCCAGAAAGACCCATTTTTAATCCTTTTACACCATAAAAATCTAATTTTCCAGTAATATTAGGAGTGGTAAAAACAGAGTTTGCTCCTTTTTGTCTACCCGAACGATAACCTGAATTTCCACCAATCTTACCCACACCATCGTAACTTAACAAACCATTAACAACGTATAGCTGGTAACGTAAGGAAGCGCTAGGAAATTTACCTGAAAAACCAGCACCAATTTCTCTCCATGTTGTTGGAATAATCTTATTGTCCATATTTGGTCGCTCTACCCCGTTAAAAGTTGTTGGCTCATGGTACTCGTTTATGATTCCCATTGGAATTAACATTAAGCCCGCTCGAAAGTTAATGTTCGAATTAAGGCTATGTTGCAAAAATGCTTGCTCCACATATAATTCTTTCACGTGTTCAAATTCTAATTCCGTTACGAAAAAAGTTTTATGAGAAAACTTATATCCTAAAAACATAATCACACGGTGTACATCCATTTTTCCATTGTGTCTATGCGTTTCGGAAAACTCTTGATTGAAATGCACCTCTCCATAACCAGCTACAGTAATCGCTTTACCTCCATTTCCTGCTAAAATATTTTGAGCTGTGTTGAGCGGCTCGTTTGTGCTACTATCTGCAGATATTACCTGAGCTTGCACTATTCCTACAAAAAAAATCAATGATAAATTTAGGCTTAGTCTTTTCATTTTCCTCTTATTTTATTCGTTTCTATATTGCTTATTTAGAATCAATCTAATTAATTTAACACTGCAAAAATAGATTTGGAAATTTAAGTGTACAATACCACTTTTAGGGTATTTTGAACTAAAAAAAATAAAGGAATTATCCGAAACCATTACTATCATTGAACTATAGCGAAATTAGTTATTCATTATTATTTTTAATGAATCTAAATAATACCCTAAAAGGGGTATTGTAGAAACTATATTCAGTTTGGATATTTGTGCCAAGTTAGAACCAATCAAATAACTAATTGAACAAGAGAATAAAGATAGCGCTGGTGGGGAATCCGAATTGCGGTAAAACCACCCTATTCAATAAATTAACTGGTTTAAATCAAAAAGTAGGGAACTTTCCGGGGGTTACGGTAGAAAAAAGATCCGGTTTAAGCACTATGGCCGATGGCCAGAAATATGAGATCATTGATTTACCAGGTTCCTACAGTTTATCATCAACATCTCCAGATGAAAAAGTAGTACAAGATATACTTTTGAATACAGAAGATAAATCTTTTCCAGATGCGGTTGTTCTCATTGCAGATATTACAAATCTCAAGAGAAATTTGTTTTTAGTTACCCAAATTATAGATCTTGGGTTTCCGGTTATTTTAGCATTAAATATGTCGGATGTTGCTAAAAAGAAAAAAATACAAGTTAATATCGAAGGTTTACGTAGCGCTTTAAGCATACCTATTATTGAGATAAGTGCTAAAAAAGAATCGGCCAATAGCCTAAAGTACAAGTTATTATCAGAACACTCGAAAAAGGGAAAACCAATAATCGACTCAAAAAAGATTGGAGGAAAAACACTTGGTGTACTGGCTGAAAAGTACTCCAATGAAAACCTATACCGACTCTTTAAATGCCTAAATAATATAGAGAATTTAGCATGGTTGAGAGGCAAGAATTTTTATAAATTGGTAGTGCAAAACAGCAGCTATAATAGAAATGAGGCAGAGCTGCATGAAATCAACAATCGCTACGAAAAAATTCAAGAAATAATTACGGATAATGTACCTACCCAAATTCAGAATGATGCTCATGACCAGAATAATGACAATACGACTAGAATTGATAAAATAGTTATACACCCTGTTTGGGGCTTCTTGATTTTTATCGGTGTATTTTTCTTATTATTTCAATCTGTTTTTACGCTTGCTCAAATTCCAATGGAAATTATTACAAATGGAATGGCCTATCTTTCAGATAGTATTTCCAATGTTCTGCCCGCAGGCTATATCTCGAATTTCATTACAGAGGGATTACTTGCAGGTATAAGTGGCATACTTGTTTTCCTGCCGCAAATTATGCTTCTATTTGGATTGATTACCGTCCTCGAAGATTCAGGGTATTTATCCCGAATTAGCTTTATGTCTGATCGCTTATTGCGCATGTTTGGTATGAATGGAAAGTCTATAATACCTCTTGTTGGAGGGTTTGCTTGCAGTGTACCAGCTATTATGGCTGCAAGAAGTATTGAAAGTAAAAAGGAGCGTTTAATTACAATCTTTATAACTCCCTTAATGAGTTGTTCTGCACGATTGCCTGTTTATGTGTTTCTTACTGCTTTTATTGTACCTAACGAAATGGTGGGAGGAATAATTAGTCTGCAAGGCTTATTTATGATGGGACTGTATCTTTTGGGGATTGTATTTAGTTTAGTGATTGCAGTTATCATGAACAAGTTTTTGAAAATAACCGAACGCTCCTCCTTTATTATGGAGTTACCAAAATATGCTATTCCTTCGGTAAAAAATGTATTTTCTACGATGATGAATAAGGGAAAAACTTTTGTTTTTGAAGCTGGTAAAATAATTATAATCGCCTCGGTTGTATTGTGGTTCTTATCTTCGTTCGGTCCCTCTTCAGATAGGGAAAGAATAGATACAAAATACACTGCAGATATAATGCTTCAAACGCATACACCAGAAGAAATTGAAGTATTAAAATCATCCGAAAGACTGGAATATTCCTATATTGGTTATTTTGGAAAATCGATTGAACCTGTTATTAAACCTCTCGGATTTGATTGGAAAGTAGGAATAGCATTAATTACCTCTTTTGCTGCTCGAGAAGTATTTGTTGGAACAATGACAACCATTTACAGTGTGGGAAGCGACAAAAACTCCAAAGAAGCATTAGCATCAATTCATTTTGATAAACCTACAGCCTTTTCTTTATTAATATTCTATGTCTTCGCATTACAATGTATGAGTACTATTGCAATTGTAAAACAAGAAACCGGTAAATGGAAATTCGCATTCACACAATTTTTGGTCTTTACAGGAATGGCTTATTTGGGTAGTTTCATTACTTATCAGTTAATCAGTTAGGTAAAGACATTGAGGTTGTTTGTCCTTGTTGGTAATAATGGTAGATTGAATTTATCGTAAAGTTTCCTGAAATAATTTAAAAATTCTTTTGTACTCATCCGTCCAACTTGTAGACTCTTTAAATCCATGGGGTTCGACCGGATAACCGACTAAATCCCAATCTTCTTTTCCCAATTCGATAAAGCGTTGAGAAAGACGCACTACATCCTGGTATTGCACGTTATCATCAACCATTCCGTGCAACATGAGCAATTTACCTTTCAAATTTTCAGCAAAATAAATTGGTGAACTTCTTCTGTATGCAATGCTATCTAATACAGGTGTATTTAAAATATTGGAAGTATACTCATGGTTATAGTGCGCCCAATCTGTTACAGAGCGAATTGCTGCAGCACATGGAAATTTATCGGTAGTAAGCATTGCCATAATTGAGATAAAGCCACCATAAGAACCTCCGTACATCCCTACCCTATTTGAGTCTACACCACATTGTTCAATCAGGTATTTACGTCCATCAACTTGATCAGATAAATCTTTCCCTCCCATATATCTATATATTCCTGTTCGCCAGTCTCTACCATATCCTTTTGATGCTCTATAATCAATATCTAAAACAGTATAACCGTTATCTACCAGTACATTATGGAACATGTATTCTCGGTAATAACCACTCCACCAATTGTGTGCATTCTGCAAATACCCAGCTCCATGCACAAATATTACAGCTGCATGATTGTTTTTTTCTGCTGTTGGCTTGTAAACTCTAGCAGGCACATCTGGCTCCATCTTCAGCTTTGAAAGTAATTACCTCACGGTGCTCTCCAACTATAATCTTCAAAAATAGGGTTCAAGGAATGTGTCACCTGAACAGGAATAGTTTCCTTCTTTATTTTCAGTGATGTAAATCTCCCAGGGTTTATTTTTATAGGAATAACGATATGCTAAGTATTTTTCATCCGGGGAAACTGCAACCTCATAATTTCCATCTTCAGTAAGTATCGATGTCCATTTTTTTGATTTAATATCCAAGTGATAAAACTCGCGGTTGCCGGGGTGATTTTTATTCGCAGATACATAAAACCTATTAGCCATCTTGAGACAATTTAGCTGAATGAATTTCGAATTTACCATCGGTTAACTGTTTCTTTTTGTCTTTCTCCGTATCGTATAAATACAAATGCGAATACCCCGTTTCTTCCGATTGAAAAAAGACTGTTTTATTATCTTTTAACCAACCAATATTTCCAGAAACTCCTTTCCAACTGCTAATTCCAGGACCACCAATCCACGCTTCATCATGTTGGTGTTCAATTTGTTTTAAAGATCCCGTTTTTAAATCTAAGAGGGCTATCCAACGATCTTTATTGTCGTAGGACTTAACCTCTATTATCGCTTCTCCATTTTCTGAGAAATAAGGACCATGAAATACTACATTTTTAGGTAATTCATATTTCATATCTTCTTTATCATACAATTGCAAATATTCAGGCTTAACGAAACATCCCTCCAAATTATCAATAGCACAATAAACGACGTTCGATTAGTTTCCATATTAAAAACACCCATTTTATGCGTAGCATCTTTTCTGCCAATTTTGGATCGAGCAGAAATAGGCTTCGTCCATCCCGGATTTTGTTACATGCTCTTCTACATGAGTTGGCTCAGTATCCGGATAATCTGACAAAATAAAGGATATGTATTTCTCATCTGGGGAAACAGTATGGAATTCAAATAATCTTCACCAATATATATCTCCATAGGAGAGTTGATTTCCTTGGCATCATTAAAGGTATCACGCGCTTTCTTTCTTTGTTTTGCACGCAACCAAAACATCAAACAACTCAAGTTGTTGGTTTTGTAAGTAATGTTCTTCTTCTGAAAGTTGTATTGCGATCTCTTTGCTTCCGGACGTTTAAAATTCGTGATTTGCTGCACCAGAGGCTTTTCAAGATGAAACTTGTAAATATTATTACCCTTCTGAAATAAATCACATCTGGGATCATTAACAGAATTGACATTACTAATCCCATCAATTCATACATTAATAATTCAGATGAGTCTGCTTCATCTTTCCAAGCGCGCAATGATGAATTATTGATGTAAAATGAACGATTCGCATTCGAATGTTTCACTAATCCATACTCCGGCAATCAATGCTAAATCGATTGTGCAAGCAAGAGAGACCTCATTTGTAGCTATATTTAATAAATAGTATTCATCAACGCGATTGTTGTCTTTGTCCTGTTTAAACAGCACATTATTATTAGGCATCCATTGTATACTGTGAGGAAGGTTTCCTATAAACCCTTCTCCTTGCATAATATCACCGATCTTAAGGACGGATTTATTTTCTAATTGGGCTTGCATTGATATTCCTAAAAAAAGAGGAAAAAGGATGAATAGTATTTTCATATGTAAAAAATAAACATTGACACTTGTCCTAATGCCATGCCGCTATTTATCAGCAGGGCATTTTAGCAAAAACTAGATTAAGCGTAAATTATTTGTGAATAAAGATAATCAACTAAATCAAAATTCATTTACTTTGTGAGAAGACATTAATCCAATCTAAAACTATATGAGCAATCCGCTTTTACTTTCAGAGTTCAAAACCTCGTTTAATACCATTCCTTTTGAAGAAATAAAGCTTGAACATTATATGCCTGCAATGAAGAGAGGGATTGAATTGGGGAAAGCCGAAATAGCTTCAATTAAAAACAATCCATTACCTGCCAATTTTGAAAACACTTTTGAAACATTGGAAAGATGTGGGAAATTATTAGACACAGCTTCAAGTGTTTTTTTTAATTTAAACAGCGCTGAAACCAATGAAGAAATGCAACAACTAGCGCAGGACCTATCTCCTATGTTGACCGCATACTCTAACGACATTTTAATGGATGATGAATTATTTGTACGGATAAAAGAAGCGTATAAAAACTCTAGTGAAAGTAGCTTGAATACAGAGCAAAAAATGTTACGAAATAAAACATTCAAAAGTTTTGTGCGGAATGGAGCAAACCTAAAAGGAGAGGATAAGGAAACACTAAAAACGCTAAATACAAAGCTTTCCAAACTAAGTTTAACATTTGGAGAAAACCTTTTAAAAGCTTCTAATGCTTTTGAAATGTGGATTGAAAAGGAAGCTGATTTAGCTGGGTTGCCTGACGGATTCAAAGAGGCTTGCGCGATGGCAGCAAAAGCTAAAGGCAAAGAAAACAATTGGTTAATAACACTCGAATATCCGTCCTACATTCCATTTATGAAGTATTCTGAGAATAGAGAGTTAAGGAAAAAAACTCTATTTGGCTTTTGGATCACGCGCATTTCAAAAAGATGAAAACAACAATGAAAGTAACGTTCAAGAAATCGCAAAAATTAGACATCAAAAAGCCAATTTATTGGGTTATGCTTCCCATGCTGACTTAATTCTAGAAGAGAGAATGGCTGAAAAACCGAGCAAAGTATATCAGTTGTTAGATGAACTATTGGAGCATGCTTTACCGGTTGCCAAAATCGAAATGAAAGAAATACAAGAATTAAGTGACAGAATGAATGGACCATCTCCAATAGAAAGATGGGATTTCTCTTACTATTCTGAAAAATTAAAAAACGAGAAATTTGCAATCAATGACGAAATATTGAAACCTTATTTCCAATTAGAAAAGGTAATTGATGGTGCTTTTATTACTGCAGAAAAACTCTATGGAATTACTTTCGAAAAAGTAGATGATATTCAGAAATACCATGAAGATGTAATTACTTATGCTGTTAAAGATAAAAATGGAAAACACCTTTCGGTTTTCTATGCAGATTTCTTCCCGAGAGCAGGAAAAAGAGATGGTGCTTGGATGACCTCTTTTAGCGGACAAAATAAATACGATGGTTTAGACACCAGACCGTTGGTTTCTATTGTCTGTAATTTTACCAAACCAACCGACACGAAGCCTTCTTTGTTAACTTTTGGAGAAGTAACCACGTTGTTCCATGAGTTTGGACATGCGTTACACGGAATAATGGCAAATGGTCATTATGAAAGTTTAAGTGGTACTTCTGTTTATTGGGATTTTGTGGAACTTCCTTCTCAATTAATGGAAAATTGGTGCTATGAAAAAGAATGTTTAGATCTCTTTGCAAGACATTACGAAACGGATGAAATTATACCAATTGATCTGGTCCAAAAGATTAAAGATAGCGCCAACTTTTTAAGCGGGTATCAAACGGTTCGTCAAGTTGGACTGGGAAGACTGGATATGTCTTGGCATAATTTGACTTCTATTCCAACTAATAGTGTTTATGAATTTGAAGAAAATGCTATAAATGGAACTGAGCTATTTCCTCCAGCAGAGGAAACTACGACATCTTGTGCCTTTTCCCATATTTTTCAAGGTGGATACTCTGCTGGATACTACAGCTACAAATGGGCTGAAGTATTAGAAGCAGACACATTTGAATTGTTTCAAGAAACTGGTATCTACAACCAAGCTACTGCGTCTAACTTTTTGGAAAACATTCTTTCTAGAGGAGGAAGTGAGCACCCTATGGAATTGTACAAGAAATTTAGAGGAAAGGAACCTTCCACAAAAGCTTTATTGATCAAAACCGGGTTAATTGAAGCTTAAACCTAAGTGAAATTTAGAGTTGCCAGACATACAGATAATTTAGATCCGATAATCAAGTTTTACCGCGATTTATTAGGATTGGAGGTTTTAGGAGAATTTACCAATCATAATAAATATGATGGCGTATTTATAGGCAAAAAAGGATTGAATTGGCATCTTGAATTTACCACATCAGAAGAAAGCCCCACGCACCAAGCTGACAAAGACGACTTGTTAGTCTTTTACCTCGATACAAAAGAAGAGTATCTTCTTCTTAAGCAACGCCTCAACAACAATGGATTAAGCTCCGTTAAATCAAAAAATCCATACTGGAAGAACAATGGTACCACCTACATCGACCCAGATGGGTTTAGAATCGTTATTTCAATAATGAAAAAATAAAAAATTGTATTACTATAAATGAAAAGTATAACTTGATGCTCGAGGTGTGGAGAGGACCCTCTTTATGTTGAATATCATGATACAGAATGGGGAGTGCCTCTTCGAGATGAGCAAAAGTTATTTGAATTTTTAATATTAGAAACTTTTCAATCTGGCTTGTTGGATTACAATTCTTCGAAAAAGAGAAAACTTTAGAAAAGCTTTGAATAGGACGGTTCAATTATATTATTACATTTGCGAGGGTATTTTCAAAAAAAATAATAAAATCCTAAATAAATTTGAAAAAAAAAATAATTAAACCATGAAAAAAAATATAGCAATAGCACTCGCATTTATTTTCGCATCAAGCACTTTCACCGTTAAAGCTGATGAAGGAATGTGGCTGCCTTTATTGATCAAAAGGTTAAACCATGTAGACATGCAGAAATGCGGATTACAGCTTACTGCTGAAGAAATTTACTCCGTAAATAACTCAAGTCTAAAAGATGCTATCGTTGCATTAGGCGGAGGTTTTTGTACAGGTGAAATAATTTCTGGAGAAGGTTTAATGTTAACAAACCACCACTGTGGATTCGGAACAATCCAAGCAAACAGTACTACAGAGCACGATTACTTGACTGACGGATTTTGGGCAATGAATAAAGAGCAAGAAATTCCTGCAGATTTTGGTGTTTGGTTTCTAGATAGAATGGATGATGTAACAGACATCGTATTGGAGGGGGTTACTGATGAAATGAAAGAAGGTGAAAGAACCGCTTTAATCCAAAAAAATATTGCTGCCTTAAAAGCTAAAGAAAGTGCTGAAAAAGGAGATGACTTTAGATTACAAATCAAATCTTTTTACTACGGAAACGAATACTATATGTTTAAATACAATGTATTCAATGATGTACGTTTGGTTGGTGCACCTCCAAGCTCTATTGGGAAATATGGTGGAGACACAGATAACTGGATGTGGCCAAGACATACTGGAGATTTTAGCATGTTTAGAGTTTACGCTAACAAAAATAACAAACCAGCTGAGTTTGCTAAGGATAATGTTCCTTACAAACCAAAGCATCATTTACCCGTTTCTATTGCAGGGGTCGAAGAAGGAGATTATGCAATGATAATGGGATATCCAGGAAGCACAGACAGATACTTAACTTCATATGGAGTGCAAGATGCTGTTTCTGTTGAGCAACCTGCGCGAGTTCTTATTAGAAGAACAAAATTGGATATTATGGAGATAGGGATGAATAAGGAACAAAAAGTTCGTATTCAATATGCTTCTAAGCATGCTAGTACTAGTAACTATTGGAAATATTTTGTTGGACAGAGTGCTCAATTGGTGAAAAACAATGTTTATGATAAAAAGAAAGCTATTGAAGATGCATATATTAAATGGTCAAACGCTGATAAAACGCGTGCTGCAAAATATGGCAATGCTATAACGCTAATTGCAGAAGCATATGGAAAAAACAATCAGTATACATTGCCAAATGTTTACTTTGAAGAAGCTATTTTTCAAGGACCTGATGTGTTTTCTTTTGTGATGAGCAACTTTGGCTTTAGATCAGCTATGAAAGGAGCACTTTCAAGTGAAAATGAAGAAAAAATTGAAGCGGCTAAAAAAGGAATTAAAGAAGCTGCTCCTGCTTACTTTAAAGATTACAATCAAGAAATTGACGAAAACTTGTTAGCGTCAATGTTAGAAATGTTTTCGTCAAATGTAGATGCAAAATACCATCCCGCAACTTTGACCGAAATCAAAACAAAGTATAAAGGAAACTTCAAAGCATTTGCGAAAAAGTATTATTCTAAATCTCCATTTGCTTCAGAAGAAAAGTTAACCATATGGTTAGATAAGTTTAGCAAAAAGGCAGTTGAAAAAGATCCTATTTACAACTTAATGAATGAATTTATTGAAATATATATTCAACAAATTATCATGCCTCAACAATTATCTGCTGAATCTTTAGCTAGAGGGATGCGTTTGTTTGTTGATGGAACAAAACAAATGAATAAGGACAAAGCGTATGCTTCTGATGCAAACTCAACTATGCGTGTTACGTATGGTAATGTGTTAGCTTATGATGGTGCTGATGCGATTCATTACCACCATATAACTACACTAGAAGGAGTTATGCAAAAAGAGGTTGTTACAGACAATAAAAATCATGAATTTTATGTGCCTAAGAAATTAAAGGACTTGTACAATAGCAAAGATTATGGACAATATGCAATGAAAGATGGCAGATTACCTGTGGGATTTTTGTCTAACAATGACATTACTGGAGGTAACTCAGGAAGTCCAGTAATAAATGCAAAAGGTCAATTAATAGGAACAGCATTTGATGGAAACTGGGAAGCGATGAGTGGTGATATTTATTTCGAACCAAATATCCAAAGAACTATCTCTGTTGATATTAGATACACATTATTTATTATTGACAAGTATGCAGGTGCTAGTCACTTAGTTAAAGAAATGACTTTAGTTAAAGAGCCGGTGAAGCCAATCAAAAAAGCAGAAATAACTATACCACCAACAGAAGTAATTCAGGAAAAAGTAGAAGCAACACACTAAATAAGTTTTAAATCTTATCAAAAAGCCCGATTGAAGATTCAATCGGGCTTTTTTGTTTTATATAGTCAACATTAGTCATTCATAATCATCGGATTTCATTAGTATTCTAACGAGCCAAACTTAGCAACTATCGCATTTCTTTTTGAAAATCTCTTTTGAGAACAGCTATTGCCATTTCAGTTGGTGTTTTCTCTAGATTAGAAATTATCTCGAATATTTTAGTACTTAAATCGATTCCGGTAGCGGTGTCTTTTAAATTTCGCATGCTCATGTTGACAATTTTACTGGTTTCTTCCTTTGCCGTTTTAACTCCATCCCATGCTTTAATAGAAATATATATTTGTTGCGTCATATTGTGAACGTATTCTTCACGAATAGCTTTAAGCATCTCTGAATGTAAGAGCCTGGCACTCATTCCTGGTTTATGCAAACGCATAATCATATTATTGGGGTCTATTCTTTCCATGTAAAGAACTGTTCTCTCATAAGCTTGTATCCTAAGCGGAACGTATTCTTTGGTTAATTTCATTTTTAATTCATCTTCCCGAATAGATTGTTCTTTATCAAAAAATTGTTTTAAAATTATAAAGACCGCAAAAAACACAACTAATGCTGGTATTAATATTTTTACTATTTCAATTACATGTTCCATAACTACGCGAATCTTTCTATTGTTTTTTTTATCTTATTACGTGTAAATACAAATAAAGTTAAAAGATATCAGAAATATATTTACTATTCAATATAATGCCCGTATTAACAATCGTTACAAAATATTTGACAACTTTAATTGCAAAATAGAAGTATCTGAAAAACATCTTTAGTAAGTTTGTGCAACATATAAAAAAAACAGAATGCAACAAGTTTCAGACAGATTAAACAGACTTACCGAATCCGCTACAATTGCTATGGCACGCAAGAGCAGAGAGTTAAAAGCGGAAGGAAGAGACATTATAAGTTTGAGCTTGGGTGAGCCAGATTTTAATACGCCAGACTTCATAAAGGAAGCTGCAAAAGAAGGAATTGATCAAAACTATACGAAATACATGCCAGTAAATGGTTATGAAGATTTACGTGAAGCTATTTCTAAGAAATTCGAAAGAGATAATGATTTAAATTACGACGCTAACCAAATTGTTGTTTCTACCGGAGCGAAGCAATCAATTGCAAATGTAATGATGAGTTTGGTTAATCCGGGAGATGAAGTAATCATTCCAGCCCCATATTGGGTTACATATGCTGACATAGTAGCCCTGGCAGAGGGTATTCCTGTAATTATTGAAACATCTATCGAAAATGATTTTAAAATTACGGCGGATGAACTTGAAGCTGCCATAACGGATAAGACCAGAATGATGATTTACAGTTCTCCTTGTAATCCAACTGGTTCGTTATACAGTAAAGATGAACTGCGAAACTTGGCCAACGTAATCGTACAGCATGAAAATGTTCTTGTAATTAGTGATGAAATTTATGAGCACATCAACTTTGTTGGAAAACATCAAAGTTTAGGGCAATTTCCTGATGTTTATGAGCAAGTAATTACAATCAACGGTGTTTCTAAAGCATTTGCAATGACTGGCTGGAGAATAGGATATATAGGAGCTCCGGCTTGGATTGCGCAAGCTTGCACAAAAATGCAAGGGCAAATAACATCAGGGACATGTGGTATTGCGCAAAGAGCAGCTATTGCTGCTGTATTAGCAAGCCCAACTGTAACAAGTGAAATGAAAGAGGCTTTTCATAAGAGAAGAGATCTTGTGCTTACAATGTTAGGAGAAATAGAGGGTGTAAAAATAAATTTACCGGAAGGAGCATTTTATGTATTCCCTGACATCAGTTCGTTCTTTGGAAAATCAGATGGAACTGTTACAGTAAATAGCGCTGACGACTTGACAATGTATATCTTAGAGAAAGCGAATGTTGCCTTAGTTACAGGTGCAGCTTTTGGCGCTCCGAATTGTATTCGTATTTCTTATGCCGCAAGTGAGAAAAATTTAACGGAAGCGATGAATAGAATAAGAAAAGTATTAGATGAACTAAAATAAATTACTGAAAGGAATTACCAAGACCATTAGTCATTAAATTAATCTAGTATTTCTGATTTTTTTGAATCGTCCATTTCATTACAAAACCATTTTTTCACCTAAATCTAATTCGATTAAATCATCTAAAATCGCTTTAATTCTGGAATGATGAACCGGACTTGCTAATTTATTAAGTGGCCGAATTCCTATCTTCTTTTTATCTTGGAAATGTTCATCCAATTCCCTAGTTCTTACGATATAAAATTTCCATTGGTTTAAATCCAATACATCAATTTTTGTTACATCTTTTTGGTCCAATAAACAAAAAATATAGATCTCCGCTTCTCTATTTCGAAAAGTAATAGAATCATCTGTTTTTTTATTCACTCCTTTTTTTGGTGCGATATCATACAAAACTCTTTTTGGCCTTTTTTGTCTCCAGCTTTGTATATAACCCGAAGTTTTTACCGCAATTTTTTTTCTGCGATACCTAAATTCTATATTTCCCCAATCAATTCTAGGAAATTTCGTTAATTCAAGAGCGTTTGCAACTAAATACAAGCCGAAATCATCTCGATTCTTATTTATTAAAATATCCGAATAAGTCCATTGCCAAAAATCTTTAATTTTTGAATCAGCTAACCCCTTAATTTCTTCATGCCCAAAAAACATGTCACGAATTTACAATTTCCCTGTTTAATATTATTGGTTTTTGTAAAGCAAACGATATATTTACAGAAGGCAGAATTTAGCATGAATAAACAAAACCTCATAAAGTGGTCCTTTTGGCCGATACTGCTTGCAGTTATTTTAATTGGATACTCCTATATAAGTGCTGAATCGGTCAATAAACATTTAAACTTTATACCATCACATGCAACAGCTGTAGTTGTATTAGATTCAAAGTATTTGGCTAACGACTTATTCGAATTATTAAAGTTTAACCCTACCAAAATAGATGAAGTCTTATCTGCTGGAGAAAGTGAAGGTGCTCCTGAATTATCTGCAGATCTTCCGGGTATAGTTCCATTGGAAAAAATGGCTTTTTACATTTATCAAGATACCAGAACAAAAGACCAACAACTCTTTCGCTGTTTCATAGCAACGTTATCTGATGAGTCGCAATTTTTAAGAAAGATGAATGGCATGCGGGAAAAGGCAATTGTAAAGGACATTGGAGGTGGTCAAGTTCACTTTTTTAAAGAAGATAATAAACTTGTATTAATCAAGGAAAATATTGGCCTTGTAATTGAACCTATTATCCCAACTTTTAAATTAAATATTGCTATCGGAGAGGAACATTATAAGTCTGTTTTTTCAAATGAAGCCGTTTCACTTTCGGAAGCAAGCTCAAGCTTTTCTAAAACCCTCAAACAAAAGAATCATGTTAATATTTGGTCACCGAACGGAGAAGGAGTTTTAAGAGGCTTTGGCGAAGAGATGATTGGTATTGATAAAATGTTCAATAGTCAGTCGATATCTGTAAACTTGATAGATGATAATGTTGAAACAATTGTTCATTTATTTCTAAACGAAAAAGATTTAATTATCGAAAAAAGTACTGATATACTTCCCTTAAATAATGAAGAGTTACTTCGTCTAAGTATGAGCTTAAATCCAAAGAAATTAAAAGATTACTTTCAAACGTTGCTTCCTTCGGAAAAATATTTTCTCGCTGATACTTGGACAGGTCAAATCTGTACAAGCATTATTGGTTTTAGAAACCAACCTGTTTACAAACTAAAATCAAATACTATTATTGACAATAGTAAATTAGACACAGTAATTCAGATTGACACTGTAGAACTATCTCGATTGGTAAACTTGCCGCATTTTGTATTGGCAATCGAACTTGAAGACGGAAAAACTGTCAGGGAATTATTAAAAATAGATTCCACAATACGTGCTAAGGATGGATACTTCTACACAAAAATACCCAACCTGATAAATGAAAATATTTATATAAAGATAATAGGAAACAACTTACTCCTCTCATCCACTCCACTAGGCTTGAAGTATGAGCCTAGCTACTCTACTTTTACTTTTAGCATGAACATAGAAGAACTCATTTCGAACTACCCACCCAAGGACATGCTGCAAGCATTGTTGATCCCAACAATCAATAAATTTGATTTTAAATCATTCGAAATGTATTACGATAAAATGAATGATGACTTCATCTGCCTTCATGGAAAACTGAAACTAGGAAAAGAAGATATCCACTCACTATTAAAAGTTATCCCTTTTGCTTTTAACATGGCTTCTGAATTTTAATCCAATCTTTTTGAATCATCCTTCGGCTTGTATTCGTAATGAATAATAAATCCTGATTCTGGGTCACTTATCGATGAATAGCCATTGTTCTCCATTTCCCTCTCCCGCTCTTCATCAATTTCCCATTGATATCTTTTTTGTTTAAATGTAGCACCCTCATCTTTTAAGAAAAAAGCAAGAACAAAACCCACTAAGGCCCCTAAAAAATGTGATTCATATGATACAGATGGGTCTAAAGGAAATAAGCCCCAAATCATACTTCCATATAAAAAGACGACGAAAAGAGAAATCGCCATAAGTCTAACATCTTTTCTAAAAACACCACTAAAAAAAAGATAAAACGCTAAACTATAAATAACACCACTCATTCCTGCATGATAGGTACCTTGCCTAGCCCAAATCCATACAAAAGCACCTCCGATAAGCCAGGATATAAAAAGCACCTTCCAAGCTATATTTTTGTAAAAGTAAAACAATGCCCATCCTAAAATCAGTATAGGAGCAGAATTGTTAATAATATGAGAGAAATCCTTCGTTGAATGAATTAATGGAGAAAACAAAACCCCTATTGATCCCGAAAAATCTCTTGGTTTTATACCATATTGAAATAAATGCAATTGATAATGCAAATTAAAAGCATGTATAATCCACATCAAAGAAAGAATGGAAAAAGGAACCAAAGCGGCCCTTAAAAGGGAATTTCTTTCATTTTTGTACATTAACTAAATCCTCTTTCTTTTTTTATTGTTTCGTATGCTTCTTGAATTTTTTGAAATTTTTCTTTAGCCGCTTTTTGGTGCTCCTCTCCCATTTGTTCATACTTATCGGGATGGTGCATTACAGCCATTTTCCTATAAGCTTTCTTTACTTCCGAATCAGTAACGCCCTTTTCAATTCCTAGAGCTCTGTAAGCATTTGAGGTACTTTTGTAAAACATTGCCTTTAGTTGCTCAAACTCCATTGAGGATATGCGCAAGTAATCAGCTATTTGTTGAATTACTTTAACCTCAGATTCAGAAACATGACCATCTGCTTTGGCTATACCAAATAAATATTGCACCAGCACAGAACGCTGTTGATGGGGCATAACTCCAACTATATCACTACAGACCTGACTTAAATTGAAATCCTTTTTTAATATATCTTTAAAATTACGGATCTGTTCATTTGCAAATTGTGGTGAAAATTGTTGATTTAAAAAAGCCTTGACATAATCCAACTCGGATTTTAATACTTTTCCGTCCGCTTTCATTACTGCACCAGACAATACCAGCAATGCCGTCGCAAAATCATTTTGATTGATCTGTTTCCGATAGTAGCCTTGATTATGTCCCCCGCCCATACTACCAAATCCATCCGCAAAGCTTCTTCGAGGACCTTCACCATTTCGAAAAGTTTTTACATTCGTAAAAGCAGATCCAATCATATAGCCAAGAATAGCTCCCCATACTCTTCGAGTTAACAAAAACCCAATTAATCCTCCTACTAATCCTCCCATTTTCTTGTATCAAGTTATTCTAAATAGATTTTTTCTTCTGCCTGTAAATTTATCATTTTTTATCTTTACTTTTAGACGATTAATGGCTGTTTTTCCTTATGAAATAGAATTTCCTGTAATCAAATCAGGTAGCACATACAAATTCGAAACGGAATCTGAAATTGAGTACGAGGTTCGCTTTGCACGTAAAAAAAACAACTTGTTACATACGAGTATTGCTTTTGGAGTTCTCAATGATGAGTTTGAAGGTGAAGAATATTCGCTCACCAACAAAGGAGAAGCTTACAGAGTTATGACAACAATTGTCGTTATTGTAAGGGCTTACATGGAGCAGCATCCAAACGTAAAAATTTATGAATTTGTGGGTGAACCAACTGCTGCAGAGCATGATGAATTCCCAGCAAAGCGGCTAAATCTTTATAATCGCTACTTAGGTAAAATGTTTGATCAAACCTGGAAGTTTAACCTCCACGGAAACAAAATGGTCATCTCAAAAGTATAATTAAGCGTCTATTTTTAGACTTCACTGCACCCCATTCTCATAACATTTCAACCAACAGAAGAGAAATCTTCTTTATTCAAAGGATTTCTCTTCTGCCAGCAAAATATAAATTACTTCACTAATCGATCATTTCAACACTTCTACTAATAAACTCTGCCAAATCTTTCCCTTTCAACATTCCGTTAGATAGTAAAGCTAAGTCAACAGCTTGTTTCGCTAATTTCTCTTTCTTACCTTTATTTTTTTCGGCAAGTATTTTAGACGTAAGCGGATGATTACTATTAACGACTAAGTTATACATTTCAGGGAATGCTCCCATCATCTGCATTCCTCCCCCACCCATAGCTTGCTGCTCTTTCATTCTTCGCATAAATTCACTTTGCGTAATAACAACGGGCTGTTCAGTTTCACTCATACTTTCGAACTGAACAGTAAACTTATCCTTAGTAACGTTACTCTCAAAAACAGGCTTTACTTTATCTTCTTCTTCCTTTGACAATTTTGAAGGCTGAGCTTCTTCTTTGTTAATTAACTTATCGATAGTATCAGCATCCAAACGAGCTAAAGAAACACCTTGTTTTTCTTCAAGTTTCTGAATATAATGGCTTGACAATGGACCATCTAGCAGTAAAACGTTATAACCTTTTGACTTGGCAACTTCAATCAGTGAATGATGTTCTTCTGCATTATGAGAGTAAAGATAAACCAGTTTGCTATCCTTGTCAGTTTGTGCATCTTTTACTTTTTCTTTGTACTCTTCAAAAGTGAAAAACTCATCATCAGTAGTCTTTAAAAGTGTAAATTTCTCTGCTCTTTCTCCAAACTTATCATCAGTGAGCATTCCATATTGGATAAATACTTCAATGTCGCTCCATTTAGATTCAAAATCCTTGCGATCTTTCTTAAACATTGAACCTAATTTATCTGCTACTTTTTTAGAAATGTGATTCGAGATTTTTTTCACGTTGCTATCACTTTGCAAGTATGAACGTGAAACATTTAATGGAATATCTGGAGAATCAATAACCCCATGCAGAAGTGTCAAAAACTCCGGCACTATATTCTCAACAGAATCCGTTATAAAAACTTGATTGCTATATAATTGAATCTTGTTTTTCTGCACCTCTACTTGATTCCTTAATTTAGGAAAATATAAAATTCCCGTTAAATTAAATGGATAATCCACGTTTAAGTGAATATGAAACATTGGTTCCTCAGAAAAAGGATATAATTCGCTATAAAACCCTTTGTAATCTTCAGCCTTCAAATCAGCTGGTTTTTTTATCCAAGCTGGAGCTGTATTATTTAAAACATTCGGGATTTTCTTTTCAATTTTCTTCGTATTTCCTTCTTCATCCTTTTCCCCTTTAGGGTCTTCAATAAATTCAGATTTCTCTCCATAAATAACATTGATTGGCAAGAACTTACAATACTTATTCAATACAGTATTAATTCTAGCATCCTCTAAATATTCTTTTGAGTCTTTTGAGATATGCAAAACAATTTCAGTTCCTCTATCTTTTTTATTGATTTCAGAGATTGTGTATTCAGGACTTCCATCAGATTCCCATTGTACAGCTTGTGAGGCATTTTTATGAGATAATGTCTTAATCTGAACCTTATCAGAAACCATGAAAGAAGAGTAAAACCCTAAACCAAAATGCCCAATAATAGAATTGGCATCTTTGTCTTTGTATTTCTCTACGAACTCCGTTGCACCAGAAAATGCAATCTCGTTTATGTATCTATTTACTTCCTCAGCTGTCATGCCGATTCCATTATCCTTAATGGTAATCGTTTTAGCTTTATTATCTAAAATAACTTCTACTTGCAATTCTCCTATATCTCCTTTCACCTCTCCAGCAGCAGACATTGTCTTTAATTTTTGACATGCATCAACAGCGTTAGACACAAGCTCTCTTACAAATATCTCTGTATCAGAGTATAAGAATTTTTTAATAATCGGAAAGATGTTTTCCGTTTGTATATTAATTGTTCCTTTTTCCATTTTCAATTATTTAATTTATTTGAAACTCACCCTAGTCAAATGATGTGCCACCCAAAAAAATTGTGACAATTTGTCGTAAATGACAATTATATGCATGATTTAAAGTCACTTTCGGTAAATATTAACCTTTATAATGACACGTATTGCATAGTTTGAAAATCTGAGTGTTTCAGCTTGTATGTAAATCTTCAGTTTTCTTATGTAAAACTACCATAAATCAACTCAAAGTTTTATTTTTGGCTAAAAAGCAAACTCCTATGAACAAGTCGTTATTATGCATTTTTGTATTTGCAGTTATTCTATTTTCTGCTTGCAGCGAAAAAGAGGTCACAACAACTGAAGACATTATTGAAAATGAAGTGAATCCGGCTCATGCAGATTTTGATTTATTGCATTCCGATGAAAAAGCCATTGAAATTGCAGATAAAGTAATGAAATCAATTGGAGGAAGAGAAAATTGGGACAATACAAAATATCTTAGGTGGAATTTTTTTGGAAAACGTTTACATTACTGGAATAAAGAAACAGGTGATATTAGAATTGAAATTCCAAGCTCAGATGCTGTTATTCTTATGAACATAAATACACTTGAGGGAAAAGTTAAACTAGGAGATGTAGAACCTACTAAAGCTGATTCGCTTGATAAATATCTTGATTTAGGTAAAGAAATGTGGGTCAATGATTCTTATTGGATGTTTATGCCGTTCAAACTAAAAGATAGTGGAGTCACTTTAAAGTCCAGGCAAAAAAGAACAATGCTTAATAATGAATATGCTTATGCTCTTGAGCTGACATTTAGTGGTGTCGGAGAGACTCCTGATAATAAGTATATTATTTATGTAGACACATACGATTATAAAATAAGACAATGGGACTTCTTCCCCACTCCAACAATGAAAGACCCGGTATTTAGTACTACTTGGGATAATTACTCTCAGTATGGAAATATTGAATTAGCCGATGTTAGAAGCACCGATACGCTTACGGATATTGCTGTATTTGAAGAGCTTTCTGAAACAGTGTTTACTTCCTTTGATAAGTCAGCGAAATAAATAAACTAAAAATCACCTATATCCATTCCAATTGTAAACTGAACAGCAGGTAATTGCCAACTAAAATCAGGTTTATTTAAGCCCCATCCTATATCAATTCCTATTACACCCAGTATTGGTGCATATACTTTGGCACCAAACCCAATCGATGACTTTAAACTATATGGATCTAAATCCATTAAGGATTGGTAGGTATTTCCAAATTCTCCGAACAAATGAGTTGAAAACATAAATTGATCTGTCTCAATTACTTTTTTTTGCAATTCAAAAGATAGCTTAATTGCTAGAGGGTCACCTATGGCAGAAGATAGGTCATCCGATTCATAACCCCGTAATCCTATATATTCATTTGCAGAGACATCGAAATTCGTTATACCCGTACCCCCCATAAAGTAACGTCCAAATGGAACTGTTCCGACCCCTTTATTAAATCTCCCTAAATATCCCATTCCGAATTTTGATGCTAACACTATATTCTTCCCAGGATTTAAACTTTGGTAATGTTTCAACGAGAATTTAAACTTATAATACTCAAACCACTTAAACTTTTCTTCAGTAGATAAGTTGAATGCTTCTGTTTCAGTATATCGTGAATAAGGCGGTAAACTTGATATAATAGATGTTTCAACTTTATTTCCGCTCGTGGAAAACATGCCTCCAGAAGTAGTGTTTTTTAGCATTCCCGCTTGCAATGTCAGAGAATTGAACTTCCCTGTAGTTTCTCCAAAAATGTTAAAATTATCTACGTTGTAGGTTTTGTAACCTAAAGAATAATTAAAGTAAGTAAATGGATCATACTTAAAAGGTTTATGTGAAATCGTAGAACTCATATTAAAAATTCCTAAGTTGCCCAGGCTATCGCTAATCGACGCAACACTTAAATTAAAAGCTAAACCAATTGGTTTTCCTTTTAGCCAAGGTTCATAGATATTAAATGATCCGCCATAATAACCGGCCCCGTCCGTTTGACCTTTTAACGAAAGATGCTGTCCTCCTCCAGCGGGAAGAGGGTTCCATCGAGTCCCTTTTTTAAACAAATCCTTTCCAGAAAAATTTTTAAAATCAAAACCAACGGTACCAATTAACCTCGAACCGTAACCTCCACTGACATATAACTTATCACTTATCCTCTCCTTAACCACATATTCTATTCCGACAGTTTTAGTTACTGTGTCCGTATTCATTTTTACATTCATTTCAGCATTCTTAAAATAATCTAACTGCGCGAGTTTTTTCTGGGACAGAATTATTTGAGAGCGTGTAAACTTTTCTCCAGGTATAGTGAGTACCTCACGCAACAAAACAAATTCCTTTGTTCGGATATTGCCAGAGAAAGAAATATTTCCAAAACGCATAATCTCTCCTTCCTTTATATGAATATGAATATCAATCATACCCGTTTCTTCATTCGGCTCTAATTCATGATATAAGCGCATTGCTGCATACCCCTTTTCATAATATAAAGAACTTATATCATTATAACTATTTGAAAAATAGAGTAATTCATTAATTAATTCAATATTGTAAATAGTTCCCTTGAATTTTTGTGCCAATTCATTTAACACCGTATCATCAATAGACTCATTACCCTCCCATCTAAATTCACCAAATTTGTAACGTGTTGATTCATTAAAAAAATAGGATAAGTTTACTCTTTGTTTATTCAAATTAAATTTTAACGAATCAATTTCAGCATATGGATAACCGTTGATCTTGGCAATATTTTCAATGTTATCAACCTCACAATCACCGTTATCTTCGTATAAACTACCCGGCCATAGAAGTGTGGAAGCCCGAATTTTATTTAAGGACTTATTAAACTGTCTAGCAGATATGTATTCTGTATTTAAATAATCAATGTTATCTACTCTAAATCGCTGTCCTTTTAGTACTTTATAAACAAGTGAAACCAATCCATTATTGGTTATAACAGAATCTAAAGAAAACTTATTTTCAATATAGCCTTTACCATTTAAGTAATTATTTAATTGACTTTCAATCACTTTTAATGATTGTGGATTATAAATGATTCTCTTCTTTATAGATAAATCTTCAGACATTCTTCGTTGTTCACTTTTTGTCAAACCTAAATAACGAATGCTACCAAGCTTAAAATACTCCTCAACTTTAATAATTAATTCTATTCCCCTCGGCACATTTGCCCTTATAATCTCAATTGATTTGTAATCTCCAGTTTGCCAAAGTGCCTTCATAGCATGCATAGTTTCTTTTCCTGGGATACTTATCCAGCTATCAATTTTTAATCGGGAACGTATAATTATAGCATTCTCATGAGTTCGTATATTTCCTTCAACGCGTATATCATTAACATGAAATATTGAGTCGTTTTGAGAAACTCCAATGCTAGAAATTAAAATAAATAAAATGAAAAATGTTCGACTCATTGCAGTAAATAACGCTAGATTAAATTTGGGATTGTATCAGGTTTGTTAATTAAATTCTACCACCCTAACTTCAGCTTTTTATTCAAAGTTACTTTTACCAACTCCTCTTTCTTGTTCAGTATAAGTTTGAAACGATAATATGACTCTCCTTCTTCAATTAAAGACTTCATGTCTTTATCGGAAAAGGTAATTTCTTTAAATTTAAATGGGAGCGTGAACTTACAGCCACTTTCCCAATCAGAACAACCCCAAGCAGAACGACCTCTGATCATATGTCCTTTGCTACACTTGGGACAACCTATTTTCTTAGGTTCTGCTTTTTGATGTTTCACTTGGTGCACCAACTCATTCACCATATCAAAAAGCTCTGTTTTAAACTTTTCAACAGAGTACTCACCCCTTTCTATATCTCTAATTTTCTTTTCCCATTGACCCGTTAATTCCGCAGATTTTAAAATATCATTCTCAATTAAGGAAATCAAATGCTGCCCAGTCTGAGTAGCTATAATTCTCTTTTTTTGACGAGCGATATAATTTCTTTTAAAAAGTGTTTCGATAATATTGGCTCTGGTAGAAGGTCTCCCAATACCATTCTCTTTCATAATATCACGCAACTCGTCATCATCTACTTGTTTACCGGCAGATTCCATTGCGCGCAGCAGCGTTGCCTCAGAATAATAACTTGGAGGCTTTGTATACTTCTCTTGAAAATCTGGAGTGTGCGGACCTTTTTCTCCTTTTAAGAATACCGGCATTACCTGCTCCCCTTTTTGAGGCTGATTTGATTGCTCCTCTGAGGTAATGTCTGCATATACTTCTCTCCAACCCATTTCAAGAATCTGTTTGCCTGTAGCTTTAAATTTGACTTCTTTTACCAATCCCAAAACAGTGGAATTACTCACCTTACAATCTGGATAGAATACTGAAATAAAACGTTTGGCAACCATATCATAAACCTTTTGATGCTGCGCAGAAATTCCGCTTGGCGAAATACCTGTAGGTATAATGGCATGGTGATCCGTTACTTTCTTATCATCAAATACTTTTTTAGATTTTCTGAGTTTCTTCCCTTTCAACTTATCGGTAAATCGCTTATAAAATTGCAACTTATCCAATATACCCGGAACTTTTGGATAAACATCATCCGGCAAATAGGTAGTATCAACTCTCGGGTAGGTAGTTAACTTTTGTTCGTAAAGATTTTGAATTAGATTCAATGTTTCTTCAGCAGAAAATCCAAATTTCCTATTACAATCTACTTGCAAAGAAGTTAAATCAAATAATCGTGGTGGTTGCTCTTTTCCTTCTTTTTGAACAAAAGATTCTATTTCGAATTCTTCTGAATCAATTCCTTGCAATATCTCCTCGCCTTCTTCTTTGGATTTGAATTTCCCTTTGGTACTCGAAAACACAACATCTCTGTATGTTGTTTTTAACTCATAATAAGTTTCCGAAACAAAATTATCAATTTGAATTTGTCTTTCTACAATCAGGGCTAAAGTAGGGGTTTGAACTCTCCCTATAGATAGAACTTGTTTTTTATCGGCAAATCGAAGTGTAAATAACCGTGTGGCATTCATCCCCAACATCCAATCACCTATTGCGCGGGCTGCACCAGCCGCATATAAATTATCATATTTAGAGCCTTCTTCTAATTTTTCAAAGCCTTCATTAATAGCTTCTTCTGTTAAGGAGGATATCCACAAACGCTTTAACGGCTTATTTAGCTTAGCCTTAGCTAGCACCCATCTTTGAATTAATTCTCCTTCTTGACCCGCATCACCGCAATTTATAACCTCATCACATTTAGCAACTAAATCAGCAATTGCATTGAATTGTTTTTCAACTCCAGAATTCTGAATGAGTTTAATTCCAAATTTAGAGGGAAGCATGGGAAGCGTATTTAAATCCCACCATTTCCATTTTTCTGTGTAATCCGCAGGCTCCTTTAAAGTGCAAAGGTGTCCAAAAGTCCATGAAACCCAATAACCATTTCCCTCCCAATAACCATTTTTCATGGTAGTTGCGCCCAAAACTTTTGCAATATCTTTGGCTACACTTGGTTTCTCGGCAATACAGAGTTTCATCTAAATACACGATTGGTTGTACTCAAATTTAAACTATACAACTGAGAATGATGAAAAATGTATATAAGTTGAAGGAATTGTGGATTACTCCTTAATCACAGTATAATCTTCATATCGAATAATGAAGACATTCTTGTTTTCATAACCGCCTTTTGGATCAACTTTTTCAAATAATGAATTCGTCTTAAACCCGGTATTAATTAAATATTGGTAGTGATTTGAAAAGCCTGTACCATAAAGTAAAAGTCCTTTAAGGTTAATAAAAGCAGCATCAAATCCAATAAATGAAAAGTTACCAGGATCAGTAGCGTATTTTGTTCTATAATTATGAATAAACTCCAAAACCTTGGGATCTTCGTATTCCACATAACCACTTGTTACAAGACTTAATTTAAATTTGTTCTTGTACTTTTCGTCAATTGTGGGAAAATCACTCCAATCTTCTAAACCAAAAACCTGCAGTGAATATTTCCTGTAGGGATTGGAGTTAGTTGTAGAGCTTAATTTTGTAAAGAAATCACTAACATGACCAACGCTTTGAGAAGGAACAACAATTAGATTATTCTTATCTAAAACCATTTTAGACTCAACCGTGGAAAGCCGACTGCCTTTAGAATTTATATACGTTTCTTTAGCTGAGTCTAAATAACGATTTGGATATTTCGTTAATTCTTCTGCAAACGCTTTTTTGAATGTCCTGTAATAATATTCGTCCTTGTCATTTTTTTGATTTCGAACAACAATAACATTCTGATCATAGTATTTCCTTGCTATCTCTCGGGCCATAAACTTAATTTGCGTTGGTGTAGATGCCGTCATCTTCGTTACAAAAGGATTATTAAACAATGCCTTATTCGATACCGGTATTGGACAAATGAGTTGAATTCTTTTCGTTTTAGCGAACTCTCTTACCAATTTAATTTGATTGGCATAAAATGGACCTATTATTAAGTCAATTTCCGAAAATTCTGACTTATTTAAGATCCCTCTGACAACGGCAGTATCATGCTTTGTATCATAAACACGAACAACTACATTTAAGCCCGCATTCTTGAGAGAATCAATTGCCATCATAACACCATGGTGAAAATCCAATGCATCTAGTGTACGCGAATAAATTGGACAATCTCCAATAGGTGGACATTTAGCTCATTCTAGCATTATTTTCATCAAAAAAGAAAGGAATCATAACCGCTATTTCGTAAACTTCTTGTGTTAAAGAAGATTGAACATTTAATGAATCATATGAAGTGTCAACTACGAATCTCTCAAAGTATCAACTACTAAACTTCTTATTTTTTTCTTGAGCGGAATTCTCAATTTCATTCCCTTATTCAGACCATCCAATAACCCATCATTCGCAGCGGTGATTTCTTCAATTGAAACATTATACAGCTTCGAAAGACTATACATTGTCTCATTTTTCTTCACCTTGTGCAATATAATACTATCTCCTGGATCTGCAGTTGGATTTATTGGATCCTTAACTATTGGTATAATAACATCATCTTTAACAACATTCTTCAAAGGGACTTTCACCATAGAGCCTAATGCTAATGTTCCAGATGGGTTTGCCGAAATAACGTCTTTTGCAGGCACTCCATATTTTCGAGCTATAGAATACAATGTTTCGCCATTTTCAACGGTATGCATAATACTATTTTCATCACTTAAGTATCTATTGATGCAAGCTTCCTGCTGCAAAACCTCTTCCTTAACTGGGAAATATAATTTCTGTCCAATACTTAATCCTTCTTGCGCTTCGGGATTATTTTCATATAGTTCGTTTAAACTAATGTTATATAGACGGCTGATACCATATGCTGTTTGAGACTTAGCAACAGTGTGAACATAAACCTTGTTTCCATCTTTTGTTTCTACCGGAACTTCTCCAGGTTGAGCAAAAAAGCCAATAGAAAAAAGTACTCCGACCCAAATTAATATTACCCTATTCAACATATTTGTCATTTTAAAATGATCTATTCCCATTCTATGGTCGCAGGTGGCTTAGAACTGATATCATAAGTCACTCTATTTATTCCTTTTACTTTATTGATAATATCGTTTGATACTTTTGCTAAAAAGTCATAAGGTAAATGACACCAATCTGCAGTCATACCATCTGTCGAGGAAACAGCTCTCAAGGCAACTGCATTTTCGTAAGTTCTTTCATCTCCCATTACTCCAACACTTTGTACAGGCAATAACATTACTCCTGCTTGCCAAACATCATCATATAAACCACTTGTTTTCAAACCTTCAATAAAAATATGATCCACCTCTTGCAAAATGCGTACCTTTTCTTCCGTCACATCTCCTAAAATACGAATTCCTAAACCAGGACCCGGAAAAGGATGGCGATTTAGAATATTAGGTGAAATCCCCAAAGACTTACCAACTCTTCTTACCTCATCCTTAAATAAAGACCTAAGTGGTTCAACTATATCTAATTTCATATAATCAGGTAAACCACCTACATTATGGTGAGATTTAATTGTTTGAGAAGCACCTCCATTAACTGATATGGATTCAATTACATCTGGATATATAGTTCCTTGGCCTAACCATTTGACATTTTCTAACTTATTCGATTCTTCATCGAAAACATCGATAAACACTTTACCAATCGCTTTTCTTTTCAATTCAGGGTCAGAAACTCCAGCTAACTCAGAATAGAATTTTTCCTTAGCATCGACTCCCGTGATATTAAGTCCCATGGAAATATAACTATCGAGAACGCGTTGAAATTCATCTTTTCTTAGAGTCCATTATCTACAAAAACACAATGTAGATTATCTCCAATCGCTTTTTGTAATAAAACAGCAGCAACTGAAGAATCAACACCACCAGACAAACCTAGTACTACTTTATCATTTCCTAATTTCTCTTTTAATTCTTGCACCGTTTTCTCCGCAAATGAATCGGGAGTCCAAGATTGTGCACATTTACAAATTCCAACTACAAAATTCTTTAATAATTGCGGACCACCTGTTGAGTGATACACCTCTGGATGGAATTGAATCCCATAAGTTTCTTCTCCTTTTATGCGATATCCCGCCATCTCGACATCTTCTGTACTAGCAATTACTTGAAATGATTCTGGAATATTCTTTATCGTATCCCCATGACTCATCCAAACTTGAGATAGGTTACTCACCCCTTTCATTAATTCATGTACCCTTATCTACAAAAGAAAGATTGGCTCTACCATATTCTCTAATATCCGAAGGAACAACTGAACCTCCATTGCTTTTAACAAGAAATTGTGCTCCATAACAAACTCCTAACAAAGGAAATTTCCCACGATAATTCGATAAATCTGGGTTTGGAGCTTCCGGATCATGCACCGAATATGGACTTCCTGAAAGAATAACTCCTTTTATATCATTTTCAATTTCAGGTATATTATCGTAAGGGTGTATTTCACAATAGACATTCAACTCTCTTACTCTTCTGGCTATCAACTGCGTGTACTGCGAACCGAAATCCAATATCAATATCATTTCTTGCATCGCGCAAAGATAAAAAGTTACCTCTCACTTCAACTTTTTTCAATCCAATATTTATTAACTTTTACAATCTAAATATTAACCATCACTAATTTTACCTTATTCAAGTTAAAACAGAAAAGCAAATCGGAATTAAAAAGATTAAGTTCTAAGAGAGTTCAATTCCTTTTCATTTCTTTGTAACAATGAAATACTTAATCGTAATAGTAGGACCAACGGGCATTGGCAAAACTAGTCTCTCTATTGAAATAGCCAAACACTATAAGTGTGAGATAATTTCAGCAGATAGTCGACAATTTTTTAAAGAAATGGCTATCGGAACTGCTAAACCAACAACAACTGAATTAGCAGAAGCTACACATCATTTCATAAGTAATATATCCATTAACCAAAAATATTCAGCAGGTACGTTTGAAATTGAAGCGATTGCTAAATTAACAGAATTGCACAAAACGAATGATGTAGCTATCCTTGTTGGTGGCTCCGGCTTATATATAGATGCTGTCTGCGCAGGTATTGATGATATTCCATTTGATTTAGAAATAAGAGAACAACTAAATAAAGAAATGGAAGAATATGGGCCAAAAGCACTCAGAGAAGAATTAAAAGAAAAAGATCCTGAACATTATGCAAGGATGAATATTAAAAATCCGCAGCGGTTAATTCGGGCCATTGAAGTATGCAGAATAACTGGAAAGACATATTCATCCTTTCGAAAAAACACTGTTAAAAAGCGTGACTTTAACATTATAAAAATTGGCTTAAACGCAGAAAAAGAAATCATTTACAATAGAATTAACCAACGTGTGGATTTGATGATGAAGGAAGGCCTACTGGATGAAGTTAAATCATTAGAAAAAAGCAAAGACTTAAATGCTTTAAAAACAGTTGGATACAAAGAACTATTTGCATATCTAGACAATGAAAAAACATTAGAAGAGGCGGTAGAACTCATTAAACAACACACTCGGAATTTTGCTAAAAGACAGCTAACATGGTTTAAAAAAGATCCTACTACTAATTGGTTTGAGCCAAATAAATTAAGCAACATAATTAACTACTTGGACGCGGAAATAAATTGATTTTATCCTTTAAAAGATACCGAACCTTAGAAAAGAACTCTTTAAACTTAATATTATCTGAATCTTTTTTACAACTAATCAATGGCAGTTTAATGCTCATTCTATTCCTATATATGGGAGAATTAGGTTATTCAAATTCAGAAAAGGCTTTTTATTTCGTGTTTAGGTTTACCAGTGTGCTTTTTTTCTCATTTCCTTTTGGACTGTGGATAAAAGGAAAAAAACTACTTCCATTTTTTAAAATTAGTACCTTCACATTACCCATAATCACATTACTTATGGTGTATGCTATTCATGAAAATATTGAATGGTTGATTATCCTTACCTTCTTTTTATGGGGACTTTCTTTTAGTTTCTCTCAAATTTGTAAACTACCATTTGTATTGCGCCACTGTCCAAAAGACCAAGTTACTGAAGGAATAACACTATCTTATTCTACATGGAGCTTTGGCAATGTTCTGGGAGGGACATTTATTTTCACCTTAAGTAATTTATTTCCAACTATTTTCACATCGCAAAACTGCATTATTTTCATTGCGATATTCAGCTATTTTTCCCTTTACTTTTTGTATAAAGTTGACTCTAACGAAAAGCTAGGTAATATTGACCAGACCAGCAATAACCTTAAACTAAAAAATTATGATTGGAAATTAATTTTTCAGGGACTCTTCCCTACTTTACTCATTGCAATTGGGGCAGGAATGAGCATTCCTTTTATGAATATATACTTTGAAGCAAACATTTGATATGAGTTTTGGTAATTTTGCTGCTCTTGGTTTTGCAACCCATTGTTTCGTTTTCTTAATGATCTTACAATCTCCTTATGTCAAAAGTAAATTTGGATACAAAAAGGCCATTCCAATCACGCAAACTTTAGCTGTATTTGCCTTAATTATATTGGGCGTTTTTGAAAGTTATAGTTCAACACCATATATCTTCTGCTTTGCAATTTTCTTTTTTATTATCAGGCAGCCATTAATGAATATAGCACAACCTATGACCACAGACATAATAATGAAATATGTCGGAGAGAAAAACCATGAGATTGTCAGTGCATTATTTGCTTTAATTTGGAATGGTAGTTTTGTTATAAGTGGATTGCTATTCGCTTACTTGAGCGCTCTCAAACTTCCATTCATGTACATATTTGCTTACACAGCTATCTTCTATTTTATTGCAATTATTTGGTATATTTGGTTGATTCGAAAAATCGAGAAGTAGCTATTATGGGTATCATTGAAACTTTATCGACAAAACACCTTGATACTTGCATTTCAATATCAAATGACTTATTTGGAATAAATTATCACGATAAAGTTTATTTTAAAACAACTATTGAACAAAAGCAAGGAATCGTGTTAATGTTAGATAGTAAGGTTGTTGGATTTCTAATTTTTAAGGTTATTTCTCCAGAGTGCGGTGCCAAAATCTATGGAATAAACCTGAATAAAAGTGTAGGTCATATTGATTCCGTTTGCGTAGCTACATCCTTCCAAAGAAAAGGATATGGAAGCCATTTGATGCGAAAAGCAATTTCGATATTGGAAAGGAAATTCTCATCAATTTATACAGTAGCTTGGGAATATAATGGTGTCGTTAATCTAGAGAAAATACTGGATAAATATAAATTTATTAGAGTGAACTATCTAGATTATACCTGGAAGGAAAAATGTGAAAATAATGTATTCAACTGCCCAGTAAAAGAGAATATTTGCATCTGCTCTGGTATTGTATATAAATTAAATCTCAATAAAAATTAACGATTGTTAATTACTTTTATAATGCTACCTCAATAAACGTTTTATTTTTGCACAGAATTTAACGTAATAAATAAAAAGCATGAAATTTTTTATCGATACAGCAAACCTAGAGCAAATAAAAGAAGCACAAGACTTGGGAATACTTGACGGTGTAACTACTAACCCATCTTTGATGGCAAAGGAAGGTATATCTGGAGAGGAAAACATTATTCAACATTACATAGACATCTGTAATATTGTTGATGGAGACGTTAGTGCAGAAGTTATCTCTACAGATTTTGAAGGAATGGTTGCTGAAGGTGAAAAACTAGCAAATTTACACGATAATATCGTGGTAAAAGTACCTATGATTCCTGAAGGAATTAAGGCTATTAAATATTTCTCAGATAAAGGAATCAGAACAAACTGTACATTAATATTCTCTGCTGGGCAAGCATTATTAGCGGCGAAAGCTGGCGCAACTTATGTGTCTCCTTTTATTGGCAGATTAGATGACATCTCTACAAGCGGTGTCGATTTAATTGCCCAGATTCGTCTCATATATGATAACTATATGTACACTACAGAAATTTTAGCAGCATCCGTTAGACATCCAATGCACATTATTGAATGTGCTGAAATAGGTGCTGACGTAATGACTGGTCCATTAAGCGCAATTACTGCTTTAGCAAAACACCCATTAACTGATAGTGGATTGGCAACTTTCTTAGCTGATTATAAAAAAGTAAACGCTTAAGAAGGACTATTTCTTAATAGTTTCAATTATAAACAATGATTATAGAATTGTTTGATAACAATCCTGACCAACGTAAGATTTCTAAAATAGTAGAAATATTACAAAAAGGCGGTATTGTTGTTTTCCCTACGGACACAGTTTATAGTTTTGGATGCAGTCTAAAGAATAAAAAAGGTCTCGAAAAACTGGCAAGACTGAAAGGTGAGAAGCTTTCGAAAGCAAATTTCTCTTTAATTTGCTATGACCTGAGCAATATTGCCGATTATACCAAACCGATGGAACGAAAGGTATTCAAAGCTATAAACAAGGCTTTACCTGGTCCTTATACCTTTATTTTAAATGCTAGTAATGAGGTTCCAAAATTATTTGGAAATAAAAAGAAAGAGATTGGAATTAGAATTCCTAATAACAATATAACCAGACAAATTGTATTGAAACTAGGTAACCCTTTAGCTGTTGCCTCTGTGCATGACGAGGATGAAATTGTGGATTATACTACGGATCCTGCAGCAATATTTGAAAAACATGAAAATGATGTGGACATAGTTATTGCTGCCGGACACGGAAATAATGTTCCGTCTACAATATTGGATTGTACTTCTGGTAATATTGAAGTTATTCGTGAAGGAGTTGGTGATATTGATTTTATATAAATAGATAAAAAGTGAGATCATCCATCCTAATAATTGACTGCGGTAGCAGTAAAGTTGTTGATATCGAGAAACAGCTAGAAGCAATCAATATTACCTTTAAAACCAAGAAATGGAATAGCTTAACCGCTAGAGAGTTGAATAATTTCGGTGGAATCATAATTAGTGGAGCCCCTATCCTCTTGACCGAAACAAACCCAAAACCCTACCTAAAAGCGCTAGATTTCTTAAAAACCTATAAAAACCCGGTGTTAGGTATTTGCTTCGGACATCAACTTTTGGGTATTCTCCATGGAGCTCAAGTATCTCTTTGTAAAGAAGATCGAAACTGGCAAGAAATAATAATAGAGCAATCTTCTACTCTTTTCAACTATATAAGAAAGCCTTACAGAATGGTTGAGGATCACACGGAAGAAGTCACCCTCCCTGAAGACTTCAAACTTTTAGCAACGTCTAAAGTTTGTAAGAATGAGGCCATGCAGCATAAGATAAAACCACTATTTGGTGTACAATTTCATCCAGAGGTAAGTGAAAGAGGTGGATTACAATTGTTGAAAAACTTCTGCAAAACTTGTTTCTAACTACTCGATATATCTTCTTTATTTATAGCATCTTAGCGCCAAGCTTAAAGTAAATGGTACTAAATTACATATGGATAGGTTTTTTCTTAGTTGCTTTTGTAGTTGCAGTAATAAGAACTGTAGGCTATTATTTTAGAGATTCTATTGGTTCGGAATGGTTATTTGATGAATCAAATGCTACCGTATTTAATGATCTTGTTCAAAGCACTTTCGACATGGCAGAAACAAGTGTTAATATTTCGATCTACCTTATCGGTGTTATGGCACTTTGGTTGGGCATTATGAAAATTGGTGAACAAGGTGGTGCTGTAAAAGGAATGGCTTGGGTTTTTGGTCCATTGTTTAGAAAATTATTCCCTGACCTTTCACACAACTCACCTGCACATGGATCTATGCTCATGAATTTCTCTGCAAATATGCTTGGCTTGGACAACGCGGCAACCCCATTAGGATTGAAGGCCATGAGTGAATTACAGGAAGAAAACCCTACAAAGGATAAAGCTTCTGATTCTCAAATAATGTTTATGGTTTTAAATACTTCCGGTTTAACGCTAATTCCAGTTAGCGTTATGGCTCTTAGGGCTTCTGAAGGTGCAGCGAATCCAGCAGATGTATTTATCCCAATATTATTGGCAACTTATTTTTCAACTTTGATTGGGTTATCTGTTGTTGCCATCAAGCAAAAAATAAGTCTACTAAACCCTACTGTATTTATATATTTACTTTCCATTTCTGCAGCTATTTTTGGAATAATATGGTTCTTCAGCTCCTTGGCGCCTGAACAAATTGGACTATACTCTTCCATTGCAGGAAATGGAATTCTAATGATTATCATAACCCTATTTATGGTTCTAGCCCTGACGAAAAAAGTCAATGTTTATGATGCATTTATTGAAGGAGCAAAAGACGGCTTTTCTGTAGCTATAAAAATAATTCCATACTTGGTTGCGATGCTAGTAGCAATTGGAGTTTTTCGTGCATCAGGAGCAATGGAATTCTTGATAGAAGGGATTAGATGTTTTGTAGAATTATTTACTGTAAGAACTGAATTTGTAGAAGGATTGCCAACTGCATTTATGAAACCATTAAGTGGAAGCGGTGCTAGAGGCATGATGGTTGAAGCCATGCACACTCATGGGGCAGATAGTTTTGTGGGAAGACTTGTTTCTACATTGCAAGGATCAACTGAGACTACATTTTATGTATTGGCTGTTTACTTTGGCTCTATTGGTGTTAAAAACACAAGATATGCCTTAGGAGCGGGATTAATGGCGGACTTAGCAGGAATTATAGCTGCTATTATCATTTCCTATATGTTCTTCCCTATTTAGAACATAGAGCCATGTATATTTCCTTAACCTGAGAAATCAGCATTTGTTTACCATCGTTATCAATAATGAAATCAGCATACTTTAGCCTTTCAGAATCTGTCATTTGGTTATTTATTCTATCTCTAACTTCACTCGCTTTCACACCATCTCGATCCATCACTCGATCCATTCGGGTATTTTCGGAAGCTGAAACTATGATTATTTTATCTAATCCTTTATGAGCTCCAGATTCGATCAATATTGCAGCTTCTTTTACAACGAAAGGAGCTGATTGCTTCTTGCACCAAATTGCAAAATCATTGCCTACCACAGGGTGAACTATGCTATTCAACTTTTGTAGTTTTGACTTATCCGAAAAAACTTCTTTCGATAGGTATAATCTATTTAAACCTTCACTTCTATAAGATTCTTCTCCGAAGTATTCGATAATAGCAACTCTTAATGAAGGGTCGTTCTCCATTAGGTATTTGGCCCTTTCATCAGAATTGTAAACAGGAACACCCAAAGAATCAAATATTTCCGCTACAGTAGTTTTCCCGCTACCAATTCCTCCCGTAAGGCCTACCTTTAGCATAGCTTCTATCAACTAAAATTGAAGAAAATTAAGTTGCTTGCTTAACAGATTCTTCCGTCATTTGCATAGAAGCATCCATTGAAACAGCACTTTTCTCCATCTCAATCTTCATACCTCCTTCCACAACAATTACTACTGTTGTATCTTTTAAACTATCTACTTTTCCGTGAATCCCTCCAATTGTTACTATTTTATCACCTTTTTGTATGTTTTCTCGGTAAGCCTGAGCTTCTTTTCTTTTTTTGTTTTGAGGCCTGAGCATAAACCAATACATAACAAAAATAACCGCACCCATCATTAGGTAAAAACTCATCGGGTTAGCTTGCCCCGCAGAATCAAGAATTGTAATATTATTCATTTTTTTATTTTTAATTTATTCGGGGCCTATTGCCTTTCCTATTAAGTAAACTTTTGTAATTGAAGGTCTCGTATTCGCTATTATCGAAACGTATTTTTTCTGACTTCCTGGATATTTCGCAGTAAAAACGACAGGTATCTCTGCCGACTCTCCTGGCAATATAGCCTCTTTTGGCCAATCCTTTAGCACAGTGCAACCACACGCAGCTTTAACGGACTGAATAATTAATGGAGATTCGCCTGTATTTTTGAATTTGAATGAAAATTCAACCGAACTTCCCAATGATATTTCTCCAAAATCATGCTCCGGATCTTCAAACTCAATGGTAGTTGGGTTCTCTAACATAGCAGATGTAATAGCTCTGTCTTTATTCTTATCGGTAATCTGACAACCAATAGAGATGTTTAACAATATAAAAATTATAATAAGTTCTTTCATCGTTTGTTTATTATTCCATTAAACCTCTTCCAACCTTTTTTATTGCTCCATCGCTTTTTAGCTCAATAAACACTTTATCCAGCACACCATTAATAAAGCCATTACTTTTCGGCGTACTATAAAATTTAGAAATTTCAATGTATTCGTTTAATGTCACTTTTAAAGGAATTGAAGAAAACTCTTTTGCCTCTGTAATAGCTAGGTTCATCAATAAAATATCCATTTTCGCTAATCGATCCGAATCCCAATTTTTTGTATACGAATTAATCATTTTTAAATTCTCACTTTCTAATTTTATTGATTTATGAAACAACTGAATGATGTAGTCTTTTTCATCATCTTTATACAAATCTGATATTGAATGAAATTCGTCCGTATCTTCTTCAAATGACTTTAGTGTTTTAAGCACCATTGAACAAATATGATCCATATCATCTTGCCAGTAGATACTTCTATCTTCAAAAAAATTATGCAGCAATTCGAAATTGCAAATTTCTTTTTTAAATAACTGAATAATGAAATTTTTGTCTGTTTTATAATCAGAAGACTCTTTCTGCATATAATCTAAAAACATATCCGTCTCACTTAAATAGATGAACATTTTCTTAAGCATGTCCTGCTCTACATCCCCTATCCAATTAGCAGATGCTTTTTCAGATGCCTTTTTCAAAGAACATTTACACTAAGTTGCGCTATTAACTTGTTGTCAACAAATCGCATATTTGGGTTTAAATTTTCTTTTGTTGGGATTCTTTTTCTTTTGGCTTCTTCTATTCGAAGATTGGCAAAATTGGAAAGATCATCGAATATTAATAAAAAGTAGATATACATATCATACATCTTGCTAACACTGTGCAATAATTCTTTTTCCCCAGCAACTGAATTTTCATTTTTCGATAATGAAAATGCGTACAACGCTTGTAGTACTTTAATTCTTAAATGTCTTCTATTTAACATTATTTCTTATCCTTTTTCAAGCTTGCTATTCTCTCTTCCGCCATTTTATTAGCCGCCAAATATGACGGTATACCCTCTTCCCTTGACTTTATAATAATCGCTAATGTTGTATTGTAAATATTTTCAGCCATTGACATTACTTTGTCATTATCTATGTTATACACTTCACCTGCGCAATTCATTACCCCACCAGCATTAATTAAATAATCAGGTGCGTAAATCATTCCCTTTTCAATAACCATCTCCCCGTGAACTAGTTCATTCGCTAATTGATTATTAGCAGCTCCAGCAATAATTGAACATTTTAACCTTCGTTAAAGTATCATCATTTACTGTTGCTCCCAAGGCACAAGGTGCATAAATATCCATATCTATGTCATAGATTTCATCTAATCCAACTACACTGGCTCCATATTCTCTCGAAACTCTATTTAACGTTTCATCGTGAATATCTGATATAAATATCTCAGCGCCTTCTTTCTGCAAATATCCAACTAGATATTCACCTACGTGCCCCACACCTTGCACAGCAACTTTCTTTCCTGCTAAGGAATCAGATCCGAATTGAACTTTAGCACTAGCTTTCATACCCATATATACTCCGTAAGCAGTAACTGGAGATGGATCCCCACTCTTTCCTGGCAAACCAGCAACATGATTTGTTTCCATCGAAACCCAAGACATATCTTGCGGAGAAATACCCACATCTTCTGCAGTAATATATTTTCCACCAAGTGAATCAACAAATTGCCCAAATCTTCTCATTAAAGCCTCAGATTTGTCTTTTCTCGAATCACCAATTATTACAGCTTTTCCTCCTCCTAAATCAAGACCAGATATTGCATTTTTATAGGTCATCCCCCTTGAGAGCCGAAGCACATCTTGTACAGCTTCCTCATCAGAAGCGTAGTTCCACATTCTTGTACCGCCTAAAGAGGGTCCACACACAGTATTATGAACAGCAATTATTGCTTTTAATCCAACATCCTTGTCCTGGCAAAATAATACTTGTTCATGTCCCATGCTACCCATTTGTGACAGTACACCAGAATTTACTGGCATCACACCTGAAATATCTTTCACTTCCATTTTGCTTATATTACGCTATGAATAATTACTTTTGTTCCTCCTAATTTAGGAAAGACAAAAATAGCATAAACAAGTGAAAGAAACCATTTGTTTTATTAAAATATTAAGTTACTATCTTTTCATTATTTATCTATTAAAAATAGGGATTTAACGATTGAATTAGAGCTGAATTAAATGAAAGAATTATCGTACTTAAATAAATATTTAGTCAAATATAAAGGACGACTACTTTTGGGCACTCTTTTTATTATTGTCTCCAATATCTTTAAGGTACTAATGCCTGAAATATTAAAAAACGCTACTAATTCAATTAAATATGTTTTAGATAACATTAAACAGCACACATCTGAAGACATTGCATCAATAGCAATTAGCCTTGGACTGCTATTCATGTTATATGCCTTATTAAATGGAATATTTCTATTCTTAACCAGACAGACGATAATTATCATGTCGCGATTAATTGAATATGATTTAAAAAATGAAATCTACGATAAATACCAACAACTCAGCATGTCGTTTTATAAGCGAAATAACACTGGCGACCTGATGAATAGAATAAGCGAAGATGTTGGTAAAGTTAGAATGTATCTTGGGCCAGCTATTATGTATACAATTAATGTTGCTGTATTAATTGTTATGGTTATTTCATTCATGATAAAAATCAGTCCTTTATTAACTTTATATGTTTTGATTCCTTTACCAATTATGTCTATTCTCGTTTACAAGGTAAGTTATCGGATAAATAAAAAAAGTGAAATAACCCAAATCCAGCAGTCAAAATTATCCACTTTCGTTCAAGAAACTTTTTCAGGAATTAGAGTTCTTAAGGCTTATAACAGGGAAAGCTTTTTTAAAAATGAATTTGACCAAGAGAGTGAAAATTATAAAACGGCTTCTTTAAGTCTAGCTAAAACCAACGCCTTTTTTATTCCTGTAATAGTTTCTCTCATTGGATTAAGTACCGTAATTATTGTTTATTTCGGAGGCTTAAAGTCCATAAATAATGAATTGAGTATCGGTGAAATTTTACAATTTATTTTCTACATTAACATGCTTACTTGGCCAATTGCTTCAATAGGCTGGGTAACATCTTTAATACAGCGCGCTGCTGCTTCTCAAAAAAGAGTGAATGAATTTCTTCAAGAAAATCCAGGAATTACTGATAAGGAGAATTCTGTTGAATTCGAAAATGGAAAAATTATTTTTAATAATGTTTGTTTTGCATATTCCAACACTAATAAAGAAGCTTTAAAAAATGTATCGTTTGAAATAGAAAAAGGTAAAACCTTAGCTATAACAGGAAAAACAGGTTCAGGAAAATCTACCTTAGCCAATCTTATTTGCCGCTTATTTGACGTTAATACTGGAGAAGTTTCTATTAATGGAATGAACGTAAAACGTATTCAAAAAAAATCGCTTCGAACCAACATAGGTTACGTTCCACAGGAAGTTTTTCTTTTTTCTGATACAATAGCTAGCAATATAGCTTTTGGAAATAAATCAGGACAATCGAATAATGAAGAAGTCCAAGCTGCCGCCAAAAAAGCTTCAGTCTATGATAACATAATTCAATTTGAGAACGGTTTCGACACAGTTATTGGAGAACGCGGAATTACCTTGTCTGGTGGTCAAAAGCAACGCATTTCGATTGCACGAGCAATAATCAACAATCCCGAAATATTAATTTTTGATGACTGTCTATCGGCAGTGGACACGAAGACGGAAGAAGCAATACTCTCTAATTTAAAAGAGATAATGAACGAGAAAACTTCTATAATTATAAGTCATCGGATTTCTTCCATTAAAAATGCGGATTACATAATTGTGTTAGACGAAGGATTGATTTCCGAAAAAGGCACACATTCTGAGCTGATTAACAATAAGGGGTATTATTCAACGACGTTCGAAAAACAACTCCTTGAGGAGAAAATGAATTAAGATATTGCTTCGACAAATAGCCTTTATTCAACGCTGAAACACTATATAATCACTCATTAATATTGGTTTATTTTTTGATGCTAACCAAATAAGTTTAATTTTGTTAGTATGAACTCACTTATCATTCAATAATGGAAGAAGGAAAGGAACAAGAAAATTACAGAGATGAAATATTTTCAAAATCTGTAAGGGCAGGGAAAAGAACTTATTTTTTTGATGTAAAATCTACAAAGGGAAAAGACCTTTATTTGACAATTACAGAAAGTAAAAAAAGATTTAATGATGAAGGTAAATTCTTTTTTGAAAAACATAAGTTGTTTTTGTACAAAGAAGATTTTGACAAGTTCGAAGAAGGTTTCAGAGAAGCGCTAGAAGCTATTTCAAAACTGAAAGAATCTGGAGAATATCCAGACTTAAAAAGTGATAATTTTAACGATAAGAATGAAGAAGAAAAGTCTGAAAAAGGTGGCGAGGGATATTCCGATGTTAATTTTGACGATTTATAATTCTTTAGTCTGGCCAAACTATCGTATCCTCATTTTTGAACAGAGGCCAAAACTGAATTTCAGTTAAAACTCCATCTTCAAACCAAAGGTTCATACTGCTTTCTTCAAAACCAAGAACACTTATTCCCCCTTCCTCTTCTTCAGATGTCTCTTCATGAAAGGATTCTCCTAGACGCATGCCTTTAACTTGTTCTTCAACAAATTCAATATCTTTGCCAATCAAACTTATACCTTCCAACAAATATGACTCATCGCTTACGGCAATCGTAACTAATCTTGAATCCGAATCAAAAGACATAGACATATCATAATCGTCATAATGCCAGTTTTCGCCTTCATCATCGTTTTTTTCAGCTTCTGAGGGGTTTCCCAATTCCTCTTCTACATCAGTAGTGTAGATTCCAAATTTCAAATTCCCTAGACCAACTCCTTTATATATATTTTTCATTTGCAATAATTTCGATTTTACGATCTTCATATTAATATTTCAAAAATGTTTTTACATGTTCTGCCAATCTTTTCAGCGCATCGGCATCATTCATTTTATCAGCATCTAACAGCGCCTCTATAGAGGATAATTTTGGTTTATTCGAAAACACCTCAACTTTAAGATAATGCAATACATTTGTAAACTGATCTAAGGGACGCAAAGCACCAGCATGACCAGATGAAACTCCTACTAAAGCAGCTTTTTTATAATTAAAATCTGCCGGAGGAACAGAATCAATAAATGATTTTAGCACGCCTGGAAAACCTCCATTATATTCTGGAATGACAAAAACAAAACGATTTGATGCTTTAACTTTATTTTCAATAATAAACTTAAATTCATCTGATTTAGCGCCGTTAATTTCATCATAAGCAAAACTTTTAGGCAAATCTTTTAGATAAAGAACAGTCACTTGTTCTCCTTCTTTTTGAATTAAATCTTCATATACCTTTGAGATAATTGAACTATTACTATTTTCTCTATTGGTTCCGCAAATTACAGTAGTCATTATGTTTTTAGTTATTAACAATACAACATCGCATTTTGAAATTGCAAATCTCTTAGTTTAATGGATATTGATTGTAGTTAAGTCCGCAAATCTAATTCAAAAATGTTTATAACCGAATAGACTTACAACCAATAAACAGAAAAGTGTGTATAAAACTATTAAGGCTTTGGTTAATATTATTAGTTTCCTTTATATTTTTACGATGATTGATAAACAGTGAAGGTTTAATCATATATTATAACAATTTAGTTAATGGGAAAAGTTATTGCGATAGCAAATCAAAAAGGTGGAGTAGGAAAAACCACAACAGCAATTAACCTTGCAGCGTGTTTAGGAGTGCTGGATAAAAAAACATTAATAATAGATGCTGATCCTCAAGCGAACTCTACTTCGGGAGTTGGCATAGGGATCCAGAGCGTAAGTAGTAGCATCTATAATTGCTTGATTAATGGCGAAGACCCTACCGAATTAATTAGTAAAACAAACAGCCCGAATTTGGACATACTTCCTTCCCATATTGATTTGGTTGGAGCAGAAATAGAAATGATAAACCTTCCTGAACGAGAGTATATCATGAAAAATGCTATTGCAGATATTAAGGATGAATACGATTATATTATTATTGATTGCTCTCCTTCTTTAGGATTAATTACTTTAAATGCATTAACTGCGGCCAATTCTATGATTATACCTGTGCAATGTGAATATTTTGCATTAGAAGGATTGGGCAAACTATTAAATACGATTAAGATTGTTCAAACAAGACTTAATCCGGAACTAGATATTGAAGGTATTTTATTAACGATGTACGACACACGTTTACGATTAGCTAATCAGGTTGTTGAAGAAGTCAAAATGCATTTCCAGCAATTAGTTTTCAATACATTGATTCATAGAAATACGACGCTTGGAGAAGCTCCTAGCCATGGTGAAACGATAATCATGCACGATGTTAGTAGTAAAGGAGCAATAAATTACCTTAACCTAGCGAAAGAAATTTTATTGAAAAACACGCTTTCCCAGTTAATGGAAGCAGAAAAAACGGCTGCAGATGAACTCTAAAAAGCCCGCTTTAGGGAGAGGCTTAAGTGCATTATTAGAAAATGCAAACACGGATATTACTTCATCAAGAAGTGATGATTCGGGTACCCTTCCTTCAGTTGGAGCTATTGCATCTATTTTAATTCACCAGGTAGAAACCAACCCTTTTCAACCCAGAACGCATTTCGAAAAAGAAGCTTTGGTGGATTTAACCAACTCTATCAAGGAACATGGTATTATACAACCCATTACTGTTCGTAAAATTGGATATGACAAATACCAAATAATATCCGGAGAAAGAAGGTTCAAAGCTTCGCAAATTGCAGGCCTAAAAGAAATACCTGTATATGTTAGAATTGCTAATGATCAAACCATGTTGGAAATGGCTATTGTTGAAAATATTCAGCGTAAAGATCTTAACCCTATTGAAATTTCCTTAAGCTATCAAAGATTAATTGATGAATGTAATCTTACGCAGGAGAAATTAAGCGAACGTATTGGTAAAAGTAGATCAGCTGTCACAAATTTCCTTCGCTTATTAAATCTGCCAAGTGCAGTTCAAGTAGGTTTGCGAGATGCTAAAATTACAATGGGCCATGCGAAGGCACTTCTCTCCTTTAAAACAGAAGCAGAAGTATTAGCAGCCTATAAAGATGTTTTAGATAACCAACTTTCGGTTAGAGGGATTGAAGAAAAAACAAAGACGGCTAAGTCTGTCTCATCAAAAAAATTAAGCGAATCGACCCTTTCTTTATCGGAAAAGCAGGCGCAAGAAGATTTGTCATTTCATTTTAGTAGTCGGATAAAAATAGCAAAGAGCAATAATGGAAAAGGAAAAATCGTTATACCTTTTGATGATGAAGAACACCTTAAGCGTATTTTAGATCTTTTAGACTAATAAATTGTTTCAAAATCGAATTGATAACCTATAAATGAATCGATTTGCTTGTATAGCAATAATTTCACTTTTTTCTATGTTAATCCATAGCCAAAAGGACAGTGCCAGTGCCAGCATTGATTCTGTCCATTCTCCAAAAATGGCTACTATGATGTCTATAGCGCTGCCTGGATTAGGACAAATCTATAATGACATTAAAAAACCTAAAGGGTTTGCATCTAGGATTTGGTGGAAATTACCTCTGATTTACGGTGGTATTGGGACCAGTATTTACTTTGCAATTCAAAATCAAAAATCCTATACGACTTATCGAAATGAGCGACTTGATTTACAAAATGATGTAAATAGCATTTATAGTGTTAGTGGATATTCAGACTCTCAATTAAAATCAATTACCGATCAATATTCTAGATGGAGAGATCTATCCATTGTTGCAGTGCTTGGAGTATATCTGATAAATATCGTAGATGCGAATGTTTCAGGTAATCTACTTCATTTTGATAGTAGTAATAATTTATCAATTATTATTCAGCCAAAGGTATTTTATCGCAATCAATCCTCTTTAACCGGTGCATCATTGTCCTTTCATTTTAAGAATAAAGGAGTAAGAAACAATTATGTACCAAATAATTTTTAATTTGGTCTCCTCAATAATGAGCACGTAGCTTTATGGAAAAATACGATTTATGTGTAATAGGTGCCGGACCAGCAGGATATGCTTCTGCCATGCGAGCAATTGATTTTGGAAAAAGAGTTGTGCTTATTGAAAAACAAAAGGCTGGTGGGGCTGGTCTTTATAAAGGAGCTCTTTCTTCAAAAACTTTATGGGAACTTTCTCAAAAGGTAAAAGCAGTGAATGAAAGTATTGTCTCTGTTGGTAGAAAAAAACTGGAAGTTACCTGGGAAGAAATCAACAAGACTGTTAACGAAGCAATTTTTGATAGAAAATTTCAATATTCCTGCCATATAAAATTATTGGAAGCAGAATCCATGAACAAAACCTTTAAGTACGAAAGAGGTCTTGGATCATTTGTAGATAATCATGTGATAGAAATCTCTAAAGAAAATGGGAAGAAAAAACAGATTTATGCTGAAAACACTATAATAGCAATTGGCAGTAAACCACGTTTATTGGAAGGTGTAGATGTTGATGAAAAAATTATCATGACAAGTGATGGCATTCATGAAATTAAGGATTTTCCAAAAAGTTTAGTTATAGTTGGTGCAGGGGTAATAGGATGCGAATTTGCTACTATTTTTTCGAATTTCGGTAAAACAAAAGTTCACTTAATAGACAGAGCTGATAAAGTACTTCCATTTGAAGATGATGATATTTCTGGAATGATTGAAAAAAACTTAGCCAAGAATGGTGTTATTGTTCATCATAGATCTACTTTGGAGAGACTTGAAAAAAAAGATGGTGAAGTAGAATATGAACTTTCATACCCAGATGGGAGAAGAGAAGTTATTCGCGTTGAGAAAGCTCTACTTTCAGTTGGTAGAGTTTTAAACTCAGATTCTCTTAAAATGGAAAATGCTGGTGTATCCATGAGTAAAAGAGGGGTTCATATTGGAGATGACGATACCCAGACGAATGTCCCAAACATATACGCTTGTGGTGATGCAAGTGGCCATCTTGCGCTTTACAATATTGCAGAACTTGAAGGAAGACATGCGGTAGAAAGAATATTTGATGGCAAAAAAACTCCTCTTTCTTACGATAATGTTAGTACGATAATGTTTTTACAACCTGAAGTGGCATCTGTTGGCATGAATGAAAAGCAATGTATAGAGAACAATATTGACGTAAAAGTTGTGAAAATTGATTATTCATGCATTGCACGAGCTATTGCCATGCGTAAAACAGAGGGGTTCTTTAAAATAATTGTTACCAACGATAAGGAAATGAAAATACTTGGAATGCGTGCCATCGGAGAACATGCTTCTAGCGCGATTCAAGCAGTGGCTTTATTGATGAAGATGGATAAAGGTATTGAGGAGTTAGCAGAAATGATATACCCCCATCCTTCTATTGTTGAAGGAATTCAAGAATGTGTTAGAATGCTCTTAAATAAATCCATTTTTAAATCATCTGTATTTAAAGATAAACTAAAATGCTATAGCTGTGTTGATGGGGTATGCACTCCTCTTCAAAGGCTTTAAGGCACTCCTTTAAAAAAAATGTGTACGTCTTTAAAGGAAAATAAGTTTACCGAAAAATGGTTTAATCTCCCCCTTTAGACCGCTATGAAAATATCTAAGGAGTAGTGCTACCCTGACTAGTTGTTTCTCCTTTTGAACAACGAACCACAGTTTTTACATCTCCTATTCCAAAAAACTTCACATTGTTGTGATTTGTGGATAATATCATTTCTTTCATATCAACTAATTCAATGAAGAATGTTCCTTGAACGTAATCGTCTAGATCAATGTATATACTATCATGTGATAGTAAGTCCCAAGTACCAGTTACAAAATAATTTAATGTGTCATAAACATAGTATTCACCTCTTGACAAGCCATTATCCAACATGTAAATCTTGTAGTAACCCCCACCATCAGCGTAATCTGGAAGAATTCCATTCATGAAATTGGTAGATCCACCGTCCAACTCTAAAGCATTTAGGTACCATTCCGTTTTTACAATATAATTATGGTGAACCTTATAACAAGATGTTGCTCCAAAGAATAAAATTGAAACCATTATTATGGACAAAAAATTACGCATATAAATGAATTATTTTTCCGAAGATACTAAAATAAACTTTCGTATTACAGGTAGTATGCTACATTTGTAGAGTAATGCTTGAGTTTTTTGAACAATATAAAGAGATATTTCTCTACCTTTCTATTCCGCTAACAAGCGCAATTGTTGGATGGGGGACAAATATTCTTGCTTTAAAAATGACATTTTACCCAATTGAGTTTATTGGAATAAAGCCTTTCGGTTGGCAAGGAATTATCCCCAGTAAGGCAAGGAAAATGTCTGGAATATCGGTTGATTTATGGACAACTAAACTAATTGATGTTCAGGAGTTATTTTCACAAATTGACCCTGAAATCATTGCTGAAGAAATGCGTCCAGAATTTGATAAATTATCTAAAGAAATAATGGACGAAATAATGGTAGATCAATCTCCAGAGGTTTGGAAAAGAATACCAGAGTCTGCTAAAAAGGTAGTTTATGCCCGCATTTCGAGAGACATGCCAGATGTTGTTAAGGGAATAATGGAAGATGTAAAGGAAAACATTGAAGATGTTTTTGACATAAAAGACATGGTTGTTAAACGACTAACGCAGGATAAACAACTTATGAATGACATCTTTTTAAATTGTGGAAAAGATGAATTTAAATTTATTGAGCGCTCTGGTCTTTACTTTGGTTTTACTTTTGGCTTGATACAAATGGCTGTGTGGTATTTTTTTCAACAATGGTGGTTGTTACCTTTATTTGGATTGATCGTTGGCTATGCTACCAATTGGTTGGCATTAAAATTAATTTTCGAACCAATTCATCCTAAGAAAATTTTGGGTCTGAAACTGCAAGGACTTTTCATTACGCGTCAAAATGAAGTTTCCGCAGAATATGCACAAATGTTGGCCAACGAAATATTTACTTTTGACCGAATATTTGCTGCCATCGTTAGCGGCCCCACTAAGGAAAGGTTTGTTACCATGATTGCAGGTCACGCTAACAAAGCTATAGATGATGGAGTTGGTATATCTAAACCTTTAATCACCATTGTTTCTGGCAAAAGGAATTATGAGAAAATGAAAAATATAATTGTGGATAAAACCATTCGAAACATGCCCACTTCTGTCCGACCAGCTTTCGGGTATGCCGAAGAAGCTATGGGTCTTGAAAAAATATTTAGAACAAAAATGCAAGCTCTTTTGCCCGGCGAGTTTGTAGATTTTTTGCGACCTGTTTTTCAGGAAGATGAACTAAAATTAATTCTTATTGGCGCTTTTTTGGGAATGGCTGCAGGATTTGGTCAGTTGTTTTTTGTATTTGGTGGTTTATAATTAAGACCACCTGGAATGAAAAGCTTACTTTACTATCTTGTAAATGATATCATCAATCCTTACAACGATATCCTCTTCAAAAGCTAGGTATTTGTTAAATTCTGCTTTTTGTCCTTTTGCCACTTTAAAGTAACTATCGCTGAACTTCTTGATTTCAATTGCTGCTTTTAATTCGCTATGATCGAGTGTTCCTTCAACCCATTTTTTATCCCTAAGATAGAATGTCTTCGTTCCAATTTGTTTTATTGTATTAACTGTTTGTAATGCCCCTTCCGCATCTTTATACGACATTGCGTTACTAGCTGCTGCCATCTTTGTATTTGATGCAAAATCTTTCTTTTGACTTCTTAAATTATTCGCAGAAGCCCCACTTACTTGTTCTAACGCTTTTAACTCATCCACGCTCTCCTCTTGCATAGATCTATTATCAGACAATACAACGTCTTCTCTTGCAAGAAAAGCCGTGTAAGGAGTTAGGATTCCAAACTCTTTACTCAAACTAACTAATTCATTAACTAACTCATCGGATCTACCATTTAAATCAATTTGATCAATAAGTTGACCTACTCTCCTTGAAGCCCAAATTTGTTCTAAATAATCAAAAGTGTCACCATCCTTAGAAGATGCTAAATCAACTTTAAAAACAAACTTCTGCTCCTTCCCACCTACTTTACCCGTTACAGTTATAGTATTGTTTCCTGCTTTGTTATATTTTCCTACCCAAACTAATTGACCTCCTTTAAATATATCGGGCAGTTTATCTGGATACATACTTCTGACATCTGTATTACTAAAGCTAACTTGTATACCTGTCATAACTGGGCTACTTATATTTCCATATAAATCAGCAACGGCAACTTCTATGTCCTCATTCGGTTTAACATATTCAGTAACCCCTCCATTGTTAGAAGTAAGCCTGTCCAATAATCTTGCATTGACATCATTTCCTACTCCAAAAGCAAATATCCTTGCTCCTATTCCATTTGCATCAACTACATTTTTAGCAATCTGTATTTCATTTGTAATTCCTGAAGAGGCCAATCCATCCGTTAAAAACAAAAGGTAATTCGGTTTATTCTCATCTTGAAACATTGCTAAAGATTTTACCAATGCGTCATTTATATTGGTTCCTCCTCCTGATCTAATTCCGCCAACGTAATTAATGGCTTCCTTATAATTTTCGGTTGTGTATCTCTGCATTTCAGGTTTATACATTTCAACTCTATCATCGTAATCCACAATGTTAAAATTATCTCCTTCATTTAAATTAGTTAAAACAAACTCCAACGCTTTTTTAGATTGCTCAATCTTTTTTCCAGACATTGAACCAGATCTATCTAAAACAAAAATTATATTCTTTTCAGTTTTATCCACTACATCTTCGGCAACTGAAGGGCTTGCTAATAGCATAAAATACCCATCTTTTCCTGCTTCTGGCATATAAGATAATACTGTTGCCCCTACTGGACCACTTTGCAATGAATAAGTCATTTTGAAATCATTCTCCGGTGTATAATACGTTTTCTCATAACTAATATCAGCTGTCTTGTCACTTCCCCTTTTAACCAATATATCATCTGTAGGGCTGTAGATATTTTTTATTTCCTCACTAGATTGTATTCTTGCATGAAATTTTACAGATCTTAATGGTTTAGATGAAAATTTTTGCGTTCCAAAAGGATAAGAGAAGTTAATCATATCCAATTTTCGATTGCATACTTGCGTGTAACGGACAGATATATCTCTTTCTTTTCCGACAGGCACTGGAAACACACTGGTCTTGAATAAACCATACCCCACATATTCCATTAATGCAGGATCTCGTTTTCTTCTAACTATTCCTTCATATATAGACTTTGCTTTGTCTATCTCCAATAATTCTCCGGGTACCTCAGAACCATCTACCATCATCATAAAATTTTGAACTATTCCGCCATTTGGAAGTGGAAAAAATATTTCAATCTCCAAATCCCTATCCGTAGAATTCAATAATTTTTGTGTTACCGAAACCTCGGCAATTTGATCTTTCATTTTCATATCTACATCAATACTTATTACTTCATAAGAGTTGCCTACAGCCACGTTACCAAAGACTAAAGGGCTTTCGCTCATTATCCGAGCATCAAAATCAGCACTGGTCACCCCCATTTGAGAAAAGGAAGCATTAAGTATAAATACAAAGAGAATTACAGGAATAACGAAATTTTTCATGTCTGATTGTTTTTGTTTTGAGTTAAATACATTCTTTAATCCATTAAGTTCAAACTAATTTTTCTTTCAGAAAAATTTAGGACTAAAAACACTTAACTGGAACATATAAAAACAATCAATTCTTTAAACCCATTTATATAAAAATCCTTTTGTTACTTTTACACGCCAGGAAAATGAGTAACGCGATTCATATAAAAAATAAAAAAGCCAAGTTTGAATATCAATTTATTGATAAGTACACAGCTGGTATTCAACTAACAGGAACAGAAATTAAATCAATCCGTTTAGGCAAGGCTAGCATTATGGAATCATATGGTGTTTATGAAAAAGGTGAAATATTTCTAAGAAACATGTATATCCAAGAATATGAAAACGGAACACATTACAATCATTCACCGAAAAGAGATAGGAAGCTTTTATTGAATAGAACAGAAATTAATAAAATTGAGAAGAAGCTGAAGAACAAAGGCCTTACGTTAGTTGCAATTAAGCTTTTTATCAATGAAAAAGGGAAAGCAAAGTTAGATATCGCTGTTGCACAAGGAAAGAAATTGCATGATAAGCGTGAGGATATGAAAGATAAAGATGCCAAACGTGAAATGGACCGATTAAAAAAAGACTATTAATTTTCTAATTGCGCCCATTCAGTCCATGAACCATCGTAAATTGACTTATCTCCCTTAAAAACTAGTTCTGTTGCTAACAAAACGATACAAGCTGTAATACCGGAACCACAGCTAAACACTAGCGATTTATTCTCTCTAATGATTTCTTTAAATAAAATTGTTAGTTTTTCCACCGATTGGAACTTTCCATGTTCAAGAGTATCTGGAAAAGGAATATTTATCGAGTTAGGAATGTTTCCTCTTCTCAAATCTGCTCGTGGCTCGGGAACCAAGGCATTAAATCGCTCAGAAGATCTTGCATCAATAATTAACGATTCATTGGTATCTAAGTTTTCTTTAACGAAATCAATGCTTCGAATCATTTCTGATTGAAACGTAGCTTTGAAGTTACCAGGTGAATATTTCCTTTCTACTATTGGTTCTGTTTCAAACCCCTTGGCAATCCATTCTGGCAAACCTCCGTCTAATACAGCTATATCTATATGCCCCATAGCCTTAAACATCCACCATACTCGAGGGCTTGAATAAACCCCTAAACAATCAAACACAATAATTTTACTTGAAGAGTTAATACCTAATTCTTGACAGCTTTCTTCGAATTGTTTTTTCGAGGGAAAAGTATTTGGAAAGGAACTTGACTTATCACTAAAAGTATCTTTAATGTCAAAAGGCCTTGCTCCTGTTATTTGGACCCTATTCGATTTTGACTTATCATTGGACTGACTTGCATCCAAAACTACCAAATCAGGATTGTCAAAATTATCACTTAACCATTTTGAAGAAACAATAGCTGATTTCATTCTAACAGATTAAAACCTCCATCCAACTTTTATCATACCAACATTTGCAATACCAAATGTCTTGGTCTTGACAGAAGGAATACTTGTTATAATCTCCGGATCAGTAAGTGAACTCTCGTCTGTAATTTTAAACTCTCCAGTCTTGAGATAAATGCTAGAAAATAAAACTCCAAGTTCTGTTCCTACATATAAATTATCAAATAGGTAAAAATCAACACCTGAAAAAACGTACACACCAAACTGACTTATTGGTTTTTTTATGGAGTAATTATAATCCGCTATAAATATTAAAGAGTCGGTTCGGGAACCATATTCTTCATTTTTTCCAAATCCAAACTGCAACTCACCTCCCAGATAAGGTGATACTTTGTTTTTTCTAAAATGCTTTTCAAATCCAATGTTAAATACAAACAGATCGTTTAATTTCTCCACAGTTCCAACGCCATCTCCACCTACCTCTTTTATTTCTCTTAATATACTGGAGTATTGGTAAGCCATCCCAATTCTCAATGTATTATTATCAGTAAAGAAATAACGTATATTAAGATTAGGCACATATACACTGTCTTGTCTTAGCTGGTAACGTGTTTCGAAAGATAATTTACCTATTGTGTCTTGGGAAAAAGACTCATTACACATTCCGAAAGAAACTAATATTAGTAAATATTTAATGTTTTTCATAGCTATGTTTTATCTTATCATTCCTAAACGAGTCTGGTAAGTTAATATTGTTTATCATTCAACATTGGAACAAAACTAAAACTTCCATGCTCTGTTTTTATAATTTCTCCATTTTCAGATTTCTCTATAAGAACCATCGTTTGATTTACACCTTCTCCAACAGGAACCACCATGATTCCATTAGGAGCTAATTGATTAATGAGTTCTTCTGGAACGAACGGAGCTCCGCATGTTACTATTATTCGATCGAATGGAGCAAAAGCTTCTTTCCCGATATAACCATCTCCAAAAAACAAATTAGCCCTGTAGTTCAGTTTTGAAAGATTAGCTTTAGCCGAATGAAACAATTCTCTTTGACGTTCTATGGAATAGACTTTAGCACCCATCTCTATCAAAACAGCTGTTTGATACCCCGACCCAGTGCCAACCTCCAAAACCTTCATTCCTCTTGTAACTTTCAGTAATGCAGATTGCGTGGCAACTGTAAATGGTTGTGATATTGTTTGTCCTGCACCAATTGGAAAAGCAACATCTTTATATGCAAAATTATCATGAAATACTTTATCAAAAAACAAGTGTCTCGGAACATTACCAATTGCTTTTAATACATTGACATTATCAATTCCTTTCTTCTCTTGTAACTCTTGAACGAGCAATTTCCTCTTCCCCTGATCTCTTAACGTGTCTTTCATCATTCAAAAATAATACGCTAATTCAAAAAACAAGAATTAAAAGCATTCATTTTATAAAACAAGGGTGTTGATAATTACATTACTGCTTCTGCATAACAGTTATGATATGTACTAGTTTTGATTCAGATAAATAATTATTATGTTAAAAATTGGAGTTATTGGTGCAGGACACTTAGGAAAAATTCATCTCAGAATTCTACAGAGTGCAAACTTTGTGGAGTTAATAGGCTTTTTTGATCAAAGTGAGGAGGTTCGAAATAAAGTTAAGGAAGAAATGGACATAGTACCTTTTGCTTCTATTGATAGTCTAATCGAAGCGTGTGATATAGTGGACATTGTAACACCAACGATAACTCACTTTGATTGTGCCGCTGCTGCTATGCGTTCTTTCAAACATGTGTTTATCGAAAAACCTATTACCAATACACTTGATGAAGCTAAAGCATTAATTCGTTTATCAGAGGAGGCAAAGGTGCAGGTTCAAATTGGGCATGTTGAAAGGTTTAACCCTGCATTTATGGCTAGCGTTAAACATTTACAAAACCCAATGTTTATTGAAACACATCGGTTAGCTCAATTCAATCCAAGAGGAACAGATGTTTCTGTTGTTCTAGATTTAATGATTCATGATTTAGACATAGTTCTAAGCGTAGTTGATTCTGAAATTAAATCAATCAGCGCTAGTGGAGTATCCGTCTTAAGTGACACTCCTGATATTGCGAATGCAAGAATAGAGTTCGACAATGGCTGTGTTGCTAACTTAACTGCTAGTAGAATATCTATGAAAAATATGCGTAAATCCAGATTTTTCCAGCAAGATGCTTATGTATCTGTAGACTTTTTAGAAAAGAAAAATGAAGTAATTCAGATGCATGATGTTACAAAAGAAGATCCATTCGCAGTAACTATTGATTTGGGTGAAAAAGGTAAAAAACAAATAGATATTCTTTCAGAGGATATTGAACCAAACAATGCTATAGAAGATGAATTAAGATCCTTTGTATTTGCTATCGAAAATGAACTAACACCTTCAGTTTCAATTTACGCTGGTTACAAGGCTTTAAAAGCAGCCCATGAAATAATGAAAAAATTATAATCCTATATAATCTTTAAACATTTATAATGTGGGAATTCAATCAGTTAATTCCTTCCTTAAACAATAATAACTTTACTTTTGCGTTCAAAATTTACTGTACATGAGATCAATTGTATTTATACATCTGCTAATCCTGTTGGCACTTCTAAACAGCTGTCAAATTATTGATAAGCCTGAGGAAGTTCCTTCATTCATTTATTTAGACAGTTTTAATTTTCAATCATCCACAAGTCAAGGTTCAAGTAGCAATAAAATAACAGATGTATGGGTTTATGTAGACGATAACTTAGCTGGGATGTGGGAACTTCCAGCAACGATTCCATTACACTATAAAGGAAGCCATAAAGTAAGTTTGTATCCTGGAATTAAAAAAAATGGAGCATCTGGCTATCGAGTTATTTATCCCTTTTACACTGCACATGAGGCTAATATTGAGCTTATTCAAGATTCAATTATATCCAATTACTCCATCCATTCAGTATGAAAGTGGCCTCAGCATTTGGGTAGAAGACTTTGAAGACCCGGGAATAAAATTATTCAATCATTCAACGAGTGATACGTCGATGATTGTTGTGTCCAACCCCCCATACACAGACCTTATTGAAGGAAATGCCGGCGCCATTTTTATGGATGCGGACAATTTCTCTTCTGAAATGAGAACAAATGAATTGAACTTTAATAATTTTCCAAAACAATTAGACATTCCAGCCTATATAGAGTTCGATTACAAATGCAACCACGAAT
>CALSNM010000013.1 GCA_943787725.1 uncultured Flavobacteriales bacterium | reverse complement strand
TGAGAAATAAAACTATTAAAAAATAGAGGGGTTATTAAAGCTATTAGTAAGTATTTCATATCTATATAATTACGGTTTATTAATTCGGCTGTGAAAATACAGTAAACAAATTTTAGTCCAAAGAAGATTGTTATAAAAGGTAGTTAAGTGGTTGTATTCTTTGACCGCACTAAAGCTTCAATGATTATTCAATAAATATTTACAACAGATTTACTTTACGTTGTTGAAATCTTTCTTTGCTTAGTAATAGGGAGGTTGGGTCGTCTTTAACGTCAATGAAATATGAAGGTTTAGCTTTTATTTTAAGATGTTTATTTATTTCTTGCTCAAAAAGCAATCAATCATAAATCAGTTTTTAATCTTTTTTTGTGCTGCTAATATTTCCTTTCAATTTTTTTTAAATGAGCAATAGAACAATTATTCATATGGACTTAGATACTTTTTTTGTCTCTTGTGAAAGACGAATTAATTCAAAATTAATTGGAAAGCCAGTACTTATTGGCGGAACTTCTGATAGAGGAGTAGTCGCTTCTTGTAGTTATGAGGCTAGGAAATTTGGTGTTCATTCGGCAATGCCAATGCGGTTGGCAAAAAGACTTTGTCCTGAGGCGTTTATTATTAGAGGAGATAGTGGTGTTTATAGCAAGTATTCTCATTTGGTAACAGACATTATAAAAGAGGATTCTCCAATCTATGAGAAGTCCTCTATTGATGAGTTTTACATTGATGCTTCGGGCATGGATAAGTTTTATAGCTGCTATAAGTGGGCAACAGAATTGAGGCAGAGAATTATAAGGGAAACAGGGCTTCCTATTTCATTTGGCATGTCAACTAATAAAACGGTTTCGAAAGTAGGGACAGGGCAGGCAAAACCTGATGGTCAAATTATTGTTAAAAGTGGTTTAGAAAAACCTTTTCTAGCTCCTTTGTCTATTCAGAAAATTCCAATGGTGGGAGAAAAAACTTTTATGCTCTTACGTAACATGGGGGTTGAATACATACATACTATGCAGAAAATGCCTGTGGAAGTAATTCAAAGGGTTTTAGGAGTTAATGGTGCTACGATTTGGAAAAAATGTAATGGAATTGATAATTCTCCAATAATTCCTTACCAGGAAAGAAAGTCTATTAGTTCAGAAATTACCTTTGAGAAGGACTCCACAGATATCAATAAGCTCCTGAGTATAATAATAGCAATGACGGAGAATTTAGCTTTTCAATTGCGAAATGGAAACAAGTTGACAGCTTGTCTTACTGTAAAAGTTCGCTATACAGATATGCAGACTTATACCAAGCAAAGACGAATTCCTTATACTTCTTCCGATAATGTACTTATTGATACAGCAAAGGATTTATTTAATGAAGTATATAATCGAAGGGTAAGGGTAAGACTTGTAGGTGTACGTTTTTCTCACTTTGTAGAAGGTGGTCAGCAGATTAACCTTTTTGAAGATACAGAAGAACTAATTAGCTTGTATCAAGCTATGGATGTGCTAAGAAATCGTTATGGCATGAAAGCCGTTATACGTTGTGCTGGTTTGGGAACAAGGGGCTTTGGTAGAATGAATTCATTTACAGGAGAACCTCCTGTAATTCCAGCACACAGAAGACAATGATTGTTAACTGTCATTCATATTATAGTTTACGGTATGGTACTTTATCAATTAAGGACCTTGTTAAGCTTGCCAATGAATGTGGTATTTCTACTTTGGTATTGACAGATATTAATAACACTTCAGCGGCTTTGGATTTTGTAAGGTATGCAAAGAGTAATGGAATAAAACCAATTATAGGAGTTGAGTTTCGCAAAGCAGGAGAATTATTGTATACAGCTTTGGCTAAAAACAATGAGGCTTACTACAGAATTAACAAGTATCTTTCTAGCTTTCTTTTGAATATAAATTCAATTGATGCAATTGCTCCTTCACTTAAGGATGTTTTAATTATCTATCCCTATGGAAAAATTACTCCCAATACATTGTCGGACGATGAATTTATAGGTGTGTTACCTCATCAGGTTAATCACGTTATTAAATACGATAAAAAATATCAAGACAAGTTAGTTGCTTTACATACTGTTTCCTTTAAGCGTAAAGAGAGTGATTATCGCTTGCATAAAATACTACGTGCAATTGATCTGTGTACAATCCTTTCTAAGTTAAAAGAAATTGATTTTGCTCCTTCTAATCAGTTTTTTGTAGGGCAGACTCAATTGAAAGAGAAGTACCAGCTATTTCCGATTTTGATTGAGAATTCTCAAAATATTTTAGATGAGTGTTCGATTGATTTTGAATTTGGAACGCCTAAAAACAAGGCTTCTTTTACGGAGTCTCTAGAAAAGGATAATGATTTCTTATTAGAGATTGCAAAGAAGGGTTTTGATTATAGGTATGAAAAGAAAAACACCAAAGCAATAGAAAGGTTTGATAAAGAGATAAGGGTAATCAAAAAACTCGGTTTTTCTCCTTACTTTTTAATTACATGGGATATCTTAAGATATGCTCAAGCGAAAGGTTTTCATCATGTTGGTAGGGGGAGTGGAGCAAATAGTATTGTTGCTTACTGTTTGAAAATAACAGATGTAGATCCGATTAAGTTAGACTTGTATTTTGAGCGTTTTATTAATCCATATCGTACCTCTCCTCCAGACTTTGACATTGACTTTTCTTGGGATGAACGAGATACTGTTATAGATTATGTATTTAGGAAGTATGGTGCAGAACACGTAGCATTAATAGCGACTTATACTACATTTAAAGGTCGTTCTGCAATAAGAGAAGTCGCTAAAACATTTGGGCTTCCCAAAGAGGAAATAGATAGAATAATTCGAGAGCCTGATCATATTTTGAATGCAAATCAAATAACGAGGCAATTATTTAAATATGCTGCATTATTGGAAGGAATTCCGAACTATTTAGGCATTCATGCAGGTGGAATAATTATATCAGAAAAGTCGCTGTATAATTACACAGGAATGCAAATGCCTCCCAAAGGTTTCCCAATAGTACAATGGGACATGCATGTAGCAGAAGATATTGGTTTTTATAAATTTGATATACTTTCTCAAAGAGGTCTTGGGCATATTAAAGAAGCGATTCAGATTATTAAAAAGAATCAAGGTGTTGAGATTGATATCCATCAAGTGGAGAAGTTTCAAGAAGATTTACAAGTACAAAAACAACTCAAATCTGGCGATACGGTGGGGTGTTTCTATATTGAGTCCCCGGCAATGAGAGGGTTGTTGAATAAACTTCGTTGTGATAATTATATTTCATTAGTGGCAGCTAGTTCTATTATTCGTCCGGGAGTGGCAAAGTCTGGAATGATGAAATTATATATAGAACGATTTCATAAAGCAAAGTTTGAATATCTCCATCCAATTATGAAAAAGTTGCTTGAGGAGACTTATGGTATCATGATTTACCAAGAAGATGTTATAAAGGTTGCTCATTACTTTGCAGGAATTGGGCTAGCTGACGCTGATGTTCTTAGAAGAGCTATGAGTGGAAAGTACCGTTCTAAAAACGAAATGCGACGTGTCATTGATTTGTTTTTTGAGAATTGTAAAGCTAAAGGCTATTCGGATGAATTAACCAACGAAGTATGGAGGCAAATTGAGAGCTTTTCAGGATATTCTTTTTCAAAAGCACATTCGGCATCTTATGCCGTAGAAAGTTTTCAGAGCTTGTATTTAAAAACCCACTTCCCTTTGGAGTTTATGGTAGCTGTAATTAATAATAGAGGAGGCTTTTATTCGACAGAGTTTTATATTCATGAAGCGAGAGTTTGTGGAGCAACTATCAACGAACCTTGTGTAAATAACAGTGAACAGAATGCCTGTATTTATGGAGAAGAAATTTATATCGGATTAAGTTTTGTCAAGGAGCTTGAATACAAATTGGTTAAGAAGATTCTTTGTGCTAGAGCAGAAGATGGTGTTTATGTCGATTTAATAGACTTTATAGAACGAACAAATGTAAGCATTGAACAACTGTTTATTCTTATTCGGGTTAATGCACTGCGCTTTACAAAGTTGTCTAAAAAGCAATTGATGTGGCAAAGTCAATTTGTATTAAAAGGAGCGCCTAAAGTATCTGAAACAGCTTCGTTATTTAAGCTGCAAGCTCAAACATTCGAGTTGCCCATATTAATGCATAATCCCTACGACGATATAATAGATCAAATTCAGTTGTTGAATTATCCTTTATGCTCACCTTTTTCCCTGATAAAGGATCGACTAAAGAATTCTATATTAGCGACTGATTTGTCAAATAAAGAAGGTCAAATTATTATAATTGCAGGCTATTATGTTAATGAGAAGACGGTAAGAACAAGTAAGGGGGGTATAATGAAGTTTGGATGTTTTGTTGATGCAAAAGGCAAGTTCTTCGACACTGTTTTTTTTTCTCAGGTGCTTAGAGAATATCCTTTGCAAGGTAAAGGTTGTTACTATATGATGGGGAAAATCGTTTTGGAATTTGGCTATCCCTCTATTGAGGTAATTAAGATGAAAAAGATGGTACTTAAATCAAGAGATGAGTATAAAGTAGAGCAAATTGAAGTTTCTAATACTATGGATGTACCATCTTTACAAGATAATTTTCCGATTATTTGACACGGAATAAAAACCTTTCTGAAAATAGAAAGCCGTTTCTCTCGAAACGGCTTTCACCACCTTACAGAAATAACCAGTATTTTTAAACCCGAAGTGAAACCAATTACTTCAATGACTAGTTACTATGTTAATATAACGTAGATTAAAAAAAAAGTTACATTATTAACTAAAATTTAACACTTCTTGTCATTGGAATTAGTTCGTTTATCCTTAAAATAGAGGTCTTTTACGTAGAATTAAAAAAAATGAAATATTTTCGTGTTTCTTGAAATGGGATGTTAAAATAGCGCGTTACTCTTTTCCTTCGCTTACGCGTTTAATGGGATTAGTTACTTGTTTACTGATGGGGAGTGGGTGGTGCCGTTGCCGATGCTATTTATTCTCATGCCCATTGTGTCGATGTGCCTTTTTTTTTACGAGTGGATTAAATAAGTATTCTCTATTCTTTTTGTTGCTTCCTTTGGGTGTAATGAGCGATTGGATTAGCCAATTTAATTCAGGTGCTAGTGGGGTTTTAGCTATAACTCAATATTGCTGCCTGGGATAATCCTAGGTTTAATCTTGTTTTTTAGTACAGAATATCAAGTGCAGGCAAATAAAAACATATTACTGTACTCTTTTCCTATTGCAAGTGCATGTGCGTTACTTTTTTTAATCAATAGCCCTTTACTTAATATTTCTGTTTTTCTATTAATTGGAATTACGACAAGTTTAATAATAAGAGAAGATGAGGAGAAATATAATTTAAATACTTCGGTTAGACGTTTAATGATTCTTTCCTCGTTTACTTCATGGATGTATCTTGCTACTAAACTATCTGTATATTTAGCTTAATTCTCCATTCTTGTCTTGAATGCGGTAGTTAACTTATCGTTGTTTTTTCTCAATAAGTTGGGGCATTCAACCGTTCACCCTTCATTTGGGTCATTTATACTTTTTTAACAGTTTTAGTAATAGAATTAATCTAATTTTACTAGGCATATTTATTTGTGTAGACAATACTATTCAGTTATTTAATTTTCAGAAACAACCTAAATGAAACAACTATTGGTTTGCTTATTCTTGGTAATAATTGGTTCAACCTCAATTGCACAAGATCTTACTATAAAAGGTAATGTTGTTGATACTGTCAATAAACTTCCATTAGCAGATGCTGTTGTTATGGCGGTTCGCTTAAGTGATTCGGTTTTATTAGACTTTCAACGTACAGATGTAAAGGGAGAGTTTTTGTTTTCGAATCTTCCGGTAACAACAATAGAGTTATTGATAACGCATTCAAAATTTGAAGAGCGCTCTTACTTTATAATTGGTAGTCAAGACAAAAAAGAGTTTACCGTGCCTGAGATTATTTTACCAAATGTTAGTCAAGTATTTGATGAGGTAGTAATATTTGCAAACAATGAACCCGTTTACTTTAGAGGAGATACACTGGTCTATAATGCGGATTCTTTTGCAGTTGGACAAAACGCAGTTGTAGAAGATTTACTAAAAAAACTACCAGGTATTGATGTTGATCAAGATGGAAATATTACTTCTCAGGGGAAGTCAATATCGCAAGTTCTGGTTGATGGAGATGAGTTTTTTGGTTCTGATCCTACTGTAGCAACCAGAAATTTAGGGGCTGATGGAGTAGAGTCTGTTCAGGTATATGAAAAAAAGAACGATGATGCTGAAGATGGTGAAGATGAAACCATACAAGTCATGGATTTAAAGTTGAAAGAAGACGCTAAAAAAGGATATTTTGGAAGGGTTTCTGGCGCGACGGATGGCGATTTAACTCCGGGAGTTGCAAATCCTTTTTATGAAGGAGAGGTTTTATTGAATAAGTTTAATAAGACGCAAAAGATTTCGTTCTTTGGATTGGGTTCTAATACTCCACTTTCTACTTTTGGCTATAGAGATAGAAACCGCTTTGGTTTAGATAATGAAAGTGGAGGCGGTTTTAAATACTCTGATATGGGTGGAGACCAAAACAATGTTTCTGGTATACCCAAAACTCTTAGAGCAGGATTTTATTACAGTGATAAAATAGGCAAGAAAGCAAAAGTGGGCTTTAATTATTCCTATTACAATACAGAATTAGATGCTACCTCTAGCAGTTTGTCCCAGTATTTTTTGTCAGACTCTTCCTATTTTACAGATAATTATGCAAATAATGTTAACAAGGATGAATCGCATAGAATCAATTTAAAGTTAATAAGTGATATAGATTCCTTGACTTACTTTGAATTGCGCCCAGGAATAACAATAGATGCCGCATCGCAAAATGATTCCTCAAACGCTACGTTTCTCACGGATAATGCTAAGGAAACTTTAAATACGACGATCAAAAATTTGAATAATTCGGAAGGTTATTCTATTAACTCTCGTGCAAAGCTGCGTAGAAGATTTAAGAAGGATAAAAGAGAGTTGATGGTAAAGTATAATTTTCAAATGAATGATAATAAGACCAATGGTTCATTGCTTTCTGCAACAACATATTATGGTATTATCGATTACGTTGATGTGGTTGATCAGCAAAAGGAAAACGTTAATTCTAGTCAAAAGCACACCGGAATATTAACATTTACAGAGCCATTAAGTAAAAAAATTAAATTAGAGATGGAATACGAGTACAGGTACGAGTTATCAGACTTAAGCATAACTTCTTTTAATAATGTTAATGGTGAGTACACAGAATTGGTTTCTGACAACTCGAATATTTTCAAAAACATTCGTCAAGAAAACAAAGCGGGAGCGAAGTTTATTTACGAAACAAAAAAGCATGTTTTCAATGTTGGTAGTCGTTTACGTAATGTGGCAATCTCAAATGAGAATTTAATTTCGGACACATTAATTCTTCAGGACATTAATAACCTCTTACCGAATTTTAGATACAAATACAAGCCCAGCCGAAGTAAAAGTTTGTCTTTTGCTTACAATACTGCATCTTCTCAACCTTCAATTTCTGCTTTGCAACCTATTCAAGATAATGCTAATCCAAACAGAATTTCTCTTGGTAACCCTAACTTAAGGCCTGATTATAGTCATTCTTTCAATGTGAATTTTAATTCCTGGTCTCCATTAACTGCAAAATATGTTTGGACAGGAATCAATTTCTCAGTTAAGGAAAATGCGTTTACCAACGCAACCAATTATGATTCTTTTGGTAGAACAATAGCGCAAACTGTAAATGTGGATGGTAATCAATTTGGAAGTTTATATGGAGGAGCAAGTTTTCCAATCTATAAAAGAATACTGAAGCTAATGCCAAATGTTAATGGTTCATATAGTAAATATACCAGTTTTATTAACGATGCCGAAAATCTAACAGAAAATACAGCTATTGCTGGAGGGCTTAAATTGGAATTAGATTTAGATTCTTTAGATATTTCCGTTGGGAATAATTTTTCTTACAATGAAGCAAATAGTACTTTTTACAACAATACACCATTTACAATACAGAGGTATACAGCCTATGTAAAGTGGCAGTTGCCATTTCACTTTATGTTGAAGTCAGATGTTTCTTACACTATTAATTCTCAGTTATCAGACGGGTATAACCTGAGTTTTCTAATTTGGAATGCTGAAATTAGTAAAGCATTTTTGGAAACGGAAAACCTAATTTTATCCATTATTGGGAATGATATATTAAATCAAAATATTATTGCCCAACGCCAAATAAATGGTAATGTAATAACAGATAATAGAACTACTATTATTAGTCGATATTTTTTATTGAAGTTGACAATGAAGTTTAATAATAACAAAACTAAAGAAAAAGATCCGCAGGGTTGGCATTAAGATATGAGAGTATTTATTATTGGTTTATTGATTTTAATAAGTCTTGCCGGAACAGGCCAGATAAGATCCGGTAAGGTTGTTTTTGAAAGACGAACAAACTTGTTAAAGAAATATTCAGATAGCCGAATGAAAGCGTGGCTAAAGGATAAAAAAATAAAAATTGATATGTTCGAAATGTATTTTAATGATACGATGTCAATTTTTAAGCCGCAAGAAACTGATTTGGTAGAACAAATGGATTGGGCTACTATGAAGAATACAGTGTATCAAAATCTAAAGAAAAATCAAAGAATGTCAATATTACCTGTTTGGGGTGATAATGTTTTTGTATCTGATAGTTTGAAAAAAAGAGAATGGAAAGTGACCTCAAGTATGCGAAAAATTGCGGGATACAATTGTCGAAGAATGATTTGGGAAAAAGATGATACAACGCGAATCCATGCTTGGTACACGGAGGAAATTATGCCTAGTATTGGTCCCGAAAGTTTTTGTGGATTACCTGGAACTATTTTAGGTTTGGCCACTGAAGACGGAGGAGTGGTTTATTTTGCTAAGACTGTTGAAGTAGGAGTTGATAACATTAAGGAATATATTCCCGAATTTCCCGCAAAAAAAATAAAGACAGAAGAAGAGCTTCGAAAAGACATGGCAGAAAAGTTTGGGGATAAACCATGGGGAAAACAAGTAATGGAAGGTCTTTTTGCTTGGTAAAATTATTGGTTTATTAATTTCAAATCAAAATTTCTTTTATCAGTTTAGAACCTTTCGCAATAATTTAAGTAAAAAGGCTTACATTTATTGATAATAAAATTTAAAATTGTATTTATGAAAAAGTTAGTTCTAGTTTTACTTACGTTTTTTAGTGTTAATTATTTTGCTCAAATCACATTGGAAGATGGTAAAGATTGGGCCAAAAATAATGGAGTTACATTAAACTCAAATTTATCTAGTTATATTGGGAAAGCTGGTTTTGCAGCACCTATTTTAATTACTAGAGATGCCGGGTTGATGATTATAGGAGAAGGTTTTGAAGGAAAGTCTAAAGGAGCTAAAGTGGTTTTTTTAAACGAAAAGAAAGAAGTTATTTGGTCTCACTTTTTTGGTTCAAAAAATGACAACACAGAAGCGCAGAGTATAATTGAAGACAGAACAGGCTACTTTTATGTTTTTATGGAAGCGCACAATAAGTCAGACGCAACAGATACTAGAGAAAGAGTTGTCAAGGTGAATGCAAGAGGGGAAATTCAATGGGACTATGCTTTAGAAGAAAAAGAAGAACATTATCACCGTCATTGTACATATGTTAAATTAGATGAAGATGGAAAGCATTTGGTATTGTTTGGAACGGTTCAACCAGATAAAGTTGCAATCGAAAACAATGAACATTACGCATGGGAAGCGAAATTGGATGGTAATGGAAAATTGGATTCCGAAATAGGTGAGCTTATAAAAGATTAACGTAATAATAATTTCCGAATAAATACCTTTTCGGGAATTTTTGAGAACGAGATTTTATCTTGTTAAGATTACTTAAGGCAATGTTTCATCATCTTTTGGTTTATTGATTCGCTCTTAATAGAGTCAAAATGTAATTACCCTATGAAAAAATCATTTTTTACTATTTTTTTATTCCTCTTTATTGCTAATGGTCTTTGTGTTGCCAATGTTGTTGTAAACCACACTGTTGAAAAAAATTCAGAAAAGAATGAGTACAAAGTTACATCTGTTTTCTCAGGTGTTTCCAATGCTGAATTTGCAAAAGTTTCTTTTAAAATTCCAGAAGGAGTAAATGTGATCACTCCCTCGTCTGGAGGTAATGTTTCTAAAAAAGAAAGTGATGGAATTTCGTTTTACTCATTTTCTGTGGGAGATGAAGGGGTAACAACAGTTTTTTACATACAACCTTCTATTATGCAAGATATTTCCATTGGAGTGAAGTTTGTTTATGCCGTTGGAGAAAGTAAAATGAATCCAAATATTGAAGACTTGGTTATTTCAATAGAGTCAAAAGATTATGCCTCGTATCAAGGAGTGACACCTGAAGATAATTCCTTTGTGATTAAGGATTTAAGTGATAAAACTTCCTATGCTTTAGTGGTTGCAGAAAATAAAGAAACAGCAGAGATCCTCGAAAACAAAGAAAGCAAAGAAAGCAAAGAAGGCATGGAAAAGATAGAGCGCCTAACGGATAATGGTAATTATTCTATTCAGTTATTATCTCTGTCAGATTACAGCGACAGAAGAGTTATGGAATTTTGTATTAAACATAAGCTTAAAACAGGTGATTTGATTAAAAGAAATGTAGGTAATCTTACCAAGGTGTCAATTGGTACTTACAGTTCTAAAGAGGCTGCAAACTTAGCTAAGAAGAAAATGATTTCTGGAGATGCCCTCTTAGATGATGCATTTGTAGTCAAACTTAATTAATAGGCATTCACTCATCATAAGGTAATTCATTAACTTTGCTAAAATCCTTTCTATTGATAAATGGACAAGGACTAAGGGCAGTTATTTTGTGAATTACATTGTTCTTGTTTAGAATTATTATAATTTACCAAAAATTTAAAAATAGATTTGGAACACGTAGTAATTATTGGAAATGGCATCTCGGGAGTTACTGCTGCTCGTCACATCCGTAAATTAAGCAACAAGCGGATTACGATTGTTTCTGCCGAAACCGATTATTTCTTTTCTAGAACTGCTCTTATGTATGTTTACATGGGGCATATGAAATTTGAACATACGCAACCTTACGAAAATTGGTTTTGGGAAAAGAACAGAATTGAATTGAAAAAAGGATTTGTTGAATCCATAGATTATAGTTCTAAGAAATTAAGTTTGTCTGGAGGAGACCAATTTACTTATGATAAACTAATATTAGCGGTTGGCTCCAAGCCAAATAAATTTGGTTGGCCAGGCCAAAATTTAAAAGGAGTTCAAGGATTGTATAGTAAACAAGATTTGGACCTAATGGAAGAGAATACTTCCAGACACAAAGTAGATAGAGCTGTTATAGTTGGAGGAGGGCTAATTGGTGTTGAAATGGCTGAAATGCTTCATTCTAGAAATATATCCGTTTCTTTCTTTGTAAGAGAAGACAGATTTTGGGGTAATGTACTTCCACTAAAGGAAGCAGCTATTGTAGGAAGAACACTTGAGTAGAAGGGGAGTTGATCTGCGTTTTAATACGGAGTTGAAAGAAATAATTTCCGATGAAAATGGACGTGTAAAAGCGGTAGTTGCATCTACTGGAGAAGAATTAGCTTGTCAGTTTGTTGGCTTAACTCCGGGAGTGTCGCCAAATATAGATTTCTTAAAAGATACTGATTTAGAAACCGAAGAAGGTATTGTTGTTAATCAATTTCTAGAAACGAATCAGACCGATGTTTATTCAATTGGTGATTGCGCGCAGTTTTCAAAACCACTAGCAGGAAGAAAAAAAATAGAGCAAGTTTGGTATACAGGTCGTATAATGGGAGAAACGGTTGCGCAAACTATATGTGGAAACAAACTAGCCTACAAACCAGGTCATTGGTTTAACTCCGCTAAATTTTTTGATATAGAGTACCAAACTTATGGTTGCGTAAATTCAATGCTGCAAGAAGGAGAGTCAAACTTTTACTGGGAGCATAAAGGTGGTGAAATGTGTATGCATTTTGTATTCGATAAATCGTCAAGAAAGTTTTTAGGTCTTAATACCTTTGGTATTAGAATTCGACATGAAGTAATGAATCGTCATTTAGATAGTGATGCAACTATCGAGAAAGTAATGGAGCAGCTAAAAGATGCTAATTTTGATCCGGAGTTTTATAGAGTCTACGAAGATAAAATTGTTGCCAAATTCAATAAAGAGCAAAAGACAAACATTTCAGTAAAAAAGAGAAGTTGGAAACGAATTTTAGGTGCAGGGTAGTATGAAAAACTACAAGAAATATTGGTTTAGTCGTGTTCCTTGTAGGTTTTGTATTGTTCATAGCATCCTTATTCATTGGTACCTATAAGATTTCAGAAGAAAAGTTAAAAGCCTTGTATGATACTACAGAAAAAATTGACAAAGGCGATACCATAGTAGCTAGTTTAAAACAAGCTGCAATTGAGTTGAAGATACTGGATAAAGAATTTGAGTGAGCAATTTTCATTTAGTTCTAATCTAACTGAATTTAATTAGCAAATCAAATGCGTCCATTTCTGAATGCATTTGCTGAAAAAGAAGGAATAACTACTTCAGAAGTTGAGGCAATTTATGACTTGGCAATTGTAGATGGTAAGGTATGCATACAGTAAGGATTTGGTTATAGCAGTATTCTTTGATAATCCTAAGAAGCAGAAATTATTGATAGATAATACCAGTTGGATGTTCAGCGAAAGTAAATCGTATGAAAAGGTTGATGACTTTAAAAAGGATTTCGAAAACAAACTCAAAGGAATAAACGGAAAACTAGGAGAGAAGTATTTTGTCTGGGATAATAAATATTCTCGATTTGATTTAGTAAAGGCATCCTTGAATGGACCAATTACAGATAATAAAGGGCTATTTTTATTCTTAACATTTGGTCTTTGTATTATTGGAGCACTGATGTATATTCTACCTGGGGCAATTTTAATGGGTGGACCTGGAATTAAAAACAACGGAGTCTATCATGATGCTGCAACTAACAGAGGTTGGATTGGAATCTTAGCTTTTGTTTTCTTATTGTTTTTTTATATTCTACTGTATTTTTACCCTTGGCTAATTGTTACTTGGACAAGTATAGTAGATCCTTTCAAGGGTTTGTTTATTGAGGGAGCTTCTGCATCTCAATGGTTTTTATACGGTACGTTTTATACACAGTTTCTATGTCTGTAATGGGAATAAGAATGTTTATTAAGTACCGCCATAATCGCTATCAAATAGTTAGAACTGCTAGTGTGTTATTTTTTCAAATAATTTTTGCTTTTCTATTAGTGGAAATTCTGCCCTTATTTGATTTACCTGCGATGGACTTGAAAAATGCATGGCCATTGGATTATGATATGTTTTTTGATTGGAATGTAAAAGGTCACTTTGATTCAGGAACAGTTGGAATATTTATGTTTGTTTGGGGAGTTGTGTTGAGCTTAATAGTTATTCCGGTAATGGTTTACTTTTATGGGAAAAGGTGGTATTGCTCATGGGTTTGCGGATGTGGAGGCTTAGCTGAGACTTTAGGAGATCCGTATAGGCAACTATCCGATAAACGATTAATTACGTGGAAAATCGAAAGATGGATGATTTATGGTGTATTTCTGTTTGCAATAATTATGACCATATTCGCCGGTTATCATTCTTACAATGAGGTAAATTATCCGGAAATGAGGAGCAAAGATGTATTATTTGGAATGTCTGCCTATAATATTAGAGAATGGTATGGATTTTTAATTGGGTCAATTTTTGCTGGAGTTATTGGAACCGGTTTTTATCCAATTCTAGGGAATAGAGCTTGGTGTCGATTTGGTTGTCCATTAGCTGCTTATATGGGAATAGTTCAACGATTCAAATCTCGATTTAGAATTACTACCAATGGCGGTCAATGTATTTCTTGCGGAAATTGTTCTACTTATTGTGAACAAGGGATTGATGTTCGAGCTTACGCTCAGAAAGGACAAAACATTGTAAGGGCTTCTTGTGTAGGATGTGGCGTTTGCTCTGCTGTTTGTCCAAGGGGGGTTCTTAACTTAGAAAACGCTCCTAATACTGATGGTTCTCGAATGGAAGCTCCTGAAGTAATTCTAGGCAATGAAGGATTGAAAGAGTTTTTAAATAAATAATAATTACGGTCTTTTATTAATGATTCAAAAACCAACTATCGATGTAGTAATTCCCGCCTTTAACGAACAAGAGTCAATTGTAAGCGTATTAAAAGATATGCCGATGGATTGGGTTCGAGAAGTGGTAGTGGTTAATAATAATTCTCGTTGACGATACTGTAAAAAGAGCTGCTGCAAATGGCGCAACTGTTTTGGACGAACCTCGCCAAGGTTATGGATATGCTTGCCTAAAAGGAATTGAATACTTAAAGAATAAAACAGATCAGCCAGATATTATTGTTTTTATGGATGCGGATTATTCTGATTATCCAGAGGAATTACCTTACGTGGTTCATCCAATTGTAGAAAGAAACATGGATATGGTGATTGGGTCAAGAGCACTGGGCACAAGAGAGGATAAATCCATGATGCCACAGCAACTATTTGGCAATTGGTTGGCTACTCGACTTATAAGGTGGTTTTATGGTGCTAGATTTACAGATTTAGGTCCTTTTAGGGCTTTGAAATTTGAAAAATTATTAGAATTGAATATGCAGGATACTACCTATGGTTGGACTGTTGAGATGCAAGTGAAAGCAGCAAAAAAGAAATATGATTTTTGCGAAGTAGCTGTAAGCTACAGAGAAAGAATAGGGGTGTCTAAAATAACGGGAACCATAAAAGGAACTATTTTAGCAGGTTATAAAATCATAATTACAATATTTAAATACGTTTTTAAGAAATAACATGGAATTCATCATCATTGGCCTATATATTTTCTTTTTGACTTTTATTCTGCTTTATGCTCTTGCAGAACTCAACCTAACGTTTGTGTATTTAAGAGATAAATGGAAAAATAGAGGAGATCAAGAAAAGTCTTTTGATAATGATGAGGATAAACCTATAGTGACAATACAACTTCCCGTTTACAATGAATTTTATGTAGTTGAACGCTTAATCGATGCAGTTGCTAATTTTGATTGGCCAATAGAAAAGTTAGAAATTCAAGTTCTGGATGATTCCAATGATGAAACAGTAGATATTATAGCCAATAAAGTAAAGGAACTGCGGAAGAAAGGAATTGACATTAAACAGTTAATTCGACCGAATAGAGAAGGCTTTAAAGCAGGAGCTTTGGCTTATGGAATGGACTTGCTAAGGGGAGAGTATATAGCTATTTTTGATGCTGACTTTGTTCCAGAATCAAACTTTTTAAATAGAACGATTCCTTATTTTGGAGATGATAAAATAGGTGTTGTTCAGACGCGCTGGGGGCATTTAAATAAGGACTATTCAATTTTGACCAAGCTACAAGCATTTGCTTTAGATGCGCATTTTAAAATTGAGCAAAGAGGAAGAAATTCTGGTGGTCACTTTATAAATTTTAATGGTACTGCAGGGATTTGGAGAAAAACGACTATTTTAGATGCTGGTGGTTGGCAATCAGATACATTGACCGAAGATTTGGATTTAAGTTATAGAGCTCAATTAAAAGGGTGGAAGTTTAAGTATTTAGAGGATGTTGAATCTCCAGCGGAATTACCTGTAACAATGCCTGCTCTTAAAAACCAACAATTCAGATGGAGTAAAGGAGCTGCTGAATGTACTAGAAAGAATTTAGGTAAAGTTCTAATTAATAGAGGTATTGGAATGAAAACAAAAATCAATGCTACTTTTCACCTTTTAAATAGCTTTTTGTTCATTTGTATCATTTCTTTGGTATTGCTTAGTATTCCAGCTATGTTGGTCATTAATCAATTTCCTCAGTTCGATAATATATTTAGGAATTCTTTGTCCTTTTTCTTTATTAGTACAATAATACTTGGGATAATTTACTTTGTATCCAATAAGTCTCCAGAGGATAATTTTTTCGTTGCTTTATTCAAGTTTATGCTCTTCTTTCCTGTTTTCCTAGCTTTAACTATGGGGTAGGCTTGTATAATGCAATTGGAGTAGTGGAGGGTTATTTGGGCAAGAAATCACCTTTTGTTAGAACACCTAAATTTAATGTTAACTAGCAAATCTGATTCCTTGAAAGCAAATAAGTATGTGATTTCTTCATTCAATCCTATGGCAATATTGGAATTCCTTCTTGTTCTTTATGCTGGATATGGAATATATGTAGCATTAGAATTTGAGAACTACTATATGCTTGGTTTTCTTGTTATGATTGCAATCGGATTTAGTTATACAAGTTTTTATACGGTAAAACATGCGGCAGCTGCAAAATAAACAAGCAGCTATAATTGCTTTAGTCGGAATAACCTCTCTTTTCTTTTTTGGGTATTACATAAACCGGAGCAATTCATTTTCTTGTTTATAGTTTATGCTATTTTAACGGGATTATTCCTTTATGTATTTCCTTTTGGAAATCAGTTTTGAGACCAAAACTGGCGTTTAAGCAAGTACTCCTTATTGGCATTGTATTTAGGTTTGTTTTACTTTTTTCAATACCAAATTTAAGTGACGATTACTATCGTTTTATATGGGATGGAGAGCTTGTTTCAAGTGGGAATAACCCTTACAAGTTCAAACCAGTGGATCAGATGTTTGCCAGTCCGAAAGATGAAATTAACTTAAAGGATAGGGTTTATTACAAATTAAATTCCAAAGAATATTACTCGGTCTATCCACCTGTAGATCAAGGTTTTTTTGGTTTGGTAGCTTATGCTTCTGGAAATAATTCATTTCAATTCATAGTCTTATTGAGGTTATTACTTATTGGTTTTGATATTGGTGTTATTCTCATTTTAGCTAAACTATTAAAGTGGTTTAATAAAAAGAGAGAGTTAGTTGTTCTATATGCATTAAATCCTCTGGTTGTTACAGAGCTTACTGGTAACTTACATTTTGAAGGTGTTACCTTATTCTTTGTGTTAACTTCTATATGGTTTATCATTCAAAAAAGACATATTCAGGCTGGATTATTATATGCCTTGGCAATTTGCACAAAGCTGAGTTCCTCTATTGCTATTACCGTTTTTTATTTTTAGAATTCAGTGGAAACCTCTTGTTGTTTTTTATTCTGTTATTGCTGTTTGACAATCGTATTATTTCTTCCATTTTCAGATGTTAATCTATTAGAGACAATGGGTTCTAGTATTGGTTTGTATTTTCATTCATTCGAATTTAACGGAAGTATCTATTACTTATTTAGAGAAATTGGTTTTCAGATTTATGGTTACAATCAAATAGAAAATATTGGTACAATTGGACAGGGGATAGTTCTGATTTCTTCAATTATTATTCTTATAAAAAGTCGAGAAACAAAAGATTTCAAAAGTTTATTTACCTATTTTGTTTGGATGTTACTTATCTACTATGCGGTAGCATCAATTGTGCATCCTTGGTATATTATATATCTTTTAACTTTCTCTATTTTAACAAACTTAAAATTTCCTTTGATTTGGAGTTTTGTTGTCGTGCTAAGTTATTACGCTTATAAAGATATAGGTACAGTAGAAGAAAATTATTGGTTAATAGGTGTGGAGTATATTATTCTGCTATTTGCAATTATTTGGGATTTGAAAAATGGTCTTCGTGGAGTTACTTTTTACTCCAAGGATGGTGATCCATAATAACTTGTTTTAAGAAACTTCTATCTAAGTGTGTATATATTTCCGTGGTGGTAATGGATTCGTGCCCTAGCATTTCTTGAACGGCTCTTAAATCAGCTCCACCTTCTACTAAATGTGTCGCAAATGAATGCCTAAAGGTATGAGGGGAGATACTTTTTTCCAACCCAATCTTTTCTGCTAGTTGTTTTATTATGGTGAAAATCATAACCCTTGTCAATGATTTTCCTCTTCTGTTCAAAAAAACAAAATCTTCAAAACCTTTTTGTATTGTTTGATGAACGCGTACTTCGTTAATATAAATTTTTAATTGTTTCAAGGCTTTTCCTCCTATAGGAACAAGTCTTTGTTTATCTCCTTTCCCAATAATTCGCACAAAACCCTCTTCCCAAAATATTTCGGATAGTTGCATTGTGGTAAGTTCTGTTACACGAAGACCGCAACCGTAAAGTGTTTCAAGTATAGCTAAATTTCTTTCTCCTTGGGCATTACTTCTATCAATAGCGTTTATCAGAGAGTCAACTTCATCAATAGACAGAGTGTCGGTAGTTTTCTTCCGAGTCTTGGTGATTCTAGTAATTCAGAAGGGTCTACTTTTATCATATCTTCTAAAATCAAGTATTTAAAGAAAGACTTTAATTCCTGAGATTATTCGGGCCTGGCTTCTTGCAGATAAACCAATTTCATTTATCCATTTAATAAAACCCTGTAAGTCATCGATTGATACAGAACTAATGTGTTTTTTCTGTTTCTAAAATTTGATGAAAATAGTTGTCTAATTTACCAACATCGCGCAAGTAATTAGAAATAGAATTATCTGAAAGTGAACGTTCTAATTTAAGATAAGCCTTAAAGCCTGCTATTGCACTATGCCATGCCATTATTGCCGTTAAAGTAGCAATTGAATAAAGATATAATATTTTTTATGAAAAGACTTGCAAATACAAAAAACCGTTCTATTTTTGCAGCCATTCGGATAGTTGGCAGAGTGGTCGAATGCACTGGTCTTGAAAACCAGCGTACCGCAAGGTACCGGGGGTTCGAATCCCTCACTGTCCGCAGCTAGGGATAACTGAAGATTTAATTCAGTTATCCCTTTTTTTTTCTGTTATCCTAATTAGCTGTGGTCCGTAAGCTTTTATTTTATCATTCAAAGATTCAGTCTAACCATTAGCACTCTATCGTCAAAATACTATATTTGTTAGAATTATATGGAAATAGAAAACCAAAATATTCAAATATCAATTGTTGTCCCTTTGTTCAATGAAGAAGAATCTATTGGAGAGTTAACTGATTGGATTAGTAAGGTCTGTACTGAGAATAATTTCAATTATGAGATTATAATGGTTGATGATGGTAGTACCGATAAATCGTGGAAGAAAGTTGAAGAGTTAATGATTTCGAATAACAAGATTAAAGGGATTTCTTTTCGTCGAAATTATGGTAAATCAGCTGCGTTGAATGTTGCTTTTGAAGCTGTAAAAGGGGATGTTGTAATTACGATGGATGCAGATTTGCAAGATAGTCCAGATGAAATTCCTGAGTTGTTTCAAATGGTTAAGGAAGAGGGTTTTGATATTGTGTCTGGTTGGAAAAAGAAACGATATGATCCGATAACTAAGACTATTCCTACTAAGTTATATAATGCTACAACGCGAAGGGTAAGCGGAATAAAGCTGCATGACATGAATTGTGGTTTAAAAGCTTACAAGAAAGAAGTGGTAAAGTCCATAGAAGTCTACGGAGAAATGCATCGTTACATTCCTGTTATTGCAAAATGGGCAGGATTTAATAAAATAGGTGAAAAAGTTGTTCAACATCAAGAAAGAAAATATGGCAAAACGAAATTTGGTTTAGAAAGATTTCTTTTTGGATTTTTAGATTTGTTTAGCATAACATTTATTGGGCGATTTGGAAAGAGACCTATGCACTTTTTTGGCACAATAGGATCCTTGATGTTCGCTATTGGGTTTTGTTTTGCATTGTGGATTGGAATTGACAAGTTATTTATAGATAAAACAGGAACTTTAATTGCATCGAGGCCAAGTTTTTACATCGCATTGACATGTATGATTCTTGGTGTTCAAATGTTTTTAGCTGGTTTTTTAGGAGAAATGCTTGCTCGGAATTCCCCTAATCGAAACATCTACTTAATCAAAGCGAAAACAGCTAACTTGGATGACTAATCGAAAGAAAGTTGTTATTGTTGGTCCTGCTTTTCCTCTAAGAGGTGGAATAGCAAATTTTAATGAAGCTTTATCGAGAGAAATGAACTCTGAAGGGCTATGAGACAGAGTTGGTGTCATTTTCATATCAATACCCTAAATTTCTTTTTCCTGGTAAGACCCAGTTTGCAGAAGGTAAAGGTCCAGAAGATTTGAAAATTTTCACGAGAATAAATTCTGTCAATCCATTAAATTGGATGAAAACGGCAAAGTTTATTGCACGTTTAAAACCTGATTATGTTATCATTCGTTTTTGGTTGCCTTTTATGGGGCCAGCACTCGGGACAATAGCCGGAAAATTGCGTAAGAAAGGAGTTAAGGTGTTGGCGATTACGGACAATGTAATACCTCATGAGAGTAGATTGGGAGATAGATGGCTTACTAAATACTTTCTTAAAAGATGTGACTGGGTTTATTACGCTTTCTAAATCTGTATTGGAAGATATTTCTCAATTTACCGATAACCAAAAAAAATAATGTTGCCACATCCTGTGTATAATATTTTTGGAGAACCAGTTAGTAGGAATATGGTATTGAGAAATTGAACTTAGACGTAAATTCAAAATACATCTTATTTTTTGGGTTGATTCGAGGTTACAAAGGATTGGATTTAGCTTTGAAAGCTTTGCAAGATTCTCGAATTAAAGAATTAGGGATAAAGCTTATTGTAGCAGGAGAATTTTACGACAAAAAGGAAAAGTATTCGGAGTTATTAGAAGCTGCTAAAGATTCTGTTATATTGCACGATCACTATATTCCCCAAGATCAGGTAAGGTATTATTTCGCAGCTGCAGATTGTGTTGTCCAGCCTTATAAGACAGCCACTCAGAGTGGCATTACGCAAGTAGCTTATAATTTCAATAAACCAATGATAGTTACTAATGTGGGCGGTTTACCTGAGATTGTAGCACATGAGAAGGTGGGTTATGTTACCGAACTAAACGAAACTGCCATTGCGGATGCGATCGTTCGTTTTTACACTGAAAACAAAAAAGCTGAATTTGAAAAGAACGTAGAACTGGATAAAGCGAAATTTTCATGGGAGTATTTTATTGATAGTTTAGCTGATTTCGAAGAAGGAGTTTAATGACTATTACTTATTGGTCACTTCGGGTTACTTTTCTTTTAGTAATAGCCAATGCAAGGTGGTTCCAGTTCCGCAGTTGAAATAGAAAAAAATAGCGGTTCTATACATGCGCTGGAATCAACTTGATTCATCATGCTTTCGAACTCTTCATTGGATAAGTCGAAAATAATTTCTTCCGATAAATTTTCAAATTTACGAAGTTCATTAGGCGTTAATCTATGGTGTTCAGTATTTGATTGTTCTGGTTTATTTACTTTTATCATGCGGTAATAAGGTTATTTATATTGTATTTTCTTTGTAAAAAAAGTAACGCTCACTCAATTGTGAGCGTTACTGTCTAGGTATTAACTATTGTTTTTTACCTAGCATTAACAATTCTTGCACAACGATTTCGGTTACATATCGTTTGTTGCCGTCTTTGTCATCATATGTGCGGTTGTTTAATTTGCCTTCAATACAAACTTCTTTTCCTTTTTCAAGATGTTGTTCAGCGATTTCTGCAAGGTTGCCAAATACAGTTAGGTTGTGCCATTGCGTTTCTTTGATGATTTCGCCTTTTTTATTCTTATACGTATCGTTTGTAGCAAGTGTAAGTTTTACTAATTTTTTACCTTCTTTTAAATCGATTACTTCCGGCGTAGTTCCTAAATTTCCGATTAATTGTACTCTGTTTCTTAAATTATTCATAATAAATGTGTGTTTGTTTTGTTACTAACTATTCATTGATAGCGTAACGGATTAGTAATTAAATAGTAGTTTTATTCTGTCTATATTTTGGGATCGACGGTGCAAAGTAATGGAGGTTTCAAAATGTTATTCGTACTTTAATTAGTTAACATTCGTTTATTGTCGTAAGTAAGTGTTTAAAAATGAATAAATATCACTATACCAGTAATTTATGTGTATTATTTTTTTTAGTTCTTTTTGTTGTTTTTTCTTGCAACAATGAAAATAAAGGTGAAAAAGATGCTGTCTTCGTTCCTGATAAGTTGAAGATTGACAGTGTAAATGCCGCAGAATTTGCACATTCTTTTGTTCAGGATATTTATCATTCTGATACAATGAATGCAAGAAGTAAGATTCAAATTAAATATAAATCGGATTCTACGTTTGTTTCTGACCTTTTAGCTATTAAGGAGATATGTAACAACTTTGATATATTTTCCGTTTTGCATCAAGCTATTCTAGTGGGCGGAGATTTGGACTTTCAGTTTTATCAAGTTCAGGATCAGAATAACATAATTTGGCTTAGGTTATTTACGGCGCCTCTCGAAGTGAATTACTACAGAGTACTACTTTCTGTAATAGATGATTCAATTGTAATTTCTGATTTTACTTCTTTTTACTCTCCTAATAGTTGCGATGCTATGATGACGGAATTAGTTGCTCTTGTGCATGAAAAAAGACAACTGAGTTATAAAGATATGAGGGAAGGTTTTAGGTTTATCGACTCCTCAATTACTGCTTTTTCTTCTTTGAACCCTAGTTTAGCAGATTTATATTATTCTAAGATAGACATTGCCTTAAGAGAAACTGCAATAATGAAATCTGCAAAATATAACATGGATTTTCACTCTTCTGCTGAAGCACGGACCAATGCCATATTGGAAAAAACATATGAAATTGGAAAAGAAGGAAGTACAGAATGGTATTGGTTGAGGCAATACTATTTAAATCTTGATTTGAAAAGTTATGGGAAAGTAAGAGAAGCTATTGACAGATTAGGCAACTCAATTGGTGATGACCCAGTTTTAACATATTTAAAAGCTGTAACGTATTTTGAAGAGTATAATTATTCGAAAGCTTTGGTGTTGTGCAATGAAGCGCTTACTATGGATCCAAAAATTCCGAATATACATTTTGCAAAAGTTGTTTGTTTGATTGAAATGAAAGAATTTATTCAAGCCGCAGAAAGCTTATTGGTAATGGAAGATTATTTTGACGTTAAAAATACCAATTGGGATAAAGAATTTATGGCGTATCCCGAATTTTTAATCAGTGATGAATATTTCCAGTGGCTAGAAAGGATAGAGGGTAATTGAATATGAGGAGCTACTTTAAAGAGTCGGGACGCTTGTGTTTCCATCTTTTATGACTCCATAACCAATATTGCGGGTTTTCCTGGATGTCTTTCTCCAATGTTAATGTATGTGCTTTGGTAATTTCACCATACTCAGTTTTCGCAGGTTCTTCGAATAACAACGTGTATTCAAAATCGTAATGTCCCCTTTTGATTTTACGAATCGCTCCAAAAACGATCGGTAAATTGTATTCTTTTCCAAATTTTTCTACACCAAAAGAAACGGGTGTATCTTGGTTTAGGAATTCCATCCAAAAAGCTTTCTTCGGATTTCCTGGACGCTGATCAGCTCCAAAAATAATAGTTTTTGGCTTATCCAGTTTTTCATTAAAACAAGTTTTTGTTTGTTTCATTGGTCGCATAATCAAACCATACTTTTGTCTAGAATTTAAAACCTTTTGATTGAAGAATTTATTATTTAGTGGTTTGTAAATAGCAACGGGTATATGTTTTGAGATAAGGCCAATTCCCAGAGCTAGCATTTCCCAGTTATTAAAATGTCCACCAACAAAAATTATATCTTTTCCTTGCTCGAAGTATTTGTCGACCACCTCAGGGTTTTTAACTGTCATCCTTTTTCTAATCTGCTTCTCAGAAATGGAAAACCCCTTCACACTCTCCAGAATCAAATCACATAGGTGCCTGTAAAATTTCCGCATGATTTGTTTATGCTCAATTTTTGTTTTTTCTGGAAAAGAATTTTTAATATTTTGAAATACAACTTTTTTACGGTACCCAACGATATAATACATTACGACAAAAACAAAGTCGGATAGTGCATACAGTAAAAAATAGGGAAGATAAGATATTGGTAATATGATTCCGTAGTATACTATTTTACTTCCCATGCGCGTAAATTCAACTGCAAATGTATCTGAAATATTGAAACTCGTTAAAGTTTTTTTACATCGAGTGTAATTTCAGCTAATTCAAAACATTCTTCATCGCAATTCCAAAATGAAGATTCCTTTAATTTATTTCCGTCCAAAGCTATAATGGTGGAGTTGGCTTCGTAGTAGTAAGCTTCTACGGCGTACCTTTTTCCAAGCGGTAAATAATATGTGATTTCTTCACTCCAAAGCGTGTCATAAAATAATATGTCATTCTGATCTGCATAACCGTTATATACAATTATGGGGATTCCATTTCCGTTATATGTTACTTTTATCTTCACATCTCCGCCATCTTGTGGTAAAGTGTCACAAAACCTATCTGGATTGCAATCGTCATTTTGCTTTGAACAATTAATTAAAGCAAAACCCATAAATACTATAAAACCTATGCTTTTAATTGATTTCATTTCAAAATAAAATTTAAGCCAAGAGTAACTCTTGAGTCTGGTACATTTACTAATCCATCTGAAAAGTGTATATATCCAACCTTCAGATTAATTTCGTCTGAGAAGTTAAAACAGAACCCCGCCATTGGCGTTGTTATAAATTTAGGCTTTCTATTTTCGTTTGTTCCTTTGTAGTTTCCCAATAAAAATCCTGTTCTTGTTCCTGCAAAAAACTGCGTATCTGTTCCCCATAGGTTAAAGTGCAGAAATCTTTTGTCTGCATCAAGGGATATGAAGTATACCACTTCTTTGTATTGTCGGATAATATTGTTGTCTTCTCTTATTTGAACTTTTTTTTTGAAAGGTCGAAACTCAAAGTTTAATTTTGCTCCCCATTCATTCTGTACGTCTTCTATACCACCAGAGAATGACCAAAATAAATCATCGAAATTGAAGTCAAAAGTTAAAAGAGAAAGAGATCCATGAATATTGGCACGTTGAATATCATTTCCTTCTTGGGATAATAAGGTGTTGGAAAAAAGCAGGAAAAGAAACATCAATTTTTTCATATTTCAAATGTAAGTATTTATTATTTACAATAAATACTATTTTTAATAGAGGAATTGAACTGTTTAAAAAGTTAAGATATGAATTTGTATTCAATGCTAGGAATCCACTTTGAGTGAAAGTTAGATTTATATTTTACAAAGATTTAATTTATACTTGCATCCAATTTAATTTCCAACGATGAAGAAGATTATAATTATTGGTCTAATGACTGCAGCATTTATTAGTTGTTCAGAAAATATGGATAAAGGTTTGGTAAGTGCAGATGAAGATGCCATATCAAAAGGATATACAATTGATTGTGATTTTGGAGAAGTAGATATTTCAAAAGCATATTTGTCGCAATACGTAAAAGGAAATTGGGAACATAAAGATTCTGCCGATGTTGTTGAAGGTAAATTTTCTTTTTCTGGAGAGTTAGAATTACCAGAAGTTTGGTATATCAAGTTCGATGACAAAGAAGCATACGTTTCTTTGTTTGTTGAAAATAGTCAGATATCAGTTTCAGGAGCTACTTTAAATAGAGATAGCATTACAATTTCAGGTTCATCGATTCAAGATGCTCTAACTGAATTTAATGAGGGTCAGGAGGGTTTTTATAAAGAAATGGATAAAATGGAGATTGACTACATGGCAGCGAGAGAAATCGAAGATACTGCAAAGATGAATCAAATTGATCTTGATTTTGACCTAGTTTTTGATAAAATAAACGAATATATAGTGAAATATATTGGTGATAATACGTCAAGTGTGCTTGCTCCATACTTGCTAGTTTCATATTTGGGAAATGATTTTACAGCAGATCAGATGGATTCAACGCTTAAAACATTTTCCAAAGAAATAATAAACTCAAAATATGTATTAAAAATCCAAGAAAGATCGGCCAAAATGAGAACGACAGAAGTTGGTGCAGTGGCTCCTTTGTTTGCGCAAAACGATCCTGAAGGAAATCCAATTTCCTTAGAAAGTTTTAGAGGAGAATATTTATTGATTGATTTTTGGGCATCATGGTGCGGCCCTTGCAGGAACGAGAATCCAAATGTAGTTGCTGCTTATAATAAATACCATGCTATGGGATTTGATGTTCTCGGTGTTTCTTTAGACGATAATACGGAAAAATGGTTGGCTGCTATTGATAAAGATGGATTGAACTGGACTCACGTATCTGATCTGAAGGGATGGGTAAATGAGGTGGGTCAGTTATATGGTGTAAATAGTATTCCGCATTCCATTCTTTTAGATAAAGATGGTGTTATTATCGCCAAAAACTTAAGGGGAGAAGAATTACACAAAAAGCTAGCAGAAGTGTTTTTGAAATAATTTCAGCATATTTCATATTGTTCAGTTGCATAATTTTTGTTTACATCAGTAAATCGCTTGTTCATATAATAAAATTTGAAGGCTAGCGAAATATATTAATGTTGGCTAATTTTTTAACTACTTTAGCTTCATGGCATTCGAACTAGACATGATGGAAAAAACACCTCAAATACTATTTGATTTGAATGAAGGTGATTTTTCATTTACTGGGGTGCTGATGCCAGAAGATGCCTTGGGTTTTTTTGAGCCGCTTTTTGGATACATTAAAGTATATTTTCAAAATCCTAAGCCAGAAACAAAATTAGAAGTAAGCCTAGATTACTTTAATACATCTTCATCTCGGTTGCTTTATCGGTTTATGAAAGAATTTGCTGATAATCATTCAGAAAAGACGAATATTACAATTGTCTGGAAGTATGAAATAGACGATGAAGATATGGAAGAAGTAGGGAATGAGTTTAAATTACTGTTTGATCAAATAGCATTTGAAATGGTGACAATTGATCGCCCAAGAATATTTGAAATTATGGGTTAAATGAATTGTTGTAGCTCCCTGTAAAGCTTGTGAATCGGCAGCCCCATAACATTATAGTAATCTCCTTCCATATTTTTTATTCCAATACATCCAATCCATTCTTGAATTCCGTAAGATCCAGCTTTATCGAATGGTTTGTACTCTTTTATATAATATTCAATTTCATCCGGCTTAAGTTTATAAAATTGTACCTTCGTTACGTCATAAAACGAAATTTTTTTGTCCTTTGTTCGGATCGTAACACCTGTTATAATTTTGTGCTTTTTTCCGCTTAAAAGGGTAAGCATTTGTTTAGCTTCTTCATAGTTTTTAGGTTTACCTAATATAAGTTCATCTACAATCACAATTGTATCTGAAGTTATAATAAGATCTTTTTCGCCTGGTTGAAATGGTTCAGATTTTAACTGAGAGAGGTAAGTGGCAATTTCGGCACCTTGAAGATTATCAGGATATATTTCTTCTACTTCTCTAGATTCTACTATAAAAAGAGGAATTATTTTAGTCAATAACTCTTTCCTTCTAGGAGAATTAGAAGCCAAAGTTACTTGATATTTTTTAGTTAAATCTTCCAGCATATTAAAGCATTATTGCATGTATATAAATAAATAACAGAAACCCAAACATGCTCGATTTTATAAGATTCCCAGCCTGTTTGTAGTGGGTTTTTTCTACTCCTTGGTATAATTTAGCAACACAGAGTAATAAAGGGAGAATTCCGAATATGGTTACGATTACTAACGATATAATTTTGAAGTCAAAATAAGTAATTCCTGCAATCAGCAGTCCTAGAATAAATAGAGTACAAAGTAGGAAAATGAGTGCCCATATTTTTGCTGTTTTTATTCCCCAAAGTATTGGGGTTGTTTTTAGTCCCTGTGCTTTATCTCCTTGGATGTCTTCGATGTCTTTTACCAGTTCTCTCGCAAGTGTGCTAAAAAGCGCTAGAAACGACAATGTTATTATTAAGTCCAAAGGAGGTGTGTGAGTAAAACGGTCTATACTTATATCTTGAACAGAAAGATAGATAATAGGAACTGTAGCAGAAAGAGTTGCCACAATAAAATTTCCGATGAATGGCAGCCCTTTTAGTTTAAAGGAATATAGCCATAGTAGAAAAATACTACTGGGAAATATCAAAAACATGGAATTACTCAAAGCAAAAGTATAGCTGAGAACTAATGCAGTGATATTTAGAATACTATAGCCCGATAATAATACTTGCTTACTTAATAAATTTCGTTTGTGCCCTTTGTTGATGAAGTCTGTTTCTTTATCGTAATAGTCATTAATTAAGTATCCGGCTGCAGCGATTAGTAAAGTGGAAATAGTTAAAAATTTTAAGCTCATCGAGCTGATTTGAAGCGATTCTAAAGTAAATGCTTGAGAATTAATGCCAAGCGTGTGCAGAACATAAAATGTAAGTGTAATTACCAGTAAGTTAACTGGTCGAATTGCTTTTATTATTTGTAAGAGCATTATTAAGACCAATCATTATTTATTTTCAGTACTTGCTCTATAACATCTCGTACACATCCGTCACCACCCTTAAGGTGAGAAATGTAATCTGAATTTTCTCTTATTTCGGAAATAGCATCTTTAGGACAAGCACCAATACAAGCTGATTTTATACAGTCTATGTCCGGCATGTCGTCGCCCATGTAAAGTACATTTTCAAGGGTGATATTTTTGGATAAGCAATATGAATTTAAAATTTCTAACTTATTTTCTGCTAATGAATATATATCCGTAACACCCAAGTAATTCATCATCTTCTCAAACATTTTGGAATTTCCAAGTGTTATTATGCATACGTTGTAGCCTTTTTTAATTGCTTGTCGAATACCATAGCCATCTCTTGTGCTAATTGTTCTGGTAATTTCTCCAGAACCTTCTAGAATAAGTTTTCCGTTGGTTAGCACCCCGTCAACATCAAGCACAAAAGTAGTTATTGATTTTAATCTCGTTTTATAGTTTGTATTTTTCTCCATGAAATTCTGATAATATATATTGACTTAATTCTTTGTATAGAGCTTGAAATTCTTTATCGCCTGTTAAAGCCTCAATGTGTTTCTTAATGATTGTAAGGTCTCCTCTTTTAGCGGGGCCAGTTTGTTTTTGTAAAGGCCTTTCTTCATTTAAAAAAGCCTCTATTGTTTGTTTAAGTAAAGGTCTTAAAAGATTGAATTTTAAATTGTTGTTTAAGCAATATTGTTTGTTTTTAGAGAGGATGAAGTGGGTGAAATTGTTAATTCCAATTGCAGAGATATGCAATGCTTTTTTTTGTGAAGCATTAAGAATATGTGTGTTTTCAGTTAACCTTTTAGCAACAGAAAGAAGTAACTCTATAGTTTCTGAATTTTCTGATTCTAATATTATGGGAAGTGCAGAAAAATCTACAGAGATATCTTTATTGAAGGTTTGTAATGGGTAAAAACTTCCTGTTTTTGTAGAAAATTTGGTCAGTTTAGTTGTTTCATAACTCCCAGATGTATGAACAAGTAGACTGTTATGTAGGTTTAAGTCTTTTAAGTAAGTGTCAATTACATCATCTTTCAAGGAGATAATGTACAAGTCTGAAGATTGCCCTAGTTGGTTAAGTTCATCGGTTCCTCTGGCATTAACCTTTGAAGCTAATGCGGTTGCATTTTTTTGCGTTTTACTTAGAATGGTCTCTATTGTAAACCCTTTGGCATAAAGAGCAATAGCTAAATGAGTAGCTACGTTTCCTGAGCCGATGAATGATATGGTGTTAATTTCTTTCAAATTGGGTTATTTGCTTAGCAAAAGTAAAAGAAGCGTTTGTAATATCTACCCTTTATTCAATTCTTTCTAAATTTATAGCCAATTATACAAAACGAAATGAGAATAATTGGATCAACTCTATTGCTATTGTTGTTTTTTGGTTGTCAAGAGGATAGACGTTCAACTACAGCACTAACATACGAAAATGGTAAAAATAGAGGTGTTGGAGAAATGTCTGACACGTTGAAAGTTGGTGAGTGGGTTTTTTGGTATGAGAATGGTATAGTTAGAGATACAAGTAATTGGACCAGTGATACATTGGATGGTGTATTTGTTTCTTTTCATAATAACGGAAGAAAAGCAAGTGCTGGAGAATATGAAATGGGTCAAAAAAGTGGAGAGTGGAAATGGTGGGATGAGAAAGGTAATCTTCAAGAATGGAGCTTTTGGAAAGCGGGAAGTCCAAATGGTTTTGCAACTACTTATTATGAAAATGGTTTTGTAAGAACGCAAGCAGAATGGCTTAATGGAGTTCTTGAGGGAGAAATCAAAATGTACGGTATAGAAGGAATGCTGACAGAAATCACTAAATACCGCAATGGACTTAAAGAAGGTGAGGCACAGCTGTTTTATCCGAATGGTCAATTAGAAATAAAAGGCCAATTTATCGGCGATAAGCAGGAAGGATTGTTTACTACATATTATAGGAATGGTAATGTGCAAAGTGAGATTAGATGGTTTGAAGGTTTTATGGAAGGGGAAAGTGTGGAATATGATTCAATAGGCAATATAACCGGATGGGGAACCTATTTAAATGGTTCCAAGACTGAAGATTGGAGATATCAATGATAAATAAATTTCTGATGTTCATCCCCTATAAAATGAATTTATCACTTATGTATAAATGAAAGCAACCTATTAGTTAAAATTTGTATCTTATAAATAACCTAAATAAATGCCAAGAATAATATCAAACATACTTGCTCTTACTATTTGTATTTTTTTGATTAATCTACCAAGCTTAGATATTTCAGCGCAAAAATATGGTTTTGAAAGAATTGATTCAGTAACTGTATCAGTTGGAGGGGTGCAGTTAGATTATCCATGGGTTGGAGGAATTAACGCTGCACAGTTTTCAACCATTCATTTAAACAATGATACGATTGAAGATTTATTTATTTTTGATAGAACTGGAAATAAGATTTTAACCTTTGTTAACAGTGGAATAGGTAGTGGGTATGTTTATGCACCTGAATACGAAAGTCAATTTCCAGCTTTGCAATCTTGGGTTCTTTTAAGGGATTATAATTGTGATGGTAAAAAAGATATTTTCAGTTATGTGTCTGGAGGAATAGGTGTTTGGGAAAATACGAGTTCTGGAGGAGCCGTAAGTTTTGTGAACGTTTCTAATAACGGAACGACCCCTTATGTTATATCCAATCAGTATGGAAATTATGTTAATTTATACGTAAGTAAATCAGATATTCCAGATATTAATGATATCGATGGCGATGGCGATTTAGATGTTTTGACTTTTGGTGTAATTGGGTCTAGAGTGGAGTACCACAAGAATTTATCTGTGGAAGAAGGATATGGTTGTGATAGCTTGTATTATGAATTGAAAAACGAATGTTGGGGACACTTTATGGAGACTGGCTTTGGAACCAATACCGCTGTATTGTTCGATACTTGCACAGTTGGAATTTCAGATCCTCAAAAGGAAGGTTCAGTTTTAAAACATGCTGGATCTACGGTGTTGTCTTTGGATTTGAATAATGATGGAGTCAAAGATCTAATTTTGGGTGATGTTAGTTTTAAAAATTTAGTGGCATTAACAAATGATAATTTAGGTGTTAACATGAATACTTCGTTTATCTCGCAAGATACCGCTTTCCCATCTAATACTGTTCCAGTGGATATGCAGGTTTTTCCAGGGGCTTTTTATGAAGATTTAAATAATGATAACATCAAAGATTTAATTGTATCACCAAACTCTGATAATGAATCGGAAAATTACAATAGTGTTTGGTATTATAGGAATTATGGCACGAATAGCTTTCCTTTATTTGGACATATTCAAAATGATTTCATGCAGGATCAAATGATTGAAAAGGGTAGGAGTGCTTTTCCTGTATTGTTTGATTATAATAATGATGGCTTAACAGATTTATTTATTTCTAATTTCGGAATTTTTGATATGTTAGCTCCTGATAATTATAGAAGCCAAATAGCCTTGTATCAGAATGTTGGTTCGATTTATTTTCCAGAATTTGAATTGGTGACTGATGATTTTCAAGGTTTGTCTGGGCTAGGATTGGGTAAAGGAATTTACCCAACTTTCTCAGATATGGATAACGATGGAGATGTTGACATGATTTGCGGAACACATGACGGGTATATTCATTATTTCATGAATACTTCAGGAAGTTTAAATTCAATGAGTTTTGTATTAATGGCTCCGCAGTTGCAAGACGACAACAGTGATCCAATTGACGTTGGTTATGCCGCAAAACCCTATTTATTTGATATAGATGATGATTTAGATTATGATTTAATAATTGGTGAAGAGAATGGTAATTTGAATTATTATGAAAACATGGGAGGTCAGAGCAGTTATGTTTTCAGGTTCCGCACAGATACTTTTGGAGAGATTGACGTAAGTGAATGGTGGACAACAATTGGTAATAGTGTCCCAGTGCTATTTAGGGATACGATGAACGAAACACAAATGTTTGTTGGAACTGAAAATGGAGCCGTATATCATTATGATAACATTGATAATAATTTCACCGGAATATTTAACACGGTAGATACTTTGGTTGCAAATATTAACATTGGTCCCAATGCAGCTCCTGCATTGGGTGATTTAAATAGTGATAATTATCCAGACATGATTGTAGGAACGAAAAGAGGCGGTGTTTCTTTATACATGGGGAATCCAGTTTTTATTTCAACTATTGAAGAGTTGGTTACAGAAAATATGTTCAAAGTTTATCCGAATCCAACTACCGGCTTTTTAACTATTGTGAGTCCATTCAATACATCCATACGTTATCAAGTATTTAGTAGTATTGGTAAGTTAGTGCAATCCGGAGAGGTAAAGAGCCAGTTAGATGTCAATAACTTGAATTCAGGAATATACTTTATCCTTTTTGAGAAGGACTCCGTTAGAGAGGTAGCAAGGATTATTAAAAACTAAGCATCTAGGCTATTGTCCATTTCGTTAAGTAGTCCTAAAATTACTGAAATTAATTGTTTGGTTTCTTCATTAGGATTTGCGAAATAATCGTTGATAATCAATTTAGCTTCTGAAATTTTTTCTTCATCAAATGGTCCTTCAAGGTTTTCTAGCACAGTTAAAGCTTCAAAAGCAACCATATAGCTACTGCTGCATGCGGCTTCAACAATTTCTGGTAAATATTCTATCGGATTAAGTCCAGCACTCCACAGAGATCCTAAAATGACTTCCTTTAGGTCATTGTCACAGTTCTTAAGTTTTTCAATTAAAATAGCAGTGCCGTTAGTCACCTTTAATTCATTCAAAAGGCCTTTTATTGCTTTTTTTACAGATTCATGCCTAGTTGATGAATACAGGTTTAGAATAGGAGCTACCATTTGGCCATTTCCCTTTCCTTTAACCTTTTCCAAGGTCTTCAATAATTTTGGTTCACTCGTAAAAGTAAGTTCTGTTTTCAGTTGTTCAATGATTTTTGCTTCTTTTTCCATTAATTGAAATAATTAGGACGAATAAATTTCTGGCAAAAATAAGCATAAAAAAAGGGAGTCTTAAGAAAGACTCCCTGAAAAAAAAATTGCTGTAAAGCAACATTTCTTTACTACCCCTGTGGTAAATGTAAAGATATAAATGAATACGGCGTTTGAAATTAGCCTAATAAGGTTTTATTGTCGATGAGTATCATTATGTGTCGATAAAATATATCAGTTTAATCAAATTAGTTACGGTTTCCGAAAATTGCACTTCCAACCCTAATCATTGTTGATCCTTCTTCTATGGCTATTTTATAATCTCCACTCATGCCCATCGAAATAGTTTGGAAGGTTTCAGTGTGTTTGAAGAAGTTATTGTTTAATTGGGTGAATATGTTTTTTAAGCGAATAAATTCGTTTCTAAGCTGTGCTTCATTGTTTATAAAGCTAGCCATTCCCATTACACCAACTATTTTTATGTTCTTAAGATTTAAAAATTCAATTGAAGTTAAAAGCTCCTCCGCCTCCTCTAGAGATAGACCAAACTTAGTTTCTTCTGTGGCGATGTAAAATTGTAGTAAGCAATTAATTATTCGGTTGTTTTTGAGTCCTTGCTTGTTTACTTCTGCTAAAAGTTTTATAGAGTCAATACTATGAATTAAACTGGCGTATGGAGCAATATACTTTACTTTGTTGCGCTGTATATGTCCAATAAAATGCCATTCAATATCTTTGGGTAAAACTTCAGCTTTGTTTTTTAATTCTTGTGCTTTGTTTTCTCCAAATATTCTTTGGCCAGAGTTATATGCCTCTTCTATTAGTTCGTTCGGCTTGGTTTTAGAAACGGCAACCAAAGTAACATTAGAAGGAATATTTTTTTTTATAGTTGCTAGTTTTTCTTTGATCATTTTGGAAAGTCTTGGTTATTTCGTGCATTTTTTTTCTAGCCAGTCGAATACTAATTGATAAACTTCTTCCTTGTTTGTTTCGTTTAACATTTCGTGTCTACCCTCTGGAAAAATAGTTAATTCAATATCTTCAACACCGGCACGTTTCATTTTGTCGTGCACTTCTCTAGGTCCTTTACCGTAATTTCCAACAGGGTCCATATCTCCTGCAAATAGCAGAACCGGGGTTTGTTTATTTAACTGTAACATATTGGAAAAATCATTCATATCCAGAACACCGTGTAATAAGTCCGTATAAAATTGAGAGGTAAAAATTTGCATAGAATATGGATCAGCCATGTATTTATCTATAATTGCCTCATCTCTTGTTAGCCAATCTTTTTCCGTTCGAGAATTTTTGTATTTTTTGTTGAAATCTCCGAATGCTAATTTGGTCATGAATTTGGATCTGTGCTTTCTCCCGGTTAGTTTCATGTTTATTTTAGCTACACTTTTTCCAATTACACCTATTAATCCTGGGTGTCCAGCGGTTGCAGAGTATATGTATCCATCTGCTACTTCTGTGTCGGTATAAGCAACATTTCTTGCAAGAAAAGATCCCATACTATGTCCCAAAATGAAAAGAGGAAGCTTTGGGTTTTCTGTTTTTATCCGATAACTCAGTCCAATAATGTCTTTTACTACTTTGTTCCAGCCACCTTCCATGGAAAATTGTCCCACATTCTCTATGTTTCCTGCGGTTTTACCGTGTCCCCTTAAATCACTTGAGTAAACGATAAACCCTTGGTTGTTTGCTTCTGAAGCAAAATGATCATAGCGCCCTGCATGTTCACTCATTCCATGCACGATATGAACAATGGCTTTGGGATTTTCGCAGCTCCATTCATACGTAACGAGTTCATTTCCATCATGAGTTTTATAAGCGTGGTTGGAGTAATTCATGGGTGCCATTTTTTTGCTAAAATAATACATGTTTTGGGTTTAGGAGTCTGTTATTATCATTAATTTTGCACCACAATTTAAGCGAATGCAAGCAATTTATAAATTTCTTTTTTCTAGCCGTCTAATGGGGATGTTACTTTTTATATTTGCTATTGCTGTAGGAGGAGCAACTTTAATTGAAAATTCATTTGACACAGTAACAGCTAAGGTAATTGTCTATAATGCCCGATGGTTTGAAATAGTCTTAATACTTCTAGTAATTAATTTTATCGGAAACATCGGAAAGTATCGTTTGCTTCAAAAAAAGAAAATTTCTAGTCTGATTTTTCACTTAGCTTTTATTTTCGTTATTGTAGGTGCAGGAGTTACTCGATATACTGGTTTTGAAGGTGTTATGCCTATAAAGGAGGGTGAGACATCGGATACAATGTTTAGTGCAGAATCCTATTTGCAAGTTTACATTCGTGATCAAGTGCAAGAAAAGCAGTATACCTATGACAAGCTTTTGCGCTTAACAACTATTACAGACAATTCATTTACTATTCCAATAGAATTCTCAGGAAAAGACAAAATAGAGATTTCTTACAAGCGATTTATAAAGAATGCAATTGTTGAATTAGAAGAAGATGTTGTAGGCGGTGATGACGTTTTAGAGATAATGTTGGCAGGGCGTCAAAAATTACAATTGAATAATGGCGAGGTAAGAGATTTTGAAGGGCAAACTTTTGCATATAATAATAACACTAGGAAAGATGCCATACAGTTTATTGGAAATGGGGATAATTTACAAATTTATTCTCCAGTAGACATTTTGAGTAGAAATATGTTGGCTTTGTCTAAAGAAGATCGAATTAAAGAAACAAGTGAGCTAGGTTTTGATACTTTAAAAAGAGATTCTGTTCACCAAATTGGTTTGCGTTATCTGTTGTTTACTCAGGGTAGTCAGATAATGGTTAATAAATTTTATGAAAGTGCGAAATCAATTATCCGGCAATCTGATGAAGAGAAGAAAGGGCAAGATGTATTGGTTATAAATTTAAATTATCAAGGAAAAGATTTAGAGATCCCACTTTTTGGAGGTCAAGGATATTCGCCAGACTACGTGATGCATCAGGAAGGTGATTTATTGTTTAAGTTGGGCTATGGTTCGCGTGAGATTAAGATTCCCTTTTCAATTCGCTTGGATGATTTTGTTTTAGAAAAATATCCAGGAGGAATAAGCCCTTCATCTTTCTTAAGCCATGTCACTTTAATGGATGACAGGGTTGATTTGGAAGAACCTCATACCATATTTATGAACAACGTTATGGACTACGGAGGATATCGATTTTTTCAATCTTCATACGATCCAAAAGATGAGTTAACGACTATCTTGTCGGTAAATCATGATTATTGGGGTACATGGATCACTTATTACCTGGGATATATATTCTTGGCACTAGGGTTTTTATTGTCGCTTTTTAATCCAAATGGACGTTTTAGAGAATTGTTAAAAAAAGTGATTAAGCTAAATAAAAAAGATATGAGTAAGGCAATGACCGTCTTATTAGTGCTTGCATCTTTCAAAGGGTATTCTCAAATAAAAGTTGTTAGTCCTGAGGCGGCTGATAAATTTGGTAGGGTGATGGTATTAAGTAATGATAGATTTCAGCCAAGTCATTCCTTGGCTTATGATATTTTTCATAAGGTAAGTAAGAAAGATAAATTTTATTTTGAGGAAGTTGGAAAGCTAGATGCTATGCAACTATATTTAGATATTCCACTTAATCCCACATACTGGGCTCAACAAGAATTAATTTATATACGTGGAAATACGGGAGTCCGAGAACTATTAGGAATTGACGGGAGTTATGCTTCGGTTAATGATTTTATGGCAGATAGTTTAACTTGGAACGTAAAACCAGAATTGATTGAGAAATTTAAAGAATCAAATGCAAAAAAACCTATTGAGCAAAATGGATTTGATAAAGAGTTGTTAAAAGTCAACGAAAGGCTAAATATTCTGTTAATGACTTTCTATGGTCAGATGTATGTTATTGTTCCAGTTGAAGGAAGTGAAACCAATAATTGGGTGAGTGTTAATGACTCGGCCGCATTTATTCCCGTTTCTGCTCATTCTGAGGATATTGAGTTGAGCTATGCTTTGCAGTTTAAAGCCTATATGATTTATTTAGATTCCGCAAAAACAAATGGAAATGATAGTATTCCAGAAAAGATATTAAACAACTTGATTCAGCAGCAGCGAGATTGGGATGTTGATTATTTGTTGCCTTCTGAAAGTATGGTTGAACTAGAAATTTATTACAACAAAACAAATATCTTTAAAAGCCTAGAAAGAGCTTATTCTATACTTGCTTTATTCCTTTTGATTCTCACCATAATTCAGGTGCTAAAAGAAAAAGCAAGCAAGATATTAAATTCCGTAATCTGGTTATTGGTAGCCGTTGTTGCGGTTTGTTTTGCTTATCATTCATTTGGTCTTGGTTTAAGATGGTATCTTACTGGTCATGCTCCATGGAGTAATGGATACGAAGCATTGGTGTTTATTTCTTGGGGAAGTTTATTGATTGGTTTTGTGTTTATGAAATACACAAAGCTAATATTAGCTGCTACAGTTTTAATTGCATTTTTAATTTTAATGACGGCAGGTCATAGTAGTTTCGACCCTCAATTGACGAGTTTACAGCCGGTATTAAAGTCTATTTGGCTAATTATTCATGTTGCATGTATAACGCTTAGTTATAGCTTCTTTGGGGTAGGGTTTATATTGGGATTGATTAACTTGTTTTTCTATCTTTTAAAGAATTCCTCAAATGAAAAGCGTATTTCAAGAAGTGTATTACTGCTTACGCACCTTAATGAAATGGTATTGATAATAGGAATTGTTCTAGCAACGGTCGGAACTTTTTTGGGTGGAGTATGGGCAAATGAATCTTGGGGTCGCTATTGGGGTTGGGATGCAAAAGAGACATGGGCTTTGGTTATTGTATTAGTTTATGCAATTGTGCTCCACTTAAGGTTTATGCCGGGTAAGGCAAAAGGAAAATTAACTTTTAACCTTGCTTCAATATTTGCATTTTCTTCGGTGTTAATGACTTTTGTTGGGGTTAATTATTATTTATCGAAAGGTTTGCACAGCTACGCTAGGGGAGAAACACCGGCATTTCCAATGTGGGTTTGGTATACAATATTTGTACTAATAGCACTTTCTTTTTTAGCTATTCGAAAAGAAGCAAAGTCTAAGGCCTTGAAAGCTCAATGAGTTAATGTCCCGTCTTGGTAGTAAATGCAATCCTTAATTCTTTCTTGTACGTAAGCTAAATAATCAACCGATTTACTGTATCGATTCTCAATTTTTCGGTAAATTACTTCAGCGTTTCTATAGTTGCCAAGTATGAACTCTTGGTCCGCTTTTTCGAGTAACAAGCGTGCATTGACGCTCATCATTCTTTCATCTATTTCATCTTTCAGTATCTTTTCAATTTCTTCTATTTTATTACTCGCGTATAAATCATTTTTATCGTGTTTATATAGCCACATAAATTGATGGTGAGCCATTTCGTAATTTCCAATCAGAAAATTGCTGTCAGCTTCTCTTTTGAGTAGAGTCCAATCTGTGTTTTGTTTATTGTTTGCAATGAAGTAGTCAGCACTTTTTATTCTGATAAAGCATAAGTTACATTCCTCATCGATAGTTAAAGCTTTTTCAAATTTTGATTTAGCGCCTTTAAATTTTTCTAGTTTGTATAGCGAGTCACCTTGGTAAATAAGATTGTGGAAGGTTTTGATTTCATCAACTAATTGAAGTTTCAACCCTTTTAGATGTCCTACTGCTACTGTATCATCCTTATAGGTTACACTTGTTTGTTCAAACAATCTCATCGCTTTAAACAAGTCGCCTTTTTCAAAATAGAATTTTGCCAGTTCAATTTCTGATGTATATTTTTTTCGATTTTTGCGTGCTTCCATTACTAGAAGTTGTTTTTTTACTTCTGGTGAATTTCGGATTATATTTTTAATTCTATTAATTGGGTAATCAAATTGGCTACTGATTTTTGACGCTTGTTTAAATTTTTGGATTGAAGTAATTTTGCAGCACGTCTTTAAGCTGTCTCCGGTTCTCAATAGCTGTATAAATTTAGGATTGTTAAAGGAATAAGCATACAAGCTGTCAGAAGTTGTAATTTTACTTTCAATGAATTTTTTCATCCTTTCAGCTGATTTGTCTGCAGAAATGGATGATTTTGCTAAGTTGTAATAGTAGTTAGCTTGTGAGTAGTTTTTTTTGATTAAAAAACCATTTGCTTGTTTCAAGAGAATAGAAACAGTTTCTGACTGACCAATTGACTGAAAAGCAAATAATAATAAAGAAATAAGAGCCAAAAAACGCATTATGCTATTTTGATTTTATTCAATTCGTTTAGTTTTATAATGTTTTCATCAAGCAACCACTGTACCATACTCCGAATATTCTTTTCTTCATGTTTCAAAGCTAATTTTGTTATCAGTTCACCAGGCTCTAAGGAGTTGTTCTTTCAATAAGTTAATTATATCATTTTGAATTCCCTTAAACTGATTGGAATTCAATTTTTTGTCTCGATTTTTTAAAAGGCAAACATCGCATACGCCACAGTCATTGTTGGAGTCTCCAAAATAGGCTAGAAGTAATTGACTGCGGCAGGTATCATTTGAAAATGCATAGTTGATTACTGCTTCCATTTTTATCAAAGCATCTTCTTTTCTAATATCATAAATTTCATTACGTAGTCGAAGATGTTTTAAGTCTACTCTTGGCTGCAGAAAAGTTAATAATGGAAGATTGTTTTGTTCCTCGTATATTATTACTTCAAGCTTGTGCAGTTCTCTTAGTACTTTTCGAATTAAACTGATAGTTTTTTTTGAACGGGTGGCTAAGTCAAATTCTTTAATTTTAGAAAACTCATCGAATAAACCACCATAACTTCTCAGTAATAGCTTAATGTAGGGGTCGTATTTTTTGTTTCTAACCTGGAATTCATACAATTCACTACTATTCATTTCGATCTTTAATCTTGAAGGATTGAAAAAAGCTTCACTTAATTCTAAATATCCAGCTTGCTCGAGAAACTTTACGGAATTGTAAATTTCCAACGCATTGAGGTTTTGTTGCAACTTTATTTCGTTAATGTTAAATGGGTAGGTGGCATTTTCACCTGCGCCAATTGCAATTCTCAGTTGGTTGCAGATAGCAAAGTAAACTTTTTTAATTTGCTCTTTTTCAGGAAAGCTCTTTTCAACTCTATTAATGAAGTTGATTCGGTCATTTTCATTAATAAGTAAAACAGCATAGGCTTTTTCTTCGTCTCTTCCAGCTCTTCCAGCTTCTTGAAAATATGCTTCTATGGAATCAGTTAACGCTAAATTAATAACGAAACGAACGTCAGGTTTGTCAATTCCCATTCCGAATGCGTTAGTGGCGACGATTATTCGGGTTTTATTGCTTGACCAATCAGCTTGAATTAAGCTTCTTTTCTCGGGTGTAATGCCTGCATGATAGTATTCGGCTGAAATTCCTCGTTTTTGCAGGAAGTGAGCTATTTCTTGTGTTTTGCTTCGGTTTGCTGCGTAAATAATCCCGGTTCCAGGTACTTTGTTGATGATTTTAAGCATCCTACCCATTTTATCTTCATCGTTAATTACGATATAATGAATGTTATCTCTTTTAAAGCTTTTTTGTAAAACATTCGGTTTCTTAAAGCCTAGTTTTTCTTGAATGTCGATTACAACTTTTGGTGTTGCGGTAGCAGTTAATGCTAGAATAGGAATATTAGGTAATATTTCACGCAAATTAATAATTTCTAAATAAGAAGGCCTAAAGTTATACCCCCATTGAGAAATACAGTGAGCTTCATCAATAGCAATTATATTGACATTCATTTTTTTTAACCGGACGATGAATAATTTACTTTTAAGTCTTTCCGGAGAGACATATAGAAATTTCACTTTGCCATATATACAGTTGTCTAGGAGTATGTCTATGGCGCGTTTGCTCATGCCGGAAACAAGTGCTTCTGCTTTAATGCCTCTGTCTTTTAGGTTTTCTACTTGGTCTTTCATTAGGGCTATAAGTGGCGAAACCACTAAGCAGATTCCATCTTTGGCTAATGCTGGAACTTGAAAACAGATAGATTTTCCGCCTCCGGTTGGTAATAAAGCTAGCGTATCTTGGCCGTCAAGAGTAGATTGAATAATTTCCTTTTGCATTTCTCGGAATTTCTCAAAACCCCAAAACTCCTTCAAAATGCTATGTATTTTGCTCGACATTTATGTTGATAAATTTACAACTAATTTAATGTTAAAGTGTATTTTTCGCATTAAACAGAATATAATTTTAAGTGTTTTGTGATAGTTAGAACTATAGTTTGCTTTACTTGGTAAAACACAAATAATCCTTTGATGAAAGTTTTATTATTAGTATATTCGTGAAGTAGTGTAATGCTAGATTTATTGTTAGCTTCGCGCAGAAATTAAATGTAGAAAGAATATGGTTGCAGAAACAATGGATATTAAAATTACTAGAAAGGCTGATAGTGGTTCCGTTAAGTTGGATTGGGATAATCTGACTTTTGGAAGAGTATTTTCTGACCATATGTTTGTTATGGAATATTCTGATGGAGAATGGACAAACCCTGAGATTTCTGAATATGCTGATTTAGTATTGTCACCTGCTACATCTGTCTTGCATTATGGACAATCCTTTTTTGAAGGGATGAAAGCTTATAGGACGAGTAGTGGAGAGGTTCAGTTGTTTCGTCCTGAAGAAAATGCAAAAAGGTTTAATGTGTCAGCTCGTAGAATGTGCATGCCAGAAGTTCCAGTTGATGTATTTATAGAGTCATTAAAATCTTTAATTGAAATTGATAAGGAATGGGTTCCAAAAAAAGATGGTTGCGCTTTGTACGTGAGACCTTTTATGATAGCGACAGATCCATATGTTGGAATCAAGCCGTCTGGCACATATAAGTTTATTATATTTACTTGCCCAGTTGGAGCATATTACTCTGAACCGGTAAAAGTTAAAATAGAAACCGAATATTCTAGAGCAGTTAAGGGGGGTACAGGTTTTGCAAAGGCTGCAGGAAATTATGCTGGGGCTTTATATCCAGCAAAAATTGCGCAAGAAAAAGGTTATGGTCAGTTAATTTGGACGGATGCATTTGAACACAAGTATATTGAAGAGGCTGGTACTATGAATGTTATTTTCCAAATAGGGGATACACTAATAACTCCAGTATCAAGTGATACTATTTTAGCGAGTATTACCAGAAGAAGTGTGATTGACATTGCAAGAGATTGGGGGTATAAAGTAGAGGAGAGAAAAGTTTTGGTTTCCGAGGTAATAGAGGCTATTGGGGCAGGAACTTTAACTGAAGCCTTTGGGGCTGGAACCGCTGCTACTATTGCTCAAATCAGCCTTATTAATTGTGATAGTATAGATTATGATTTGCCTCCAGTAGAAAATAGAGCGTTTTCAAATAAGGTGAAACTAGAATTAGAAAATATTAAATATGGTAAAATTGAAGATCGTTTCAATTGGATGTTAAAAGTTTAATTATTAATTTAAATAAATTTAGATCGCCATTTGTTTCAAACGAATGGCGATTTTTTATGGATAATAAATAATATTGCATCATTATATAGAATGAAATCATTTCTGGTTTTTATATCATTTGTTTTTAGCTTAAGCTTTTCTTTTGGGCAATACCAAAGAAATTTTATTTTGTTTGGGCAAGTTTATGATGGCAGTGGGAAAGAGAAAGTTCCAATTCCAGATGTTAAGGTTCAGGCTGGTGGGCAAATCGTAGGAACAAATAGAAATGGTGAGTTTCAGATAAAAATTGATTACAAATCGGAGCTTTCGGTAGTTTTTACTCATGTTGGGTTTAAGTCATACTCGCGGCAATTGACAGGTAAAATGGTAAAAAGCAAAGTTGTTGGTGATACGCTTTACTGGAACAATATTGCTTTACTTGAAAATACTCTAATTGGAATGACGGTATTGTCTCATAGGGTGGATACTGTTTTTGGAAGTGCTCGGTACTCGGTTGAAGACTATTCATTGTTGCCAGCAGAAGAGATGCTTTTATTGGCCTATGAAAAAACCCTTGATAAGCAAGCTCAACTATTATTAACAAATTCCAAGCAAGAGTTAATAGATACTTATACAGTTCCTTGTCATGCTCTGCATTTGTATGAAGATTATGCCACAAATAATTACGTTGTGTGTGAAGATAATATTTATAGAATAAATATACGAGAAGGTCAAATTCATTTGCTTTCCGTTAGTGAAGAAGATTTTTATGGTTTTCATCATAGAGTAATTGATACAATTGGAGACAAGTATTATTATTCAAATTATAATGAGCTATATCCAGCTGTGAAATTTTACGTGACAGAAAGAAATGATACTGCACATACTGAATTGTATGAGGTGAAAGATGATTTTATGATGGAGTTGTATCGAGCGCAATATAAATATGTTAGTGGAAGAGATAAGTTATGGGCATATCGTAAAGAGCAGGCTACGGGTATTGATAAAGAGATATGGATTGGAGCAAATTCATTCACGCATGATATATTATATAAGCCGGTGTATGCACCCTTGTTTATAATTAATGATACCGTTTTCGTTTTTGACCAATACAAAAGCATGGTTTTACTATTTGATGAATATAACGATAGTGCTGGTGTATATTTCGTGAATTATCATCAAGCTCCTAAAGGAGAAAAGTGGGAGCAACCTATAATTAAAGATAAGTTGGAGGAATTGATTTACGCAATTTATAATGGAGGGGGGGTATACTTACGTAAGACAATTAAATTTCAGAACGGCGCTTACTGGAAAAACTACTAAGCTTAAATTCCGGTTTATTGAAAATATAAAAATTGAAAAGGGATATGTGTATTATATATATCGCCCATTTGAGTCTTCTCAGAAAAGGTTTTTATACAAAGAAAAATTAGCTAAATGATAGAGCTGATTCCAAAAAGAAGCGTAAGAAGAAAAGTGCTTAATGCTAGTTTTTTCAATTCTGGATCTAGTTCTCGGTTGTCTTTAAAAGACCAAACTTTTTTTAGATTGAGTATGAAAACAGGTAATGGTATTAGACAAATAAAGAAGGTATATGAACTTTCTTTCAATATTAGAAAGGTAGTGAAAGAGGCAATTGCTCCTATAATGAGCATTGTGTGGTAAGTTTTTGATTTTCGAATTCCTATTTTAACAACTAATGTCTTTTTATCACTTTTTGCGTCATTTTTAATGTCTCGCATGTTGTTCATGTTCAGGACGCTTGCGCTCAGCAGTCCTATGCTTGTAGCTGGGAGAATTAATATTAGTTCGAAATTATGGGTGTGCAAAAAATAGGTACCGATAACTCCAGTAATTCCAAAAAAAAGAAAGACAAATAAATCTCCAAGACCCGCATATCCATAAGGGTTTTTACCTATAGTGTATTTTATTGCTGCAGCAATGGATGCTATGCCTAGCGCAAAGAATGCAACAAGATATGTAAGGTTGTAATCTTTTAGGCCAATATAGATTAAGGTGGTTCCAGATAATAAAGATAAAATACTGCTTACTATAATTCCATTTCTCATTTCACGTAAAGAAATGGCTCCGCTTTGCACTGCTCTTTCTGGTCCAACTCTATTGTTGTTATCTGTGCCTTTTTTTGAGTCTCCATAGTCATTAGCTAGATTGGATAGTACTTGTAAGAAAACAGTTGTTATGATTGCTAAAACAGCTATGGAAAGTATAAACCTTCCTTGAGAATAAGCAATAATAGATCCCATTAAAATACTTGACAGAGATAAAGGAAGAGTCCTTAAGCGAAATGCACTGATCCACGAATTTACTTTACGCATGTTGCAAAGCTATAAATATTACTTGCATGAAACTGAATCCATGGATTTGTTTTCTGTGAATAACATTGTGAAGAACATAATTTATTCAACTTTATAAACTGCCTGGTAATTTTGTAATATCGTGTTGTAATTACAGTTTTTATGAAAAAAGTACTACAAATATTCCTCATATCATTATTTCTGACTTCATGCAAAGGAGTAGAAAAAGATAAAGAATCAGGTACGGATAAAACAGTTTTCAGGTATAATGAATCTGCTGGAATATCCACATTAGATCCTGCTTTTGTTCGGGGATTTGAGGATTTCATAGCAGTTAGTCAAGTCTTTAATGGTTTGGTTTCTTTAAATAGTAAGCTAGATGTGGTTCCATCGATTGCGGATAGATGGGAAATATCGGAAAATGGGAAAGAGTACACATTCTATTTGCGCAATGATGTTTATTTTCATGATAATGAAAATTTTCAAGGGGGTAAAGGAAGGTTGGTAACTGCCGATGATGTTATTTATTCGTTCCTGCGGATTATTGATCCTAATACTGCTTCTTCTGGTAAGTATGTGTTTCAGAATATTGACAGAAGTGAGTTGTCAAAATTTAAAGGGATGATTGCTGTTGATGATTTTACGATTAAAATTTTCTTGAAAGAACCGCAGCCATCATTTATTTTTCAGTTATCGTTACCTTTTTGTTCGATTGTGCCTTCTGAAGTTATAGAGAAATACGGGTTGGATTTTGGTCAGCACCCAGTGGGAACCGGACCATTTATGTTTAAATCATGGAAGCCTGAAATTAAATTGGTGATGGTAAAGAATAAAAATTATTTTGAACGAGATGAAGATGGTGTTCGATTACCTTATTTAGATGCTGTATCTGTAAGTTTTATGAAAACAAAAAGTCAAGAGTATTTAAGGTTTAAAATGGGTAAACTTGATATGATTTCCGGGTTAAGTGAAGACGATAAAGATGAGCTTATAACTAACACAGGTAAATTGAGGGCAGAAATGCAAGATGACTTTCATCTTCAAAAACTACCTTGGTTAAACACTGAGTATTTAGGCATATTGATGGATGTTCGAATGGAAAGTGTTAAGAATAGTCCCTTAAAAAATAAATTGGTTAGACAAGCTATAGGGTATGGAATTGATAGGGACGAGATAATAAAATATCAGAAAAACAGTATAGGGAAGCCTGCATCAAAAGGTTTTGTGCCAGAAGGCATGCCGGGATTTGATGATTATAAAATTGAAGGTTTTAATTTTAATTTTGAAAGAGCTCAGCAGTTGTTGGTTGAAGCAGGATATCCCAATGGTGAAGGTGCGCCTGAAATTACTTTAGTTGCTACCGTTGAGTTTCAGAGTCTCTGTCAATATTTGCAAAAAGCAATGGGGAATTTAGGATTGAAGGTAAATATCGATATTCATACTACTTCTTCTATGACACAGCGAATTGCATTGTTTGATGTGAACTTTTATCGAAAGTCTTGGGTTGCTGATTATCCAGATGCGATTAATTATTTTCAGTTGTTCTACAGTAATAATTTTTATCCTGAAAATGGTTCGAATTATACCCACTTTGATAGTCCAGAATACGATTTGCTGTATGAAGCGGCTTTGTATGAAAATAATGATGTGACCCGCTATGATTTGTATAAGAAAATGCAGTTGTTAATTCAAGAAGAGGTTCCGGTTATACCTCTTTTTTATGCCGAAACTTTCAGATGTGTGAATAATAAGGTCGATGGATTGGAGGGTAATTCATTAAACATGCTTAGTTTAAAAAGAGTAAAAGTAGAGCAGAAGTAATGGTGAATATGTTCAGTCGATTTTTCTTTATTAGAAAGAACGCTAAATCTTGTTAAAAAAAACTCCTTTATAGCTAAATAAAGGAGTTTTGAGTTCTTTATTGAAGACTTAGTTTCTTTTCTAAATCATCCAGGTATCTTCTAAATGTTTTGTCTGTATCTGCTAAGTTATTTACGGTTCGACAAGCATGTAATACCGTCGCATGGTCTTTTCCTCCGCAGTGCATACCTATATTTGCCAAAGAAGATTTAGTCATTTTCTTTGAGAAGTACATTGCAATTTGTCTGGCTTGAACAACTTCTCTTTTTCTTGTTTTCGATTTCATTAACTCGATTGGTAAATCGAAATAATCACAAACAACTTTTTGAATGTATTCGATGCTAACTTCTCGAGCAGTATTCTTAACAAATTTATCTATCATTTGTTTTGCTAAGTCTAGTGTAATAGATTTCTTATTCAGAGAAGATTGTGCAATTAAAGAAATTAATGCTCCTTCTAGTTCTCTTATATTAGTTGAGATACTATAAGCTAGGTATTCGATAACTTCTTTCGGAAGTTCGATCCCGTCTTGATACATTTTCTTTTGTAGTATTGCTATTCTAGTTTCCAGATCAGGAACTTGTAAATCTGCTGATAGCCCCCACTTGAAACGAGATAATAGTCTTTGCTCCATTCCTTGCAGTTCCACGGGTGGTTTGTCTGAAGTAAGAACCAATTGTTTTCCCGTTTGGTGCAGGTGGTTGAATATGTGGAAAAACACATCTTGTGTTTTTTCTTTTCCTGCAAAAAATTGAACATCATCAATTAACAATACGTCTATCATTTGATAGAAATGTATAAAGTCGTTTGTGTTGTTGTTTTTTACTGAATCAATAAATTGATGCGTAAATTTTTCAGATGACACATACAAAACTGTTTTGTTTGGAAATCTATTTTTAATGGAGATTCCAATTGCGTGCGATAAATGCGTTTTTCCAAGCCCAACTCCACCATAAATCAATAGCGGATTGAATGCAGTTCCTCCTGGTTTCTCGGCCACAGCATATCCAGCAGATCTGGCAAGTCTATTGCAGTCACCTTCTACAAAGTTTTCAAATGAATAATTTGGATTTAAGTTTGAATCAACATTTACTTTGCGAAGACCTGGTATAATGAATGGATTTCTAATCGGGTTAGAACTAATATCCAGAGGCATTGCAACCGGTCTGTTTTTAATAGCTCGTTTATCAGTGGTAGGAATTTTTACAGTGTATGGATTAGAGCTATTTTTGTTATTCTCCATAATGATGCTATATTCAAGCTTAGCATCAGGCCCAATTTCTTTACGAATCGTTTTCTTTAACAATTCAATGTAATGTTCTTCCAGCCACTCATAAAAAAACTGCGAAGGAACCTGGATGGTTAATATGTTACTTTTAAGTTTTACAGCTTTAATTGGGGCGAACCATGTTTTGAATGCTTGCAAAGGAACATTATCCTTTATTACTTCTAAACAGTTACTCCAAACGTTTTCCAGGTTTTTACTCATTTTATTCAAAAGTGTTAAAGGTTAGTAATAAAAAAAAATGTGAGTTTTTAAAGTTCGAATAGAGGGGTAAACCTTTATTTGAATCACCGCACAAATATTAACATAAAATAGTTTTAAAAAAAACGAATTTGCTATTGTATAGTTAAAATGTTTTACAGTATAAAACAATTAAAACTTGGCATAATTTTTAGAGGGTCTAAAGCTCGTGTTTAAATTGTCTATTCGTTCTTTTTCTCGATTAAAATAGAAATCTACTCTACCGAGGCTTAATGCTGCCCAGCCGGCTTGATTAACTAAAGTAGGTTTACCGACTTTATTGTAAAAAGTTACAGCTTCGTCAAGAAATGTATGTGTATGTCCTCCGATAATTAAGTCTATGTTTTTTGTTTCCTTTACAAGGATTTTGTCAGACAAAGTTTTGTGCTCGTATTCATATCCTAAATGAGACAAGCAAATTACCAAGTTGCATGCATGTTCTTCCTTTAAAATTGCCGCGTATTTATTGGCTGATTCTATGGGGTCAATGTATGTGGTTTTCCCGTATAGTTTGGAGTCGACCAATCCGTCTAATTCAATTCCAATTCCAAAGACCCCAATTTTTACTCCTTGCTTTTCAATTATATGGTAGGGTTTTGTTTTTCCGTTAAGAATAGTTTCGCTAAAATCGTAATTGGAGCACAAAAATGGAAAATTAGCATTATGAAGTACGTTGTTAAATCCTTCAATTCCGTTGTCGAAATCGTGATTTCCCATTGTGCTTGCATCATATTTCATTTGGCTCATTAGTTTTAATTCAACTTCTCCTCCAAAAAGATTAAAGTATGGGGTGCCTTGAAAAATGTCACCGGCATCTAATAAAATGACGTTGTCTTCTTCATTTCTTATTTTTTCAACTAAGTTGGCTATTCTGGACATTCCACCTTGGTTTGGGTATTTCTTGTCGTTGGGTACAAAAGCATCAATTCTACTGTGCATATCATTAGTGTGCAGTATTGTTAGTTTGACATGCTTTTCTTTTCTCACGATGCCTGATATATCGAATGAGCTGAGGGTTCCGATTCCAGCAGTTCCAATTAAAATGTTCTTTACAAATTTCCTTCTACTCTGCATAGTAAATTCTTCTGTCAAGTTTCGCGTTTAATTCGGTTTTCTCATGGTTTAAATTGATGATGTGAGCTAAAATAGCATCTCTTAATTTCATTCCTGTGTTTTCAATAGATATAGGATTTAAAAAAAAATCCATGTGATCACCTCCATTGGCAAGGTAGTCCGAAGTTGCTACTCTATAATTTTTATTTGAATCAAAAGCGAAATTGGCAATTGTTACATCGGGTATTTTGTCATCGTTAATTATCATTCTTAATCCACTAACAGGGACACCAGCTTTTCTGGAATTTGTAATTGCTGATTTTGCCCTAATATATTCAATAAGGTCTAGCATATTTTTTCCTGCTAGTTCTACTATTACGATTTCATTTTCAAAAGGCATCAATTCGAAAATTTTCCCACGGGTTATTTCTCCTTTTGGGAGTGGAGTTCTCAGCCCTCCGTTGTTTAATAAGCAAAAATCCACGGGCTTGGCACTTATTTCTTTTGCTTTTATGTAGGTAAGGTCGCAAACAAAATTTCCCAGCAAACCTTCAGGAGAGCCCACTTCCATATTGATAAGTGAAGTATTTATAACTTCATTCATTTTCAAGTCCAGTTCTGTTCTGTATGGCAGTATGATAGTTTCTAAAAAGTCATTTGTTGATAATTCGTTGTTTATTTCATTATTTCCTGAGTTTGAATCAGTTAATTTGTACTGTTGCTTGCAGCCTATTAAAAGGAGTGTTAAATAAAAGAATAGTATGTATTTAAGGTAGTAGCTCATTGTTGTTTTTGCAACGCATAAAGTTAGATTAATATAGTAGAAATAACAAATATGTATAGTTTTAAAACTAAAGTAAGAGTTCGATATGCTGAAACCGATAAAATGGGTTATTGTTACTATGGGAATTATGCAACTTATTTCGAAATTGCAAGAGTAGAGGCTTTGAGAAGTCTTGGGGTAAGTTATAAGTCGCTAGAAGATGAAGGGGTGTTTCTTCCGGTGTCGGAATTTAATATTAAATATATCAAGCCGGCATATTATGACGATGAGCTGACAATCCATGTTTTTGTTAAGGAATTGCCTGGGGTGAAAATAAAATTTAGCTATGAAACGTATAATGATAAAGATGAAAAGCTTAATTTTGGAGAGACAGTGCTCGTTTTTGTGGGTGGAGATTCAAAATCTCCTAAACGACCACCGGGAAAATTAATTAAAGAACTGAAAAAATATATAATATATTAGGTATGAATAAAGGATTTTTATATCTTTTTACTGCATTTTTTTTATCGGTAAGTGTTGTAGCTCAAGATAAGGGTTTCAAGGAGCTGTTTGCTGAATCTTTTTCTTATTTAGAATTGGGAAATTATAGGGAAGCTCTTCCAATTTTATTGGAGATGTATGAAATGGATAAAAAGAATGCGAATACTGCTTTTACCATAGGAAATTGTTACATGAACACGCAAAACGAAAAGCCTAGAGCTATTCCGTATTTTGAGGCAGCTAAAGAGAAATTAACAATTGAATATAGCGTAGGAGATTTTAAAGAGAAAGATGCTCCGGTGGAGGTTATTCGATTTTTGGGGCAAGCCTATCACGTTAATTACGAGTTTGATAAGGCGTTAGAAGAGTATAAAACCTACCGAGATATTTTGAATAAAAATAATACCGAATACTGGGAAGCAGTGACGCATGAGATACGCATGTCGCGAAATGCTATTGATTTTATTTCAAAACCGGTTAATGTTTTAATAGAATCTGCAGATATTCTTAATACCGAATATTCGGAATATAGACCAAAGGTAAATGCCGAAGAAACCTTTTTGTATTTTACTTCGCGCCGCAAGTGGATATCGGACTTGCTGGATTATGAAGGAAAGTATTTTGAGGACATTTATTATTCTGTTAAAGAAAATGGTGAATGGACTAATCCGGTAAGAATGAGTGATAGTATTAATACGGATAGTCATGATGCTTGTTTATATCTCTCTCCAGATGGTCAGATGATGTATGTGTATCAATTTGAGGGAGGAGCAGAAGCTGGTGGAAGTATTTATGAATCAAGATTAGTTGGTAAAGAATGGACAAAACCTGAGAAATTAATAGCTGACATTAACTCTAGATACTGGGAAACAGATGCCAGTCTAAATACTTCTGGTAATATAATATTTTTCACAAGCGATAGACCAGGAGGCAATGGGGAAGATAATAGAGATATTTGGATGATGAAAAAATTACCAACGGGTGCTTGGGCGAAAATACAGCCTCTACCGGCTTCGATTAACACTCCTTATGATGAAGAGAGTCCCTATTTGCATCCTGATGGAAAAACTTTATACTTTAGTTCAAAAGGGCATAATTCAATGGGAGGTTATGATGTTTTTAGTACCGAATTATTGGAAGATGGCACATGGAGTGAAGTTACTAATCTAGGGTATCCAGTCAATACAACAGGTGATGATGTTTTTTATTTTCCTTCCGTTGATGGCAAAAGAGCTTATTTTTCTTCCTATAGAGAAGGAGGGAAAGGAGAGCAAGATATTTATATCATGACTTATGAAAAAGCTGAATCTCGCGGATTGTCAATTTATAAAGGTGTCTCCAAAGACGAAGAAGGTAATGTTATTAAAGACTTGGTAATAAATATTGTGGATGTAAATACTGGAGAAAACCTAGGTGAGTATAGACCAAACAAAGAAACAGGTAAGTTTTTGTTTGTTCTAGAAGCCGGGAAGGCTCACGAAATAAAGTATGAAGCAAATAATAATATTATAACGGAAGTTGTGCGTGAAGAAGAAGACGGTGTTATTATAGTAGTGAAAGAAGTTACTAAAGAGGATGGTGTTTTAGTAATTAGAAATTTTGGCAAAGATACAATTCCTGATGCTGTAATTGTTGAGGACACTGTAATGACACAATCGGAAGTAAATACTACTTTGAATTCTGGAGATGTTTTGTCGATTAACTCTATAATGTTTGTCTATGGAAAGGTCAAGCTACTTGAAGAATCACAGCCAGAATTGGATAAAATAGTTAATTACATGAATGAGTATAAGGATGTTAAATTAGTGATAAATGGGCACACAGATTCAAAAGGTAAAGCATCCTATAATCGAAGGTTGTCATCTGCCAGAGCCCATAAAATTAGAGATTATTTGCGAAGTGCAGGAATAAAAAATAACCGAATGGAGACGCATGGTTATGGAGAAACTGAGCCAATTGCAGATAATCAAAATGCAGATGGATCTGACAATCCTTTAGGGCGTCAGAAAAATAGAAGGGTAGAATTTACTGTTAAAAAATAAATTATAACTAGACATGAAAAAAGTAATATTATTTCTTTTGGCAACATTTTTTTTATTGGTAAATGTTGTGGCTCAAGATAAAAGTTTCAAGGAGCTATATGCTGAATCTTTTTCTTACTTAGAATTGGAAAATTATAGGGAAGCTCTTCCAATTTTATTGGAGATGTATGAAATGGATAAAAAGAATGCGAATACTGCTTTTACCATAGGAAATTGTTATATGAACACGCAAAATGAAAAGCCTCGAGCCATTCCTTATTTTGAGGCAGCTAAAGAAAAATTGACGGTTGAATATAGAGTAGGAGATTTTAAAGAGAAAGATGCTCCGGTGGAGGTTATTCGATTTTTGGGGCAAGCCTATCACGTTAATTACGAGTTTGATAAGGCGTTAGAAGAATATAAAATCTACCGAGATATTTTGAATAAAAATAATACCGAATACTGGGAAGCAGTGACGCATGAGATACGCATGTCGCGAAATGCTATTGATTTTATTTCAAAACCGGTTAATGTTTTAATAGAATCTGCAGATATTCTTAATACCGAATATTCGGAATATAGACCAAAGGTAAATGCCGAAGAAACCTTTTTGTATTTTACTTCACGCCGCAAAGGGGAATCGGACTTGCTGGATGAATCAGGAAAATATTTTGAAGACATTTATTATTCAGTGAAACACAAAGGCGAATGGACTAATCCAGTAAGAATGGGTGATAGTATTAATACGGATAGTCATGATGCTTGTTTGTATCTCTCTCCAGATGGCCAGATGATGTATGTGTATCAATTTGAAGGAGGAGCAGACGCTGGCGGAAGTATTTATGAATCAAGATTAGTTGGTAAAGAATGGACAAAACCTGAGAAATTAATAGCTGATATCAACTCTAAATATTGGGAAACAGATGCTAGTCTAAATACCTCTGGTAATATAATATTTTTCACAAGCGACAGGCCAGGAGGCAATGGGGAAGATAATAGAGATATTTGGATGATGAAAAAATTACCAACGGGTGCTTGGGCGAAAATACAACCTCTACCGGCTTCTATTAACACTCGTTATGATGAAGAGAGTCCCTATTTGCATCCTGATGGAAAAACTTTATACTTTAGTTCAAAAGGGCATAATTCAATGGGAGGTTATGATGTTTTTAGCACCGAATTATTGGAAGATGGCACATGGAGTGAAGTTACTAATTTAGGGTATCCGGTCAATACAACAGGTGATGATGTTTTTTATTTTCCTTCCGTTGATGGCAAAAGAGCTTATTTTTCTTCCTATAGAGAAGGAGGGAAAGGAGAGCAAGATATCTATATGTTGACTTATGATCCAGGATCTCCAGTACAGGATAATGCCCCGGCTTTGGCCATATACAAAGGTGTTTCTAAGTATTTAGATGGAAGTGTTATTAAAGACTTATTAATAAGAATTGTGGATGTAAACACTGGCGAAAAGTTTGGTGAATATAGATCCAATGTAGAAACAGGTAAGTTTCTTTTTGTTCTTGAAGCAGGCAAAACGTATGAGATTAATTATGAATCAAATGATAATGTTGTTATAGAAGTAATTAGGGTGGATGAAAACGGTGTTGTTACCAAAATAAAAGAAGTTACTGAAATTGATGGTGTTTTAGTGGTTAGAGATGTATCTGAAGATGCTTTGCTTGATTTAGCTACTACTAATGCCACAATAGAAACAAATTCAACAACTACAGTTACCGCAGTAGAAACAAATTCAACAACTACTGATGTCACAATAGAAACAAATTCAACAACTACAGATACCGCAGTAGAAACAAATTCAACAATTACGGATGCTGCAATAGAAACAAATTCAACAACTGCTGATATCTCATCAGAATCCAATATAGATGATACAGCAGAAAGCCATGAAGGCCTTACACAAACCGAAATGAATAATACGCTAAATACTGGAGAATCATTGGCGATTAATTCGGTAATGTTTGTTTATGATCAGGTTAAGCTAATTGAAGAATCAAAACCAGAATTAGATAAAATAGTTAGTTATATGAACGAGTATAAAGATGTTAAATTGGTAATTAATGGGCATACGGATTCTAGAGGTGAAGCATCTTATAACGATTGGTTGTCAAGTGCTAGAGCTAATAGAATTAGAAATTATTTAACAAAAGCAGGAATTAGTTATAGCCGAATGGAAACTCACGGTTATGGGGAGTCCAAACCAATTGCTGACAATCAAAATTCAGATGGTTCTGATAATCCATCGGGACGTCAGAAAAATAGAAGAGTAGAATTTATTGTAAACAAATAGTGCTAGGTCATTTATCTGTAAAAAACTATGCCTTAATTGAAAAATTAGAGATTGATTTTTTAAAAGGATTTAGCGTTGTTACTGGTGAGACGGGTTCTGGTAAATCAATAATGCTTGGTGCTCTTGGTCTTATTCTTGGCGAAAGAGCAGATTTAAAAGCTTTAAGAGATCCTAATGTTAAATGTGTTATTGAAGGAACTTTTGAATTATCTAAAGACTTATTCTTGCCTTTTTTTGTCGAACACGACATCGACTTTGATAGACAATCAATTATCAGGAGAGAAATAACGCCTAGCGGAAAATCAAGGGCCTTCGTAAATGACACTCCGGTGGTTCTTCCGGTTTTAAAAGAATTAGGAACATCATTAATCGATATTCATAGTCAGCACCAAACCCTACTATTAAATAAAAGCAGTTTTCAATTTGATGTGTTAGATGCTTCTAGTAAATCTTCTAATATTAAAGGAGATTATCTTAAGGAATTCCATGCGTATAAATCTTTGTACAATAAATTGCAACGCCTCATTGAATCCGAACGAAAAGCAAATGCTGATAAGGATTTTATCATATTTCAATTAAAAGATTTCGAAGGATTGGATCTAGAGAGTTTGAGTGAAAGTGATATAGAAGTAGAGCTTTCGTTACTTTCAAATGCAGAGGAAGTAATTAATCTTTCCAGTCAGGTAGCTGATGAATTAAACGGTAATAACTCAGTTATTGGAAATTTGATGAATGCTGAACAAGTATTGCTAAAGCTTTCAACATATAATAAGGGTTATACAGATTTATTGGATCGAGTAAAAAGTGCTATTATAGAAATTACTGATATTGATGAAGAGGTTTCTAGAAAAGTAGCTTCTATTGATGTAAACGAAAATAGATTGATTGAGCTTACGGAGTTATTTGATGTTGTCAACAGACTCCAAAGAAAACATAACGTTGCAACTGTAGAAGAGCTAATTAAGGTAAAAGAGGATTTTACTTTTAGAGTATCTGCGGTAACGAATCTCTCAGAAGAGATTGAGTTACTCAATAACGAATTGAATAGAAAACTTTTAGCAGTTAAAGAAAAAGGGAAGCTTTTATCTGATAAGAGACATAAAGGAGTTTCTTCGTTGCAAAGTGAGTTGAAAAACTATTTGAGCGAAATGGCAATGCCTCATGCGGAGTTAAAAGTTGAGTTAACCCCAAATGAAAACCCTTCTGAATCCGGACTTGAAAGCATTGAATTTTTGGTTAGGACGAATAAAGGCTCCAGTTTTGAGCCATTGAAAAAAGTAGCCTCTGGTGGAGAGTTATCGCGAATTATGCTGGCCATAAAGTCTATTTTAAGTGTTAATGGAAATTTACCAGCAATAATATTTGATGAGATAGATACGGGAGTAAGTGGTGAAGTTGCTAATAATATGGGTAGTATAATGAAAAAAATGGCCAATCATTTGCAAGTAATTAGCATCACTCATTTGCCGCAAATTGCAAGTAAAGGGAAGCAGCACTATAAAGTTTTTAAGGAGACAAAAGGAGATACTACAATTACAAAAATCACACAATTAAATAGGGATGAGCGCCTTTTAGAAATTGCGCAGATTTTAAGTGGAGAAAATCCCTCTAAAGCTGCAATTGATAATGCAAAAGAATTATTAAATTAGTTAATGTCTTAAATTTACCACCAAACAACAAACACCTTTTTGATATTACCTTTTGAATCTTTAAACCAGCATAACGGAGATTTTTCATGATCCAATAGTTTTGTTAATTCAGGTAAGAAGTCATTAAATTTATTCCAATCGACATTATTGTGTACGTCAATTATCCATTGTTTTTTCGATGGGATATAGAAGGTATGGTCATTGAACTGGTTCAATTGTCTTTTTTTAATGTAAAACCCTTTTATGCAATCATTATTTATTTCAGGTAGCAAACTTGGTTTTCTGAGATAGGGAACAAATAGTTGAGCTTTAAAGTATACCAATTGTTCTATCTCGGCGACATCTATATTTATATTTTCAAGTATCTTGATCGTTTCTTTGTGAAAAAGGATAGGAAGTTGCTTGCTTTTTAGCTTTGATATTTTTTGTGTTAAGCAATCTCTTTTATTTGGTCCTATCCATTTGCCTGATTCTAGTTTCCCTAAATTTTCATCATACAAGTAAAACTTAAAGGATACCTCAAGGTGAATTAATTGATTCCTGTACTTTAGCAAGCAATCAATTTCACCTATAGTAACTTTATTATCAGTAACTTGAAGGTTTTCTCTGATGACTGAAACAGATTCATGTGAACGAAGCTCGCAGGATACGAAACGTTCAACTAATTTTCCTAATCTAATTTTGACTGGTGTTAATTCATCAAATGAGGCAATGTCAGTTGGTGGAATTTTAAATTGATTTAATTCTTCAAACGGGTTTAATTTCCATAGAAGAGGTGTGTTTAAGAAACCTTCATATTGAAGTTGAATGTCTGGTTTCTTTTTCATTTTTTATTTAAATAGTGCATGTATGTTTAGCTAAATGAAACGCCTACAGATAGCGAATTTAAGAATATTTGACATTCTCTAAACATAAATTTGGTCATCTAACTTGATTGAAAATCAGATATTGATAGAAGTTTGGTAGCATCCGCTTCTTGTATCTCTTTTGTTGCAGCGGTTCTTAAAGCCTCCTATCTTTTCCAAAAAATAGTATATAAGAAAGGAATATCAATTGGATTTTTGCTTATTTGTTTTGGAGCTTTAGTGTTTGTAAAAGCATCAGCTTAAAGAATGCATACCTATTTTCTTTCTGGAATGTTTATCATAGGAGGGAGGTATGAAGATTCTGTAAATATATGGCTGAAGAAGATCTAAGAATCGCTAAAAAACCTCTAACTTCTTTTAGGATGATTTTTTTTTAATTCATTTTCGTGGTATTCAACTTTTTTCACAACCTTTTTTAGCCATTCAAAATAAAGTTCATCTTTTTCTTTTTGTTCAAGTTGCCAATCAATATTTGTTTTTCGTAGCTTTTCGGTTAAGGTGTGAATACACATGGCCGCCGACACGGATATGTTAAAACTTTCTGTAAAACCATACATGGGAATTTTCATGTGAACATCCGCCATTTCCAAAGCTTTGTCTGTTAAGCCTTCTGCCTCTGTGCCGAATAGTAAAGCAATAGGTTTGTCTAAATGAAGTTCATCCAATAGGATGTCTTCTTCATGCGGTGAGGTAGCAACAATGGTGTATCCTTTTTTCTTTAAAGCGTTGATGCAGTCCACTGTATTGTAAGTTTTCTCATTGTATTTCTGCATTGTTAACCATTTCGCAGAACCTAGCGCTACCAATGGATTTACATCGTATTCATTTCTGTTTTCGATTATGTGAACATCTTGAATGCCAAAGCAATCACAGCTTCTTAATACAGCACTAGCATTTTGAGATTGAAATACATCTTCAATAACTACAGTTAAATGACGAGTTCTTAGGTTTAGTACCTTATTAAATAGTTCTTTTTTGTGGTCAGAAACCAATGGTTCTATTCTGTTCTGAAATTCTTTATCCATTATGGCAAATGTAAAAATTAACTACAAAAAAAAACCCCTTCCATGCGGAAGAGGTTTTTTTCTTTAGAATTAATTCTAACTAGTTTACTTTTCCAGCAAGGTCAGCTCCAGCTTTAAATTTAACTACATTTTTTGCTTTAATTTGGATAGCAGCCCCAGTTTGAGGGTTTCTTCCAGTTCTAGCAGCTCTTTTAGAAATAGAAAAAGATCCAAATCCTACTAGTGCAACTCTGTCATCATTTTTAAGTGCAGCTCCAACAACAGATACAAATCCGTCTACAGCTCTTTTTGCGTCAGCTTTAGATAATCCTGAATCTCCTGCAATCGCGTCTACTAATTCTTGTTTGTTCATTTTTTTAATTTTTTAAATGATTAATAATTAATTCTTGTTGTAACAAATATATACGTAAACCTAAGCGAGGCAAGGGTTTCAGTGATAAAAAGGTCTATTTTGTTGATAAGTAGAACCCTTTGTTAATAACCATAAGCTGAAACGCCCTATTTAAGGGCGTTTTGGAGGTTTTTGGCTAAAGAAGATAGGGTGTTAATCTTTTTTAAATACCCTGTCTAGGCCTTTAAACTCAGGCGATTGAATGGAAATAACTTTCATTGGAGTTTCCGAGGAAACTTTAACTCCGTGCCATGTGTTCTTTGGAACTACTATTAAATCGCCTTTTTTTACCTGATAAATTGAGTCAGAAACGGTGAATTCTCCATGTCCATCTAGAATATAAACATTCTCAACATGCTGTTCGTGTTTATGTAGTTTTACTTTTAGTTTAATCCATATGGCAAAGGTGGTTGATAAACTATCTGAATCTATTTTTTGCACATGGATATTTTCAAATACTTCTGTGGGTTCTAAATTATCAATAGATTTAACGATTTGACCGGATGCTATATTAAAAAGAAATAGAAATAATAAGGCTATTGATATCTTCATATTATTGACATTTATAAGTTTTATCCAATTTCACTCCGTTCAAAAAGGATTTAATGTCCATTCGTTTTTTTCCGGCAAGTTGCAATTCAAGTATTTGTAGGCTCCCAATTTTACAACCAATTTCTAGTAGACCTTTTCTATCTGTTTTAATAGAACCAATAGGTAGTGTGGTTTCTGTTTTGATTGTTTTAAAAAGCTTTAAGCTTAATTTCTTTCCAGCAGAATCAATTAAGTTTGTCCAAGCTGTTGGGTAAGGGGAGAGACCTCTTATGTGATTGTGGACATCTTGGTTAGTTTTGCTCCAATCGATACGACATGTGTCTTTGAAAATTTTGGGAGCTTCTTTTATTTTATCAGTTATTAATTCTGCTTGCGGAGTTCCAGTCACTTTTCCTTGACCTATATTATTAATAGTATGCACTAATAAATCAGCTCCTTCTAGCATTAATCTGTCATGTAAATCTCCTACATCCATATTTTCGGTAATCTCAATCTCTATCTTATCTATTATATTTCCGGTGTCGATTTCCTTTTCTATAAAGAAGGTTGTTGCTCCAGTTTTACTATCTCCATTTATGATTGCCCAGTTCAATGGCGCTGCACCTCTGTAATCAGGAAGAAGAGAGCCGTGTAAGTTGATTGTTCCTTTAGCTGGCATGCTCCATATTACTTCCGGCAGCATTCTAAATGCAACTACAACAAATAGGTCGGCATTCAATTTTTGTAATGAATTAACAAGTCCTTTATCTTTTAACTTTTCTGGTTGAAGCAGAGGTAAGTTATTTTCTAAAGCATATTCCTTTACTGCAGAGTAACGAATTTTCTTTCCTCTTCCAGCAGGTTTGTCGGCTACTGTAACAACTCCAACAACTTCATGCACTTTATTAATGGCATCTAAACTTGCTACTGCAAATTCTGGAGTACCCATAAAAATAACTTTCATAAGCTTCTTTGGTGAGTTACAAATGTAAGGTTAATGAATTAAGGTAACAAGTTCACCAGATTATTCACATTAAAGAATGGCCCTCTTTTAATGTTGGATAAAACAACAATTGTATGTTGCTTTGAAGGAACTCGTACGAAGTATGTTCTGAATCCTTTCCACCAACCGGTATGAAAAGGGATTTTACCTTTTATGTCATCATAAGTTAGTCTAAATCCATACCCATAATTCTGTCCATTGTTCTTCTGGTCGATATGCTCGGTAAATGCTAAGGTTAAAGATTCATCTGTCAATAGCGTTCCATCATATAATGCTTTATCGAATTTTAGCATATCCTCTACATTTGAGTAAATCCCTTTATCTCCAACAGCTCCGTTCAAATAAATGTCAATGCATTCAGTATAGTTTTCTGTGTATCCTTTTACGGGTTTAATTAGTTCAGCCTTATTATCTCTTGTGTATAGAACTGAGTTGGTCATTTCACAAGGGTCAAAAATATTCTTTTGTAAGTAATCTTTATAAGTGGCTCCAGAAACATTCTCAACTATCTGAGCTAGCAACATGTAGTTTGTATTACTATAATAATGGTGTGTATTTGGCGAATAAGCTACTTGCGGTAGGATCGCTGCCATGATGTCAATTACATCTGTATTGTGTATGGATTTATGTTTATCTGGCCAAATGCTGTCTGGCTGGTCACAAAAGTGATCGTATTTGCTCAGTCCTGAGCGATGAGAAAGCAATTGATGAATATCTATCCCGGTGTATGGAAAACTAGGAATATACTTATCTACCGGATCTGTTAAGTTGATTTTTCCTTGTTCCTTTAATTGCAGTATAGCAACAGCAGTAAAAGGCTTTGAGGCAGAAGCTAGATTGAAAGTATTATTAACAGTTAATGAATCTTTCTTTTTCCAGTCTGCAAAACCATAACTCTTTTCAAAGATGATTCTTCCGCGTTCAGCGAATAGAACAGTTCCATTAAATGTTGTTGCTTTGAATTTTTTTTCAAAAAAAGTATCTAGCTTAAAGGCAATCGGAGCATAGAGGCTATCAAAATAAGCTGTGCTGTCAGGTATTATAATTTCAGGTTCAACGGTTTCCACTAAAACTTTTTCTTCTACAATCTCACAGCTAAATTGTAATAGTGCAAATGTAAAAGCTATTACCAACAATCCACTTTTTATTATCCATCCTCTTTTCATCTGTGCAAATATATTTATGCGTTTAATTGGATGAAAGTATCTTGAAGATAGTTCTTAACAATATAGCTGTTAGGATAATTGAAAGACCATTGCTTCAGTATTTTCACAACGAAGTTTTGTTATCTAATCTTATACATTCTACAGCTTCTTTTACATCGTGTACACGTAAAATATTTGCTCCATTTCGCAACGCAATAATATTTGCAGCAATAGTTCCGTTAAGCGATTCTTTTGCATTGGTTTTTAATAGTTTATATATCATTGATTTTCTTGAAATACCTACTAGAATTGGAACGTTAAGTAACTGAAGATTATTTAACTTACCTAATATTTCATAGTTATGTTCAAGTGTTTTTCCAAAGCCAAATCCAGGGTCAATAACAATATCATTTACCCCTTTTTTCCTAAGCGTATTTATTTTTTCAGAGAAGTAATATGTAATCTCCTGAATAATGTTTTTATAGTTTGGATTTTTTTGCATTTTTTCGGGAGTTCCTTGCATATGCATTATGATGTATGGAACTTGTTTTTCCGCAACTACAGAAAACATATTGTCATCCAAATCTCCAGCAGAGATATCGTTTATTATTGCTGCCCCTGCTTCAATTCCTTTTTTAGCAACATTGCTTCGAAAGGTATCGATTGATATAATAGTATCAGGAAAAGCCATTAAAACAGCTTTAATTACGGGTATTGTTCTATTCAGTTCTTCTTGTTCTGTAACTTCGTCGGCTCCTGGACGCGATGAGTATCCTCCTATGTCGATAACTGTAGCTCCTTCTTCCAGGTGCTTTCTTACTTGAGTTATCGCAGTCTCAATAGAGTTGTTTTTCCCTCCATCATAAAAAGAATCAGGTGTTACGTTAATAATACCCATAACAACAGGAGAAGATATGTCGACAAGTTTCCCTTTGCAATTTATCGTTGTTTTGTTATTTTTTTGAAGCACATCTCAAAAGTAAAAACATTTATCTTGAAAAGGTATCTTTGTTGCTGTAAAAAAATAGGTAAGGTATAATATGAAAGCGTATTTTAAAAATATAATCTGTCAAGCTACAGGAGCTTCTTCGGTATATGAAATGGAAGAAATACAAAGTCTTTGGAGTGGTTATGGAAAAATACTGAGAATAGGTTTAGTTGGCTCGACTTATAAGTCAGTCGTTGTAAAGTATATTCAATCTGGCGAAGTAAGTAGCCATCCAAGAGGTTGGGACACTGATTTTTCTCACCAAAGAAAGGTTAAGTCTTATGAGGTGGAGTCTGAATGGTATTTGCATTGGAGTTCTCGATGCAATGAGTCGTGTAGGGTTCCTAATTGCTTTGCTGTAGAATCATTTGAGAATGAAGTTTTAATTGTACTTGAAGATTTAAACGAAACACAGTTCAGTGAAACTAGAGTAGAGGTAAGTCCAACAGAAATTCAAGCTTGTTTGACTTGGTTAGCTGGCTTCCATGCTCGACTTTATGAAAGAGGAACCCCGAAATTTGTGGGAACAAGGGACCTATTGGCATTTAAATACGCGCCCGGAAGAATTAGCCAAAATGCTGGATTCACCTCTGAAAGAAAGCGCAATTCTAATTGACGAAAAATTATATCAAAGTTCTTTTAAAACAATCATACATGGTGATGCTAAATTAGCCAATTTTTGTTTTACTAAAGATGGTTATACGGCAGCAGCTGTAGATTTTCAGTACGTTGGTGGTGGTTGTGGAATGAAGGATGTAGCTTATTTTTTAGGAAGTTGTTTGACAGAAGAGGAATGTACGATGAGCGTGCCCATTTATTTAGAATTTTATTTTAAGGCATTGGCTCAGAATATAGACAATGATAGGTTTTGCTTTCAAGACATCGAAAAAGAATGGAGGGAGCTATTTCCGTTTGCTTGGGCAGATTTTCATCGATTTTTAAAAGGATGGAGTCCATCACATTGGAAAATTAATGATTACAGCGAAAAGATTACGCGAGAAGTGGTTGAATCCTTTCAGTTAGAGTAAAAAGATCGTTAATTGTCAATAAGTTTCCGTTTATAAACTACAATCTTTTCGGATTGAAATCCGTATCTTTCGGGCCTTAATTAATTGATTGATGATAACAATGATGAATACGTCTCAACAATACGACAAAGCATTAGCTAAGTGTAAAGATATTTTCAGTAAAAAAACCACTGATTATGGAACTGCATGGAGAATCCTGAGAACAAGTTCTTTAACAGATCAGATATTTATCAAAGCGAATAGAATTCGTACAATTCAAGAAAATGGTTTATCCAAAGTTGACGAAGGAATCGAGCCTGAGTTTATTGGGATTATCAACTATTGCATTATGGCTATAATTCAACTAGAATTAGGTAATGACGATAGAATGGAGTTGGGAACGAAAGAAACGGTTAATTACTACGAGAAGTTCTCTCAAGAAGCTAAATCATTAATGGAAGATAAGAATCATGATTATGGTGAAGCTTGGAGAGATATGCGAATATCGTCTTTGACAGATCTTATTTTAATGAAGATATTACGGGTAAAGCAAATAGAAGATAACAAAGGTAAAACCCTTATTTCTGAAGGGATTGACGCTAACTATTATGACATGATTAATTATGCACTTTTTGCTTTGATCAAAATTTCAGAAATAGAAAATAGTTAAGGTTTTGTTAAAGACAATTCAGAAGGTTTATTTATGCGTTATTTAGCATGGTTAATCAGATTTGAATGCATCGATTCAAGAATGTTTAAAGAATCTTAGACTTAAATATATTATGAGTACAAATACAAAAAAGAATTTAGTTTGGGCAATTAGAATAATAGTTGCAGGGGTATTTATATTGTCAGCGGTTGGGAAGCTTTCAATCGATAGTCTGTTAGATAAGCCTTTGTTTGCACTACAAAATTTTGAACGGAATTTTTTGGTTAATGGAATTGGTATGGGCTACGATATGGCTAAAATTCTATCTAGACTTTTGATTGGACTAGAATTTTCTCTTGCCGTATTAATTTTATTGCCATTTTCCCTGAAGAAAGTTGTGTTCCCAGCTCTTATAGGGCTTCTGGGAGTGTTTTCAATTCATTTGTTGATTCAAGCTATTGGAGGTGAATCTAGTAACTGTGGTTGTTTTGGTGAGTTAATTCCTATGACTCCATTACAGGCATTGATTAAGAACCTGGTAACAATTGGTTTACTAATATTTCCATTAACCATCCTGAAAGATGGCTTAGTGGAAAAAAAGAAGTTTAGCATGATAGTCTATTTGAATTTGACCCTCTGGTTATTGATGTTTGTATTCTTCCCATTTAGTGCTTCTAACACTACGGTTACTAAAGAACAAGATTTAAACCAATTCGGTGTAGACTCTGTTGCCCATGTGGAGTCCGGATATTCAGGCTATTTTGAAGATATTGACGAGGGTGAAAAGCTTTTGTGTTTCTTTTCACCCACATGCGAGCATTGTCAAGAAACTGGAAAGATTCTCTCGGAGTTGTGCTCTGAAGACCCTGAAGGGTTTCCTGAAATTAGAATTTTATTCATGGATGAGGCTGGAGATGGATCATCAACAGATATTAAAGCTTATTTTGAAGTCATAGGAGCTGAATACCCGTATAAAGTCCTTTCGATTGAAGAATATATTCCAGTGTTTTGGGAGGACCATAATTTTCCAGGTGTAAAATACCTCAACCATGGAAAAGAGATAGCTTACTTCAGTGGAACTGATGATCAAAAGTTTGACTATGAGGAAATATTTGATATTGATAAATTAGTAGAAGAAATCAGAAAGAATAAATAGTTTCTTAATCCCTTTACATCAGTACTTTTTATATTTTACGATGTTTAGCATTCTAATAGAAGGAAAAATTATTGGGTATATAAGTCCTGTATTGTATATTTGGAAAATACTCTAGGAAATATTTATTTCATTTGGTACAGATTAAAAACAAAGTGTGGTTAAGTATATAGTTAAAAAGATTCTTTACGGTTTTTTAGTTCTTTTTGGGGTAGTTACCGCTATTTTCTTTTTATTTAGCGCGAAACCAGGAGACCCTGCATTAATGGCAGGAGGTAATCATGCAACTGCTGAAGTGATTCAGAATATCAGAAAAGATTTAGGACTTGATTTGCCTATTATTGAAAGATATGCTTTGTACCTAAACGATTTATCACCTATATCAATACATAATAAAAATGTTACGGGTAGTCATTTGTATTTAGATACTGTAAAATATGACGCATCTGTATTGATGTCCTTTTCAGAAAACCGTGTTCTTGTATATAAGACTCCATATCTTCGGCGATCCTATGAGACAAAAAGAGCAGTTTCTGACGTAGTTTTTGAAAAATTGCCAAATACAGTTGTTTTGGCATTTGCCGCTATGTTTTTTGCAACGCTTATTGGAATTGTATTAGGGATCCTCTCCGCAGTAAATAAAGGTTCATTTTATGATAATTCTAGTTTTATTATTGCTGTTACTGGAATGTCTGCGCCTTCCTTTTTTATGGCTACAATAATTTCAACGGTTGGCGGGTTAAAATGGGCAGAGCAAATGGATTTGCCTGCATTTCCTTTTATGACACTTCTTTTAGGGCTTTTAATTGGAATGATTACTTATTTCAGGGAAAACAATAAACTTTCTAAAACCTTAAAATTTAGCCTTAAAGGCCTCTTAAGTTGGGGGATTAAGGGTTTCTTCATTGGAGCCGGAGTATGGGTTCTTTACATAATTGGATTTAGTATATTTAACTATGGAGATGTGCCGCTTATTGGTTCAACATTTCCTTTGCCTGGAACTGGTTTGGATCCAGTTGGTTCTTTAATTGGAATAGACGATTTTACAGGAGAAGATACATACTATTGGGGGAATTTAATTTTACCGGCATTAACGTTAGGTATTAGACCATTGGCTATAATAACTCAGCTTACGCGAAGTTCATTGTTAGACGTGTTGTCTCAAGACTACATTCGAACAGCAAAAGCCAAAGGCCTGTCATTTTACTCTATCATATTCAAACATGCCTTAAAAAACGCTCTGAACCCAGTGATTACAGCTGTTTCTGGCTGGTTTGCTTCATTGCTTGCTGGCGCTGTATTTGTAGAACGTATTTTTGGTTGGGATGGAATAGGTAATGAACTTATTAATGCCTTGCAAAAAGATGATTTACCCATTGTTATGGGCGCTGTCATTGTAATTTCTGCTTTTTTTGTTGTTATTAATATTTTGGTCGATATAAGTTATGGGTTTTTAGATCCAAGAGTAAGAGTGTCATAGATGTAATAAAATGAGAAAAAGAATTGTAGCTGGAAACTGGAAGATGAATATGAATAATAGCGAGGCGCAGACGTTATTTGAATCATTAAATAATACTAAAATAGTAAGTTCGATAGAAATTATTATTGCACCACCTTCCTTGTATCTAAGTGAATTTGCAAGTAAGAAGGGTAAGCAAATATACCTAGCAGCTCAAAATTGCTCCGACAATGAGAATGGTGCTTATACGGGTGAGATCTCTGCCTCCATGTTGTGTTCTATTGGAGTCGGATATAGTTTGGTTGGGCATTCTGAAAGAAGGCAATATCAAAAGGAATCGGATTTATTATTAAAACAAAAGGTTGATGCACTTCTTATAGAGAACAAGGTCATACCAATCTTTTGTTGTGGAGAAAACTCTAGACAAAAGAGAGTCTGGTGATTTCTATCAAGTAATTCAAGCTCAACTAGAAAATTCATTATTCCATTTAACAGATAGTGAAATCAAAGAGGTTGTAATCGCCTATGAGCCCGTTTGGGCTATTGGTACCGGCGTGACAGCTTCTACCTGGCCAAGCACAAGAAATTCACGCTTTCATAAGGAGCTTTGTTGGTTGAGAGGTACTCATCTGGAAACTGCAGAGGAGATTTCCATCTTATATGGAGGGAGTTGCAACGCATCCAACGCCAAAGAACTCTTTATGAATAGAGACGTGGATGGAGGGTTGATTGGCGGCGCTGCTCTTGGATGCAGATTCGATTTTCGGCTATTACCGAATCCTTTTAATATAACTAGATCTTATTTATGGGGTACATTGAAGTTTGCTATAGACTAGAGCCACTTTTACCTGCAAGGGAAATCTTGTATGCAGAATTGGGAGATAGGGGCTTTGAAGCTTTCGAAGATACGCGGGATGGAGTTAAAGCCTACATAAAGAAAGAGCAAGTTCTCAAAATCTTTATTGAAAGATTTAAGCATACGTAGAATGGAAGGACAAAAGGTCGAGGTTGATATAAAAACAATAGCAAACCAAAACTGGAATGCCGTTATGGGAAAGTAACTTTGACCCTATTGTGATTAACTCCTAATTGTATTATTCGGGCACCTTTTCACGCTGCACCCTAAAGTGGAGTATGATATAATAATTTCGCCACAGATGTCTTTTGGAACAGGACATCACGAAACCACTTTCTTAATGTCAAAAGAGTTGTTTTCACTTGATTTGAAAAGCATTGATCTTCTGGATATGGGCAGTGGAACCGGGGTGCTTGGGATTTTGGCAGAGAAATTGGGAGCAAAACATGTTAAAGCTATAGATATTGAAGAAGGCGCTTTTCTAAATACGATTAATAATTGTAAACTTAATAACACCAAAAATATTATTGTTGAAAAAGGTGACTCTAAATTATTGTACGACAGCTTATTTGATGTTATTTTAGCTAATATTAACAAAAATATTCTTTTGCAAGATATGTCAGTATATTCTAACTGTCTTAAAGTAGAAGGGAAGCTACTCCTGAGTGGTTTTTTTTACTACAGATATAGATGAACTGCGAAACGCAGCATCTAATAATGGATTGAAGTTTGTTAAAATGCAGGAAAAGAACAACTGGGCAATGCTAATGCTCGAAAAACTTTAAGTATGAACAAGCTACTTATAATACTCTTCTCTTTTTTTTTGAGCACTGCCATATTTTCACAATATCATAATTTCACGTCTGAACCTGAGGCATATTTTAAAGATGCAGAATCTTATTTGGCTTTCGTAAACAAATCTGATGCTAAAGAATTTATGAAAGAGTTCGAGCCGGTTTGGCTTGGGACTGAATTGATCCCAGAGCAGAGGGCTCAAGTATATACAACTTCAAATTTAATGTCTGAAAAGAAGTTGAAACCATATCCTGATTTTAAGAACTATTTATCAGCAATAATGAATTTCGTTAGTTCTGGTAAAACAAATGATGATTTTAATGCTTGGCATGAAACCTTAATAGCTGTATTGGATGGTAATAATAAAAAGCGAACCTCTAAATATTTAGAAACTTGTAATAATTTGTTTGATGGAAATGTTATATTTAAATCAAGTTCAACTACTTGGAAATCAAGTGGTAATAGGTTTAAGTTCACCTACGATAAAGAGCCGGTAATTGTATTTGAAGAAATGAATTTGAAATGCTATTCTAAAAACGATAGTTCAGTATTGTATAATACGAAGGGAGTCTATTTTCCTATGACATCCACTTGGTTAGGCGAAAATGGGAGTGTAACTTGGGAAAGAGCAGGTTTAGAAAAGGAAGAAGTATATGCAGATGTTAAAGGTTATAAGATTAGTATGAAAAGTGCTGGTTTCACTGCAGATTCTGTTTTGTTTTACAGTAAGTATTTTGAAAATCCTATTCTAGGGAAGGTTTCAGAAAATGTTTTATCAAATAGGGGTATAGAGAAAGTAACTTATCCCAATTTTGAGTCGTACGATAAACGTTTATTGATTAAAAACATTTTCGAAGATGTTGATTACGAAGGGGGATTTACTATTAGAGGGCAAAACCTGCTTGGCGCAGGTACAAATGAAGAGTTAGCAAAAGTAATATTCCACTATAAAGATAAAGAATTTATAATTTCAGAATCTATTATATTTACTATCAATGCTGATAATATTACAGCTGAAAGAGCAAAAATTAAACTTTTTATAGAAGAAGATTCTATAACACATCCTGGTATCTCATTCACATATAATAATAATTCGAAACAATTAGGGCTTGTAAAAGGGGGGCAAGGTATTTCAATTTCACCCTATCACAATTCATACCATAAGTTAGATATGTATTTTGAAGCTTTGACCTGGAAAGTAGGTGATCCCGTAATTGAATTTGGAGCTCTATACGGAAGTTCTGATACCGCTGCTAATTTCGAATCATTCAATTTTTACGACCGAGGAATGTATGATCGATTGAGTGGTTTAGGTAATAACCCACTGGTAATGTTTAAAATACATGCTAATAAAATGCAATCTGATATATTAGAAGTTTCTGATTTGGCTACAGCAATGAGAAAAACAGTTTCGGGCTTGGAACCATTGCTTTATGAATTAACTATATTAGGTTTTATTTCATACGACCAAGAAAAGAAACTAGTCTACATTAAAGAAAAACTTTATCATTACATTGATGCTAGAAAAATGAAACGGGATTATGATGTTTTGGATATTGCGTCAGAATCTCAAAAAAATGCGTCCTTGAATTTGACAACTAATGATTTATTAATTAGAGGAGTCAGAAAAGCAACTTTAAGTGATGTGCAATATGTTAAAATTTTCCCAAAAGATAGAGAACTGATAGTTAAAAAGAATCGGAATATTCAATTTGCAGGGATTATTAATGCAGGAAGAACAGAGTATTTTGGTAAAAACTTCATGTTTAATTATAATGATTTTAAATTGAACTTGATTGAGTGCGACTCGATGAGAGTCCGGGTGAGAAACCTGGAAAATCCTTATGGCAGGCCACAAAGATTGTTCTCTACTATCGAAGGAGTAAGGGGTGAAATCGAAATTGATGCTGCTAGTAATAAGTCAGGAACCGATACCTCAAAACATGAATACCCCATATTAAATTGCACTAAAAAGACATATGTTTTTTATGATAAAGATAATATTCAAAAAGGCGCATATAAGCGAGATGTATTTAAATTTATTCTAGAGCCTTTCGTTATGGATAGTTTGGATAACTTTTCGAATCAAGGGTTGGCATTTGATGGGACATTTATATCAGCAGGTATATTCCCGGAATTTGAAGAGAAATTGCGATTACAAAAAGATTATTCATTAGGTTTTATTAGAGAAACACCTAGCGATGGATTCAAGATATATGGAGATCAAGCCACTTATGATAATCAGATTAGATTAAGTAATAAGGGTCTTCAAGGTACAGGGGAAATAAATTTCTTAACTTCTCATGCGGTGTCTAATGAAATAACATTTCTTCCAAAAACAGTTAAAGCCCTTGCTCAAGAGTATACAAATACAAGACAAGAAGCTGTTGGTGAATTGCCAGAGGTTCCATTAGTTAAAGGAGTTGACGTGGAAGTTGTTTATATACCAAAAGAGAAAGTTCTTTATGCTGAAAGTAAAGAAAGTCACCTAGTTTTCTTTGATAATAAAGATGCGGAATTAGAAGGTATATTAGCATTGCGTCCTGAGGGAATGACAGGAGAGGGAACTATGTTTTTTGGTAAAGCAACAATGCTTTCTTATGGATATGGTTACGGATTGAATGTAATCGATGCAGATACTGCAGAATTTAAAGTTTTGACTGCGGATTTGGCCGCTACATCATTTAAAACAGTAGATGTTAACGCACATGTTGATTTCGTGTCAAGATCGGGAGAGTTTAAATCAAATAAGGGGTCTTCTGCGGTTGAGTTTCCAGAAAATCAATATATCTGTTACATGGATGTATTCAAATGGGAAATGGAAACAGGCGATATAGACATGGAGTCCAGTGATCAGAGCTGTAACAACAATTGATTCAGATTTAGAATTAACAGGCTCCAACTTTCTACTCCACGCATCCCGATCAGGACTCACTCGAGTTCAAATCGCCAAAGGCAAGTTTTGATACAAAGAAGAAGAAATTGATATGCGATAAAATTGTCTATATAAATATTGCTGACGCAAAAATACACCCAGATTCAGGGAGGGTCATTATCCGACAAGAAGGCTAAGATGGAAACGCTGAAAAATGCAAAAATAATAGCCAATAACATTACGAGATATCATGAGATATTTGATGGGACGGTCGAAATAAAAGCAAAAAATGATTACACGGCTTCTGGGTATTATAACTATGTAGACGAGGTGAGAAAATGAGCAGAAGATATACTTCTCAAATATTCATCCAGATACAACGCATCAAACATATGCAAAAGGAACGATTGAGTGATCAAGCTGGGTTTAGGTTGAGTCCTCAATTTGAATACAATGGCGAAGTGGAGATGTTCGCTGCTTTTAAAGAACTTACTTTTAAAGGGGAGACCAGAATAGCGCATGACTGTGAAGGCTTGGAAAGAAGTTGGATGAGTTTTGAAGCTGCATTAGATCCAGCAGATATTTTCATTCCGGTAGCAAAAGAATTGACTGATATCGAAGGAAACCCCATAGGGGCAGGTCTTGTCATGAATAATGATTCTATAGCGTTGTATTCAACTTTCCTGTCGAAAAAAGCGAAAAAGACGCATATCGACGTAATGACAGCTGATGGGTTTTTACACTACGATAAAAACAGGAAAGAGTACCAGATATCCAATATGGAGAAATTGAAAGAAAAGTCTTTGCCGGGTAAATATGTAAGTTTAAATGTAGAAAGCTGCAAGCTTCAAGGGGATGGTGAATTTAACTTTGGAGTAAACCTAGATCAGGTGGAACTGCTTTCGATAGGTGAGATAGATTATAACCCTATTAAAGCTGAAATGGTAACAATTAAATCGAGCGTCTGCGGTAAAATTCCCATTTAATGACCTTGCATTGGAAAAAATGGCAAAACATATTTCGGAGTATCCCGGTTTATCGGCATTGGATTTAGAT
>CALSNM010000012.1 GCA_943787725.1 uncultured Flavobacteriales bacterium | reverse complement strand
TACACCTGATATTGAGCGAATCGTGGCTTTAAACCTATTAAAATGTTTTTCCATTGCCAAAGAAATTTCTCCCAAAGAAGCCCTTTCTTTTGCTGCAATGATTGCAAGTTCTAATAAATTTCCTTTACCTGTTTTCGCAGCTTTGGTTATGTTCTCTAACGCATCTTGAACTTTTTTGTTATCTCTCTCCAGTTTCATTTTCTCCAAACGTGCAATTTGAGATAATCGAACTTTTGAATTGTCAACCTCGAGTATTTCTATTTCTTCTTTACTGTTTGCCTGGTAGGCATTTACACCAACTAAAATATCTTTTCCAGAATCTATTCGTGCTTGTTTTCTTGCAGCAGCTTCCTCAATTCTCATTTTTGGAACTCCAGACTCAATTGCTTTGGCCATTCCTCCTAATTCTTCTACTTCTTCAATTAAACTCCATGCCTTATCCATGATGTCCTTTGTAAGTTTCTCTACATAGTAAGATCCAGCCCAAGGATCTATAGCTTTTGTAATATCGGTCTCTTGCTGAATATACAATTGCGTGTTTCTGGCAATTCTTGCTGAAAAATCAGTAGGTAAAGCAATTGCTTCGTCTAGAGCGTTGGTATGCAGAGATTGTGTTCCACCCAAGGTTGCTGCCATTGCTTCTATACAAGTTCGAGCAACATTGTTAAATGGGTCTTGCTCGGTTAAACTCCATCCACTGGTTTGACAATGGGTTCTCAAAGCCATTGACTTGTCATTTTTGGGATTGAATTCTTTTACAATTTTTGCCCAAAGTAACCTTCCAGCTCTTAATTTTGCAATTTCCATAAAATGATTCATTCCTATTCCCCAAAAAAAGGAGAGCCTTGGAGCAAAAGTGTCTATGTCCAAACCTGACTTTATTCCAGCTCGAAGGTATTCCATTCCATCAGCTAGAGTATATGCTAGCTCAATGTCGGCAGTGCTCCTGCTTCTTGCATGTGGTATCCAGAAATACTAATCGAATTGTACTTTGGCATATTTTGCGAGGTATATTCAAAAATATCCGAAATTATTCGCATAGATGGAAGAGGAGGGTAGATGTAAGTATTTCTTACCATGAATTCTTTTAGAATATCATTTTGAATAGTTCCTGATAAAAGTTTTTTGTCAACTCCTTGCTCTTCAGCAGCAACAATATAAAAAGCTAAAATAGGAAGGACTGCTCCATTCATGTCATGGAGACAGACATTTTATCTAAGGGAATTTGATCAAACAATATCTTCATGTCTAGCACGGAATCAATGGCAACCCCAGCCATGCCAACATCGCCAACTACTCTTTCATGGTCAGAATCATAACCCCGGTGGGTTGCTAAATCAAAAGCAACAGAAAGCCCTTTTTGACCTGCTGCCAAATTTCTTCTGTAAAAAGCATTGGATTCTTCAGCAGTACTAAAACCAGCATACTGCCTTATTGTCCATGGACGAGAAATGATACATGGTAGAGTAGGGTCCCCTCAAAAAAGGAGGTAAACCTGAAACATATTTAAGATGAGTAACCTCAGCTAAATCTGTTTTCGTATAGAGATTTTTAATAGGAATTTGTTCAGGGGAATTCACTGTCTTTTCTGAAGGTAAAGTTAGTTTTTCCTCTGACGATTCAATATTCACATTTGTAAAATCTTTTCTCATTCTATTTCTTTGTTTTGCCAGTTAAGCCGCAATGTTTGTTAATGTTACTTTAATTCCCTCTTAAAGTCTTTTTTCTTATATTCATATGAGGATAATGTTAAATATGCTGTTGGATACACTTTGAGAGGTAGAAGAAGAAGCAGCAGGTATAGCCTGATAATATTATATGAGGAGTGTCAATAAACATTAATTAGGCGTTTAGGTGATCTAAATACACCTTCTGTATCAGTTTTCTCTAAATCAATGTATGTCACAATATTTATTCATAAATGGCACTTAATCTCATTTGAGGTATAGGTTCAATGGTTGGGTTCTCTGATCTATATTTCAATTCTCCGACTCTAGGACAGTCGTCATTTTGATTGATAAACTTATTGACTCCGATCATAGTTCGTTTATCCTCTTTTAAATCATTTACCTTTTTTTCTAGTTCTTTATTGATTTGACTCTGAATATCTCCATTTTTTAATGCAGTAATAAACCCTCCTGTTTTTTCGATGGAGAGAAACATATCCCAAGACTTTTTCTTTATGATGCTAATCAATTTTTCAACGTAGTAAGAACCTTTCGAGCTGTCTTTGACTTGATTTAAGTTGCTTTCTTCTTGAAGGAGTAGTTGGATATTTTTTGAAATTCGTTGACCAAAGTCATTGTTGTCCGAAGTATTGTAGGTTAAATGGTAGAATTGATAACGAGTCACAGCCCGCCAGAACAGCACTCATAGCAGAAGTAGTGGCTCTCAAAAGATTGTTATAAATGTCTTTGTTAGAATAGTATAGGTTTGCATTAATAGCATGAATTTTAGTTTCAATATCTTTTATAGAGGTATATTCAGAGATTATAGTCGACCAAAGAGACCTAAAGGCTCTCAATTTGGCAATTTCAATAAAATACGATGTACCTACACCAAAAATAAATTCTGTTTTTTGAATTATCTTTTCTAAAAGAATAAGATCATCTTTAAATAAGTCTAAATACTCATTAGCATGCGCTAAAGCAAATGCTATTTGGGTATCTACATTTGCTCCTCCATTGCAATAAGTGGCTGCGTTAATAGTTAGAATAGAGAAAGCATTGAAATTACTTGCAGCTAAAAGCACTTCTGAAATGGCGGATAAATCGTTGTTTTGATCTTTCAGCCAGTTTCCAGATAATGCAACATTTCCAATAGGGTCGTAGATAAAGCCGCCCTTAAGATTATTGGTGTCAATATTTTTCTTCGTGCAATATTGATGAAAAGTATCAATAATAGTTTTCGGTTCATTGTCATTAATGTCAATATAAACGTGAATGATATCGAGCATAACTTCATTAAAAATGGCATGTAATATTTTTAGATGATAAGTTAGATATCTCTATAGAATTGACTCCTCCCTTAAGAGCTGATAAAATTTCCTCATTTGCACCATTTACCGAAGCGTCAAATCGTTGTCTAATATTCCAGCTGTTGCTTTCTTTTTGGCGGAAAATGTCTGAAGTTACTTCTTCAGAATTGAAAATGACTGGATTTATTGGTCCAATTTCAGATTCCCAGAACAAAGACTCTACTGTTTTTCCTTTTAAATCAGAAGTGATTTTATTGAACCATTCGGTATCAGTATTGGGCCCAAAAACACTTAGTAAATCCTTTGCCATAATAGGTTTTTAAAAGTTGCTAAAATACGAAAAGCTAAGAAATTAAGAGGGTATAAAGGGTATTTATTCAAAAAGTACAATAGGTAGAAATGCGAAAATTTACATTGCTGCAGGTTTTTTCCATCCTTTTGTTCTTCTTCCTTTAAATAGCGCACTATTCATATTAGCCCATTGAAATGAAACTTCAAATCCTCCTTGCGCTGCATTGTTCAATTTTGATGTAGTTATCTCATAGCTAAGACCTATTATGTAGTTCCCAAGTTCAAGTTGAATTTGTGGTACAATGGCATCACTAGATCGGTAGGTTGCTCCAATAGAGAAGTATGACTCAGAGTATAGTCCTGTATATCTCGTTCCTTCATGAATCCTGAACTTCACTAATAAAGTGCTGAGCATTTCTTTAAATTTATGTTGCTGGAAATAGGCGAATGAAGGCGCAACTGTAATTTTCGAACCGGGAACATCTAGTTGCATTCCACCGTGAAGTACCATTTTAGAATGAAGGCTATCTGAAGTGCCATTTCCATAATTCAAAACCGGTTGCGAGAAATGAAAGTAGGATGCTCCTCCATAGAAATTTTTAATTTCTTCTCTTAAGAAAGTAGATTTATGACCATTAAACCTGTAAAAAACTCCAAGTCCAAAATCGGGGTGAATGAATGAACTTATATTTGCTTCATTGGATGCAATTTGAGAATCAAAACCATCTTGACCATTAAATTGATTTCCCCATTCTAATTTATTCACGTCACCACTTCTTTGTGCTCCACCAATTTCAATAGCAACAGAAGCTGTTTGTTCTTCTGTAACTTGAATAATTCCGTTAAGTGCTAAACTAAATTTATTTGTTCCAAATTTAGCATCACCTGCAACATCGCTGTAAAAATTTATTCCGACGCCCAAGTAGCCTTTACTTGTGCCATTTTCATTTTTTAAAAGGTTCAAGTCAGCAGAAAGTTGTGAGGTTACATAAGGGCTTCCTATAGAGAGCCATTGTTGACGATGAGAAATACTTACCCTTTCCCAGCCGTCAAATACTCCCGCGGTAGCAGGGTTTATTAGTTGCGGGGTAGTCGAAGATTGCACGAAATGTACATCTTGTCCAAATAAATTAATGGTAATAAAAAAAAATATGTAAGCTATTTTGTTCACTCTTTAGTTTGCTGAATTTCTTACAAGGGTAATATTTCCTCCTTTCGCTTCGGTTGTGCCATCTTTGTATTGAATATTTATCTTGTAAACAAAAACAGACGTACTTAAATCTACCCCCTTGTATGTTCCATCCCAGAGGGATAATCTATCAGCTGTTTCAAATATTTTCTCTCCCCATCTGTTGTAAATTACAAACAAGAATTCTTCTACATTTCCACCAATGTAAGTTTGCAGGAAATCATTATTCCCATCGTTATTGGGGGAGAAACCAGATGGAACATAAACTCCCTCGAAAGTTGGAGTAGGAGGAGTTCCTTCTGTTCTGAAATGCGCTGTAATTGTTTGGTCACCAGTCACTAAAATGGAGGCGTCTAGCGAATCTGCCGCAGGGTTGAGCGGATCTGAAATAGAAGATTCCCAATAATCAAATATGTATCCTGGATTTGCATTTGCTTTTAAAAGAATATCTATTCCTCCATAATAAGTTCCGGTCCAAGGATATTGGTCAAGAGTGGTTGAATTAACTTTAATCGTACCTGATGCAATGGGTGCAACATCATAAGTTATCTGATAAGGTCCATCCAATTCGTAACAATCTACTAGACCTGTTTCAATTTCTACACACCTATTGGTTATGAAGTCTCTCAGTGTTTGAACATTGGCTTCCCAAGTTGCTATGCTATTTCCCCAACGAGCAACTTGTGCCGGCATTTCGGGGGTTATTAAAGCAATAAGACTATCTAAGTGACCTAGCATATAGTCACAACTAAAAACCGTATTTCCCAAATCAATATATCTGGAAATATAATATTGTTCAAAAGTTGGATTGTTCATTAATTCCATCATTATCTCCGTATGGCCTTGTCCACCTGGGTCTGGAAGAGCTTCAACTGCACAAGGGTCGGCTGTTGCTCCTTGATCAGGAATCCCTGTGTAGTTGGTATAGTGTCCAAAAGTGGCATCCATATCCCACAGTGTGTATCGCCATTTTTTCTTATCTCCATCTGGGTTTAATCCTCTCCACCATGAGGTGTTCCAATTGAGCCAATCCGCAGAAACAATATAACTGTTTAAACAAAAATAGTCCACCAAACTTTTCCAGTTAAAAACACTGTCCACATAATCAAAATTTGCTTGAATACTCATGTCGTTTCCTGTAGATAAAGTTTACCAGTGTATTCCAGTCATTCTGAGCATTTGGAGCACCCATTTCTTCCCAAGTTCCCCCCCAAGTTCTTAAAAACTGTACATCATTGGGACCACCACTATATTTCTCATCTTGATCGTAGTAGTAACTCGTAAAATCAGAATCACCTACTTTCTCTCTTATTTCATATAGGCCCCAGTATTGACCATTTACATAAAGTATTGCTGGTTCGTATGATCTTTCATCCATTCTTAATCCTCCTACTTGAGATAAGGATTGAACATATGCATCTCTTATATGTGCTCCTCCTGATTCAAAAGAAACATTATCATTAGCTGCTGCTTTTATCATCAGTCGTTGATGACTAGTTCTGCTTTTACCTCTGTATATTTGGTCTTGAATAGCATAATTGTATCCATATTGATCCCTCATGATGAAGTCAATACCTCTTTGGTCGTATGCCCAACTATCGTTTCCGTGTTTATTAAATTCGCCTTCTCCTTCGTCAATGAGAACACCTGTTGAAGTGAAAAACTCCAATGCTCCTCTAAAATTACTTGAAAAAGAGCCGGGTGCCTGATCATTGATAAAATCCATTACCTCATCTCCACATATAGACAGTATTTTCATTGTATGGGATATATTGAAAAAGTAAGTATTTGTTTCGACAAAACTTTGCGGGATATTCGGGTCAGAGCTAATTGAAATAGAACGAATTACAGTGTTAGTAGTCAGTAGAATAGCTCCTGATACAGGAGTTGATCCAGCGTTTGGAGTTGAACCATCATTTGTGTAATACAATGAAACATTTGCATCTGGAGAACTTATGGTTAAATTAATATTACCGCCTTGAATACCGGATGCAATATCAAACAAAGGTTTTGTTGCATATTCTTGCTTAGCATTAGTGTTAGAAGCTCCAAGAGTTGGGGATGTAAATAAAGACCAGGTTGCGGCCCCATCCGTTGTTCTTCCTCTAGAGTGTCCATTTTGACAAGGAACCATCTGAATTTGGTCAATTAAAATTCCTCCAGCGTCCGAAATCAATATTTCTTCAGGCTTAGTTTGCGTTAGCTTGAAGGATGTATGCAGATTTCCACCTGAGAATTCATCTCGACCAGTACAAAATACTTTAAGATATCCCCCTGCCGGAACAACTCCACCGGTAACCAAGTTTTTTAACGGTTTTGTCACTTTGTCCGAAAAGTACCACCCAGTAATGTCGACATCGGCACCTCCTGTATTGTAGAGCTCTATCCAATCTTCAAATTCACCGTAATTATCTGCGGTTGAATTCATGTTTGCTGCGGAATATTCGTTAATCACGATTTGAGAATAACAATGTCCTAAGATTGATATAAAAAAAGCAACGGTTAGATTTAACTTCATTTTATCTTTTTAAAATCACTTTTACTGACGTTATTGTATTAAAATAGTTGCTCCTAAAAAGGATAAAGTTAATGATTAATATTATTTATTGGTTATTTAAATGAACCAATCGTAATGTTTGGTGTATCATCTTCGTGAAAATTAGTCTAACTATGACCTGAAACTATTAGAAGAGCAAAAATAATACAGGAAAATAGAATAGATCATTGTGGCAGCAGATAGTTTTTAAAATGTTGTTGCTCTTACAATAAAAAACAAGAAATTTATACTGTGATTTTTTAGATATAAAATAGGGTCCAGAAATAAGTAACGTTTTCGTCTAAATTCCGTTATACATTCGGTTTAAGAAAATGAAGTATATATTTCAAGTTATCGGTATAATTAGCGATATTTGTGGACTGCAGTTGAATAGTATGGGTAGATATACCAAAATATTATTGTTTATAATTACAATATTTCTAACGTTTGATGGAGGCAATATTATTGCCCAAGATGAAGAGGAACAGCCAATTCTTATGTTTTCTGGAAAAATTACAAATTCTTCAGGTGGCAAATTAGCGGGTGTCTCTGTTGAGTTTTTTAGGGATAACGTTTCATTTAAAACGGTGTCAACAGCCTCCTCTGGAAAGTATTCACCGGTAGAAGCTGAATATGGACATATATATAAAGTAGTTTTCAGTAAGGATGGTTATGTTAGTAAATCAGTGGTAATTGATGCTAAAAAAGGGTTTTTTGCAGAGGATATTAATGAAAAAAAGACCTATCTAGATGAATTAGGAACATCTCTAATAAATCAACAGCCAAATATTGATTATGGTGTTATTACCAGCCGTCCAGTGGCAAAAGCTCATATTGACCCAACTACCGGACATTTGGATTTTGATTTTGGATATATAAAAACACGTAAAAAAGAAATTGATAAATTTATTGCAGCCCTTGCTAATGCAGATAATGAAAATGAACAAAAATTTATTCAGCTAGTTAAGGCCGGAGATAATGCTGTTGGTTCTGAACAATATGAGAATGCTATTGCCAAATATAAAGAAGCACTAAAAATAAAAGATGACAAGAATATTACGGCAAAAATAACCGATGCAGAAAACAAATTAAAAGAATTCGAAGAGCAAAAAGCACTTAATGAAGAATTTAACAAAGCCATTAAAAAAGGAGATCAATTACTTGCTACAAATGATTTTGACGCCGCTATTGTTGAATACAATAATGCAAAATCAATTAAACCAAATGATTCATTGCCTGACGAAAAGATTAAAGCGGTCAATGATAAACAAAAGTCAGCTGGTGAGGCAGCCTTATTTAAAGAATACAATGATAAGATGCGACAAGCCGATGTCCAGTTCAAGGCAAATAAGCTGCCAGAAGCAGAAGATTTGTATAAAGAAGCATCGCAGATAAAACCAAGTGAAAAAGCCCCAAAAGATAAAATTGCCGAAATTCAAGCTCTTCTAAAATCAAGAAAAGAACTAGAGGAAAAATACAATAGCTTAATTGCTTCAGGTGATGCAGCTATGAAAGGAGAAAAATATGATGACGCAATTTCAGATTTTGAGGAAGCATCGGCATTGAAATCGAATGAAGATTACCCGAAGAAACAAATAATGAAGGCTAAAGAGTTATCTGATGCAAAAGCAGATAATGCTGCAAAGCAAAAGAAATACGATGATCTTATTTCAAAAGGAACTGGAGAATATAGTAGTGAAAATTGGGAGTCATCAAAATCAACTTTTAAAGAAGCATTGCGTATTTTTCCAGATGAGCAATTGCCAAAAGATAAAATAGCTGAAATAGAGGCTAAATTGAAAGAAATAGCTAATGAGGAAGCCGATAAGGCTGCGCAACAAAAGAAGTACGATAATCTTATTTCAAAGGCAAACGGTGAATTTGGAAGGGAAAGTTGGGAGTCATCAAAATGGACTTTCCAAGAAGCATTAGCTATTTTTCCAAATGAGCAATTCCCAAAAGATAAAATAGCAGAAATAGATTTGAAATTGAAAGATTTGGCTGATGCTAAAGCAGCAAATGAAGCAGCAGATGCAGAGGAAAGAAAAATGAAAGAAGAGTTTGATAATTTATTGGAAAGTGGTAAAAATCAACTAAAGGATGGGGATCTGGATAAGGCTAAAACTTCATTCACTGAGGCCTCTAAAATCTTTCCTGGGAATAGGTTAATAAAAGACAAGTTATCAGAGGTAGAAGCAAAAATACTCGAAGAAACAAGGCAAAACGAATTGGCTGCTAAATACGATGAAATTGTTTCCAAGGCCGATGCTGCGAGGGATGCAGAAAATTGGGATGCGGCAAAACAGCTGTATAAAGATGCAAACAAAGAAAAGCCATCTGAAACTTACCCTCAAGAGCAAATAGATTGGATAAATGATAAAATGAAATCTCAATTGACGGATGATTTGCACAAACAATATCAAAAAATAATTGATGTTGCCGATAAAATGTTTGCAGAAGAAAATTATGTCAAAGCGAAAGAACTATTTGAGCGCGCAACAAAATTTGAAACAGCGGAAGCTTATCCTACGGAGAAAATCGTTGAAATTGAAAAGATACTAGCGGATAATGCTGCAAACGCATCAAAGGAAAGTCAATATAATGCGCTAATAGCTCAGGCCGATAATTATTTTGAATCCCAAAATTGGCCAGATGCTCGAATTATATACAACAAGGCATTACACGCCTTAGATAAACAATACCCGAAAGATCAAATAGCAGAAATTGATAATAAAATAAACGAAGAAAAAAATAGGAAGGATGAATATAATAATCTAATAAGAAAAGCGGATAGTGAATTTGCCTCTGAGGATTGGCAAAATTCGAAAAGTAATTATGAGAAAGCATTGGAATTATTGACTAAAGACTATCCAAAAAAACAAATTGATATTATAGCAAGAAAGTTAAAGGAGTTAGGGGAAAATAACGCATTAGATAAAGAATACCTGGATAAAATAGCGTTGGCAGATGCTGCTCGTGATGCTGAAAATTGGGATGCAGCCAAACAGTTGTATAAAGAAGCCCATAAAATTAAATATTCAGAATCTTATCCACAGGAGCAAATCCAATGGATAAATAATCAAATGAAAAATTCCTTAACCGAGGAGGTTAATAAACAATACCAAAAAATTATTGATGTTGCAGACAAACTGTTTGGTGAGGAGGATTATGTAAAATCGAAAGAGCTTTATCAACGAGCTGGAGGAATGAAGCCAGGAGATGATTATCCGCCAAAACAAATAAAAAAGATAAATGATTTAATTGCGGATAAGAATAAACAGAATAAGTTGTATTCATCTTATATCAAATCTGGAAATTCGGAATTTGAAAGCAAATTATATGAAAAGGCTATAAAGTCATTTGAAAATGCAAAAAACATTAGACCCAGCGCACCATATCCTCAGAATAAGATTGATGAAATTAATGAATTATTGAATCAATTGACTGCGGATAAATCAAAGCAAAACAAACTGCAACCGGTTGAGTTTGTTAAAGATCTTTATGGAGAAGACGTGACTGGAAAGTACACAGAATCCGATGTAAAGGCTATTATGACAAGTGGTAGAATCGATGACAATGATATAAATGCGGAAACTATCAGAAATAGAAAGGAAGAGGAGGCGTTAAAGTTACAAACAAACACAGATAATCAGCATGAGCTGGGAGATAAAATTAATGCCGCAAATGAGGAGATGGAAACCAGAATATCAGAATTTTCTAAAGATGCAGATATTCATCGGGAAAGCAATGCAGAATCTATGGTTGGCTATAAAGATCAAAGCGGTGAGAGATTAACCAATAAAATTAACTTGGGTAAAGATTTGACTTACAACAATGGGGAAGCGCATGAAGCTATGGAGACACGAATCAATAATTTTAGCCTATTTTCAGATAGTATTCGTCAAGACAATGTTAAGTCGATGGAACATTATCAAGAAAAGGAATTTGCAATTAAATCTATTCGTGAAGAAATTACGCTAGATAAAAATTACAATACATTTGAAGAGCAAGAGGAATTGATTACCGATATTAATGATGGGATAGCAGAATCTGATAATCACCGCCAAGAAAATGTTGAGTCGATGGAGGATTACCAGCAAGATGATTTTACCGAACTAGAAGAACGAATTGGTTTTGGAACAGACCGAACGTATGACAATGAATTAGCAAATGAGACTATGGAGACTCGTATCAATGATTTTTCAAGTGAATCTGATAACAATCGCCAAGAAAATGTCGAGTCGATGGAGGATTACCAGCAAGATGATTTTACGGAACTAGAAGAACGAATTGGTTTTGGAACGGACCGAACGTATGACAATGAATTAGCGAATGAGACTATGGAGACTCGTATCAATGATTTTTCAAGTGAATCTGATAACAATCGCCAAGAAAATGTTGAGTCGATGGAGGATTACCAGCAAGATGATTTTACAGAACTAGAAGAACGAATTGGTTTTGGGACGGACCGAACGTATGACAATGAATTAGCGAATGAGTCTATGGAGACGCGTATCAATGATTTTTCAAGTGAATCTGATAATAATCGCCAAGAAAATGTTGAGTCGATGGAGGATTACCAGCAAGATGATTTTACGGAACTAGAAGAACGAATTGGTTTTGGAACGGACCGAACGTATGACAATGAATTAGCGAATGAGACTATGGAGACGCGTATCAATGATTTTTCAAGTGAATCTGATAACAATCGCCAAGAAAATGTTGAGTCGATGGAGGATTACCAGCAAGATGATTTTACGGAACTAGAAGACCGAATTGGTTTTGGAACGGATCGAACGTATGACAATGAATTAGCGAATGAGACTATGGAGACCCGTATCAATGATTTTTCAAGTGAATCTGATAATCACCGACAAGAAAATGTTACGTCGATGGAGAATTACCAGCAAGAAGATTTTAAAGAACAGGGAGATAGGATAGGTTTTAGTGCAAATAGGACTTATGATAATGAATTAGCAAATGAGGAAATGGAAACAAGAATTGCTGATTTTTCCGTTGATGCGGATGATGTGCGGGAGAGAAACGCTGATGCTCTTGAGGCTTATGAAGATGAATTAAAAAATGAAAGCAGTGATTATTACAATAGGAATAAAGATGTAAGTATCGAAAATGCTGAGGACATGGATCGAGTTAAAAATCAAAGTCCTACTATGTTTGCAGATGCAAATAGACAAAAGCTAGCGACTCAATACCCGGAAGGGATTACTGAAAAAATGTTCGAAAGAAGAAACGGTCGAGGAGATGTGATTGAAATTACAATATTGCGCATCATAATTAAAGGCGTAAAGGGTGACGAATACAAAAAAGTTTCTGCAAAATGGGGTACCAGTTATTTTAAAAATGGCGGTGTAATATCCGAGTATATTTGGGACACTGAGACCAATTAATTTATTTGGACTTCTTGGTGTCTAAAGCAATAAATAGTATGATCATTCACCATTCCTGTTGCTAGCATATACGCATAAATTACAGTTGATCCTATAAACTTAAATCCTCGTTGCTTTAAATCTTTGCTGAGCTTATCAGAAGTTACGGAAGTAGCTTTAACTTCGGACATTGATTTGTTGTTGTTTTGTATTGGAATGTTATTTATAAACCCCCATGCATACTTACTGAAAGAACCAAATTCATTTTGAATTTGCAAAAATGCAACAGCATTTGAAATAGTGGCTCTAACTTTTAGTTTATTTCTAATGATTCCAGCATCTTGAAGAAGTTCAGTAATTTTCTCTTTGTCATAAAGCGCTATCTTGTGATAATCAAAATTATCCAATGCTTTAAAAAATGAGTTGTAGGAATGGTATGGTATAATTTTCAAATTTGTGTTTTGTTATCGTCTGTTTTTCGATTCAAATGTATTGGCACGTTTTTTTCTTTCCAATTATATTCTATTTTTGCAAACCAATAAATTCATGATATGAAAATTAAATTAATAATAGTAACAATTTTACTCACAAGCAGTTTGAGTATGTCAGCTCAAAAGAATAATAAAAATAAAACAGAAATGAAATTAGAAACAAAACTAGATTCGGTAAGTTACGGTATAGGTGTAAACATTGCTGAGAATTTAAAAGGACAAGGTTTAGGAGATTTAAACGTTGAAGCAATGGCAAAGGGGTTGCAAGATATTTTGAATGATTCAGAATTGGCAATTAGTAAGGAAGAGGTAGGTCCTTTATTGAATGAGTACATGGGACAAATGCAAGCCGAAAAAGCAAAGGAAGCGACCAAAGAAGGAACAGCTTATTTAGCAAAAAATGGTGAACGAAAAGAAGTAACAACGCTCCCTAGTGGATTGCAATATGAGGTGTTATCTTCGGGGTCAGGAGCAACACCAGGTTTGAATGATAAGGTAACTACACATTACACAGGAACGCTATTAGATGGAACGGTATTCGATAGTTCTGTTGAAAGAGGTCAGCCGGCATCTTTTCCAGTTAGTGGGGTAATCAAAGGATGGACAGAAGCTTTGCAATTGATGAAGGAAGGAGATAAATGGAAATTATATATTCCTTATGACTTGGCTTATGGGGAAAGAGGTGCTGGAGCGCAAATAGGACCATATGCTACTTTGATTTTTGAAATTGAATTAATTTCAGTTGATAAATAAATATGAAAAATCTTTGGATACTTGCAATTGGGTCAGTGGTGATGACTGGTTGCATTGAAAATACATCAACAGAAACTGTAACAGAGGATAAGGAAGAAGTTGTCTCTACAAGTAATGAAATTGCAAATCCGCCCAGGGTAGAAAGTCCTGCGGATTTGAACTTGAGAGAAGGTGCAGCGTTTTTGGCAAATAACGCAAAGAATGACGGTGTACAGGTGCTTGAATCGGGAGTTCAATTATTGGAGTTAATTCCTGGTTCTGGAGATATTCCTACTATGGAAAATAATGTAACGGTGCATTATCATGGAACTCTAATTGATGGAACTGTATTTGATAGTTCTGTTGAGAGATCAGAGCCTTTTACACATAACATGTCAGATCCATTGATCAAAGGATGGGTTGAAGGGTTACTTCATATGAAGACAGGAGCAAAATATAGAGTTTTTATTCCGGCTTCATCTGGTTATGGAAGTGGAGGGCAAGGTCCAATTGGGCCAAACTCCACTTTAGTATTTGAAATAGAGTTGTTATCGATTAATAGCTAGTAATTGTTTTGATAAAAAAAGCCGAATCATTTGATTCGGCTTTTTTTTTGCTTAAATATTCTTAGTGTCATAAATATATCTGGACAACTGCAATGAATTAACGCATTAAATGAATGTGCCCTTCTTTAATTATCTCCTCATCAAACCAATCTAATGCACGTGCTTTAAATACATAAATATCATTGTTTTGAAGAACTCCGTTATAGAATCCATCCCATCCAACGCTAGTGTCGGTGGTAACAAATATAAGTTCACCCCATCTATTGTAAATTTCAAATTCGTACAATTCTTTTATTCCCCAAGTTTCTAGGTATATGATGTCATTTATACCATCTCCATTAGGAGTAAAGGTTGTAGGTACTTCTAATAATGTTTCCGGAATAATTTCAATATTAAAGATGTAAAGAGCATTGGAGCAACCATAAATATCTGTAGCACTTAAATAATAAGTTACATTCTGGAGCACTGGATCAACCAATGGGTTGCTACATTGTGTGCAGCTCAAACCATCTTCTGGCTCCCATGTGAAAATTACAGTATTATCTGGATATTCGACAGGCAAGTTAAGCGTCTCTCCAACTACAATAAGCGTATCAAATGCATTACCGGTAATACTAGAATATATAAAGACAAAAGCAGAATCTTCAGAGGTACAATTAGTTGTAATATCTTCAACAGATACATAGAAATATTGATCTTGTGTCAAGGCCACAGTTGCAGTGGTTTCGCTATTAGGTGAAACAACGTCGGAAAGTGGTTCCCATGAATATGTATAATTCGGATTTTGGTTTCCTGCTTCCGCTTGCACAATTGCTGTTTCAGAAGAACAAATAGTATCTCCAACTAGTTCTAGTATAGGGTCTAGCGCAACAATTACTTGTTTTATTATTGTGTCTTTGCAGCCAAGGACAGAGTTTTCAACAAACAAAGTAATATCAAAGGTATCGGCAACGGAGTACGTATAGTCGAAATTTGTAGATGAGGTTGAGGTTCCGCTATCACCTAAAGTCCATGAATAGGTATCTGAGAGTGTCGAATTATTTGTTAAAGTTAAAGTTTCACCTATACACAAAACCGTATCAATTCCATCATTCCTAATGAAATCCGCTCTTACTTCATGTATGAAAATATCAACTGTAGCTATTGCAGGACAGGATGTGTTAATACCATAAGCGGTTAATGAAGCAAACGTTTGCCCGGATGGGGGTAAGAAATTATAAGTATGCGTAATCGGACTAAAAGGTATAGTATCGGTAACAACAACACCGTCTCCAAAATCCCATGATAAAAAATCAACTTCCGCAAAATTATCTATTGTAAAAGTAATAGCTTCTCCTTTACAGATATTGTTATTGTCTATAATGATACTGGCTTGTGGTCCGATAACATATATTGGGTAAATAGAGGTGTCGGTGCATCCATAGCTTGTAGAAACAACCAATTCAATGTCGTAAGACCCGGAAGAGAAAAAGGTTGAGGGACTTTGCGCATTGTCGATTGGTCCTCCCGTTCCAAAATCCCATTGATATGCTAATGCCGGGCCAAAAGTAAAGGAAGTATCTATAAAATTTACTTGTTGATTCGGGCATACCGCAGCTAACGTATCAATATTAGAGTAGAATCCTGCAATTGGATAGTCTTGCACATTAACTGTAACAATTGATGAATCTTCACAACCCGTTGCTATTTCGGTGTAGGATAAAACAACATTATATATTCCGGAAAGCAGATATTCATTTGAATCGTTTTGGGAGGAAGAAGTATTTCCATCATCAAAATCCCAATTGAAAATTAGGCTGGAACCTTGGCTTGTAAAATCTGTAGCGGTGAAATCAATATTTTCACCAACACATACATTAGCAGGGCTTGGACTTACTCCTATAATACTTGCTGGCTCATAAACGATTAGGTTGAGTTGAGATGTTGCGGTGCAGCCGGTAATGTCGGTTGTGGTTAGCGTCACTGGAATAGTATTTCCCGTGGAAACCGAATAAATATTGGTGGGATGCTGAACCGTTGATGTATTTCCATCTCCAAAATCCCAATCCCAATTTGTTATCACGGTGTCTGCTATTGTAGAATCTCCAAAAGTTAATGTAGAAGGAATACATATAGTCGTATCGCTAACAGAAAAATTTGAAATACCGCTAAAAACTTTAATTTCTTCAATAAGTGTGTCAACACAACCATTTATATCTTCTACCACTAATCCAATCGTTTGTAGATCTGTACTATTAAAAATAATGGATTCTGCGGGAGAGCTGCTCGTTAAGGGGCGTAAAGTAGTGTCGCTAAAAAACCATGTATATCCTCTATTACAAAATTCGTTCACATCTGTAGATGCAGTAGCATCATAATCATATGATATTCCTCCGCAAAGCAATGTATCTGTTGTAAAGTTCGCTAGAATAGTTCTTATATGAACAGTAACCGAGTCTTTAGAATCTGGACAGCCCGAAGTTGCGCTAGAAGCTGTTAAAACGACACTGTAATCTCCAGTTGCAGCGTAGGTATGTGGGGTTGTATTCGCTATAGAATTATTTCCGTCTCCAAAGTCCCAAGAAATAGATGTTGCGTCACTACTTGAATCAGAAAATAGAACATCCATAGGTGTATCACAGTCTTGTCGGAAATTGAAGTCTGCAATAGGTCCCTTAACCTCAATATAGTTGGGTTTTGTGATTGTTGACCAACATCCATTGTACTCCCCGGTTAAAGTGACATCCTGGAAACCAGTTGCGTTGTTGTAGGACCAAACAGCATTTGAATCTTGGTAGCAATGAAATTGTCGGTCTTCATCAGAATAATAGTGCCAAGCATCTATGTTTGATGGCGAAGGGGTTAGACTAGTAAAAGTTACGGGTTCTCCAGGACAAACGCTTGTGAAATCAGCAGAAAAATCAAGAGCAACAAGGTCGCCAACTTCTATTCTAATAGTATCCGATGTATCGGTACAGCCTGAACTATTAGTAATTATTAATACAACATCATATTCACCAGGAGTATTAAATACATGGCTATTCGGATTGTCATTTAAGAAAGTAGCTGAGTTTCCATCTCCATAATCATACTCCCATTGCACAATTTGCTCAGAAGGAGTATTAGACATGCTTGAGTCAGAAAATGTAACTGTTAAAGGAGCGCATCCATTTACAACATCTGGCATAAAACGCGCCCATGGCAAATGGATTGTGTCAAGATCTGTAAATTCAGCAACACATCCAGCTAAAGTAGTTATGGTTAATGTTGTCGACAATATATTCTCTCCATGCTCCGAATAAGTGGTATCTCCGATTGTATATTCGTGTAATGCCGATTGACCTGTGGCTGTGCTGTCATCCCCGAAAGTCCATTCCCAGCTTAATACATCATTAGGCGAACTTCCATTAAAGTTAATTGTTGCAGGTTCAAAGCAGAAGTAACCAGGAGAGGAAACAAACGAAACAGCAGCGTCTTCCACAAAAATCTGCATGGTGGTGTCATGTGAGCAACTTCCTGATGATGTAGTTAAGGTAATGGATTGAAATCCATTACTATTGAATTGCACGGTTGGTTCCGCTATGGTTAGAGATGTTGAAGCATTAGCGTTACTTCCAAAGTTCCATAAGTAGCTTCCAGCAGAAGAATTATTTATAGGGGTAAAATCTGTATTACTACAAACGGTATCCGGAATAACAAAACTAGCTGTAGGACTTCCTACACTGATATCGGAAGAAAAAGAATTTGCACATCCGTTTGTATCTGTAGCCGTTAATACTATTGTGAAATCTCCTATATTCGAGTATGTTTGACCTGCAGGGCTCTGCAGTATGGATGTGTTGCCGTTTCCGAAATCCCAAGAATAGGAAAGGGGTGGGGCGTTATTTGTAGATGAAGATTCATTGAAGTTAACGGTCAAAGGAGGATTACAACCAGCCGATGTCGGGATAATGCTAAAATCGGCGGAAACGGTGCTTACAGAAACAACATCTAAAAAATTGACTGTAGTGTCGCAAGAAGCCATATTCGTTGTTACATTCATGGAAAGATCATATACTCCAGGATTATTGTACAGGAATGTGGCTGGTGCTCCGGATATTGCTGGTCCAGTAGAAGTCCATGTGTATCCCACAATATTTACTCCACTTGGTGTAAATGTATTGTTATCATCAAATGTTACAGATAAAGGAACACATCCTTGGGTAGCAGTAAGAGCTGAATATTCCGGTATAATTTTATCGTAAACAGTTATTGTAACTGTACCAACTATAGGTCCTGAAACAGATTCTGAATATTCGACAATGTAAGTCCCAGTTGTAAACGTATGAATAGGATTTTCGAGCGTTGATGTAGCTCCATCCAAAAAGTCCCAAAACCATGTTGTGCCCCCTGATGCAGTGAATTCAACCTCTAAAGGTGAACAACCTTCTATGATATTAGCTGATTGAGATAGAAAGCTATTTGCAATGCCCACAAAGAAAAGGATTGAAAAAAAAATACGTACTTGCTTCATTAAATTTTTTAAATTAAAATTAAAAACAATTTATTCCTATAGCTTGTTAAACAAAACTACGGAATTTTACCTACTTTTGAGTTACATTTAAAGATAATTATGAAGTTTACTAAACATCTTTTATTTTTCATTGTTGCTTTTATTAATGCTATAAGCTGCCTTTCTCAGGTAATAGATCGACTTCCTTGTTTGGATAAGAAATTCTCGGTGGTTGCGCATATTGTGGAAGATAGTTTAGGGAATGCAGTAGTTACGGAAGCTGATATTTTAACCAATATAGATACGTTAAACAGATACTTTAGTCCTATTTGTGTTTCTTTCGAAGTTTGTGAGTTTAAATACATTAAAGATTGGAGGTACGATGAATTTGATGTGGACAGCCATTGGGTAGAAATGCAAGTTAAATATCACGAGGAAGAAAGAATAAATATTTTTTATGTGTTTAATATTATCAATCCAGCTGGTGAATGCAGTTATTCAGATCAGGGGTATATTACACATACTGATTCAAGTGGAATTGTAATAAAAAAAGATGGAAATGGTTGTTATCAAGATAATTTGAAAGCGTTGGTTCATGAAATGGGACATTATTTTGGTCTTTTTGATTCATTTGAAGGAAGCGAGCTAGTCGATGGTTCAAATTGTAGCACTGATGGGGATCAGATATGTGATACGCCTGCTGATCCAGAGGGTACGTGTGATCCGGTCACTTGTAGGTTTTTAGGTTTGGATACTGATGGTAATGGAGATTACTATAATCCACATGTTGGCAATGCTATGTCTGGTTTTCCCGGAGCTTGTATGTGTGAATATACATACGAACAGTTGCTGTACATGGCAAATTTTTATTTGACTGGAACAGGAAATTGGTAAATGAAGTTTAGAATTTTGACCATATTGCTACTGTCTTTTATATTTACTACAGAATATAATGCGCAAGACATTCACTTGTCGCAATTTTATGCATCAGATCATTTGTTGAATCCTTCAAAAATGGGAGACTTTGACGGTGATTTTAGAATTGCTGGGAATTACAGAAATCAATGGAGACAGATTAACCCTCCAGTCAATAAAGGAATAACCACATCTATTATTTCTTTTGATAAAGCCTTTCGTTTGCGTTCTGATGAGATCAATTTAGGTCTTTTAATTGCACACGATGAATTTGGAGGGATTAATTTTTCTACAAATAAAATTCTATTAACAGGAGCATATGCTTTTGAGTTAGGTGGTCATAATTTAAGAGCTGGAGTTCAAACAGGTTTAGTTTTTCGAAATTCTGATTTATCAGCGCAGACTTTTCCAGTCCAATGGGATTATCCTGCAGGTTCTTTTAATACAGCAACTCCAAATCAGGAGTCTGCATTGTCCCCATCACTAAATTATTTTGATTTTAATATTGGTGTGCAGTGGTCAAAGCAAATTGGAAAACTGCAGCCTAAGATTGGATTAGCTTTAAATCACCTGAACAGGCCTCGAGACTCTTATTTTGCAAATGATTATTTTTCAGAATCTAAAGAAAGACTTAGAGTTAGAAATGTAATACACGGAGAACTGGAGTATTATCATTCTTCAAAATTGACAATTCAACCAAAGTTACTACTTATGTCTACTGCAAAGGCGAATGATTTTATTATTGGGTCTAATTTTCGTTATAAAACAGGTAATAAAGTCATTCCTGCAATATTTGGAGGAGTCTTTTATAGAGATGGAATAGCAACGAATAGAGACGCAGTTTATCCTGTTATTGGTGTTAATTACCTAAAGAATTTTGATTTAGGCTTTAGTTATGATGTAAATATTTCTACGTTGAGTCAAAATGTTGATAGGAAAGGGACGTTTGAAGTGTCCATTATTTATATTGCTCCAAATATTAATTCAAAGAGATTGACAGTTCCTTGTGAAAGATATTAATGATATTTAAGTTGAATAAAATAGCAATTATAATCTGTTTTCTGATGCTTTCCAATTGCGGGATAGCCCAAGATACAACATTCCAGATAGTTGAAAAGAAAGCAATGCAAATTAAGGGATTGGCTAAATCAGCTGAAAAAACAGGTAATCCTTATATTGCACTTGAGTATTATAAAGAATTAGTTGCGCTTAAACCTGAAAAAGATCGCTACTTGTTGAAGTTGGCTAACTTGTATATGTACACACGAAATTATTTGGAAGCTGCTAAGTGTTTCGAGCAAATTGTTGATAAAGGAGGTGATGATAAAGGTGCTAAATACCCTGATGCAATTTTTTTCTTGGCTGTCATGCAAAAGCAAACAGGAAATTATGAAGATGCCAAGGCTAATTTACTAAAATTCAAAAATGTAGCCAAACGGGCAAGTGCACCTGGAATAAGTGATTTGTTTAAATCGGAATTGGCTGGATGTGATTTAGCAATTTCTTATCGGGATTCAAACGAAAATGCGGTTGTGGAACATCTTCCTGAAAATGTTAATAATCCGCATATTGATTTTTCGCCAATTCCATTGACTCAAACAAAGATAGTTTTTGGATCCTTAAGGGAGGATCAAGAAAAATATTATTACCGCGATAGTATTGACAGTATGGAGTTGCCAGTGCGCAAATTTTATGTTGCGGAAAAAGTAGATAACGTTTGGGAATTTAAAGGAGAATGGAAAGGTCCTTTTAATAGTGCTGATGAAGATGTTGCTAATGGAACTTTTTCCTTGGACAGTTCACGGTTTTATTTCTCAAGATGTGCAGAAGATTGGAACAATAAGGTGAGTTGTAAAATTTATTTTTCAGAAAAAAATGCTACAGAGTGGGCTGAGCCCGAGTTAATGGGAAAAGAGGTTAATCTGCCGAGATTTACATCTTCGCATCCAACTGTGGGAAGAGATTCGGAAACAAAGCAGGAGGTAATTTATTTTATGTCTGATAGGCCAGGAGGAAAAGGAGGCACAGATATATGGTATACTGAATATGACGCTGAAAATGATAAGTTTGTAAAGCCTTCGAATGCAGGAAATGAAATAAACTCATTAGGCGCGGAGATGACCCCCTACTATAATGTAAAAACAAAGACTTTGTACTACAGCACAAATGGAAAGCCAAATTTTGGAGGATTGGATATTTTTAAAGCTGTTGGTGAGAGAAATAAATTTGAACCATCAATAAATATGGGAGTACCTGTTAATTCGAAAGAAGATGATTTAGATTTCATTCTATATCCAAATAGTAAAGGTGGGTACTTTGTGTCTAACAGAAAAGGAGGTCAATCTTTGTATAATGCCACTTGTTGTGATGATATTTATGAATTTATGTACAATGATGTTATCGAATTAAACTATTGTGGAAATATTATTGATAAAGAGACTTTAAACTGTGTAGATACTAAAACTAAATTAAAAATTTACATTGTTGATGAAGATGGTAAGTTTTTATCTCAGGAGACTGATGTGCTTGATTGTAAATTCAATGTAAAGTTGTATCCAGGTTTCAACTATCTAATTCAAACCATAACTGGAGGTTATTTAAATGGTAAAGTTAAAGTATCGACACTCAATTTACAAAAGTCAGATAGTATATGTGAAGATATTATAGTTGAGAAAATACCAACAGGGCGCGTTGTTTTAAAAAATATTTATTATGATTTTGATAGTCCAGATTTAACGGATATTGCTATGAATTCAATTGACACAACTTTGTTGGTGCTTTTGGAAGATAATCCTGACATTATTGTTTTAATAGCTTCGCATACAGATAGTAAAGGAAATGATGCATACAACGTTAGATTATCTCAAAAACGTGCGGAAAGTGTAGTGCAATATTTAATCAAAAAAGGTATTAAAATCGAAAGATTACAGGCAAAAGGATATGGTGAAACAATTCCAATTGCGGAAAATACAAATGAGGATGGATCAGACAATCCTGAAGGTCGACAAAGAAATAGAAGGACAGAGTTTAAAATCTTGGGAAAATTAGATCAAGAGTTATTTTACGATGATGGATTTGATGATCTTGAAAAGAAAGAATAGCGTCTAGATCATAAAGCTCATTGCTTTTTTATTTCTTGCCAGCAGCAACTGCTTTACGAACACTTCCATGTTTTTTAAGAAGTCTATTCGCTTCCTCATAGGAATTGCCTAGTTGGTTCATTACCATTTTTGTTCCTCTATCAACTAACTTCGCATTACTTAGTTGCATATCAACCATTCTATTTCCTTCTACGCGTCCTATTTTTATCATTACTGATGTAGAAATCATATTAAGAACCAATTTTTGAGCGGTTCCCGACTTCATCCGTGTACTTCCAGTGACAAATTCTGGACCAACTACCGGAACTATGGAGTGTTTAGCTAATAGGTCTAGTGGGCTCCCTGGATTGCAAGTAATGCTTCCGGTTAAGATCCCTAATTCATTGCATTTATTAAATGCACCTATTACGTATGGAGTAGTGCCCGAAGCTGCAATTCCAATAACAGTATCATCTTTTCCAATTTGATATTCTTGCAAATCATTCCATGCACCATTTTCATTATCTTCTGCAAATTCAACAGCCTTTCGTATTGCATCGTCTCCTCCTGCAATGATTCCTATTACCATTCCATGCGGGACACCAAATGTTGGGGGGCATTCACTTGCATCTACGATTCCAAGTCTTCCACTAGTTCCAGCGCCAATATAAAATAACCGCCCTCCTTTGTTGATACGAATTACAATTTCATCAACTAATTTTTCGATTGCCGGAATTACTTTTTCTATAGCATCAGGAACAGTTTTATCTTCTTTGTTAATATTGACAAGAAGGTTTCTTGTGCTCATTTTATCCAAATTATTATGATTGGATTCTGATTCCGAAATTCTTTCTATCGCCATATACTGCAATGTTAATGATTATATATGTAAACCAAAATCTATTTTAAGTAATGTTCAAAAATTGAACATATGTTGATTAAAAATTGATTTGTTGATAATTTTGTATATCTATTATTGATATATTAGCGAAGTATTCGGTCTTTTGTAATCTAAACTGAAAAATTATGAGTGAAATTAAGGAAGGAGTAAAAGCTCCTAATTTTAGTGGAGTAGATCAAAATGGAAATACGGTAAAATTAGCCGATTTTGCAGGAAAAAATTTGGTAGTTTATTTCTATCCAAAAGATAATACCCCGGGTTGTACGGCACAAGCATGTAATTTGAGAGATAACTATGCTTTATTGTTGGATAAAGGATTTGCAATTCTAGGAGTAAGTGCTGATACAGAAAAAAAACATCAAGGATTTATAGCGAAATATGATTTACCCTTTCCCTTAATTGCAGATACTGAAAAGGTAATGATTAATCAATTTAAATGCTGGGGATTAAAAAAGTTTATGGGAAGAGAATACGATGGAATTTTTCGTAAGACTTTCATAATAAATCCAGAAGGAATAATTATCAAAATAATTGAAAAGGTAAAAACAAAAAATCATACACAACAAATTTTAGAAGAATTGGAGGATTAAAATCACAGCGTAAATAGGTTACGTTCTCCTAGGCGTATAATTGTAGAAAAATTATTCATTATGGCAGTAGCAAAAGAAAAAGTAGCAAACACAGAAAAATTAAAAGCATTACAAGCAACGCTTGACAGATTAGATAAATCGTATGGTAAAGGTACGGTTATGCGATCTAGGAGATAACGCAATAGAGGATATGGAGGTTATATCTTCAGGTTCTGTTACAATAAACCGAGCATTAGGAGTTGGCGGTTTTCCAAAAGGAAGAGTTGTTGAAATTTATGGTCCGGAATCATCAGGTAAAACAACTTTGACAATTCATGCAATTGCGGAGTGTCAAAAAGCCGGAGGAATTGCAGCATTTATTGATGCAGAGCACGCGTTCGATCAATTCTATGCTAGATCATTAGGTGTTGATGTTGAGAATTTATTAATATCTCAACCGGATAATGGAGAGCAAGCATTAGAAATTGCGGATAATTTAATTCGCTCCGGAGCAATTGATTTAGTGGTAATTGATTCAGTTGCTGCGCTTACTCCAAAAGCTGAGATTGAAGGAGAGATGGGAGATAGCCAAATGGGATTGCAAGCTAGATTGATGTCTAAAGCATTGCGAAAGTTAACTTCCTCTATTAATAAGGCAAATACCTGTTGTATATTCATAAACCAATTAAGAGAAAAAATTGGTGTAATGTTCGGTAATCCTGAAACAACAACGGGTGGAAACGCCTTGAAGTTTTATTCATCTATACGATTAGATATCCGTCGTTCTACCCAAATTAAAAGTGGAGATGAAGTTATCGGAAATAGAACGAGAGTTAAAATAGTAAAGAACAAAGTAGCGCCTCCATTCCGATTAGCAGAATTCGATATCATGTACGGAAAAGGAATCTCCAAAATGGGAGAAATAATCGATTTAGGTGTTGAATTTGAAATTATTAAGAAAAGTGGATCTTGGTATAGCTATGGAGAAACCAAGTTAGGTCAAGGTAAGGATGCGGTTAAAGATTTATTAATGGATAATCCTGAGCTTTCTGATGAGTTAGAAGCAAAAGTAGTTGCAGCTTTGGGAAGTAAAGAAACAAATTAGTAAAAGGCTAAGCCAAGTTATTGATTGGTATTTAATAATCCCTTTCAATTGACTATATTTGGGCGCTGTCATTCATTTGATAGCGCTCATTTTATTTGAAATTAATGAAAAATATATTTTGGTTGCTTTGTTTAGTATTTGTTGCTAGTTGTGGAACGAAAACGGATGGAGATACTTCTGAGACAGAAATTAATGATAGCAAGAATTCTACTATTGATACAGCTATTCTAGTGAACCCTTTAACTGTATTAGAAGATGAGATTTTAAGTAATCCAGAATCTCCAAATGGTTATTACAAACGAGCATTGTATTATAAAAATCGTTATAAATTTAAGAACGCAGTAGACGATATTAATAGAGCATTAAAACTTGCACCAGAATCAGCAGCTATGAATTATGCAAAGGCAGATATTCAATACGCAGGTGCTATGTATAAGGGGGATAGATCTCTGTTAGATCAAGCTGAAATTTATTTAAATTACGCTTTAGAATACGACTCTGTAAATACAGATGCCTTATTATTGATGGCAGAACTTAGGGCTGCCTACAGTGAGCCAGATAAGGCGATGATATATGTAAATAGGGTGTTGAAAGAGAACCAGTATTTACCACGTCCATATTATGTTAAAGGTAAGATTTACGAATCACTAGGTAATATGAAATTGGCAGAGTCATCTTATCAGACTGCCATCGAAATGGATGCCAATTATTATGCTGCCATGATTCAATTGGGATTGATTTATGCGCAACAACAAAATGATTTAGCGATTACTTATTATGATGCTGCATTGGAAATTTACCCAGAGAGTATGGAAGCTGTTCGAAACAAGGGTTTATATCTACATTTTTCTAATAAGCCGTTGGAAGCTAGGACCTATTTTTATAAGATGTTGGAAATTGATTCTAGTTTTGAGGAAGCATATTTCAATATTGGAAACACGTATGTTGGAATTTATCGAGATGATATGGTGAGGTATACTAAAGATACAATTGTCGAGAAAGCACTAGAAAATTTTCAGAAAGCAGTTGATATAAACCCTAGATATGTTCAAGCTTGGTATAATATGGGTATTGGATATGAAGTAATAGGTGACAAGCAAAATGCTAGAAGAGTTTATAATTATATTTTGTCAATTGAAACCAATTATGAACCGGCCATTGAAGGGTTAAATAGATTATGAAGCTCGCTGTAAAGATAGCAAAGTGTTTATTATCAATCATTATTGTCTTATATATTGCTGCTTGTGCATACCTATATTTTCAGCAAGAAAATATTCTATTTCATCCTACTAAATTAGGTGCAGATTATCAATTTGATTTCAAAGTTGAATTTGAAGAAAAGACAATAGTAGGAGAGGATGGAACGAAATTAAGTGGAGTATTATTTAAATCGCATAATTCAAAAGGACTTGTGTTTTACTTGCATGGTAATGCTGGAGACATTACAAGGTGCGAAAACGATGCTTATGTTTATACCGACTTAGGTTATGATTGTTTCGTCTTAGATTATAGAGGTTTTGGTAAGAGTGAAGGCAAAATTATTAGTCAAAAACAATTTTATTCTGATGTAGAAATAGCATATGATAGTCTTTGTAAGAATTATGAAGAGCAGCATATCGCAATATTGGGTTACTCCATTGGAACCGGTCCAGCTTCTATGCTTGCTGCTAAATCCAATGCAAAGCACTCTGATCCTACTAGCGCCATATTACAGTATGGTTGATATGATGAACAATCAATATCCTTTCATACCTAGTTATTTTTTAGAGTACAAGTTAAAAACGTATGAGTTTATTGACGAAAGTAAAATCCCCAATTTCTGTTTTTCATGGTGATGCGGATGAAATTATTTATTACGGATGCATCGGTGACAATTAAAAGAAGCACTTTAGCAGCAAGGATGAGTTAATTACGCTATCCTGGACAGCTCCATGGAGGGATGAATCACAACCCTACTTACATAAAGTGGCTAAAGAAAAGCTTTTAGGCTGCAACTATATTTGTAGTGCTCAATTTTCTCTTAATTTATAGTCTATAATTAACACTAAAATATGATAGCCAGCAAAAAAAAAGGAGAAACAAACGTTTCTCCTTTTTTTAATAAGTAATAACAAAGTATTTATTTTACTTTATCTACAATAGCTTTAAAAGCATCTGGATGATTCATTGCTAAATCAGCTAATACTTTTCTATTTAATGAAATTCCATTTTTATTCACTTTTCCAATGAATTCAGAATAACTCATTCCGTACTCTCTAGCACCTGCATTAATTCTTGTAATCCATAATGAACGGAAATTTCTTTTGTTTTGCTTTCTGTCTCTGTAAGCAAAAGTAAGTCCTCTATCAACTGCATTTTTAGCAACTGTGTGAACGTTTTTTCTTCTTCCAAAGTATCCTTTGGCTTGCTTTAATATCTTTTTTCTTCGGGCCTTTGCGGCTACGCTGTTTACTGATCTTGGCATTTTTTTAGTTTTTTAATAATTAGTGGCTTTCTCAGCTCTCTTTTTTACTAATTACTTGGTTAAACATTTAGTTAATTAAACCGACTTAGTGTTTCTAAGCACAAAGCTGCGTCTTTATATGAGCTACATCTGATTTATGAACCAATCCTGATTTTGTTAGATTTCTCTTACGTTTTTTAGATTTTTTCGTCAAAATGTGACTTTTAAAAGCGTGCTTTCTTTTGATTTTTCCAGAGCCCGTCAATTTAAAACGTTTTTTGGCACTAGACTTAGTTTTCATTTTTGGCATTTTGCTTCTTTTTTATATAGTTATTACTTACTTATTCTATTTTTTCTTTGGATTGATCATCATAATCATCCTTTTACCCATTAACTGCGGCATTTGTTCTACTACACCTAAGTCATCAATCTCTTGGGCCAACTTCAATAATAAAATTTCGCCTCGGTCTTTAAACACAATTGTTCTTCCCTTGAAGAAAACGTATGCTTTTACTTTAGCTCCTTCTGAAAGGAAGGCTCTGGCATGTTTTAATTTAAAATCAAAATCATGCGCATCAGTATTAGGTCCATAACGAATTTCCTTTACGACAACTTTACTCTGATTCTTTTTCAGTTCCTTTTCTTTTCTTTTTTGTTCGTAAAGAAACTTTTTATAATCTATTATTTTGCAAACAGGAGGAACGGCTTTAGGTGATATCTCAACTAAATCTAAGTCTTGGGCAGTTGCTAATTCAAGTGCTTCTGCAATCGGATAAACTGCAGACTCAATTCCTTCTCCTACAACACGAACTTCTCTTGAAAGAATTTTGTCGTTTATTTTGTGAGCGTCCTCTTTGAAGACTCGTCTCCCTCTATTATTTCTTCTTGGTTTAATAGTACTAAATGTTTTAATTATACTTACTCTAAAAATTATTCAGCGAACTGAATTAATTTTTGATTTATTTCTTTTTGAACGATTTCAGCGAACTCTTCTAATGAAAATACACCTAAATCACCCGTTCCTTGTTTTCTGACCGAAACCTTCTTTTCGCTCATCTCGTTCTCTCCAATAATCAACATATACGGTATTTTTAGCATTTCTGCATCTCGTATTTTTTTGCCGATTTTCTCGTATCTTTCGTCAACAAGACCGCGAATATCGTAATTATTTAACGAATTAAAAACTTCCTTAGCATAATCATTGTATTTCTCGCTAATTGGGAGTACCGTAACCTGTTCAGGATTTAACCATAAAGGGAATTTTCCTGCAGTGTGTTCAATCAAAACAGCAATGAATCTTTCTAAGGATCCGAAAGGTGCCCTGTGTATCATTACTGGTCTATGTTTTTGGTTGTCAGAACCAACGTATTCCAATTCAAAACGCTCAGGTAAATTGTAGTCAACTTGTATGGTCCCTAGTTGCCAGCTTCTACCTAAAGCATCTTTTACCATAAAGTCAAGTTTTGGACCGTAGAATGCTGCTTCACCATATTCTACAACAGTGTTTAGTCCCATTTCTTCAGAAGCCTTTATTATTGAAGCTTCGGCCTTTTCCCAGTTTTCATCACTTCCGATATATTTATTATTGTTATTAGGATCTCTTAATGAAACTTGTGCGGTATAATCATCAAAATCAAGAGCATTAAATGTATACATTACTAGCTCAATCACTTTTTTAAATTCTTCTTCAACCTGATCAGGTCGACAAAATATATGCGCATCATCTTGGGTAAATCCTCTTACCCTTGTTAATCCATGAAGTTCGCCACTTTGCTCGTAGCGATATACTGTTCCAAATTCTGCTAATCGCAATGGTAAATCCTTATAAGATTTAGGAGAAGTTTTATAAATCTCACAATGATGCGGGCAGTTCATTGGTTTTAATAAAAACTCTTCGTTCTCGTGCGGTGTTTTTATGGATTGGAAACTATCTTCTCCATACTTTTCATAATGTCCTGAGCAGACATACAGATCTTTATGTCCTATGTGTGGAGTAACTACTGGAGAATAACCTGATTTAACTTGCGCTTCTTTCATGAAATTAATCAAACGTTCTCTTAAAGCTGCTCCTTTAGGCAGCCATAAAGGCAGTCCCATGCCAACTCGCTGCGAGAATGCAAATAGCTCTAGTTCTTTTCCTAATTTTCTATGGTCTCTCTTCTTTGCTTCTTCCAGCATTTCAAGATGTGCAATTAGCTCTTTGTTTTTTTGAAACGTAATGCCATATATTCGTGTCAATTGCTTTCTGTTTTCATCCCCACGCCAGTATGCTCCTGCAATAGAGAGTAACTTCACAGCTTTTATGTATCCAGTATTTGGAATGTGCGGTCCTCTGCACAAATCAGTAAATTCACCTTGCGTGTAAAATGTAATAGAGCCATCTTCCAACCCATCAATTAGCTCAAGCTTGTATTCGTCATCTTTTTTTGTGAAATATTTTATTGCATCAGCTTTAGAAATATCTTTTCGAATATACTCACTTTTAGTGCGAGCAAGTTCGATTATTTTTTTCTCTATTTTTTCTAAGTCACTATCGCCAAATTCATAATCCATGAAATCGATGTCGTAATAAAAACCATTCTCTATATTTGGCCCAATGGCCAATTTTACGCCGGGATAATGAAACTCAATAGCCTCCGCCATAAGGTGCGCAGAGCTATGCCACATGGTAGCTTTTCCTTCTTTGTCTTTAAAAGATAAAAGACTGACTGAAGAGTCCGTAATAAGTGGGCGAGTTAAATCCCAAACTTCTCCATTTACTTTTGCCGCGAGCACATTTCTAGCCAATCCTTCGCTAATACTTTTTGCAACATCCCATGAAGTTGTTCCACTTTCATATTCTCTTACACTATTATCCGGTAACGTAACTTTTATCATTTTAAAAAAATTAAGTCTGCAAATGTAGAAATATTGAGCAGAAATTCTCTCGATTTTGATGTTGAATTCATTGATTTATTGAGATTATTTTGTTTAAAGGTAATTGTTTTCCATATTGTTGTTTCTTTGTTATCTAATAGAGAAGTAATGGGTATTCTAGATATATACAATAAGCACAACAATTTTGGTCGTTTCTTCGATATGGATCACAAGGTAGTTGCACCTGGTCATATTGAGTATAACATGGTCGTAACCGAGTCGCATTTAGCTACACCCACTGCTATGCATGGAGGCGCAATTGCCGGGTTTATGGACGGTGTTTTGGGGGTTGCTGCTCTATCTGCGGTGGAAGCTGAAAATAAAGTTGTTTCTACTATCGAGTTTAAAATTAACTATTTATCAGCTGTATTTCTTGGAGATGAATTGAAAGGTGTTGGTATAGTTCTTCGGAAAGGGAAAAGGATATTACTTGCTGAAGGTAAAATATATAATCAAAAAAATGAGCTTGTTGCAACAGCAACCGGAACCTTCAATGCATATTCATTTGAAAAGAGTGATATGTTTGAATGATAAGAAAAACGTATGGAATACGATTTAGAGAAAGGAGCTTACTCGTAAATTGCGAAAGTCATTCACGGTGGAAAGCCTCGGGTAGGAGTTGATGCTAAAAAAACAGATATTGTTATTTTGAAAAAAAACTCCATGAGATTGCCGAGCTATCAGAACGGATTGGACAAACTGAATTTATGCCCTAAATAATTCATCTGTACTCCATGCCTCAGGTGGGGCGCAAAAGCAAGCTTTGGTTTTTTTCCAAACACCTCCGAAAAGTTTTGATTGTCGGTATTTTTCAATAAATTTTTCTCCTTCCCATTTACTGTATGTAAAAAATACATTATCGTATTTTTTGTCTTGAAGAAGTTCAACATGCAAGCAACCTTCAAAGTCTTTGATGTAATTTTTATTAGCAAAAAAAATGGACTTGAATTCTTCTTTTTTAGAAGGGGAAATTGTAAGTTTAACTATTCGAGTAATCATGTTCGTTAGTTCTGTTTTGGATTTTATCGTCTGCTTCTTTGAATTCAATGGTAATAGTATCGTTCATTTTTAACCCAAAAAGTTTGTTTGCACCACCTCCTGAACCTTCAACTCCTTTGTTGATTGCAATTTCTAAATTCCCTGAGCTGCTAAATATTGCAATTTTCTCACCCTCCGGCACATCACTATATTGTTGGTGAATTTTCGATATCATATAACCTGCACGGGTTAAGTAAATTCTAAATTCTCGTCCTTTACCAACTTCTTGAAAAATATCTTTTGAAATATTTGTGATAATATTTCCATAACAATCAATGTAGGCAACTGTTCCTTTTATTACGTGATCTTCAACTGTAGCTCTAAAGAGTTGCCTTTTTTTGATTTCTTCAGTCCGTTTTCCAATAATTTCAGGAGTACCTCCTCTAGCTATGTGACAAGCTGCTTTTGCGAATACATTTTTTGTGGGAAAACATTGCGTGTTTTCTTCCTCTCGTATTGTAAGTTCAAAAATATTATCAGGTTGTTTGTCAAATAGCAACGAAAATATCCCGTTGTCAGCACCAATAAAGTAATGTCCAAAGTTTTCTACCAATAAATGTTTTGTCTCAGAACTATTTCCCGGACTAATACTAATAATATGAATAGTTCCTTTTGGAAAGTCATTAAAACAGTTTTTTATTACAAATGAGGCTTGAGCAATATCGAATGAAGCGACCTGATGACTTATATCAATAATGTTAGCATCTGACAATTCACTTAATATAGCACCTTTTACAGAGGCTACATAGTAGTCTTTGAGTCCCATGTCAGTTGTTAATGTAATAATTTTCATGCTATACTGTAATCAAACTGTTCAAAAGTAATGATTTCATTGAATAAAAATAATCAAATTATAACTTTGGATTGTATTACTTTTGAAAGCTAAATGAAGAAAGAAACATTGCAAGAGAAAATTATTGAAATATCTGGTATTAATCCGCTTGATTTATTTGGGGTAAACGAAGTCAAACTTAAGTTGATTAAATCTTTTTTCCCCAAACTCAAAATAGTTGCAAGGGGCGCTAACATAAAAGTTTTAGGGGAAAAGACATTGCTTAAAGAGTTTGCTGAAGCAATAAACCTTTTGATTAAACATTTTGACAAATACAATGATTTGACTGAGAATAATATAAAGAACGTACTAGGAGGTAAAGTGCCTAATGCTGTTGAGAACTCTAAAGGAGATGATATTATCGTTTATGGAAATAGAGGTCGTCATGTAAAAGCACGTACTTTGAACCAACGAAAAATGGTTGATGTTCTTGAAGAGAATGACATGCTTTTTGCGATAGGTCCAGCCGGAACTGGAAAGACTTATACGGCTATTGCATTGGCAGTAAGAGCACTTAAAAACAAGGAAGTTCGAAGAATAATTTTAACTCGACCAGCAGTAGAGGCTGGAGAGAACTTGGGTTTTTTACCAGGAGACTTAAAAGAAAAACTGGATCCTTACATGCAGCCTCTTTATGACGCGTTACAAGACATGATTCCTGCTGAGAAATTAGCAGAACATCTGGAAGAAGGGGTTATTCAGATAGCTCCTCTTGCTTTTATGCGAGGCAGAACATTGGACAAGGCGTTTGTGATTTTGGATGAAGGTCAAAATACCACAGAAGGTCAAATGAAAATGTTTCTCACAAGAATGGGTAAAACAGCGAAATTTGTAGTTACTGGAGATGTAAGCCAAATTGATTTACCCGGTCATCAAAAATCTGGATTGAAGAAAGCGATTGAAGTTCTAGTTCCCGTAAAAGGAATTGGTTTTGTATACCTTGATGACAAGGATGTAATAAGACATAAATTGGTGACAAGGATAATAAATGCATTTAAAACAGAAGAGTAAAATATTTGAAAACTATTTATTTGGAAACAACACAAAAAAGCATGGGAGCAATTACGAAAACAGAATTTAATTTCGAAGGTCAAAAAAGCGTTTATCATGGAAAAGTTAGAGATGTTTATAACATCAATGACGATTTGATGGTAATGGTAGTAAGCGATAGGATTTCAGCTTTTGATGTTGTTTTACCAGAAGGGATTCCTTTTAAAGGGCAAGTGTTAAACCAATTGGCGGCAAAGTTTTTAAAAGAAACCGAAGATATTGTTTCTAACTGGGTTATTTCTACTCCAGACCCTAATGTTACCATTGGTCATAACTGCATTCCATATAGAGTTGAGATGGTTATAAGGGGATATTTAACTGGTCATGCATGGAGAACTTACAAGACAGGAGAGAGAATGCTGTGTGGTGTGCGAATGCCGGATGGAATGAAGGAGCATCAAAAGTTTCCTGAGCCAATTATTACGCCTTCTACCAAAGAAGATGAGGGGCATGACGAGGATATCTCTAGAGAGGAAATTATTGCTAAAGGAATTGTGCCTGAATCTGAATATGTCAAATTGGAAGAGTATACAAGGGCAATTTTCCAAAGAGGAACTGAAATAGCGGCTAAAGAAGGGTTGATATTGGTTGATACGAAATATGAATTTGGCAAGAAAGATGAAAACATATATTTAATTGATGAAATTCATACGCCCGATTCTTCTCGGTATTTCTACTCAGAAGGATATCAGGAAAGACAAGATAATGATGAGCCACAAAAACAACTTTCGAAGGAATTTGTCCGAGAATGGTTAATGGCTGGAGGTTTCCAAGGAAAAGAAGGTCAGCAAATTCCTGAAATGACTCCTGACTTTGTTGCTTCGGTGACTGAAAGATACATTGAGTTGTATGAGAAAGTGTCAGGAAAGGGGTTTAACAAATCCGATAGTGGAAACATCATGGAGAGAATTAATAGTAATGTTTCTGCATTTTTAAATCAGTATTATTCTTAAGCCACTTTAATTAAAACGACTAGTTTCATTGCTTGAATCAAGCTTTATTTTATTGAATTTCTCCATTTAAAATTACTGTTTCAATCAGATTACTGCCAAAGCTATAGGGTAGAAAGGCATAAGAGTTAATTTCTTTAGAGATGAAAACATTTGCTTTTTTACCAACTTCGATACTGCCTAATTTGTCGCTGATTCCCATTGCGTAAGCAGAATTTATTGTTGCTGCATTAATTGCTTGTTCTGGTGTTAATTTCATTTTAATACAGGCTAAAGAGATGACAAAATTCATGTTTCCAGATGGAGTAGATCCAGGGTTGTAATCACTTGCCAAAGCTATAGGTAAATTATTTTCTATTAATTCCTTTGCTGGTGCATAAGGAATACCTAAAAAAAAGGAACAAGAAGGAAGTAAAGTTGGCATTGTTTCGGATTTTTTTAAAGCTTCAATATCTTCTTTGTTAACAACTTCTAGATGGTCGACAGAAAGTGCGTTATTGTTAATGCCAGTCTGAATGCCTCCAATTGTAGTAAATTGATTTACGTGAATTTTAGGTTTTAGTCCAATTGCTATCCCAGCCTTTAATATACGGTCAGTCTCTTGAGGTGTGTAGTAATTGGTTTCACAAAAAACATCTATGTATTCAGCTAATTCTTCACTTTTAATGACAGGAATCATTTTGTTGATTATCAGGCTTATATAATCTTCTCTTTTTTCTTTATAGTTTTCAGGTATTGCGTGCGCTCCAAGGAAGTTTGCCTTTATTGTTAGGGGTGAATTTTGTTTCAATCTTTTAATAACGCGGAGCATTTTTAGTTCTGCTTCAACTGTTAAACCATATCCACTTTTTATTTCAACGGCTCCTGTTCCTAGTTTTATGATTTCACGCATTCTATCCATAGCAAATTCGTATAAATCATCCTCTGAAGTTTCCTGAAGCTTTTTAGCAGAATTTAAAATCCCTCCCCCTTTTAAAGCAATTTCTTCGTAGGTTAGTCCATTGATTCGATCAACAAATTCCTCATCCCTGGGAGCTGCAAATACAAGATGTGTATGTGAGTCGCACCAACTTGGAAATACTAGTTTGTTTTTAGCGTCAATAACAGTAGAATTTTCATTTTCTGTTAAAGATAAATCTGTCATTTCTCCAAATGATTTAATCAACCCATTTTCAATAGTTAAAAAGGCATTTTGAATAGTGGAAAGGTGGTTCATTTCTGATCCTTTTTTCAATAAAACTCCAGAATGAGATATTCCAACAAGTTCTTTTATGTTTTTAATTGTAATTTTTGACATGCGCGTCTAAGTAGTTAGTGTTTCACAAAAATAAGAACAAAGATTGTTCAATTCATGAATTTATAAAAATATAACTTATATTCGAAACTAAATTTTGAGCTTACTCGTTTTAATTGGATGGAATTTGTAATTTAAGGAATGGATAGTATATTTATAGAGCAAACATCTAAAACGCCTAGAGTCGATTTTAATGCGCAGACGGGGTTTTTGCATTTGGAGCGGGAATTTCGATTCCAGAAAATACGGTTGGTTTTTATCGTACTCTTATTTATTGGATAAATGAATATGCACTGAACCCGCTGCCAGAAACAACATTAGTTCTGAAGTTAGAGTATTTCAATACAAGTAGCTCAGTGGTTTTGCTAGATATGTTTAAAATACTATCCAAAGTAGACAGGAGCCAAGGTAGATTGGTATTACGAAAGTGATGATGTGGAAATGGAGGAAGTTGGAAAAGATTATGCAAATATGATTGATCATTCCATTTGAGCTTATATGCAGTCGATGTTTTTTAGTCATTCGTTTACAGCAGTTTTCTGTACTTTATTAGATTCAAAATAATTTTCAAAACACTAGATTTATTGATCGTCGATTTGGTATATTTCGAACAATCTAGGATGTAATTGTGTTTAAAGCGAAGCCGAATATCAATCATAAGAATGCAAAGGGGAGTATTACTATTTATATTATTATTCACAACGGTTGTGGTTTTCTCAAGCGCAAGACTATGGATTCTTGCTCGAATCCCAAGAGTATAAGTTGGATGAATTTGATCAAAATGTTGGTTTGAATAATCCTTTTGTTAACACAATAAACCAAGCGGATAATGGGAGCTTGATTAGTTGGTACTGGAGAAGGTGTAGGGGTGTTTGATGGGGAAACTTTCGAAATGTATTACACGGATGATCACTTAGCTGAAAACTCGGTATTCTTCAAGTTTTAAGGATGATAGCGGGTAATATTTGGTACGGACATCAAGCAGGAGGAGTGAGTATATATGATGGAGTTAGTTTTGATTTGGTCCATCCGGGAGGAGGTATCAATAGTATAATAAATGACATTGATCAAGATGAAAATGGATTGATTTGGTTTGCGGCAAAAGATTTTGGGCTATTTAATGTGGATGAAAAAGGTAAATGTGAGTTTTTTAATAACCAATTTGAAGGGCAATATTTGCACTCATTCATGATTACTAAGGATGGGTATTTTTTCGTAGGAACAGCTTCGGGAGTAGACGTCTACAAGTATTATGAGGAGGAGGAAATTCTCAGTAAAGTTCAGGGCTATTAGTGGTATTCCAAGAGATCAAGTAGCTGGAATTGTTGAAATCGAAACAGGAAAGATTGTTGTATCGACTTTTACTTCAGGTTTGTATTTGTAGAGAAGAGAATGATGTTTTTTTAACTTCTAAAATTGAATATTCAAATTTTGAAGACGACATATTAATCAGAGAAGTTAAAGTGTTTGGAGATGCTATTTGGATTAGTACGCTGCGATCAGGATTGCTAAAATGTAAATGGAACAAAAAGGATTTTTTGGTGGTGGAAAGCTATCATTCAAAAAGTGGATTAAGAACAGATGCAGTTAATACAATGTTTATTGATCGTGAAGCTACTTTGTGGATAGGTACTTTTGGCGAGGGGCTTGCATCAAAAGGAGATAATTTATTTACTTTTTATTTCGCCAACCCTAAGGGACTTTATAAGGTAAATAGTATCCTGGCAAACGAATATGAAGTTTGGGTTGCCAATAATGCGGTAATATCTGTTCGGGATAAATATACATTGAAAGAACGGAAATGTTTTAATGAAGAAAATGGTTTGCCTAATGATGGAATATCAGCGATGCATTTCACTGAAGACTCAGCTTTTTTTATAGGCACAGAACATAGTGGCCTCTATCGGTATAATTCTGCGACTAATTCGTTTAAAGAAATTTTACTTTCAGGAGATGATTTGTCATTAACAATAACAAGTCTAAAGTCACTTGGAAATCAGCTTTGGATTGGTACTTTAAATGGTGTTTATAAAATGAATGTAGGAACAGAAGGTATTGTAAGTTATAATGTTTCTTCTGGCCTTTCTCACAACTCTGTGGGCGATGTTTTAATAACAAAAACGGGGGATGTGTTTATCGGTACCAGAAGTGCATTTTTAAACAAGTTTAATGATGGTATTTTCGAAAAAATCAGGTTAACACCGGAATATGACATTGTAACTGCAAATAAATTAATTGAATCGAGCGATGGTGCCATTTGGATAAGTACCTCGGATAATGGCGTGTTTAGGGTTGGAGAAAACATTCATCAACATATCCGTCCTTGATGGTTTAGCATCGAATTACTGCTATGGGATCGAACAAGATGCTAAAAGGCAGAATGTGGGTTATGCATAACGGAGGACTTAGTAGGGTAGTGTTTGATGTCGATTTCTCAAGGCTTTAGGATAGAGCTTTATGGAGCCAAACATGGGATGAGCAAAAGGTTTTTGCGGAATTCAATATCTAAGTTTAATGATCAGCTGTGGTTTGGTTCGGAAAATGGAGCAGTACTTTACAATGCATAATGAAGACAAGCAAAATAAGGTCCCTCCAATAACAAGCTTTTCTGAAATTACGATAAATGACAATAGAGTATGATCTCAGATGAGGATATAATATTGCCATATGGCGAGTATGATATCTTTATTGACTTTAAAGGGGTTAGTCTGAAAAAAGCCAGAAATGGTGACCTATCAATTTGTGTTGGAGGGGCACCAAAGCAAATGGTCCGAGAATTCGGTTATTAATGTAGCTAAATACCACAAAGTTTATGATGGAGAGTATACTTTTAAGGCTAAATCGTATAATGCAGATGGAATAGTTGGAGATACTATTAACAGTTAAAATTAGTGTAGCAAAACCATTCTGGAAAGAGTGGTGGTTTATTGTTACGTTAGGTGCAGTAATAGTCTTAATTATAGTGTTTATTGTGAAAATGAGAGAGCGCAGACATTTACGCTATCAAAAAGAATTGGAGCATCAATTGGCTTTAAGAACAAAAGAGGTGGTTCATCAAAAAGAAGAGATTGAGGAAATAAATAAAGATTTAACGGATAGTATTAATTATGCTAAACGAATTCAAACAGCAATCTTGCCGGAAGAAGATGAGTTTGATAAGATGTTTCCGAAAAACTTTGTGGTTTACAAACCAAAGGATATTGTTAGCGGTGATTTTTATTGGGCGAGAAAGTTTGGTAATCTTCAATTAATAGTTTGTGCCGATTGCACAGGACATGGTGTTCCCGGAGGGTTTATGAGTATGATTGGAATGATGCTATTGAATGAAGCATGCGTTTTGAAAAACATACTAGATCCCTGGAGAGATACTGAAGGATATGGATAATAGCTTGAAGGAAATCCTTCGACAAAATGATGATTTTGAATCGAACAAAGATGGCATGGATATCTCCCTATGTTTGGTTGATGAAGATACCAATAAGATGTATACTGCTGGTGCAATGCGTCCAGTCTATGTTTACCGAAAGGGTATGCAGCATATTATAAAAGGAGACCGTTTTTCTTTAGGAGGGACCCTTGTGAAAAACAAAGATATTTAATACGCGAGAATATGATTTGAGGAAAGGTGATTTGGTCTATATGTTTAGTGATGGGTATGCGGATCAATTTGGAGGTCCTAACAAAAGGAAAATGAAAGTACTGGGATTAAACGAAGCTCTTAGATCAAGTATCTCAATTGGAGATATCACAACAAGGAAAAGAGATTGAATCCTTCTTTGAGAGCTGGAAAGGTGATGCACCTCAAATGGATGATGTGCTGTTAATTGGTTTTCAATATTAAGTATTACGGTTATATAGAAAATAAAAAACGCCCTGATTCAATCGGATAGATTATCGGAAGAACAAGACGTTCTTTAATTATAAAGTAGTATTTATTTCTCCTCCGAAGAGGCAGATTCATCTTCCTTTGTTTTCTTAGTTAGCTTTCTTCTTTCTTACCTGTTTTGATTAGGATTTCACTCGTTTTTGACGTCTAAGTCAACATGAATAATATCTCCCTCGCTTAAGTTTGCTTGTATTATCTCTTCCGCCAAAGGATCTTCAAGGTATTTTTGAATGGCTCTTTTCAGCGGTCTTGCTCCATACTTAGCATCAAAACCTTTGTCAGCAATATAGTCCTTTGCTTTTTCAGATAAATCAATAGAGAAACCAAGCTCTTCGACCCTTGCAAATAGCCTTTTGAGTTCTATGTCAATTATTTAATGAATATCTTCTCTTGTTAATGAGTTGAACAAAACAACATCATCAATTCGATTCAAAAATTCAGGAGCAAAAGCTTTTTTAATGCAGTTTGAATAACAAATTTTTGATTTCATCTTTCCTTTCTTCCTGGCTTTTGTTCCAAACCCAACACCTGTTCCAAAATCTTGAATTGTCTTGAGCCAATATTAGATGTCATATTATAATAGTGTTACGAAATCAATTTTCCTGCCCAAGCTATCAGTTAAGTTGTACCATCATCTAATGCTTGCAATAATAGATTAAATACATCAGGATGTGCTTTTTCAATTTCATCTAACAATATAATGATAAGGTTTTCTTCTTACTTTTTCAGTCAGCTGACCACCCTCTTCATATCCAACATAGCCAGGAGGTGCTCCAATCAATCTAGATACAGCAAACTTCTCCATGTATTCACTCATGTCAATTCTGAGAGTGCTTCTTCACTATCAAACATGTTTTTAGCCAATACTTTACAAAGTTGGGTTTTTCCAACACCGGTTGGACCTAAAAAGATAAATGTGCCAATCGGTTTGTTTGGGTCTTTTAGATCCAGCTCTATTTCGTTGAATAGCTTTAACTACTTTTTTAATTGCTTCGTCTTGACCAATAACTGAACCTTGTATAGCTTCTCCCATTTTGATAAGCGTCCACTTTCTTTTTCAGCAACTCTCTGAACAGGAATTCCAGTCATCATGGCTACAACTTCTGCAACATGCTCTTCAGTTACAGTTTCTCTTATGGGACTTGCTGTGCTCTTCCCATTTTTTTTAGCTGCGTCTAATTCGTTGTTTAATTTTCTTTCAGTATCTCTTAATCGAGCAGCTTCTTCGTATTGTTGACTTCTAACAACTTGATTTTTCTCTTCTTTATATCCTCTAGTTTACTCTCAATCTCAATAATTTCCTTAGGTACATTGAGGTTGGTAATATGAACTCTCGAACCAACTTCATCCAAAGCATCTATAGCTTTGTCTGGAAGGTGACTGTCTGTAATATAACGCGCGGTTAACTTAACACAAGCTTCTATCGCCTCATCGTGTAATCAACATTATGGTGATCTTCGTATTTTCTTTAATGTTATTTAAAATTGTAATAGTTTCTTCAATATTAGTTGGTTCAACCAAGTACTTTTTGAAATCTTCTTTCTAGAGCTCCATCTTTTTCAATGTATTGTCTGTATTCATCCAAAGTAGTAGCACCAATACATTGTAGTTCTCCCTCTTGCTAAAGCTGGTTTAAACATATTAGAAGCATCTAAGCTTCCAGAAGCTCCACCTGCACCAATAATAGTGTGAATTTCATCAATGAAAAGAACGATTTCTGGAGATTTCTCAAGTTCATTCATTACAGCTTTCATTCTCTCTTCAAACTGGCCTCTGTATTTTGTTCCAGCAACTAAAGATGCTAAGATCAAGAGAGACAATTCTTTTATTAAATAAAACACGTGATACTTTTCTTTGAACAATTCTAAGAGCTAGACCTTCAGCAATAGCAGATTTACCAACTCCCGGTTCACCAATAAGTATAGGGTTGTTTTTCTTTCTTCTACTTAAAATTTGTGATACTCTTTCTATTTCTGCTTGACGTCCAACTATAGGATCAAGTTTCCCTTCTTCCGCAAATTTTGTTAAATCTCTTCCGAAATTATCCAAAACAGGAGTCTTAGATTTTGAGTCAGAAGGCTTTCTTAGGGCCGTCCTGAGAAGAATTCTTCTTCATGTTCATCATCAGCAGGGCTTCCTGGTAGTTCTGCTTTTGGGTTTTGATATCCTTGTTCCATCATTAGTTCCAATTCGTCTTTTACAAGTGTATAGTCTATTTTAAATTTATTTAATGTTTGTGCAGCAACGTTGTCTTCTTCTTTTAGGATAGATAAGTAACAAATGTTCTGTTCCGATCATATTACTTTTAAATAATTTCGCTTCCAAATAGGTGATTTTCAGTACTTTCTCAGCTTGCTTTAATTAAGAGGAATGTTGTTCCAGCATCTATGTTTAGCTAGTTCCATTTCTAAATTACTTTCTAAAACTTTCCTAAGTTCTTTGAAGTTAATTTAGAGATTTTCAATAATTTTAACAGCAACACCTTCACCTTCTCTAATAATTCCTAGAAGCAAATGTTCAACACCAATATAATCATGCCCAAGTCTCAAGGCTTCCTCTCTACTGAAACTAATTACATCTTTTACTCTTGGAGAAAATTTCGCTTCCATATCTATCTATCTTTAATTAAAATTTCATATCGATTCAGTGAATGCAGAGTTACAAAAATAAACCAAACATTCGTCTTATTTTATAAAGAATTATCAAAAAAGAACATTTCAAAGATAAAAAAATCAATGGAAATAATTGTCAACAATTAGCTTATTTTTCACAGAATTTTGTTAGCAAGTAGCGACTTGTTTTTATGCCTCTATGAATTAAGGATTGATTATTTTCGAACCGTATAAACAAATAGTCTGTTTTAAAGACGTTTTTTATTGTTAGGATGCTTTTGCGTTAAAAAATTTGAATATTTAGATTAAAGAAATATATGTCAGAAGAAGAAAAAGGAGAAAGAATTATTCCGGTAAGTATTGAGGAAGAAATGAAAACGGCCTACATCGATTATTCGATGTCAGTAATTGTTTCGAGAGCTTTACCAGATGTTAGAGATGGTTTAAAGCCTGTTCATCAGAAGGGTTCTTTACGGAATGTTAGATTTAGGAGTAAGGGCGAGTGGGAGCTCATAAAGAAATCTGCACGTATTGTTGGTGAGGTTTTAGGAAAGTATCATCCCCACGGTGATTCATCTGTTTACGATGCTATGGTTAGAATGGCTCAAGAATGGTCTTTGACGTTATCCTTTGGTTGATGGACAAGGTAACTTTGGTTCAGTCGATGGTGATAGTCCTGCAGCGATGCGTTATACAGAGGCTAAACTTCAAAAAGCTGCAGAAGAGAATTTGACGATTTAGATAAAGAAACGGTAGACTTTACTCCAAATTTTGATGATTCTTGATGGAACCTACAGTTCTTCCAACAAGGATACCTGCTTTGTTAGTAAACGGAGCTTCTGGAATTGCAGTTGGTATGGCAACTAACATGGCTCCGCATAACTTGACTGAGGTTGTTGATGGTATTATAGCTTACATTGATAATAGAGATATTGATATTGATGGTTTGATGGAGATGTCAAGGCTCCTGATTTTCCAACTGGAGGAACTATATATGGTTACGAAGGTGTAAGAGATGCATTCCAAACAGGTAAAGGTAGGATTGTAATGAGAGCAAAAGCTACTATTGAAGAAATTCGTGAAGGTAGAGAAGCAATTATCGTTACAGAGATTCCTTATCAAGTTAATAAAGCAGATATGATTCCAAAAACAGCTAGGATTGTTCATGAAGGTAAAATTCCAGGCATTTCTGAATTAAGAGATGAATCGGATAGGAAAGGGATGCGAATCGTTTATGAATTAAAAGAGATGCTATTCCAAATGTTGTATTGAATAAATTATTCAAATACACTGCTTTACAAACCTCTTTTTCTATTAATAACATTGCTTTAGTTAAGGGCGTCCGAAGTGATTGAATTTAAAAGATATGATTCATCACTTTGTTGAACACAGACATGAAGTAATTGTAAGAAGAACTAAGTACGAATTAAGAAAAGCTGAAGAGAGAGCTCATATTTTAGAAGGATTAATTATTGCATCAGATAATATTGATGAAGTAATTAAGATTAATTAGAGCTTCTAAAAATGCTGATGAAGCAAGAGAAAAACTTAATCATCGTTTTAAATTATCTGAAATTCAATCGAAGGCAATCGTTGAAATGCGATTGAGACAATTAACAGGTCTTGAACAAGATAAGTTAAGAGGTGAGTACGATGATATAATGAAATTAATAACGAACTTAAAAGATATTCTTAGACAATGAAGTCAAGAAGAATGCAGATCATCAAAGATGAGATGATAGTTATTAAAGAGAAGTACGGTGACGAAAGAAGATCTAGTAATTGAATACTCTGCAAATGAAATGCGTATTGAGGATTTAATTCCAGATAACGAAGTTGTAATTACAATTAGCCATGCAGGGTACATTAAGACGTACCAACTTGACTGAATATAAAGTTCAGAATAGAGGAGGAGTAGGATCAAAAGGTTCTACAACAAGAGATAAAGATTTCTTAGAAGCACTTGTTTGTAGCGACCAATCATAATTAGTTATTAGTATTTACCGAAAAAGGAAAGTGTTTCTGGATGAGAGTATTTGAAGTTCCAGAAGGAGCAAAAGCAACAAAAGGAAGAGCTATTCAAAACTTAATTAATATTGAACAAGACGATAAGTGAAAGCTTATATCAATGTTGGAGATGTTAAATCTGAAGATTACATTAAACGACCTGCTACCCAAGAAGATGTTGACAATGAATTAGCCGAAAACATTGGAGATTTAGTTGATAGACATTACATTATAATGTGTACCAAGAAAGGTGTCATTAAGAAAACTAAATTAGAAGCTTATTCTAGACCTCGGACAAATGGAATTAATGCAATTGGTATTCGAGAGGGAGATGAATTACTTGAAGTGAAATTAACAGGAGGTAATCATGAAGTGTTAATGGCTTTAAAATCGGGTAGGGCAATTCGTTTTAACGAGGAGAAAGTTCGGCCTATGGGAAGAACAGCTTCTGGAGTTAGAGGAATAACGCTTTCTAATGATTCTGATGAAGTTGTAGGAATGGTATACTGTTGAAGATTTCACAAAAACAATTTTAGTTGTTTCTGAAAAAGGATATGGTAAACGAACCTTATTAAATGATCCCGAAACAGGAGAGGCTATCTATAGAGTAACGAACCGCGGTGGTAAAGGTGTTAAAACATTAAACGTTACGATAAAACAGGAGACTTAGTTGCGATTAAAGTTGTAACAGACGAAGATGACTTAATGATTATTAATAAATCTGGAGTTGATGATTCGTATGCATGTTGATTCTTTGACGTACAATGGGTAGAGCAACTCAAGGAGTTAAGTTAATTGACCTCAGAGGGAAAGACACTATAGCAGCCGTAGCTAAAGTTGAAAAAGATGATAGCGAAGATGATTCCGTACAACTGTCGGAAGAAGATGTAGAAAACTTGAACGAAACAGAAGGGGAGAAAGTCCTTCAACTGATGAGAATACGTTCAAGTGAAGATTCTGTTCTGGAGAGGAAACTACAGAAGAATAAATTATCAAACTCTTTAAATATTAATCCCTCATTCTTTAATTGGTTTGAGGGATTTTTTTTGAAAATTGTAACAATGGCAAAGATTTTGGTAAATGCATTATGAAATTATTAGTAATATTGCATCATTGTAAAAAACAAAGAAAAATGAAAAAGTCAATTATTGTATTATCCATGCTATTTATCTGCAGTAGGTGGGAAGAGCTCAGAAAAACTGAATTAATCAACGCTGCTATTGAAATGAAAGGGATAGACCCTTTACGATTGGCGATGTCTATTGCTCAGAAAGCAGAAGGTGTTGATGATATGAAGAAGAAAGTCGTTAAAGCAAAAGAGCAGATAGATCTTTGCCAAGTCAAAACAAAAGGAATCTGGAGTCGTTGACAAAAGCAAAAGATCTTGGTAAGATGCACTATTACACAGGTCTTGTGTATATGTCTTATCCAATGTTTGCAGAAGGAGATGAAGCTATTAAAAAGGATGTTGAAGCAAATGAAGAGGCATATGCTAAGTTAGGGCTCGGAATCATTTAAAGCGAGTTTAGCTGCGAGTGACTATTACTATGAAGAAGAAATTACAGGAATGATGGGGCAAATGAGGGCTATGGCGATCAATGGCGGAGTACAATTATTTCAGGATAAGGATTTCGAAAATGCTTATTTAGCATTTACATCCTCTGTGGAAGCTTATGATGTCTTAGGAAAACAAGATACAGTTGCAATGTATTATGCTGGATTGTCCGCTGATAATTTAGATGCATACGACAATGCATTAAAATACTATGGAATGGCAGCAGCATTGAAATACGGAGGTGACTCTAGAACGCACCAATTAATGGTAAAAGTTGCTACTCGTAAGAATGGAGGAAATCCAAGTGAAGAAACGTTTAAAATCATTCAAGAAGGAAGAGCATTGTACGCAGGAGATTTAAACTTGATTTTGGAAGAGTTTAACTATTACTACAAAACAGGTGATGCGGTTAAAGCTCAAAATAGCTTGCAAGAAGCAGTAAAAGCGGATCCTGAAAATCCAATTTTACACTTTAATATTGGTGCTACATTTGATGAAATGTCGACAGCAGCTCACAAAGAAGGGAAGCCATGAAGATGCAGCACAATTCGTATCAAAATCTGCGGATGCTTATAAAAAAGCAATTGCGTTAGACGCTAGTTATATGGATGCTTATTTTAACTTAGGAGCATTATATTATAATGAAGCCGCGGAATTAAATAATATTGCAAACAAGATTGAAGATGCTCATTATACGAAGCGGAGAAAGCAAAAGCTGATGAAATGTTCAAAGCTGCTGTTCCGCAACTAGCAAAAGCACATGAATTAGCTCCTGAAGATATAACTACATTGAAAATTTTAAAAAATATCTATATTCAAATAGACGATACAGCAAAGTTTACAGAGGTAAATGACAAGTTAAAAGCTTTAGGCCAATAGGAGTTTAATTCAATTAACAAAAAGGCTATTGATGTATGTTGATAGCCTTTTTTTTGTTTAAATTTAAAGCATGATATACACAGGTAACATCCGCAAAATGCGCTCTAAATTAGAAAGAGCAAGTTCAATACGAATTACCTTTGTATAACGTTCTTGAGCAAGGAGAACTTGTTCCAATGAACCAGCTCATCGGGCAAGATATTTCTATTCGTTTGAGCATGTAATTAATTGTGTAGTTACGGGTAAAAAGATCAGAAAACCCTATGGGGAAGGAATGAGCTATGATGCGTTTATGTCTTCTCCAATGGCGACTCCAAGTATTATTCGACCCGAATTAAGTAGGATACATGAGGGAATTGCTCTTAGGGATGAAGAGTGGGAGCGGAAGCATCATCTTAACGCCGCATTACGTTTATTTGTCCAAAACATCTGGGTTAAAGGTAGGTGTAACAAGAGCAACCCAAATTCCAACTCGTTGGATTGATCAAGGAGCAGTAGAAGCAGTAATAATTGCTGAGACGCCATACAGAGGAGCCGCAGGATGAATAGAGGTAGCTTTAAAGGATTACATAGCTGATAAAACCAATTGGCGTAAAATGTTAACGAACGATATTAGTTCGGCTTCCTTATTGAATAAAAAAGAGGAGTTGATTGAGGTAATACCAGAAGAGTATGAGGATTTCATAGAATATGACGGCGAAATTACACATATTAGTTTCCCAGTTCTTCAATATCCAACTAAGGTTAAGAGTTTAAAACTAGGACAAGCTCCCTATAATTGAGAAAAAATTGGTTGGAATAAAAGGGCAGTACCTTATTTTTGATGATGAATCTGTTATCAACTTAAGGTCACATTCAGGGTACCGTGTGACCTTGGAATTTTAATTTTACTATTATCTCTGAAGTATTTTAATGTAATGGGTATTGGTTTTTTTTTATTCAAATTATATATTGATTTTGGCTCTAATTTTGATATCTTATCACTAAAGTAAATCTCTATTTTCTGAAACAAAATGCATTCCTGTTTCCAAACCTAATCTGTAGTCATCTTCAATTTTTTCTAATGTACTGGAGTAGCTACTCGTTTTTAAATATTTTTCAGGAGCTAGCTGGTAAATGTCAATTCCATCGTGCTTCTTATCCAGAAAATCAACCACTTTATTGTAGTATAGATGATCATCAGAAAAACGTTTGCTTAATTTTGGATTGTTTCGATGCCAAAACCCGCCAAAAATTCCAAAATAACTCCAATCTTCTTTATGGTCTTTCGGAAGGGTTCTTATCACTACGAGTTTTTTTTGCTCCTTTTTTTATTCCTCGTTTTACTGGAATAGCATCGCTCCCATCCGCCATCATTAATTGACGACCATTCACATTACAAACACCTCTAGAAAAAAAAGGCAACGTTGCAGAGGCACGAAGATATAAAAGCCAC
>CALSNM010000011.1 GCA_943787725.1 uncultured Flavobacteriales bacterium | reverse complement strand
AATTCTTATAACTACTGCTTGGACTTTTTACATACTTAGATAGTAAAAACCCCAACGGAGGTAAAACAACACCTAAAGTTATGCCAATCCAAGCAAGGTCATATTTCTTTTTCCATCCAGTTAACATCATAATTTCCATTCATTTAAGTAATTGATTGCATCGTGAGCAGTCATATCGAACTGCGTAGGAACAATAGAAACATATTTGTTCTCTAATGCAGACATATCTGTGTCTTCAGCTTTATCGTGGTCATGAAACTCTCCCGTCAGCCAGTAATATTTTTTTCCTAGAGGATCTGTTCGTTCCTCAAAAGTATCATCCCAAAAGGCTCGGGCTTGTCGACATATTTTGACCCCTTTTATTTTTGATAAAGGTAGTTTAGGAATGTTTACGTTTAAACATATTCCCTTTTCCATTTTATTTTCCAATGCTTCTTTTACAATTTTTTTTACAAAGTGCTTTGACGGCTCAAAATCTGCATCGACATCATAATCCAATAACGAAAAACCGATACTTGGAACACCTTCTAACGCACCTTCCACAGCTGCTGACATCGTTCCTGAGTATAATACATTTGTAGAAGCATTAGAACCATGATTAATGCCAGAGACAATTAAATCAGGCAATTTACCTTTTAATTTGTAAATACCCATTTTGATGCAATCTACGGGAGTACCCGAACAGATGTACATCTTATGTCCTTTAAAATAATCAGACAATGAAACCCTTAGAGGCTCATTTACAGTAATTGCATGCCCCATTCCGGACTGCGGCTTATCTGGAGCCACAATTAGTAAGTCTCCAAATTCCGAAACAGCATTTATTAATGACTTAATACCCTTTGCAGTAAAGCCATCATCATTTGTAACTAATATTAAAGGTCTTTCCATCTAACTATTGAATAACTTCTATTGTTTGTGCAAAACTAATAAATTGTAGTTCCTCATATGGTTAGGATTCATTTACTTTTACACATACAATTAATTTTTTTTGAAATGGCACACAAATTCAGCTTTATTATCCCATTATTTTTATGTTTAACAATTTTCGGGCAACAAAATCAAATCCAGACAGATTCTAAAATTACCAGTGTTACTGTTTTTTTAAGCGGAGCGCAAGTGACTCGGGAGGCTATAATTCCAGTGCCTGCAGGATCCAGAACAATAGTTTTTGAAAATCTTACGCAAAACATCAATAAAAGTAGCCTGCAGATAAAAGCCAAGAACGATGCGATTACCATTCTTTCTGTTGGACATAAAGTCAATCACCTAAAAAGCCACGAGAATGATCAAAGAATTGCTATTTTGAAAGATAGTCTAGAAAAAATATATTTTAAGCTGAACATAAGAAGTAGCCATGAAATAGTATATGAAGAAGAAAAAAATATGCTGCTAGCAAATAAGTCTATCGCAGGAGAACAGAATGGCGTTGACATAGAAGACCTGATGGAAATGGCAGACTTCTACAGAGAAAGACTGCAGGAAATTGAAACAAAACTTTTAGATATTAAAACAAGTAAAAAAAAATTAAATAAAATAGTTTCACGTTTAAACAAAGAATTGAAAAATGCCAATTCTCCGCAAGGTAGGTACACTAGCGATGTAATTGTTAAGGTGGCTGCAAAAGTAAAGTCTACAACCAAATTTGAATTGAGTTATATAACGAATAACGCTTCATGGTCGCCCAAGTATGACATAAGAACAAAAGATATTAATGAACCAATTTCATTGACATATAAAGCTGAAATAGCTCAAAACACAGGATTTGACTGGAAAAAAGTAAACATAACACTATCTACTGGAAATCCCTCAATTAACAATACACAGCCGGCAGTAACCCCCTGGTACTTAGCCTACTATAATGAGTACAAAGCGAAAAACAACCGTGCTAAGGGAAGAAAGCAATATTCACAAGCTTTGGCGGAAGTATCAGATGATTATAATAATCAAGGATCTAGTCTTGAAGACCAAGATAATATGTTCTATTCAGAAGGTTTATCTTCTGCTGATTTCACTTCTGTGACTCAAAGTAATGTTAACACCACATTTAAAATAGCTCTTCCTTACACCATAAAAAGCAATGGCGAGTCTGAATTAATCGAAATTCAGAATTATGATCTTCCAGTAGGTTATCAATATTTTTCGGCTCCTAAAACTGATAAAGATGCATTTTTATTAGCTAACATTATTGAATGGGGAGATTACTATTTACTTCCTGGCTATGCAAATGTTTATTTCGAAGGAACATACATCGGAGAATCCTATTTAAACACAAACACTACAGATGATACGTTGGCTGTGTCTATGGGACGTGACAAAGGCATTGTTATTACCCGAGAAAAAATTAAAGATTTTTGTAAAAACGCAGGGTTTGCAGGGAAGAAAAAATCTACACGAGGATATGAAATAAAAGTAAGAAATAACAAGCTAAAAGCGATTGAAATTGAGGTAGTTGATCAAATCCCGTTGTCCAAAATAAAAGAAATTGAAGTTGAGATGTTAGATAACAGTTCTGCGGAATATGACGAAACAACTGGTAAACTATTATGGAAACTTACTGTTCAACCAGGAGAAACAGCTGAGGTATTATTTAAGTTCCAAGTCAAATACCCGAAGGATAAGAATTTGAGCAATTTGTAGAACAAAATTATTTAGTCAAATATTTTTCCAATAAACCATTAACAGATTGAGCCATTGAGGCAGCGCTTATTTTTTCTAATACTTCAGCAGTAAGTATCTTTACAACTTTAGCTTCAACCATCAACAACGGCTTTTCATCTGGCGGTTCTGGAAAAAGGTTTTGTTCTTCAAACAACCGTCTTGTAACAACCGCAACTTCGTGAGCTCCTTTGTAATTGCCTTTTTGTTCCAATAAATAAGCTAATGCTATCAATCCATAAGCATCTTCAGATGTAGAATCAGCCTCTTTTCTTAATGCGTAATATTTTGCAATCAAACGATTGGCTTCGGCATAATCTCCAGTTGCCGTAGAAACGAACGATTTGTTAAAATGATCTATTGTAAACATCCCTTTTGCACCGATTGAAGAACTAATCCGCATACTTTCATTGTAGAAAGCCTCTGCCCTTTCCATGTTTCCAATTAATCGCCACATTTCTGCGTTCATATGTGCTCTCTTCATCAACCATTTCTGATCTCCAGAGGAAATTGACAATTGTTCTAATTCTTTACTTAACTCAGCTAATCTTACTGTATCTAGAGTTCTTTGGGCGTTCCGACATAAGCTAGACAATGCCCCACCAATCAAAGTGTCGTTATTTGTTTCTCTACCAATATCCAAAACTTTATTTGCAAGCATAATGGACGCGTCATCATTACCTTCCTTAAACTGCTGATAAGCTTCATTCAACATTTTACGCGGATTAACAATTTCTTTAATGCTTGATGTCTCTATAGCACTAATTGCTGTTGGTTCAGCATTCTGCTGCTGCTCCGCAACGCAAGAGGTAATTATTGTTGCTATCAGAATGATTTGGAAGAAAAGTATTTTAGTCATTGCTTATTTTTTTGTAAAAGTAACAACTTAAATTTAATTCTTGAAAACAGGCGATTTACATTATTTTTACATTTCCCTGTCTCATTATTGCTCATTTAATAGTATTTTACAAAAATACACTTGAGATATGAATAAAATTACAATAACTTCAATTTCACTAATTATAGTGATTGCTATTGCAGCATTTAGTTTTAGCAATGAAAAGTCAATTGTAGAAACAAAAATAAACGTCGGATCTGACTCAACAAACAGTTTAAAACAACTGATTGACTTGAATTCCATCAACTCTGATTAGATAAAGTTGAAAAAAGTTTATTTTTTAATATCAAAGGAAGGTATAACGGAACAACTACAAAAAGTAGATTATCAGAATCTAAATTAATTAAAGACTTCGTGCCAGGATACCCTATAGGCTGGGTGTCTGACTATGTTTCTGTAGAAATGATTTTCAATAAGAATGATGATGAATATATACTACATAGTGCAAATGACACTTTATCACATGAACAAAGAGAATTAATTAATTCTCTTGATATTAACGATAATGTTAGCATTAGAGTTGCGTATAAGTATAAAAATCCCGTAACAAACGAAACGGAGTATAGAAATATGAAAGATATTTCTTTAGTGGTTGTTCCTGAATTTTCGGCAATGCCAGTATTTGGTTATAATTTATTAATTGAATATTTAGAAGAAAATAGTTTAAGTAAAATCCCTGCGACCCATCAAAATAAGATGGATCAATTAATAATATATTTCAATGTAAATGAACTAGGAGAAATAAACAACGTCATCGTAAAACAATCTTCTGGTTTTATTGAAGTTGATGAATTAATACTTGACCTAACTAATAACTTTAGAAATTGGACTCCAGCAAAAGACAATAATGGAAATGCTGTTCTCCAAGATTTTATATTAACATTTGGAAATATAGAATTCGGTTGTTAGAATAGTGAAGGAAATAAAACGGCCCTATACTTAACAATGGTGCGTAAAGCAAAAAAACTAGCCCCGACAACAGCAACAAATTTGACAGCATCTTTAATTTTAGCCTTTTTTAAATTGTCTTTTGGGTTATACGTATATTTTATTCCAAATAAAATACCGGTTATATCAGCTTTATTAATTTTAATAATTACATCCTCAACCGAAATCATTTTTTTCTTTTTCTTATTAATCCTAAAAACCTTGTAACTAGCTTTTATGTGGATTTTAGGACCTGTTATATTTGTTAATTTTAAGTTATCGATTGCAAATAAATAATCTGGCTTATCCCTACATTCAAAATGATAACCATTGGTTTGCAGCCTTATGGAATAGGTTCTTTGCGTAAACGCTTCTTTTTCCGACTTATTCAATTGATTTTTAAAATGAAGGACCGAGTCATTTATTGAGATACTCAACACATCTACTTTAGAATCTAAAAGAACATCACGCTTATTATTAAGATTAAAGACAGAGTCATTTAGCGTTTGAACCTCAAAATAGGTATTACTGCCATAAAAATCTCTACTATCCTGAGCTGCCAGCAAATGGATTACAAAAAACAAATATGTAAAAAACATCAATCTCATTTATAATCCTTACTCAGTTATATTCTAAAGTACTTTTTCAAACGCTAATCTTTCATCTCCACTCTCCAAAATAATTATACCACAATAGATATATCCTAGATCCTTTAATAGGTATTGCATGCCCTTGTTTCCTTCATGTGTATCAATCCGAAGACTTCCTATGTTATTTTCTTTCAACCTTTTATGACATTCTTTAAATACAAATCGCGCCATACCTAAATTACGATATTTATCTCCTACCGCAAGCCTGTGAATAACTCCGTATTCTTCGTTATCATTGGTTATCCACTTACCTTGTATTGCCTTATATGAACGTTCTTTTTTTGTAGTAAAAACAGTTGTTCCGATAATTGTTTCATTATCATCCATAACCACATAGCTATCGTTATTACTTATATCCAATTCAATTTTTTCTTTATTTGGATAACCATCTTGCCATTGGTCTATTTTCAAACTTGCCAAATAGATCTGAGCATCATGAATAAAACTCATTATTATTGGCACGTGATATAAAGTGGATCGAACTAATTTCATTTACCTTAAGTTATTGTATTATAATTTTCTTGGTAACTCTAATATTATTTTCGTTTAGAAATGAAACCAAATAAATTCCCGTATCAAACTTAAAATCAACAACCTTTCTGCTTGAACGGCAATCTGCCGGGGTAGTGTAAACTAATTTTCCAGTTATCGAATAAACATTTATCGATTTAACGTTTGTATAATCTAAATTAAGTCTATTGGTTTTATCCAGATATGCTTTGAATTCATCTATATAAGACACTTCTTTTTGACCCAGAGCAGAACCTACATAAAGAACTCCCTTCATGCCCATAGTTGCATGAGGATTACAATTAAAATAATATTTACCTGATTGATTCATGGTAAACCAATCACCAGAACCACCTAAACCTATCCAAAATCCACCATTATCTGCAGATGTATTGTTTACCCAATCCATAGAATCTTGTTCAGTAATGCTGTGATACCCCAAACTAACTAATCGGAGAGTATCTCCAACATTTACAAATGCAGTATCTGGACTAAAATAATGATCATAACCCGTAATAATATGTGTCTCCTGAGCAGAACTATTCAAGCCAAAAAATAAAACCAACAGTCCATAAATATATTTCACAACCAATAAGCTTTTAGTTAAGGTAAAAATAATAATAGTTGATAGAAAACACATGTTATTTTATTACTTTTACTTTTCTTAATTGCTATAGAATGGAAAATCTCAATGTTTTTGGACAGCCTTTAATCTTATGTAGTACAAACCCCATGACAGGTTTTTTTAGAGATGGGTGCTGTAATACCAGTGAAGAAGATTTTGGTTTACATACAGTTTGCATTGTTGCTACAACTGAATTTTTAGCGTTTTCTAAACAAGTTGGAAATGATTTATCTACACCTTTGCCGCAATGGGGCTTTCAAGGCTTAAAGGAAGGAGACAAATGGTGTTTGTGTGCTAAAAGATTTAAAGAAGCATACGATAATGGCAAAGCACCAAAGGTACTATTGGAAGCTACAAACGAAAAAACATTAGACATTGTTTCTATGGATATTTTATTGGAAAATATTTATTACGCTGACAAGGTTTAACATTATACGTTTTTTTCTAGTATTGCCTGAGTATTTCTTTGATTGACATTATTAAATGTAAATTCGCCGCGTGAAAAATGTACAAGGAAACATGCCGACGATACCTATTCTCGCAATTTTGGGATGTTGTTTAATTTGGGGAACTACTTTTACTGTGGTAAAAGATGTTTCAAAATCTATCGACCCCTTTCTATTGTCTGGCTTAAGAAATTTGATTGCAACTCTAGTGCTATTCGCCTACTTTATTAGTACCAAAAAATGGAAAAACCTTTTGGATAAAGACTCCTTAAAATCAGGCTTGGTTTTAGGTATTTTACTAGGCGCTATTTATATATCTCAAACAATTGGAATAATTTTTACCAGCGCCAATCACAGCGCATTTATTACTTGTTCTGCCGTGATTATGGTTCCGATAATTTTGTTTTTATTCGGTTGGGAAAAATTTAACAGGAAACAAACCTTATCTATTTTAATGGTAGCAATTGGACTTGTTTTACTTACTTTAAAGAACGGATTATCAGGATTTAACCTAGGAGACTTGATAACCTTAGTAGCCGCGGTAATTTGTGCTATGCATATTGTCATTTCCGGATTGTACGTGCGGAAATATAATTTTCTTGCCTTAATTTTTTACCAATTCTTTTTTGCTGGCCTAGCCTCTTTTGCAGGGCTTTTTTCCAAGCAATTCCTATACAACTACCCTCCTATTCTTTTTGAAAATGAGGCAGTATTTAATGTGCTTTATTTAGGCTTACTCGGAACTTTATTTTGCTATTTTGTAACCGTTTGGGGCCAAAAGCATATTAGCACCACATATGTTGCTTTAATTTTCTCTTTAGAACCTTTGTTTGCATCTGTAACCAATTACTTTATTTTAAATGAAGTTTTCACAAAAAAAGAATTTACTGGAGCAATAATTATTTTTGTAGGCATACTCCTGTATTCCATTCCTAAAAAATGGTTATCTATTTTCAGGAATTATTCCAACTAGTTTTTCTCTCTCAAATCTAAATAATTTAAGATATCATTCTTATATATCTACTTTATGATTAATTTTGACCTATTGATATAACATATTAAATATGGAAACAATTGACAACCGAGCTAGTTTGATTGAACTAGACGAAATATACAAATACAAAAATCTAATTGAACTATCTGATAAAGATGTGATTAAGAAGATTATCTTCAAAGGCGACATGAGATCTAAAGGTCTCTATTCCGATTTCATCAGGTTGGTTGCTGATGAAGTTGATCACCAATTAAACAAAGCAGAATTTGCTGAAGAAAAGAAAAAGTTGATCGGCAAAATGAAAGCTTACCTTGAGCGTATCTAACCTACAGAATATCGATTAATTCTACTTCAAATATCAACACAGAGTTTGCTGGTATTCCGCTTGTAGCCTGACTACCATAGCCCAAAGCTGAAGGAATTAATAATATTCCTGAACCACCTTCTTTAAAATAAGGAATTCCTTCCTGCCAACCTTGGATTACACTGGTCAATGAAAAAGAAATTCCGGAACTGGCCGATTCATCGAATACCGACCCATTTGATAAATAACCTTTATAAGCAACTGTAACCGTCGATTGACTGCTCGGTTGTGCACCATTACCAGGTGTATCAACAACATAATAGAGTCCCGTGCCGGTAGCTGTAGCAGTTAAATTATTATCTGTTATGTATTGTTTAATTATATCCTCATCAATTTGAGTATAATCAACTTCTTCCTTTTTACAAGAAGAGAAGGCAACAAGCAAAAGAATTATTGCATATAACTTACTCATAATATTATGAAATATAATGTTTTAAAATTTCCTTGAGAAGAGTTACATCATTCTCCATATTTCGAGAAAGGTTTTTTTCTGCGTCGCTATCAAAACGAGCATAGTCAATTTCAATTAAGTTAATATCATTTGCTTTTAAAACACCTTGTTTTCTTTTACGGTATATATCTCTTTGCTCAGCTCTTGTTACACCGCTTATTGTCATCTTGTCTTGATTGATAGATTCTGAATTACTTTTATCCAAAAATTCAATCACCAAGTTTTTCTCGGCATAATAAGCATCTAAAGGAAGTTCAGTTCTTGTCTTCCCATTTTTATGGTAATCTCCTAATAGAAAATCAAATGTATGTTGATGTGAAGCTCTTGTATTCAACAATTCGTTTACCAATCCGATTAAATAATATTCATCACTACTTTCTCGTCGTCTAATCGCTTTTTGTTTATTCGTAACTTCATTTATTGGCTCCGTTGGAGTGTAGCTACCTCCTTGTCTAACAAAATACCAATAGGTCGAATGCCCATTCCTTTCGGGATGCGCGAGAGGTATCGAATCAAGTGCATTATTTTGGTCTAATAAACGCAGTACTTTTCTTAGTGGCAAACCCTTTTTCACATCTTTTATAAAAACACCTGCTTTAATTAAACTCGGCATCATTACTTTAGCCGGAATCCATTCCGTTGCAGGATTTTTTTTGAAAAAGACTTCAACAGCTTTGTTAATTTTTTCTTCTATTTTTTTGCTCATTATAATACGTTATAAAGTGCAAAACTAAATAATTAACCTAGCGTTTCTAATTATACTGCACAAATAGTTTCTTCGTAAAATATTCAGAGTTTATTGCTAACGTAACCAAATAAACTCCGGTTGATAGTTGTCTTCTTAATTTTAAATGGTTGAAATTTTTTCCTTGCGAAGAATCACCAAATTTTTTCATAGTTATTTCTTCTCCTTTAATATTAAATACTTTCACCGTAACCTTGCCTGAAACACTAGCTATATAATCCAAATTAATTTCATTAGAACTAGCATTGAAGCTTATATTGAAATCTGAATTTGACAAAGCCGACAATTGTTCAACATTACTAGAAGATGCCGCTGAAATTAATAACTCCGACAAATAAATATCATCGCCACTAGTAGAGTTGTCTCCGTTTGCCTTATTAGATGCTAAATAAAAAGTTACATCACCAACATCAGTAGCTGGAGCTGTCCAGTCAAAAGTCCAAGAAGATACACTTGCATTAGAATGATTTATATATTCTTTTCCAGAGCTTGTTTGAATATTCGAACCTGTTCCTGCTGTAAAACTTCCAGCTTTGTCGTTCGCATTATCTAATCCGGTCATTTGAAAGCCAGTAGCATTACTATTTAACACATCCAGGCTAAATGTGTATGTTTGACCTGGAACATATTCATCATTTGCTCCTGAAAAAATTAATGTATTCGTACCAACTCCTGAAAGCGCAGTTCCAGAATGACATTGTGTACAATTAGCTTCCCCCGGAGCACCCGTCTTTCCTGCCAACACATTAAATTGGCTTAGATTACTATCACACACATAGTCCGACATAACACCTCCTTCCTTTTCAATAAAAGTAAAACCTAGTACTCCCAGTAAAATCACTGATAAAAAAACAACATTTTTCATATTAATTAGTTTTTAATTAACAAGCAAACAATAGCTTAATCAATACAATTATAATGTGAATTTTCGTCATTAGCATTGAAATTTTCTACAACAAGGAAACGGCAGCCAAAACCTCAAACTACTAAATATTTCTAACAATGTATTTTTTCAGATTTTTGTTATTTGCTCTGCGATGAATTTAAACAATTTATTTTGATTTTGGTTCTAAACCTAAAAGTATTTAGTTGTATATATGTATTATTCTTGACTTTTATATTTGACATTAAACTAGGAACTGCAAGATAGCATAGAGCAACCAACTTTTGTTCTTGCCCATTCTGGTCTTTTCGCAAACCATTTTTGGTTTTCCATTTGCTCATCATAAGGGTGTTTCAGAAGGCTGTAAAATTCTTCAACTATAGTATAATCACCTTTATCAGCGGCGTCGATTGCAATTTGTGCCATATAATTTCGTAAAACATATTTAGGGTTCACCAAATTCATTTTCTGTTTTCGGTCAATATCAGAAAGTGCCTCCTTCCGAAGTCTTTTGGCATATTGAACAAACCAGTCTTTCCAAAACCCAAGTATTTCTCCCTCAACTTCTTCAATTTTGTAAAAGGCATTTTTGACCGAATCTAAAAAGGATAAATCATCTTTTTCTGGAAAAACGAATTTTTTAGATAAATTTGCCAATCCTCGAAAAAAGATTGTCATATCAGTTTCTGTTAGTTGAAGATTGTGTTCGAGTTGATTAATTATATTGAAATCATCTTCATCTTCCATTTCTAATCCTAATTTGGCTTTCATCATCTGTAGATACCTTACAGAATATTTTTTTTTAAAGTCTCTGATTATTTCTTCCAATGGCTCAGATTCTTCTATTAGAGGATATATCGCGTTGGCCAGTTTTAATAAATTCCAGAGTGCAATATCTCCTTGATGACCAAATTGATATCGCCTGTGTTGAATATCAGTAGTATTTGGCGTCCACTCTTTATCATATCCTTCTAACCATCCATAAGGACCATAATCAATCGTTAAACCAAGTATGGACATGTTGTCGGTATTCATTACTCCATGCACAAAACCTACACGCTGCCACTGAACCACCATCTCTAAAGTGCGTTCACTGACTGCTTTAAAAAGCTCTATATATCCCGTTTTGGAAGCTTGTTCCAATTCTGGGTAGAAATGCTTTAAAGTATAATCCGCTAACTTCTTTAAAGTTAAGTCATCTCTTTTGGACGCAAATATTTCAAAACTACCAAAACGGATAAAAGAAGGAGAAATTCGGCAAACTACTGCTCCTTTTTCGTATGCTGGATTTCCGTTATAAAGAACATCTCTGAGAACTTTAGTTCCGGTAAGAGATAATGACAACGAACGAGTTGTGGGAACTCCTAAATGAAACATAGCCTCACTGCATAAGTGCTCACGAATCGAAGAACGCAATACAGCTAACCCATCAGCAGACCTAGAATATGGAGTTAATCCCGCCCCTTTCAATTGCAACACCCAACGGCAGCCATTAGACTTAACTTCTGCCAAGTTTATAGCTCTTCCATCCCCCAATTGACCCGCCCAATGGCCAAATTGATGACCACCGTAACACATGGCATATGGTTTTGTATTTTCCATAATTTCATTGCCAGAAAATATTTTTAAAAATTGCTGAGATTGGCAATCCGATTCCGACAAGCCTAATAGTTCAGCAACTTCTTTTGAATAATGAACAATCTTTGGAGACTTCGTTTTTGTTGGGTGCACAAAAGAATAACACGCTTCATCCACTTGTCTAAGCGTATTCTCTAATTCCAAATCTCCCGGCAGTTCTTCTGTAAATGTATTTTCTATATTAAAAAGCATATCTATTAATATTTTCTAATTAAATTCATTCAAAATTTACAGCAAATAAAATTTGGTTTCCCTCTATTATGGCTTTAATGAAAAACAGTAATCTAAGCGAAGAGGTAGGTCTATCTTACCAGTACCTTTAACTGAGGATCGAATACATTACTATATTCTAGCAACCAATCAAAATACTCACTGCCATATTTTAAGTAATTTGGAATAAAGCTCTCATGTCTTTCCACCAATACATCATTTGGTAAAATAGTGTTCCTGAATTTTAATATCTTATTTACAGAAACCTCTTGCCTGTTTTTTTCAGCTTTAATAATTCTAGACTCTAGTTTATCAAAAAACTTATTCAACTTTGTCATCTCTGCTTGAATCATACCGGACAAAGAGTCATCTACTTTCTTGACTTTATTTAATAATACCAACTTTAGTTCATTAACAATGATTTCTTCTTTTTCAAAAACTATATCCTCCTTTGAATTTAGCTTCAAAAAATCTTTTATCAAGATATGTTCCTTTTTAAATGCATCCTCCAAAACAAAGCCTAAGTTCTGAAAGTTGGAAACTTGTTTTGCATCTAACAAAAGGAAGGTGTCTCGAATAATTAATAAAGGATATTCTATTCTTAATCTATCAAAATTTAGTTTTAATTGAAGCCAATAAGCAATTTCACCAGGACCACCAACGTATGCCAGGTTTGGAAGAATATACTCTTGATAAACAGGCCTCAATACAACATTTGGACTAAACCTATCCGGATTAGACTCTAACAAGTCCAGAATCTCCTCTTCAGAAAACGACAATTCCGTATTTAAAACTAAAAATTTATCCTTCTGAAAAACAATTCTCTCTCGAATATTGTTTTCTATATAAAACAGATTAATCTCTCTCGGGCTAACTTGAGAATTATATCCCAATTCATTTAATTGACCTGAAGATTTTAAAATCGCATCTATGCTATTTCTATTAACTAACTCATCTTTGAGAACAGGTATAAAACTTCTTTTCAGTTCAATATCATCTCCGTCTAAAATGACAAGTCCAAAATTTCTGAACAATTCATTCACCCATTTACTCGTTGCTATTGATAATGAATCGCTCGCGTAAGCACGCGTAAATAAACCTATTATTTCAGATTCATTTTTTGAATCACCAAGAATTTCTTTTAATTCTTGAAGAATAGTTGAAAATATATCTGCACGCAATCTACCTACCGGACCGTCGTAACCCTTATCAATTTTTAAATTATTTTTAAAAAATTTTACATCGTTAATTTCATCAAAGTCATGATCTTCGCTAGCGAGCCAAAAAACTGGAACAAAATCATTCTCTGGAAACGCTTTTTTTAATTGTATCGATAACTTTATTGTTGAAATAATCTTATGGATAAAATATTGCGGACCTCCCAACAAACATAGCTGATGCCCAGTAGTTACAGTATAAGTACTCTCATTCTTAAGAAGATGCACATTACTTGGAACATCAATTCTAGCTAAATTATATTGGGTAGTTAGTCGCTTTACTAATATTTCTCTTTTCTGTTTCGAAAAATTCTTATCGGTTATTTGTTTTTTAAAGTTTTCTAAATTCACTTTTTCAGCAATAAATCCCGAAAGTTTATCTCGGTTATTTAAATAATCCAAAATAAGCTCAGAAAATTTACCGGTTTTAACCAAAGGTATTGTAGTCAATTGCATCTTGTAAATTTAATGCATTCATTTCAACTTTTTAATTGTATTGGCGATTATCTTATTTTTGTTTGAAATGAATAAGAAAAATCTTATCAAAGCGTTAGGCCCAGGAATTCTGTTTGCATCAACTGCAATTGGTGTCTCTCACCTTGTTCAATCTACCCAAGCTGGAGAGAAATTTGGTTTTGGGTTACTGTGGGCTGTTATTATTGCAAATTTCTTAAAATACCCATTCTTTGAATATGGATCAAGATATGCAAATGCAACTGGCACTAGCATTATAGATGGCTATAAAAAATTAGGTAAACCGGTCCTTTGGGTTTATTTTATCATTACGATAGTTTCAATGTTCATGGTAGCTTCAGCTGTTGGCTTTGTTACCTCTGGTTTTATGCAGAACTTGTTTGGAATTAAATCTTCTGGAGCAACAACCCTCCTACTATTTTTTGTTTGCGGAGGGATTTTAATCTCAGGCAAATTCAGTGTTTTAGATAAGTTAATTAAGATAATAGGTATTGTATTACTCATCTCCACCCTTATAGCATTTGTGATGACCATAATAAATGGACCAATTGGTTCAAAACCATTATTCGAAGGCAATATATTCCCTGAATCAGATGATGGAATTTTCTTTTTATTGGGGTTGATGGGCTGGATGCCAACTGCACTTGACCTAAGCACATGGAATAGCTTATGGACCATTGAAAGAATTAAACAAACTGGATATAAACCAACAATGAAAGAGACCTTGTTCGACTTCAACTTTGGATACCTTGTTTCTGCAGTGCTTTCGCTATGTTTTATAACTATGGGAGCCTACCTGCTTTATGGTACGCCAGAAACAATCCCTAATGATCCGGCTGGATTTGCCAATGGAATAGTGAATTTATATACCAAAACAATGGGAAGTTGGTCATATATACTTATTGCAGCAGCTTCTTTTTCAATCATGTTTGGAACTTGTATAACTGTTTTTGATGGATATGGTAGAGCTATGCGGCGAACATCAGCCTTAATTTTTTTTGGCAATGACCCTGATAAACAAAATAGTAAAATGTACACTGTAACAATTCTTGTTCTTGTAATTGGGAGCTTTAGTATTATTCAACTGGTCAAAACAACTGATTTTGGCATCAAAGGTTTGGTCAATATCGCCACGACACTTTCATTCATAATTGCACCAATAATAGCTGTATTAAATGCAATACTTGTTCGAAAAAAGCACATAGGAAAAAATGCACCACCTGCCTGGATAAAAATTACTAGTTACCTAGGAATAATTTTTCTAACCGCGTTTAGTATATTCTTTCTTGTGAATAAGTTTGGCGGATAATCGCTTAATAAATATTTCAAAATTCTATGGATAATTATGCTGCAGACTTAAATTACACGCATATCTCTTCAACAAGGTTTGTAAATTTATCGGGTCCATTGGATAGTATTTTCAGGAATAATCTATAAGTTTAATAAAGGGTTCAACTATTATTGAACAACACCTAGTTGGCATGAAATATTCAGTTTGCGCAATAGCAAATGAAAATAATCAGATTCTCATGATGAAATATACATATATTTTTGGATTACTTCTTTTATCGAGGATACTCTTCAGTCAGACACAGTATATCGTGCAACCCAATACTGCTGATCCTTCCAGTGGTTCTCCGAACAGCAATCATTTCATTTATACTAATCAAACAATTACACCTAAGAATAAATTATTCCTATTCCTTCCTGGGACATATGCCGTACCCTACAATTACAGAGAAATACTCAAACATGCAGCCAATCTTGGTTATCACTCTATTGGCTTGTCCTATCCAAATAGCCTTATGATTAACTCCATTTGCTCTTTAAGCCAGGACACCACTTGCCATAGCAGAGCAAGACTTGAAGTTTTTGATGGAATCGATAGACATATTGATATTAGTGTAGACACGAACAATTGCATAGAGCGAAGGACTTTGAAACTTCTTCAATATCTGCATAGCAACTATCCATTTCAAAACTGGGAGCAATACTTTTCGGGGAACCAAATTAATTGGAACAAAATAATTGTAAGTGGGCATTCTCAAGGTGGAGGTCACGCAGGTATTATTTCAAAAATTAAACAAGTCGAGCGAGTTGCTATGTTTGCCGCAATGGATTGGATAACTCTTTTGAATAGAAATGCAGATTGGATAACTTGGAATGGACTAACAGCGGCAGACAAATATTATGGTTTCATTCATGAAGATGATGAACTTATTGATTTTACTAATATCCAAATTACATGGGATAATTACGGCATGAATAATTTTGGGAATTTAGTTCTTGTGGACACCTCTAGCTCACCATACAATAATTCACATAAATTATTTACCTCGGAAACACCTGCTAATGATTCTTCGAAGTTTCACGGCTGCATAGTAGCTGATGCTTACACTCCAATGGACATGGGGGACCCTGTTTTTGCCTCAGTTTGGACGTACATGATAGAAGGGAATCCTGCCTTATCTATGGACGGAAATACAAATTTCAAAAACATAAAGTTTTATCCAAATCCAGTAAGTTCAATCTTAAATATTACAAGTTCATATTGCAATAATTACAATTATTCGATCTTTAACTTGCAAGGGTAAAAAGTAACCTCAGGACGGACTAAAAATGGAACGATTAATTTCTCCAATCTTAATCAAGGTATTTACTTGTTGAGAATGCAAAATGGATATTTATCAAAAATTATTAAGGAATAACAAACCTATGATACAATCTGAAGAAAATTGTATAATTTATTTTTAACCGTTTATTGCCATCATCATGCTTTTCAAATTCATTGCAGAAATTATATCTTTTGACATTTCAGCATTCTGTTGATTATTTGCTTCAACAGTTATTAACAATCTATTTCCAAAACCCATCATAACAGTTGCCTTGTTGTAGTTTTTTTCAAAAGATTCCCAACCATTTAATTCATTGCTCAAGTTGAATGACTTGGCATACTCATCATAAGAATCAATCGTAATACCCTTTCCCCACATTGCAGTTGAGTTCTCATATACACTAGGAGCAGCATTATAATCAAGTATAGAAACACGTATATAATCTTTATTCGAGTTTGTATATTCCGCTGTTGCACTCGAAACAGAGAAGCCAGTCATATTCAACATAGCACCTTCTGGAGCTTCCCTATCATAACCATCAATAGTAGTGGGTAAAAATTTCTCCAAATTTTTATAATGAATTGGCTCTCCTCCTTCCGCGGGCTTAAGGGCATTTATTTTATTCTCAACCACAGGAACAGATGGATCTTCAAAATCTTCTTTTTCTTCATTCAATTGACAAGAACTAAAACCAACAAAAGAAAACAAAACAATTAAATTATATACTTTTTTCATTTCAATCTATTTTACTACAAATTAAAAAGAATTTTGCACAACAAGAAATGTGCACAGCTAAAACTTATAAAAAGATATTAGAATTCTTAAATTCGCTGAAATTTAAACCAAAGACACATGAAAACTTATATGGTTCATTTTCGAAGAAACGCTTTCACTCAAATCTCTCCAGATATAATAAAAAAAGAGCAAGTAAGAATGGGAGAGTTAATGACAAAAAACATAATACACCAAGTTTACATGAATAAAAACATGGATAATCTTTGGATGATTTTTAAAATTGACAACGAGGAAATATTAAGAAAAGTAATCCAAACTCTGCCTATGTGCAAAGACTTATATTTTGAAACAAGTGAATTAATGAGCTAAAGTGGGTCCACATCAATTTTAACACGAACAGATTTATACCCATTAATTTGCTTTAGATTCGCAAGGTTATCTAACAAGTATCCTTTTACTTTAGCAACAGATGCACTTCGCTCAAATTTAATCGTCACTACTTTATTATAAACATTCTTAATCCTGGGAACAGATGGATACTCAGGACCTAATATTCTATTACCTAGTTTTACTTGAAGCATTTTTGCCAATTCTGCACTAGCTGTATCTGCAATTACTTTTTCTTTATGCCGCACAGTCAACCTTATCAATCTATAAAATGGCGGATATTGATAGTTTTTTCTTTCATAAAGTTCTTGATCATACATTCCATCGTAATCATTTTGCATTACTTTCTGGATAATCCAATGTTCAGGAGTATGCGTCTGAATTATTACTTTACCTCTGTGCTTTTTTCTCCCTGCTCGACCACTTACTTGAGTCATTAATTGGTAAGCTCGCTCAAACGCTCTGAAATCAGGGTAATAAAGCATATCATCCGCATTTAAAACGCCCACAAGTGAAACATTATCAAAGTCAAGCCCTTTGGTAACCATTTGTGTACCAACCAAAATATCTATTTCTCGATTCTCAAAATCATTTATAATATTCTGATAAGCAAATTTAGAGCGCGTTGTGTCCAAATCCATTCTTTGAATTTTCACCTCACTAGATAAGTAAATGGATATTTCTTCCTCAATTTTTTCAGTTCCAAAACCTAACATTTTAATTTCCGAACTGCCACAAGCATCGCATTTATTAGGAGGACTTATTGTATATCCACAATAGTGACAGTTTAATTGATGCGTATATTTATGATAGGTTAAACTTACATCACATCTTGTACACATTGGAACCCATCCACAAACTTCACAAGTCCATCTAGGAGCATATCCTCTCCTATTTTGGAATAGTATAATTTGCTCTTTTCGCGCTAGAGAATCTTTCATTTCTTTGATCAGAAACTCAGAGAAAATTCCATGCATTTTTTTCTTTTTCTTATGCTCACCAAGATCTGCGCATAGAATTTCGGGTAATTGGATATCACCAAACCGTTTCTTCATTTCAACCAACCCTATCTTTCTTTCTTTTGCACTATACATGGTTTCAATGGAGGGAGTAGCAGATCCTAGTAGTACTTTTGCTCCATGCATTTTCGCTAAAACATAGGCTGTATCTCTAGCGTTATACCTTGGTGCAGGATCATGCTGCTTAAAAGATGTTTCGTGCTCCTCATCTACTATAATCAGTCCCAAATTATTGAACGGAAGAAAGATAGCACTTCTTGCACCTAGAAGAACATCATATTTATGTAATTTATTTTTTAAAACCGCATTCCAAACTTCAACTCTTTCATTGGGTGAAAATTTTGAATGATATATTCCGATTTTGTCTCCAAAATATTTACGCAAACGATTTATCATTTGAGTAGTAAGAGCTATTTCAGGCAACAAATACAACACTTGCTCGCCTTTTGCAATGTGCTTATTTATAAGTTCGACATAGACTTCCGTTTTACCACTACCAGTAACCCCGTGCAACAAACAAATGTTCTTCTCTTTAAAAGTGTTCACAACACTTGATAAAGCTAATTTTTGTGCATTAGACAATTCTTTTGTATCATTCCTTCCTCCTTCATATGCTTTAAAACGACCTATTTCTTGGGCATATTCAATTAAAACACCTTTTTCATACAATCCTTTTAACACTGCTGGGGAGCTGGAGGCTTTTTTTAATAAATCCACTTTTTTAACCTCCACTTTATGCGCAAAATAATTACTCATCTGTAGATATAACAAAAGAAGTTCCTGCTGTTTTACAGCCCTCTTCAATTCATCAAAAAGAACCTCCATCTTGTCCTCATTTTGATATTCTTTTGCTAATTCAACATACTTTTCTTTTTTAGGACGATAACTTTCTTTTAATTCTTCTTCCGCTACCACAACGCCTTTATCAATGAGCTTCTTGACAATCGGATATACTGTTTTTATATCCAATATTTCTCCTATTTCTCCTAAACTCAATACAGACCTTAAATCTAAAGCCTCCTTAATTAAGTATTCCTGATCACTAAGGCTGGACAATTCTCCTTCAAAACGATCATTAAAAAGCACCTTAGTTTCGCTTGCTAATTTCAAGCTACTGGGCAAAGCAGCAAGCATAACCTCCCCTATATGACACATATAATGTTCCGAAATCCAATCCCAAAGTTTAAGCTGAATATCAGTAACTATAGGCTGCTCGTCCAGAATAAACTCGATGTATTTAGTTGTATAATTAGGTGGTGTATTATGAATCTTCTTAACAATCGCAGTATACAATTTGCTGCGTCCAAAAGGAATAACAACGCGTTGCCCCACACAAACAAATTCATTCAATTCGAAGGGTATACGATAACTATAAAGATTAGGCACCGCCAAGGGAAGAATAACATCTATGAATATTGTTTCACGCTCCATTTACAACTTTACAATAAAAAAAATTAAAGTGCTAGAATTTCAGCCAACGAAAGTAGTTGTTTATTTAATTCTTTATGATGTTTAACCGCCTTTTCAAAAGGCGTAAATACTAGTTCTTTGTTAACTAATCCAATCATAGCTCCTTTGCGCCCTTCCATTAAGCCATCTACAGCACCGGCACCCAGTCGACTGGCTAACACCCTGTCAAATGCTGAAGGATTACCCCCCCTTTGAATATGTCCTAAAATTGAAACACGAATATCAAAATGTTGGTACCTCTCTTTAACAGCATCTGCAACCTTATAAGCACCACCATATCCATCACCTTCAGCAACTATAACAATACTTCCCGATTTACTTTTCCTCCTTTCTCCACCAAGTTTATTTAATAAATGCTCAATGTAAGTATGCGTTTCTGGAACTAAAACAGCCTCAGCTCCAACTGCAACTCCACTTCGGAGAGCAATAAATCCAGCATCTTTCCCCATGACTTCAACAATAAATAAGCGATCATGACTATTGGCCGTATCCCTAATTTTGTCCACTGCCTCTACTATTGTATTCAGAGCAGTATCATATCCAATTGAATCGTCTGTCCCAAATAAATCATTGTCGATAGTACCTGGAATCCCAATTATTGGAACACCATATTCACTTGTGAAAATCGCGGCACCGGAAAAAGTTCCATCACCTCCAATGGCAACAATAGCATCAATGTTGTTTTTTTGAACACTCTCAAAAGCCTTCCTCCTGCCATTAACTGTAATAAAATCAATACTTCTAGCAGTTTTTAAGATAGTACCTCCCTTTTGGATAATGTTTCCTACAGAAGATTTATCCAATTGAATAAAATCATTATTAATGATACCGTCATAACCCCTTAAGGCTCCGAGTACATCAATATTACTGTGCATCGCTTTCCGAACAATCGCCCGTATACAAGCATTCATTCCAGGAGCATCTCCTCCTGAAGTGAAAACAGCAATTTTATTGATCTTCACCATAATCAATCTTTTTAATCAAAACACTTCATTAAAATATCGATTTTTGACAATGTACGAAAAACAAAATATATTTTAAAAAACTTGAATAAATCAATAAACAATAATTCTGCGCACACTGCACATAAGAAACTGTTATACAAGTTATTAAGCATCTTTATGTTCAGTACATGTTAACTAATAATTGCAACGACATCTACCCTATGCCTTAAACTTGATGTCAAACTAAATAATTCAGCAAATCATGAAGTAATCAAATAGGTAAAAAAAAATTCCATTAAATCGAAATTTTGTTGAACTTAAAAATAAAAGAAAATATATTTTGGATGTTACCCCCATTATTGTTTTCTTTGGCTAATTATATTAATGTTGTAGAACAAAATAGCACAAATGAAAAACAAACTTAAATTATTCATTATTGGTTCATCTCTATTCTCAGTAACAATGCTAATGGGAAGATGTGGAACAGAAAGTGAAACTACCAATGATGGTGATAATACGGAAGATGTTGCACACCAAAAGGATTCTGTAGTTAACCCCGATGAAAGCATCTTTCTGATTGGTGACCAAATATTTTCTATTCCTTCTCCTGTTCAAACAGCATTTCTAATAAAAGATGTTGGAGTCCTTTTTAACTCGGATTATGTTAATCCTGCAGACAATGCAATGAACTATTCTTCTAACTTTTCAAAAGCTTTGAATCTTGGTGTGTATGGAGCTGACTTGGGTTATTTAACTATTTATGAGCAAACAGATGGCGCTCTTCGATATTTAAAATCTGTTAGAGGCCTTTCCAAGGAATTGGGACTTGAAGGTGCTTTTGACGAAAAATTAGCAGATAGGTTTAGTTCCAATATTGGAAATCAAGACTCAATGTTAGTTTTCGTTTCTGACGCCTATAGAAACTCTGACAACTACTTAAAGGACAATGATAAAAATGATGTAGCTGCTCTTGTACTAGCTGGTGGCTGGATTGAATCCATTTATATTGCAGCAGATGCTGCTATTTCCTCAAATAATTCTTTATTAATTGAAAGGTTGGGAGACCAAAAGAAGCCTTTGGCAAGTTTAATTGCAATGTTAGGTCAATATAACACTGATACTGATTATGAAGATTTAATTAATGAATTGGAAGACCTGTATAGTATATTTGAGGAAATCAAATATACCTACGAATACATTCCTTCGTCTACGGATGAGTCTAAAAAAGTGACAACAATTAAAAGCAAACACACTGTTGAGATTGCGAATGGAGATTTAGAAGCAATTATCGAAAAAATCAAATCAATAAGAACTGAAATCGTTGAATAATTATGAAACTATTTAAATTAACCCTTATCGCTATTACATTGCTTGTGGTCCCGTCTATTAATGCACAAATTACTTGTGATTCAATTAGCAATGTAACAAACTCTTATTTAAATACAAGCCAAGATAAACAGTTGAATAGAATTTTCATTTCGGATGGTCAAGTTTACAGAACTTTTTTAGATGAAGACCAATCCTCTGAATTTGAAGTAACTTTATACGGTGGGTCTACATACAGAATAGCAACTTCTGCTGGAATAGCTGAAAATTTCTTAATTTTTGAAATTTATGATAAAGACAGGAACTTACTATTTTCCAATAAAGACTATAACAATGCTCCTTATTGGGATTTTAAAATTGAAAGTACCATTGATTGCTACGTTGAAGCAAGATTAGATATGAATAAAAAACTTTCAGGTTGTGCAATCATGATGATTGGATTCGAAAAAAGAAAATAAATTATTATTGAAGTCCAATACCTACTTTTCGAAACTTCAATAATACCATTAACTAAATGAGCGAAAGAATACTCAAAGCCTTAATGCAACTTTTTGCAATAATCGCGAAAGGGGAATTAAATGAAGAAACTGGTGAGGTCAATTATGATGTTGGTGGACGTAAAATTGTACGACAATTTCTTCGTCAGGAATTAAACCAAGAATTGATTAAAGAATATCTTTCCCTATTTGATGAGTTTTTGCTTTCTCATCAAGGAAAATCAAGTAAAAAGGTAGGTAAAAGAAAAAGGACTTCGGTAAACTCGGTTAAGGTACTGAGGATTTGTACGCAAATTAATGAGGAACTTACACAGCGTCAAAAAGTAATTGTACTTATTCGTATTCTGGAGTTTATTTATGCGAATGATATAGTTACTGAACAAGAGTTGGAATTTGTTACAACGGTTGCTGAAACATTCAATATTCTGAAAGAAGAATTTGATGATTGCTTAGCTTTTGTAAATGCAGATGAGACTGCTATTTTAGATAAAGAAGTTTGTTTGGTTATTAACAACTCGCAAGAAACCAAACTTAAAAACTCTAAACACATTTACTCAGAAAGTATTGTAGGTTTTTTAAGAGTAATTCGAGTACAATCAGTAAACACCTATTTTGTTCGGTATTACGGAAACCACGGACTTTATCTAAATGGACAAATTATAACGCAAGACAGAGTCCAGGTATTAACGCAAGGATCTTCATTGAGAAGTTCAAGAGTTCAGCCGATATACTATAGCGATATCATAGGCAAATTTTTAAGCGATAAATCATCTAAAAAGATTTCTTTTAAAGCAAAAAACATTCAATACCATTTTAAAGGAGGTAATATAGGTTTACAAGATTTCACTTTACATGAAGAAAGTGGGCGTCTTTTAGGAATTATGGGCGGTTCTGGAGCAGGTAAGTCTACTCTTCTAAATATTCTAAATGGCAACTACTCGCCTACTATAGGTTGCGTAGAGGTAAATGGAATTGATCTTCACAAAGACAAAAAAGAATTAGAAGGAGTGATTGGATTTGTGCCGCAAGATGATTTACTAATTGAAGAATTAACGGTATTTGAAAACCTTTTTTACAATTCTAAATTATGTTTTGGAAACTATAGCGATACAGAAATTGCTAAGCTTTGCGTTCAAACACTAAAATCTATTGGTCTATATGAAACTAAGGATTTAAAAGTAGGTAGCCCTCTTGAAAAGACTATTAGTGGCGGACAAAGAAAAAGATTAAACATTGCCTTAGAACTCATTAGAGAGCCATCCATAATGTTCGTTGATGAGCCCACTTCTGGATTATCTTCTAGAGACTCTGAAAACATAATGGACCTTTTAAAAGAACTATCTCTGAAAGGAAAATTAATTTTTGTTGTAATCCACCAGCCATCATCAGACATATTTAAAATGTTTGATAAATTAATCATTTTAGATAGAGGTGGATATCCTATTTATAACGGGAATCCTGTTGATGCAGTTATTTACTTCAAACGATTAGTTCAACACGTAAATTCTGAAGAAAGTGAATGTATTACTTGTGGCAATGTAAACCCAGAACAAATTTTTAATATAATTGATTCTAAAGTAGTAGATGAATATGGTAATTTAACTTCGCACAGAAAAGTTTCTCCCTTAGAATGGAACAAACACTACATTGAACTTATTGCCAGCAAACAATCTGACATCGAAGACGCGGACGAAATGCCTGAAAGCATCTTTAAGATTCCAGGGAAAATTAAACAAGCTGCTATATTTTTCATTAGAGATGTGAAAGCTAAATTGACAAACGCTCAATACATGGCCATAACCCTATTCGAAGCTCCTGCTCTAGCTGGAATCCTCGGGTTCTTCATGAAGTACTTCAGTACTTCTGATGGTAATGAAGAGTACACATTTTATACAAGTGAAAATTTACCTCAGTTTTTGTTCATTTCAATAATAGTATCTTTATTTATTGGGCTAACAACAAGTGCAGAAGAGATTATAGGCAATTTAAAGATTCTGAAAAGAGAAAAATTCTTAAATCTAAGTAAAGGTAGTTTCTTGTTTTCTAAGATTTTTATCATGTTTCTAATTTCTGCAATACAATCTATCTTTTACGTTATCGTAGGTAATTCAGTATTGGGTATTGAAGGAATGACGTTTGTCTACTGGATGATACTCTTTTCTGTGTCTTGTTTTGCCAACTTGTTAGGTCTTAATATATCTGCTACATTCAATTCAGTTAAAGTCATATATATATTAATACCTATATTAATAATACCTCAATTACTTTTTAGTGGAATATTAGTTCCCTTTGACAAACTGAACCCTGTATTTTCTTCCAAATCACATGTGCCCTGGATAGGCAACGTAATGGCTTCGAGATGGGCATATGAAGCTCTAGCCGTTACTCAGTTTAAGGATAATGAATACGAAAAGAATTTCTATGAGTATAACCAAGAAATGAAATTTTCTAATTGGAAAAAAGATAAATGGGTCAGTAACCTTGATGCAAAATTAGAGAACATTAATGGATATGTCAATTCTAAAAAGGATAATCCAGAGAAGAAAACTTCAATGGAAAGAAGTATTCACATTCTAAAAAATGAAATTGAAAAGGAAAATAGGCACTCCAAAAAAATCAAAGTGACCGATGGAACTATCAATAATCTTACTTTAAACAAATTTAACGAGGAAGCTTACAGTGAAATTAAAAAATACCTAGCTACTGCTAAAGAACGATACAAAAGAAGATACAAGGCCTTTGAAGATAAAAAAGATAGCGTAGAAAAAACTTTCATGAAACCTAGCGCAGAATATATTGCTCTTTTAGACAAAGCCAAAAGTGAAAAAATAATTGACAAAAAACAGCATAAAAAGCTACGTAAATTTATGACGAAACTGAAAGAAGAATCTTTCCACCAGTTTATGTATAAATACAAAAATAGTGCGTTGGAAGATTTTGTTACTAATACTAATTCATTCGAAGTTACAGATGAAGATAATGACTACGTGATCCAGAAGTCATACCCTATTTATTTAGAGCCTTATGATTACGATTATCTAAAAGCACATTTTTATGCACCTAAGAAAAAGCTTTTCGGTGTTTACTTTGATACATTTTCTGCTAATATTTTGGTAATATGGTTTATGACTATAATCTTAATAATGACGCTTTTCATGGACACGTTTAAAAAGATATTGGATTTATTTGGGAGGCTTGGCGGATTGATACCTTCATTTAAAAGGAAAAAATAGGTTTATCTTATGCGGAATTTCACCTTACACCTATAAAATTTTCAGCTTTTCAAAATTAATTATTAAAGCTTTACTACTTTCACAGGAGTGCACACATAATCTTCTCCTACCAGAATTATTGTATAAATACCAGCCTTACTAATATTTATTGTAGGATTGTTTTTCTTTATTTTTGAAGAAGTAACCAGCTTTCCCGAAACATCATAAACATTTGCGACTAGATTTTCAGGAACATTATCACCGAAAGATAAATAAAAGAAATCGTTTGACGGATTAGGGTAAACTGAAAAATCTGAATCTGCATTTTCTTGGCTAACATTCAAATTGTAATCAACTCTAAAGTTATCCAATCCAGCTTCCACCAAATTTCCACCTTCAGAATCCCAATCTGCGGTTTTCACAATTAACTTAACACTAGTTAAAAAAGAAGTATAATTTGTGACATCAATACTTAAAGAACGCCATATAATGTCATCTGAGTCCTGATAAAACTCAGCTACCTTATACTGATCTATTCCATCATCAATAATAAAGGTTAAAGAATCATTTGCAAACACTTGACCTGAAAAATTCCGCCACCAATAATCCAAACTAATAATTGGATCAGCACCTCCATTTGAAAGGTCCATTAGTGGTGAAGTAAGTATCGCATCGGCAAAATCAACATCATCGAATCCCGCGGAACCTCCTCCATTTCCAGTTACATAAGCTTTATTTCCACAATCTGCTGCATCCATATCTGGATTAGAAAGATTTCCTCCAGCTGTGGTTCCAATTGGCACTCCTCTTTCCCAAATCCCATCTGGTGCTGCACCGGAAACCTGCCAACCCAAATCTAGGTTGAAAAAATCAAGATAACCAGCCTCCAAAGAACCTGAGTAGATAGTATCATTAGGACCAAACAAAACATCTTGACCACAAATTTCAATGAAACCCCATTTTCCAATGTAAACATTATATGTACCGCCATAAAAATTAGAAAATATAATTTCTCCATTCGCATCCGTTGAACCACTGTATGTAAAATCGTCATTTTCAATTATTACATCTGCATTTGGTATGAAGGTTCCAATATTAGCTAATTCATCAACACTCACCAACAAATCAAAATTCTCTATCGGGACTAATTGGGCATCTTGTATGGAAACTTGTCCGCTTACTAACGAAACCCCAAAGATAGTATCAGCAATATAAGCGGGGTGACTATAGATAATGTCATAAGAACCTGCAATCGCATAACCAGTTGCATAATCACCTACAATATTTGTTTCATCCGTTATATTTGTAGTTACTAGCTCTATTGTAACTCCAAATATGGGTGCAGTTGTAGATGCATCCGTAACCGTTCCTTCTAAATAGGAACCTCTATTATAAGTAACACCAAGGATATGCAGTCCATTTTCAATGTCCGAAGTAATAATATTTCCTGATGGTAACCATGGGTAAACTCCCCAACAGCCATTAAACCCATCTCCAGAAAAAGAGGGGGAAGTGTCAAAATTAGCCACTTCCACCATATTTCCTTTATTAGAAACATCATGAACGGTAACGCCATCTCTATAATAAGAAGTTACAATATAATCGTCTATAAAATGAGAATTATGCGGAATAACATCCATTCCTGGACTGGATTGTATTCTATCTAATTCTATGATATTAGTTGGATCTGAAATATCAAATTCCCCAATAAATCCATTTGTGATTTCATCAGTCGTATATATATAATCCCCATCATCTGACATCCATAAGTTATGTGAAAAATTGCCTGGCGTAACTTGTTGCCCAAGTATGACTGGATTCGCTTTATCAGAAACATCCCAAATACTCATGTGCCCGTCATTAATATGTCCCATATATAAAGTATCTCCTCTTGCAACACCGTCGTGTGCATACCAATTATCAACGATCCCCAATTCAACTGGATTCATAGGATCAATAGTCAAGTCTAACATAATAGCGCCACCATTTCCCCTGTTTGCACCAAAAATATAACAGATGCCATTTTCATCAATGAAAAGGTTATGAGCTGAAGCCCAGGGATCGCTGCCCGGTCCATTGTAATATGTCGTGGTTAAATTAGAATTTCCAGGAAGTGTGCTTAAATCTATAATTAATAATCCTTGTGGCTCTTCCGTGGTTACATAAGCATAATTTCCCCATGTCTTAATATCTCTCCAAATCGAATTCATACCTGGCTCAAAGAAAACTTCAAATGGATTAGCAGGGTTTGTAACATCAACAATAGAAGTACCATCATTCAAACCTACTATAGCATATTCATTCCCATTTCCATCAACATATCCCCATATATCGGAAGCATCAGAATTATGCAATGAAACTACGTCTAAATAGCCTAATTCTGACATATTTAGTTGAGCAGACATAAAAAAAGGTATAAAAGCGAAAAAAGCGAAAATTTTGATCATGTTTTATGAATTAATTCCTATTTAATATATTGTATAGTTAACTAAAAAACTCTGAATAAAAAAGATAGTTGTACCAAAGGATAAATTTCAACATTAAAGGTAAACTATCACTCTATAGAGTAAGACAAACCTAAAGCAATTACATTCATTCGAAGCGGATAGGACTGATTCACTTCAGTAATACGTAAGTATTTCAAGTTCATTTGAAGATAATCAGAAATAGCATATTCAAACCCTAATCCAAAACGGTTTTTTTTATAATTAGATGTTCCAGTACCGTTCAAATGAAAGAAAAACTCATCTTGAAGAAATGCTTTCAAACCTTTCTCTATTTTAATTTTCACTTTAAATCGAATTCTTTCATAGGACGGATTTTCAGCTTATTACGAATAGATGTTGTTTGAGTTCTACTTCTTAGGTAGAGATTAATAGCATTCAACTTCAACTTACCTGTTAGATCAAGGTATAGTCGATTTTGCGAATGCATAACCTGACCAATTATTCGTCATTCTGGGTCTCCAGGAAATTCCTGTCCGAAAGTATTTATTAACTTTATACTTCGCTCCTAAGTCCAAAAAACACTGATCAAGTCTTGTTGAATTATCGTCAGTTCGGACCTGAAAGTCTGCATCAATCTCTAAATCATCTGCTACTTCTTTATTAACACTTACGCCACCCCAGGTGCCAAAATCTTGATTGCCAAATTGCGCCATAAGACAAGATGGAATAATAAATACTATTAAAAAAAATAACTCTCAAGTATGCTTATTTGAAAATTGTAATATCAGTTAAATCCAACTCTTGTTTCTTGTCTGTAATTTGAAACTTTACAGAAACAACGCTATCTCCTGCATTTCCGCAAGCCAGGCAGTAGGAATAATCGGAATACACAAATAATTCGTAGTCTCCTTTTTGCAAGTATGTAAACTCAAAAGACCCGTCATGACTCGTATTTGCGTCATCATCATAGGCTCCGGCTTTCATTCCCATATATAAGATATACTTTATAATTTTGAGCATAGTACTCACCGGTAAGTGTACCAAGTGCATTGTAATCTTTTGCATATATTTTTCCTGTTACAATTGCACTCCCACCAACACCGGTTCTTTTGTACAACTTGCTACCAAAAGCATTGTTACTATGAAAAAAAATAGATTATTTAAAATACTTTTCATTTTGTAATTTTTTGTGTGCTACAAATTATGTAATTAATACTAAACGAACCTTTCATTTTATTTAAAGTTGCTTGCTAAACAATATTATTTATGCGTTTAGAAGTTTACTTGTTTTCTATAGCAGAATTAATATCATTTAATTCTCCAACTTTAAGGGACGAACCATAGGTGGTAATTAACCATATAGAACCACCATCATCGATTTTATATAGTGTTTTATCATAGAGATAATCCCACCTATAATTTTTTACCCTCTGACTCTTTTAAAACTCCAATAACAATAGGATTTGCATAATTGTCATACCAAACCATTTTGGTTAACATTATTAACGTAATAAGTGTTTTCGTCACCCACAAAAGAACAAGTGTACTTCAATGTCTCCTCTATATTACTTCTCTCTGGAGTGAAGTCCGTTATTTTTTTATTCTTGAGTCTTTTTGCATCCTTCCAGCCTTCAGAGATAACATCTATTCTTGCCCTTCTTGGCGGATGTGTTTTTGTGCCGTGCAAATCACCTTCTTTTTCAATACACCTCAACGTTTCTTCTAATGTGGCTCCCATTTGAAACAAGATAAACCCTGAATATCTATCTGCCGCCAATTCATCCCCTGGATTACTCTCTTGATGTCTTAAAGTATGACCCAGTAAATGATGTCCAATTTCGTGAGCAAGAACGCTAATAGCAGCCCAATCTGTTTTAGTAGAATCATTTACTCTTTTCATAAATGAAGGGTTGTATCGAATATAACGTTTTTTTTCCTTTGACATAAGCTATGGCATTATTTACTTCTGTATCTTGAATCACTCTAAAGTTGGGCGAAAGGCCACTGTACTGAACAATCTTATAAACACCAAACTTTGCATCACGATCAGTTTTAAATTCATTTAAGGCCTTACTTAGAGTATCATCAGTTGTCTGTGAGAAACAAATATTGACAAAGAAGAAAGAAGTAATAAGAAATAGTACCTTCACATTTATTTTAAGCATGGTTTTTGTTATGCATTTACCAAAATAGACTATTTAATTATTTTATGAAAATAAACCAAATAACAATTACTGCTTTTGCAATGCTAGTTTTATTTAACAGTTGTGTAGGTTTTTTCAAAACTACAGAAACCACTGTGAATTCCGAAGAAAATAAATCAAAACAACAAAAAGCAGAGGATGCTGTTGAAGCAAAAATCATTGAATCCTTTGGTGAAAATGGAGTCTATAAAGGTTTTAAATTTGGTGAGTTATTTACGTTAAAGCCTAAAGAGATAGTTGAGCTAGACCAACTGTATGAATTACGAAGAGAACTACCTTCCTTGAAAGACAATTATCCAAATAATTTAGACGAAATGATTGCGGTAAATGATTCTGCTATCATTACAAAAAAACAAGAACTAAGAGATAAAAAAATATTTATCACATATGAATTAACGCATATTTATAAGATTACATCGGAGAAAAATGGGATTCAGTTATATGAATGTAAATTCCTCCTATTTCCAAATTACACGGTAAAAGATGTCAAGATTATACTCTCCACAGATTTGAGCGACAAAGAAGATGAATTATTTTATTATTTCATTATGCAATACCCTTTGTATGAATTAGAAAACACATATGCCACTAATCAAAAAAACAAAAAAACTTATACTCAACTAAACAAAGCACTAGAGAGCGAAACCGAAAACAAAGCAAGGCTATTGAAAACAATTTTATCTATTTGCAAGCACATTAGAATAAACAATGATTTTAATGAGGCAAAACTATCTCAATCATTAGCTAAAGAATGGATCTTAAAAAATCCAAATTATTCAGACGAATATAAATCATCTACATTTTCAGACCTACTGCCAATGGACAAAACAATGTTGGACGATAATAATGAAAAGATTAAAATACCCCTTGGGTATAAATTATATCATCAATTTGAAAGTAAAACAACCGAAAACAAAGTGATTAAAAGAAATTTTCAATTTCAATTTGATTTAAATTTTGTAATTGTTGATGTAGCGGAAATTGTTCCAGGGACTGAATAATATAATACAAATACATCTTGTGGTTTTATTCTATTTCTATTGTTTTTTCTAACAATAAATCTCTATGCATGCTATATAATTTATCTTTAAACGACATGTATCCATTAAAAAGAAAATCTAAAAACAACTTTAGACGCATTAACAATGACTTATTCTTTTAAAAAAAAGAAGGTCAACATTAATTGTCAACCTCCTTTTTGATATTATTTCAAGTATTATCCTTCCGAAAGAACCACCAATATTTGTATCATCAATAATATCATTCTTTGATTCAAATACTGTAATATTTTGAGTCATGGAATTTGAAACAGTCCATTTACTTCTTATATATACTACTACTCCTAAAAACAGTGCTCCGAATATAAATGTAAATAGTCCAACTGTAAACTTCCCATCAATATATTCTCCAAGCAAATCCATTAGTTTGATAATAATTGTATAAATAAAGATAGTTGACCCTAACCATACTCGCAAAGAATCTCTCTTATTGATACCTTTCCGAATATAAAGAAAACCTACTCCTAATAGGAATGCTGTCATAATATAGTGACCTCCATATTCTCCAAGTATATAGGCAATTAAAAATGCACCTATTGGGAAGAAAGCAATCAATGGATTTATATCTTCTGATGCATCCCCTAAATCATTCGATATATAAAAGATACCTCCGATTAATCCAACCAATATGAAATAAGCAATTTGCTTATGGAAAGAATAATATTCAAACAAAGAAATAGAATCGCTTGCAGCAGTCATAAATATATTAACAGATAAAACAGCGGCCATGGCGATAACAATCAAAATTACAACCAATTCAATTGGTTTTCCAATAATTGAAGTCGCTTTTTGATAATATGCCTTTGAGAAAAGGTACAAACCAGGTAATACGATAGCAAGGCTTACCATAAACAATCCAGATGTGCCTGATGTCTGCGTAACCGCAAGGGTTAAAACCATAGTGGCAAACAACATTCCAAAGATTATCTCCTTTGGACCGATATCTTTGGCAGCTCTTAACTGAGGTATCCAAAAATAAAGAATAGCAATACCAAACACCCAAAGTAAATGAGGTAAAAAATACATCCAATCAAAGCCAATCGAAAAATTAACGACCGCAGCAGCAATAGCCACTGTAATCATATATAAGAATGAAACAAAAGTTGATTTAGTCAAGTAAATAATAAACCATCCCACAGTAAGAATTATAAAACTAAGAATATCAGTTCGTAGCCATTCAAACATATTAAAGTTCCCATATGCCATTAATGTTGTTGATGCAAATCCAACAAACAACGAAAGTGAAGCAATTTCTTTCCACAACCCTTGACCTTTAAAAAACATATTATAAAGAAAAAAAAGTCCGACACCAATAATGAGCGGAAGAAATAATAACCAATCTATAGAGTCTCTATCCCCCAAAACATCCATTGGAATCAACATAATAAATAGTCCACATATTATCCCCAAAATACCTATAAATGCAAAATAAAATTTGAAAATTTTATAAATGGGATAAGATTGACCAGGCTTAGAAGCCTCAAGTAGTTTTCTTCTTAAATTATTCTCCGCATCTCCAGACGAAACAGAAAGAGCGAATTGCCTTTTAAGCCATTTTGTTTTTTCATAAGCAACTAAAGCTTGAATTAATGGCAATAAATAAAGAAGTGAAAATACACCAATTAGCGAACCTGCAACGGCCGCAATTTCATCATCAAAATACCTAAACAAGTAATTAATATTCATAATTTTTAGTTTTATTGTTTGTTGCAAACTACAAATATATTTAGTCTATAAAAAAGATTGTTTAAAAGTATTAATAAGTCATTTGAGCGAAAAAAAAAGATGCTAGAAACCTCATGTTTATAGGAAGTACTTCCTCCGATTCAAATCTTCAGTTCAAAAGCTCCTTTATCAGTAATGTAAATTGGGATATGTAAACTTTCTGCTTCAGCTTCTACTCTATTTCGATTCCATTTAGAATTTGAACCATCTACAATTACAGATTTAAAATTAAACATTGCGTAAAGGTCTTTCAATTTTTTTTTTGCGTTACCTGACATCAACACGTAGTCGACGTCTATCCTTGTCCTCTAGTACGCTGTAAAGAAAACTTATTATCAATTCTGACCATTTTTATAGTATGAAATTTTGAATACGTATCGACTAATTGTAGAGAACTGTCCAAAAGTGTTTCATTTAATTTAGAAGCGTCAGTTGGTATATAGTGAACGTTACGCAAATCTAGATAGGACCAATTTGATTTAATGTGAAAACTTTGCTTTTGTTTATCTTTTATCAAACTCGAATTTGCCAGCAACACATTGCTCGTTCCATCGATAAAATCTATAGCTTGATTTTTATTAATATGATAAACTATCATGCTTTTTGAATTTGCTAAAGCAATATCTTCTATTAAATCGTTAATAATAAAGATAAGTGCAAGAAAAAATGCGTAATTAATTATTTTCAATTTTCGAATTTCCAACCCACGTATAAGCAATATAATAATTATGTAGAGCGCTAAACATTCTAAAACATTTATGGAAAGCCCTTCAATTAATGAGTTGGGTAGCACTTCAATTTCTTTTATACCAAAATTTAATCCTTCAATGAACTTATTTAATACCCAACCTATACTTTCTGAGATAAAAGGAATAGGAGATGTAATAAATAGTAATATTCCTAAAATCAAAATTACTAGCAGCAGATGGAATAACGAGCAAATTAGACAACATGAAATAAACCGGAAATTGATTAAAGTAGAATAATGTTAGTGGAAGTGTAGCAATTTGTGCAGCAATTGAAACAGCTGTAATTGCCCATACCTTATCTAATAGCCACCATCTTGTATATATCCTTTTATAAATTAAGGGCTGTAGATATACAATTCCGAGCACTGCGATATAACTCAATTGGAAACCGACTTCAAAAAGTAAGTTCGGGTTTATAATTAATAAGAAAAAAGCAGATGCGGCAAGTGTATTGTAAATACTAGATTTCCTATTCAATACAGTTCCCATTATTACAAACGAAAACATCGTGGCCGCTCTCAAAACGGATGGGCTTAACCCGGTTATCATAGCATAACATCCATAGTGAAATTAATAAAATGATTGCTTTAACAATCCTTCCTTTCTTGAAGTATCAAGAATAGTTAATAGCGTATTTAAAATAAGAAAAATAATGCCTACGTGCAATCCAGAAACGGCTAAAACATGCATTGCTCCTGCTGCTGCATAAGCTTGTTTTACTTCAAAATCCAATTCATCTTTACTTACCAAGTATCAGGCTGATGCTATAGCATATTGATCTCCTTCAACACCATTTGATTTAAGGGATGAAAGTAAAAGCTGTCTTGCATCATTGGCAAATACATCTAATCCTTTTGATTTTGAATCCAGCAGCCGCCAATCATCACTAGCGAGATATCCTTGTTGATATATAGAACGGTTTTCTAAATATCTTTTGTAATCAAATTCTTTTGGGTTTTTTGGAGGTTCCAAAAAACTCAGATTTCCCTTAATTAATAATCTATCGCCAAATTTTAGCATCGAACTCAATGAATCTTTTTCAATATAAATCAACACTTTACCTTTGGAAAAACTCCAGACACTATCTGTTAATCTGGCATTAATTCTGAGTGTTAATTGATAGGAATTGGTTTTTTCCTTTACAGGTTGAATTATAGCGCATTGATAAAAATCGGCATCCTTTAATTTAGTATAGTCATGCAAACTCATTTGAGAGAGTAACGAACCACCAATAAATAAAATCACGTTTAATACAAATCCAAAAAGAAAATTATTCTTTATGTTTTTATTTGTTTTTGAAATAATTATTAAAGCAATAAGCGCTACGATAATTGCTAACATAGAATAATAACTACCCTCAAATGAAAACATAACCCCAAGAATAAATGGAAATAGTATTCTTACAAAAGGATATTTCTTCCAATTTATCATAGCAGAAAGCTAGTTAATTTTAATTGTATTGTCAAAAAGTTATCTCTGAATAAATAAAACACAATAAGAATGGGTGAAGAGTTTGAAAGCTTAGATGAATTTGAAATTTCTTGAGGTTCAGATGCATTGCTAAATGCAACCGCTGTTTTAGTTTTGGGTATTTTATCTATGGTTATATGAATCCTTTATGGTATAATCGGTCTAATCTTAGGAATCACAGCAATTGCCTTGCACAAAAGAGTAAAGCATTGTACTTATCAAATAAAGCTAAATATGAGCAATCTTTTAAAAACTCAAAATCTGATTTTATTTGCGGAGTAAATTGGACTAAGTCTTTCAGCGCTTTACGTTGTTATTTTTATTATTGTTGGAGTTACTAGCGCTGCAGCTTATAATTTCTAAATAAAATATCGTGCTAGAATGCTCTTGGAAAAACCAATTTGGAGCAGAGTGCTTTGGATGTGGATTTCAGCGTTCTTGTCTTCTATTAGTGGATGGAAATATTTGGGAAAGTATTAAATTATTTCCCGCTAGAATTACAGTTATATTGGTCTTTATTTAAACCGTAGCGCAATTAATCTTTAAGTATAAAAAAGGTGCAAGAAACATAGTTGTTATATTTTCAACTTCCGTAGCATTAATACTAGCTAGTTTTATTTGGAAACTAATATTTCACTAAAAACAAAAAGGCTCATTAAATTAATGAGCCTTTTCACCTAGTTTTGGTTTTTCTAGCCTCTTCTTCTTTCCAGTAATGACATCATCATTATTGCCAGTACCATTCTTTCTCCTTCTTCTTCGTTTAATTCAGACAACTTCTCCAACTGAAACTTTCTTCCCATAAAAGAAGCTTCTTTTGATAAGCGAGCTACAATTGTTCCATCTGCTCTTTTTATAGCATATCTAGGATTACAAAAATACCCTGTAAATATTCCTAGAACAGGAATCTCTCCCAAAACCGCATCCCCTAATTTTGCCCAAGGATTTTCCTCATTAATAACAAATTCTTGCTTATTGTCTTTGTTGAATATTTCGTAATGTGCTTTTAGTATCGATTTAGCTCCTTTTCTTCCAATACGACCTATTACTTCTTCGTCTGCATTCGTAAACGAATAGCTAGCATTAAAATCAATTATCCTATCCGCATTTATTTTGTAAAGTAATTCTGCCCTGTTTTCATTTGAAAAGACAGAAATCGCTTCTTTCAACTTAAACATCTTTTGACGAACATAAGCTAAACTATTTCCATTAGCATCCTTTACATTAAAGTCATTGGCTAAACTGGTAACTTTAAATTGAAAGTTTAATGGGTACGAATAATTCTTTATTGCTTCGGTTTCTGTTATATTGTTGTCCAGTACGTTTTCTTCTAGTGACATATTATACTTTTTTATAGACTATAAACATAAGGCTTAAATAGAGATAGTAAAGTCTTTTGAGTAAATAGTGAGCATAATGATAAATTAACTCATAAAAAAGGCCCATTCCAAATGGAATGGGCCTTTTAATCTTTACCAAAACAATTACTTTGCTTCTTCTTCTACCTCTTCAAAATCAACATCTGTTACTTCTTCTGCTCCATCAGCATGCGCCTCCAGCTTGTGCATTTGGATCTTGTCCCGGACTCCTCCTTCAGGTTGCGCATACATGTCTTGACTAGCTGCTTGGAATACTGATTCTAGTTTTTCCAATGCTGGTCCAACTGCATCAACATCTTTCGCTTCATGTGCTGTTTTTAATTCAGCTAAAGCTTCTTCGATAGGTTGTTTTTTATCCTCTGGAATTTTATCTCCAAACTCTTTCATTTGTTTTTCCGTTTGGAAAATCATTCCATCCGCTTTATTCAAAGTTTCGATTTCTTCCTTCTTCTTATTATCCTCATCAGCATTGGCTTCAGCTTCTTGTCGCATTTTTTCAATTTCCGCATCACTCAATCCAGAAGATGCTTCAATTCGAATACTTTGCTCTTTTCCAGTAGCTTTATCAGTAGCTTTTACATTAATAATACCATTAGCATCAATATCAAAACTTACTTCAATTTGAGGAACTCCTCTTTGAGCTGGTGGAATATCATTTAAATGGAACTTACCGATTGTTCTGTTATCTTGGCCATTGGTCGATCTCCTTGCAATACATGTAATTCAACCGATGGTTGATTATCTGCTGCTGTAGAGAATACTTGTGACTTCTGAGTAGGAATCGTGTGTTTGCATCAATTAATCGAGTCATAACACCTCCCATTGTTTCAATACCCAATGAAAGTGGTGTAACATCTAATAAAAGAACATCTTTAACTTCTCCTGTTAATACACCTCCTTGAATTGCAGCTCCTAATGAAACAACTTCATCCGGATTTACACCTTTTGAAGGAGCTTTTCCAAAGTATTTTTCTACTGCTTCTTGAATTGCTGGAATTCTTGTTGATCCACCAACTAAAATAACTTCATCAATTTCGTTGATAGAAAGACCTGAATTTTTAATTGCTGCTTTACAAGGTTCAATTGTTCTTTTAACTAAACTGTCAATTAATTGTTCAAATTTTGCTCTAGTTAATGACTTAACCAAGTGCTTTGGCACACCATCAACTGGCATAATGTAAGGTAAATTGATTTCAGAAGTTGTAGTACTAGAAAGTTCAATTTTAGCTTTCTCTGCAGCTTCTTTTAATCTTTGTAAAGCCATTGGATCAGCTTTCAAATCAAGACCTTCATCTTTTTGGAATTCTGCAGCTAACCAGTCAATAATTGCTTGATCAACATCATCACCACCTAAGTGCGTATCTCCATCTGTTGCTAATACTTCAAAAACACCATCTCCTAATTCTAGAATCGAAACATCGTGCGTTCCTCCACCAAAATCAAAAACAACAATTTTCATGTCTTTTCCAGACTTGTCTAATCCATAAGCTAATGCAGCAGCAGTAGGTTCATTGATAATTCTTTTAACTGTAAGACCAGCAATTTCACCAGCTTCCTTAGTAGCTTGTCTTTGCGAATCATTAAAGTATGCAGGAACCGTAATTACGGCTTCTGAAACTTCTTGTCCTAAATAATCTTCAGCAGTTTTCTTCATTTTTTGAAGAACCATTGCAGAAATTTCTTGTGGAGAGTATTTTCTATCATCAATCTCAACACGCGGAGTATCGTTATCTCCTTTAATTACTTTGTAAGGCATTCGGCTAATCTCTGTCGAACATTCGCTGAATTTGTTTCCCATAAAACGTTTAATTGAAGATATCGTTTTTGTAGGATTCGTAATTGCCTGACGTTTTGCAGGGTCACCAATTTTACGTTCTCCACCTTCTATAAAGGCTACAACTGAAGGTGTAGTTCTCTTCCCTTCACTGTTAGGTATTACAACAGGCTCATTTCCTTCCATTACAGAAACACATGAGTTGGTTGTTCCTAAATCTATTCCAATAATTTTTGACATATCTTTTATTCTTTATTAATTCTTGATTTTCTGGTTTCCCTTAGTCAATTCTTATGCCAATAGAATTAGGAAAGAAAACAGCCTCAATATTGTCACAATTCGCTGTAAAACATGACAATTTTTCTGACATTGTGTCGGATTTACTCACTTTTACCTACTACTTCGAAGGTTCTTATTTTTTCGTTCCCAAGCTCATCTACCAAAGTTAAAACATGCTTTCCTTCGTCTGGAATTAGTTCCATTTGATGAATACGCATTGTTTCTCCAAGGTATACATCATCTAAATGCCAATATATTTTAACATTGTTATCGCGATGCGAAGCTTCAAAAACCGTTTTACTTAAAGTTCCATCCAATTTAATTGGAACATATATTTTACTTCTTGATTTAGGGTATATAATTCCTATTGGCAGCACTTCCTCTGTAGTAGCGCACCCTTTTCTAAATGGAGGTAATGGCTGGTAGTTTGGGTTATTATTCCTGTAAAATTTTTCGATAATAGAAGGAAGCACAAACCAAGAAGTGATATGCATATTGCTTACTTCTTCACAATCACTGTTAACGCGTTTACCTGAATTATCTAAGTGAATAACTTTATGATAGGGACAAGCGACCGTATTTAAGCATGGTAAGGGAATCCAAGCTGAATCAGCAACTTCACAAACATCTGATGCTCTAAATCCACTATGCTTACAAATAGGAACCTTCTTCATCTCATCAAACGGTTGATCAAACCAATCCGATTTTGGTAATATTTTAAATACATCAAATAATATTGGCGCTGCAGCTTTAACTCCAACTATTCCAGGCCTACCCTCTCCATCCGCATTTCCTACCCATACGCCCACAGCATATTTGGGAGTAACACCAATTGCCCAAGCATCTCTAAAACCAAAACTGGTTCCTGTTTTCCAAGCAATTTTTTGGGAAGAAGAAAACTGTTGCCAGTTAGCTTCAGCATCTGGCCTTGAAACCGCTAGCATAGCTTCAAACGTCATCCATGTCGCTCCCGGAGATAACAGTAAATTATCGTTCACTCTATTATTAATAAAAGACTTTACGTAAGTAGGTTGAATAAATTTAGATTTTCTTCCTATCGAAAAATCATTCAACACCTTTGCCATATTCGCATAAATTGAAGTAAGGTCCATTAAACTCGCTTCTGCTCCACCTAAAACAAGAGACAGACCATAATCTGAAGAAGGACGATCAATAGTTGTCATCCCCATTCTGTTTAATTGATTATGAAATTTTTGGACTCCAAATTCCTGCAACAATTTAACTATGGGTACATTTAAAGATCTGGATAATGCCCTACTTGCTGGCACTGCACCATCGTATTTCTCATTATAATTTTTTGGAGCGTATCCAGAAATTATAGTCGGAACATCTTGTATTAATTGATTGGGTGTAATCACTCCATTATCCAATGCACCAGCATATAAAAAAGGTTTAAGAATACTTCCTGTGCTTCTTCTGGCTTTAATAATATCAACCTGGTATCCGTATTCAGGCTCTTTTCCTCTGGCATTTCCGATGTAAGAGATTATGTTGCCAGTTTCTACCTCTACAACAACTACAGAAACATTATATATTTCATTTTCTTTTAATCGATTATGGTGCTGGTTAACGATGTTATTAACATCAATCTGCAAAGAGGATTTTAGTGTGGAATTAACGGTCTTACCTTTGTTTTTAGAAGACATAATTCTATCTATCACATGAGGAGAAATATTTGGTAAACTTGGCGGTGCAGATGGTAAAGGCTCACTTTTAGCAAGTTGTAATTCGGTTTTATCAATCTCTCCAACCAAATGCAATCTATCCAACAAACGATTTCTTTTTGCAATTAGTTTTTCTCTGTTTTTACCGGGGTGCATTAAGCTAGGTGCATTTGGCAATACAGCTAAGGTACTTGCCTCTGCCCAACTTAAATTTTCAGGACTACGTCCGAAGTACCTCCAAGAAGCTGCGTCCAAACCAACTACGTTCCCTCCCATTGGAGCATAAGAAGAATACAACGCAAGTATTTCCTCTTTTGAATAACTCCATTCCATTCTAGTAGCCTGAAAAACTTCAATAATTTTTTCCCAAATAGAACGCGATTTACCTTGTCGAGATAAGCGAATTGTTTGCATTGGTATTGTACTTCCTCCACTCACAACTCTGCCTTCTGAAATGTTTTGTTTCATTGCTCTAGAAAAAGCTTTTAAACTAAAACCGATATGCGAATAAAAATCTCGATCTTCAAACTGAATTATTGCTTTTTCAAATTTATAAGGAACCGAGTCTCTAGGGGGAAATCGCCACTGTCCATCATCAGCAATACGCGCACCCAGCATATTTCCATCTTTATCTAAAAGAACTGTACTTGTAGTGGAATTAAATAATTGCGATGGCAGGCAAAAAAGCCATATAAGAAAAAGCATACTAATAAACCCTAGTAGATAATACCTTCTTCTCTTACCCCAGTTATATAAACCCCGAAATGGTTTCATTATTAGTTTCAATACTTTCACCGTATAAAGGTAAAAAGTTCAAAAGATAAATATGGACTAAACGAGAAAACGTAGGGATTCAATTATTTTTCGAGATACTCTTTTAGAATAATCAAATATGCACATGAAAAAGAATAACAAAGGGGATTCCAATAATAAACATGCTGTTTAACTATCAATCACATGTAATTTTCCGTATTTCTTCTAAAATAGAACTTGGACTATTATCGCCTACTATCTCTTTGTCGGAAGACTGATATATTTCCTGTCTGAGTGCAAATAAGCTATGTAATTCCTCATTTTTATCATCCAAACCAGATTTTATAAGTGGTCTTGATTTCTGGTTTATTTTTAACCTTTCAATTATCAAATCATAGGATGTATTTATAAATACTACTGTTCCCAATATCTTCAATTTTTTCATGTTATCCTTATAACATGGCATACCTCCTCCAGTTGAAATAATGCATTTATTTCGTCGGAAATTGGTAATGAAATTGCGTTCCAATTCCCGAAAGTACTCCTCTCCTTTCATTTCAAATATCTGCGCAACCGAAATTCCTTCTTCCTTTTCAATTTCAGCGTCCGTATCTATAAAAGTAAAGCCCATAGATTTTGCCAAAAGTTTTCCAATGGTTGTTTTACCTGCCCCCATAAAACCAACCAGTACAATGTTATTTTCTTCAGAATTATTTGGCATTTATTATGGTCAAATAATGAACTACTTGATTGGCATATTCCTCGAAATCGTCTTTATCAAAGGCAATCATCATATCAAAATAAGGCTTGGATTCTTCTGAAAACATTCCGGTTTTAAACTTGGCGTTGGACCGCAACAAAACAAACCGTAACGGAACATTAAAATAATTTGTCATATCTATTAGAATATCAAACCGCTCGGCAACAAAATTTTCATAAACCGGTCCAGAAGGTATTCCATTCCAAGATAAATCTTTTCGCTGCAAGTAATCAAAACTAATGCTCGATCTTAAAAAATCCGGATCTTCTTTTTTGTTGTCCGAGTAGCCAAGAATAAAAACCTTCTTAATTCCAAATTCTGCTTTTAAAAACTTCTCAAACTTTGTTATTTTTCGCATATCAGCTTCATCTGATATCTTCATTAACAAGGCGATACTAGAGGCATTATTTAAATTACAAACAATAGGTTTTCTATGTGCCTTTTTTCTAACTTCCCTATTAAGAAAAAGTCTTCCGGCTTTAATTTTTATATTATCTATCGTTTGCATTTACCACAAAAATAAAAGATTTTAGGCTTTGAATAAAATGATATTCTAATACTTACCCACAATTGGATGCGCACTTTAAAAAAGACTTCCTTGAGTTGGCTTATGATTTACTGTGGTATCGCCCGGAGAATTTTTTTCAATCATTTTTAAAAACGCATTTTCAGTTATCATAGAAACATCTAAATCTTCTGCCTTTTTTAATTTACTTGGCCCCATATTTTCACCACGAATTAAATAATTCGTCTTTTTAGAAATAGAACTTCCTACTTTACCACCATTTTTCTCTATTGCTTTTTTAAGGTCATTTCTAGACATATTAAACGTACCAGAAATAACGAAAATAAGTCCCTCTAGCAAAGAAGAAGTTCCGGCTAACTCTTCCTCTCCAATCTCAAATTGAAGTCCTATTACTTTTAGCCTTGCTATTAATCGAACGGTTGTTGGTTCTGAAAAATACCGTACAACACTTTCTGCAATGCGCTCTCCAATCTCATCAACCGCAACAAGTTGCTCCGTCGTAGCAGCCATCAATAAATCCAATGTTTTAAAATGCTTTACCAATATTTTAGCAACTGTCTCCCCAACATATCTAATTCCTAAAGCAAACAACACTTTAGCAAAAGGAACTTCCTTTGATTTGATTAATCCCTCAATTAAATTGTTAACCGATTTCTCTGCCATCCGATCTAATGGAAGCAGCTGTTCGGAAGTTAAGTAATACAAATCCGCAACATTTTTCACCAACCCTTCTTCAAATAACTGCTCAATTGTTTCGGCACCAAGGCCATCAACATCCATCATTTTACGGCCAATAAAATGCTCCATCTTTCCTTTTAATTGCGGTGGACAACCATTTTCATTTGGGCAATAATGTTGCGCTTCTCCCTCTTTTCTTATGAGAGGTGTTTCGCATTCTGGACACGCACTGATATAAATAGTTTGATTCGAATCTTTTTGACGAGCACCAATATCTACAGCAACAATTTTTGGAATAATCTCTCCACCTTTTTCTACAAAAACAGTATCGTTTACTCGGATATCAAGCCTTTCTATTTGGTCTGCATTGTGCATACTTGCTCTTCGCACCGTGGTTCCGCCTAACTGAACTGGTTCCAGATTAGCTACCGGAGTAATTGCTCCAGTACGTCCAACTTGATATGTAATAGAATTCAACCTAGTGGATACGCGCTCTGCTTTATACTTGTAGGAAATGGCCCAGCGAGGTGATTTTGCTGTATATCCTAATTCTTCTTGCTTATCATAAGCATTTACTTTAATAACAATTCCATCAATATCAAAGGGTAAATCAGCACGTTTATCATCCCAATAATCGATGAATTCCATAATCTCCTCAATGGTTTTTACTTTTTTGATATAATTAGCAGATTCATCTGGAACTTTAAATCCCCATCCACCGGCATTTGACAAGCCTTCATAGTGTGATTTGAATGATAAATTATTCCCATAAACCGCATACAGGAAACAGTCCAAACCTCTTTTTGCCACAATAGAAGAATCTTGCATCTTTACCGTTCCAGAAGCTGTATTTCGAGGATTAGCGAACTCAGGTTCTCCCAATTCCTTTCTTTCTTCATTGAGTTTCTTAAAATTAGCATGTGGAAATACTATTTCTCCACGTATATCAAAATCAGTTGGGAAATCTCCCTTTAACTTTAAAGGAACTGATCGAATGGTTCGGATATTTGCAGTTACTTCTTCACCAGAAATTCCATCCCCTCTCGTAACTGCTTTCTTGAGCTCCCCATTCTTATACGACAAGCTAATCGCTACACCATCATATTTTAGCTCACAGATATACTCTATTTCTCTTTCAATTACTTTTCGAACTCTTGTATCAAAATCTATTATTTCTTCTTTAGAATAGCTATTCCCCAATGAGAGCATCGGAAAACGATGCTTTACACTTGGAAAGTTTTTTGTAATATCTCCACCAACCCTTTTGGTTGGAGAATTATCGTCTGCAAATTCTGGATGTTTTTCTTCTAAGGACTGCAATTCCTTCAATAAAACATCGAAATCGTAATCACTAATAATAGGACTATTTAAAACATAATAATTGTAATTATGTGTATTTAACTCTTTGGTTAATTTATTAATTACTTCCTTTACTTTGCTCATACTTGCAATCTGTTAATTCCTTTATTTTAACGAATAGCTGTAACAATTCTATCTTTATTTTGTAAATCTTTTAGCATTCGAATATTCGAAAAACCAATAGATTTTAAAAGCGCCATTATCTGATCGCCATAATGCTCATTTATCTCAAAATACAATTTGCCACCAGAAGGTAGGTTATCGTATGCTAAATGGCCAATCTTATCATAAAACAATAAGGGCTCATCATCTTCAATAAAAAGAGCTACATGTGGTTCAAAGGTAAGAACATTCTCACTCATTAATACCTTTTCAGAATTTGTAATATACGGTGGATTACTTACAATCACATCAAATCCTTTTTTTATAGAATTCTCTAGAGATGACATTTTAAGAACATCCTCTTTAACAAAGGTAACTTCCGTTGAATTTAATTCGGCATTATCTCTTGCAACAACCAAAGCATTTTCAGAGATATCTACACCATAAACGAACGTATTTTTTAAGTGTTTTTTGAGAGATATTGGAATACAACCCGATCCTGTACCAATATCTAAAATTGTTTCATAACCCTTGCATTCCTTAATAACCAAATCCACCAGTTCTTCTGTTTCAGGGCGAGGAATTAAAACATTTTTATTTACCTTAAAAGGCAATGAATAAAACTCCATTTCTCCTGTTATATGTTGCACAGGTTCATTTTTCAACAGTCTTTTTAAAGCTTTATGAAACAAAAGTAATTCCGATTCGGAAAGCGAAGATTTATTATTTAACCTTAATGTGATTTTATCCCAACCCATGAAATGTTCAAACATCATTTCTGTAATGTTTTTCACTTCATTACTAGGATATAGCGCACTCAATTTCTCGTCGTAGTAAGTGATTATTTCATTTACGATATTGGAATTGACAAACATGGATTAAATATATATTAAAGTTATTATCTCAACTTTTTACCTCCAAAAAAAAATACAATTGATTTACTTTGGATGATAAGTTTTAATTGCATTCTTCATAATAACATCTTTATCCAACGACATTTTTTTTCTTTGGTGGTTAACATACATATGCATCTGATCCGTATAATGAGGAGAGTTTACATTACTACTAGCTCCATACGGTAAAACTGTTTCAATTTCCACCTGATGATCTCCATATCTGATTAACATAATATAAGAATCACCTGAAACAGCTTTTACCATCCCATCCTTATAACTTGCTGTTGACGTTGCAGCAATCATATCTACTAAACCAGAAACAGGCAGCTCAACATCACCGCGCACGTGCTTTTGAAAATCCTTAAACAAAACATCAATTCTACCAAATTTATCAATAAAATAACCTTTGGTCTTATTTAAAGACTCAATAATTAAGCTGTCTGGAACAGCAATATCCATATCATGTTTCACTTTTATGATACTTTCATTTAAAAAACTATAATACATATACCATTGAGCTGCTCCCAAATTGTTTGTATCTGCCTTTTTATCCCAAGATTGGATAATTTCAATTAAATCTTTTATTTCTGGATGATCAACAGAATTATACTTAAACACATCATTTATTTCAAAAGGACAAAATATAGGTGTTGGATACTGCTGATCATACTTTATATCCATAAAGTCTTGATAGGAAATTTTATCGTAACCTTCAATCAGTTCCTCAAATCTTAAACTTCTGTTATTAATTTTCTCTCGGAAAGAAAAGGTAGCTGAATAATCTTCCTCATCTGGATTATCATCTGGATGTGCACAATTAAAAGGACTGTTGTTCGTGTTGAATAAATATCCCTGAGAGGGATTGAATAATTGCGGCAACTCTTTTAGCTTGTGGTATTCCTTAATCATAGTTTTGGAGGTGTTCCCCGGTAAAACTACATTCCAATCAAAAGAAGTATCTCGAACCGGAAGTTGCGCATTGCTCAAGTAATAAATATTATCCTCTCTATCTGCATACATGACATTAAATCTGGGTATACCCATAATATTTAATGCTTGCGCAAACTCGTCATAATTAGAAGACTTATTCATATGATACCACTGATCAATAGCGGAAATATTTTCTAATGCATTCAGATGAAATGAGAACACACCACTATCATTTCTAACTACTGGTCCGTATTCACTCCACAGCAACTCTTTGCGAACTGGAATGGTTATTCCAAATTTCAACTTAACCTTGAGCTTTGCTTTTGAGATTTCCAAATCCACCCATTTATCATCAAAAAGATATTGATTCTTATTTTTCGGATTCATTTGTAACTGATAAATATCTATCAAGTCTGGATAATTGTAGGTATGGGTCCAACCTAAATTCTCATTGGTTCCAATAAAAGGCATGGGAGCTCCTGGAAATAACCCCCCGAGCATGTTCCAACCCTCTTCTGAAACTAAATGAGCCTCGTACCATGCAAATGCTCCTTCCAAAGGCTGGTGAGTATTTACATTTAAATAAGTTTTTCCATCTTTCGTTTTTGCTCTTCTGAAAGCAAAAGCATTTGAACCTATACTTGTTAAAGTAGAATCTGTAAGTGATGATACCTTATTTCCAAAAAGGTCCCTAATCACATCTCCGGCATCAGAGAAAAAATGTATTACCAAATTAAATCCAATTAAATATTCTTTTACAGAAATTGGAAAAGTATTTTTTACTAAAACCTCTTCAGGGTTGTTCAAAGCATAGGCGTTTATGCCTTCTACATAACCTTCAATCACATTTAATACTTCCGGTGATAAATCCTTATAATGAGCATCAACCGTTTGCTCACATCGTAAAAGTTGGATAACATAATCGAGCATTGCTCCATCTTTACCGGAATGTTTACCGAGAGAATTTTTGACTGGTAAAAATGTTTGTTGTATCGTTTTAAAATCATCTTCAGCATGCGCCCAAGCCAAACCGTAAGCAGTTTCCTTATCCGTTTTAGCAAATATATGAGGAGTTCCATATGGACCTCTTACAATATCAATATTTAGAGGTTCAACCTGAGAATAAGAAACGTTTATAGAAAAAACAAATAGTACAATTACCCTAAACATCATATCTCTAATACCTTATTATTTAATAACATGACAAGGTACTTAAATACGCTAAAATATAATGTACTAATCTTTGTTTTATTGAAAAATAAATGATATTTAATTTGCCAAAACTGATTTCTTTTTTTCAATTTTTACAATACAGTATTTAGTAACTGCATAAATGAACCCTAGAAAATAAAATTCCATGAATTAATTTGGTTATTATTAATAATTCAATTGAATATATATTTTTACACTCTAAAATAAAACAAATGGCTAAAGTTGATATATTTTCCAAAATTCCAGATTTAAATTACAAAGAAGAATCGGACTATCAGAATTCAGCTGATTTCACCAAATTAGTTAATAGCAGGAGAAGTTGTAGGGTTTATACAGATGACCCTGTTCCTGAGGAAGTAATTCAAAAATGCCTTGATTTGGCTTTGTTAGCACCCAACTCATCCAACTTACAACCTTGGCAATTTTACTGGGTTAAATCAAAAGATAAAAGGAAATTATTGAATAAATATTGTTTAAATCAACCGGCAGCCTCCACCGCTCCAGAAATTATTGTAGCAGTTGCTTGTCCTGAAATGTGGAGAACAACTCGAAAGTTAATGCTGCAGGCTTTTGAAGAACAGGATGAAGTCAAAACACCTAAGGCAGCTATTCAATATTACAAGAAAATTGTTCCATTAGCATATGACCAAGGTCCTCTTGGTATTAAAGGCAGAATTAAAAAAGTTGTTTTATATTTGATGGGATTTAAAAAGCCTACACCCCGAGGCCCAGCGTCAAAATCTGATATGAGAACTTGGGCGCATAAATCAACTGCTTTAGCTTGTCAAAACTTAATGTTAGCGTTCCGTTCTTACGGTTACGACACCTGCCCGATGGAAGGTTTAGATGAAAACAGAGTTCATGACCTACTTGAACTTCCAAGGTCTGCTAGAGTTTGTATGGCGATAAGTGTTGGAAAAAGAGCAAAAAATGGAATCTATGGACCTAGAATTCGATTTGATAGAGATTTGTTTGTCAAGACCGTTTAAATATTGCGAAATGACTCATTTCCGAGAAAACTCTTATATTCTCCGGTATTTGTTGTCACCATAAAAACTAGATAATCTATTGCGCTATGACATAAAAAAGACGAACCTAGGTCCGTCTTTAAAAAATATCAAATCGTGTATTGATTAAATCTTTTTAACGCGAACGCAGTTTAATCCTTTAAGTCCTTGTTCAAGTTCAAATGAAACTTTGTCGTTTTCTACAATTACCTCAGTACAACCGTGAACGTGTACAAAGAATTTTTCTTGAGTACCCTCTTCCTTAATAAAACCAAATCCTTTCTGATCATTGAAAAATTCAACCTTTCCCTTTCGAACGGCATCCATAACGATTTCTTCTCGCTTAGGAACGCCAAGTTCAATGCTTTCTGCATCTACCTCTTCTCTCTTAACTGTTGGATCTGGCGGAGTATCAGAGATGTTTCCAAACTCATCAACATATGCCATCATCGAATCTAAACTTCCTCCTTTATTTGAGTTTTCTTTACGTTCAGCTTTCTTTTTAAGTTTCTCCTCACGCTTTTTTAAACGTTTCTTCTCCTTTTCTTTCTTTCCAAATGTCTCTTGCGATCTCGCCATTAAATCTCTTTTTTTATTTGATTAGTAAAACAAATGTACAAATAAATAATAAAAATAGTTAATTCTTTAGAAACTCCTTTTCTCTTCAGCGCTTTATTTTCGAATCGATTAGACCTGTGAAATTAAAGAAGTGGATTACCAAGTTTTATGAAAGGTTAGAATTCAACTTGAGAGTCTTATCACATCACCATCCTGAACTGCCTTTACGTTTTGGAACAACTCCTTTGCTTCCTGTTCAAACCCAACAATAGATGGGTATCTAGCTGAATAATGGCCTAATAATAATTCACTCACATTTGCCTTACTCGCAATCATTGCCGCTTGTTTTGCAGTTGAATGAAAAGTAGATTTAGCTCTATCCTTCATGTCATCTAGAAATGTAGATTCATGGTAAAGAACATCCACATTCTGGATCAATGGGACAATACTTTCCGAATACCTGGTATCTGAACAAAAAGCGTAAGATCTCGATTTTTGCGCAGGTAAAGTAAGGTCTGTGTTTTTTAAATTACCCCATCCTTTACCTATGGGATCTTCACCTTTTTTCAATTTTGGCATCATCTCAACCGGTATGTTATATTTCGTGATTAATTCTTTACTCAATCTCCTCTCTTTTTTCTTTTCTTTAAAAAGAAAACCATTGCAATAAATACGATGCTTTAAAGGGATTGTATGAACCTCTAAGATGTTGTCTTCAAATATTAATTCAGTTGAATTTTTTGTTAACGCAAAGAATTCAATCTGATAACACAAAAAAGTGCTGCTTGCTTTTAATTGGTCAAAAATTATCCGTTCTAAATCTATTGGTCCATAAATATGCAATGTTTTCTTTCTTCCAAATAAATGAAAGGATGAAATCAAACCAACCAATCCTAAATAATGATCTCCATGCAAATGACTAATAAAAATGTGGTCAATTTTTTGAAATGCTACTTTGTATTTTCTTAACTGAAGCTGCGTTCCTTCAGCGCAGTCAATCATCATATACCTCTCCATAACATTAACAACTTGAGCAGTTGGATTACGCGTTAAAGTGGGAGTGGCGCTTCCACAACCTAATATGGTAATTTCAAATTTCATGGCAAAAAAAATCCTGCTGAATAAGCAGGATTTTTAAATATATAATTCAGTTTCTATTTTTTAACAATCATTCTTTTTGTAGAGATTTTGCCTTCTGCAGCAATTGAATACAAATAGATACCATTTGTAAAATTTTCAGAGGAAATCGTTAATTCATTTACACCTCTATTGGCAGAAATATTTTTATTCAAAATTGTTTTACCCAGAACATTCATTACAGTAAAAGTTACTTGTTGACTTTTTCCCGAGATAAATTGAATTCTGGAATTGTCTACAACTGGATTTGGGAAGATTGTTTTCAATTCAAAAGATTCAGAATTGTACGATCCAATCCCTGAAGCTCCTTGATCCACTATCTCAATAAAGTAATAATCTACTACTGTTGGCTGCGATTGATTTCCGAGGACAGGCACGCTAACAGTTGCTGTAACATCTATTATAAGAGGATAAACTCCTATATCAGATGCGGCAGGGTTTACCGTACTGTAAATATTTACACAACCTGATGAGTTTCCTGGAAACACACAATTACTAGGATTACATGAGTAAGTAAAATTTGGTGGTAATCCAGTAACATTATCTAATGTAACATCAACAAAAGGAACAATTGTTGGACCGAAACCAAGGTCTATTACCGTATCTGCAGGAACTACATTCGTGATTACTTCGTCGTAAGCAACACCAACATAAGCCGTTGCTAGACCAGTTGCACTATCTGGATATATCCCACCAACTGTAAACTGAGGATCTGGTGTGCATTGCGCATATCCTGAAGAGATTAAAGCTGCAATAGCAGCAATTGAAAGTATAAGTTTTTTCATAGTATATTTCGTTTAATCATTAATTAAATTATTCTGCTCCACCAACTTCTTTTTCTAATGCAACCATCATAAGGTAATCAACAGCTTCATTTAAAGTTGGAGTAATATTTAAAACAGTATGTAATTGAGAAATTTGTATCATTTTTTCCACAGTAGGTTGCAACCCACAAAGAACCAAACACCCATTGGACGCTTTAGCTAGTCTGTTTCCTACCAACAGAGCACTTAACCCTGAAGAGTCACAGTATTTAGTATCGGACAAGTCAATAACAAAATTGGTTGACCCATTTTTATCAAGAAGTACCAATTCCGTCTTTAAATTCGGTGCTATTATTGTGTCTAATTTTTCAGCAGACACCTTAATTACGACATGACTGTCTTCTTTGTTAATTTCAAAACTCATCTTCAATTCTCTGATTGTTGTGCACTAATACAAAGCTAAATTAATAAAATATCTGAGACCAACAGAACAAAACTATTAACAACTCTTTCTTAATTAACTCTTTCGGTCAATTTTAGAAGCCAACAGATAAATTACGGCCATTCTTATTGCTACGCCGTTTTCTACCTGATTTAAAATGATAGCTTGATCGGAGTCGGCCACTTCACTTGAAATCTCTACCCCTCTATTTATTGGACCAGGGTGCATTACTACAATTTCTTTGTTCAAAGAGTCTAACAGCGCTTTTGTCAAGCCGTATTGCAAAGTATACTCTCTAATAGAAGGAAAGTACTTTATCTCTTGTCTTTCCAATTGAATCCTTAACATATTTGCCACATCACACCATTCTAAAGCTTTCTTGAGGTTATGTTCTACCTTAACTCCCATAGAAGAAATGTATTTTGGAATTAATGTAGTAGGACCGCAAACCATAACCTCTGCACCTTGTTTTTGAAGAGCATATATATTTGAAATCGCTACTCTTGAATGCTTTATATCTCCAACGATGACTACCTTTTTTCCTTTTACCCCTCCTAGCCTTTCTCGAATGGAATAAGAATCCAAAAGAGCTTGTGTTGGGTGCTCGTGAGTTCCATCACCTGCATTGATGATTTTAGCATCAATGTACTTTTGTAAAAATATGTGTGCACCAGGATTTGGATGACGCATAACTACCATATCTACCTTCATGGATAGAATATTATTTACGGTATCAATTAAAGTTTCTCCCTTTGAAACGCTAGATGAACTGGCTGAAAAATTGACCACATCTGCTGAAAGTCTTTTCTCGGCTAATTCAAATGAAAGTCTTGTTCTTGTTGAATTCTCAAAGAATAAATTGGCAATTGTAATATCTCTAAGTGTAGGGACTTTTTTTATCGGACGATTAATTATTTTTTTAAAACTATCAGCTGTTTCGAAAATAATTTCAATATCCTCAGTTGTAAGCTGTTTTATACCCAATAGGTGATCTACACTTATGTCTTTAATCATTTTCAATAGTTGTATAAAGAATTACTTCATCTACCCCTTCTGTTTCCTTCCAATTCACTGCTACCTTTTCTGTTTCAATCGAATCAACAGATTGTCCAACATAGTTGGGTTGTATAGGAATATGCCTACTAAATCGTCTATCTATAAATGTCATCAACTCTACCTCCGAAGGGCGACCAAATGACATTAATGCATCTAATCCAGCTCTTACAGTTCTGGCAGTATAAAGAACATCATCAACTAGAATGACTTTCTTGTTTTCAATCGAAAAATCTAAATTGGTAACACTTGGAATCAATGGCTGGTCGCCTCTTCCAAAATCATCTCGGTAAAATGTAATATCTAGTGCCCCAGTAAGCACATCAATTCCAGTAATTTTTTTCAATTCTTCTTGAAGTCTATTTGCTAAATAAATTCCACGAGGCTGCAACCCTATAATAGCAGAATTACTAAAGTCATTGTGATTTTCAATTAATTGATGGGAAAGCCGAGTGATAGTCAGTTGAAATTGTTGGCTATTTACAATTACGGTCGGCTTCATTTAAATTTGAATTATGCAAATGTAATCGTAATAATTATAAATGGAATCTATTTCGATAGAAATTTTATGATTGAAATGCAAACCCAAAACTTAATTAGATACGTCATGTTTTTCTCAACCAACCAATTCAACTAGCAACCTATTTTCTTTACACTATATCATTAGGAATTATTCAACTTGAGAAATTAGCTCAACTTAAAGAAAATAAATACATTAGATAGCTTTCCAATAATGGGCTTTTTTTCCCAAAAAAAACGAAAGAGATATGCTAAATAATTGATAGATTTGGGTAGGCCCTTGGAACAATTTATTAATTAATTACAGACAAATGCATATTAAATTAATCATCTTCTTTTTTGCAACATTATTTTCTTTTAGTTCATTTTCGCAAACCACCGACAAGAAAAACCCTATTAGTTGGAACACAAAACTCAACTTAAGTAAAAAGCTTCAAGCTATTGAAATGCCAGGTTTTGATCAGTCGCTAATTGACGCAGAAGATGCATTAAATGACCCGTTAAAGAATTCACCATGGCGATTTGGGTTTAAGTATGAAACGAATATAAATTTCCAAAATGCTGGTGTTTGGACGGACCTTCCGAATGGAAACCGTATTTGGCGCACTGAAATTGTTGCTTCAGGAGCACTCACAATTAACTTAACATTAGAAAATGTCCATTTTCCGGAAGGAGCGTATCTTTATCTATATGACAAAGCTAAAACACATACCGTTGGGGCTTATACATCGCGCAACAATCACCCAAGTGGTGAACTAGGCACAGATTTAGTCCATGGCGATCATATTGTAGTAGAGTATTTCGAGCCCGCTGCAGTTAAGGGCCAAGGTGAATTCACAATCAATGGTGTAACACATGGATATAGAAGTTTGAACATCATTCAAAAGAGCCTTGAGAAAGCATTGAATAGTTCAGGCGATTGTAACTATGATGCGCGCTGTCCAGTGGACCCTTACGTTGGAGGATTGAGTGCATGGGATGATCAAATTCGTTCTGTTGCAATGATTGTTACAAACGGAAGTGGAATTTGTACTGGAGCATTAATCAATAACTCTTGTAATGATGGAACACCTTATTTCTTAACAGCTAATCACTGTTTAGGTGGTGGAACAGGAAACTGGTTATTCCGCTTCAATTGGGATGTTCCTGAAGGAAATGCAGGAATGTCATGCGCAACTACAGCAAATACACCAACATCTTTTAATAATGCATCTAATTATGATCAAACTACTGTGAATGGAGCGACAATTCTCGTTAGCGGAACGCAAGCTGATCATGCGCTACTATTAATGGACAACATGACTGTTACAGATGCCACCAACTGGAATCTATTCTATGCAGGATGGAGCAACGATGATACAGAAAGTGCAGTGAACGCAGTAACTGGAATTCATCATCCTTCAGGTGATATAAAGAAAATTTGTCGTGCCTATGAAAATGGTGGAGCAGACAATATTCACCATGCAAATGCCGCCGGAGCTGCGGTTTGGTACATGGATGCATGGGATGAAGGAGTTACAGAACCTGGTTCTTCAGGATCTCCGTTATTTGATCAAAATGGAAGAATCATTGGACAATTGTATGGGGGATCTGCTGCTTGCCAAGGAACATCAGCGAATGGATACGACTATTATGGTCGTTTAGGAGTTTCCTGGGGCCTTGGTATAGGGGATTATTTAGACCCTGTATCTTGCGGTGGAACAACTATAATCAATGATGGATGGGATCCAAACGCCGTTACAACGGTTGACGATGCAAGTATCCAAGGAATTGCATCTCCGACTGCAGAGTTATGTGGAGACAATTTTGACCCAGTTGTGACATTAAAAAATGCTGGAATGAATGCTTTAACATCTGCAACTATATTATATAACGTTGACGGGGGAACCAATTTGACTTATTCTTGGACAGGTAATTTAGTTTCGAATGCGAGCGAAACAATAACACTTCCGAACATGACAGTTACAGCTGGACCTCATGTATTTAATGCAACTAGCTCCAATCCAAATGGAACAGCCGACACAAACCCTGCTAACGATGCAGCATTAGTTAATTTTAATGCCACAATTGGTGGTGTTCCCGCTAATTTAACAATCAGTACAGACTGTTGGGGGTATGAAACATATTGGGAAATTGTAAATGCGGGATCAACTACAGTTGTAGCTTCTGGCGGAAATTCGACAGGCATTCCTCCAGGAGGTGCACAAGGGGCAGGCGCAGGAGATGCTGGAGCTTATGGAAATGAGACAGTAATTACGGAAAACCTTTGTTTAGCCTATGGATGTTATGACATTATTATGTACGATGATTATGGAGATGGCATGGATGGTATATCCTCAAATTGTGCAATCGACGGAGATTGGGTTTTAACAGATAGTTCTGGAGCAGTTTTAGCGCAGATGACAACTCTAAGTTACGCTTCAGACACAAGCAACTTCTGCCTTGCATCTCCATGCACTGGAACTGTTACGGAAGCGCATACGAATTTACTTTGCAACGGCGACGCCTTCTGGTACTGCTGTAATAACTGTTAGCGGTGGAAATGGACCATTCACTTACGACATAGGAAGCGGACCACAAGCATCTGAAACATTTTCTGGATTATCTGCTGGTAGTTTTACAGTTACTGTAATTGACAACTCATCTTGTGCTAATACGATTAACCTAAATATAACTGAACCCGCTCTTTTGGTAACCGGAGTTTCTTCAATTGATCAAACCTGTCAGAATACAACAGATGGGACAAATTACTTTTCTTACCTCTGGAGGAACCTCTCCATACCAATATTCAATTGACTGTGGAGCTACCTTTCAAACGAGTGAAATTTTTAGCGGATTAGCTGTCGAACACTTACTGCGTAGAAGTTAGCTGACGCTAACAACTGTCATAACAACAGAAAACGTAACTATTGCCGATGGGGAACGGGGATCTACAGGAAGTGCGCAAGTAACCAACATTTCTTGTAACGGACTTACTGACGGATCCATTGAGGTTTTAACCACAAACGGAACTGCTCCTTTCCTATATAGTATAGACGGTGGAACAACAACCCAATCTATGAATATATTTTCTGGTTTAGTAGCTGGTCCTTATACAATTTCAATAATAGATGCCAATGGATGTTCCGGAGAAGTAAATGGATCAATAACTGACCCATTGGTTTTAAGTGGAGCATCATCTGTAACAGATGAGATTTCTGGAAATGACGGAGCAATTAGTCTAACGGTTTCTGGCGGATCTCCTACTTATACATATTCTTGGACAGGACCTGGCGGATTTTCTTCGAGTTCTCAAAATATAAACAGTTTGGTTGGCGGTTTGTATTCGGTAACAATTACAGATTTAAATGGATGTACAACGACTTTGACTGATATTCTGGTGAACTCTTTTGTTGGATTGGAGGAACACATTGACATTCAATTAAACGTATTCCCAAATCCTACTGGCGGCTTATTTAACGTGGTTTTAAATAGAGAATTTGAAAAAGAAATTACTTTAAGCGTTTATGACTTGTGCGGTAGATTAATATATCAAACTTATGGAAAAGGTAATAAGCTATTTGAAGTCGACATCATTGACAAAGCAAACGGATCTTACATACTTAAGCTTGATGTTGGTAACAAACAGATACAAAAGAGAATAATTAAATTCAATTAATGCTTCATACAATTTGACTTTATTAGTTGTGAAAATCAATACCCCCAGCTCTGATCCCTTATGGAATATTGATTAACAGCAAATTTAATTCGAGGAAAAATAGTAGCATTTGTAGATTCAGCAGCAACAAAATAAATTCCAAATCTAAAGCGAGAACGTTGGATTTTAAAAGTTCTTTCAATTCCTAAAAATACTTCCTCATAACGGTAGTTGGATTCTTTTATCCATAGAGCGCTTGCTCCAGCAACTGCATGTATTCTAAGTTTTTTCACAAAAGGAATGTAATTAACAATTGCACCATTAAAATGATGCGCATAATGCACTCTAAAATGCTGATCCGTTACAGTTAATGTTGTGTCTTGAATTTGCATAGACTCCATTAAAGAGGCGAAAAACCATTGATCTCCTCTTGGGTAAATTTCATAATCCGTGTAATACATCTTTTGTGCATTCAAGTATTTACCAAATAATACTTTATAGTTAGATGTTCCCATTGTTCCCAGTTTGAATGATTGTGAAATTTCAGCTTCCAAATAATCATAGTTTATCTCACTATTCAATAGCCCCCCTATTCCTTTCTCATAGTAACCAAAAAGCGAAGGCCACTTACTGCCCAAAACAACTTTTCGATTAGGTTCTGTCATGTATTTCTGAAATGGAACAAATGTCAAACTCGTATTTATTACAGCTTTATTGTAAGCGTCAAACTCGATTGGTTCATTGTCTGCAAACCAATCGTCAGCTTCTGGGTTAAAATTTAAATTCGTAATAGGAATTATCCGAGCATACCTTAATCTCATTCCCCCATAAACTCCGTTAATTATCTCTCTAGAGATTCCGACAGTAAAGTCCTTTTCTTGAACCCAGTTTTTTCTTTGCAGTAAGTTGGAAACCGCGTCGTTTTCAACAATTAAATTATATTGATCTCCCATATAAAAATCAAGCCTTCCAAAATGCTTTGGATCATATCTAAATCCAAGTACGAACATTCCTTTTAATTCTGGATTTCTGATTCCTGTATTTACTTGCGCAAATGCGGATAATGTTTTTTCGTTTTTCCACTTTTTAAATACAGATGCATTTGGGCCAAGCCTCACCCCCCCTATTTCAAAAGGATCAATAGTTCCTGCTAAAGATGAAAATTGCCAATATTTTTTGTTTTTTCTGTCAGAGAAACCCAGGCCATCCCATAAAAGATCCAATAAGGTAACTCTATTAAAAACAGAGTCCAAAGAATCTAAATAAACTTCAGAGTGTGTATGGGCATATATACTATCTTTTACAAATTGGAATTTTTGCTCCTTCTTTGTTAATGGTTCAGGACGAATGCTTCCCCAATAAGAAGAGTCTCGTTCATATGCTTCTTCAGTTGTTAAAGCTATTTCATTATTAAAGAACTTCTTCTCGAAATTTGGATTGATTTGATAATCCGAATAACGAACTGTCGTACTTCCCGAAAAATTTCGATTACCTGATTTTGATTCATACTCAAAATCTTGCTTGGTCAAAACAAGAACTGAGTCAGTTTCAAAACCATATTCTTGTTTCAGATTAAACTGATCATAAATAATTAAACCACCTTTACTCAAATGCAAATCTACTTTTATTATACAAAACTTTTTGTCCAAAATCCATATATAACCTGACCAAGAAGCATTACCTTTTTTCCTTGGTGTAACTTTAATTTTATATAACATTTGTTCATTATAAAATGTTGTTTCTACTAAGGTGAACTTATAGGTTAAAACAGAAGTTATATGTAAAGGTGATATTAAGGGCTGATCATTAAGAACACTTATCGACATCAAATTAGAATAAAAATTAAATTCAGCCTCAGAAGTATTACTAAAAAAAAGACCATAACTACTACCAAATTTTTTATGCGCACTTCTAATCTCTTTAACCTTATTTGGGTATTTGTAATGTCTGGTTAACTGTAATTCAAACATGTTCATGCTGCTGGCAATTTTATCAATTTCCTTTTGCCTCTTAGTCTCTTCTTCCGAAAACACATCTGGATTGTCCTCCTTTTGACTTTCTTTTTCAATCAAAGCCTGTTCCTCTAGTTTCTTTCTTCGTTTTTTTTCTTTGGCACTAATAATCTCTTTTGCTTTTATATAAACCTCTGATATCGAACTCTCATATTGCTTTTTCCATCTATCTTTTTGTTTAATAGATGCTTGTATAATTTCGTATGCAGGGTCTCTTTTTTTTGATTTTACCAAAACTTCATTGAGTTGTTCAATATCTGTTTCTAACCAAATATTTTGAACTACCTCATTTTTATCAGGAATAATAATTTTTATTGATTTGTTATTGTATCCAACTGCGGTAATAACAAGCTCTATTACTCCAGGATCGGAGAATTGATAATAATATTTTCCACCCAAATCTGAAACAGTACCGTTACCTTGAAATTTGAAATAAATATTAGCATAGGGTATTGGCTGATTGAATTCATCATACACAAAACCTCTCAATGCCTGACTAAACATAGTTTCAGTCAATAAAAGACTTGTTAAAAGAAATATTACTTTATAAATTCTTCGCAATGATTTTTTTTAAAATTTTTTGGACAAACGCATAACTAATAAATTTACAATTTGTTACGTAAACTAATAAAATTAATTGTCTTATTAACAACTTCTCCTAGGGCTGGCGAGAGAAAAGATTCCTTCCATGGGTGTTTGCTTCCAAACGTATGATTCGTCTCTAAAATGATTTCTAAATCAGCCTTAGGGTTGAATGAGTGCAACCTATATGCATCTTTTATCGACACAGCTTCATCCATCTCCCCATGAATAATCAAATGAGGAATACGTATTTCGTTTGCTGCTTTAGAAATAGTTAGGTTTATTTCATTATTTATAAAATCTTCATAGAAAGAATAATAGTGAGGCATTTTTTGTTTGGTTCTTCCATTCACCACATGATAAACTCCTTTATCTTTCCACTGTTGAAGTTTTTCACCAATAGGAAACCTTTCCTTGAAATCAGCAACTGCAGCCCAACTTATCACCTTACTAACAAGCGTGTTTTCTGCGCCAACCAATGTCACAATACCTCCACCTCTACTATGTCCAATAATATATATTGGCGCTTCAAACTCTTTATTCGACCATTCTATAACAGCATTCAAATCAGCTACCTCTTTACCATACGTGTTATTTCCAAATGCCTTCAAATCCGGAAAGTCTATTGGATTTTCTATAGTTCCTCCATTATGCGAGAAATTAAACTTTATGAAGGTATAGCCGTTCCTAGCAAATTCATTTGCAACTAGGTTCCAAGCCCCCCAGTCTTTATAACCCTTGTAGCCATGACAAAAAATAACGATTCCTTTAGAATCTGAACTTAGAGATGTGACATCCATTAAGATATCTTTTTCTCTACCAGTTTTTAAAACTACTGTTCGTTTCATAAGAAAAAAGTCGCACCTTATTAAATAAGTGCGACTTCGCAATTAATTGATATGAATACTACGCTTCTACTATTTCAATCGAGTTAATTAAATCTCCACCTGCAATAGCGTCAATAACTTCTAGCCCTTCAACAACTTTTCCAAAACATGTATGATTTCTATCTAAATGAGATGTATTGTTACGAGAGTGACAGATAAAAAACTGGGAGCCTCCTGTATTTCTGCCTGCGTGCGCCATTGACAAAACACCCCTATCATGAAATTGATTGCCTCCTGCTAATTCACAATCAATGCTATAACCAGGTCCACCTGCACCGGTTCCATCTGGGCAACCTCCCTGAATAACAAAGTCAGGTAATACCCTATGAAATGTTAATCCATTATAAAATCCTTTTTCACTTAAAGAGATAAAATTCTCTACTGTTTTTGGAGCATCCTCGTGGTAAAATTCCACTTTCATATCTCCTTTTTCCGTATGTATAATCGCGTTCTTCATTCTTTATATTATTTATTATCTTCTTGTCTTTGTTTAAAATCTGCAATAAGTACTTCCGCCTTTTCTGTTTCAGATTGACTAATGTATAGTTCAACCGAAGTTGAAGTGCCTCCCGGAAAACCAGCTGATGCTCCGGATTGCCTTAAGTTTTTAACAATAGGATAAATCCCGATACTTTCCAGTTCTGTTCGCAATAAATTAACGGTAACTGCTCCTCCCGTAAATACTTTTACTGTATTATCCATAATTTTTGTTCTTTTACCCGATTATTAATATTGTGTTCTCTAAATATTTCACTTTATCACCAACTCTAATTTTTTTTCTTTTCTGCGTTTCTATTGTTCCATTTAAAAAAACTTCTCCTTCTGAAATACGAATCATTGCTTCTCCTCCAGTACCTACAAGCCCGGTAGTCTTTAACAACTGATTAAGTTGGATATACTCTTGGTTTTCTAGCTTAAATTCTTCCATTTTATCGAACTAGCTTTTTGTACTTTACTCTTGTCGGAACAACATCTCCTCCTAATCTTTTCTTTCTATTTTCCTCATATTCACTGTAAGACCCTTCGAAATAATAGACTGATGAATCACCCTCAAAAGCTAAAATATGTGTACAAATTCTATCCAAAAACCATCTGTCGTGAGATATTACTACTGCGCATCCTGCAAAACTCTCTATACCTTCCTCAAGTGCTCTAAGTGTATTAATATCAATATCATTAGTCGGTTCATCCAGAAGAAGCACATTGGCTTCTGTTTTTAATGTCATTGCTAAATGCAATCTATTTCTTTCACCACCTGAAAGCACACCAACTTTCTTTTGTTGATCAGAACCGCTAAAATTAAATCGACTAACATAAGCGCGCGAATTAATCGTTTTTCCTCCAACTTCAATAACTTCATTTCCTCCACTAACAACATCATACACAGAGCTGTTAGGATCCAGTTCTGCGTGTGCTTGATCAACATACCCAATCTTTACAGTAGAGCCAACCGTAAACTCGCCTTTATCCGGCGTTTCCTCTCCCATTATCATTCTAAACAACGTTGTTTTACCCGCACCATTTGGCCCAATAACACCTACAATTCCTGCTGGAGGTAATTTAAAATTCAAACTTTCATAGAGTAATCTATCATCGTATCCTTTTGCAACATCAATTGCTTCAATCACCTCGTTACCCAGTCTTGGTCCATTTGGAATAGGGATTTCAATTCTTGCTTCTTTATCTTTTATATCTTCGCTAAGCATTGCTTCGTAATTATTTAAACGAGCCTTACCTTTGCTTTGGCGTCCTTTAGCTCCTTTTCGAGACCATTCCAACTCCCGCTTTAATGCTTTTTGCCGTTTACTTTCTTGCTTTTCTTCTTTTGCTAGCCTGTCTGATTTTTGTTCCAACCAAGATGAATAATTTCCTTTATATGGAATACCTTCGCCTCTATCTAATTCTAAAATCCAACCAGCTACGTTATCTAGAAAATACCTATCATGTGTTACAGCAATAACTGTCCCTTTATATTGGCCTAAATGCTGTTCTAACCAATGAACAGATTCAGCATCTAAATGGTTCGTTGGCTCATCGAGTAGCAAAATATCGGGCTCCTGTAAAAGCAAACGACATAGAGCCACTCGTCTTTTTTCACCCCCTGAAAGATTCGTAATTGGAGAGTCTCCATCTGGGGTTCTTAGCGCATCCATTGCTAAATCTAATTTAGAATCCAAATCCCAAGCATTTAATTGATCTATTCTATCTTGAACTTTCGCTTGTTTCTCAATTAAAGCATTCATTTTATCCGGATCATTCATGATTTCTTCATCCATGAAACCATTATTTATCTCCTCATACTCTGCCAAAACATCAACTGTTTCTTGAACACCTTCCTGGACAATTTCTTTTACCGTCTTACTCTCATCGAGTTTTGGTTCTTGCGGCAAATACCCAACACTGTATCCATCAGAAAAGACAACATCTCCTTGGTATTTATCATCTAAACCTGCAATAATACGCATGACAGTGGATTTACCGGACCCATTTAAACCTAGAATACCAATTTTTGCTCCATAATAAAATGACAAGTAAATATTCTTTAAAATTTGCTTCCCTTCAGGTGTTTGCTTGTTCACATTCACCATAGAAAAAATTATTTTTTTATCATCGGACATCTCTTACTATTTATTTTAATATATCTATCTGCAGTTTTTTGCAACTTGAAATTCATTTTCCACTTTTATTTTACAACAAAGCCGATAAGACTAAATCATTAAACTATTTAACCAAGTTAATATTAAAAACGAATTTACCGCTTTTACTTAAAACCTTCGTATCTAAAAGGTATAAATGTTAATTTCTTATTTAAAAAAACATTTTATTGTTGACAATTAATTGGGATAACTAAATTAATTCCGTTATTTTATGGGTAGGTTTGTTTGATAACTTTTTTTTTAACTCTTGAAAAACTATCCCACTATGAGTGCTAAAACGTACATTGTTCCTCACGATTTTTCAAATGTAGCAGACTCTGCGGCATTTCATGCCTTAAAAATGGCGAGACAAACAGGAGCATCAATCATATTACTTCACATAGTAAAGAATAAAAATGCGATTCCTTCAGCTTCTGAAAATTTTAAAGCAGCGATTAAAAGACTTAACTTAAAAGTTGGTGACCCAAAAGTGAAAGCTACTGTTAAAATAGGTAATATTTTTGAAGATATTGCAAAGACAGCTTTAGAAAACAACTCTCGCTTAATAATTATGGGAACACATGGCGCAAAAGGAATGCAAAAAGTGTTTGGAAGTTTTGCTTTGAAAGTTATTACGAGTTGCACCGTTCCCTTTATGATTGTTCAAGAAAATGTTAAACCCAATAAAATAACTAAAATTGTTGCTCCGATAAATTTATCAAAAGAGAGTTTACAAATAATTGGAGCAGTTTCTAATTTAGCAATGGCATTTGATGCTGAAATACATGTGCTTGGAACCAAGTTCACTGATCAAATTCAAAAAAGTAAAATGAAAAATAGAATCCAAGTTGTTCGCAATGAATTCACAATGAAAAAAGTTCGGTCCACTTTTAAATTAATGGATAGCTCCAAATCATTTACGAACCATGTATTAGATTATTCTAATGAAATTGATGCTGACATGATCTCAATTGCCCATTATTCTGAAAAAATAATAGCCCAACTAGATAACTTTACTCAAAATATTATTACCAACAAAAAGCAAACACCTGTATTAATTATCAAAGGTATTGAGGCTACAGTAGGTTCTTTCTAAATTGTACTTCTAATTTAAGTTCCAGGTAACTCATAAAAGTTCGGGATAATTGAATGTAAATTCAAATGCTTAGAAAATGAGGGAAATCCTTCATTGCAAAATAATTAGTTGTATTCCAGATGTTCTAAGTCTTGTGTTTTAATAGCAATAAGATTTTTATATCTTAGCAATATGAAATTTGTTTCTATTTTTTCGTTATTCCTATACATTAACACAAATGCACAATCACCTCCTGCACAGCCTTTAACAGGACCTGGTGGCTCCAATTACGTTCATGATGGAGTTATTCAGACCAACTCTACGAGCCTTTTTACCGGCGATGGTTATTGGTTATTTGAACCTGACCAACCTAAACCAGATTCAGGTGATGTTGTTATATTTAATCATGGCTGGGGGGTTTATAATCCTGGACCTTATGGACAGTGGATTGAGCATCTTGTAAGGAAAGGCAATATCGTGATTTTTCCAAAGTATCAGCAAAATGACGGCACCTTCTTTTCAACCTATACACCAAATGCTGCTACTGGAATCATAGATGCTTTTGATGAACTGCACACAAACGCAAACAGTGTAAAACCACGAATGAACCATATTGCAATGATTGGACATTCCTTTGGTGGCGTGATAACCGCAAATTTAGCCATAGAATACAATTCTTACGGAGTCCCAAAACCTGACTGTTTCATGTTATGTGAGCCTGGTCCCGGAACATCTGTAGGTCATTTATCCACCTATTCCGATATGAATACTGATTATAAATCGCTCATCGTAGTTGGTGATGATGACATTATAGTTGGGAATACTTTTGGTAAAATGATTTTTGATTCAACGAATATCTCTACATCTCAAAAAAATTACATTATACAGTATGCCGACACACCCCCCACCATTGAAGCAACACATAATGAACCTTTGGCGGCAAACAATAACTATGATGGAGGAACAATTGCTACTGTAATAACTGCTGCTTATGTTACTAGCAAAGAAGATGCGGTTGATTATTATTGCTATTGGAAATTAGCAGATGCCCTATTGTCATGTACATTCTACGGTGCCGATTGTGAATATGCTTTTGGAGACACTCCTGAACAAAGATTTATGGGAAATTGGAGTGATGGCACCCCGGTTACAGAACTAGAAGTATTTCCAAAAATAAACGGAATAAAGGAGTCTGTTGCGCCAACAATTACTTTTTTTCCAAACCCAGCTAGTTCCATTATTCGATTCGAAAAACAAGTATCTAATGTAAGATTATTTAATTTAGAAGGAAAGTTTATTTTGGCTGCTGAAAATGTTCAACAAATAAATATTAGCAATCTAGCGAAAGGTGTGTATATATTAAAAATTGAAAATACCTTTCAAAAACTAATTATTCAATAAAGCTTTGAACTGCTAAATCATAAGAGGATAGTCCTAGTCCAGCAATTACTCCTTTACAATTTTTTGCCATTAAAGATATATGCCGATATTCCTCTCGAGCATAAACATTGCTTATATGAACTTCGACAACAGGTATTTTAATAGCTTCTACCGCATCAGCTATTGCCACTGAAGTATGAGTATATCCTCCCGCGTTAAAAATGACACCATCGTATGTAAACCCCACCTCATGCAATTTATCAATCAATTCTCCTTCAATATTACTCTGATAAAACTCAAAATCTATTTCCGAAAATTTCACTTTTAATTTATCATAGTAAGCAACAAAAGTATCTGTTCCATATATGGAAACATCTCTTGTTCCTAGCAAGTTTAAATTAGGACCGTTTAAAATTAACAATTTCATTCCTCTATTTTACATATTCCTTTTTTCGAACCAAAGCATATTGCTCATTGTCTAATTCTAAATAACCATGCTCATAAACAAAGAAATAAGTCTTACCTTGGTTTGTTTTGTAAACATTTGTGTAATAGTAGAAATTAAATCCATCTAAAAGTAATTCTTCTTTCGTTGTCTTAGATTTTTCTTTAGGGTTTAACTTTTCTAAAATTCTTCTATTCTTTCTGAGGACTGTATTTACTTTCCGCACATACTCATTAGAGTCTCTATTTTCTCTATTATTATATATGTTACGGCATTGATCGTTACAAAACTTTTTATCGATTCGTCCCATCAATTCTGATTCACATTCCAAACATTTAGTCACTTCCATTCTGCTAGAATTTAAATCAAATATAAGTAAGATAAAAAGAAATTAAAAGGGGCAAACTTACTCAGCTACCACAAAAATATGCTTCGCGTCACTTAATCGTAAACTTAATGTATAGTCAGACACCCTAATTGCTATGGGATCACCGAAAGGAGATATTGCATCAACACGAACCCTTTCACCTGGGATACACCCCATCTCCATTAATTTTAGCGACAAGCTACTATCTTTAATTTTATTAATTATGGCACTATCACCTTTTAGCAGATTTGATAGGGGTTGTGATTTCATAACCGCAAAAATAAGAAAGCATGTTAAATGATACAATACCATAAATGAGGTATATTAATGGTACCGTTTAGTTGGGTTCATTTTGGGGGCTGAACATAAACTTATTTGGACTAACCAAATTAGACTTAACAGCAAACATTACAATACCGGCAGTATTGTTTACTCCCAGTTTTTTCATAATGTTTTTTCGATGGGTATTCACGGTATGATTACTTATGTATAGCACAACGGATATTTGGGCATTTGTATATCCTTCTGCAATCAATTTTATTATCTCTAACTCTCTTTCAGAAAGAGAAACAGGTTCGCAAGACAAAATATCAAATTCAACATCTTCCACATTAATTTTTTCCCCTCGCATCAATTCTACCAATTCACCACAAAAGAATTTTTCTCCCTGAGCCGTCGCTAGAACAGAATCCGTAATTTCTTTTATTGAGCAATCCTTTTTAATATGACTATCAACTCCAATTTTAACAGCAGATATTATTGTCTTACCACTACTAGAAGGCGTAATACCTACAAACTTAGCTTTTAAACTTTTCAACCCAATTTTCGGAATAATATCGATGGAAAAATCCTTTGAACCATAATCAATTAGCACAACATCAGGATTTAGTTCTTCTACTTTAACCATTAGCTCTTTCGAAGATTTAGCTTCTCCCAAAATCTCAATTTCTTTAGAGTTTTTAAACATCGCTTTTAAACCTAAACGAGCCAAGTCACTTCCATCCGCTATTAGAACTGTAATCTTCAATTTTTTAATTAATTAAGACAAAGATACACTTCATTTGTTAATGTTTCAATTCAAAAGCTAATTCAAATCAATAATTATATTTTTTTTCAAATGCATAAGTAATATTGAAAACAAATGTAAATTGCAGCTATGTACGGAAAAGAGGAAGCATACGAATTACGAAAGTTATTCTGGACAAGCTTTGGGAAATTTATGAAACGTCATAAATCCGCAGACTTTAGTAAGGTAAATTGGGTTAATTATAAAACCGGATCTAAGGACCTGTATTTTAGGTTAAAAGCAGGTAAACGTTCTGCTGAAATTTGCATTGATCTTCAAATGGAAGATTCTGGAGTACGTGAAGTATATTACGCTCAGTTTAAAGAGGTAAAAGGAGTATTCCATGACTTAACAGGATTTGAATGGAATTGGATTGAAAACTTTACCAATGAATATAACGTTTCACTAAGTAGATTATCAATTAGCATAGACCACGTGAACATTTACAACAAAGATAACTGGCAAACCATCTTCGAATTTTACGAAAAGTACCTCATCGGATTAGATGAGTTTTGGGTGGAGTTTAAAGATTTATTTAAACAACTAGAGTGAAAATAAGACTCACACACATAATCAATTGTTTTCTTTAGAAAAGAGAATAAGGGAAAAAGGGAGATAAGATAAGATAAGATAAGATAAGATAGATTAGAATATATTATGGCAAAACTTAAAAAAGGAGATAAAATACCAAGCTTCACTTTAACAGATCAGCATGGAAACTTGTTTAATATTGATACCATTGTAGGTAAAAAGAATTTAGTTATTTATTTCTATCCAAGAAATGAAACAAAAGTCTGCACTGCACAAGCCTGTTCCTTTAGAGATGCATATCAAGATTTCCAAGACGCCGATTGCGAAGTAATTGGAATTAGTGCAGATGATGTTAAGAGTCATATCAGTTTTGCTGATAATCATAGCTTGCCATTTATATTATTGAGTGACGGCAATAAAAAAATCAGAAAATTATTTGGCGTATCAAATGATTTATTCGTAATTCCTGGACGTACAACCTATGTTGTGAATAAAGAAGGCATCATTATTCATGTTTTCAGCGATCAACTTTCGGCAGGTAAACACATCAAAGAATCTCTAAGTGCTTTAGCACAGTAATTGCTATATTTGAATGCATGGACAGGAGAAAATTTATATTTAACACTAGCTTAGCAGCAGCTAGCATTCCACTTTTGAGTGCCATTATTAAAGCAAATGAACCAACTTTTCCTTTATTCCAAAATCTTACTTTACCAAAAGCTTTAAAAAAAGGAGACAACATTGGTGTAATTGCGCCGGGAGGAGCAATCTTCAATACAAGTGCGATTGAAAAATGCAAAATAAAACTTGGTGCAGTTGGATTAAACATGGTTGCAGGTAAAACACTTACTTCACAACATGGGTACCTTTCTGACACAGATGAAAATAGGGCGAAAGAAATCATGGAGATGTTTACTAATTCAAATATAAAAGGCATTTTAGCAATGCGAGGTGGTTCAGGATGTGCCAGATTATTAGAGTTTTTAGATTATGATGTAATCAAGCAAAACTGTAAACCTTTCATTGGAATGAGTGACATTACCGCTTTATTAACTGCATTTTATACGAAAGCAGAAATGACTTCGTTCCACGGTCCAGTCGGATACTCCACTTGGACCAACTTCACCAAGAAGTATTTTAGAGAAACACTCTTTGATAAAAAAAGAACTCAAATGTTAGCGCCCGATCATAGCGATTTTTACACAATAAGTAAAGGTCTTGCGCAAGGAGAGTTAATTGGAGGTAACCTAACAGTATTTAGTCAATTAGTGGGAACTCCTTACCTACCCGACATGCGCGAAAAGCTTTTATTCATAGAAGACATTAACGAGGAACCTTATAGAATTGATAGAATGTTGATGCAGTTAAAATTGGCCGGTATTCTTTCTAAAGTCAATGGGGTTATTATAGGAGAATTTAGGAAATGTGCCCCAGAAGAGCCAGAAAAATCTTTGTCTTTAAGACAAGTTTTACAAGGTTATTTTTCCAACTTAAATATTCCTGTTTTTTATGGGGCGAAATTTGGCCATATTAAAGATAAATGGACTTTACCTATGGGAATTAAAGCGGAAATGAATGCAAATATTGGTTCTTTAAAACTGCTTGAATCTGCTGTTATGTAGTCGATTACATCTAACAACCGACACAGTGTGTTGTGTCGGTTATTAAATCTCATTATTTTGACATGGCCACGCCACCCTCTTTTACAACTTCAACCCAAAATCCCGGAGTCCTTGCATTTACCGTATTATCATACATCGCCTCGCTCTCTATTGTTGGAAGATAAAATTTACCCAAGTACGTTGCGTTTAACTGTATTTTAAAAACTTTCGAAGTTCCTTTAGCAACTTCAAAATAAGTATACACTCTATCATCTCTAATATCTTGGTAATCAAAATTACTACTTTTCACAGCACTTGTAAATTCGTCCATTCGGGTATTGTGAATTTCCCAGCCTGAAGGGAATATTTCATTCAATGTCATTTCTTTCAATGCCCCCCTTGTTCCTGGATTAGATATTTTTACTTCTGCAATAAAATCTGTTCCCTGCACAATCCTTCTAGGATCAATGGTTCTTCCACTCATATCAAAATAACCAACCTTAATTGAGAGATTACTAGATGAGCTGCTTTGATCACCAATTACAGGAGTTCCTTCCACCACAAGTTTAGCATATAGCATTCCTTTACCTGTATTTTTAATATTTAAACCGCTCTCAGCACCTTTAACATTTAATTCTGATTTATACATTGCCACTTGCGTTGATTTTGAAATAGATGAACTTCCATTAACGTTATACGTAAAGCGCATCGTTTTATCAGAACTAGAAGAACCCAAATACTTACTCATTGATAACAAACAGTAAGCGGTTGTTTGCGTACTCATCCATTGATTTGAATTCATTTCTTCTGCTAATTTCTTCGCAAGCGCGCCCGATTTAGAGCGACTTTTCATTAGAATCATCGTTTCTAAAATCATGGCTTCATCTCTCAAGTCAGAGCCATATGTATAAGACAACTCGTTATAATCAGGAACATCAGAAGTTAGGTTGTTTACTAACTTTTCTGCAGCCTCTGTTTGCCCAATTAATTGGTAAGCCGCAGCAAGTCTCCATTTAGCAGTTAAGCTTAACTTATTTGACTCTCTGAGTCTATTCATAGCTCCTATTTCGGGTAACTTGGCTAATGCTAGGGTGTACAATCGATAAGCTTGAGTTAAATCATTATCGCGTGCAGATCCATGAAAATTAGAGACACCATCTGAAGGTCGATAGTTTCTAGCCATTTTACTTTGGTATTTTACCCATCTTTTCTTCATATTATGTGGCAACGCAAACCCTTTTACTTCGGCTTCAAGAATAAAGTGTCCTCCATAATTAGAGCCCCATTCATTATCATTTGTTTGACCTGGCCAATATGCAAAACCTCCTTCAGAAGTTTGGAACAATTTCAACCTCTCAATACCTGCTTTAATATTCTGATTAATTTGAATCTTATAATCGTTATTCAAATCCATTACCTTATCCAAAGCTAATTGAGGGAACACAGATGATGTAGTTTGCTCAATACATCCATGCGGGTATCGAATTAAATACTTCAATCGCTGATCCAAATTTAATGGAGGAAAAGAGCTAACTTCAATCGTAGCTGAATTAGTTCCTTTTATTCCTTTAAATGCAAACTGCGGGCTCCATGACTCTCCAGGATCAACAACTCCCTCATAAACATCTGATACAGCTGGGTTGGGTGTTCGTACATCCAGTTCGATTTCATGTTTAGCAGTTTCCTTTCCACTTTTAGCAATTATCTTGACTTTTGCAATCCCTATAGATTTAGATACTTCCATTTCAAAATTTACGACTTCATCACCAGGCTTAGCAAATGAAATTGATTTCGTAGTTGAACCTAAAATTTTCACTTTATCATTTGTCTCTATGGTTAGCATAACATTCTTAACATGTTTTTCCATTGCAAACACATTTACTGGAAGAAACACTCTTTCAGTTGGCCCTAAGACTCTTGGCAAAGTACCTAGAACCATCAATGGGCTTCTGACAGGAACTGTTTTTTCGGAATTGCCATATTTTCCATCTTGACCAGCAACCACCATTACTCTTACCGAACCAACATAATTAGGAACATCTATTTTATGCGTTATTTGTCCACCAGCTTTCACATGAAATGGTCCAACAAAACGAACCATTGGCTTAAATCTATTTGCTTTTGCAGGTTTCTTTGTTTCAGCTGAACCATCTCCACCAATTGCTAGTAGTTTATCCATTTCTGTTCCAAATGCTCCCATTACATCATCGTACATGTCCCATGATTTTACACCTAATGCTTCTCTTGCATAAAAATGATCCCAGGGACGTGAGGTTCTAAACCCTGTTAGATCTAATAAACCTTCATCTACAATAGCCAAAGTGTAAGTCATATCCTTTCCATCTTTTTCACTGACAGCAATATTTGCTGTAGTTTCAGGACGTAATACATCTTTCATTTTAATTATCGGATTAAAATGCGAATTCGGATCTTCAACAATTATTGGCGCTACTCCGTATAGACGAATTGGCATATCATTTTCTGTTGTATTATGCGGCTGCAATAAAGTTACATGGACATATACATTTGGAGCCATTTCAGTAGTTGTTTTAAACTCATAGTTAGTCTCTCCTTTTTCTGTATCAATTAAGAACTTCTCGATTACTTTTGTCCCTGACTCTAATGCGACAATTGCTTTTCCTTTTTCTGCAGAAGGAAATGATAGCTTCACTGTTTCTCCAGCTGAATAGGTTTCCTTATCCGTTGAAAATGCTAACATTGTTGCATTTTCAGAGTTTGTTCTTTCAGTTCTAGCCCAATAAGGCCAATCTACATAAAACACTTTCCCTGTTGTATGACCGCTTACCGGGTCACTAATTTGAACAACATACCTACCCCATTCTGGTCGGTTGACTTTGAATTTAAATTGTCCTTTTCCTTTTGTAGTGCTAATTTTATTCGTATAAACTGGAATAGTACTAGATTTAGCAAGGTAACTTGCCAAATTATTGTCATAACTATCCCACCACCAACGCCATTGAATTTTATAAACTTTTACATCTAAGTTACTTCTCGAAATAGGTTTTCCATTTGCATCAACAGTTGCAATATCAATCGTATGGTCTTCATCTGTAACCAGAGTTCCCCTGTAAAGTTTTCCTTCTGGCACATCTACTCCAACATAAGTTTTATATGGAGAATAAGGGATTGAATAACGATCGATACTGAACCCACCACCTTGCTCAAATACTTTTGTAACGAAGTTAGCAGTTAGCATCCCAGGAGCTGAATTTCCAATATAAATATCTGGATCAACAGATGCTTCTCCATTTTCATCAACATAAGCTTCAAAGACAGTTTGTTCTTCCGTATTGTAACTTTTTAAGGGATCATCAAAAACAAACCTCTCATATTTTTTAAATGTTGTTCGTTTTGAATTAACAGTTAAATTAATTTTTGCTTTTAGATTTCTTGCAATTGCTCCATGCAACCATTTGACGTTAATTTTGCCTTGATTGGACTCATCCAATTGAGACAATTTATCTTTTCCAAAATCAAGGTAGATTTTTAAACGATTTGGTTTTACTGTTTCAACTTTTAGGTTTTTCGTAAAAACTCTATTTCCAATTTTAACACGAGCCATGTAATTACCCGTAACATCTTCCATTGCTGTTGATGTTCTGAAGTCAAATAATCCATTTACATTTTTTGAAGTCACTTTCTTTTCCACTACCTGACCTTGTGGATTATATAGTTCAAATGTTACTGGGTGTTTTACTGGTAGAATTTTATTTTTATCCTCTAGCATAAAGGAAACGTATATAGAGTCGCCCGGTCTCCATACTCCTCTCTCTGCATAAATAAAACCTTTAATTCCTTTCTGAACAGTTGCTCCCGCTACATCAAACTTACTCATGGAAAGTGCTTCTCCATCTCTTAGCTTCAAATAGCCTCTTTGGTTCCCGCTCTTAGCAACTACAACAAAAGGTTTTTTATTCAATTTAATGGAAGCCATTCCTTTCTCATCAGAAACAGTACTCCCCAACAATTGTTGTTGGTAATCATAAAACTCAATTGTGGAGCCCGAAATAGGATCGGTAGAAAGTATATGGTTCAGGAATATATGCATTGTTTTGTCTCCTCCTGCTTTTGCGACAATACCTATATCTGAAGCTAAGACATTTGCTTTTATAGATTTATTTCGGTAATAAGAAGGACTACAAGGATTCTTTCTTTCCTTATAATCATAGTTATCTTCATAACCCCAATAGTCGTAATCGTACCAGTAATCATAGGAATCCCAACCGTTTTCATTCCAATCTTTCTCCTGCACAACCTCTAACTCTTCAAGGTTTCCATCTATTTTCTGCCCATCGCAACCATAAACACTATACGCTTGTTTAAATCGTAATTCAATTTGATAAATTGCTCCAGGGTCAACAGAGCACATTTCACTTAAATCTAATTGAAACCTATTCCATTCATGTAGGTTAACTTTTGACATTTGATTTAAATCAACTCTTTTACGCATAACTTCATTAGAAACCCGTTTTAACTGATAGCTTCCATCCAAATTATTTACTTGCAAAAATTGCAATACATTCTTTTGATAAATCTTAGTTATATGTACATCTACTGCTCTGAGGTTTACAGCTTCAAATGGAAATAGCAGACCTTCCTCACTATTTGGAATAATTGCACCATCTCCAATCAATCTAACATCAGGTTTAATTCCCTCAAAAACCAATTCAATAGCATCACCATTGATCATTTTATAACCATTACTATTTCTAACCCCGGGATCAACCGTGACTGTTTTATTTCCAGCTACCCTATTCGGTAAATAAACATTTACATTATGTCCCTCAACTGAAAAACGAAGATTGCTTAAATCTTCTACCGTTATTATTCCTTTTAAAACTTGATCCGTTTTTAATGGATCGGAAAAATGAATACGCACATACTGTTCAGGTTCATGAATGACATCCATTTTTGTTACTTTAAAATCTCCCAAAGCCGGAATTTCAAAAACCTCTTCAAAACTTTCGTCAACATTCAAAGCGTCTCCATTATAAACAAGTTTTACAGACGACAGCTTCTTCTTACGTGTTATTCCATTTATAATAAACCGATGCACCAAACCATCCATATGAATCCAAGAAACTATTAATTCTTTACCATTCTGATATGCTTTTAAAGTCTTTTCAACATTTAAAGAATCTGCTAAATCTGCTGTTACTAGTCTTCCTTCTAGTTTTTGTTTTTTAAAATCACCTAAATCAGTGGTTGACAATCCATCAGAATAAACCATAAAATTTTGATTCACTGTTGAGAAATTAAATGCAAATAATTCTAAATCGTCCGAAATATCCATAAGAGCAGAAAGTCTAAAATTAACTTCATATTGTTGCCCAGACGGTAATAATTCGTCCGGTCTAAATTCAATTGTATTTGAATTAACCCACCACGCTTCTCCAGAAATTGAAGGAGAAAAATCAAATAAATCAGCTTCAATGGGCGCTTCGCAGTTTATCACACCATCGTAATCTTCTGTTAGCTGAATTTGAATTGTGGATTCTTTAGAAATCATACCGGAAGTGTAAGCTCCTATATGAGATGCAAATTCAGAATTTACTCTCATTTTTTTCTGAACTTGCTCTGAACAGCTTTGAATAAATGGTAATAGAAAAAAGAAAAACACTGCTTTAAATAGTAAACTATATCTTTTCATGATGTTTGATTTGAATAAATAATATTTTGTAATAAATAACACAATGTAATTCTAAAGATAATTATTACAATTACAATTATAAAATGATTATCTGTCATGAAAATTTGATTATTCGTTTTGCCATTTTAGAATTTATACTTTTGTATTTGTGACACAACTTATATCTATCATAATGCCTATAAAAAATGCAGCTCCATTTCTGGAAGAATGCATTAAGTCCATTATTTTCCAAAAATACTCAAACTGGGAATTAATTGCTATTAACGATAATTCAACGGATGACACTCCGGAAATACTAAAACGTTTTTCCACATTAGATTCTAGAATTAAAGTAATAAACAACCGTAAAAATGGAATTATTGAAGCTTTGAAAACGGGATACAATATTTCAAAGGGAGCATTTATTACGCGCATGGATGCGGATGACATTATGCCGAAGATTAAATTAGAAAAATTACAACAGCTTTTAACTGAATCAGGGAAGGGATTCGTTGCAACTGGCCTTGTTAAATATTTTTCAGAAAAACCATTAGGCAATGGCTATATTAAATATGAACAATGGCTAAATGAGCTATCCTCTAAAGAGTTAAATTATTCAGAAATCTATAAGGAGTGCCCTATCCCATCACCTTGCTGGATGATGTGGAAAAATGACTTTGAATTATGCGGAGGTTTTAATTCAGAAACTTATCCCGAAGACTATGATCTAGCTTTTAGGATGTATCAAAATAAGATACAACCCAAATGTTCCGATGAAATTTTGCACCTTTGGAGAGACTCAGAAAACCGAGCATCGCGAACAAACAACAACTATAAGGATAATCATTTTATACCACTCAAAGTAAAACATTTCAAGGACATTGATTACAACCCAAATAACCAACTCTATCTCTGGGGAGCAGGCAAAAAAGGAAAAAAAATTGCTCAAGCATTGTTAAAAACCAATATTCCATTTAGATGGCTATGTAATCATCAATCCAAAATAGGTCACAATATCTATGAGATAATACTAGAGGATTGCGATGCTGTAAATCTCAATAATTCACAAATAATAATTGCCGTTGCAAATGAGTCAGATCAAAAAGAAATACTAAATACCATCTTAAAATTTAACAGCACAAATTATTTTTATTTTTGTTAAATTGATTTAAAATAATTGGAATGACGGTAAAACAATTGTACGATACATTTAATTTTTTTGATAAAAACTTGGATTTGAAACTTTCTGAAAAATGGTCTGGAAATATTGAATATAAACTTGCAATCCAACGAAAGCACTTAAGCTCTCCCGGAGTTGGTCATGGAGGTGTAATTGCTGCTATGATGGATGCTGTTATTGGCACCACTGCTCTCTCTCAAGTTTTCCAAGAAAAAAAATTAGTCTCAACGATTGAATTTAAAATAAACTACTTTAAACCTATATTCGAAGATGATATTTTAATTGGTACAGGCGAAGTTGAATTTCAAGGAAAAAGTATTATAGCATGTAGTGGAAAAATAATCAAATTAGATACTGGAGAATTAGTTTCCAAATCATTAGGCACATTTAATATTTACCCAATGGAAAAAAGGGGTTTAAAGCTTGATTTAGAATAGTCTTCTTGATCTACAGTAATGCTAACAAACTATTTACCATAGCTATTTATGAATAACCTTTTATTTGACAAATAATATAATATATTTGTAACAGATGGATTTAATAAGATTCTGTTAATGCTAACAAAACAACTACTTTTATTAACTATTTCTGTTGTCTTTCTTTCGGCTTTTTTTTCTAGCTGTGAAGAGGGTGAAAATATTGTACCACCAAAGATTAGCGAAGGTGTAATTCACTTTGAATTAAGCTACCCTTATTACGAAGATGCTTTTATGGCAAGTATTATGCCTGATGAAATGGAAATGACATTTAAAAATAATATCTACAGAAACCATGTTTCTAAAGGTGGTCTATTTTCCTCAACGGTAATTGCTGATTGCAACAAGGAAACTTTAATCCTCATTCTGGACCTAGGACCAAAAAGAATCTATTGCTCATTGGACAAATCACTAGCTAGTGAAATGTTGGAAGAGTATCCTACTCCTGACATTTTAAAAGTGAGTGAATTTGACTCTATAGCGGGTGCTTTCTGTGAAAAGAAAACTGCAATCTTTGATTATTTAGCAGACGGGTATGATGTAGAATTATCTGAAACGTTTGACGTTGACATAAAAAATAGCAACTGGTGTAATCAATATAATGAAATTGAAGGTGTTCTTTTAAGATATGAAATCAAACAATTTGGAATTCAAGCAAGAATGGTTGCTTCAAAAATGGACACTGTAGCAGTTCATGACTCTATTTTTAATGTTCCTAAAGGTTACAAAGAAGTTACATTGGAGAGAATGTTATTTGAAATGGATGAAATTTCAAAATCCTTTTCATATTAATTATTAATTACAATCTCTGCTTAATTGCCCTACAGACTAATTAACAGTTATTAACACTCTATTGAAAAGGTAATTATTACTTTTGAAATTGAATTTTTAATTGGTACGAAAATTGAATCTAAGAAAACAAAAACTATATATAATGAAAACGAAATTACTATCACTTTTATGCTTAACCTTACTCATTGGTAGCATTAGCGCACAAACTTTTGAAGGAAAACTGACATTCGCAATAGACTATGAATTGCCTGAAGCTATGGAAGCTCAGCGTTCTATGCTTCCTTCGGAAATGATAATTTACATTACTAAGGGACATGTTCGCATTGAACAAAAAACAATGATGGGAGATCAAAATGTGATTACGGACACAAAAGCAAAGAAAACTGTTTTACTCATGAATATGATGGGTAAAAAAATGGCAATAACAATGACTGATGATGGTAAAGAAAAACCAACTCCAAATATAATATATTCGAGTGAGACCAAAACAATAGCTGGTTATGAATGTAAAAAGGCTACCTACATCACCAAAGACGAGGCGGGAGAAGAGCAAGAATTAGAAGTATTCTATACGGAGGAAATTCCTTCTGAAGCAAATGATAAACTTCCTGGATTAAAAGGCTACCCTTTAGAGTATGCTATTAATGCTCAAGGTATGTTAATGACTTTAGCTGCAAAATCTGTATCAAAAGAAAAAGTTTCCAAAAAGTTATTTGAGATTCCTGATGGATACGAAGAGATGTCAATGGAAGATTTCATGAAATCAATGGGACAATAAACATATTCTAACTTTATTTTAAAAGCTGCTTTGTATTAAGTAGCTTTTTTTTTGTCTTGTTGCTAACATTAAATCGTTTATAATAGCATTTATTAACGACTTAAAACTTAGACTTTTCTTTTACTTTTGATATTGCTAGATATTAATTCCCTATGGCTAAAGGTAAAAATGCATATAAAAAAAAAGATTCTTCTTCAAAGAAGACCGATAAAAAAAAGGGAATATCAAATTTTAAAAGTATTGTCTCCTTTGTTAAAGATGAACGATTACACAAATCCATTGGACTTTTCTTTTTGCTCTTTGCTTTTTATTTACTTATTGCATTTACATCTTATTTGTTCACTTGGAAAGTTGATTACAACATCATAGATGGTAAAGCATTTTCGTTTGTTTTTTCAGATGACTCAATTCAAATTACGAACTGGCTTGGTAAGTTGGGTGCATACTCCGCTCATAAATTTTTAAAAGTTTGGTTTGGAATTTCTTCTTATATCTTTCCTTTTGTGTTTTTTATACTGGGTGTAAGAATTTTATTTAAAGTGAGCTTATTACCTATTATTAAAACGCTCAAAATTTCTTTAATCGTATTGGTATGGCTATCTATTTGCATGGGTTATTTTTTTGAAAGCCCATATGATTTTATGGGAGGGTTATACGGAGCTAAAATTATTTCATGGACCACAAATATAGCAGGTAGTATTGGGTCTTTAGCTTTTGTTTTATTTACAGGCTTTTTATCTTTCATTGTTCTATTTAACCCATCATTTAATTGGGTAAATAGTTTATTAGTTTCCGTTAAAGATGACAATCCTGACTTCATGTCCGAAGAAGAATTGGAAGCAAAAAAAACAATTAAAGAAGAAGATATTATCGAAGAAGAACCTTTTGAGCCTATTAACTTACCTATTGAAGAGGAAGAAACGAAAGAAGAAAAAGTTCCAATGCTTGACATAGAGATAGAGGCTGCGATAAGACCAGTAAATGAAAATCTTGACGAAGAAAGTAAGGATGAAGATCCAAAAGAATTAGAAGTAGAAGCCCCAAAGGAAGAAGATGCCCTGAGTGAATCTGAGTTAAGTGAAAAAGTAAAAGAGTTTGGCTTATATGATCCAAAATTGGAATTGTCTCAATATCAATTACCAGGAGTAGAATTATTAGCTGATCATGGAAGTGGAAATATTGAAGTTAACAAAGAAGAACTTGAGCTTAACAAAAACAAAATTATTGAAACCTTAGGACACTATAAAATTGAAATTTCTAAAATAAAAGCAACCATAGGTCCAAGTGTTACTTTATACGAAATAGTTCCTGCGGCGGGGGTAAGGATTTCTAAAATTAAAAATCTCGAAGACGATATTGCACTGAGTTTATCGGCTCTAGGAATTCGTATTATTGCCCCTATGCCCGGAAAAGGAACTATTGGCATCGAGGTACCTAACTCTAGTCCTGACATTGTCTCTATGAAGGCGCTGATTGCCTCTGACAAATTTCAAAACTCTAACATGGAATTACCTGTAGCACTGGGAAAAACAATTTCCAATGAAACCTTTGTTACAGATTTATCAAAGATGCCACACCTATTAATGGCTGGAGCTACTGGACAAGGTAAATCTGTTGGGTTAAATGCTATTTTAGTTTCGCTACTTTATAAAAAACACCCTTCACAAATAAAATTTGTTTTAGTCGACCCTAAGAAAGTTGAACTCGCTATCTACAATAAAATTGAGAGACATTTTTTAGCTAAACTACCCGATGACGGAGACGCTATAATTACTGACACTAGCAAGGTTGTAGCCACTTTGAACAGTCTCTGTGTCGAAATGGACCAACGTTATGAACTGTTAAAAGAAGCTTTGGTCAGAAACATCAAAGAATATAATCAGAAATTCATTAACCGAAAATTAAACCCAGAAAAAGGACACCGATATTTACCATATATTGTTTTGGTTATAGATGAATTTGCAGATTTAATAATGACTGCAGGTAAAGAAGTGGAAACCCCTATTGCAAGATTAGCGCAATTGGCCCGCGCAATAGGAATACACTTGATTGTTGCAACTCAAAGACCTTCTGTAAATGTTATCACTGGAATTATTAAAGCTAATTTCCCCGCTCGTATTGCTTTTAGAGTTACTTCTAGTATAGACTCCAAAACAATTTTAGATTCAGGTGGTGCAAATCAATTAATTGGACGCGGTGATATGTTATTTTCAAATGGCAATGATGTTATTCGGATACAATGCGGATTTGTCGACACTCCTGAAGTGGATGAGATAGTCGACTATATTGGCACTCAACGTGGTTATCCCGAGGCATTTCTATTGCCAGAATATATCGAAGAAACAGCAGAAACTAGAGAAATTGACGACGAATTAGATTCGTTATTTGAAGATGCAGCTGAAATAATTGTAAATAGCCAACAAGGTTCTGCATCCTTATTGCAGCGAAAATTAAAACTAGGCTACAATCGAGCAGGAAGAATTATTGACCAATTGGAAGCTACTGGATTAATTGGGGGACACAGAGGAAGTAAAGCTAGGGAAGTTTTAATTCCTGATGTTCTTGCTTTGGAACAGTTTTTGAAAGACCTTAGAGAAAGCGGAAAACTGAATTAATTAACAAATTATGAAACGTATATTATTATCATTATCACTAGGATTGTTTTTACTCAGCCTTAATGCGCAAGAAGACAAAGATATATTGGCTAAAAAAATATTAACGGAACTTAGTGAGAAAACAAAAACATATAAGTCGATGCAAATCGATTTCAAATTGACCGTTAAGAGCAAAGAAATTAATGAGACTCAATCTGGCACAGCGCAGACCAAAGGAGCTAAATTTCATTATAGCACTTCAGACAGAGAGGTTTTTTGCGATGGAGAAACCGTTTGGTCTTATATTGAAGAAGACAATGAATGTTATATAGATGATGCAGAAGAGGTTAGTGAATTTAATCCAAGTGAAATCATGACAATTTGGGATAAAAATTTCAAGCATCAGTATGTAAAAGAAGTTTCGACTGGATCTAACGTTCATCAAATAAAGTTATTCCCCTCGAATCCTAAAGAAAGTAAATACCATACAATTGTGTTAACTGCAGATAGAGATAAAAAAGAAATTAAAAAAGTGATTATTAAACAAAAAGATGGCGTAACGCTCATATTTTCAATTAATAAATTTATCGCAAATGCAGAAATCAGTGACACTATTTTTAAATGGCAAAAAGCGAAACATCCCGGAGTGACGGAAGAAGATAACAGATAAGCAAAAAAACCCAAACCAATTTTATTCGTTTGGGTTTTTTATTGATACTTAATTTTCTTACCCAAATTTATGGAGGGTTTTTCAAATAATATATAAAAAGCCTTAGCTCCGATTAAGCTAAATAGAAAAGCCATTGGAATAGTTAGATATGGATTCAAATTGATATAGTCATCTCTTGAAAGAAAAAACAACAACCAGCCTCCAAACAATCCGTGGGTCAGATATAATGAATATGAAATCTTCCCTACACCATTAGATAATCGAAAGGATGGTTTGACAAATAAGAACATCAAAAGCGTTATAAGGCTAACAATGAAGTCTTCTAACATATAAAACCTTAATAAAACAATGAATAATAGCCCTATATATATGTAGGAAGAATTCAATACTTTTTTGGCATAAATGTCATGTATCACGATACCTAAAGCAAAATATGGCATATTCACTAAAACTGTCTGATGCTCCATAGTAATTAGACCAAACACTATTAATAAAGAAAGGACAACATACTTTGACCACAACTTGAACTGAATCACTGGCAATAGTAGCCCTATAAGGAGGTAAAATTGAAATTCAACTCCTAATGTTGAGAATATCGGATTAATCCATGTGGCATTTTCCCATAAATCAACAGTAAAAGTTAAATTGGCAAATATATTTGAATAATCCAATTGCATTTCATACCCCCAAAACATTTTGGCCATGAAAAACTCAAAGCTATAAATTGCAAAAATGGTCATTAAGAAAACCGGGATAATACGAATTACTCGTTTCAATACATATTTACCATAATGTACGATTCTATATTCCGATCTCGTTAAAGCAAAGGTTATTACGAAACCAGATATTATATAAAATAATTCTACACCTTGCGCACCATATGTTGCAATACCTTTTACCGTTTCGTTCCAATATATATCCCCTATTCCATTGTTCCATGTGATAAAATGGAACCCCATAACAGAACACGCAGCAAAAGCTCTTAACGTTTCTATGAAAGCAATATGTTTCGTATTCGACAATGTTTTTTATCTAATTGAAACTAATTAACTTTCCAACCAAAAACAAGCATGTCATCTAATTGCTCAGTTGTTCCTTGCCAATTCTTTATTTTAGAACTTAAATACATCTCTTGTTCAGAAACTGGAATATTCACCATTTCAAAAAGAATTTCCTCTAATCCTTTCAAATATAATTTCTTACCCGTATCCCCTCCTTTCTGATCATAAACACCATCAGAAAACATGAAAATTTGATCATCTTTCTTAAGCGCCAACTCATGTTCTAGAAATTTAAATCCTTTCTTAAAATGACTACCGATAAAATGTCTGCAACCATTGTAGGTCTTGATTTCACTATTTCTTATAAGAACCATTTTGTGCAATGCAGAAGAAAATACAATGCTATTTGTATCGAGTGATATACGACAAATAATAACATCCATTCCTTCTTGTACTTTCTCGTCAATATCACTATTCAATTTTTGCCTTATTTCGCTGTTTAACTGTTCCAAAATTTTTGAAGGCCTAATATTAGGGTTAGTCGAAACGATTTTATCTAAACTTGAAATCCCTAAAATACTCATGAAAGCCCCAGGCACTCCATGACCGGTACAATCAGAAATTGCCAGAATGACATCATTCGTATTCTCAACGTACTTATACCAGTAAAAATCACCACTAACAACACTTTGCGGATTATAATAAATTATTGAATTAGGAAGTTTTTCCTGAATCATTTTTTTTGATGGCAATAAAGCTGTCTGTATTCTTTTGGCATATTGTATTGAATCTTTTATCAAATCATGTTGTTCTGAAATTTTATGATTCTGAATATCCGCAGCAGATTTTAAACTTTCCACGTCGGAAAATGCCTTACCAAAACGAGCAGCAAAGATTAATGACATGGCAAAAACAAAAGCTAGAAAAGCCGAACTTACTAGAATTGGACTAGGAATAAACAAGTTAGCATATTCAGATAATGCTAGTCCAACAGCAACTAGTAAAACACCTAAACTAACAATAGCCCAACCCGCACCAAACACCTTTCTTCTCAAGGCTTTTACATAGACATTAAGTGCATATACTATTAGCCCGAGCAATAATAAATTATTTGGTATGACAAAATAGGTAAATACAGAAGCAGGAAGGAGAATCGTCCCAGTAATTATAACTATATATATGTAAGATGTCAATTGGACTAAAAGCTTCGATGTTTGATCTCGAAAGGAAAAATAAATGAAATACAAAAAGAAAATAACCGATAAAAACAAAGTTAAGTATTCAATTCTTATTGCTATTTCCCATGGAAGCCACGGCATAATTATTAGTAGACTTCTTGACCCTACAATTAACACTCTAACCGCAAATGAGAAGCAAAATAAACCAAAGTAAAATGTGCTTTTATCTTTTTTATAGAAAAAATACATACCAAAAAAGAAAAGTCCAATAACCATACAAGACCCACCTAGCAGCAGGTCTGCAAGAGAGATACTCTCTTTTACAGATAATAAATAATCTACATTACCCAAAACAATGGCGTGTTGAACTCCTCCATTTCGATGATGAAAATTTGAGACTTGAAGTGTTATTTCTAATACTTCACTTGTATCATCTAAAACGACAAATTGGGGAACCCATTGAGGAACAGAGCCTTTAAGGGAAGTAGTAACATGACCAACACTTCTAACAAGTTCATTATTTACAAATAAATTATAGGCATTGTGGATATCCCCTAGTTGAAATGCTAAAATTGGCCTATCTCTTCTTAATTTAATATTAGTTCGAAAGGTTGCGTAACCTGTAGATGGATATTCGTTAACTCCATAGTTTTTTCCAAAATTCTGGCAAGTATTCCAAAGAATAATTTGGAGAACTATCGCCAGGATCCAAAAGTGTATCCCAATAGAACTCCCAATCACCAGATATGGCTACCGATGTATCATTTGCAAAATCAATTTCCGAAAAATCAAATTCACTTCTTAAATTAGTTTCTTGGGAATAAAATAAATGACTTCCAAAAAGAAAGAATATCCAAAAACCATATTGGAAATATTGATTAAACTTCAACTGATATCATATTTATTTTAATGTCAGCTAATTCAGTGTATTCTTCACCTAATTCTTTCATATCAATATCAGGCTCATCATAAAACCAATCAATAGAAAAATTTATACCATTGGACTCTAAACCCTTCAGGCACTTTATTAATTTAAAAATAAACTTACTGGAGGATGAATTCAAATAGTCAAAAGCAAATTTAAATTTAAAATCTCCTTGAACTGAAGCATTATTGAGCCCGCTCAACCAATCTATCAGCACTTGATAAAAAGTATGTGTATCCTCTGGTCGAGAATCACCACTAATTTCAAATACCTTATTTTTCACATCAAATACAACTTTCGGAGTATATCTTGTGCCTTCTAATTCAAATACTTCCATACTGCAGTTATAAGTTTATTTTAACTTGAAATGAAAAAAAAATCTTGGGCGTCATTAACCGGATTTATTTTATAATCTATCTTGTTATTCGCCTTCAATGCAATATCTATCAAGCCAAGTCCCACATCATTACTATTACTTCCTAATTGCTCAGTCATTGTCTCTTTGTAAATTGATTTTAAACCATCTCTATCCAAAGTATTTATTTTATTCAAACTGCTTACAAGACTATTTGTTACATTCTTGTTAATAATATTACCTGTTCCTATGAAAAACACACCATCTACTTTTCCAATAAGAAAAATTGAATCTATATCACTTCCAGGTATCCCATGATCACTGACGTTCTCTAAACATTCGACCGCAATATTATAGATCTTTTTCTGCAGTGAATAATCTATTTTAAATTCGCTAAATTTATTTTTAACAATTTGCAATAAAACATTTACCACAGCAACAGTAATATTTCCCTTATAAAGAAACTCCATGTTTTCCTTAATTATCGATCTGTGTAAATTGAATAAACTTTGATTATCAAACTCTTCCATAGCTTTCAATAATTTTAAAATCTAAATCTCATAAACCCTGTACTCAAAGATAATGTAGGGCCATCATTTACAAAAAATGTAATTGCATCTCGAGAGGCTATACCTGCCTCAAATGATCCTTTCCCTAAAATAAATGTTAATCCAATAGGAATAGACATGTCATAATTCCCTCCAGTCATTAAACCAGCTGACATTCTTAACCAAGGAATAGGTTGTACATCTCCACCAAAACCAATAATAGCATTTTGGTAACTACCTGGCCCAGGCACCTCATTTGTTGGCAATAGCATATCAAAACCTAACTCTATTTTCTTACCAAGTTCAATACTAGCTCCAAAGCGAACCACAGTAGGTAGCTGCACCTTTTTTGAGACCAGCCCATTGTATTCAAATACTCCATCCTCTCCAAGAATATCCCCTAATTGAGAAGCCACATTGAAATTTTCAAGACCAGCAGACTGTGTATCAAAAACTAAAGTATCCTTTACCGTGTATACGTTTCCATCCCAGGTCATTGAACCTATATTATTTACGGCTAAACCAATTTTTAGTTTGTTAAATAATAAAACATTCACACCAAAGTCCATTCCAAATCCATGTCCAACCGACCTTGGTAAAAATGTACTTGCAATAGAATCAGCACTTGGGTTTGACAAAGCCGCTTCTCCGTAGTTAATTCCAAAGGCTGAAGACATTGAAGAGAATGCTTCCATTTGTCCGTCTCCATTCGAGGTAATATCAACGTAGGCCATTCCTTGAAAATATTTTATCCCTACTCCAGCATATAAAGCAAATACACTGTCCTTTTCTATAATTTTTGTTCCATACGATAAATTATACTCTCTTGTCCAGGACAAGGAAATTTGACTTCCTTCGAATAGCTTTGAAATATTACTGGGCAAAGAGGCTATACCATTAAGAATAGAATCCTGATTCAATCCACTTACCATACTCGTATCATTTAGAACCATTGAGGTATCACCACTTGGCAACAAAACCATTAACGAATCAAAATATGGAGCTGTTTTACCTAAAAAAAGAATTTCTGAAATGTCATCATTAAATTTTGAATACCAACTTAAGTTATCATTTACCCTGAAAGCTATACCTCCAAATTTGTCTGTATGATAAGCAAATCCAAATGAGCCAAAATTTAGGTTCAAGGCTAGTCCAGCCGCTGAAAAGTCCTTTGCGGCTTGTACTTTTTCATCATAAGTGAAAGATGAACCTTCCTCACGCCTTACAGCAGATTTAAATTCATCCCTTAGCGTTTGTTTGGACAAAGCTTCAGAGTGAATTGAATAGGTAAATTCATTAAAACCCATAGCAAACTTCTTCTCTTCAAATTCCGAATGCCATCCTAAATTCGCTGGGTTAATTCCTGAAGCTTGATAATCTGTCACGAATGTTGTTGCGCCGCCTCTCCCTGTTGAAGTAAATGAGCTATACTCAATTTGACCTAATAAGTTGAAACTAATTAGCAAAAATAAAATTACGATGACATCCTTCATTCTATAAGTTTAGTTGATACCATAAAAATAAATCATAGAATTATTATTTGCAAATAACTAGTGTGCTGATATAGAACTACATCAGCTCTTTTACGATTCTGCTAATTGTATATCCTTCAGCTTCTGCCATATAATTCCTAACCAAACGATGACGTAAAATTGGCTCTGCAACTGCTTGCACATCTTCAATATCCGGAGAATACTTTCCGTTAAGTGCTGCATGACATTTTGCTCCAATAACTAAATACTGTGAAGCTCTTGGCCCTGCCCCCCAAGATACATACTTATTAATCATTTCAGGAGAGTCTGGAGTATTTGGTCGAGTTTTCGTGCTTAACTTCACTGCATATTCTAAGACATTTTCTGGTACCGGAATCCTCCGAATTAATTGTTGAAAATAAATTATATCTTCTGCAGTTAATATATGATCTAAGGCGACTTTAGAATCTGATGTTGTTGTTTTCACAATTGCCAATTCTTCTTCGTAAGATGGGTAATCTACCCATACATTAAACATAAATCGGTCTAATTGAGCTTCTGGAAGTGGATAAGTTCCTTCTTGCTCAATTGGGTTTTGTGTTGCCAAAACGAAAAATGGCTTATCCAATGCAAATCTTTGGCCTGCCGTGGTAACAGCTTTTTCTTGCATAGCCTCCAATAAAGCCGCCTGTGTCTTAGGCGGAGTTCGATTTATTTCATCAGCCAATATTATGTTTGAAAACAAAGGGCCTTTGATAAATTTAAACCTTTTGTTTTCATCTAGTATTTCAGCGCCTATAATATCTGAAGGCATTAAGTCAGGTGTAAATTGAATTCTATTAAATTTTAATCCTAAAACATCAGATATAGTATTTACTAACAATGTTTTTGCCAATCCAGGAACGCCTACTAAAAGACAATGACCTCCACTAAAAATAGAAATCAAAACCTGTTCTACAACATCGTCCTGACCAACAATAACTTTACTTATTTCCTTTTTTAATACTTGATATTTTTCAACTAAAGCATCAACAGCTTCCACGTCCGTATTGTACATATTTTAAATAATTTTGTCTAAATATAATTGTTTTTTCTATTCCGGATAAAAAATCATTTCTACTTTCTAAGATACTACTATCTTAGCCAACTATAATTGCAGAAAACTTATCAATGAATGAGCCATTCCATGTTATCAGTCCAAAAGGACAAAGAGTACCAATTGTTATCAGCGTTCCACATTGTGGGGTTAAATTTCCAATTGAATTAAACAAAGCTTACCACGAAGATTTGATGCAGCAACCGGATGATACGGATTGGTTTGTTGATCAATTGTATGAATTTGCATCGGAATTAGGCATTACAATAATACATGCTAAATATAGCAGATGGGTAATTGATTTAAATCGCGACCCTGAAAGCGTTCCATTATATAACGATGGAAGAATTATTACGGGACTAACTACGTTAACTGATTTTTTTGGAAAAGATATTTACATCGATAAGAAGCATACTCCTAACAAACAAGAAGTAGATCGCAGATTAAAAGCGTATTACAGTCCTTACTACAGTAAAATTCAAGAATTATTGTCTGATCTAAAAACAGAATTTGAGGATGTCCTACTCTGGGATGCACATTCTATTCGTCAATCAGTAAAAACTATTCGTAAAGATGATTTTCCAGATTTAATTTTAGGGAATAATGATGAGAAAACTGCGCATCATAATTTGATTAATATCGCATTAAGTGGCCTAAAGAAAGCTGGTCATGAAGTTACGCACAACACCCCTTTTAAAGGCGGAAATATTACACGCCATTTTGGAAAACCTGAAAAAGGAATTCATGCACTGCAATTAGAAATGGTAAAGAAACTCTATATGGAAGATGATGAATTAACTTTCTCTGAGGAAAGAGCTAGCAACATGAGAAGGTTACTTATTCCAATTTTCAAAAACCTCATTAGCACATTAAATCAATTATAGCTTTAAAAAATGAAACATTACGCGTTTAAAGGAATTTTACAAAACAACGGATGGTTAGAAAACATCGCAATTACGATAGATAGAGATGGCATTATTGTAGACATTGAACAAGTTAATGAGGATGAAGTAGATGCTGGATACGCTTTACCTGGATTTCAAAATGCTCATTCACACGCTTTTCAATATGCTATGGCTGGTTTAGCAGAGAAACATGACGCTGATTCCAAAAATGGTGATTTTTGGAGTTGGAGAGAAGCAATGTATAGACTGGCTTTACATATTTCTCCAGATCAGCTGGAAGATATTGCTACAATGCTATATGCTGAGATGGTTCGTCATGGATATACTAGTGTTGCTGAATTTCATTATGTTCATCACGATAAAAATGGAAAACCTTACGATAACCTAGCCGAGATGGGTAGCCGATTGGTTGCTGCAGCAGAAACAGCAGGTATAAACATTACTCTGATTCCAATTTTTTATCAAAAAGGAGGTTTTGGCGTTGCGCCTAATGAACGACAAAAAAGATTCATTTCCTCATCAGTTGATGATTACATGAAGCTTTTAGATGCAAGTCAATCAGTTTGCAAATACTATAAGGGAGCTAATATAGCTATTGGCATACACTCTATGAGAGGTGTTGAACCGAAACATATTGCTGAAATTGCTCAATTTGGCCCTCAAAACCTTCCGTTTCATATTCATGTATCAGAACAATTAAAAGAAATTGAAGACTCCATTGATTACTTAGGAAAAAGGCCTGTTGAATGGTTAGCTGAAAATGTTGCATTATCGGAACGTTTTCACCTGGTACATGCTACACATCTTACAGAAAATGAAACTGCAACTATTGCACAGTCTGGTGCCAACGTAGTTCTTTGCCCGACTACCGAAGGTAATTTAGGTGATGGTATTTTCCCTTTGCGAAAATACCAAGAACTCGGCGGCAAATGGAGTATCGGAACCGATAGTCATGTTGGCTTGAATCCTTTGGAAGAGCTTCGCTTACTTGATTACGGGCAGCGTTTAGTCTCGCACAAAAGAAATACTTTCAATTCTCCTGAACAGGGCGACAGTGGCTTATTTGCTTTTGAAATGGCATCAACAGCTGGTAGAAAAGCTATGAATAATTTTGACGAACAATTCTTTGAAGTTGGAAAACCATTAAACGCCATTATCTATGACAACAAATCTCCGTTAATTGAATCCTCTTCCATCGACAACATGGCCTCTACAATTCTTTATTCTTCAGACGCTTCAGCACAACAAGCAACAATTATAAACGGAAAAGAAGTGGTTACAGCTAGCAAACATTTTAATAATGAGTCCATTTCAAATAAGTTTTATAAAACTATAAGGGAATTAGATAATAGGTAATTCTATTTGAAGCAAAAATTGAACTAAAAAAACGTTAGAAACAGTAAGAATTTACTCATCTAGGAATGTTCTAAATAATCATTAAAAACCTTCGATTGCCAGTGAATTCTGATCCATGAAGGTTACTCTGTCATTTTCATTCACTATTCCTTCACGCAAAAGTTTACAAGTCACTCCCCCCCTCCAGTTTGGAGTCAAAGCTTTAGTCAAACCAGCCACTTGCTCATCCATTCTATGACAAGGAATTAATTCCCCAGTGATTTCAACTATAAAGCTACCAACCTTTAAAATCTCTCCAGCGGTGTTGTGCAAATCTATTCCTTTAACCAAGATGTTTGCCCTTCTGGTGGTCCAATGTAAATCTTTACCAAGATCTAATAATGCAGCTTCCCATCCTTCTAATGACATTATTGTTATTTGCCTAGCATTTCTCTTTAAACCTCTGAAGTCATTTCCCACACCATGCTTAAAAGAAACCTTAGCTGAAGCAAATAATTCCATTGGAGCTCTTGATTTGATTCTAGTAGATATACCAATTACATTTCCCATAAAAGCAAAGTTAAACAATCATTTCAAAACAAATATTTGAAATTTGCATAATGCAATTATTCCAAATAATCAGATTTATCGTTATTCATCCTAGCAAGCAAATGTCCATTCGTTTTATTTGTGAAACTATACTAATTTTGAAATCTAAGTTAAATAGAATTAAGGTATAACTTCTCTACCTTATCCCTTGCCCATTGGGTTTTTCTGAGAAACTTTAAACTAGAGTTAATTGATGGATTAGAATAAAAACAATTTATTTTTATCTCTTCATTGAGCCCTTCCCAACCATATTTTTCTACTAGAAAAAGCAAAATCTCCTTTAAACTAATTCCATGAAGTGGATTATTTGGTTGAAATTCTGCCATTACTTCATCCCTTTTCGTTTACCAAAATTCTTATCTCCCCTGGTTTTAGGCTTCTTGTACTTTTTTGCAATTACTCTTCTATAGGAACCACCTTGATTGGTCTTTGAATTCTTTTCGCTTTTCTGATGATAACTTACTTCTTCGTCGGTTTTCTTTTTATGACTTTTATGTATTTCAATATTACGTGGTTGCTCTTCTGGAATCAACTCTCTTGAAACGTCAACTTCTTTAGGTATTTTATTTGTATGGATTTTCATTTTCATCAAATCCTCGATCGCTTTTTTATTCTCGGTCTCTTTTTCTGTATAAAACAAAATAGTATTACCCTCCTCTTCTGCTCTACCCGTCCTGCCAATCCGGTGCATATAGTTTTCTGGATATGATGGGGTGTCAAAATTAATTACATGTGTTATTTTTTCCAAGTCCAATCCACGTGCCATCACATCGGTAGATAACAAAATTCGATTTACTCCAGAATCAAATTGTTCGACAGAGCGAATTCTATAGTTTTGCGACTTATTGGAATGTATGACTCCTAATTCAGAGCCAAACCTCCCCTCTAAAGCTTCAAACAAACGATCTGCTATTTTTTTACTTGAAACAAAAATCAATACTTTTTTGAAATCTGTTTTATTCTTTATTAAATGGGTAAGTAAGTTGACTTTAGTATAAAAATTAGGAACAGGATAGCAATGTTGTGTAATATTATCTAAAGGCGTTCCACTAACAGCTATAGCAATTTTTGTAGGAACAATAAAGAAATCATCAATTAATTTATCTACCTCTTCAGTCATTGTGGCAGAAAACATTATGTTTTGTCTTTTCTCGGGTAGTAATTCGAAAATATTGGTCAGTTGCGGCAAAAAACCCAGGTCCATCATTACATCAACCTCATCAATCACTAATTTCTTAATTGCCTTTAATTTTAAGGCACCACTTAATGATAAATCATAAAATCTTCCAGGAGTACCAACAATAATATCAGCTCCTTGAGCAACGAATTGCATCTGTGTATTAATATTGGTTCCACCGTATACACCTACCACCCTAAGACTTATATATTTTGCAAAACTTTCGATATTTTCAACTACTTGCAGAACCAATTCTCTTGTAGGAACCATGATAGCAACTCTGGGAGCAACTTGTTTGGAAAATTTCAAATCCTGCAGAATTGGCAACATGTATGCAAGTGTCTTTCCTGTGCCTGTTTGGGCTACTCCTACAATGTCTTTACCGGAGAGGACAACTGAAAATGCTTCTTTCTGAATAGGAGTTGGTTTATCGAAGCCCAGGTCATCAATTGCATAGTTCAATTGTTTCACAAGCTTAAAATCACTAAAAGATTCCATTGAATTGTTTTTTACAAATGTAACTGTTTATATCATTTCCATTTGCATGATATTATAATCAAGTTTGTTGGTAGTTTTACAACTTGTTACCATTCAATAAAAAATGACACAAGAAAAGGCACTAGCGTTGTTAAAATCTGGAAGGAATATTTTCCTCACGGGATCTGCTGGGACTGGGAAAACCTATGTCTTAAATCAATTTACACAACACCTAAAAGATGCCAATATCAATGTGGCTATTACAGCTTCAACAGGCATTGCAGCTACCCATATAAAAGGTAGCACAATTCATTCTTGGTCTGGTATTGGTATTAAGCAAATACTTACAGGAAAAGACCTTAGAAATTTAAAAAAGAAAAAATATCTTAGAGAACAATTTGATAAGGTCAAGGTACTCATAATTGATGAAATCTCGATGTTACACAGAGATCAATTAAACTCTATTAACCAAGTTTTGACTTATTGCAAGGAAAATACTGAAGCTTTTGGAGGGTTACAAATAGTTGTGTGTGGTGATTTTTTCCAACTCCCTCCTATTGGAAAATATGGTGAACGCAGCAGCGATAAATTTTCATTTATGTCTACAGCTTGGCAAAATGCAAACTTTAATATTTGCTACCTAACAAAACAGTTTAGACAAAATGATAATTTACTAGGTGCTGTTTTGGAAGATATTCGCTGCGGCAGCGTTACTCAGAAATCTATCGACGTATTAAAAAATGCTGCAAACACTACTTTCGATTCTGGAATAGAACCCACAAAACTATATACGCACAACGAAGATGTCGATTTCATTAACAACACCCATTTAGCCGATTTACCTGGTAAAAGCAGATTTTTTAAAGCGAAAACCTCAGGAGACAAGGCGCTAATTTCCGTATTAAAAAATACGGTTCTTACGCAAAATGACATGCCTTTGCGAATTGGAGCTAAAGTAATGTTTGTCAAAAACAATGTTGAAAAAGGATACATTAACGGAACACTAGGAGAAATTGTTAAATATTCTTCTGTCGGGATACCGGTAGTGAAGACATTAGAAAATGAAAAAATTACAGCTAGCCCAGAAGAATGGTCTATAGATGATGAAAAAGGTAATACTCTAGCCTCTTACAAACAAATACCTCTTCGACTTGCTTGGGCAATAACCGTTCATAAAAGTCAAGGGATGACTTTAGATGCTGCAGAACTAGATTTAGGAAGGACTTTTGAAAGAGGACAAGGGTACGTTGCTTTATCTCGATTACGAGATATTGATAGGTTACGACTGCTTAATTTTAATTCCGTTTCATTGATGGTGGATGGACTTGCCATGAAAGCAGACAAGCGCTTTCAAGTCTTAGCTAGCGAACTAGATGAATCCACCACTTTGAAAGCGCTAAATGATGAATCTAAGGCTTTTATTAGAGCTAGCGGAGGACGAGTTTTGACTAAAATTATTCGTAAATAACCATAAGATGTAATTAGTATCTGTATTAGGAATAAGTTTACCCTATTCCCAATTCGGCTTTTGCAGCTTTAAGAATAGCCTTTGCCCCTTCAAGGGTTTTTGCTTCAGCATAAGCTCTTAGAACTGGTTCTGTGCCAGAAGGACGAATCATTAACCATTCATCTTCGCTAAGAATATATTTATACCCATCAATTGTTCTGAACTTCTTGTACTTGGAATTGACCAAAAGATTGGTATTTATCGGCTTTACAATTGGCAATAACTTCTTGTTTCAATTCTTCAGAAAGGTGTAAATCATCTCTCCAATATTTGAACTCTCCAACCAAGTCATAAATTTCATCAACCAGCTCTTCTAATGATTTTCCAGATTTAACCATGAATTCAAAAAGAACTAATCCCATCCAGATACCATCTCTTTCTGGAATATGTCCTTTAATAGCGATACCTCCACTCTCTTCTCCACCAACTAAAACATCTTCAGTCAACATTTGAGCAGCAATATGTTTAAAACCAATTTGAACCATATCGAAATCTAATCCCCACTTTTCAGCTAAACGTCCAACTCGAGGAGTTGTAGAGGCTGCAACAACAACTTTACCATTCAACCGTTTTGTTTTGTGCAAGTAGTGCATTAGTAACAGCATAATGTGATGAGAATCAACAAATTCTCCCTTTGAATTATACAAGCCAATTCTATCAGCATCTCCGTCAGTAGCTAGACCCGCAGCAATATTTCCTCTTGATTTTATCAATTGAGAAAATTCTTGTAAATTTTTATCAATCGGCTCAGGCGCTTGCCCCATAAATGATGGATTCTCATCGCAATGCAAGAATGTCATTTCTGGCAATAGTTTCTTTAGTACATTTTGACCAGCACCATACATTGCATCATAAGCGAAATTCATATTTGAATTTGCAATAGCTGCTAAGTCAAAATTTTCTCGAACAGCATCCAAGTATAATTTTTCTAAATCAACATATTCAATAAATCCTTGTTTTACGAATTCTTCAATCGACAAAGAAGCAATATCAATATTTACATTGTCTGAAATAATATCTTCAACTTCCTGGACGTGTTCAGGGCTTAAAGGACCACCAAATCCCCCTTTTAATTTATACCCATTATAAGACGGAGGATTATGGCTTGCTGTAAGCACAACTCCTAAAGACGCATTGTAGTCGAACAGCTCCTAATGAAACCATTGGAGTTGAAACAAAATTCTTCGCTAAAAAACCTTTATGCCCTTGAGAAGCAAATACTTTAGCTGCGGTTTCAGCAAACATTTCACCCGCAAATCTACAATCATGCCCCAGCACTATTGAAGCGTTATGTTATTCTTCTTTGTCCAATTTCCAGTTGCTTCGGAAATCCTTACAACATTATCTACAGTGAATTCTTTGGCAATAATTGCTCTCCATCCATCTGTTCCAAACTTAATCTTCGTCATACGTTCTTTTTTCAGGCACCGAATGTAAGCATAATAGAGATAATTAAAAAACTACTTAGATTGAGTTGGTTTTTCCTTACTATTTTCAGGTCTTGTTTTGTATTTATTTTTCTTAAAGAGTTCATAAATATCAACCCTTCTATCCCTATAATTGACTTTATGAATATCCTCTTGTAACCCAAGAAACTTATTGTACCATTTACTGTTTTCCATCATTCCTTTTTATTTATTTCATTTAACCTTACAAACATCAATACTCTAAAACTCGAAATAAAGCCTGGAAACGAGCAAGGTAAGCGCTGATTATTACTTTTTTCTTTTGATCATGTTGTTTTCGATTCATTAAAATCTTCTTCTGTTTTTTTCTTTTCACTACCTTCTTGATTCCCATAATTAGTCGCACAACTTGTAAAATAAATTTACCAATTCTATTAATCAATGGAATAACTATTTCTTTCTCTTCGCTAATATGTTGTTCATTTTGCTGCTCAACACCACAATCAAAAGCGTCACATGCCAGATGATACAGGTGTTCGTAAAATGAATCCATTAAAGGCTTTATTTTACTCTTGTTAAAAGCTGATAACTTCGCGTGTGTAAAAAAAATAAGTCTAGAAAATAATTTTAAAATGCACCTGATAATAAAAAATACTAAACGTATTAACCCATATAATATCTGAATCATTAAAGGTAAATCTTTCAATCTATATATGTCTTTTCTTAACTTCACTAATACTTAATTATTAACTTAATAAATATGTCACAAAAAATTAATTAAAACAATAATACGTATTTACTTTTCTCTGTCTACTTGAGTTAAGCAATATGAATAGACTTAACTTTTTAATCAAGCCGACTTAATATCCACTTAAAATATTACTTAATATATTGAGTTTAATCTCAATAAATTACTTAACTTCGTACTTAAACATGCTGCGCTACACATTCATAGAACATCCATTAAGCTATCTAGCAGAGAACCTTAGGGATTACATTCCTGGGGTCACGGAGGCTTATGCGGCTTACTGTAACCCAGATAAGGAAGTAGTATTGAAATGTTTTACTGAGCAAGGCACGAGCAAACCATCCTTAAAAAACAAAGTCCATTTGTTGCAAAAAGCAAGAAAAGACAGAGCTGCATATGTTTGGCTTAGAAAAGACATGCTTCTATTTATGAAAGAAGTTTCTAGTAATAGAGTAAAAACCAAGAAAAAGATTCAACAACTTACACTTGAAGATGAAAACGATAATAATTACTTATGCCTTAAATTCATCTCCCCTTTTGACCGGATGTTTGACATGCTTATAATAAAAGTTCCGCACGCCGGAATATTCGGGATGTCTAAAGGAACAAAAATTACCACGCAACAAAAAGCAACAATAGGCAATTTACTGTACAATGTTTTTGCTTCGAGAATAAAAGAAGAATACAACAATCTAGAAACACACAACCTCGTGCTTCGTAATTTGCAAAATCAGAAAACAACTTTAGAAAATACAAAAGAGGAAAATCTATTACTGAAGGAGAAACTACAAAAAGAGTTTACAGCACTTTATGACCTCTTTGGTAGCACAAATCAATAAAGAAATGCGCATTTCAATAGCTCTATCTGAAGCTACAAAAGATTTTATCATTTCTAAAAATACAGATTTAGAAACAATTGAAAAAGCAATACGAGGCGCAGTTCATATGGCTCTTAATTTAACTATCAACTACTCATCTAACCTAGTAATTGAACCTGGACATATTTCGATAGAAGAAAGAAAAGACATAGAAGTCGCAGTTTACAAAAATGATAAATACTCTAACATTATTGAACTGTTGGACAAATACGAACTTGCAGCAAGCAAGGCACATCAACGAGAATGGAAAATTAACGGAAATAGCAGTTTCTGAGCTATGCGAGCCTAAAATAACACCTTCCGCTATCACCTTCAATCTCAAAAAGTACAAAAAGCCGGTAAACACGCTGCTTGAAAGGTATGATGACAAATGGCCTTTATTAAGAACATACTTCAAACCTTTAAGAAATATAATCGAAAAAGCTGGAGATAGTTTTCATGACGCACAGTCTGCTTAAAATAGAAATTACAGAATAAAAAAGGATTTTTGATTGAACCCCTTCCCGTATGGGGAAAATATTTCTAAATTTCCTCTTTCAAAACTTCGATTATCTCCAAATCAATATCTACATTTGCGAGGTAATGCTATTCATTATTGAATTATGAAGATTATTATTACCGGAGCTGGTGCTGTCGGCTATCATTTAGCTAAAATGCTGTCAAGTGAATCTCAGGACATTTATTTGATTGATGAAAACGAAGACAGACTGCAATATGTTGCATCCCACATCGATGTGTATACGATTGTCGGAGATGCAAAATCGATTAAAATACTGGAAAGTGCAAAGGTAAATTCCTGTGATTTATTAATAGCGGTTACCTCATCCGAAGAAACCAACTTGTTAGTTTCTATTCTTGCAAAGAAATTTGGAGCAAAAAGAACCATTGCTCGGATTACAGATTTAGATATCCTAAAAAAAGGAAGAGAAGAAATTTACCAAAACCTAGGCATAGACACACTCATATCCCCTGTTCTGCTTGCAACAGAGGAAATAAATAGACTTGTACAAAGATCAGTGTTTACAGATGATTTCGAATTTGAAGATGGTAAATTAACGGTATTTGGAATCTCAATCGGAGAGAATTCGCCTCTAAAGAATAAGACAGTACAAGAAAGCTCTTACCTAAACCCAGAATTAAACTACAAATCAATTGCCCTTCACAGAAATGAAGAAACTATTTTAACGAATTCGGAAACAATTATAAAAGAGAACGATATTGTTTACTTTATTTCAGCACCAGAATCAATTGATGATGTAACTAGAATTTGCGGAAAAGAATGTTTCCCTATAAAAGACATCATGATACTTGGAGGGAGTGAGATTGGTGTCTTAACTGCCGAGCACTTAGAACAAGACTACAATGTTACTTTAGTAGAAAAAGATAAGTTTAGGTGTGAAAAAATTGCAGGACGACTGAAGAAAGCGCTGGTAATTAATGTAGACGCTAGAGATGTCGAAGCTTTAGAAGAAGAAGGGCTGGCAGAAATGGATGCTTTTATTGCTGTAACTGGGGATTCCGAAACAAACATAATGTCATCGTTAGTTGCAAAAAACCATGGTGTACGTAAAACAATTGCGCGCGTCGAGAATATAGATTACATACATTTATCGCATGCTATTGGTATTGACACTTTAATCAACAAGAAAATTATTGCTGCCAGTAACATATTTAAATATGTTAGAAAAGGTAATGTTTCTGCAATCGCAAGTTTGCCAGGAGTTGATGCCGAAATAATTGAATTTATTGTAAAACCAGATTCTAAAGTCACACTTGCAAAAATTAAAGATTTAAAATTTCCAAAGTCTGCAAATATATCAGGTGTAATTAGAGATGACAAAGGATTTATTCCTTTCGGAGATTTTGAGCTACAAGCTGGGGATAAGGCTGTAGTTTTTTCACTCACGGAATCTATTAACAAAATAGAGAAATTCTTTCTTTAGAATATGCCTAAAGCCAAGAGACTGCTTAACCTTAAAGTAATCGCCCATGTAATTGGGACATTATTAATAATCAATGGTTTTCTGATGGCAATGTCCATCCCCTTCTCCATCCACTATAACGATGGGGCAACCTGGTCATTAGTTACTTCTGCTTTGCTAACATTCTGCTGTGGCCTAGGACTTAGAATTGCAAACAAACAGAGTAAAGATGCGGAAATAAAAAAACGAGATGGCTATCTAATTGTTGTACTTGGATGGATTTCAATGGTGGTTTTCGGCTCACTTCCCTACATAATGTCTGGTGAGATAAGCAATATAAGTAACGCTTTTTTTGAAACTATGTCTGGCTTTACAACTACCGGAGCCACAATACTAGGAGATAAAGGGCATGAAATTTCTGCTCTACCTGAAAGCTTATTGTTTTGGAGAAGCACAACTCAATGGATTGGAGGAATGGGTATAATTGTGCTTACAATAGCCATACTGCCACTACTAGGAATTGGAGGCATGGAGCTATTTGTTGCAGAAGCACCTGGACCCACAAAGGACAAAATTCATCCTCGAATAAAAGAAACTGCAAAACGATTATGGGTTATATACTTTGGACTGACATTCCTTGAAATGATACTGCTAATGTTCAGTGGCATGAATTTTTTCGATGCCATCAACCATGCTTTTACAACAACTTCAACTGGTGGATTCTCCACTAAGGACGGTAGCATTGCTGACTTTAACTCTCCTTTAATCGAGTATATTATTATCTTTTTCATGTTTTTAGCTGGAACAAATTTTACTTTAATCTACTTTGGGTTAAAAGGAAAACTAAAACATTTTTGGAAAAACGATGAGTTTAAATGGTACTTAATGAGCATCATTGGCCTAACGACAGTGCTTACCCCTTTTGTACTCAACAACTCTGAGGGAGGCATTGGTGAAGCTTTTAGGGACACGCTGTTTCAAGTTATAAGCATGATAACCACCACCGGCTACTCAAGTGCTGATTATATGCTTTGGGGTGGATTAGTAGTGTTTATTTTCTTTTTACTCCTTTTTTCAGGCGCTTCGGCTGGGTCAACAAGTGGTGGCATGAAAATAGTAAGGATCGTTCTTTTAATTAAGAATGGATTAATGGAGTTTAAAAGAAGACTTCATCCGAATGCTGTTATCCCTGTTCACTTAAATAAAGAACCTGTTTCTAATAAAATAATATATAACCTTCTAGCATTCATATTTTTATACTTATTTATCTTTACTTTAGGTTCAATTGCAATAACAGCTATTGGAGGCGTTACATTTAAAGAAGCAATTAGTGCAGTAGCTACATCTGTTGGCAACGTAGGCCCAGGATTGGGAAGCATCGGTCCTACAGGAAATTTTTCCGAACTTCCAGATGCAAGTAAATGGGTATTATCCTTGCTCATGCTTATGGGGAGATTAGAGCTTATTTACCGTTGCCTTAATTTTTACCCCTTATTTTTGGAAAAGAAATTAATATTATGGAAATAAAACTAAAGTACGATACTCCTGCAGAATGGGCAAAACAAGTAGTCGAAAACATAGACGTCTTTTTACAAGATCATGCTGATGCAGAAAGAAAAGTCGCTAACATGTGCCTTTCATTAATAGCAAAATACCCGATAAAAGAGACATAATAGCTGACTTGAACCAAATTGCAGTTGAAGAACTATTGCATTTTAAGCAAGTTTATGACATTATGTATAAGCGTGGACTTACTATTGACTCTGAGTTCAAGAAAGATCCATATATGAAAGGGCTCTCCTCTGTTATTCGCGAAGACACCCAAAAAAGGCTACTGGACCGTCTAATACTTGCTTCAGTTGCTGAAATGAGAGGTGTTGAACGTTTTAAATTGATAAGCGAAGCAACTGAAGATAAAGAGTTAAAGAAATTCTATAGCAACCTTTACCTTCAAGAAAAAGAACATGTTGATATATTTCTTCAATTAGCTGAAAGATACTTTTCTACTGAAGAAGTAGAATCTAGATTGGAAGAGATTCTTATCAAAGAAGGTGAAGTAATTGAATACCTGCCTTGGCGACCGGCTATACATTAGGAAATATAATTATTCATCATTAAATTTCTTATTAAAGGACCTTTTCGTATGTTTGATAAACAATGAAAGATGGATTCTTAGACATATCTAAAATCAACAAGCTATCTCCAGAAAAAGGAAGAGTATTGATTTCGGAACCTTTTATGGCGGACGAACGCTTTAAGCGCTCAGTTATTTATCTCTGTGAACATAATGAAGATGGATCATTTGGGTTCGTTATGAATAATTTTTTAGATATTTCTCTTTCTGAATTAGTAGAAGACATAGTTAATGAAGAGTTTAAAGTAAGTTTTGGCGGACCAGTAAGCCCTGACAACCTTTTTTATCTGCACACTCTAAAAGATGAGCTTGAAGGATCGTACGAGGTAATAGCCGGACTCTATACGGGCGGAAAATTCGAAGATTTAATACCATTAATTAATACTGGAGTTATTGCTCCGAATCAAATTCGTTTCTTCTTAGGTTATTCTGGATGGGAAGCGGGTCAATTAGATACTGAACTCTCCTCAGACTCTTGGATTGTAGGTAAAACAAATACAGACCGGGTATTGAACGCAACGAATAAAAACTTGTGGAAAAAGATTTTAGACGAAATGGGCGGAAAATTTAAAATGATTTCAAATTTCCCTGAAGATCCAAGTTTAAACTAAAACTCCTGCACTCTCTCTTCGATTTATTAACTCTAGAATCTTTTTTGATATCTTATTGAAATACCTTTTACTTTTATACCCACCAACCCATTGAATACCTTGAATGGCGTTCGTTAGAAAGATTTCATCTGCAGCTAACAAATTTTGAGGTGACAAGGTATTCTCATAAACGGTAATACCATTTTCAATTGCAGTATTAATTACATTCATTCTCATAATTCCTCCTATACAGCCATCTTCCAATGGAGGCGTATATAAAACACCATTACTTACAATAAAAACATTCGAAGAAATTGATTCAATTATTTTGCCTTTTGCATTCAATATAAAACACTCTTGTAAATTATTTTTTTTAGCAAAATTCGCAGCCATTATTGGCAATAACGCATTAATTGACTTGTATTTTGATAAAACATTTACGCTTTTATTCATTTCAGAATAAATATCCACCATCAATCCATGTTCATTTAAGTGAAATAATTATTAGGTAGATGACTTGCATCAATAAAAAACATAGCCTTATTGGATTCTGAAAAATAAGTTCCTTCTCCATCTCTAAACAAACTAATTCTAGCTTTACCACCAGCCTGAATACTGTTTTTTTCTATTAAACTTTTAATTTGGCCTTTGAAATAATCTACGGTAAAGTGATTCGGAATTTCAAGGCTTAATATAATAGCCCCCTGAAGCATTCTTTCAATATGAAATTGCAAATTATAAGGTAAGCCATTTACAATACGAATCGACTCAAAAACACCGATCTCCAAACCTAAATGCTCTGTTGTCTTTCAAGAAAGCCTGTTTTGTTCCAAGCAATTCTCCATTTAATATTATATATTCTCCTTTTGCCATTTATAAAGTTAAAAATAAAGATTGCTTTCGTACCAAAATAAATAATAAGACAATCTGCTTAAAATATCCTACTAAACCAATCATTTATCATATCAACGAAATTTGTCAAAAACTTAAAATCTAATAATACAGTATAAAAAACTCCAAAAAAAGCACCTCCAATATGTGCATCATGAGCAATTTTAGTACCACCTTTTTTACTCATATAATGCTCTGCAAGTAGATACAAAACTCCAAAAATAAAACTTGGAATTCTAATTGGAATAAATAAAAGCCCCATACCTCCAGTTGGATATAAAATAATTGAGCTAAACACAATTGCTGAAACTGCCCCTGAAGCTCCAACTGCTAGATATCCAGGATTGTCTCCATGTTTCTTTAAAGAAGGTACGGTTGCAAATAACAACCCTCCCATGTAGAGACTGATGTAATACAAATAACCAACATTTCCAAAACCTCCAACAGCAACACCACTGCTCGAATTAACATAACCTTCAACTAAAACACTCTCTACAAACCCACCAAAACTATAAAGCACATACATATTAAGTCCTAAATGCATGTAATCAGCATGAACAAAACCGTGTGTAAGTATCTGCCACCAGCGTTTATGATGTTTTACAGAATACGGACTTAAAGTTAACTTATAACTCAAATCTTTATCGTTAAATGCTAGAAAGAGAAACAACAACAGTAATAGCAACTATTATTGTTGTAATACTAAAGGAAATCACAAATTATTACTTCTTTTTGAGTTTAATATCTTTTGTAATAAAAGATTTGAAAGATGATTTGTCTAATATTTCAATTTCATCATAAATTTCTTCATACCCAGCTTGACCGCCAACATAAATATCATATTTACCCTTGGGCAATATCATAATATACCGCAGTGATTTCTCATTTGGAATATAATCTCCATAAACTTCTTCCGTTTCTAAATCCGTTACTTGAATAAATAAATCAATAAATTTATCAGCATTATCATCAGATGAAATCGTTCCTGAAATTACCGTATAACGTGGTTCAATATCTAAAAAATCTACTCTGTAAATATCTAAGTCGCCATAACCTCCTTTTCTAACTGCCGAAATATATCCATGCTTCCCAGATTCTGAAACTCTAAAATTCATATTATCTTCAGGTGTATTCAACGGATAACCTAAATTTTGCACACTTGAATACTTGTTTTTTATTGGATCCCATGTTGTTTTAAAAATATCAAACCCTCCCATACTTGTATGACCTTTAGATGAAAAATACAATGACTTTCCATCCGGTGATAAGTTAGGAAAATCTTCATCAAACTTGGTGTTAATGGTTGGACCTAAATTCGTAGGTAAACTCCATTTTCCATTGGGCAATAATTGACAAGAGTATAAATCAATGCCACCATATCCTCCAGGCCTATCACTAGCAAAATACAATTTACTTCCATTTTTATTTATGCATGCTGCTATTTCTACATGTTTCGAATTAACATTCTTCTCCAACTTGCTAGGTTTTTCTATTGTAGCTCCATTAATTTCACACTCATATAGATCTCCAAACTGTTTAAAATCTTCATAGTAAAAGATGGCTTTTGTCCCATCGGAATTTAAGCCAACAACCTCTTCTTTGCCATCCGATGTATTAATGCCCCCTGACAATGGCTGTGCTTTTTGATATTCTCCAGATTTAACTTCAGACATAAATATATTTGGCAAGTAAGACCCATCTAATTGCACTGTACTATTTAAATCTCTTTTCGAATTAAATAGCAAAAATGATTCATTAATTGGAATAAAAGGAAAATAATCTGCGTAAGGTGAGTTTATATTTTTCCCAAGATTTTCAAATTTTACTTTTACCCCGAATTTCATCAACTCTTTGGCATTTTCACAATATTCAATCTGTTTAATCGCGTCTATTTTGTTTGCTTCAGAACCACTGTTGGTCTCTCTAAACTTTTCATACGCGCCAATAGCGGCATCAAACTGATATCCAAAATGATATGCTCTGCCCAGCAAATACCATGCATTAGCATCTATCTTCGGGTTCTTAGTTAATGATTCTAAATGGGGTATTGCGAGAGATTTGTCAATATTCGTATTTAAATAACTTACTGCTAAATTATAGTTGTATTCAAGATTCTCTTTATCCGCTTCATAAAGAGGAATATATTCATCAATTGCTTCTTCAAAATTACCAGCTTCAAAAAACTTTATTGCTGTTTTCTTGTCTTGAGCTGAAAGGTTCGCAAAAACAAATAATAGGACAGGTAAACTTAATAATATTTTCATTTCTTATTTATTAGATTACAAATATATAGGTAATAGAAAGATTAAAGACAAGGAATGTGTAAAACTTTAGGTGCTAGCATTGTACAATTAAGCATAGTCCTGATATATTTGGCATATTAAAATCAGATATTGTGGCGAAGCAAAGTAATTTTTTAGGCGAATTTATTAAGGGACGAAAAACCGTAGGTGCTGTAGCGCCTAGCTCTAAATTTTTGACGAAGAAAATGATTGCTCCAATAGATTTTCAAAAGGCGGATGTCATTTTGGAACTTGGTCCAGGAAATGGTGTTTTCACAAAAGCTATTTTGGAAAGAATGAAACAAACCTCAAAAATATTTTCTTTTGAATTAAATACAGCTTTTTACCAACACATCTGTAATAATGTAGATGACAAACGACTGACTTTAATAAACGATTCTGCTGAGAAAATTGACGAATACCTGGAAAAACATGGAATTGGGAAAGTTGACTATATAGTTTCATCTCTTCCATTTACGGTTATTCCAAAGGAGATTAAACTCACAATTATAGATAAATGTGTAAAGCAATTAAAAGATGATGGAATGTTTATTCAGTTTCAATATTCATTGAATGCTAAAAAGTTATTGAGTCTCAAAATTTTCTCAAATAAAAATAGATTTTTCTGCATTAAATTTCCCGCCAGCATTTGTATATAAGTGTAAATTATAACTTTCTCCCCCTCAGCATCTCTCTTTTGCCAGGCGGTCCTTCTAAACGCTCCATTACAAACCCAACACTCTTTAAGTCTCTTCTTACTTGACCTTTTGCGCAGTAAGTTACAAATACTCCTTGCGAACGCATTGCTTTATAAATTTTTTCAAAAATCGAAATATCCCACATTTCAGCTTGAGAATTAGGTCCAAAAGCGTCATAGTAAACTAAATCAATCGGTTGCCTAATCTCAAAATCTTGAATTGTTGTTTCAACCTTTTTGATAGAAAAAAAACTTGTTATAGAACACAATGCGTCCCAAGGTCGCGCCATGAATATTTTTAAATATTTCCTGCGAATTATCTTGAGTAACTGCTTGTGTCATAATTCAAACTACCCAATACTTTAATAGGCAAAGGAGTGGTCTCCAAGCCAATATAATTGATTTCACTCGTAGAATTCAGACATGTCAAGTAGCGCATTTAATCCCGTACCAAAACCTACTTCTAAAATGTTAATTTCCTTTTTTGATTTTTCAATCTCTTTCAACCCTTTACGGATAAAGACGTGCATAGCCTCTTGAATTGCTCCATGCCTAGAGTGATAAGTCTCGTCAATATCTTGTCTATATATTGTGTGAGAACCGTCTTTAGAAATAATTAGCTTTAAATCCATAACCGACTTTAAATAACTGCTATTTCCTTTATTGTTAATTTATTCATGGGTCAACTGACGCGCTTCAGCAACATCAATTTCTTCTCCATCTTGGAAAGAAACAATCCTTGCAACACCCACGCCTTGATCAGTAAAATTTTTAAGTAGTATTTCCGCCTCAGAATACAAATCTTCACTTCCCACAATAGTACGTTATGCTTTCACCTTCAGGTGTAGACTCTATCCCTAAATAATCTAATTGTACAAATATCATACTTCTAGCTTGCGGAACACCGTCCACATAGGTCCCTAGAAAAACCCTATACTCTAGACCTTCAAATGGAGTCGGATCAATCAACAGGAATAGCTATCTAACTCTTCGCCACCTATTTGATTTCCATCTTGATATTCTCAGAATTTTTGCATTTTCAATACCCACTAACTCATATTCTCCTTTTGCCAATTCTGCATCCTCCCTCGCAGTAAATGCACCTACAAGATATTGGCTTGAAACACCCTTCTTTCATTATATCCACTTTATACTCTGACAATGATAAAACTGCACTATCTATTAAAGATGGAACAACTCCTTCATAAGTCCCAAGGTCGACATAGTATTCAGAACCTACATTTGTTGGTGTTACAGTAATCAATTTAGTACTTTTTGAGCGGAATAGCTTCTGTAACATTTTCGGTTTGAAAACCGTCATTTCTATTAAGAGTGCCATCAACTGAAATTGCAAATATCCCATCTCCTTTCTCAGACTATAAGTTGATTCGCTTCAGTTATTGTAACTTTCTCTCCGTTGTAATAAGCTGTTATAAATGCTCCAACCAAGCCTTTAGATATCATTTCGTTTTTGCGTTCCACTGTTTCTTGAACTGAACGAAAAATACCAGTAGAATATTTATACAATCCATTTATGTTTTTTATAACAAGTGGAGAAACATTAAATACGTTATCCGCTTGTATCGATTTAGAGAAAGCTCCAACTTGAACTGTAAAGAACAATCCCTTCTATTATTTCTACAGCCTCAACCGAAGCAGCATCACTTCCTAAATCATTAATATATTGAGCAGCATCATTCCAAAGCATCTCTAGACTCTTCAGTTTCATTTACCTCGACAGTATTGGATGCAGTTGTTGTACTTGTATTATTTTCTATTTGAACAAAATTCGTCGAAACAGGGGAACCTTCTAACTCTAATTTACGCGCTTCAGATAAAGACATATATCCTCCGTTGTATATTGCAACAACAAAAGCATCAGAATACCCAATACTTCTAATTTCATTTTTTGCACTATTGGCGATTTCCCAAGCAGTAAAATAACCAACTCTATAACGCGTTATACCATCTCTAATAGACTTCGGCAGAAATAGGTGCAAACCCTTTGAACAAATCTTGTGGAATGGGTTTTCTAAAAGCACCTACCTGAACTTTATATATTAACCCATCCGGATTTGCTGGGTTTACAGGAATTGGATTTTCTTCTGAATAATTCATTTCAGTATTGACAGCAAAAATATTATCTACAAGTTCCGCAGGAGGAACAAAAGTAGAAGCCATAACATCATCAACATCTATTTCAGTAATAGGATTCTTATCATAATTAGATAATGCTAACGCCTTGTAATCATTAGCTGTTGCTTCTATCTAGGTTTGCTATTGTACTATTTCTTTCCTCCTTAGCAAAGCTCAAGGAACTATATAAATCCTCCACTGTTGCTTCAGCAGCCTGTTTCTTCTGCCGGTTAACACTTGCACTTAGTTCTTAATTCATCTGCTTTTGCCAAAAATTCAGCTTTCTCAGATTCGTCATGGTTGACTTTGCTTTTGATTCAAAATCATTCGCTTTATTCTCTTGTTGTAAAGCGAGGTTTCCATAAGAATTGGCAGTTGACTTTTCCTGTTCTAACTCATTTTCTATGTCAACTACATTTTGTTGCTTAGCATAAAAATCAATATACCCATCGGACTTTCGAATTGGATCTACCTCTTCTGCACTTAAGTTAGTCAATAGATCTCTTCTTCTATAATTGCATCTTCGTGCAGTTTTGTTTTATTTCCTTGAGATCTAGGTTATTTGCTTCTTCTTCTCTTATCATAGAA
>CALSNM010000010.1 GCA_943787725.1 uncultured Flavobacteriales bacterium | reverse complement strand
GTAGGTAACGATTTGCAGCTATGCTATCGCCGCATCGTTAAAGATAAATCAATTCGTCGAAAAAGAAAACCGCGGTGGAGTATAGGTGCTGTTACCTACTAAAAATCACTATCCAAGACATCAAATGTATAATGATGTTCCCAATGAGATGGGACTCGTTTTGTTTTTTCAGAAGTTATGTTCCAATTATCATCTAGCTGATTATTCTTTATGCAACTATCTAGTCCTTTATATATTACCATGTCCAAAATGTAAGTAGATGGCGATCCTGAATTACTCTGACCTCCACGATCGCTTAAGAATAATAAATCTGTTTTTGTATTTGGATCAATAGTTAATGTATCGAAGTGCATATTGAAATCATTATAGATAACATTAATGCTCTCACTTGAAGAGTTTTCAACTGTAAGATATCTACGGGTATTTCCCTCACAAGATGTCAGGGTTATAGCTCCTATGATTAATACCATTAAGTGAATGTTTGACTTGAATAATTGTAGCATATTAGATGTTTTGAAGTATTAACGAGACAATTATTCTACTGGTTGGGAAAATGTGACGAAATTTGTTGGTAACGTTTAATGTAAAAAGTTGTTTTAATGCTTTTTACATAGTGTTAGCATCAGGTTTATATTATTTATCTGCTAAATATTCTTTAAGCGAAAAGCCACCATCTTTAGGTTCTTTGAACTTCTTTACTGATATGAATTCACCTAAATTGTGAACGTCTACATCTGAAGGATTATATGTCTTTCCTTCCCATTTTGTTTACTTCATATGCAAGTCAGCCAGACCTACAGACATTGAACCAATGATTTTCAATTCCCACTTTTATAATCAATGATTTTGAATGTAATTAGCTTTTAAGCTCTACCGTAGTTCCTAAATCTATATTTATGAAAGACACTGAGTGCAACTCTTTAAGTTCTGTTTCCGTTGGGTAGGATACTTTTGCAATTTTCTTTACAATTCCTTCAGAGCATTTATCTTCATCATGAGTCGCCAGAATATATTGAGGATTCAAAAAATCGATCATTGTCTGTGCATTCTCTAAGCCAGGATTAACATAGCCCCCGAGATAAAAAGGGAGCTTAAATGAGGAAAAGCTTGTAATCAGTAAAACGGTCTTATAGCTTATTAAGATATCTTTTTGTTTTTCAGTAAGCACATATCCATGAGGGAAATAGGCAATTATTTCATCTGAATGACGAATAATAAGTCCACTGAAACTGGCGGACAGCTTGGTTCTTTCAGGAAGTAAACATAGGGAAAGGGCACCAAGGTGTAGCCAATTGCCGGATTCCAGCGAAGGTATGACAAGGGGGCTGTCCAGATTTATTTTTTTTTTCAATCGCCTTGCCCCCTTTCGGGTAGTCAAGATCATTTTAGTGTCTAGTTTTTGCAGGGTTTCTTCATGACAATGATCTGAAAAATGCTGAGAGATGACAATAGCATCATAGTTGCTGATAGAATCGATACTCACAGGTTTTGTCCGATGCCACTGCTTGTTAAATGATGGCATAAGATCAATCTCTGAACCAATCAGCCAGGGATCAATCAAAAGCGATTGCTTTGCCCAGTGTATTTGCCAGCTGCTATCCATGTTTAACCTTCTTATTTTAAGCATCGGGATTATGTTTTTTGATATAAAATAAAGTACTTATACATCAGTTAATAAGCGGTATTGTTTTTCCATGTCGCTGCATTGAGCCTTAATTAAGCCTCTTTTGAGGAAACTGTTCTGTAAGGTGCCAAGTTTTCCTTTCAGATCTGTTGCCAGGACATGTTCTATTTTAGTCCTCCCGTTTTTTAATCTCAGACAACGGTGAATAGAAGGGTATAACAGCGCCCTGACGAATAGATCAGGCGGATTCGATTTGTGGTCTATTGAACAGTATAATATCAGCACCTCATCCTTGTTTATCGATTCTCTCGAAAAATAATAAACGTATTCTCTGTTTGCTAAAAAGAAAGGTGTTTTGTAGTGAACCCGAATCAGCCAGGCACTTCTGTCCTGAGTTTCTTCGATTGTTTCCAAAATTTCGCCATTCATATATTCACTATTCCATTCAGGGAGGTACTTAAGGGATTCATCTGCCAGAACTTTGACCACTTTTTCTATCGGTGCATCTACTTCAAGGTCTAATCTGAAAACAGCCTTTGAGAGGTAAGAAAGATTCCCGACTTTAACGGTCCCATATTTAGGTTTTCCAGTTGTTTGCCATGTGCTACTCAAGGACAGGGTATGCTGTGCTATTTTTTTGAGTTGCTGTGGATCAATAGTATGTATTTTCGGGGGGAATATTTTATCTCGCAGGTTTTCCCATTCTTTTATGTATGCACTTATATGAGGTTTTTTTAGCCATTTATCCTGGAAGTATGAGCCTATTGCTCCACCTAAACGATAAGTCATCAAATGTTCTACTCTGACTAATCCTGAATTCAAAATCGTAATTCTTTGTCCTGATACCTTCATAGGACAACGTATAAAGTGCGGTTGGACAGATATGTCTGATTCGTCAAGCGGGGTATAAGCTACAATAAAAGTGGTCTCATTTTTTTGGTAAGAATGCAGTCCATGTAAGAATTCTCTGTTCGACATCGGGAAAGGCATTTTGAATGAAGTACGCACAATGCTCCCGGTATGATCGCTCTGTATAGGCCATTTTTCAAAAGTCTCTCCTGACAGAAACATATCGTTGATTTGATTCATCGCACCACATACATCTTTTAACAGATCAAAAATAATAGTTTTAGCCACGGCATGTTCTGTAATTGTTTTGAATCCTATGATATCTGAGTCTGAAACATTATACTTTGAATAAACCTTTATGTGGGCCTTGTCGTGTTCTAAGGACCAATTATCTAGATCTAGTTCTTTTTCGATGGATTTTAATGAAAATTCGGGTGAAATCGTTGAGTGCATTATGTTATTAAAATTTAATCTGTTCTTTTTAGTAGCCTGATGGCTATTTTTTTGTTTAACTCATACCAGAAATACATCAGGTGATTTCTGAATACTATTTTAACGGCCTGGCTAAACTGCATTAAAACGCAGTTTAGGTTTTGTTAGCACTATCATTATATTGGTCTCCATATTTTCCATAGAAGTTGAACACAAACCTTATGGAACAATTCAGGCATTTCTTTTTTCAACAGGGATTCCATAGCCGCTGGACGCATTTCGGTTTTGCCGAACAGCGAAGCAGGCCAATCATGAGAATTTAATTCCACAGATGGATCGATATTTCGAAGGCCTATTGTTTTGATAGTGATGACTTCATAATCATTATGAATTTCGCTTTCCCGTATATAACTTACAGAACTAATGGTATCGTTAGGCGCTATTTTATTGATGTGAGAACAAGAGATAATTTTTTGATCGACCACTTGTTTGAAGTCTTTTAAGGCGTTAGCCAATACAATGGCCATTACGAAACCGCCACAGACAATAATTTCATCTTTTTGATATCGCATGTAATTGAAGTGAACGGGATGTGTATTTCTGAATAGCGTAGTGAATGCGAGGTTTTCACTTTCACTGATAAGACGGCTAGCATCGTGAATGATTAGTTCATCTTTACGAAATTTCTCATGCTTACAAAGATTTTCAGGAAGCTTATTCCAGTTAATATGGTTGGTAATTTGAGTATCCTTCGAATTGTTTAACAGCCTAATTAAATCTTTATCTTTCTTCTTTAATGTTTGGATGTGATTGCCTGTTTTTTTCTCTATTTCAGGAATAACCGGGAACAGAGTATTTCTTTTGAAAGATAATATCCGTTGCGAATGCTGGTTCACCAAAACATGGGTACTCGTAATAACGCTTCTTTTATTATCCGAAGCGTTTCGCAGTTTTAGGATGTGTATGTAGCATCTAAAGGTATCGCCAGAATATGCAGGGTTTTCATAGACCACATCTTCTAGTCCTAAATGTAACAGGCAGGTCTCTGAATATGGCTCAACAGCCATACAGAGGGTTAGATTAAGAACTGCGGAAAAAGGCATGATCTTATTTTTTAACCCGGCAGACTGTCCAAATGTATCACTCGTTTCAATTCGATTACTCATCGAAACCAACGATGACCACATGGTTGTCCAAGAGTTGTCCATAGTTATCTCGTACGGACAAGTAATTATCTGATCTTCATAAACCGAATTTATGTCGAGACCGTATTTTATGACTCTTGGTCGAATACTATTTTCGGGAATTACCTTCTTAATGGTTCTTCTCACCAATTTTTGCCTCATCATTTTCTCAAGAGGAGGACCAATGAATTTTCCATTATCGCTTACCTTACAACCACTGGTATATCTATCAATAATACCACTGATTCGTTCTCTTTCTTCTTCGCTTATTGAAAAATAGCGATTCACAATTTCAATTTGATCTGGATGCAAGATCATTTTTGCATCTGCTCCGTTTTTTACCGACTTTTCAAGGTTTTTAAAAAAGCCGGCATAGTTGTGAACATCTGTAAAAGGACAGTCAATGAATGGTAGATTTGCGTGTTTGGCTGCAAGCATCACAGTGTTAGTAGCGAAACCTACATTAGTGGAGTTCATTTCAACATTGATATCGGCAAACAGGTCATACAATCCTATGGCAATTCCTGAAATTCTACTTGAAGAGGATAGAATTTTCTTAAGGTTGCTCAAAGAGAAGATCGTTTCAATAAGAGGGTAGACTTCAATTTTACTGGTTGCATCGTTTTTTTCGGTTTCAATATTTTCCAAAATCCGATCTAAACTAACCAGGTCTTCTTCGTTTTGGATAAATGGAAGCATTACACCGTCTATGATTCCAAGTTCAAGAAGTTCCATGTCCTTCATGAATTCTGAATGATTATTAAATTCATTACAACGGAGCAGAACCTTACATCCTAATGAAGATATTTGGTTTTTATATGTTCTAATATTGTTACGCGCATCGTCTTTTAAATTAGCTGGACAACTATCCTGTAGATCGAAAATATAGCAATCGGGTCTATCCCAAGAGGCAAGCTTGTCAAAAACTTTCGATTTATGGGGACTGACAAATAAATAGCTGTTTGATTGATTTTCTTTTTCCATAGAATTAATGCTAACGTTAAGTATAAGAAACGTAGGGCAGGTGATAAGCACTATCGTTTCGGTTTATTACTTAGCTAAATATAAATATTTTGCTTTTATCTTTTCTACTATAAACGCCAAATTTTATATTTAGCGGACTTTATTAAAACTCACAGACCTTTCGGTTTAACACAAATGCCCTATGTTTTTTATATAGTGTTGTGTGTAGTGTTTTATTCAGTTTCCGTTTTCTATTCTCCAAGGTGGATTCAGTCGGTTTTCTCCTCCATAAAATAATATCAGTTGATTTCCGTCAACATCTTTTAGTCTCGCTTCTCTCCAAAGCCAACTTTGGTCAGTCGGTTCAAGGTCAAATTGAATTCCATTCTGTTTTAATTGCTCAACTTGTTCATCAAGATTTTCACACTCAAAATACACATAAATTCCATCTCCTTGAGGTAACTTCTCCGTTTGATGAATCGAAAAAGTAGAGTTTCCATTTGGACATTCAAATCGTGCATAATGAGGAAGAGCTTTTACAATCAATTTCAGCCCTAATTTTTCATAGAAGGGGATTGACTTTGTCAAATCTAATGATGGAACAGTTATTTGGTTTAGATTCATTCTTTTTCGGTTAGGTTGCATTACACACAACGTTCCGTGTATGGTGTCGTAGCATCCCGTAGGGAGCTATGCACTATACATATTGTTCTCTACAGGCTTTTATTTCCTAATTTAAAAGTCAAACCTCCTCTGATTATTAACCCCTTATTTAATTGTTCTCCAATTGCGTATCCTGTTGATTTGTATCCTGCTTGAAGTGTAAATCCAAAAAGGTTTTTCTCTTTACTAATATCGTAATTAAAAGTAGATATAAATTGACCTCCAAAACCTTCAGATGCTATAAGTTTGTCATTTTGATAAAACTCGATATTGGGTTGTCCCCACATCTGTCCTGATAGATTTAATGATATTTGATTGGACAATTTTAGATTCCAAATATTTGCTACGACTCGCCATGAGTTGGGTAAATTTGGGTCTGAATGACTAAAACTAAACAGCATTAATTTGGAGTTTAATTTAAAGTAATTTTGATATACCAATTCGGGACCATAAGGGGTGTATTCAAATCTAAACCTAGGCAAATATTTAAGTCTATTACTCAGTTTAATCATTCCTATTTTAGAGCTGTGTCTACCTTTGATAATGTAATCATAAAAAACAGACTTGAATGCATAAAAATTAAGTGGATCAGTCAACATAGCAATTAATGAATAAGTACGCATTTTTTCGCCTGTAAGGACAGGACCATATAGATTATTAATCTTTTCCAGATATCTTTTGGGATCTCCAAATGGATTGCTAACAAAAGCCGTGTAGCCAGGCATATCATTACTTGCATATAGATAGGCAAGGCTAAAATTATAGTTGAATCGTTCATCTAGCAATATATTCTTTCGCATCACATCGGAAAAAACAAGATTAGTTTCGGAACCTCCTAGAAGAGTCATTATTCTTTGTTGATCAGTGAACCATGGCGGTTGCACATAACTTATGTAAGAAAATTCATTGGAAAATGGTGGGGGTGGATTGTAAACAATTTCATTAATGTAGCCACCTGCTTCTAGCATTCTATATCCATGACCAAATCTTTCGTGACTCATTGTCATTGCATAATCAGTTATCAGATAATTTCCTACGAATAGTTTACTAAAGCGAAAAATAGGATTGATCACTTTAGCGAAATTATTGTCTGTTTTGATTATTTTTTTGGGAACCAACAATGAGTCTGCATAATCGAGTAAATGAAAACCAGTATTAAAATTTTCTACTGCGAAATGTTGCCCCAGCTGTGGTTCATAGACTAAATTGAATCTTGACTGAGCTTTCCCTAAAGTTGAAAAAAGGGATAGTGAAAGTATGATTATTACTTTTATTTTCATTGTATTGCTTGTAGAGAACGTTTACGCTAAAAAGCGTTTCTTGCACAGCAAGATATGATTTTTTAGCGATTGTTATAACCATCCTTCTTCCTTTTCACACACACACAAAGTTTGGATTTTTTGTTTTATTTTTGCCGACTAATAATGTTAATTATAAAAAGACAAACACTCGTGTTATTTTCACTATTTGCTACATTAACTGTCTCAGCACAGGAAGTTGTATCCACTCAAGGAGATTCTTACTCCAACGCAAGTGGTAACATCGACTTTACGATAGGCGAAGTGATTATAAACACCGGAACAGATGGAAGCAATGATTTAACGCAAGGTTTTCATCAAACCAATTGGAATTTTGTAGGACTGGAGGATCATTCTCCCAACTACGAAGCCACTATTTTCCCCAACCCAACATCAGAAGTCTTAAACATTAGAACAAGCGCGTTCGAGAATGTGACCTACTCACTTTATGATGCTCAGGGAAAACTCGTAATGCAGGACATGCTTTCTGCGGAGCAAACACCTATTCAAGTAAGTCAATTGGTTCCGGGAGCTTATTCATTGACGTTGAATAACCAAACACAAAATCTAAAGACATTTAAACTAGTTAAAACGCATTAAATAATAGAAAGATGAAGAAATTAATACTCTCACTTGTTGCCATAGCAACAATTTCACTAAGCTCCTTCGGTCAAGCACCAGAAGGATTTAAATACCAGGCAGTCGTAAGAGATGCTGGTAACACCATTTTAAACAACCAAGCGGTTGGGATGCGCATGACTATCCAACAAGGTGCTATTGGCGGAACAACAGTGTACCAGGAAACATTTACTGCATCAACAAACAGTTATGGCTTGGTAAACCTTGAAATAGGTAGCGGAACAGTTGTCAGTGGAGATTTTACAACCATTGATTGGTCGGCAGGTCCTTATTTTATTGAAACGGCTGTTGATGTAACAGGCGGAACAAGTTATGCGGTAATGGGAACATCTCAATTGATGAGTGTTCCTTATGCATTGTATGCTAAATATGCTGAGAATCCAGGACCACAGGGGCCAGCAGGCCCACAAGGCCCGGCGGGAGCTGATGGACAAGGAGGTGTAACAACTGCAGGTACAAATGTTACTATAACTGGTACAGGAACAGTTGGCGATCCTTATGTAGTAAATGCTGCTTCTGGTACATGCGGGTTATCAATAGGCGATACCTACCAAGGTGGTATCATCTTTTATTTGGATGCCTCAGGCTGTCATGGTTTAATTGCTGCACCATCTGATCAAAGTACAGGAGCCCAATGGTACAATGGAGCCTTTATGGACACTAAAGCTTATGGAAGCGGATTGCTTGAAGGAAAGTATAACACTGTAATTATTAATATTAATCAAGGAGGAGCGACTTCTGCTGCTGCTATTTGCGGTAACTTATCGTTGGGAGGTTATAATGATTGGTATTTACCTTCAATTGAAGAATTGAATAAAATGTATCAAAACATAGGCCAGGGAAATGCTCTTGGATTAGGAAATGTTGGCGGTTTTGCTAATCTCACCTATTGGAGTTCTACGGAGAACGATAACCCTAATGCGTGGGTACAGTTTTTCATCAGTGGTGGCCAGAGCGGCACTAGTAAGGGCAACACTTACTACGTGCGTGCTATTCGGGCTTTTTAACTATTTATCAATTTATCCATTTAACTATTTTTTATAATGGGTAATTTGCCGCGACTTGTGCTGAGCTAAGTCGAAGTAAGCGGTCAATTTTGAAAAATGGAGGGCGAAGCCCTCCATTTTATATTAAGAACACATATTATGGCATTATATTACGACTTACCAGTTTTCAAGGATTTGTATAAACTCACGTTATTAATTTACGGTCTAACCAAAGATTTTTCTAAGAAGAGAAGCGTAGCTTCGAGAGAAAGCGCGGGAGCGATTTCCTTTTAATATAATGTGCAAAACAAAACACGTCAAACACAGTTGGTAATTTTCGGGAGTAATTTTAATTGGTTATAACGTTTAGGCTATGCGCCTGTTGCGTTTGACTAAAGTTAAATTAATTTCCGTAGAAATTAACGTGTGAGTTCGGATGATTTATCATTCGAAGCGAGATTTAAGTAGTGGAGTATAGGCAGTGTTATGTGTTTAATTTTTTCATTAATAATTAATGTCATACAGATCTTTAAGATATCATGTATTACTCGATAGTTGTTTCCCAAACCGTTGCTCAAAAAGTTGCCCGAAATGCGTATAGTTAAGAAATCCAACTTTATAACCGATTTCTTTTAGTGAAAGTGTTTCATCTTGATTAAATATTTCGAGAGCTTTTTTAAGTTTTACTTCTGTAATAAACTCTTTCGTATTAAGTCCTGTCAGAGATTTAACCTTTCGATATAAAGTACTTTGAGATACAGCGAATTCATCACAAAGGTCTAAAATTCCAAATTTTTCGTTTGCACAATTGTCTTCTATGAATTCCTTTAGTTTTTTTATGAAGGCATTAGTAATTGTGTCTTGCCGTGTTTCCTCTACTTGGATGTTTTCTGATTGAATATACTCTTGTTGACTTTTATAATTATTTAAACCGTTCTTAACCCTTAAGAGCAACTCTTCTTCCTCAAATGGTTTACTAATGTAATCATCTATCCCTAACCTCAACACCTCTAATTTTGTTTTATTGTCTGTTCTTGCCGTGAGCATCAGAACGGGAACGGTGTAATTTTCTTCTTTTATTTTTTTAATAAAATCATACCCGTTCATTTTGGGCATCATATAATCCGTGATGATGTAATCGATGTCATGTTTTAATAAATTTTCTATTCCTTCTAAGCCGTCTTCAGCTTCAACAATATTATACCCAGAAAGCACACTTGAAATATACTCCCTCATTTCTTTATTGTCTTCCACAAGCAATACTGTCTTTTGATCTTTTGAAACAGGGTTACTTGCTTTAATAACTTGGTCAATTTGAACATTTGACTCAGCAATTTTTTCTGTTTTTGGCACAATTGACTTTATTGGTAAGGTGATAATAAAAGTACTTCCTTCACCTACTTTGCTCTCTAGAACCAAACTTCCACCATGCTTATAAATAATTTCTTTACTAAAAGCTAAACCGATACCGCTTCCTCCAGATCTATTGATACTATTGTCTGATTGATAGAAGCGATTAAATATTTTTTCTTTTTCAGATTCTTGTACGCCTATACCTGTATCTTTTATTTTCAATACAATGTTGTCCGTTGACTGCTCAATGATTAAAAACACTTGTTCCTTGTTTTCCGTGTATTTGGCGGCGTTGGTTAAAATATTTGAGATCGCACTCTCTAGGTATATTTTATCACCATCAACGATTGCATTCTTTTTTGATGTGTCAAATAGTTGATAGTCTATTTCTTTTGATTGAAATGTTGAGTAAAAAGAATTAAAAACTGTTTTTACGAAGCTAGAAAAGGAAACGTCTTCATTGTTCAGAGAAAACTCATTCGTATCCATTTTTGTTAAATCCATAACGTCTTTAACAATTCGCTGAATCTTATCAGACTGAGATTTTAATGTTTCAACGATGCTCTCATCTTCACTCTTTAATCGATTGATATTTCCTTTAATAATTGTTAAAGGGGTTCTAATTTCGTGAGCAATATTGATAAAAAATTGATTTTGGAAATTATGTAAGTCCAAAAGTTCTTTTTGTTGATTTTCAATTAACTCTTTATCATTTAATGCAATGTTTTTCTGCTCTTGTAGTCGTTTTTCATTCTTCATATTTAAGTTTCTAAAATAGGTGACTAGAAGAAAAATAGAGATAAAAAAGATAGGGATTGTGGTTGGGTCTTCGAACAGGGTTACGTCATAATTCTGCCATAAATAATTAGGAAGAACAAAGCTGATAATAGCTATAAAAAGTAAAGAGTAATGAATAATTCTATTTTCAAAAAACATCAACCCAAATAATGGAGTTAATATGTAAAATAGATCCACAAATACACCCGGAATAATTGCATTACAAAACACAAAAACTAGAAGGTGAGAGCAGGTTACAAATAAAATACGTGCGGCAAAATACATTCTTTTATATTGAAGAAATTGAACCAGTATAAATAACAAGACTTGTAATACATACCCTACGACAACACCCAGGTAATTTTCTACGATAAAGTAATCCGTAACAATAAAAAGTATTGTTACGAAATACCAAATAAGACAGATAAAGTTTAAGAGTTTAACTAATTTTTCTTCGTTTTTAGATAAACCATCGTGTACTCCAATATTAATATTTCTTTGAAAGGTGCTTTTCATGTGTGTTCAAATGTAGCTATTTATCTCGAAAAACACCGTGTTGACTGATTTCGTAAACAATTGACTGATTTCGTAAACGATTGACTGAAAAAGTGAAACATTGACCGATTTGTTTTTCAATGCCTCTTCATATTTGTGGTGTAAAAAAAACTAACACATTAAAAAACAACATTATGAAAAAGACAATTTTAACAATTGCTTTATTATTAGGAGCATCAGCTTCGTTAGAAGCTCAAATTTCTGATAAGAGTTTATTGATTGATGAAGTAGGTCAGCAGTATGAGATCTCAAATGCTATTATTTTAATTAATGAAGAATTACATATTAACTCTCAAGGAAAGGTAACTGATGCCAATGGAGAAGTAGTAGGATATGCTACAAAAATTGGCCCTACTGTTTCTGGATATGCAACTGCAGAAGCTCCTGCTCCAGGTGGCCGTCTTGATGCTATTGTAAAAAAACTTGGACTTTAATCAAATTATATAATTAACAAAGAATAAATAACCAATAAAAAAACAATTATTATGAAAAAGAAATTATTATGCATCCTTGTATTAGCCTCATGCACTACAACGATTCAGGCACAATCTCTTCAGGAGAAAATGGCTGCGAAATTGGCCGCAAAAATGGAAAAAAGTCAAAAGAATAAAAAAACAAAATATGCAGAACCATTTGCTGGAGATTTTTCTGATGCAAGCGGAATTTCAGGAGCTTATTATGCAACTTCGGATTTAAAAGCAGACGATGGAAAAAGTGTTAAAATTGTTAAAATTGATTTCACAGGAAAAAGTAAATTGACATTACACCTTTCTAATAATGAAGCTGATCCATCTGTGTTTTTTATTGGTCAATTTCATCAATATGCAAGAGAGACTTACGGTCATTACGAGTTTAATTATAAGCGCACACTTGACTTATACAGTGTTGAGCCAGGTGTATTAGTTGTTGGTGCAGCAAAACGTTCTGGTGACGGATGGATTGCCGATGAAGCAAAGTTCAAACCAGTTGTACTTGTTAAGGATACATCAATGATGAGTCAGTATACTTATGAAGATGCAAAAAGACTTATTGCAGAAGGAATAACAAAGCAAGAGAAATACAACCGAGAAAGAAATTCTGGAGCTACACAAATGGCTGATGTTGGAGATTTAACGTCGGACAAGGCATTGATGAGTGCAGCATGGACAACAATTGAAAAAGCTTTATCTACAAAACCTGATTGGGCTGGAGAATTAAGTAACTACCAAATGCACTACATCTATGAGAAGCAATGGGGAAAAGATCCGGCTTCAAAGATTTATAACCCAGGTACTAAATCGTATGAATGGACTAGAAAAATGATTTCTGTCTTAGCAGTTTTTAAAGATCCTAAAAAGGATGAGTTGACTTATTATTCTTTTACAATAGTTAAACCAACAGAAGACGCAGGGAATAATTATAAGGGCTTTAAATTTAATAGCAATTCTAGAAAACAACTAGTTTCTAAAAAAACAGTTGATGCAAAGAAAGCGGAAGTTGCAAAATTTTAAAAGGAACTCCAGTTTAAATACAAATAATAAAGCCTAGCTTAGAAATAAGTTCGGCTTTATTATTTAAACCCCCATCATTTCTGATGAAGGCTTTAATCTGACTGCGACAGAACAGAATTCAAATTGTCTAGAAGATTTTTAGTTGCTCTATTTCTCTATATTTTATAGCGACACTTTTTTTCTACTTATTACACATAATGTTTAG
>CALSNM010000009.1 GCA_943787725.1 uncultured Flavobacteriales bacterium | reverse complement strand
CTTCAGCATTTAGAAATGAAACGGGTTCGTTTACTAAGTCGCGAGCCCAAAAAGTTGCTTCAACTATTGCATTTAACTCCAATAATTGCTCTTTGGAAATATCTTTTGACTGCGCGTAGATTGATTTTAAAGTGTTTGCTTTATTCTCGGAATCTTTAAAGTATTTTAAAAACTGATAATTGGCTAAAGCCATACCTTCAGCGATTGAAGAAAGATAAGCCTCCCCTTTTGTTTTGTCATATATAGCAACTTCTTTTTGCTTGAATTCATTTAACGATTTGGCAATATTAGCGCCCGCTTTTCTAATCTTTTCCTGCGATTGTGTTGTTGTTTTATCGTTAGCTTTTACAACATATATTTGCTCTTTGAAGCGGTTAATTAATTTCCACTCAAAATCATCTTTTAAAGACCCATTTAGATAATCAAATTCGGCTTCGTTGAACCCTAATGAACTTAAATCGCTAAGGTCTGAAACGACATAAACTTTACTTGTATTTTCTTTTTTAGAAATAGGAAGGACTGTAATCATGATGTAAATTATTTTGATTGACGAAATTAATCAATATTATCGACTCTTAAATAATGCAATATCAAAATCCTTGTAACTGTTCCCGCAACAAATGGCTTACATTCTTCGTCAATTTAGAACAATGCAGCAATTATTGGTCTATACAAGCAACAAATTCAGTAATTTCGTGTTCTAAATATGCCTTCTTTTCCTGAACGAAAAAAAATGCAAAAGCTGAATAAATATCTATTACTTTTAACAATTGGACTTATTACCTCATTTTGACGTTTGCTACGCATAACCGTGGGGGCGAAATTACATATACGCACATTTCAGGTTTTACTTATGAGTTCACTATAACAACTTGCACTGACGTCGGGGATGATGCTCAGGCTAATAGAGACGAATTATTTATTGATTATGGTGATGGAGAGGGAGACACTATCCCGAGAGTAAGCGAAACTTTATTGCCTTTAGATCACAAGAAAAGTGTATATACAGGACAGCATACCTATTCATCGCCGGGATCCTATATTATTTGTATGGAAGACCCCAACAGAAATGGAGGGATAATCAATATTTACACGGGAGGGGCTGGTAATTCAGATGATGTCGTTTTTTCAATTCAGTCTAAATTAATTATTGATCCATTTGCCGGAAATAGTGGAGCAAATAATTCTGTCGTATTTAACGATTGCCCTTGCCCTGCGCAAGCCTGTGTGGGGCAACAGTACTGTTACAATAATTTAGCGGTTGACATTGATGATGATAGTCTTTCTTATGCTCTAGTAGCGCCTTTTGGGGGAGAATTGCACCCAACTGCCTGTCCCTACTATGTATCAATTCCCGCATTTAGTTAATGGTGGCACAAATGCATTTACCATAGACCCCGTAACAGGAACGATGTGCTGGGACAGCCCAAATATGGCAGGAGAGTTTAATTATACCATTAAAGTCACAGAATGGAGAAATGGAGCAATAGTCGGTTATGTAATAAGAGATGTTCAACTCACTATTATTTCAGGTTGCAATAACGATAGCCCTGTTTTAAGCCCTGCGCCCGATATTTGTGTTGTTGCTGGAGATCCAATTGAGTTTACTGTATCTGCAACAGATATAAATACTAACGTGCTTACCCTAACTGCTTCTGGGCTTCCATTATCACTTAATAATGCTCCAGCAGTTTTTGATGATGCAACGGGTGCAGGAGCAGTCTCGAGTGTTTTTTCTTGGAACACCTCCTGTGATAACATTAAAGATAACCCTTATCAAATATTGTTTTCTGTTGAGGACAATGGAAGTCCGCAGTTTGCAGATAATGTTGCAACACAAATAACCATCGTTCCTCCCCAAATCACCGGCGTTTCTGCAAGTCCTCTTGGAAATAACGTTTCTGTGACATGGGATCCTGCGGGCTGCAATAATGCTGAAGGATATAGAATATACAGGTCAACTAACCAGTCTTTGAGTTTGCCAGTGGATTGTTGTTCTGACCCTAATTTGAGCGGCAATGGATTTACACAAATCGGGGAAATATTTGGCATAAACAACACCTCTTTTATAGACAATGAAGGATTAACATTGGGTCTTAGTTATTGTTATGTCGTGCGTGCTTTTTATGACATTGGCCAAGTAGAAAGTTGTCCTTCAGATACCTCGTGTGCTCGATTAAAAAAGGAAGTTCCAGTAATTACTCATGTTTCCGTTTTACAGACAAACGCATCTACCGGTATAGACTCTATAATGTGGTCTAAACCTATAGAAATGGACACAACGCAATATCCAGGACCGTATCTATACAAAGTATATCATGGTCTGAACGTAAACAATGTAAACACTTTTATAGGCCAAACCTTGCCGACCAGCAACCTCTTTGATTCGGATACATCATTTACACATTTTCAAATCAACACAAGTAGTCAGGCTAATTATTATCGCGTAGAATTATTTTACGACAGCCTTGGAACAAGCTTACTGGTTGGAACCTCTAACAATGCAGGCTCTATTTTTATAAGCACCATTCCAAGCGACAATCAAATTAATATTTCCTGGAATGAAGATGTTCCTTGGATAAATACAACCTACTTCATATATAGGGCGAATAATTTTAGCGGTCCCTTTTCTTTGATTGGAACATCTACCGCGCAAAGCTTTGCTGACACTGGATTAGTAAACGGATCTCAATATTGTTACTATATACAAAGTCAAGGATATTATACCTCGTCAAGCATAATTAGTCCTATATTAAACTTATCTCAAATTACCTGCGACTCTCCTATAGACAATACTCCTCCCTGTCCACCGGAATTATTTATAAATGGAAATTGTGAAATTGGAGAGAATACTTTGACTTGGACAAACCCAAATAATTTATGTGCGGATGATGTAATGAGCTATAATCTTTATTATACACCGATAGAAGGAAATGAAATGGTACTGATTGAAACTTTTGATAACAGTTTAGACACAATATTTACGCACAATAATAATGGATCTGTTGCAGGATGCTATGCAGTTACAGCAATTGACTCCTTACAATATGGAAACGAAAGTGATTCAAGCAATATTGTTTGCTTTGACAATTGCCCTTCATATTGGTTACCTAACGTGTTCTCTCCCAATGGCGATGGAATTAATGATTTATTTTCGGCATTGGTACCTTATAATTATGTAGAAAGCATCAGTATTCAAATTTACAATAGATGGGGGGCAGCTTATTTTTGAAACAACCAACCCAAATGTTGATTGGGATGGTGCCCACATGAAATCAGCAAAGACCGTTCCTGATGGCGTTTATTATTATTTGTGCACGGTTAACACAATACGATTGACTGGAATCGAACCGATTTTGTTAAAAGGTTTCTTTCATTTGTTCTCACAAGGTGGAGGGAATTGAGACAGGACTTTATGCCGTTTCCTTTATGTTTCGGGCGGATTTAATTCTGCACCACAATCTTTGCAATGCTTGGAGTTATTTTCATGTCCTTCTGCCGAGCAACTTGGGCAACTTTGCGTATTCATTTTTTCTGAAAGAGCTAGCTCTACAGAAATCATACCGGTAGGTACGGCAATAATGGCGTAGCCCAAAATCATAATAATTGACGCGAAAAACTGACCTAACACAGTTTGGGGCGCAATGTCTCCGTAGCCTACAGTAGTCAAAGTAACAATAGCCCAATAAATACTTCTTGGAATACTTGTAAAGCCATCTTTAGAGTCTTCAATAATATAAATTATTGTTCCCATAATGGTAGCAACCGCTAAAACCGCTAAAAGAAAGACAACAATTCGCTGCCTGCTAGCAATAAGAGCTTGTTTTAAGGTGTTTGCCTCCTTCACATACCTTATTAATTTTAAAATCCTGAATACTCGCAGCAGCCGAATGGCCCTAATTGTTTTTATAGAAGAAATGGATTCTGAAAACATGAACAACCCTAAGTACGCTGGCAACAAAGAGATTAAGTCAATTAACCCATAGAAGCTGAAAATATATTTTAATGGCTTTTTTACACTAATGATTCTAAGGAGATATTCTAGTGAAAATATAGTGGTAATGGTCCATTCGAAAATTGTTAATGCATTATTGTATTTGACACTATATTGCTCTACGCTTTCGATCATGACAGCGGCTACGCTGAGTAAGATTAAAATCAATAGTGAAATGTCAAAAAACTTACCTAAAAAAGTATCTGCCTCAAAAATTACTTCATGTAGTCTTGTTTTCCAAGGTATTGGCTTAGATGTTTTCATGCCATTTATTTAGCTTAAAAATCAAATTTAGCTACCTCAATAACTTGAACTGGACAGCGAAGTGATTCTTGATAATAAAGCCCTAGGTCTTTCATATCTTCGTCACCGTTTTCGTATGACCATTTTATCTCAACCTCTGTTTTCATGCTTATCATATTATCCAATAATTTCATCATACCTGTTATTATAGAAACAGAACTACTATTTAGATAAAGCAGCCCTAAGCTAACAGTAGTGTTTGGAGCCGGGCTTAATGAGTATTCAGCGAGCCACCTAGTAAATTGATAATAAAATTCTGGAGCATTTTCTGGAAACGAACTTCCCTCAATACGAATTTCACCGGTTTCCTTATTTAAAATAACATGGGGCGTTTTTGCTGAAGAAGCAATTTCTATGTTTTTGTATTCAAAATCCATTGGATAATTCATTGCAATATAGGAATAATATATCTTATAATTTACTAAGGCTCAATAACAATAGATCCATTTGTGATAGCATATGCGCCAAAAAACCCTATTGCGTCCCCAACCAAGTTACTTTCAGGGTTTCCTGGAGCAGCTGATGCTGCATTCTCGCCGCTTGCAATTTCTCCCAGAACTTTTAAATATTCATAAGTACCTTTGTCAATCTCGATGAACTCAATCATAAGGGTGTCGTAGTCTTCTACCGTAACATCGAATAATGGGTATTGCGTTTCCACTCCATTTATCAAAATATCATCCAATATACTAATCTGGCTTCCCTTATCTCCGTTTATTGTGGGTTTGAAACGGTAAAAGTTTTCCTCAGGTTGCTTGTCAGACCAATGCATTAACACAAACCATTCGGGATCACCAAAGCCTCCAGAATTTAAAAAATAAGATAATGAATCTAAATGTGTAGTATCTGGCAAATAAGCACTTGCGGAAATGGTCTGATCATTTGCAACAACTTCAAGATCGTAATTAGTTTTCAGTTTACCTACAAGGTTTGGGTCAGAGTAGTATCCAGGTGCGGACTCATTCAGAGAATAAACCACACCTGCATCATCGGTAATGGTAACGGAGGCTCCTGTTATTGCTTCAAAATCATTATCTTGATAGAATCCACCAGACTTTGATAGGATTACATAGTTCTGAACGGAATCATTAGACACAATTGCATCAACCACTATTTTTTGATCAGCTTCATTCAGCTCAATTAAAATAACTTTTTCGCAAGAAGTAGTTAGTGTCAATAAAATAATTGCAAATAGGCATATATGTAGTGCTTTCATAATTAAAATTTAAAATTGTAAGCGATTGAAGGAATTATTTTAAAAAGAGCTAATTGCACAGCTTCAGTTTGTCCCGGATTTGACTCACTTTCTTGAAAGGATATTTGATACGCATTTTCTCTTGCATAAGCATTGTAAACAGAAAAATTCCAGTTGGACTCCCACTTCTTTTTAACCTTGATTTCTTTTTGTTTTTCCGGATCTATAATAGTTTTATACTTGTCATTGTACAAGGTTACCCCTATGTCTAATCTATGGTAATCAGGCATTCTATATCCATTTCTTTCTGTATAATAATTAGCAACAACGCCATCAATTTGATATTTACCACTTGGAAAAGTGACCGCGTTGCCCGTGTAATAAACCCAATTTGCTGATGCTTTTACTTTTTCAGAAAATGAATACATAGCCACGATTGATATATCGTGAATTCTGTCTTGTCGAGCAGGAAACCAATTAGAAGAATTAATCTCCTCAAACTTCTTTTCTGTTCGTGCTAAGGTATAGCCAATCCAACCCGTAAATTTTCCTTTATTTTTTCTGATTAAAAATTCTGCTCCGTAAGCTCTTCCTACTCCAAAAACAAGCTCTCCTTCGACGAATTCATTCAATAATACCTCTGCTCCAGTTTTGTAGTCGATTAAATTATTCATAGGCTTGTAATACGACTCTATTGAAAATTCATAGGTATTGTCTTTAAAGTTTCTAAAATAACCTACTGTAAATTGATCTGAGAGCTGAGGCTTGATATTATTGCTGCTAGGCATCCAAATATCAGTGGGGCTAGAGCTCGTAGAATTGGTTAGTAAATGGAGGTATTGATAGCCTCTGGAATAAGACGCTTTCATCGAGCTATATTCATTCAACATAAAGGTGGTAGCTATTCGCGGCTCCAAACCTTGATATTGTTGAAAAACCTCATTTTTGCCATAGGTAGTGGTATCTGTTAGAGAACCATTTTGATCATAGCTGTATACGTCTTGCTCCCCAATAGCATAGAACGAAGAATATCTTAATCCATAATTTGCAGAAATTCGGTTAGAAATTTTCCATTCATCCAAAATATACGCAGACGCCTCTATTGATTTTTTCTCTTGAACATTTAAGTCTGCTATGATTCCATCTGGCTCTAGACTGTTTATACCGCCTGGGGAAATCTTATGTGTCAGAACATTGAATCCAAATTTGACATTATGTTTCTCGTTTGCAAACCATTGGTAGTCTTGCTTAAACGTCCAATCTTTGATAACCGAAGCAATATCAAATCCTGCTCCTCCAATTGTGATTTTGTAGTCATAATTACTGTAGATAACCGAAGTGTTCGAGAACAATTTGTTAGAATAGATGTGATTCCATCTCAAAGTTCCTGTTGTATTTCCCCATTCAAATCCAAAAGATTCTCCAAAACCAAACTTATCTTGACCAAAGTAACCAGACAGAAAAACCCGATCTTTTTCTCCAAAAGAATAATTCGCTTTTGCATTTATATCATAAAAGTAAAGGGTCGATTCTCTTCTTGACGAGTCCTTGGATAACTTCAAGAATGTATCAGCATAAGTTCTTCTTCCTGAAATAAAAAAAGACCCTTTATCCTTGACTATCGGCGCTTCTATCAACAAACGCGAAGAAATTAAGCCTAGTCCTCCTGATGCGCTAAACTTTTTTCGATTTCCTTCTTTCATCTTTATGTCCATTACTGAAGAAAGTCTACCTCCATATTCTGCTGGAATTCCTCCCTTCATTAAGTTTATATCTTTCAGCGCATCAGAATTAAACACAGAAAAGAAACCTAACAAATGTGAAGCATTGTAAACAGGAGCTTCATCTAGCAAAATAAGGTTTTGATCTGAAGCTCCTCCTCTAACGTTGAACCCCGAACTACCCTCGCCCGCACTTTGAACCCCCGGCAATAAAGTAACTGTTTTCAACACATCTTTTTCTCCGAATAGGACAGGAATTGTTTCGATATCTTTTGGCTTCAATCGAACTGTACTTCCATTGGTATTGGTTAAATTTTCATTTTCTTTTTCTGCAGTAACCTCCAATGCTTTCATAACCTCGGAACTGTTAGAAAGTTCCATTCCTATTACCTTACTTTTGTCAAGTACAATTTTTTTGTCAACCGTGTTATATCCCACATAACTAAAAGAAATGGTGTACTCTCCCTGGGGAAGTGTAATGGAATAAAACCCATAGCTATTTGTTATGGTTCCCACGCCAGTTAAATTTGCTACCGTTACATAAACACCTATCAGATCTTCACCGTCTGTCGAATCTTTAATTGTGCCAGATAATGTAAACTTTTCTTGTCCGGAGATTACCTGAGTTGAAAAAAAGGTTAACAGTAATAAAAATCGATTTAGCATCATGAGTGTGTTTGTTTTGTTTAATGAATGTTCGGCAAAGTTAAACAAAATTAAATGTATTGGTTTATCTTTATTATAAAATTTGTTAAAACAACTCTTTACCGTTCGCCGTAAACAATTTTATAGCAATGGCCAAAAGGATTATTCCGAATACTTTTTCTACTACAGCCATTCCTCCTTTTCCCAAAAGCTTTTCAATCCTGGCAGTTAGCTTTAAGACGACAAAAACGCATATTAGGTTTAAAATAATTGCAGCTAAAATATTAACCTGCGCAAACTCTGCTCTAAGAGATATAATAGAAGTCATTGTACCTGCTCCAGCAATTACCGGAAATGCCAGAGGAACGATTGAGGCAGTTCGAGAAGATGAGCTGTCTTGTTTGTGTTTAAATATCTCTATCCCTAACACCATTTCTATTGCCATAAAAAACAGGACAAATGACCCGGCAACAGCAAACTCGTTAATTCCAACACCAATCACACTTAGAATTGATTCACCTAAAAAAAGAAAGCCAATCATTATTATAGTTGCTACTGCTGTTGCTCTGAGCGGATGAATAGACCCCGCAGATTTTTTTATTTTGATAATAATTGGCATGGATCCTATTATATCAATAACCGCAAATAAAACCATAGATGCTACTCCGACTTCTTTTAAGTCGAATCCAAAAAAAACTGATGCGAACATAATTAATTAATTTTTAAGATGTATTCTTCTATTGTTTTTGGAAAATGAGACTTTTCTAAAACGCTCACTTTCTGCGCTAAACTTTGCGGGGTATCGTGCTCATTCAAATCACATTCGAATTGAGCAATAGTTGCCCCATCATCATACTTTTCATTTACCAAATGAATTGTAATTCCAGATTTCTTTTCTTTAGCTGCAATTACCGCATGATGAACATTCATTCCATACATGCCTTTACCTCCAAAATTTGGTAACAAAGCAGGGTGGATGTTTAATATTTTGTTCGGATATAAATCAATTAAGCTTTCAGGAACCTTTAATAAAAACCCAGCTAAAACTATTAGCTCCACTTTCTTCTCGGCTAAAAATTCTTCTACCTTAATTGAAGATGTAACCTCTTTTTTGCTAAAAGTAAGCGACGGAACGTTAGCGTTTTTAGCATAATTCAATGCGCCAGCATCAGACTTGTTACTCAGCACAGCAACAACATTTATCAAGTCATTTGACTTAAAATGTTGTATAATATTATAGACATTACTCCCTGTCCCTGAGGCAAATAAAGCGATGTTCATTTCTTAGACTTAATAATTCTAGGCAAAGGTAAATCAAAACACATAGGATGAGAAGAAAAAGTAAATTATTTACCTCCGAAAGAAGTTGCACCAACTATCTTTGTATTGCCTTTTAACAAGAGATAGTGTAAAACCCCATAGACATGTTGCTGCCAATTAAGGTTGAGTGATTCTTGGAAGAAGGAATTTACTAATCAAGTGTCTTGAGCAATAATTAGTGTAAAAAAGGACTTTGGATTTATCGAAAATGGAGACAAATTAAACTAATAACATGTAAATGAGCGCTAAGGATTAATATTGGGCAGTTAATTGAAGCTATTCATAACGCCCTGGTTAGTTCGCTTAATATACGCTCTAAAACAACTGAGTTCTCCCAAAGAGGTATTAAACATATCTCCAACGAACAGCCTAAACTGCTGATTGCATTGGGTTCTCCAGATAAAAAAACATTGGTTCTTGATTGAAAAAAAAAGATTTATTAGATGTGGTTACTTATTGCAAATAAGTTCTTAAAAATGCATTCCTCATAACTTTAGTGAAAAGAATTTTGTTGAATTAACGAAATGTATTTTATTTGCATTCAGGTTTAAATAATTAAAAAAAAAATCATGTCAGATATTAAATCAAGAGTTATCTCAATTATCGTTGATAAATTGGGTGTAGATGAAGGAGAAGTAACTTCAGAAGCAAGTTTTACAAACGATCTAGGAGCAGATTCTTTAGATACTGTAGAATTAATTATGGAATTCGAAAAAGAATTCAATATTGCTATTCCAGATGATCAAGCAGAAAAAATCGCTACGGTAGGCGATGCTATCTCTTACATTGGAGATAACAAATAAATTTATCTTTCTTTTTAACTTCTATAAGCTATTATGGAAAAGAAGCGCGTTGTTGTAACAGGAATGGGAGCATTGACTCCGATTGGCAATACTCTAGATGAGTATTGGAACAATCTTATTAATGGGGTAAGTGGTGCTGCGCCTATACAGCAATTTGATGCTTCTAAATTTAAAACACAATTTGCTTGTGAGGTTAAAGAATTTGATGTTGAAAGCGTTATGCATAGAAAAGAGGCTAGGAAGCTAGACCCCTTTTCTCAATACGCCGTTGCCACGGCAACCGAAGCCATGGAAGATTCTGGCCTAGATCTTGAGAAAGTAAATTTAGACAGAGTTGGAGTTATTTGGGGTTCAGGCATTGGAGGGTTAAAAACGTTCCAAGAAGAGTGTTTTAGCTTTAAAGATGGTGACGGAACCCCTAGATTCAACCCCTTCTTTATCCCTAAAATGATTGTAGATATTGCTGCTGGCCACATATCTATTAAGTATGGGCTAAGAGGGCCAAACTATGTTACTGTTTCAGCATGCGCATCTGCTACAAATGCTATGATTGATTGCTTAATGCAAATACAATTAGGCAAGGTAGACGTTATGGTTACTGGTGGCTCTGAAGCAGCAGTTAATATTGCGGGTATTGGCGGATTTAACGCGCTGCAAGCGCTTTCCAAAAGAAACGACGATCCAAAAACAGCCTCCAGACCCTTTGACGCAACCCGTGATGGATTTGTTCTGGGAGAAGGTTCTGGCGCTTTAATTTTTGAAGAATTAGAGCACGCAAAAGCAAGGGGTGCAAAAATATATGCCGAAGTAGTTGGTGGTGGAATGACTGCCGACGCTCACCACATCACTGCTCCACATCCTGATGGAACAGGAGCTTCAAGCGTTATGAAACTTGCATTAAAAGATGCTGGATTAGATCCGTCTACAGTAGATTACGTTAATGTGCATGGGACATCGACTCCACTTGGTGATATTGCTGAGACAAAAGCAATTAAAGAAGTATTTGGAGAACATGCATACAACCTAAACATTAGCTCAACTAAATCTATGACCGGGCACTTGTTAGGTGCAGCAGGAGCTATTGAGGCAATTGCTTGTGTAAAAGCAGTTCAAGAAGATATTGTGCCGCCGACAATTAACTTTGAGCACGAAGACGAAAACATTGATTACAACTTGAATTTCACCTTTAACAAGGCGGAAAAAAGAACTGTTGATGTTGCGCTAAGCAATACGTTTGGTTTTGGAGGTCACAATACATCAGTGATTGTGAAAAAATACATTGGTTAAATAGTGTTGTTCAGTTTGTTGTTCAATCGAAAATCACGCTTAAAAAATTCTCCGTTACAATTATTTATTCGCCAAAGTTTTGGGTTTAAACCCAAAAACATTGAGTTGTATACTCAGGCATTTGTGCACAAGTCGGTAGCAAAAAAAAAAACGAGAGGATTAAAAATAAGTAATGAAAGACTTGAATTCTTAGGAGATTCCGTTCTTTCAACCATTGTTTCTGAATATTTATTTCAAAAGTTTCCTGATCAGGACGAGGGATATCTCACTCAAATGCGATCAAAAATCGTAAGTCGGAAAAGTTTGAATTCATTGGGAGAAAAAATGGGATTAGAACCATTCGTAAAATATTTAAAAGGTAACTTTCCTTACAAATCTTTATTAGGAAATGTTTTTGAAGCTCTTTTTGGAGCAATATACTTAGATAAAGGATATGACAAAGCCAAGGAAGTGTTTATTAAGTGCATTCTCGAGCATTACATAGATTTGGAAAATTTGGAAGCAAACAATACTGATTATAAAAGTCAATTACTGATTTATTGCCAGAAAAATAAATTATCGCTAGAATTTAAAACCATAAAAGAAGAAACTGTAAATGGGTCAATTCATTTTACCATGGGTGCGTTCATTAACTGTGAGTTAAAAGGTCAATCAACTGATCTGTCCAAAAGAAGTGCCGAGCAAGCTGCAGCAGAAATTGTATATCAAGATATTATTTAGCTATTTTTAAAAAGCCAACTTCTTTTTTATCTAATATCCTCCATTTTCCTCGAGTAACCTTTCCTTTCTTTAGTCCTGCAAACTCAATTCTGTCAAGCTTCACAACATCATAGCCTAAATGAGTAAACATTCTTCTTACAATTCTGTTTTTTCCCGAATGAATGGAAATCATTACAATTGTTTTTTGACCTGGAGCACCATTATACTCCGCGCTATCAAAAGTACTTAACCCATCTTCTAGTTCAATACCTAAAGTTAGTTTCTCTAAATCGTGTTCTTCAAGAGGTTTGTCTAAAACCGCTTCGTATATTTTTTTTACCCCATAGCTTGGATGAGTGAGCCTTTTAGTTAGTTGACCATCATTTGTAAAAAGCAAAAGACCTGTAGTGTTTCTGTCTAATCGGCCAACTGGATAAACCCTTTCTGAGCAAGCCCCTTCTATTAGATTCATGACTGTTTGACGATTATGAGTGTCTGAAACAGTAGTGATATAATTTTTCGGTTTATTCAGGAGAATATATTTAAAACGCTCTTTTTTCAACCTCTTTCCTAAATATCGCACGTCATCCGTATAACAAACTTTATGCCCCATTTCCGTAACGATTTCTCCATTTACCGTTACATCTCCTTTTTCTATCAACTTGTCTGCTTCTCGCCTAGAACAAACCCCTGCATTTGCGATATATTTATTTAGACGAATGTTTTCGATAACCTCCTTACTTGTTTCAAGTTTACTTGAGTTGGTTTTTGGTTTATTTGAATATTTGTTTCCTTTCTTGTTTCCCATTATCTTTTCAAGTCTGGTTGCGAATATCGGAAAGATTAACCTAAATAATCATAATGTTGGATAAAAAGCACCTTCTATATGATTAATGATCTCTGTGTTTTTGCTTTTTATGATTGAAATGATATCAAACCTAGCCTCACTATGAATATCATTTTTCTGGATATACTCGTTGGCGGCTCCAATAATCCTATTTTGTTGCTTCTCAGAGACAAAGCTTTCGGGATGCCCATAATTGACCGTGCTTCTTGTTTTCACTTCCACAAAAACTATAAAGTCATCTTTTTGAGCAATGAGATCAATTTCAGCTTTTAAGTGTTTCCAGTTTTTTTCTACTATTAAGTAGCTCATTTTGATTAAGTAGGCTTTTGCTATTGCTTCACCTTTTTTTCCTAGAATATGTTTTTGTTCCATTATTTTCTTTTGGTATGATACTTGGTTAAGGGCAGAATAATTATTAGATTTGATATAAATTTTTATATCTTAGTGAACTTAAAAAGAAAATTACAACCATGAAAAATAATTTACAGAAATTTGGGCTTTCTATATTTGCTTCTGTTTTGATTGCCTCTGCATCTTTAGCGCAGTTTGAAGGAGAAATAGTCTTTGAAAAAAACGTGGGGAAAATTCACGTTACCTACAAGTACTTTGTTAAAGGGAACGATATTAGAATTGAAGAAGTTGGAGAAGATGGAACAATTGATGGAATTCAATTGATGGATTTAGCAACGAAAAAGACATACGCTCTCAGCCCAGAAAGAAAGCTTTGGTTTGAGACGCCTAACAGAAGGCCCGCAAAAACTTTGGATGTTGATATCAATAAAACGGGAGAAACGAAAGAAATTCTAGGGAAAAAATGTTTTGAAGTAGTTGTGACGAATAAAGCGAACGACAGAAAAATTATTTATTGGGTCACAAAAGGAGATTATGAATTCTTTATCCCGATGTTAGAAACATTAAACAGAAAAGAAAACCAAGCTATGTATTATTTGGAAATTGCAGGAATGGAAAATCATTTCCCTATGTTAAGTATAGAATACGCTCTTTCTACTGGAAATGTTATTTCAACCTTAAAAGCAGAAAAGATTGAGACAAAAAAAATTACCCCTGAAACTTTTGTGATTCCAAAAGATTACGGGAAATTTGAAAGATAAAATAGCCTCACCTAACTTTTTAAGGGTCGTTCTTTCATACGACCCTTTTTTATTGCTCAAAAATTACGTTTGAATATGTTACTGTTAGTTTGGCTTCCTTGTTAAGAATTAGAGCCCTATTGTCATCTATATGACCACAAGGGAGGTTGAAGCACACAGGGTAATTGTATTCCTCAACAGCTTCTTTAATAATCTCAACAGCCGTTTTTCCAAATGGGTTTTCATTATCATTCATGTCCGTCATTCCGCCAACAACTAGTCCTGAAAGGTTGCTCAATTTTCCTGATAATTTTAGGTTCCACATCATTCTATCTATATGGTAAAGGTATTCATCTAGGTCTTCAATGAACAATATTTTTTCCCTTGTATCAATATCGTATTTTGTTCCCGAGAGGCTGTAAAGCATGGATAAGTTTCCGCCAATAATTTTTCCAGAAGCAGCGCCTTCCCTGTTTAATTCGTGCGTTTCAGTTATAATATTGTATTTCTCGCCAAATAAGGATTTTCGGAACGTCTCTAAAGATTCTTTGGTATTGTTATTAAAATTTACCGGCATTGTTGAGTGTATTGTTGCAATAGCACATTTACTATTTAGATAATTATGAAGCGCTGTAACATCGCTATAACCACAAATCCATTTTGGATTTTTGATTAGGTTTGAAAAATCAACCCTTTCTAAAATTCTTACTGTTCCATACCCTCCCCTAAAACAAATTATTGCTTGAATTGAATTATCGTTTATTGCTTCTTGTAAGTCGCATGATCTTTGGTTGTCTGTTCCGCAAAACTGGTTACTCTCAGCTCTTAAATTTTTCCCTTCAACCACCTTAAGCCCCCAATTATTGAAAACTTCTTTTGCGTGCGCTAATTTTTCTACATCAATCTTTCGAGCAGTTGATATTAGCGATATTTTGTCTCCTTTTTTGAGATTGTTTGGAAGGATTGAATTTTTCATGTATCGAATATATTATATCAAGAGTCAAAAAACTATCTTTGCGTTCGCATTTTTATAAATCAACCTTTGTGCAAGTAAGCTATTGAATGAAGAATCCAAAAAGATATACTGTTACCGCAGCCCTTCCTTATGCAAATGGGCCGTTGCACTTAGGTCATTTGGCAGGTGTTTATATCCCCTCCGACATATACGCGCGTTTTTTACGGTCTAATCGAAAAGATGTAGTGTTTGTTTGTGGTTCGGATGAACATGGTGCAGCAATTACATTGCGCGCAAAAAAAGAAGGAACAACACCTAAGTCTATTGTAGACCAATATCATGCAATCAATAAAAATGTCTTTGGTCAACTAGGCGTAAGCTTTGATATTTTTCACAGAACATCTTTAGATTTGCACAAACAAACAGCTTCGGATTATTTTAAATTATTAGAAGGTAGAGGAGAATTTACCAAAAAGACAACGCAACAATATTACGACGAAGAGTATAGCCAATTTTTGGCAGATAGATATATTACGGGGGATTGCCCAAAATGTAAAACTCCTGGTGCTTACGGCGACCAGTGTGAAAAATGCGGATCGGACCTTAGCCCTTTAGATTTAATAAATCCTATTTCAACTTTAAGTGGGAATTCACCAACTTTGAAAGAAACATCCCATTGGTATTTGCCAATGGACAAGCATGAAAACTGGGTTAAAGATTGGATAAAAAATGGGACGTTGGACGGTATTCAAGTCCATCAGCCCAAAGAATGGAGAAATCAAGTTATTGGTCAGTGCATGAGTTGGATAGATTCTGGATTAAGACCAAGGGCGATGACACGTGATTTAGACTGGGGTGTTGAGGTTCCTGTTGAGGGAGGAGATGGTAAAGTAATGTATGTTTGGTTTGATGCGCCTATAGGTTACATTTCAGCAACAAAACAGTGGGCTAAAGATTCTGGAAGAAATTGGGAAGATTACTGGAAGTCAGCTGATACTAAACTGGTCCATTTTTTAGCAAAAGACAACATTGTATTTCACTGTATAATATTTCCAATCATTCTAAAATTATTAGGAGACCATATATTACCTAATAACGTTCCTGCTAATGAGTTTTTAAACTTAGAGGGAAAGAAATTAAGTACGTCGAGAAATTGGGCTGTATGGGGGCATGAATATCTAGAAGACTTTCCTGGCCAAGAAGACGTGCTTCGTTATGTGCTTACTTCAATTGCTCCAGAAAACAAGGACAGCGACTTTTCATGGAAAGATTTTCAAGCAAGAAATAACAATGAGTTAGTCGCAATTTATGGGAACTTTGTAAACAGGTGTTTGGTTTTAACACATAAATATTATACTGGAATTGTTCCGAAAATCGGAGAGCTAACAGACCTTGATAACCAAGTGTTAGAAGAGTTAACGTTAGTTCCCTCTAAAGTCTCAAATGCTATAGAGTCTTATCGATTTAGAGAAGCACAAGCAGAAGCGATGAATTTAGCTCGTATAGGAAATAAGTACTTAGCTGACACAGAGCCATGGAAGTTGATTAAAACTGATCCGAACCGTGTTAAAACAATAATGAACATAGCTCTTCAAATAACAGCAAACCTTACGGTTGTGTTTGAACCTTTTTTGCCTTTTACTAGCAATAAGTTAGCCGACATCCTGGGAATTAAACTATTAAAGTGGGATGCTGCAGGTCAGAATGATTTAATGAATGTAGGTCATGTCATAAACAAAGCCGAATTGCTTTTTAGTAAGATTGAAAATGATAAAATAGAAGAACAAATAGCAAAATTAGAAAGAGCTACACAAGCAAATAATAAATTTCCCCCCATGAAAGATGAAGTAACATTTGACGATTTCACAAAAATGGACATCCGCGTCGGTGAGATAATGTCGGCCGAAAAAATAGAGAAAGCAGATAAGTTATTGAAGCTGACCGTTAATACAGGAATAGATACTCGTACTGTTGTTTCGGGAATTGCGGAGCATTATTCTCCTGAAGACGTTGTTGGACAAAAGGTGTCAATCCTAATGAATTTAGCTCCGCGAAAGATTAGGGGTGTTGAATCTCAAGGAATGATTTTGATGGCTGAAGATGATGAAGGAAAACTTTCATTTGTTGCGCCAACTAAAGATATGGAAGCCGGAGGAGACGTTAGGTAATAACTAATCCTAAAACCGGTTAAAAGGTTAAATATCATCAGAAAAGTAAACACTGAAGTTACCGCATTACCACAATCTTTTTAGACTGTACCAATTGATTATTTTGAATTACCTGGATAAAATAAGTCCCCGTAGCAAATTGACTGCAGTCAATACTTTCCTTTTCGTTATAAACATTTTTAGATAGGGTTATCTCCCCTAGTTGATTAAGAATGTGAATTTTGGAATTAGACGCCCCTTCTAATTTTATTTCATTTACAGCAGGATTAGGGAGTATTGAAATGGTTTTATTTACTTCATTAACACCAACACTTCCCACAATAGCTGTGCGATATGTTACACCTCCTGTATAGCTATTTTGGTATACAAAATGAAAAACTCCATCAGCAAAAATAAGATCAGGGTTAGATTGGCTTCCAAGAGATTGGGCGTTTAGAAGTGCTGACGAATCAAGTTTTGAGTCACCATTAAATGTATAAGCAAAATAACATTCTTGGCCTGGAGAACCAGAAATATATTCTTGATAAACAACACCTATTGTGTTTCCTTCTCCCGCAATTCTTGGGTAATTCTGTCCACCTTGTTGGGTCCCTGGCATTTCCCAATTCGTTGTGCTATTGGCATTCGATTTATCCACCGTGGTAATCATTGCTTTTGAGGTCCCTGATGCTCCCGTCATCCATACCATATAGAAATTATTGTTAATAAAAGCCCCATGAGCTCCGCTTGCTGGACATACATTTACAAGCCAATCGGCATTGTCTACATCACCTCCAATTGGAAAAGATCCCCCACCATCAGAAGAAAAGGAAGCCCACATATCTCTTAAATTAGCGTTATTATCTCTAAATAAAAGTACCTGGTCTGGTCCGTTTAAAACAATTTCAGATGGGCAACAGTCACATACTTCTGCTCCCGACAGAGCTTCACTTGCGTTAATTGGTATTTGCCAAGTTGTTCCTGCATCCGCAGAATTAGACACTACATAATGAGGGTTAGTCCAATTTGCGTCATGAGTCATATAGCTCACCGCAATATCTCCATTTATATTACCTCCAATTGAAGCAAATCTGTTTAGTCCACTGTACCCACTAATATTTACCGTATCCGAAAAAGACATGCCAGCATCATTTGAAACTACACAGTAAACATCAAATCCACCGTTTAATCCGGCGTCATAAATAACCCATACTGAATCGCCTTTAGCTGCAATATCTGGACCTGTCCATGTGGCTGTATAAGGATTTATCCCTGATGGACTTACTGAAATAGGCGTGGAAAATGCTCCGCCATTTAATCTCGAAACATATACGGGTTGAGTGCCCGTTCCTCCTCCCCATACCACAACAGGAACATTATTTGAAGTCAATGCTATTCGAGGTCGAAGGTTCCCATAACCACTTGCAACTTCTGTTTCAGTAGACCAAAACAATTCTTGCGAGAATGTGTAACTCGTGAGAAATAATGCGACTACAGTAATGGATAATTTCATGTTGGCTGGTTGATTTTTCCAAATATAACAATAAAGAAAATGAAGAGTCCTACAATAATTAACGCAGATAAAGGAAATATTAACAATTTAAATTTTCATTTTCAAAAACGATGTTTTGTGCCTTTAAGTATTCCTTGTTTGAAGTACATTGGATATTATCCTCCTTGATCTTTCCTTACTTTTTTATCATTTTCACCCATATCTCTCTACCAGATCGGGGCTCAATAGAGTTGTAACATAGCTCCATAATCTCAATGTTAAAATAGGGCTCAAAATAACCTATATACTCCTTTATTGTTCCCCCGTAGGGTGGGTGGTCTTCATTTAACGGAGCGTTGAATAAAAGCCCAACCAATTTTCCTTCCGGGTTGAGTAGCTCAGCCATTTTTTTTGCATATGAAGACCTAAGGTTTTTGTCAATAGCACAAAAAAATGTTTGTTCGATGATTAAATCAAACGTACCGTTTAGTTTAAAAAAATCTTTATTGTGTAACTGATTGGATGGAAAATGCGGAACACGCGACTTAATATTAGCAATTGCAAATGGAGAAATATCAACTACAAAAACTTCTTTAAACCCTTTACTTAAAAGGTGTTCGGCTTCATGACTATTACCTCCTCCAGGAATTAGTATTGATATTTCTTTGTCCTGTAACTGACTAATATACAACTCAATTGGCGGAGAAATTTTCCCTAAATCCCACCTAGTATCATTGCTTTGATAACAGTTATTCCAATACTCTTGTGTCAATTTCATGTATTATTTGTTAATCTTATATTACAATTCTAGTGATAAAAACCGTTTAAGCCTAAAACAAAATCTTATACTGCATAATTGGAAGCATTCCAATTTGATACCTAGTAAACACCGATTGTGTTGATGCATCATATCCTTGACTATACACGTTTTTTTGATTAGTAGCGTTTTGCATTGTAAAAGCCCATTCTTGTGTGATATTTTTACCGTTTAATTTATATCCTATTTTAATGTCTGTTCTAAAATATTCAGGATGCTGAGGAGCAAATGCATTGTCATAATCATAAACTGCAGCATTCTGCTTTTTACTTTGTTCCAAGTCTATAGGAATGAATCGTTGACCCCCATTTAAGGTAAACTTAATATCTAGCAAAAGCGAACTCTGCTTTTTAGATGGTTTTTTTGATGTAAAATAAAACTCTTTTCCAACTAAGATATTTGTTGTATAATTTCCATTAAAAGCAGTGTTTCTCTCAAGTCTGTCAATCCCTTTGTAGGTTGAGTTATAAATTGAACCAGTAAATAAATAATAGAACCCATTGTTTAAGAACCTTTCGACCGTAAGTTCCAAACCATAGTTTGTTCCCGTGCCCTCGTTTACTAATGTGTCGGGAAATGCTAAATCGAAATTGGCCCCAAAATTTAGTGTGCTATATTGAGGATATCTATAGCTTATGGGAACGTTATCCAGTATCTGATAATATGATTCCATTTTTAACCTTGAGTGCTTACCTAAACTTCTATCGTATGCAATAACAAAATGCTGACTTCGAACCATTTTCAACTCTTTGTTTGGAATTACAGCTTCTCCTTTATCGTCAAAAACAGTATTTCCAAAAAGATCGGTTTGCTCTCTAAAAAACAGTCTGGTTGGCGGAAGTTGATTGTGTAATCCATAACCTGCACTAACGGTATTTTTATCATTGCATTTGTATTTAATTCCTAGTCGAGGTTCAATAGCAAAGGTGCTGTTGTAGAGAAAGTATTGGCTGTGAATACCCGTATTTAAGGTTAAGTCTTCGTTTACTCTAAATTGCCACTGCACAAAGGGCTGAATAAAATAGGTAGCACCATCATAGTTCGTAAGTTTTTTCCATTGAGGCTGCAAAGCCACATATGAATTTGTAAAAGGGTTAAGAACACTATCTGACCTTTGATGAACACTATCCTTTAGGTGAAAAAACTTTCGCTGGTTATATACCCCTATCTTCAATAGGTTTCTAGCATTAATCTTTTGATTAAAAACTACATTTATAGATTGTTTCCCCTCATAACTATTATTACGGTAATAGGGGTTGTAGCTGCCATTAGCAGCGTTTAATGTATCGTTTATAATATCGTTTGCCGCAACGTCAACAGCAAAGCTAGTTTTAAGAAAAGCTTTATCATTAAAACGATATGTATTAGACAACGAAATTACTCCTATTCTTGATTTAAAAACAATGTCTTCTCCGCTATCGGTAAATAAATTTTCTTCTCCTTCTTGTTCGCTATCTAAAAATGAAGCTTCGCTAACACCCCCGACACCCCATAAAACAGTTCTTCCTTTTTTATTTGGAAAATTTAACTTAAACATTGCATCTTGATAGCCAGGAACAGCTGTTCCTGCCCCAAAATTAAGTCCCATTTTTTTGAATAGACCAAGTGTAGAATAGCGGTAACTAGCAATATAAGAAGAATAGCGCTCTTTATTAATAGGTCCTTCAGCTGTAAACTCAAGCCCATTAAACCCAATTTGAGACAAGAACTCGTGTTTCTCGTTGTTACCATTTTTCAGCTTCAAATCAAAAACCCCAGCCAAGGCATTTCCATATTCTGCTGGAAATGCGCCAGTCATAAAATCAGAGTTATCCAAAACGTTGTTGTTTAAAATACTAATGGGACCCCCCGTTGTGCCGTTTAAAGCAAAATGATTAGGGTTTGGTATATCTACATCTTCCAGTCGATACAACACGCCTGTCGGAGAGTTTCCACGAATTACAATGTCATTTCTACTATCGTCTGCTCCTTGAACACCTGCAAAATTTTGAGCCATTCTAGCCACATCATTTAAACTTCCGGCATACCGTTGGGTCTCTTCAATCGAAAAAGTTCGGGCGCTAACAGTTGCCATTTTGTTCACGGTTTTGTCTTTGTCTGGACCAGATTTAACCATAACCTCGTTCATCATAATTGATTCTTGAATCTCAATATTAAGAATGAGTTCTTTTCCAGAGGAAAGTTCAATATTCGTTAGTGTTTTTGGCGCATATCCAACATAACTTATTTTGATGTTATGACGACCTATTGGAACGCCAACAACTTTGAACCTTCCGTCAAGATCGGTAGCTGATCCTTGCAGAGGCGTAACTGAATTAATAATTATGTTGGCTCCTGGTAAGGGGGATTTAGAGTCTTTGTCAATGACGACACCTCTAATGTTCTGTGTTATCTGCGCTTGTCCAAAAAGTGACAGTGCAACAATTAGTGTTGTAACAATATTTTTCATTTCTGATTTTTGATGATACAAAGAAACAACCGATCCGCTTTAAAAAAAACTAAAAGGTACGAATAGCGCTTTTTTGGGATGAAATGCGGCGCTTGGGACGAATGGCAATATTACCTAAACTAGGAACCAGCGATTTAAACTGAGCTGACCGCTTTCTAGAAACAGGGACAGAATGTTCCACGTTTTCAAAATGGACCTTGTACCCTTGAGCCGTTCCAGAAACTTTATCAATATTGTTAAAATTAACAATATAACTGCGGTGTACACGAACAAAAAATGACAGTTCTTTTAGGCTATCTTCTATGGAGTTTAAACTACCTCTGAGAAGTTCCTTCCTGCAGTTATTGTCCGCGTTTACATAAATTTCACAATAATTACTTTCTGATTTAATAAATAATATGGAGTGGTCGGTAAATTTTAATTCCTCATTTTTTCCTTCGCCTTTGAAGGTTATTTCTTGGGCAAGGAAACTTTTGGATTGTTGCAGTTTGTTAATCTTTTCCGATTCTGCCTTGTATTTTTTTAACAGTCTTGTCTGGTTATATAAAACCACAATAATTATGGGCATTACTCCTATTACAAAAGTGATACTAATTGAAAGAATGAAATTATTAAATGTATACACTTCACTTTTTTCAAGTGAAATTGGATTGGACGCAGCATAAAAAAAGTTAACAACGCCAATCGTAAATACAATAAATGATAGGTGGCCAATCTCTTTTAATACAGTCCAATTGACATCACTAAAATAATTTGAAAAAAACTGCGGCAAAATAGCCCCAATGAAAAACGACACCGCAAATGTTATCAACCCATAACCGAAGGACATATACCCTGAATAGTTAATTAAGGAATCGAACGGTTTAAATAATAATAAAAAAAAGAAAATAAACGTAGCCGCTAACACTGAGATAACAAGGTTATCAAAAATCTCTTTATTGCATGGATATGGTTTCCTTAAAGCCTTCGACACAGTTACGAAAATAAAAAAAGCCTCTAGCAAATCTATGCTAGAGGCTTTAAAATACAATTAGTAATCTTTTATCTATTGAAGGACATTGACATGCTAGTTCCTTTTGCCATTGCGTCAATATCAAATTCACCTGGAACCATGCCCATTGCTTCTGGCATCTGCTCTTTAACTTGAGCGATTAAATCTTCTGCCGTAAGCGCAAGCGTTAACTTGTCTGCTGAGACACTTTGAACATTTAAAGCCATCTTTCCTTTTTGGCCTTCTACTTCTCCTTCAATAACTAATTTGTCTCCTTCAAGTGACCAATCAAAAGAATAAGTTTCATCTTCATCCTCATGTGACAATACTAACTTACCATCTTCTTTAAATTCAAAAGTAACTTTGTCTGATTCTCCAGATGCTTCTGAAAGCATTTGACTTTGTTGCTCTTCAATTGCTCCTCTGAATGCTGCAAGACCATCTCCTAATGTCAAATCCAACGAACTAGGATCTGCTTTCCATGCTCCTACTAATTCCGCTGAATCAGTGCCTCCGCATGAAACCAATACTAATGCAGTTAAGCCAACTGCCAATGTTTTAAATACGTTTTTCATTTTAATTTTGTTTATGTTTCATTTATTTTGCAAATGAAAGCGATTCTGTGTTATAAAACAATTATTCGTATAAAAACTTGATAAACAATATAGTTTTAATGGTTTGATAGTATTTATTAGTTTTGTAACATGAAAAAAATTGGAGTTATTGGAGGAGGAAGTTGGGCGACGGCAATTGTGAAAATGCTATCGAACAATATTGATTCATTTACCTGGTGGATGCGAGATGAAAACCAAAAGGAACATGTTATCCAACATAGCCATAATTCTAAATACCTGCAGTCTGTATTCATAGATAATAACATTGTAAAGGTTACCACGGATCTAAAACATACAATAGAAGAAAATGAGGTCGTTATTATAGCAACCCCTTCTGCTTTTATAGACGAAACATTGCTAGAGTTTTCAAAAGAAGACTTCAATGGAAAGCACATTATCTCAGCGGTAAAAGGAATAATCCCCCAAACGAATGAGATTCCTGCGGATTATTTCAACAATAAATTTGATGTTCCGTTTGAAAAAATTGGAATCATCAGCGGCCCTTGTCATGCGGAAGAGGTTGCGTTAGAAAGACTATCCTACTTAACCATTGCAAGTCCAAATAAAACATTAGCCGATCAAATCGCTAAAAACTTATCTTGTCGTTTTATTAAGTGCTCTATTTCGGATGATCTAATAGGAACTGAAATATCTGCGGTTCTGAAAAACGTATATGCTTTAGCAGGTGGAATATGTCACGGACTGGGTTATGGTGATAATTTTCAAGCCGTATTGATGAGTAATGCCATTCAGGAAATTTCTCGTTTTGTGGATGCTGTTCATCCTATACATAGAGATGTTAAATCTTCAGCATACCTGGGAGATTTATTGGTAACCGGATATTCCCTATACAGCCGAAATCGAACTTTCGGAAATATGATAGGCAAAGGGTATTCGGTTAGGGCTGCACAACTAGAAATGAACATGGTTGCTGAAGGCTATTATGCAACGAAATGCATAATGGAAATAAACGAGAACTACCTAGTGGATCTGCCTATAACCAAAGCAGTATATCATATCTTGTATGACAAAATATCTCCTTCCGTCGAGATGAAGATATTGTCAGATAATTTGAATTAACCGATTACTCTATGGGGACAACACCTCGGTAAACTACAAATATTTACACTTCATAGTTACTTCTTTATCTTCTTTTCCCAATCTAAATTTAAAATCTTCAAATTGGGGTTTTGAATAACCTTCGTGAAAATAATTTGAAAATGCAAAACCCTCTTGTGGGAATAAATATTTATATTTCATTTTCCTGTCCCAGTCTTCATCATCCAACAAAGCAATTCCATATACTCCAGGGCTTAACCCTACAATTGTAGCGGTTACCTTACCGTCTTTTATTTTTGTTTTCAAAACTGTTTGTTTCATAACAGCATCTCTATTTTGGTAGTCTTTATTGTTCGTGTAGACACCAAGCAACAAATGTCCATTGGAACTACGAACATCCGTAATTTCTACTAAAATATTTTGTGCACAAACAGAGGCATCCATATTCCAGATTAATAAAAAAATATTCAAAACAAAAACTTCAATCTTCATATTTACTAAAAATAAAATAGTTTAAGGTTCTTTGCTAAAAATCAATTCTTACGCCCAATGCATAGAAAATATTCAGCAATTTTATCTATCATGTTGATTTTCAACACTTTGAACACAGGGCCATAAAGCGACTTAAATTAATTACCTTCAATAATCAATGGCAATGTATCATTTAACAAGCAAAAGTCTCTTAAATCGCTTTTAAACATCTTTTTGATGCTTTATAACATAAATTTGACTTGAATATTTATTATTTTTTGCATTTGCCGCAAGATTCGATTTAAACCCATTTAAAAAACCTGAGAAAATATTACCGCCTTTATATTTTTCCGATATCATACTTATATAATATGCGTCATATTTCATTGGCAATATTTCAACTACCTCCATTCCATGATTAGAAAATAATTTTTTCATATTACTCGGTCTAAAATGGTACAGATGAATTGGCAAATCGTAAGCGGCCCAATTTGCACCATAGTGTTCTGCATCTTTACTAGAACAGTTTGGAACTGCCACTATTAATACCCCATCTTGCTTTAAAATCTTTTTATATTGCTCTATATCTTCATTTAAATTATACACATGCTCCAATACGTGCCACATAGAAATTACATCAAACGTATTCTCCTCAACCGCATATAAATAATTCAAAGGTTTTGCTTCTATTAAGTTGCTTTCGATCGCAATTTTACGAGCAGATTCATCGGGCTCTAATCCAAGCGCCTTCCAATTAAGAGATTTACAATAAGCTAAAAAATCGCCCGTGCCACAGCCAATATCTAAAATGTTTTTAGCTGTTGAATGCTTTGACGCCAACTTTTCTTTTTGTTTTATTGCCCTGGAACGGACAACGTGGTAAACTCTATTTATAAATCCTTTCTTTGTGCCGGAATGAGAAACATAGTTTTCCGATTTATAATAATCTCCTATTGTATCTTCCGTAGGAATCGGATTCGTAAACCGAAAAGAACAGTCGTTACATTCCACAATATTAAATCGATCCTTACTTACATTGTGGTCTTCTGCTTCTAAAAAATTTCGCAGAGATTCACCTCCACAAATGGGACACTTTTCGATATTTATTAACTGATGTTTCACGTGGAACAATTCTAATTCTATCTGCCCAGATATATCATTAACACCGATATATCTGACGGTTTAATTCCGCTGATTCTTGAAGCTTGACCCAATGTTTTGGGACAGATTTCACTCAACTTCTCTTTGGCCTCATTCGAAAGCGAAGAAAACTTCCCATAATCTATATCCTCCGGAATGACAACATATTCTAGTCTCGTAAGCTTATCCGCCACATCCTTCTCACGATCCAGATAACCTTTATACTTTATCATTATTTCAGCTTGTTCCAATACATCTCTCTTCTCGTTTCCTATATTACCGATGAACTCCTTAAGGGAGTCGTTAGCACTTTCAAGGTCGTGAATCGTTAAAAATGGCCGCGCCAAAACACCGTCCATTTTCACTTTCTGCTTAATTGGGGATGTCTTCTTCTTTTCTAAAATAGGATTAATCCGTTCCGGATCAATTGATGTTTTGCGAATAACCTTTATTAGCTGATCCGTTTTTGCTTCCTTTTCTGAAACCTTCTTCATGCGTTCTTCCGAGGCCAAACCAATTCTAAAACCTTTTTCGGTAAGCCGTAAATCGGCATTGTCCTGACGCAGCAAAATCCTATATTCTGCTCGCGAAGTAAACATTCGGTAGGGCTCTTCCGTGCCTTTCGTAATCAAATCATCAATCAAAACTCCAATGTAAGCCTCACTGCGAGTAAGTGTAAACTCATCATTTTCCTGAACTTTGAGCGCCGCATTTATCCCTGCCATCAACCCTTGACTTGCAGCTTCTTCATATCCCGTGGTACCATTTATCTGACCAGAAAAATACAAACCTTCTACAAGTTTGGTTTCCAACGTATGCTTTAACTGAGTTGGGGGGAAATAGTCATACTCAATAGCGTACCCAGGCCGAAACATTTTAGCGTTTTCAAAGCCTGGCACCAATCGGAGTGCTCTTATCTGAACCTCCTCTGGTAAACTGGTGCTAAAACCATTCACATAGTACTCTATAGTATCCCAGCCCTCCGGCTCAGCAAAAACTTGATGCCGATTGCGCTCAGCAAAACGATTGATTTTATCCTCAATGGAAGGACAATAGCGCGGGCCTACACTTTTAATAGAACCATTAAACATTGGTGATCTATCAAACCCCGTCTTTAACATTTCATGAACCTCCGGATTTGTATAAGTTATCCAACAGCTCTTTTGGTCCGACAGAAATTCTGTCTCATCAGAATAAGAGAATTTCTTTGGGTTAAGATCACCTGGTTGTTCGTCCATTTTTGAAAAGTCAAGAGAACGTCCATCTACCCGTGGCGGAGTACCTGTTTTCATTCTGCCAGATTCAAAACCCAGTTCCACCAACTGCTCAGTTATTCCATGTGCTCCCTTTTCTCCAATTCTGCCACCGCCATATTGCTTTTCACCAAGATGTATAGTACCATTCAAAAAAGTGCCACTATTAAGAATTACTGACTTCCCTTTTATTTCAATACCCATTGCCGTTTTCACCCCCACAACTTTACCGCTGCGCGTGGTGATACCAACAACCATGTCTTGCCAAAAATCCACATTTTGATTCTGTTCAAGAACTAGCCTCCAAGTCCTAGAAAACAACATGCGGTCGCATTGGGCTCTGGGACTCCACATTGCGGGACCTTTACTTAAATTCAAAAGCTTAAACTGAATGGCACTTTTATCGGTTACAATCCCTGTATACCCTCCCAAGGCGTCTATTTCACGAACAATTTGTCCTTTTGCAATACCTCCAATAGCCGGATTACAACTCATTTGGCCTATGGTCTCCATATTCATTGTAATCATAAGCACGCTCACTCCAAGGTTGGCTGCTGCCGCAGCCGCCTCATTTCCGGCGTGTCCACCACCAACAACTATAACATCATACTCTTCCAGCATTCTATTTTTCTATTAATGTTCCACGTGAAACAATTACACAAACTACTTATTATCAGACGCTTGCATCTTCTTTAACATCATTAATGCCTCCTCTTCCATCCTGCGCATTTCAACAACATCTTCGTCTGACTTATCTGTAAACCCGAGCAAATGTAGTAAACCATGCGCAATTACTCTGTTAAGCTCATTACTTTGCGTTTTATTAAACGTTTTTGCATTTTCTTTGGTTCTTTCAACAGATATAAATAAGTCTCCGGAAATCACGTCTTCTTCGCAATAATCAAATGTAATAATATCCGTGAAATAATCATGCTTCAAGTGGTCTTGGTTCAGCTTCAGTAAATAGGAGTCTGAACAAAATATATAGTTTAATTCACCCAACTTTTTATTGTGCCGTTCAATTAAATGTAACAACCAGTTTGAAGTTATATTTTGACAGTCAAGTTTAAAAGGAATGTCTTCGGTATGAAAAAAAATATTATCCAGCGGCATATTTTGGGTATGAAAAATCCCGCATTAGACGGGACAACTTGAACATTTAAATCCTTAAATAAATTTATCGTTAGCACTCAAATGTCAATTCAACAATCCTTCCATTTTCCTCGAAGGACACTTCATCGGCTAAGTTTTTCATTAGAAAAATTCCCCTTCCGTTTGGCTTCTCTATGTTTTCTGGATCTGTTGGATCTGGTAAATTTTCAAAATCAAAACCCACACCCTCATCCTCGATTCTAAATTTTAGTATGTTTTCGATTTGGCCGCAGGCAACCGATGTTGTCTTATTTACATCTAATTTGTTTCCGTGATGAATAGCATTGTTTACCGCTTCGGTCAAGGCTATTAATATGTTTCCGTAATTACCTTCAGGAATTTGTAACTCCTCACAAACATTATCTACTAATTTTTCTACCAAATAAATGTTCTCTGCCTCAGAAGGAAAGTCTATGTTTTGCATTATTGAAAAGGTTTGTGTCGCCATGGTATCATTCATCAATTTGATTAAAATACTCGTTCACTTTGTTTTTGTAATACGGTTTTAGTGAAGGAGGGATCGTTTTTAGCATTTCAATTTCCTTCTCTTTTTCCTCCTTATACTCAAGATATTCATTTGGGTTACTAAAAAGTTGCTTTTTTGCTTCATTAGCTTCTCTTTTCTCATCAAACTCTCGTTCTTTTTGGGCTTTCTCGTGCTTCAAAAGGCGAGTCATAATATCTTTGTGACGCGTTATTGTCTCTTTCGAAATTCTTTTATTGACAATATCTTCTTCTAGTTTTTCCATGTCTTTAGCTATTTTTTTTAAGCCATTTCCATTCCCAGATCCGTCCTTGTTCAGCTCCTGACCCATTTGTTCCATTTGTTTTCTCAAAGCACTTTGGGCAGCAGCCATTTGCGCAATCTCTTTGCTAGACATACCTCCAACACCACCTTGACCACCAGGTTTTTTACCTCCATCACCTTTTTCACCCTCTTTCTTGCCCCCAGAGTTATCGCCCTTCTCCATGGATTTCTTCATCTTGTCAAGTTGTTTTTTTAAGGCATCTTGCATTTCCTTCATGCTTTTAGCGGACGGCTTTCCTTTTCCTTTTCCACCTGGTTTATTGCATTCACCTTCCCCTGGGGGGCCTTTTTGCTGCTCTTGCATTTGTTTAATTGCCTCATCAAATAAAAGTGCTAAGTTATTGACCGCAGTCATCACATACTGCTGCTCGACAGAAGCCTTGGAGGTTTGTCTGTCAGCAATATGCTTAACAGCATTTTTAATATTCCTATTCATAGCGGCAACCTCCTTATTTATGTGCGGACCTAGTTGCATAATTCTCTTACTCAAAGCAAATAGAGAATCCTCCAATAGTTGCGCATCATCTTCTAATTTACGCTGCCTTTGTCCTAACTTAACATATTGTGGATCTTTCGGGCTCAAACCTTTCAGCTCATCCATCACTTCCTCTTGTTCAAAAGAAAACTGGATTAAATTCTCAAGTAACTGGCGCAAGGACTCCATGCTTTCGGAATCCTTTTGTTCTTTATCTTTAGATTTCATGTTCTTCAACATTTGCGAAAGTTCCCCCATGTCCTCCGCGGCTTGATCTTGTTTCTCCGAAGCTTTTTTGTTCTTTTTATCTTCTATGTTTTTTTTACTTTCATCCAGTTCCTCAGAAATGTTTTTCTCTTCCTCTTTTGTGTCAAGCATGTTCTTTTTCTTTTCAAGATCTTCATTCAACTCCTCCAGCTCTTTCATTTCCTCCTGGATGTTTTTAAACTCTTCATTCAATTTTTCTTGTTCCTTATTCAATTGAAAATTAGATTTCTCTTTGTTTTTAGTTTCCTTAGATAAATCCTTTTGCTTTTCGGCCAACTCATCCAGTCGATCTGTGATTTTTTCTAATTTACTGTCAAACTCCATTTGCTTGAACTGCTCTAAAGACCTATCCAGTTCCTTTTCCATTTGCTCTTGAGATAATTCAATTTCATCCATTTTATTTAACAACTGGTTCTTATTTAACTCCTCTAACATTTTTTGAAGCTCCTTATACATTTGCTTCATTTCATCTGTCATTAATTGTTCAAACAGTTCATTCAATTGTTGTTGCTTTTCTAAAATATCTTCGCTTAGTTTTTCATATTCATTCTGTTCAAAGTTTTTTTTACTGTTATCTTGTTTCATTTGGTTAATTTTATTCTCCAGATTGCGCTGTTTCTTTAAGAAATCTTCTAGCCTATTTTTGTCTTGCCAATCAGGCTTAGGTTTTTCTAGAAGACTCTTTTGAATTGCTTTCAATTCCTCTTGCAGTTTTTGTGCGTCCTTTAAATTTTCTGAAAGTTTCTCCTTGAGTTCTTCATTTGATTTATCCGCTTTATTTGCAAGCTCATTTATTGTAGGGGCTCTGTAAACTCTTGTTTGAGAACGCGAAGACTTTGGTCCATTTAATCCATCGTTGTCCCAAACAACAAAGTAGTGCTCTATGGATTCACCTGGACTTAAATTAAGTTCTGACATATCTAAATAATGGAAAAACTGGTCTTTTTTATAGTTTTTAGAAATAGGAACTCGAATAGACTCGAACATCCTTGCTTTTCCATCACTCACCCTTCTATATTTAAACACAAGTTTCGTAAAACCATAATCGTCCACAATTTCTCCGTTAAAGTAATGAAGAAGGGTGTTTCCTGAGTCCAATTTCTCCTCTACATTTATAGAGGGCGAGGCGTCTTTAATTGCGTTTAAAAAATATGCTATAGAATCATTATTGGTAATGTGATCATTCTGAGTAGAAATTGAATAGCTGCCACTCTTGAAAAACTGCTGAGTATGGCTAAATGAATTCTGCCCAAAAGGACTTAGTTCAACCAATGAATCAGGAAAATGAAGATTAATCTGATTCGTGTTTTTTGTCATAAAAACCCATTCCGCTATTGTGCCTTCAGGTAAAGATAAGTCACCTACATTAGTTAGTTCCTCGTCTTTTAAGTCTGTATATTCCGGATAATCTAATTTAATTCGAAACCCCATTAATGAAGGTTTCGGTAGTACACGAAGTAAGTATTTGTCAGATGAAATATCGTCTGCGGATAAATAAAAGTCGTGGTCCTGGTTTACGTTTCTAAATGTATGTTCAAATGATATATTACTTGTTTTTTTTAGCTTATACCTTCTTCCATCCACATTAACATAAACTGAGTTAGGGAAATGGTTTCCTCGAACTTTAACCGATAGAAGAAAGTTTTCTTGTTGAATTACTTCAAGACTTTCGTTTTGAACCTCAAAACGAAACGGAGCGTTAGCGGCAATAATAGTGTTGTGATGCAATATATTATCTGTACTATTCATGATAATGCTGCTATCCGCGAAAGAAATGATAAGCAAAACAACTATTGGGAAAAATAGAAATTTTAAGTGCTTTTTGTTCTCTGAGAAATCTATCGCAGACTTAAAAGAGACCGCTGTAAGCTGACTTACCCTTTGATCTATGCTTGCTGACACCAAAGTGAGGTGCCTCGACGAGATATTCTCTTTACTTTCGCTGAGTTGAAGCGTATTCACAATCTTATCTTTTATGCCTCCAAAATGATTTCCGACAATTTTTGCCGCTTGTTCGTAGGAAATCACTTTGCCTAATTTAGCTAAATTAAAAAGAGGGATAGACACATAGAAAACTAAAATAAATAAAGCCAAACCCAAATAACCGTAAAATAAGAGTGACCTGCCGATTACATCAAATTCTCCAAAATACTCGAGAAGAATTGCAAATAAAAAGAAAGAGCACAACAATGCAGAACTATAAATAAGACCTTTTAAAAGCCTATTTTTATAGTACTTACGAATAAATTCGTCAAGTTTTTCTATCAGAACATCGATTCCATGCATTGCGCTTACAAGATATAACCTTAATCTAGAAATTAGTTCAAGAAATACGAGAATTCTTTTGTTTTGTTGCTAAAAAGAGGCTGATTTTTCTTGTTTGGAGCAATTGAGATGCAACTCTCAGGAAGATATACCATTACAAAACTTATTATTCGGATTTAAACTCCTGAGCATTGCAATTAGGGTTTTTCGAATTGAACGCACAAAGAACTTTTTCTCCGATCTTTCCAATTACTCAACAATAAGAATACATTTTCATATTAACTCTGGGCCGTATTCATAAGAGGCCTAATCCGGCGTTCGCGGAAAAAGAAACCCCTTTAATCTGACAGAAACAAGACATAAATCATGTTTTCGTAGCTTAGGTTTTTGCTACATTTGCAGAAACCCAAGAAATAAATGAATATTAGAATAACCAAAGAATTTGATTTTGAAGCAGCGCATGCACTAGATGGCTATGAGGGAAAGTGTAAAGATATTCATGGTCATTCATATCATTTAAAGATTACACTAATTGGTGAGCCCAGCAAAGACGTGTTGTTGTCTGACTGTGGAATGGTTGTCGACTTTGGAGAAATAAAATCCATTGTTCGCGAACATGTTTACGAAAATTTTGATCATCGTTTATTATTGCGCAATGACTCGCGGTTTAGAGGCCTTGAAAAAGACAATGAGCGCATTCGGTATGTAAATTATCAGCCTACTTGTGAAAACATGTTGATTGAGATTGTAGGAATGGTTCAAAAATGTTTGCAAGGAAATATTATACTCCATTCTGCATTTTTAAGAGAGACGGCAAATAGTTATGCTGAATGGTTTTCCAGTGACAACGAATAAAACAGATTAAATTCTGCTAGGGAGAAGCCATAACACTATTAGCATAGGTTTTTGGACGCTTTCTTAAAAGTGTTAAACAACGGTAGAACAATAAAAAACAATATGGATATCGATTTAATTAGAAAATACAACGTCCCCGGTCCGAGGTACACATCATATCCAACGGTACCTTTTTGGAACAAAGAGGGCATTAAAAAATCTGACTGGAAAAACACTTTCCAAAAAGCCTTTGATGAAAGCAACGAGACAGAAGGAATTAGTCTTTACATTCACCTCCCTTTTTGCGAAAACCTTTGCACTTTCTGCGGCTGCCACAAGAGAATTACAAAACGTCATGATGTTGAAGAACCATACATTGAAACCGTATTGAAAGAATGGCAATTATATTTAAAGCATTTCTCAGAAAAACCAAAAATCAAAGAAATTCACTTAGGAGGCGGAACACCAACTTTTTTCAGTGCCGAAAATCTTAAAAAGTTGATTACTGGCATTCTCGAAACTTCTGACTTAATAGAAAATCACGAATTCAGTTTTGAAGGTCACCCTAACAATACTACCGAAGAGCAATTAACTGCATTGTATGATTTGGGTTTTAGGCGTTGTAGCTTCGGAGTTCAGGATTATGACCCAATCGTTCAGAAAACAATCAATCGGATTCAGCCATTTGAAAATGTGGAAAGAGTTACAAAATTGGCGCGTAAAATTGGATACACCTCAATAAGTCATGATTTGGTCTTTGGTTTGCCAAAGCAAAATTTACAAAACATTATAGATACTATAAATAAAACCAAAGAGCTAAAACCCGACAGAATCGCATTTTACAGTTACGCACACGTTCCATGGATAAAAGGAGTGGGACAGAGGGGTTATGATGAAAATGACTTACCAAAAGACGAAGTAAAAAGGGATTTGTACGAAGTGGGTAAACAATTATTTGACAAAATCGGATACGTGGAAGTCGGAATGGATCATTTTGCGCTTAAAACCGATTCTATGTACAAAGCAATGAAGGAGAAAACCCTTCATCGCAATTTTATGGGGTATACTTCTGGGAAAACTGCTCTAATGGTTGGTTTAGGAATGTCGGCGATCAGTGATAGCTGGTACAGTTTTGCGCAAAATGTAAAAACAGTAGAGGAGTATCAATTCGTTGTTAATCAAGGGGAAATTCCTTTATTAAGAGGGCATTTGCTTTCGGAAGAAGATTTAATTATCCGTAAACATATACTCAATATAATGTGTCATTTTGAAACTTCGTGGAAAAACGTCGATCAACAAACACCCGCTTTTTTAGAGGGCTTAAAACTACTTGATGAAATGAAAGAAGATGGGCTTGTTGTAGTTAAAGACAACAAATTAACTGTTCCTGAAAAAGGAAGATTGTTTGTAAGAAATATTTGTATGTGTTTTGATGCTAAAATGATTCGGAACAGACCAGAGACTCGGTTGTTTAGTCAAACCGTATAGGTCTAGCCAATTAATAAAAGGTTTTGGATTAACCAAATTGTTAATCTCTCCTACTTTTTCTTCAATAATGTTTTTCAACAACGCTAATTCATTTCTGCGGATTCAACAAAAACAAAAAGCTTGTAAAAGAGAAAACTTTTTAGGTGTTTTCACGTACAAGTTTCGATATTTTAAATGTGAATGAAAAAAAAACTATTAATAGTTCTAATACTTCTCATCTCAATTCTTGGGCACACTCAACGGTTTGAAAAAATAAACAAATTCGAGGCCGCAGTAAACTCAGAAACCGATCCTAAAAAATTAGCTAATGTTTTGTATAAGTTATCTAAACTATATGAGCCTTCTAATTCAGAAAAGGCTATGGAAAATGCTCGTCGTAGTTTAGCTGTCAGTAAAAGCTTACAATACAATGCAGGAATAGTTAACGCCTATAATCAAATTGGTATATTGGAGCTAAATTTTGCACAATATCAAGCCGCCCTAGACGCTCACTATAGTGCCTTAAGAAACAATGAGGAAACACAAAATCAGGAAGGAGTCTCATTAAGTAATTTATTTATAGGCCATGTTTATCAGGAAAAGGGAGAGTTCAAAATAGCTGAAAGCTTTTATAAAGCTTCGCTTGAAATAGCTAAGGAAATTGATTGTTTGCTATGTTTATCCAAATGCAATTCTCGATTCGGGGATTTAAGTTATGTCCAAGGAAAAGAAAATCTATCGCTCCAATATTATTTAGTTGCGTTAGATGCCATTTCTTCAACCAACAACATAGAAGAGTTGGCTGAAGTAAATAGAAGTATTGGGTTCCTCTACAAAATCGCAAAACAAAATGATTTGGCCTTAGAGCACTATTTAAAATCACTCGGCGACTTTGAAAGGATTAACAATAAAGAAAAACAATCCATTCTTTGTTTTGAAATAGGAGTAGTTTACCAAGCGGAAAATGAGTTTGATTTAGCTTTGCTTTACATGAAAACCAGTCTGGGATTAGCGGAAAAAACAGGACTAAAAGCTTACATTAAAAAAGGGTATGAAAATTTAGCAAATGTGTACGAAAAAAACGAAGATTATAAGTTAGCTTATGAATACCTTAAATACTACCTAGCAATCAAAGATACTCGTGAAATTTCGGAACTAGAGGCGCAGTTAGACATTGAAAACAAGAACCAAGAAATACTGCTTCTTAACAAAGAGAAACAATTTAAAGCACAAGAATTAAAAAATAAAAGCTTCGTAACCAATATTATTTTGTTCGTTTTCTTTGTTGTAATAGTTCTCGCTATATTTCTGTTTTTTGCTCTGAAACAGAAAAACAAAATCAATTATCAGTTAAAAATTGCAAACGAAGACGCTAACCGCGCACGAATAGATAAAGAGGAGTTTTTTGCATATACTAGCCATGAAATCCGAACTCCATTAAACGCTGTGGTTGGAGTGTCTAGACTATTGGGCGAAACAGACCTAAACTCGGATCAGCAAAAGTACTTACGAACAATAAACTCAAGCGCACAAAACATTTTATTTCTTGTAAATGATGTTTTGGATTTATCAAAGATAAAATCTGGAACAATTGAGCTCGAAACAGTAGACTTTTCAATTCATGACATTCTTGATGAACTAATAAATAGCCTTAGTTTTAAGCTTCGTGAAAAAAATGTTTCTCTGATTTCCAAGTTAGACAAAAGAATCCCAAAAGTTTTAATGGGAGACCCACATAGAATAAACCAAATCATATTAAATCTAGTAGACAATGCTATTAAGTTTACCGAAGATGGGGAGGTTTGTATAGCAATTAACGTGACCCACGAAACGGAAAAAGTAATATCCGTTTCATTTGAAATATCAGACACAGGAATCGGCATTAGAAGGAGTAGGAAAGATTCCATTTTCGACTCATTTAAGCAAGAAAACACGCATACAACAAGGCAATATGGGGGAACTGGCTTAGGGCTTGCAATTACTAAAAATTTAATCCAACTAATGGATAGTAAAATTCATTTAGAAAGCACTTTTGGAGAGGGTAGTAAGTTTTCATTTGAACTAGAATTAAAGAAAAGTAAAAACAAAAAAATAATTGCTGGAGCTCCAGACAATAGAACGAGTCCGTTAAGAGACTTAAAGGTTTTAGTCGTGGATGATAATGCATTAAACCGAGAAATCTTCTTTGATTTAATAAATAGTTATAAGAATAACGTAGAGGTTGAGATGGCAGATGACGGAAAAATGGCTCTTCTAAAGGTAAAACAATCTAAATATGATATTATATTGATGGATATTCAAATGCCCATAATGGATGGGTATGAAGCAACACGACAAATTAGAAAACTAAAAAGCAGTAAGTCAAATATCCCGATCATAGCTATGACGGCACATGTGTTAGATGGTGTTGCAGAAAAATGCAATAAAGCAGGAATGAATGACTGCGTTTCCAAGCCAATTAACCTTACTATTTTGAATCAAATTATAAAAAAGCAAAAAAAAAGGGGGGAAGGAGATGACTCATTAGGGCTTGGAAATCAAACGATAAATAATATAGTACTTGACACTTCTCATGTCCACTTAGAAGAATTACTACAACTTGTTAACAATAATTATTCAAAACTCGACAAATACATTTCTATTTTTTTAAAAAATGTTCCAAATGACTTAGAGGCTTTAAAAAATGCTTATGGTTCCCGAAAATGGGAGGAGCTGAGAGGAGTCGCACATAAAATTAAAGGCAATATTGGGTATATGGGAATAGCCATAATTGAAAAAGAGTTAGAATTTCTGGAGAAAGTAAACAAAGAAGTTGGTGATTTAGGGGAAATTGCAGATATTGTGAACAGAGTTGAAATTGTGTTAGAATTATCAATTAAAGAGCTCAACAAAATTAAAGGCGAATTAAAAGAAAAAGCATGAGGTGTCTTGTTGTAGACGATGACGAACTTTCTAGAAATGTATTGGCAGATTTAATTAATGAAACTGACTCCCTAGAGCTAATAAAGTCGTGTGAAGATGCTATAGACGCATTTAATATTATTAAGGATGAGCACATTGATTTAGTTTTTCTAGATATTGAAATGCCAAAAATGGATGGCATGGAAATGCTTAGAACGTTGAGTCCGCTACCTCAAGTTATTTTTGTTACTTCTCATTCCGAATATGCTGTAGAATCTTATGAATATGATGTTACTGACTTTGTCCAAAAGCCTATCTCGCACGCCCGTTTCTTAAAATCAGTAGATAAAGCACTTCGCCGTTTTGAAGAAAGCAGAGCAAACATAACCTCCAAAGACAAAACTATTTTTATTAAAACCGAATCTAAACTGGTTCAGATTAACACGGAGGATGTTTTGTGGGTAGAGGCCTTAGGCAATTACATGCGTATCTTTACACCGAAAGGTAAATACACAATATTAAGTACAATGAAAGATATTGCATCCAAATTATCTGCGGATGATTTTGTTAGGGTTCACAGGTCTTTTATTGTAAGGGTTGATAAAATTGAAACTATTGAAGATAATTACATTTTAATTAATCAAAAGCAAATAAGCATAGGTAAGGCCTATAAAGAGGAACTTGCCAAACGACTCAACTTGCTTTAATGTTTTTCTTTATACCTATAGCCAACTTATTAGTTCTTATTTCTTAGCGAACCAACCGTACCTAATAATACTGTAAATAGCACGGAACCCATCAATGTATCCTATTTTTTTTCCCTCTTTTTGAGTCCTTGGTTCATATGTTATGGGAACCTCTGCCCATTTCAATTCTTTATGCTTTGCAAGTCTAGCAGTAATTTCTGAATCAAAAGCAAATCGCTTTTCTTTAAGCTTTAACTCCTTAAAAACTTTTGTAGGCACAAGCTTGTAACAGGTCTGCATGTCTGTTAGTTTTACTCCGTTAACCACGTTGCCAAGCCATGTTAAAAAGTGATTAGCCAATCTATGTGCGGCAGATTCTTTTTCGTGCTTAGAGGACGCGATAAAACGAGAACCATAAACAATATCAGCCGTATTGTTTAAAATTGGCTCAAGTAATTGATTGTATTCCGATGGGTTTAATTCCAAGTCCGCATCTTGAATAATTGTGTAATCCCCCGTTGCTTTTTGAATACCTGTTCGAATGGACCCTCCTTTCCCAGTGTTCTTTTGATGTTGAACTAAAGTTATTAAATGTTCTGGTGTATCTGAAATATACCTGTTTATCTCTTCTAAACTCCCATCTGTTGAGCAATCGTCAACTACTATCAACTCTTTCTCTATATTGCTGATCAAGTCAACTCTCTGGACGACCTCCAACAATTTAAAAATTGTTTCTTTTTCGTTAAAAACAGGGATGATTATTGAAAGTTTCTTTATCATTCTTTGCGCTGCCAAAGATAACAACATTTCCGAGTCGTGCATTTTAATCACCTAAAAAGGGTTAAAATCGTATTCATCTTCACCAGCTCTAGCTTTATTCTGGTCTGGAGGTTTTAGGTACTTTTCTTGACGAGCCCAGTCATCCGCTCGCATATTCATTTTTAAAAACACATTCCAATATGCCTTTTTTGTCATTGAGTCCCAATGAATTATGCCTCTCCTATGTTGAAATGTTTGTATCTGGTTTAATGTGATGAGTGCAGTTCCAATTGAAAATATAGGTATAAAGACGAGCTTCTTTCTTAGAATAACTGAATAAAAACTGGCTATTGGGATTGCAAGCAAACCATAACAGTCAATCATCGGCCTACTTCCAAAACCTCCTCCATACCACCAAGACCACCAGCTATATAGCACGAAGATGTTTATACATAAGAAGGCTGAAATAGATAGAAGATATTTCCTGTCTTTTTTATATAAAAACACCAAACCAATAAACGCAAAGATCATAATCGGTGTATAAGTCAGCCAACCCTTTCTGTAGCTAAAAAGGCCCTCTATAATGTGTTGGTTACTGAAATAAAACCGTTCGCCAACGTAAGAATTAAAAAGCCAACTTCCTGTAATGACTTTCCAATAAATAAATTGTGGAAGCAACACAAAAAAACCCAAGAAATGCAATAGTAATTATGTGTTTCCATTTGCTTGATGAAATAATTAATGCGGTCTATAAATTGTTTTGCATTAGCAACATTATAGAACAAAGGAAATAAGAATATAAGAATATTAACAGGCCGAATCAAAACAATAAGACCCCCTAGCAAACCAAGGTAAATCGCTCTTTTAATTTTTTTTTCCGATAGCCACAACATACTCTGGTAAATAAAGCAAGTTATTAAAGAAAAAGAAAAAGCATGGGACATTGCGGGTTCTGCGCTTGCATAATAATACAAATTAGTGCCTGCTAATATCGTTACCATAGTTAAGCTAGTAGCCCATTCGGAAAAAGAAAAAAGCAATAATTTCCGAAGATAAAACAAACCTATAAATAAATAAAACAGACATGAAACAATGAGGAAAAATTCGTAGGGCTGAGAAAATCCGTTCGGGTTATATTTCGAAAGATTGGCGAACCCATGGGCAATAAAAAAGAAAGGGGCGTACATAATCGACATTCCCATCGTCGTTTTTAATACCTTAATTTCTCCTTTCGGGTCAATTTCTAATTCGCTGTTTAGGCGCTCTGGCCAAAACTGATGTTTTGCGGCATAGTTAACACTATCTGTGTCAATAAAACCTAAAGAAATATCGTGATGAATAAAGGTTGCTGGAAGATAACCATAATATGAAGTAACATCCCATGTAATTATTTTAGCTTCAGTTTCGGCATGCTTCCATTTCTTTAAATTCAATGTTGTCCAAATCATCAGCGCAACAAGAACAAAAAAAGTAAGTTTTGAAACACTATTAAAATATGATTTAAACCGCAAAAGCACTCTTAAAAAGAATCTAAATTTGGGATTGATTGATCTGTAACTACTTTATTAACATGACATTATAACACCATCTCGGGAATTTCTCCTTTAATGATTAGCTTTCCTTCTGTTGCGGCTTGAATTTCCTCAACAGAAACTCCTGGAGCTCTCTCCAATAATTTAAACCCTCCGCCTTCTACTATTTCCATTACAGCAAGATTAGTAACCACTTTTTTGACACACCCAACACCGGTTAATGGCAGCGAGCAGTTGGACAATAACTTGCTTTCTCCTTTTTTATTAGCGTGCATCATTGCTACAATAATATTATCCGCACTAGCGACTAGGTCCATGGCTCCGCCCATACCTTTGACCATTTTTCCCGGAATTTTCCAATTTGCAATATCTCCATTTTCAGAAACTTCCATAGCTCCCAGAACCGTTAGCTGAACATGTTGGCCTCTTATCATTGCGAAGCTTGTCGCTGAATCAAAGTAAGCAGCACCTTTCATGGCGGTAATCGTTTGCTTTCCTGCGTTTATCAAGTCGGCATCTTCCTCTCCCTCGAACGGAAAGGGTCCCATGCCTAATATTCCGTTTTCGGACTGGAATTCAACCTCGATGCCCTCAGGAATAAAATTAGCAACCAAAGTTGGTATTCCTATTCCCAGATTAACGTACCAACCATGTTGTAGTTCCTGGGCTATTCTTCGCGCTATTTGGTTTTTATCTAAAGCCATTGTTTTCTATATTTAAGATTTCTGACGAACCGTTCTCTGTTCAATTCTTTTTTCATAACCCGTTCCTTGAAAAATATGTTGGACAAAAATACCTGCAATATGAATTTGATTTGGATCAAGTTCTCCTGTAGGAACCAAATGCTCCACTTCTGCAATCGTAACTTTTCCAGCCATTGCCATCATTGGATTAAAATTACGAGCGGTTCCCTTAAAAATAAGGTTTCCGGCTGTATCGCCTTTCCAAGCTTTTACAATTGCATAATCTGCTGTTAAAGCCGATTCTAATATGTGGGGTTTTCCATTAAACACCCTTACTTCTTTACCTTCTGCAACCTCAGTACCATAGCCAGCGGGGGTGAAAAATGCTGGGATTCCTGCTCCTCCGGCTCTGCATCGCTCCGCAAGACTTCCTTGCGGAATTAAATCGACCTCTAATTCACCGCTAAGCATCTGCCTTTCAAACTCATCATTTTCTCCTACATATGAAGATATCATTTTTTTAATTTGTCGGTTTTGAAGCAAGAGTCCCAAACCAAAATCATCAACACCTGCATTGTTGGAGATACATGTCAACTCCTTAGTGCCAAGCTTAACTAATTGAGAGATGCTGTTTTCCGGAATACCGCATAAACCGAAACCTCCAAGCATAATTGTCATGCCATTTTCTATCCCGGCACAGGCTTTTTCAACGTTATCAACTACTTTATTCATATATAATGTGTTTTACTTAATCTACCATTCTCGATTCTTTTCGTCCCAGACATCCATTTTTGGTTCAAACTCTTTATATTGATTACAATCAAGAGGATCTCCTAAAATGGAAGAAGGGGGGGTAAAATCAGATTGCGATATATTTAATGTAGAGTCTGCATAAACTTTTTTCATGTAATAGCACCACATCGGAAGCGCCATGTTTGTACCCATTCCAAGTTGCAAACTCCTAAACCGAACTGCTCTATCTTCAGCCCCTACCCAAACTCCTGTCACCAAGTCAGGCGTGAGCCCCATAAACCATCCATCCGATTGGTTTTGAGTAGTTCCTGTTTTTCCGGCTACAGGGATTTCTCTATCTATTCCAGCGTAGGGTCTTTTTTCCGTTTCTTTACCTCTCATGCGAATAGCGGTTCCCCCAACTAAGGCTCTTCCGGTTTTTTTATTCTTAAGGGTTGGATGGCGAACTCCGGTAGTTACAAGCTTCATCATTTGAAGAATGGTATAAGCTGTTTCCTCCTTCCATATTTCCTTAGAATAAATCTCTGGCTCATAAATAACATTGCCGTTCTTGTCTTCTATTTTAACAATATAAGTTGGTTTTATGTATACTCCATTATTTACAAAAGATGTTAAAGCGCCAACCATATCGTACACAGACAAGTCAAAAACCCCTAGCGCCATCGAGGGAACAGGAACAAACCTTGAGGTGTCCATTCCCATTTGTGAAACACGGTCAAACGTTTCATCCAACAGCCCTTGTTTTCCTTTTTTAACTATTCCTGCTGTAATGTTGTTCATTGAATTTGCCAAAGCATAAGGTATAGGCATCATAGCATTTGTAAGCCGGGCGCCAGAATTACTTGGACACCATTGTTTTTCTCTATACTTGTTGTAAGGAATATCAACACAGTACTTTATATCAAAAAAAGACTCATCACAAGGCTCTATTAAGCCAAGCTCTAATGCAGTTCCATAAATAAACGGCTTGAATGTTGAACCAACCTGGCGCTTACCTTTTTTAACCATATCATACTTAAAGTGATTAAAATAAGGCCCGCCAACCCATGCTTTAATTTGTCCTGTTTGCGGTTCAATAGAAACCATACTGGCGCGCAATAGACTCTTATAGTATCGTATGGAGTCCATTACGGTCATAATGGTGTCTTTTTCATAATTTTCAGCTTGCCAATCAAACACTTTCATTTTACGCTTGGTTAAAAACATTTCCGCTAAATCTTTTCTGCTTTTTGCCTCCGTTTGGTGATGACAGTAGCCGCAAACATATTTATTACCTACCTTCGATAAATATTTTTCAGGCCTCTCACAATATCCACATATTTTTCCAACATATACTTTATATAGTTGTGAACGTCGCTTTGCTCGTTCCATCAAAGTATCAATTTGAGTTTCTGTTAAATCATTCGAAAAAGGCGGGCGCTTCCATTTTTCGCTATTCGTAAAAAAATCTTCTTGCAAATCATATTTCAAATGTTCTTGAACCGCCCACTCTGCATAAGCTTGCATTCTTGAATCAAGAGTAGAATGAATTTTTAGACCATCTACATAAATGTCGTACGGCTCCCCTTTTTCCTTGTGATACTTATATTCTCTCAGCTCGCATTGAGCATCGCCATCTACATTTAATATTCGCATAACAAAATATTCTCCCGCTTCGCTTTTTACAGTAATCGTTTGATACAGGCTCTCTTTTAACGCTTTTTTGTGGTCAAACAGTTTTTTTGTGTCCAATGCAGTCCAAACCTGATTAAACAAGACCTCTCCACCCTCTTCAATATGTCCAAACCTATATATGGTTTTATAATGAACTGTTTTCCTAAGAATTTTAGAAACATCCCCTCTTAGGGTTTCCCTAAAATATGGCGCTAAACCGCTTTTATGGTCGACCCGTGTATAATTTAAGCCTAACGGCAAAACTCTTACGGAGTCATACTGTAGCTTTGAGATATATTTAGCTTTTAACATTTGGTGTAAAACCACTTCTCGTCGTTTTATTACCTTCTCTTCCCTTCTTAGCGGGTTGAAAAGAGATGGGTTTTTTGCCATACCTACAAGCATAGCAGCTTCATGAAGCTCAAGCTCAGTTGGGATTTTTCCAAAATAAATTTGCGAAGCAGAATTAATTCCAACAGCATTGTTTAAAAAATCAAACTTATTGAAGTACATCGTAATGATTTCTTCCTTTGTGTAGTTTTTTTCTAATCTAACAGCAATTATGTTTTCTTTAATTTTTTCATTTATCCGCTTCATTATTCCCGAAGATTGAGGAGGAACCTCCTTTCCTTGAGTTATTAGTTCAGCAATTCTTTCGCGCTCCTGAAGTGTAAAAAGCAATTTAGCAAGTTGTTGGGTAATTGTTGAGCCACCACCAGCTTCGCCCATATTAACAATTGCCCTTCCTAGCGCCCGAATATCAACTCCAGAATGTTCGTAGTATCTTACGTCCTCAGTCGCTACCAGCGCTTCAACCAACCAAGGCGAAAGCTCATTGTATTTAGCGTTTGTTCTATTTTCCTTGTAATACTTTCCTAATTCCACTCCGTCTGCAGAAAACACTCTAGACGCCAAATTACTTTGAGGGTTTTCAAGCTCCTCAAACCCAGGAAGGGTTTCGTCATCTGAAATGCTTAGCATGATATAGAGCCCAAGAAATGGTCCCAACACCCCAAGCCATAACATTACAATAAACGTCCACTTTGACCATTTCTGCAGTTGTTTTTTTGACGCTTTAGGCTTTTCCGATTCGGAACTATCAGGTACAATTGTATTCTCTTCCATTTTTTTCAATAGACCTCAAAAGTAATAAATTTTTAGAGTCGAGAATTAGATAGATATTATAGGTTTTAAAAAAGGCCATTGCTCTTACGTATAAACCAGCGCCATGATAAACTCGATTTAGACAAAAAACTGATTTCTGTTAATTATCCCATTAAAAAAGAAATAATGGTTGTGTAGTTAAAAACAAACATTATCTTTGCACCGATTTTTATAACCTTAGATTGATTATAGACTGGAAATGCATCAAAAAACTACATTTAAATTAGTTGTATTAATAGGAATGATTTTCCTATTTAATCCAAAACTGGAAGCCGGCCAAGATCACGTGAGTGACCCCACAGCTACTAAAGAAAATGAGAAGTCGGACTTCGATCCAGTTGCATTTGCTTTCGATCATGTATTGGATGCTCATGAGGTACACATTGCGGGTGAAGGTGCCTCATCTATTACCTTGCCTCTTCCTGTTATTTTATGGACAGAAAAGGGTCTTGTTACTTTTTTATCTTCCGCATTTCACCATGATAATGAAGGGCATCACATAGTAGAAAAAAAAGGTTTAAACTTTGTTAAGTATCACGAAAAAATATACCTATTAAACCCTGGAGAGTCTCACCTAAAAATAGAAGGGAAAGAAGTTGTTAATGCCGTTCAACCCTTGGATTTTTCCATAACAAAAGCTGTTTTCACTATGTTTCTGGTAGCTTTCTTGTTGTTCTTTATCTTCTTCAAAGTGGCAAGGTTTTACAAAAAGAATGGCGCGGTAGCCCCAAAGGGAATTGTCTCATGGATGGAGCCGTTGGTTTTATTTGTAAGGGATGATATTGCTGAACCAAACATTGGAGCCAAAAAAGATAGGTTTATGCCTTACTTATTAACAGTGTTTTTCTTTATCCTTATAGGTAACTTATTAGGTCTTATCCCTTGGATTGGAAGTCCAAATTTAACTGGAAATATCTCTGTTACCGTGACATTGGCAATGCTTACTTTAATCATTCAACTGATTTTCTCTAAGAAGCCTTTTTGGAAACACATATTTATGCCCCCAGGAGTTCCTTTGGCTTTATACCCGATATTAGTACCTATTGAAATTGCAGGAATATTTATTAAGCCGGCGGCATTATTAATACGTCTGTATTCGCGAACATGACTGCAGGACACATCATTGTTAGTCTCTTTAATGTCGGAATCATTTTTGTAAAAGGAAGCCTAGCCTGGTCCGGCCTGTCGGTTCCAATGGCATTATTTATATCGAGTTTGGAGCTGTTAGTAGCCTTTCTTGCAGGCGTACATCTTTACGATGCTCTCTGCCCTGTTCATAGGAACAGCTAGTAGACGACGGGCACCATTAATTAGCAAATAAATAAACAATAAATAAATAACAGCAATTATGAATGAAATGATTTTACACGGAGGAATTGCAGCAATTGGAGCTGGTTTAGCAGCGGTTTGGAGCAGGAATCGGAATTGGTAAAATTGGTGGAAGCGCAGTAGAAGCTATTGCTCGTCAACCAGAAGCTTACAACAAAATTCAGACAACGATGATTATCGCTGCTGCATTAGTTGAGGGTGTTGCGTTATTTGGTGTGGTAGTTGCCATGTTACAAGCGTAAAAAACTTTAGGAGAAATTCAGGGGTTGCCTGTTTTTCTCCTATTATTTTAGTTTATTATAAAAAATAAAATATGGATTTAGTCATACCTAGCATTGGTTTAATTTTTTGGACATCATTAGTATTTCTCATATTATTATTTCTTCTTGCAAAATTCGCATGGAAACCGATTTTGAAGTCTGTAAAAGAACGGGAAACCAAAATTGAATCTGCTTTAGAAGCTTCTGAGAAAGCTAGAGAAGAAATGGCGGCGTTAAAGTCACAGAATGACGACCTAAAAAAAGAGGCTTTAGTTGAAAGAGACTCCTTGCTAAAAGAAGCGCGCGAGATGAAAGATAAAATTGTTTCCGAAGCAAAGAACACAGCAAAAGAAGAAGGCGAAAGAATTATTGAGTCTGCAAGAGAAGTGATAACAAATGAAAAAATGGCAGCGGTTACTGAAATTAAAAACCAAGTTGCTACATTGTCAATTGAAATTGCAGAAAAAATCGTTAAGGAAAAGCTTTCAACTGACGAGAAGCAAAAGACTTTGGTAGATGGGTTAGTTGAAGAAATAAACCTCAACTAAAATGAGAGAGTCGCTCGCAGGAAATAGGTACGCTAAATCTTTAATAGTATTGTCAATTGATAAAAACGAACTTGACACGACGTTACAGTGACATGGTTTTAATCTCAGAAACAATTGATCACAGTAAAGATTTAGATATTTTGCTTAAAAGCCCTGTTGTTAAAACAGATAAAAAGCAAGAGATTCTAACATCGATCTTTGGCAAAAATACTTCCGAACTAACAAGGCAATTCTTATTACTTATTTCTTCTCGAAATAGAGAAGCTATAATCGGAGATATTGCTAACGCATTTGTTCGTCAATACAAAGTAATAAAGAAAATCGTTGTAACAGAAATTACATCAGCGGTCAAGTTAGCAGACGATCAAAAGAAACAAATACTTCATCTGCTCAACACAGCTGAAAGCTCCAGTGTTGAGGTTGTTGAGAAAATTAACCCAGAGATTATTGGAGGTTTTATTGTGAGAGTGGATGATAAACAAATAGACGCTAGTATTAGCCGAAGGTTAGATGACCTAAAGCAAGACTTTAGCAAAAACCCATACATAGCAGATTTTTAATTTAGATAAAATTTAAGAAAATGGCAGGAATTAAACCAGCTGAAGTTTCAGCAATATTGAGAGAACAACTTTCAAGCTTTAAAACTGAGGCTGAATTGGAAGAAGTAGGCACCATCCTTCAAGTAGGTGATGGTATTGCACGTATTTATGGTCTTTCGGCCGTACAATACGGAGAGCTAATAGAGTTTGAAGGAGGTTTGCAAGGAATTGCATTAAACCTTGAAGAAGATAACGTGGGTGCGGTACTATTAGGTTCAGCAAATAGCTTAAAAGAGGGTGACACTGTTAAAAGAACAGGAAAATTGCTTCTGTACAAGTTGGAAAGGGAATGCTTGGTCGTGTTGTTGACACACTTAGGGAGCCCTATTGATGGTAAAGGACCAATTGAAGGTGACTTATATGAAATGCCTATCGAGCGTAAAGCTCCTGGTGTTATATATCGTCAACCTGTTACGGAACCTTTGCAATCAGGAATTAAAGCAATAGATTCCATGATTCCTGTAGGAAGGGGTCAAAGAGAACTTGTAATTGGAGATAGGCAAACTGGAAAAACTACTGTTTGTATTGATACAATTATCAATCAAAAAGAATTTTATGATAGAGGAGAGCCTGTTTTTTGTATATATGTAGCGATAGGCCAAAAAGGATCTACTGTTGCGGGAATAGTAAACAAATTAGAAGCTGCTGGGGCTATGGCGTATACGGTTGTTGTTGCTGCGAATGCATCTGACCCTGCTCCGATGCAATTTTACGCTCCATTCACAGGTGCGGCAATTGGAGAATTTTTTAGAGATACTGGTGAGCCAGCATTGATTGTTTATGATGATTTATCAAAACAAGCTGTGGCTTACCGTGAAGTTTCGTTATTGCTCAGAAGACCACCAGGACGAGAAGCATATCCCGGAGATGTGTTTTACCTGCACTCTAGGTTGTTAGAAAGAGCTGCAAAAGTAAACTCATCAGACACTATTGCTGCGCAAATGAATGATTTGCCGGAATCAATCAAACACTTGGTTAAAGGTGGGGGTTCACTTACTGCCCTTCCAATTATCGAAACGCAAGCAGGTGATGTTTCTGCTTATATTCCTACTAATGTAATTTCAATTACAGACGGACAGATCTTCTTAGAAGCTAACTTATTTAATTCTGGAGTTCGACCAGCAATTAACGTGGGTATCTCTGTATCGCGTGTAGGTGGAAATGCGCAGATTAAATCGATGAAGAAAATTGCTGGAACATTAAAATTAGACCAAGCACAATATAGAGAGCTTGAAGCATTTGCTAAGTTTGGCTCTGATTTAGATGCGGCTACGATGGCCGTACTTGCAAAAGGAGCTAGAAACGTTGAAATGCTTAAGCAAGGAGAAGGGGCTCCTGTTCCTGTAGAGGAGCAAGTTGCGATTATCTATTGTGGAAGTAAAGGCCTGATGAATAGCGTTCCTGTAAACAAAGTAAGAGAATTTGAAGACGAATTCCTTAGCTATATGAGAAATAGTCATGCAGCTGAATTGGCTGAATTAAAAGCAGGAAAACTTTCTGATAACGCAACCTCAACTATTGAAAAAGTAGCAGCTGATTTATCTGTTAAATATAGTATAGAGGCATAAAATTAACCTTTGAACTGTAGTTTCATATGGCGAACTTAAAAGAAATACGAAATAGGATAACTTCTGTAAATTCAACAATGCAGATTACTTCTGCCATGAAAATGGTATCGGCTGCAAAATTGAAACGAGCGCAAGACGCAATTACACAAATGCGTCCGTATGCTCAAAAGCTTCAGGAGATTCTTGGAAATCTAACCTCTTCATTGGACACAAGCGACAATACCTACGCGCAGGAACGTGATTTAAAAAACGTTCTTATTGTTGGTATTAATTCTAACCGTGGACTTTGTGGTGGTTTTAACAATAATGTTTCAAAAAAGGTCAAGCTTATTGCTGCAGAGCACAAAAACAGCAATGTTAGCGTTCTTCCTATTGGGAAAAAGATGGATGACGCCATTAAGAATACTGACTTTGTAATAAAGGGAACATTGCTACCAAAAGAAACAGATACCCTATGGAATAATTTATCATTTGAAAGTGTTTCTGAAGTTGCACAAAACTTAATGGATTGTTTTGCAGAAGGAGACTTAGATAAGATTATTATTGTTTATAACGCATTTAAAAATGCAGGCGTTCAGGTTGTTACTACAGAACAATTTTTGCCAATCGTTCCGGCAAAACAAGACGAAAAAAATAATTCAACTGATTATATTTTTGAACCGTCCAAAGCGGAAATTGTAAATAATTTAATTCCAAATTCGTTAAAAACTCAATTGTACAAAGCAATGCTTGATTCATTTGCTTCAGAGCACGGAGCAAGAATGACAGCTATGCACAAGGCAACTGACAACGCTACTGACCTTAAAAAAGAACTACAATTGTTCTACAATAAAGCGAGACAAACTGCTATAACCAATGAAATTTTAGAAATCGTTGGCGGAGCTGAGGCATTAAATGATTAATGTCTTTGATTTAAGCCGCGTATTTTCAGAGCTATCTACTTAAGGTAATTGGTCCCGTGTGTTCATACACTTTACCATCTGTCCCGCGAGCACTAATTAAATAGAAGTATGTTCCGGCAGGTATTTCTTCACCATACTTATTTTTACCGTCCCATGAATGCTCTATTGACTCTGAAGAGAATATTACCTCTCCTATGCGATTAAAAACCTTCATTTGGAACACTTCTATATTTTTGCCTTTTACTGTACACAAATCGTTTATACCATCGCCATTTGGGGTAAAAACATTTGGCAAGACAGTAATGGCGCTGTTAGGCTCGACTTCAATAACACGATAGTCCTTTTTCTCTTCACCGTTTGCGTCAGTTACAATTAGTTCGATAGTATAAGTTCCATACTCATTGAAAGTATGAGAAGGGCTAAAATCTTCACTAGATGTTCCGTCTCCAAAATTCCAAAGAACACTTCCGCGAGTTGCTGGATTCGAAAAATAAACATCTAATGGAGCGTACCCACCCACCGGGGAAGCAATGATTGTTGCAATTAGTTCGTCTTTTTGGGGTTGAATAATAGTAATTTCCTTATCCTTAGGCACTTTGTTCTCCAACTTGGGTGGTTGTGCCGTCTGTTCTTTCTGTTTTATTCTGCTTTTAGGTGTTAAGAATGTGTTGATTATAGAGCTTGGTGCTGACGAAGAGCTTTTAATTTTAGCGCTGTTTGAAGATACAACGATAAAGGTTTCAGCAGGTTCCTCTGTTACCAATGGATCATTCGAATCGACCGGTGTGTTCTTTAATATATTACTTAAGGCAAGTTCGTCATCACTGGTAACTTGTAGTTTTGTTTCATCGGCTGTTTCAATTGACACTAAAGAGGTTTCTTTTTTTAATGGGTTTGCTTGCTTGCTTGGATTCATTACCAAAAATGTCGCTATTGTACATAATAAACCCGTGCTAATAGCAATACCTGTAGTAGAAATTAGTTTGCTAACAAGTACTTTAAAGGCCCCCGTAGAGCCGCCAGTAGCCCCAATAGAAGAAGATATATTTGACCACATAACGTCGTTAATAGGCGCTTCAAGACCTTCCAGCTTCGATTTAAATAAATCTTCTATGTTATTTTCAACACTCATTCTTTCTCTAGTTCTGTTATTTTTTGCCGTAACATTGCTTTTGCTCTTGAAAATTGGGATTTTGAAGTACTTATGGTAACATTCATTTTTTTTGCTATTTCTTTGTGCGAGTAACCTTCAATTGCGTACAAATTAAACACCGTTTTGTAGCCCAACGGCAACCCTTGTAGAAGTTTCATTAAATCTTCTGCAACCAATGTTTCAAAAGTAAAATCACTAGATTTTAATGCGAATGTCACATCATCAATTTGCGCTTGGTGTTTTAGTTTTTTATTCTTTCGAAGAGCGTCTAAAGCTGTATTAACAAATATTCTCCGCACCCATCCTTCAAACGAACCCGCTCCTGAATATGCTCCCAATTTATCAAAGACCTTTACAAACCCATCTTGCAACACATCCTGCGCCTCTTCTGCATTCGTCATATAGCGCAGACACACACCCATCATCTTGGGTCCAAGCTTGTTGTATAAGGTTTTTTGAGCAAGAGGGTTGTTTTCTAAACACCCTTTAATCATTTGTTCCTCAGACATATTTCGCTTATCTAATACCATAGACATCATTCTGTAAAAAAAGGTTGCATCCGTTAAATGTTTGGATGTATTCTCTTTTAAAGATCTTGGTTAAAGGTAAAAAAACCACCATTATGAGAGATATATATTAATTACTATTTTTGGGAACTGCCAAAACCTATATAGTTGTTATGAATAGCCTTTACATCTTATTTGTTTGTTTGATATTAATGCTTTCGTGTTCCGATCAGTCTCAAACTTATCCGAATTTAAGCGTGAGTGAAAACCACCGCCATTTCCTTATAGGTCAAGGTCAATGGCTTGGGGAACTAAGTATTAAGAAAAATAAAAAAATTCCATTTAATTTTGAGGTAAAGAAAGACTCCGTTTTCATAATTAATTCAGAAGAAAGAATTGGGGCTAAAATAAGCTCTCACGAAGATTCCATCCGTATTAAAATACCTGTTTTTGATTCAGAACTGCGGTTTATTAAAACAAGAATTGGTTTAAAAGGGTATTGGTACAACAATACAAAAACAAGACAAAAGTTGCCATTTTTCGCTTCCTTAAACCAAAAAGGGGAGAAACACAGGTTTAATGTTTCTGATAACAGCTCCCATAATTTGTATAGTGGTAACTGGGAAACAACCTTTAGTAAAGGAACTGAAAATGAATATAAGTCCCTTGCGGTATTTTATCAAGATAAAGGGTTTGCAAAAGGCACTTTTATAACAGAAACTGGAGATTATAGGTTTTTGCAAGGAAATGTATGTAATGATTCTATTTTTTTGTCTTGTTTTGATGGGGCGCATGCTTTTTTGTTTGAAGCAAGCTTAATTGATAGTGTGATACACGGGGTGTTTTATTCAGGTTTGCAATGGAGTGAACCATGGGTTTCATTTAAAAATGATTCGTTTGCTCTGACGGATCCATATTTGTTAACCCAACAAGAGCCGAGAAAAAAACTTGAGTTTACCTTTCCCAATATTAAAGGAGGGAGCCTTTCTTACCCCAACAAACGCTTCAACAATAAAGTAGTAATAATTCAAATATTTGGGTCGTGGTGCCCCAACTGTGTGGACGAAACCATGTTTTTTGCGGCCTTATATGAACAATATCAACATAAGGGGCTGGAAATAATTGGCCTTGCTTTTGAATCACCTAAAAAGCTCAGTGACAAAATAGGAAGAGTAAAAGACCTAAAGTCGCACACCGGAAGCAGGTATGAGTTTTTAATTGCGGGCAATGCTAGCAAAAAAGAAGCGCAAAAAGTACTTCCTTTTCTTAATAGGGTTTCCTCGTTTCCAACAACAATATTTATAGACAAATCGGGGGTTGTTAGAAAAATCCATACCGGATTTTATGGGCCGGGGACTGGTGGACATTATGCTAAATACACGGCTGAAGTAGATGCATTAGTTAAATCCTTATTGAACGAATAATATTCAGTTTTTGTATCTTTGGTTTTCAAAGCAATTTTATGCCAGTAATTAAAAACGCCTTAGCGCGCTATCGAGTAATTGACAGAAGCTTAAGAAATGAATACAGACCCTTCCCCTCAAAAGCGGCATTGCGATCGGCTTGTGAAGAAGAATTATTTGGAACCACTTTAGGAGGGAATATTTGTGACTCAACCATTGAGAAGGATTTGTTTGCTATGCGATTAGAACATGATGCACCAATAAAATATAGCAAGCTAGAAAAAGGTTATTACTACGAAGACAAGGACTATTCAATAGACGAGGTTCCTCTTACAGAAAAAGATATTAAAGCAATTAAAATAGCGACAAACCTGCTTTCTCAATTCAAAAACACTGAAATCTTTAACCAGTTCGAATTTGCTATAGATAAAATTATTGATCGCGTAAACATTTCTTCTAATGTCCAAGATACAGCTATCGAAGAATACGTCCAGTTCGAAACTGTAGAAAGAGTGGGAGGAAGCGAGTTTTTAGAACCCCTTTTAACCGCAATTAAAAATAAAAACAAAGTTCAATTTGAACATAAAGGGTTTTCAAGTGAGTTAGTTAAAACAAGAAGAATACATCCATACCTTTTGAAGGAATATAGAAATAGATGGTATCTTGTAGGTAAGAGTGAGCTTAAAGACAAGGTAATTACTTTTGGTTTGGATAGGGTTAGAAACCTAACTATTTTATCAGATAAGTATAAAAAAAATAACTGTTTTAACCCTGATAGGTTTTTTAAGTACTCTATTGGCATTACCTCAAATCACGGAAGTCCATCTAAAATAATTATCGAGGCGGGGGTGTTGTTATCAAAATATATTCTTTCTCAACCTTTGCATATGTCGCAAGAATATCTCGGGGAAAAAAACAATATGCATTTGTTTTCATATTTTCTTCTTCCTACCTATGAATTAAAAATGCAAATTTTAGGTTTTGGCAAAGAAATTAAGGTAATAGAGCCAAAAGAGTTAAGAGACGAGATAAGAGAAGTGGCCCGGTCTGTGGTAGCATTATATAAATAGGTCACTTGATAAATTCAATTACTTTTGCCCTAACTAAACCACTTTAACCAAGCACAATGCGCCTTTTCATTTTTATGCTAATTATTCCTACGTCCTTTTTAGGGCAAATGCTAGACAATAGAGGTTGTGCTGTATTTTCTGGAGAGCCTTTTTTTTATACTGATTTCATTCGTAGCAATAAGATAAAAAGTATAAAGGGTGTGGTTTCCACGAAAGCAGATTTACAAGTCATAAAAAGTAAGGGGCTCTCAACCGAGTTCTTTTTTGATGATTCGGGTAGCCTTATTAAACAGTTCGACTCTTTTTACCGTGGGAAAAAAAAAGACAGTTCGATAACAACATATCATTATGATGAAAAGAAAAATATCACCACAAAGAGAATGAGCGATAGTTATGGGTTCTTTTCTTATAATTACGGTTATAATGATAACGGTGATGTGGTGAGTAAAACATATTGTAGAGACGAAAACAGCACAAACAATAAAAACGATTTCAAGTTAAAGAAACAATATACCATTGTAAACGAAACTTATTCCTATGTACAAAAGGACTCGTGCATACAAAAAAACGTACACAACAACCACGGAGGGGTTTATCAAAAAGAATACTATACATATGATGAAAACAAGCTTTTGGTTAAGGTGGAAAAAAAATTAATTGTAAATCATAAAAAAGCACAAATAAACCTTCAAGTACAATAATTTGATGATGGTTTCGGAAATGACAACACAAAAAGATTTAGGGAAAGATGCATATTCAAGGTTTGTATATGAATACGATGAGTTAGGGAACTTGGAAGTAATAGACGAATACAGAAACGAGGAATTAAAGACACATAAAGAAGTAATTTATGATAAATCGACGCTTTTAATGAAGGCGCTTCTTGATCAGGAAGTAAATTCAAATTTTATAACAATAACAAAGTTTTCCTATGTGTTTTTTGACTAGGAAGGTCCTAAACGATTTTTCCTAAAAAACTTGCTTATTACAGAATTGTTTTTAATTTTGTTATTCAAGTATAATCAAATCTAAAAAAATCAAAATGAAAAAGTTTTTTATGTTATTAGCTGTTGCTGGATTCTTTTCTATGACAACAATCTCTTGTGGTGAAGAAGCTGCTGAAGGAGAAACAACTGAAGCGGATGCTGGAGGAGAAGATGGAGAAGGTGCGCCTGAAGAAAGTCATGATGGTCATGGCCACTAGAACAATCTTTAATTAAAGAAATTGAAAGCTTACACATATTTGTGTAAGCTTTTTTTTTGCTTTTCTTTGCATTCTTAATGAAGGTTTTAGGCTTTATAGCTCTTACAATAGTGCTGTTTTCTTGTGTTAACAAGAAGGAGAACGAGGGGGTATTAAGGTCAAACACCTGTGTAGAGCTTTATATAAGCGGCTCTTCTTATCAACAACTTGAGCTATATAGAAATACCGCACTAGAAAACGGTGTAATAGATAAAAGCTTAAAAAAGTATGTTCGGGGAACTATAAGTTACAAGGGAAAAGAAACGCCTGTTAAGCTAAGGCTAAAAGGAGATTGGATCGACCATTTAAAAGGTGAAAAATGGTCCTTTAGAATAAAGGTTTCTGGAGATAATGCGTTTCTTGGTTTAAAAAGCTTTTCTATTCAAAGCCCACACACCCGTTCATTTTTGCATGAATGGTTTATGCATCAAGTATATTTACGAGAGGGCGTTTTAACGACTCGGTATGACTTTGTTCCGATCATAATAAATGGAAAACCAATGGGGGTTTATGCGCTTGAAGAACATTTCGACAAGCAACTAGTAGAGTCTAAAAACAGAAGAGAAGGCCCTATATTAAAGTTTAACGAAGAAGGTCTTTGGGAAACTAGGGTGGGAGATCCGGATGGATACCATTCTTTACCTTATTTTGCAGCTGCAGAAGTAATTCCTTTTAAAAAGAACAGGACAATGAAAAGCCTTGTTTTAAAGCAATATTTCAAAACCGCGCAAAGTTTATTGCTTCGCTACAAATCATTTGACAAAAATATTGAAGAAATATTCGACCTTGATAAAATGGCTAAATTCTACGCTCTTACTGATCTAGCCAACACTGATCATGCATTAATCTGGCACAACCTAAGGTTTTACTACAACCCTGTTTCAGGAAAGTTAGAGCCAATAGCATACGATTGCTATCCTGAAAAAATAGAGATGAGCGCAAATCAACCTATATATGGATATAGTAAAGACAATGTTTTGTTCCCAGATTTTAGTTATATCCATTACAACCTTTTTAACAACTCTTCTTTTAAATCAATGTATTCTTTCTACCTTAAGCAATATTCTGAAACCAAGTACCTCGACGATGTTTTTCTCCAACTAGACTCCTCTTTAAACTCAATTGGTGCCCTTTTGGCTATTGAATATCCAGGCTCGAACTTTAATAAGGCTTTTTATTATAACAATATAAAAAGGATACAAAAAACCCTTCCTGAATTCATAAGCTCAAACATAAAATACGAATTACACGATTATGGTTTTGAAGACTTTACGGATACAGAAAAATATTACTACCATACAGGATTAAAAGCATATTCAAGCCCTTATCAAGACTCTTCCTCAAACCTTGTTAAATTAGAAAATTTCCACTCTACCCCTGTTAAGGTTGTTGGTTATGGATTAAAACAAAACAAAGATTCAATCATAATAATCAATTCGCCGTTGAACATGGGGGCTTTAAATAAAAATAAAACCCTTCATACGCTCAACCTTCCTAAATCTGCAAAAACAGTTTTTTTCTTGGTCGAAAACCGACCAGATACCCTTAGGTTATCAATTAGCAAATGGGCGGCTAACAAAACGTTAATTGATTCCATCGAAAGCCTAAATACTGAAAGCCTTTTTGAATGGGAGTTTGTAAACATAAACACTGTATCTAAAGAGGTTATTTTAAAAAAAGGAAAACATGTTATCTCTAATGACTTCGTGGTGCCAAGGGGTTGGCTGTTTGTCATAGAACCCGGAAGCGAACTAGACCTTGTTAACAATGCTGCTATGATTAGTTACTCTCCCATTCGCGCCGAAGGAACAGCATTGAACAAAGTTTTTATTCATTCTTCGGATAGCACCGGGCAAGGCTTGACAGTTGTTGGCAATTATGATAATTCACTGCTACAACATGTTACATTTAAAAATTTAAACACACTACATAAGTGTGGTTGGCATTTAACGGGCGCTGTTACGTTTTATCAAAGCAATGTAATTATTGAAACCTGCACCTTTGAAAACAGCTTATGTGAAGATGCAGTAAATCTTGTTCAGTCTAATTTTACTTTTTCTAATTCTTCTGTTCAAAACACTTACTCTGATGGGTTGGACTCTGACTTTAGTTCCGGTACAATTTTAAACTCAACGTTTGTAAACACAGGTAATGACTGTATTGATTTATCAGGAAGCACTATTGATATAACAGGGTGTTCCATCACTAATTCTGGAGATAAAGGTATTTCTGGAGGAGAAGGCTCATTAGTAAAAGTAAATAACACAGATATTAATAGCGCAACAATTGCTGTTGCTTCCAAGGACTTGTCATCGGTATTCATTAACAACACAGAAATAACAAATGTGGATTATAAATATGTTGCGTTTCAAAAAAAGTCTGAATATGGACCAGCTAAAGTTATTGTTACAAATACTGCGCAGGGAATTATAAACCTTCAAAGCCTCGTCGATAGCGGGTCAATGCTTATAAAGAGAGTTGAGGGGAAATCCGATACGATTCTTGGAGATTCGAAAATAAATATTGACTTATTGTATAGTGAGTTTAAATAGGATTATTGATGTTGTTTTTTAAAAATATTTATTTGTGGGTTGTACTTGTTGCGTTCGTTTCAAGTTGTTCAAGGGACATAAAAAAGATTGAGCCAATAGATGAATCCTATCCAACTGCAATTGAACAAGCACTTGGAGAATTAGAAGCGCTACTGTTACATGTTAACAATAACCTTTTGGTGATAGATAGCACACATATAGAGGCGCATATTACCCCTCAAAATTTAGAATGTGTTGAAAACATTTGTAGAAGTGAAGTGACACTTGGAAACATTCTTCTTAAAAAGGTTTTTAAATGTAATAATGGGATTATAAACGCCGTCCACTATGACTTTTATTACGACTCTTTAGCTCTGGACTTAGAAAAAGATGCACAAGCCGTCATAAGTCTGGTGGCCACGAAGTTCGGAGACCATAACTCAATCTATAATAGTGATACAATGAAAACCTTTTCGTGGGTGTCTCATAACAACATAATCGATTTGGAGTTATTTAATAACGGATTTACAGTTACAATTAGAAAAAGTCCTAAAACAGAAACGCCAGCAGAAATTGCCTTGGGGTTGCCAAAACACCTTCAGTTAGCTGAAAAATTAATTCACCATATATATGAAGATTCTCTAAAACTAGGAGTTTCAAAAATAAAGGATATCCAAAGTCTTTTTAAGGTTGATTTCAAAGGTAAGTCAAACGCTTTAGCGTTTAGTAAAACATACAATAATAGGGTGTTGTTAAGCGGTATGTTTTTATTTAAGAGAGAACGGTTGTCTAATGTTTACTTTGATTATGTTTATTCTGATACAACGTCTAAAGAGTTTTTAATTAATACAAAAACTATAAAATCTATAATTACTGAATTGTATAAGGAACCATCCAATATTGCCACTGTTCCGCTATCCACATCATATAGGTGGGGCAACAACCCTATAGTGTTAGAAATGTATAGCGATGGCTTCTCTGTTTTTCTAGAAAACAATAGTTTATAGCACTCTTTTAACTACTTCATCTAAGCAGATTTTAAACCATTCTGTATATTTTTCAGGTTTTTGATTAACGTCCTCCAAAACAGCATCGACAGGGGTATAGCTATATGCATTAACCTCGTCTTTGTTAAAACAAACCTCACCCTCGAATTGACCAATAAAAACATGGTCAAATTCGTGCTCTATTAAACCTTGATCTAAGTCTTTTTTGTAAATAAAGTCAAATGCTTTTTCTATTTCACAATCAAACCCCATTTCCTCTTGCAGTCTCCTATGAGCGGCTTCTGCTGTTGTTTCCCCCTCCCTTGGATGACTGCAACAAGTGTTTGTCCATAGTCCGCCTGAGTGATATTTTGAAAATGCCCGCTGCTGTAAAAGCATCTCACCATTATTGTTAAAAACAAACACAGAAAATGCTCTATGTAAAAGTCCTTTCTCGTGCGCTTCCATTTTTTCCATCGTTCCTAATGGCTTGTCATTTTCATCTACCAATATTACTCTTTCCATTCTTAATCTGTTCCGTTCATTCTTAATCGCTGATCCCTATTAGCAATTTCCCAAGCGGTATAAAAAACCATTTTTGTGGTTCTTTGCACCTTGTTAAAATTAATTTTATCTACATCATCCGTTGGCTTATGATAATCTTTGTGGACTCCGCTAAAATAAAAAATAACCGGAATACCATTTTTCGCAAAGTTATAGTGGTCTGAGCGATAATAAAATTGATTTGGATCTGTTCTTTGATTATAAGTATAGTCTATGTCGTAATTTATATATTTTTCATTTATCTTTTCACTTATCACGTGAAGGTCCATACTAATTCGATCGGCACCAATTAAATAAATGTAGTTGTCATAGTCATGCTCATCATCTCGTCTACCTATCATATCAATGTTCAAGTCAACGACCGTTTTTTCTATGCTATATACAGGGTTGTCTGTATAATATTTGGATCCCCAAAGGCCTTTTTCTTCTCCTGAAACAGCCATAAATAAAACGCTTCGGCGCGGCCCGCTTCCATCATTTTTTGCTTTTTGAAAAGCCTCGGCTAACTCAATAACACTTACTGTTCCCGAGCCATCGTCATCTGCACCATTACATACTTCTCCATTGTCATATCCTAAATGGTCATAATGCGCTGTAATGACAACAACCTCGTCCTTGAGGTCATTGCCCTCAATATATCCTAAAACATTGTCAGACGTTAGCTCTTCTTGAATATCTATTTCAATTGAAATTTTTGATTCACTAATTTTTGATAAAAATGTTTTAGCGGCACTATCAGAAATATAAATATTAGGTATTAAATCGGCTTTTCTCTTACCCGGGTCATGCATTTGCATGTTGGGGTTCTGAATAAAAACCCCTATTCTTTGGGCTTCCTCAGTAAAATTATTTTTTATGGTAATTATTCCTAAAGCGCCCTTTTCTTTTGCTAGCTCTACTTTTTTTCTCCAACCGACCCAGTTTTTTTCCAGGTTAATGGAACTAGGAACACCCTCATTAACAACAACTATCTTATTTTCAACATTTAGATTAGAGTAATCAGAATAAGCCTCCTCTTCAATACCAAAACCAGCAAAGACTAGTTGTTTATCTAATAAAGAAGTGTCTTTAATATTTCCCCGATAATAAAAATGCTTTAATAAATTCCATTTTTGTCCATTCAGAGTTATAAATACATTAGCAGCGTTCTTCGCGTCCACAGCAAATGTTTGGAGAAAAGACCCATTTTTCGCGCCTGGCTCTAACCCTATTTCTTTAAATCTTTCTACTATATATTTCGCGGCTTTTTTCTGTCCTGAACGAGCTGTTTCTCTTCCTTCATATTCATCAGAAGCAAGGACAGAAAGGTCTTTATATAAGTCTTTTTTTAAAATAGAGGATGCATATATATCGGCAACAGAATCTGTTAATGCCTCCAGTTTTACATCATTTACTTTATTGTTGTTTTTCGTTAGTGTACAACTAAAAGAAGAAAACAATAATAACGTTGCCAAATATTTCATATTTATATACAAGCTATTTTATCTACCCTTTTTTGATGTCTTCCGCCTTCAAATTCTGTGTTGAAAAAAACATCCACTATATTCAAAGCGGTTTCCTCACTAATAAAACGAGCGGGTATCGAAACTATATTTGCATCGTTGTGCTGTCTTGCAAGTTTGGCAATTTCTGTTCTCCAACTTAATGCTGCTCTAATATTAGGGTGTTTATTTGCGGCCATACTTATTCCGTTACCACTTCCGCAAATTAATACTCCAAACATATTTTTATTTTTCTCTATACTGTCACATACTGGATGTGCGTAATCCGGATAATCTATACTTTTCTCTGAATAGCATCCAAAATCCTCAACTTGATGTCCTTTATCAGTTAAAAAAACTATTATTGCTTTTTTTAACTCATAACCTGCATGATCTGCGCCAATTGCTATATTCATAATATTATTTTTGGTTTTTATCTACCTTAACCTATTTTATTAATAACCTGTTAATAACCTGTTGGTTACTTAATGTAAACTTTATTAGGATTACAAACATTAATTATTCATTGATATTAATTTTATATCTACCAAATAAGTTAACAGCTTTTTTATAATTATAAATCAACAGGTTTTGTGTAGTTTTCAATACAAAAATGGCATAAAAGTTTTAACCACTCATCCATATAAAAACTATTTTTCATTTTGTTAATAACATATTACTTACCTTTATAACAAAGATATTTAGATAATAAACACTGTTAATTAAATGTTATTAATTACTGATAAAACATAAAACCTAATTTTTTGCATACAATTTACACACAGAATAAACAATATAATAATAATAGTAAAATATTAAATTTTAACCTTTTTTATTTATTTATAATATACTTTGTTTATTTCTTTTTTTTTAGTGAATCAATAATTTTTGCTCAAGAAGTAAATTCAAATGGATATAATATATTTTACTTTCAAAATGGAAATATAAGTAGTGAAGGGATATTGAAAGAAGGAAAGCCGACAGCTTATTGGAAAACTTATTATGATAATGGGCAAATTAAATCTGAAGGTAACCGTAAGAATTTTTTACTGGACAGTGTTTGGAAATTTTATAATAATAATGGCAATCTGATAAATGAAATAAACTACAAGGAAAACAAAAAAGAAGGATTCTCTAAGTTATTTGATAAACAAGGATGTTTAAAAAGCATATCAAATTATAGTAAAAATGTAAAATCAGGAGAAGAAAAAATTTTATATACTTCTGGAGAAATACAAAGAATTAATAATTATATACAGGACAAAAAACATGGATTTTGTTATGAATTAGATAGCGTAGGAAGAGTTATCACTATAAGCGAGTATGTTGGAGGTTTTTTAAGGAGTGAGGAAAAAATAAATAGATTTGATCAAGAAGAAAAAAAACATGGCATATGGAAAGAGTTTCATAAAAATGGAAAGATAAAATGGGAAGGAGATTTTAAGCATGGGAAATTGAATGGAATAGTTAGAGAATACAATAAGAAAGGGGGGTTGAAAACAATGAAAATGTTTAATAATGGTGTTTTAAACAATGACGCAAAGGAAATTCAATTTTTTGAATTAAGTAAGGAAATTAGACCAGACGGCTCATATTTGATTGGAGGTTATGGAGATCAAATGAAGCAAGGTATATTCAGAGAATACGATTCTGCAGATGTATTAATTAATTCTTATCAGTACAGGAATAGTATTAAAATGGCTGAAGGTATATTGGATTCTACTGGTTTGGAGGATGGAGAATGGAAATATTTGTTTCCTGATGGTTCAATTAAAGCAATAGGTGCATTTGATCATGGAAAAAGAGTAGGTTTATGGATATATTATTATTTGAATGGAGAGATTGAGCAAAAAGGACTATATGTTAATGGTTTAACGCATGGAGAATGGAACTGGTGGTATAGTAACAAACAATTGCGTAGAAAGGAGTATTTTCAATATGGAAAAGAGAATGGTGAATCTATTGAATATGATACAATTGGAAGTTTAATGACAAAAGGAGATTATGTAGATGGTATTCGAGAAGGTTCTTGGTTTTATAATATAAATGATCACAAAGAAGAAGGAGAGTTTAGAGATGGATTAAAACACGGTATTTGGACATATACTTATTATAATGGACAAATTAATTTTAAAGGTGAATACATTAATGGACTTCCAATGGATAAACATAGATTTTATTACCCTAATGGTCAGTTAAAATGGGAAGGGAAATATGATAATGGAGAAAAAGAAGGTGAATGGAAAAAATACAACAAAGAAGGAATGCTTATTCTTACCATACAATATAAGAGAGGTGTTGAGTATAAAGTGGATGGCTATAAAATAAAACCTGCATTTGAAACTCAATGATAAGTGAATATTTTAAAATATTTTTCCATTCCTATGGAGATTCAGTTGTGTTAGTAAAAAAAGAAAATTTTACAATTGTCGATTTTAATACTAATGCAATGGTACTGCATGATATTTCTTTTGAAGAGAAGAAAGAAATAATAGGAAAGCCATTTACAGTTTTTAATTCAACTGAATTTAGTTCATGCCCTGAAGAATTCAAATTAGTACTTCAAAAAATCAAAGAGAATGGAAAATGGACGATTTATTTACCGGCGAGAACAATTAAAGAATCTGTTTTTACAGGTAAAACAACCATATCGTTACTAACCTTTGATGGAATAGATTATTTGTTGGTAGTAACAGAAAAAAAAATAGACTCGATAAATCACGCATATACTTTTTTAGAAAAAGAAAAAAATAAAGCAGAGCGGACAAAAGATGCTGATGCATTGCTCACTATAGAGTTTATAAATTGTATAATAAATAGTTCGGTAGATATTATTATAGCATCTGATATAAATAATAAAATAAACCATGTAAGCCACTCAGCATCTTCTCAATTTGGATATTCAAAAGAAGAGTTTTCAGAAATGAAGGTGGTTGATTTATATAAGGACAAAGATGAATATAAACATGTTGAACAACAAATAAATAGTAAAGGTTTTTTTATAGGTAAAATAACAAATAAAAAGAAAAATGGTAAATTATTTAATACTTATTTGTCAGCATCTCTAATAAAGGATGATAGAGAAAATATTATTGGATTAATGGGGATATCTAGAAATATTAAAGAAGTAAAAAAAATAGAAAATGAGATAGTTACTAGCGAAAAAAAATACAGAGAATTATTTGAAAACTTTTCGGATGCAGTAATAATTGTTGATGAAAATAACACAACTATAGATATTAATGAGGCGGGAAAAAATTTATTTGAAGTGGAGGATAATGTAGCGTATAATTTTTATTCTTTTGTTTCTGATAAAGATAAAAATGTTGTTGCAGAGAAAGCTAAAGAACTTAGAATAAATGGAAAGGTCCGGAACTTTGAAATTGAAATTATTGCTGCAAAAGGTACTAAAAAAAATATAGAAATATCCAGCAGTGCTTTTTATGAGAATGGCATATTTAAAGGATCTAGGGACGTAATTAGAGACATTTCAGAAAAGAAAAAAAGAGAAACTTTATTAATTCAACAGTCATCCACAATACAGTCAATTTTTGAAAATACTAGTAATGTTGTTATTTGGACTCTGGACACTAAATTTAATATTTCATCTTTGAATAGTGAATTTATTAGAATTTTTAGAGATAGAATAGGTGAGTCAATACAAGTTGGAGATAATTTTTTTAACATAATATCAGATAACTTAAAACCCTATAAACCAGAGTTAATAAATGAGATGAAAAATGCATATAAAAAGGCTCAATTAGGTATTTCTCAAAATTTTGAATCCGTTATTTATGGGTCAAACGGTAAGCAAATGATTTATGAAACATTTCTTAGTCCGATTAAAATAAAAGGAAAAAATAAATTTGACTTAGCTTGTTTGGCGGTTGACTTAACAAATAAAAATGAGATAGAACTGAAACTAAGAAAACTTTTAAATGAAAAAGAAGTACTATTAAAAGAAGTACATCATCGTGTTAAAAATAACCTTCAGGTAATCTCCAGTATTCTCAACCTTCAATCATCCTATGTCAAAGATCAAATGACATTAGATATATTAAGAGAAAGTCAAAACCGCATAAAAGCTATGTCTTTTATTCACGAAAGTTTGTATAGGTCTGATGACTTTTCTTTTGTTAATTTTTCGAGCTATATTAATAGCTTGTCTTCTAACTTGGTCCAAACGTATATTATTAAACATGCCAATATTAATTTAGAATTAGACTTAGGGGATGTTAATTTAAGTTTAGATCAGGCAATTCCTTGTGGTTTAATAATTAACGAACTAGTTTCTAATTCTATTAAGTATGCATTCCCATTTAATAGAAGCGGAAAAATACGGATTGAGTTAATAAAACAAGGAAATAAAATAAATTTAAAGGTCTCTGATAATGGAGTTGGATTACCGGATAATTTAGACGTAGAAAATACGGACACTCTAGGTCTTCAGTTGGTTTATATACTTGTTAGTCAGTTAGATGGAGATATTAAGGTGATTAACAAGAAAGGAACAACATTTTTGTTTAACTTTACCATTAAATAATAATTTAACAGATGTTAATCGTCTTTTATGGGTAAAATAAGTGTATTAGTCGTTGAAGATGAAAGTATTGTGTCAAAAGACATTCAGTACAGTTTAAAAAAACTAGGCTACAATGTTGTAGGCGTTGCCGCTACAGGGCAGAAAGCAATTGATCTTTGTGGAGAAAAAATGCCTGATATTATCTTAATGGATATTATGCTAAAAGGAGATATAAACGGAATAGAAGCATCCACCAGAATAAAGGAGTCCTATAACATTCCCGTCATATTTTTAACAGCTTATGCTGACGAAAATACACTCTCTAAAGCAAAAGTTACAGAGCCGTATGCTTATATAATTAAACCATTTAAAGAAATTGACCTTCATACCTCTATTGAAATGGCTTTCTATAAGCACAGTAAAGAGCTAGAAATACTGAAAGAGCGCGATATGCTCTATAACATAGTAGAAAATAAAGAAAACAAAGAATTTATTTTTGTTAAGAGTAAGTCAAGGTTAATAAAACTAAATACGAAAGATATTTTTTTTATTGAAGCGCTTAAAGATTATGTGGTTATTAACACAATAAATAAACGCTATACAATTCATTCAACAATGAAAGACATAGAACGTAAAATGCCTCAAGACTATTTTTTAAGAGTGCATAGGTCTTACATTGTTAGAGTAGATAAAATTGCACAAATAGAGCAACCAAACCTTATATTAGAAGATAATAACAAAATTATTCCAATAGGAGGATCTTACAAAGAAGAATTGATAAAAAGGATTAATTTAATATAAACTTATACGGAAAAATGTATATTTATAAAAAACGACTAAAGGCTAAAAACGCTTTCTTAAAATGTGTTTTTAGCCTTTTTTTGTTTTTTTACTTTCCAAATTACTTTGCTCAAACATGGGAACATGGTATTTCTAAAGATTTTGAATTTTCAATTCAAGATAAGTGGGGGGAAAGTGGATTATACGAGGCTAAATTTGTTTTGTCTAATCAAAAAACAGCATTTGTTAAAATAATTGAGGTAGATGATGACAATGTTGGAAAGTTGATTTTCCCCGACGAGTTTAACCATACAAGAGGAAAATTTAACAAAGACACCATAACCCTGTTTAACTGGCATATTGAGGTAAAAAAACAAAAAGTTGCTTTCGGAAAAATTGTTTATGATCCAAGTCCAAATGCGTTACTTCAGCTCTTCACATATGAATTCGTTAATTTTAACAATAAACAGTTAATATGGGGAGATGTTGTTGATGGTTTTCAGTGGGTAGATAAAGAAGGAGAAAACATAATACTTAGGTCGTCTCAAATGGACGCAAAAAACCACAGCACACATTTGTACATATATCACTTTTTAAAAGCAAATAATGAGTTTAAATTAGTACGAAAACTTACTGATTATGTAAAAAAGTGTGATTTAAATATTTTTTCTGGTCATAATATTGAATCAATAGAACTAACAGACATTAACAAAGACACTGTAGGAGAAATATCTTTTAGTTATACGAATGATTGCAGCTGTATAGAAGATAGTTTAGCTATATCAACTAAGTTAATGCTGATCACAAAGGGAGAAAAGTATGCCATTAGAGGGTTTATTGACCCAAAGAAAAAGCAACCCTTTATAGAATATAAGGTAGGAGCAAGTCTAAAAAAAAACGACTTGTATAGAAGGTATTTAATTAAAAAATGGAAAAGAATATCAAGTGAAGAAAAGACCATATATAATTAGTGGGCCTTGCAGTGCTGAGACGAAAGATCAATTGCTAAAGACAGCCAAACAATTAGTTAAGCATAACTCAATTGATTGTTTAAGAGCAGGTATATGGAAACCTCGAACTCGCCCAAACTCTTTTGAAGGTGTTGGTGAAACAGGATTACAATGGTTAAAAGAAACAGGTGACGCAGTCAATCTTCCGGTAACAACAGAGGTGGCAAACACTAGACATGTTGAACTTGCATTAAAAAACAACATTGACATACTTTGGATAGGGGCCAGAACAGTGGCGAACCCTTTTTCTGTTCAAGAAATAGCAAATGCGCTGAAAGGAATAGACATACCTGTTATGGTAAAAAATCCGGTAAACCCTGACTTACAATTGTGGGTAGGAGCCATAGAACGCATTTTTCAAGCAGGAATTAATAATATAAAAGCAATTCACAGAGGCTTTTCTAGTTTTGAAAAATCAGCTTATCGAAACACACCAAAATGGGAGATACCCATAGAGCTTATGAGAATTTTTCCCGAGATACCAATCATTTGCGATCCAAGCCATATAGGGGGTAATAGGAGTATGATTAAGGTAATCGCACAAAAAGCATTGGATTTGGAAATGGATGGCTTGATGATAGAGAGCCATGTTAGCCCAGATGAAGCGTGGAGTGATTCAAAACAGCAAATAACACCGAAAAAGCTTCAACAAATATTATCTAAACTTGTGGTTCGTGAACCAAAGGTTAACAATAAAACACTTAAGAATAAGCTAGATGTTTTACGCAAGAAAATAGACGGTTTAGATGAAGAAATTATTAACCTATTATCAAATAGAATGAATACGGTAGAAGAAATAGGAGATCATAAAAAAGATAATGAAATCACAATTTTGCAAGCGGATAGGTGGAAAAAAATTATTAACGATAGAAAGAAAATGGCAAGAGAAGCAGGGGTTTCAGAAGATTTTATTCAAAGAATATTAAAGGTAATTCACGAGGAATCAATAAACATTCAAACAAACATTTTAAACAGGAAAAAAAAGGAAAAAAAAACTTAGTTTTTTATTGAAGCTTAAAGCATCCCTCTTGATTTTAGTTCTAGGTATTTATTGATTGTGTCTACAGACAGGTTTTCAGGCTTAGTTAACACACTTTGTATACCATATTTTCTCAACTCGAAAGCAATTAATTCTTTTTCTAAAGCAAATTTTGCAGCCAAAGTTTTCACATAAATGTCTTTTACATGGTTACTTTCCATTTTTGCAGCCTTCGTTAATTCAGAGTTTTCAAAAAAAACAACGACCAATAAGTGTTGTTGATTAATTCTTCGCAATAGAGCCAGGTTTCTTTTTAAGGCATACATACTTTCAAAGTTTGTAAAAAGCAATACCATGCTTCGCCCTTTAATGGTGTTTCTGAGGCCAAAATATAAACGCTCATAATTAGACTCCATGAATTGCGTTTTTTGCCGATAAAGCAATCCCATTATTCTCCTTAGTTGTGTTGAGGTGTTTTCTGCTGGCAACCTAGATCCGAGCTTATTAGAAAAAGTTACCACCCCCACCTTATCGTTTTTTTTTAATATAATATTTGAGAGCGATAAAGCACAATTAATAGAGTGATCTAACAACGTTAAACTATCGAAAGGCATGCGCATAGACCTGCTTTTGTCAATTACACAATATACTTGTTGAGAACGTTCGTCTTGATATTGGTTTACCATCAATTCTCCTTTTCTACTTGTAGCCTTCCAGTTAACGGACCTAATATCATCACCTTGCACATATGTTTTTATTTGTTCAAACTCATTGTTGTTTCCAGCTCTCCTAATCTTTTTAATACCTTGGAAAATGGCTGTTTTAGAAAATACTTGTAGCTCATATTTCTTCATTTGCAATATAGAAGGGTAAACAGCAACCTCTTGTTTCGCTTTTATTGTAATTCCTCTTTCAATAATCCTCAAAACAGTGGAGACATATATGTTAATGTCTTGAAACAAATACACCCCCCTTAGGTTGGGTTGAATTAAGTAAACAATCTCTTTGGATTCCCCAGGGCCTAAAAACAGCCATTCCTCAAAACCCCTAACTTGCAATTGGTAAGGCAACTCGTCTATTATCCTCAAACTAACAGGTATTTTATAAGTGCTACTTACTTTTATTCGAACAGTATTTTTATCCCCTAAAGAAAGTTGTGTGTTCACTAACCTAATTGCCTTAATCTTTGACCTACTAAAGAAAAGAATAAACAAATCGAGCATTGTTATTGCCATTAACGCAATAAAAGCAACCTGTGCAATTGGATACACAAATGGCACTCCAAAACCCACACAAAATAGGGCAACCACAATCACCCAATAAAGGAAGAAGTTGTTGCGTATATATAACTGTTTAAAAAAGGTAATCATGGCTGAGCTATCTTGGGACTTCTACCTTTTGAATTATTTCTTGAATAATTATTGATGCGTCCATTCCCTCCATTTCGGCTTCAGGGGTTAAAATGATTCTATGGTTTAATACGTGAAAAGCCACATACTGCACGTCATCTGGAATAACAAAATCCCTTCCCTTCATAGCAGCTATAGCTTTTGAAGTTTTCATCATAGAGAGGGATGCCCGAGGGGACCCACCCAAGTAGAGCTTGCCATGGGACCTTGTTTCATGGGTAATATTTGCAATATACCCCACTAAAGAGTCGTCTAGTGTAACCTGTTCTATAGTGTTTTGTATCGCGCTCAAATCACTTTTTGAAAACAAACCCTGAACGTTTTCTATGTTTGTTTCGTGCTTTTTTCGATATCGGACTAGTATTTCTTTTTCCTCTTCTAAGGTTGGGTAATGAAGGTTAACCTTGAAAAGAAATCGATCTAATTGAGCTTCAGGAAGCCTGTACGTCCCCTCCTGTTCAATTGGATTTTGTGTTGCGATCACTAAAAATGGAAAATCAAGATCGTACTGCACTCCGTCATAGGTAATCTGCCTTTCTTCCATTACCTCGAATAATGCTGATTGAGTTTTTGCAGGAGCTCTATTAATTTCATCTATAAGCACGATATTCGTGAAAACGGGACCCTTTTTGAAAATAAACTCGCCTGACTTTAAATTATACACTGATGTTCCTATAATGTCAGAAGGCATTAAATCTGGAGTAAACTGGATTCTAGAAAAATCAACCGATAGTGTTTTGGATAAAACTTTTGCGGTTAGCGTTTTTGCAACACCAGGAACACCTTCTAGCAAAACATGTCCTCCGCAAAACAAGCCAATTAATAGCAAATCAACCATCTCATGTTGCCCAATAAGATACTTTCCAATTTCTATTCTAGCCGCCCCAACCTTGGAGTTTAACAAGGATAAATCAACTCTTGGTGAACCAAACTCGCTCGGTCGAACAGGAGGCATAGAACTTAAAGGGGTTTCGGAGGCACTTAAAGCCTTGTTTATAGGGTCTTCGAATGCGCTTTCATCTTTTTCAGGCTTGCTATTATTGTCTTCCATAGTTATTTGTTTAGTGGCAATTTTTATAAAAATACTCAAGTTTATTATATAGGCTTATTAGTTCGCTTTCCGAAATATTCTTATTCTCCTTTCCTTTCTTAAGAGTAGTGAAAATATCTTTTACATGTTTTTCTCCGACGCCAGACTTTTGAGCAACTTTAGTAATAAAACCAGGTGTAGTTTTTGGAGAAGAAATATAGTAGTGTTGTCGTAAAAAAGATAAGAAAATTAATTCCTTGTGCTTAATTAATTTGTCGTGTCTTTTTTGCTGAAAGTATAATCTACTTACTGTTTGTACAAACTCTACGCTCGAGTTTTCATTAGATTCTATGGCTGGAATGATTCGCTGCCTTCTTTTACTTTGAAATATCATATACAATAAAACCCCAACAATTAACAAGATTAGAGCAGTAAACAAGGCGGGTACCCTCATTATATATTGTAAAGGGCTTGATTTTGGATAGTTTACTTCATTCGAACTACCCTGCTTAGAATATGTCGGCTGCGGAACACCCCTATAAGGCGAATATTTTCCAAAGTCATGGTGCCAATATATATTTCCTTTTGGCAAATGGGAAAAAACCGCTTCAGTGTGGTATTTACCCCCTGTGTTAAACATGTTGTAATTCGAAAAAGCAGAAGGTGTTGAGTGAATAATAAAAAAACCTTTACCATATTGTAAACGGATACATATAGGGTAATCCTTATTACTGTTATACGCTATTCGCACAAACTCTCCTCCCAAATCAGTGTCTAGAAAATACTTCCAGTTTTTATATCTTGGGAGACTGTGACTATTTAGTTCCGAATTTTTGATTTCAATAGGGGTTTCTTGTAAGAGTTTGGGGTGACAAAAGTTTAACACAAAAGAAGTGTCATAATACGAGTTAAATCTAAAATAGGAGTTATCCGAAATAGCAGTTCGAACCTTATTTGACAAGCTTTCACACGCTATAAACGCGCAATTTCCTGCTTCAACAAACTTTAACAACCAATCACTATCGCTTTCGCTTAAATTCACGTCTTCTGCAATAGTAAAGTATATGTTGTTGCAGTCATTTTTTCGTTCTTTTGGCAGCAATTCCGAAAGAGAGACGTCTTGAGTGGTTTGTATTTTTTGAAGAGAAGCGGTGTTTTTGTGGTTTTTTAATAAGTGATACAGTAAAAAAGTTCCCGCTGGATTAATGGGCTTTTTTATTGTCAAGGAATCAGCCTGAGAACGCTCAAAACTCTTTTTTATACTTAAATTTGATTGATAGCCCCCTCCTAAGAAATAAACCAACACCAACACCACTGCTAATGCACCTCCTAAAATCAAATATTTTTTAGACAACCCCACAACTACTTACTTCCAGAATTTAAATTGTTTAACAAACTTTTAAACCTCGGCTCTAAAGAATTAAAATCTTCTTTTTGTACACTGTAATTTCCATACCAAACCAATTCATAGATCGACACAACGTCATTAAACGATTCGTATTGAGGCTTACCTCTCATTTCGATTAAGTATGAAAAGTTGGTTTTTTTCTTTTCCCACCTTATCCACCCTTTCTCACTCAAGCCTTTAATAATAAAAATAAAATAGAGTCTAATTGCTCCTCTAAAATCATCGTTAGCTAGCGCTTTTTCTATCAGAAGCTCCAATTCCGATTTTGGTATTTGAGTTGGAGCTAGTTCTTCAAAATCATCAACAATTTTCGACCCCTTGTCGTCAAAAGACGCTTTAACAAACAGCTGATAAATCAGGAAGCTAAGTAAAATTGCTAATATCCCAAATGAGACATATTGAAGAAACCCCATGTCGCCTCCAGGCGAAATACTAGTATTGTTTCGATTGGTCCGCTTAAACTTTTTTTCTTTAGGATGATAACCTTGTTGCCCGTATTCCGCATTGTCCTCTTCTGGGTGATAATTTGCCCCTCCATCGCCTTTGTCTTCTAACCCACCCCCCTCAGAATAAGCCTGATCCTCCTCATAAGCGTATTGGTCGTCGTCATTTTTGTACTCGCTATACTTCCCTTCGTTATCTTCGTTGTCGTAATTATAATAACTGCCTTCAACCCCTCCGTTATATGAGCTATAAGCTCCTCCAGACTCGTTAATGACACGATCCTTTAGGCTACTCCACTTCTTTTTATTAAAACTATATTTTTCTTGTGCAGAATTTACATAATTGTTTTGCGCAGAAGGTTCTTGTGCAGAGACTTGTGTAAGACAGCTCAATACTGAAAGGAGAATGTTATGTATAATAAACCGCCTCATCTTTTAAAAAACTTCTTCATCTTCGTGTATTTTACTTCCCTTCCCAAAACGCTTTAGCTTTTCAAACAAACCATAAGCCTCTTCCTTCTCAACCGTGCTTAGGTAAAGCACGTTAAATGCAATAAAAAAAATAGGAACTATGAAATGAGCTATTAACATGTAAAGACAAGCTTCGACAATGTTCATTATTAGAAAATAGTCATCCGTTGTTGAAATTAGGAACCAATTCAAAACCATTTTTATTAAATCCTGCACAGGTCCAAAAGCAAAAAAGAAAATTAATCCCAGAATAAACAAGAATATAAAAAAGACACCCAGGCCTGCAGTCCACCCCCTTTTTCCAATTAAAAGGCCGCGTCCAATCCCCATAAACAACCTTCTGTTTTCAAAAGCTCCAGGAAAACTTAAAGATAGAGCAAATGGCATTAGAAAACAGGCTAAAAAAATTATCCAAATATTGACCTGCATTAACAACAGAGCTGCTCCAACTATTGGAACAACCCTCCAAACATTTTTTAACATATATGTTAAAAAAGCTTTTGTAAGGTTATTAGGTTTTTCTTGTCCTTTTGCTATTGTAAAAGCAAAAAAGACGCTTGTGACGTTTAAAGAAAAAAGAAAAGTAAGCACACTAAAAGTTTCCCAACGAAAAGCACTGTTGCCAATACCAAAAGCAATGGACATATTTTCGTACCAGTCATTAATTGTACCTCCATAAGGATACTGATAAAAAAACCAAACAATATATGTTATGGTTGCAGGAAAAATGAATGAATAAACTTTGGAGAAGTAGTGAAAAAACTTTCTATAAAAGACAAACGTATCTGTAAAAATTCCGCCAACATTACGGACTTTATATAACTCAAAAGGTTTCTTTTCAACAAAAGTTGGTTTTTCAGATACATTCTCATTGAAATGGTGCTTTTTAGCCACAATATAAGGGTACAGAACAAAATAGAAAACCATAATAGTAAAACTTAAAAAGATGATTCCTCCCTTTATTGCGTCTGGCCACTCAGTGTGCCGCGAAGCGAACCCCTCAATAAAAGCAGCAAAAAGAATGACAGGGAATAACCCAATAATCACTTTCACTCCTCTTTTTGCAGCAATCGATAAAGATTGCATTCGGGTTAATGTTCCTGGAAACATAAAACCATTCCCAAGAGTAATACCCGCAGCGCCAGCAATTATTATCCCAGATATTTCGAAAGCGCCATGTACCCAAATAGTTAAAAAAGAGGTTAGCAAAAGACCCCTTACTTTAAAAAACCATTGAAAAGCACCAACCATTATTCCATTAAAAAACATATACACAGCAGAACCCACAGAAAAAAATATTCCCAAAACAAAAGCCATAAGAGTTACCCTTAAATTGTTTTGAGCAATAGAAATAAAAGAATACATTTCACCTCCGTTGTTTCCGTATACACTCATTGGTTCTCCGTTGGCAATGTTTTGCTCGGTCATATGAACATATTCGTAACCTATTACTGCTCCCAAGAAATCGGGGTCATCCATTGTAGAAACCATGCCTATCAGCATTCCGATAAAAAAAACGATAAATGATGCAAGCAATGCCTTGCGGATTCTAAACATTTCTAATGGAAGGCTGGTTGTCCAAAACTGAAAAAAAACACTAAAAGACGTACGGTTTTTTTTATAAATCCCTTGAAATGATTTTTGCGCAAGCGAGTTTAAATAAACTTTTACAGACCTTTTGGAATAATGAGTTCTAGCATAAGCCAAATCATCTGTTATTTCAATAAACAAATCGCTCAGCTCATCCGGATCGCTCTGGTTTTGTTTGGACATTCGTTCGAATTTCGCCCACTTTTTTTTATTCTGATTAATAAAAGCTGTTTCCTTCATGGAGCTTTACTCAGGAGTTTTGTGTTAAATAACTCCTAAATGTAAGGGTTAAAATTGACTTCTCAAATTGAGAAAAGAAGAGTTAAAGAAAATAGATAAAACCCATTTTTTTTATTTTAAGAAGTATTCCTTCCTATATTTAGCTTCAGAAATGAAAACCACAGAGATAGTAACTGCACATAACGTTATCATTCAGTATCAACTAGCTCCAATATCAAGTAGGGCTTTGGCTTTACTATTGGACCTAGTAATATTGTTTTTTTACATCACAATATGTACAACTCTGTTCACCACATTAGCTGCAGGCTTTGCCACAAATAAATTGCTTGATTCGGGTGAAGTGATTTATACAGCTTTTACTTTGTTTATGCTTCCTGTCTTTTTTTATTCTTTTATTATGGAGGCTTTTTTTGGAGGACAATCTATAGGTAAAATAGCACTTGGAATTAGGGTTGTAAAAGTTTCAGGCGGCACCCCTTCAATGGGTGAACTGTTTTTAAGGTGGTCTTTTAGGTTAATAGATATTTTGTTTTCTGTTGGGTCAATCGCGGCTTTGTCGGCTTCATCATCAGATAAAATGCAACGCCTAGGAGATGTTATTGCAAACACATGTGTCATAAAACTTAAGTCCACTTCACAATACAGCATAAAAGATATTTTAACAATAAAAAACAAAGAGAATTATGAGACAAAATATCCGCAAGTAGTGCAGTTGTCGGATGAAGATATGTTGTTAGTCAAAAATTCAATTGATAGATTTAGAAGCCGCCCAAACAAACAACACAAAAAGTTAATCACGGAACTAACTAAAATAGTTAGTGAAAAGCTTAATATTACAACTATTCCAAATAACAAAGTCACGTTTTTAAAAACTATATTACAGGACTACATTGTGCTAACGAGATCTTAAAATGGGAAAACTAATTGTTGTGCCAACCCCTATTGGGAATTTAGAAGATATAACTCTTCGTGCTATTCGCGCCTTAAAAGAAGCGAATTTAATTTTAGCTGAAGACACCCGTACAAGCGGAAAATTATTGAAACATCTTAACATAAAGACGCCGCAACGCTCCTTTCATTTGCATAACGAACACAAAATTGTGGAGCAATTAGTGGGCGACCTTTCTTCTACAGAAAATGTTTTTGCCTTGGTAAGTGATGCTGGCACTCCTTCGATTTCGGACCCGGGCTTCTTGTTGGTAAGAGCTTGCATTGAAAATGCTGTTGATGTTGAAACTTTGCCTGGCGCGACGGCTTTTGTGCCTGCTTTAGTAAACTCTGGCCTTCCGTGTGACCGGTTCTTGTTTGAAGGCTTTTTACCTCATAAAAAGGGAAGAATAAAACGACTAGAAGCACTGAAAGATGAGCCACGAACCATGGTTTTTTATGAGTCTCCGTATAGAGTTGTTAAGGCTCTTGAGCAATTTGTTGAGGTTTTTGGACCGGATCGAAAGTGTTCAGTAACAAGAGAACTAACAAAAATCTATGAGGAAAACATCCGAGGAACACTATCTGAGGCTTTGCTTCATTTCCAAGAAAAGGCTCCGAAAGGAGAGTTTGTGCTTGTTTTGGAAGGTCAGAAAAAGTGAAGTTTTTGAAACTAGTTGATAAGCCTTTAAGGTAGGAATTCAAACCTTTGGGATAATCAGCCGTTTTTTTAAGACAGTTACCATTATCTTAGTGCTAAATAACCCGAATCATGCAGATATGAAAAAGACAATTTTAATCAACCTACTTTTTATAGCCACAATGGCACCTTGCGTTAATGCCCAAAATATAGGAGATACCACAGTCGTCCAAACCCTTGAGTTTTCCGATATTACCAAAAGAAGAGGGTGGTACGTTTTTCCTAGTGATACAAACACGTATTCTAAAATATTAATGTATTACACACTTAAATGTGATGCTGCAACCACTCAAGATGGCTACGCCTGTGGAGAATGGGATTATACAACCTATACAAATTTATACCAGCACGAAAATATTGGATCACCCTATTATTATTTAGGGAACACAAACCCTGATACAATCTTTTATGTTAGCAATCCAATTTATGACTACAATCAGTCATACCAATACTTTCCCGTATATGATGTAACAACATCTGAAACAAGTGGAGTAGTTGGTGTAGGGGCAGCTTCGTTAACTGAGGTGCTGAATACTGCTAACAGAACCGGAAAGTCCCAATATATATTTACTGCTAGTGAACTAACTACCGCAGGAATTGTTGCGGGCTCTATTGATAAGCTTGCTCTTGAAGTAACAGCTTTAGGATCAAACATCAACAACCTCAAGATAAGCTTAAAACATACTACGCTTAATGAACTAACGCCTGCATCTTATGAAGCAAACCTGCAAGAAGTATATAATATTAACACAAATATAACTTCGGTTGGAACTTCGAATTTTAACTTTCACACGCCGTTTGTATGGGATGGTACTTCCAATATAGCTGTAGAGTTTTGTTTTGACAATACATCTGCCGGAAGCGACTTTTCAATTACTGGCGATGCAGCTGGATTTAATGCTGGAATAACAGCTTCTGAAAATGGTTATTTGGACTTTGGAAGTGGAGATTACGTCGAGGTTCCTTCGGCAGTCTTTTCAACTATTTCCGATCAAATTACGGTTTCATTCTGGTGTTATGGTGACCCAAATGTAATGCCGATGAATTCGTATATTTTTGAGGGAAAAGATGCTAATGGCTATCGAGTCGTTAACTCTCACCTTCCCTGGAGCAATAGCAGGGTTTATTGGGACGCAGGGAATAGCTCAACTAATTCCTATGACAGAATTGATCAAGCGGCAAATACAATTGATTTTGCGAGTCAATGGAATCATTGGGCGCTTACAAAGAACGCAGCCACAGGAAACATGACAGCTTACTTAAACGGCGCTATTTTTATGTCTGGAACAGGAAAAACCAAAACAATGGCAGGAATAGAAAAGTTTAAAATCGGAGGGCCTGCACAAAATGACTACTCAGGAAGATATGATGGCTATATCGATGAATTTAGGGTTTGGAATGCTGCGCTTGACCAAACAACGATTCAAGGTTGGATGAATAAATCTATAGATGCAACCCACCCAAATATAGCCAACCTGCAGGCGGCTTATAATTTCAATGATTTAGGAGGGTCTGTAGCGGTGGATTATAGTATTAATGGACATGACGCTCAATTAATGGGGCTTCCTTCTTGGCGCCAGCAAGGTGGGTGTGAGGTAAGTTCTAATGTTTTACAATCTACAAACCGTCCAAATATCACTTTTATACAAGGAAACTACACATCTCACCTTGACTCTATTTTAGTCATTGACTCTATAGAACACCACCAAGTTTCTATTGTCGAAACTACGACTTCGGTTGACATGAATATCACTGGAATATCCTCTTCTGCGGTTGACACTGCTTATGGGTGGTTACCGGGGTATTCATACACCTATGAGAATAATGGCTTTGTTATAGATTCAAACTACATTTCTTACGATGGTTATTTTGTAAACACATACAATCAAACCACTCATCAAATTCAAAACTATGTTACTCCTTATGGAATAGGGCTAAGTCTTGGCCCGAATGGGTTCAGGTGGGTTTATGATGTAACTGACTATATGCCTTTGTTTCATGATACTGTTGAGTTTTCTGCAGGAAACCAACAAGAGCTGATAGATGTTAAATTTGTAATGATACATGGAACTCCGCCTAGGGATGTTATTGATTTTGAAACCATATGGCTAGGGGATTATCAGCATTCAAATATAGCTAACGACATTTCTATGCCAGCGGTTGATGTCCAATTAAATTCTTTAGCAACTCAATATACGGTGAAGACCAGAACCACAGGACACTGGTTTGGAGGCTTTGAGAATTGCGCAGAATTTTGTCCTAAATTACACGATTTAAGCATTAATGGGTCACAACAATTTCAGTGGTTAAACTGGAAAACATGTGCCGATAATCCGGTTATTTCCCAAGGAGGAACATGGATTTATGACAGGGCCGGTTGGTGTCCAGGAACATTTGGCGATACATACAACCATGACATTACACCTTACATCACGCCCGGAGGAGTTGCTTCGATTGATTATGGAATGGAATATGATGCCGGAGGAATGGAAGGAAATTACCGAACCACTGTTCAGCTTGTTTCTTATGGTGACATTAATTTTTTAAATAATGCGACTGTTCATGATGTGATTTCTCCCAACATTTGGGAATATCACAATAGAGTAAATCCGATTTGCGATAACCCTAAAATTGTAATTAAAAACAATGGAAGCGCTAATTTAACGAGTGCAACGATAGAGTTTTGGGTTTGCAACGGAGGTCACGAGTCTTTCAATTGGACTGGGAATTTGGCTTTTGGAGAAACAGAAGAGGTTGAGCTACCCATATCGGGTCAAGAGTTTTGGTTTGAAGCGCAAGACTGCAAGTGGTTTAATATTGATATTGTAAGCACAAACGGAACTTCTGACGATTACGATTATGACAACATTTATAGCGTGGAGTTTGAAGCTCCAAAAACATATCCTTCCGATTTTTATATTTGGACAATCACAAATAATGCGGCAAGTGAAAATGAGCTATACGTTTATGATGAAAATGGAAATGTGGTTTTTTCAAGAACTAACTTTGCAAATTCGACTCAATATAAAGACACGTTAAGCTTGCCTTCTGGATGCTACAAAATGGAGTTTTTAGACTCCGACGGCGATGGTTTAGGCTTTTTTGCAAATAGTGATGGTAATGGATCGATAAAAACCAAAATGCTTGGTGGACCTCAATTAGACCAATTCGACTCTGATTTTGGAACGCATATTACACATTACTTTACGGTTGGATATACTTTAAGCGAAGAAGAAATTGAGAGCTATACTTCGGTTGAAATTTTTCCAAACCCCAGCGAAACAATTTTTAATATAGAAATAGAGGGTTTTGGAAAAAGCATGAGCATAACGGTGCTAGACGCTACTGGTCGGGAAATATCTAGCGATCTAATTTCAGGTAGCGAACATATAGTAAAAACTCAAGTTGATTTGGGAGAAATGGAATGTGGAATTTATTTTATAAAAATTAGTAATGGTGAAAAACAACAAATTAAAAGACTGATAAAAAACTAATTACCTAATGCTCATACGATAATAAAAATACCTTCGTTAATTTGCATAGGCCACACAAAACATTTGTCCACATGAAAAAATTATCAAGCCTAGTAGCTCTAGGATTATTAATTGCAACAACTAGCGCGCAAAACAACGTTTGTTTCACGGTTGTCTCTAACCCCAATTCGTCCGACCCTGCATTAAGTTCGTTTACGAAATATGTTGATGTGTTTGGTTGCTCTGTGTACGCAGAGAGTACCGTTCCAGATGAAAAAGTATTGCATGCCGCAGCAATCTGGGCAGAGTTAATTGATAACGATGAGGACGGTGTTGTTGATGACCCAGCTTTGCTTGCGGAGCTTGTTGCAAATGAAGCCATGATGCCTGTGTTTGCCGCGGATGAAAACGCGGCTATGCTTGCCTTTTTTAATAATTACAATGGGAGCGGCGTGTCAGCGGTATTGTGGAAATCAGAAATGGATCCAACTGCTCCAGGTTATTGGGGTTCAGACGCTACAGTAGAAGAGGTTTTGCACACCATTAATGGTGTTGGCCATGCAAATATCTATCCGGCTGCATTTGACTTCTCTCCTAATTCCTCTCTTTTATCGGTTGCAATGGATGTTGCAAGAGGAGGTCAGTTCTTAAGTATTCCAAACCCTTACCCAAGTTCTGCCTGGTATCACTATGACGATGCAACATGCGATTATGGGTGTATGGCAATTGAATACTTATATTGGATGATAGTCACTAATATGGGTATATTAAACGACACCCCTACTTGCAATGGCATTGCCAATGAGTGGGAGCCATGTTCGCCGGCGTTACTTCAATCCACCGATGTATTAGGCTATGCTTTGATTACTAACCCAGCCTATAAGTTGCCTCAAAATGCTCCAGATGGCAATTATTGCCCAGCAAGTTTAAGTATAGAGGAGAGAGCTATTAATAAGGTTAAGTTTTATCCGAACCCTTCAAATGAAATATTATTTATTGAAGAAAACGGATTTATTACAATTACCGACTCTGTTGGAAAGCAAATTTTATCTAAACAAATAAGTGCTGACACTAATGCAATCAACGTGTCTAAATTCACCAAAGGAACATACATCATATCAGTCAACGGAAAGAGTGGTGTTTTTATCAAAAACTAAAAACAAAGCTAATTTCGGAAATATTGACAGTATCTGAAAGCCAAAACGACTAAAAACAGACAAAAAGACAGTCTTTTTAAAATAAAATGCAACGGCATATAGTTTGAACTAGTGATTTCGAAATTTAATTAGAAATCAAAAACAAAAAATTATGTCAATAGTAAAATTTAACCACAGACCAAGTATCAATTCGTTATTCGATGATTTTTTCACCAATACAGATAAGTTGGATACAAATTATAATAAGCACACTATACCTGCCGTAAATGTCAAAGAACATGAAACAGGTTTTGTTATCGAACTGGCTGTTCCTGGAATGAAAAAGGAGGATTTAAATATAGAGTTGGAAAACAATAAGCTATCTATTTCTAACGAAAAAGAACTAGTGGAAAACGAAGATGCAGGTAAATATGTAAGAAGAGAATTTATTTACGGTAAATTCCAGAGAACATTTAACCTACCAAAAAACGTGGAAGAGAAAAAAATAGTAGGTGACTATAAAGACGGTATACTTTCCATTTCAATTCCAATAAGCAAGGAGAGCAAGCTTGCGAAAAAAATTGCTATCAAATAAGAATAGAATCTTATGCTTAACAAAAAAGCCCGATTTGCAAATGCAAATCGGGCTTTTTGATTTAAGATGTTAAATTTTACTGAATAACAATGGATTGGGTATACCTTCCTTTGTCTGAAGAAACAGAGATAAGGTAAACACCTCTCTCAACGTTGTCAAGAGAAATAACATTCTCTTTTCCAACTTTAAGCCCTTCCATTTGAGAATAAATCAATCTTCCTTGCATATCAACAACTTGCACAGAAACCTGCTCGCTGATATTGCTTAAAGAGATAATGAAATTCCCGTTACTCGGATTAGGGTAAACACTAACATTAGATCCAGTCAGTTCAGAAATATTAGAACAATCATCGAATGTAACACTAACCGTATCTATTGCTTGACACATTGAAATCGTGTCAGTAATCAGAACACTGTACTCCACAGTTCCAACAGTTGAGCTGCTAACCACAATTGTCTGCGTTGTCTCCAAGGTAGACCATTCGTAAGTGTATGGTCCAGCACCAGCATCCAGCATTACTGAATCTTGTCCTGAACACAATGTAGTGTCTGCGCCTAAATCAACCGTAAGACCCGCAGCATGGAGGGTGCACACGACAAGTCGTACTACAAAAGTATCCCAGGTAGTTCCCGGTGTTCCGCCACCGCCAACCGGAGACCAAGAGCCATCAGAATTAACGAAAAAAGAAATTTCTCCAGTGGTTGATTCGTAAGCTCCAGTAATCTGGACCAGTCACCTGTTGCAATCGTTGTTCCTGAACCATCCGCGGCATCGTTAATGAACCAATAGTCATATCCAGCTTCAGTTGATTCCGCCAGTAAATGTTAAAGTAATGTAATCTCCAGGGGTGTTGGCAACAAAACCAATTGCATTAGTAGAGTCTTCGTTATTACCATAATCATAGACCCCGCTACTAGAACAATCGCCATAAGTGGCAAAGCTATAAGGACCAGCCCAAGCGCTAGAATCACCCACACCACAAATTGCTCTTACGTAAAAGTCATAAGAATAATTAGCTGATAGTCCGGTTAATGCATGTGGGTTCGTTCCAGTAACAACAGAGTTTCCTGTTCCCTGCACAAAACCAGTTGAGTCATATTCCACTTCCCAAGAAGTTGCCGTTCCATTTTCTGTCCAAGCCAAATCAGCAGAAGTAGTGGTAATGTTAGACGCTGTTAATCCGCTTGGATCAATACAAGCAGGCACAGGCTCTATTATTAGATTGTCCACGAATAAATCTGGACCATATCCTGAAGTTGCGACAAATCTGACTTGAACATCTTGTCCTGTATAGGTCGCAGGGTCAAGCAGAATCGTTTCAGTAACCATAGAACCAGGCGTCGTGTTACCTGCTCCGTCATTTGATTCTAAGTCTGAACCACCTTTCCCCCAGATACTAGTCCAAGTACCACCGGGTAAAACCTTCACATCAACACTTAATGAGTCCAACGGATATGTTGCACTGTAAAGGTGAGACCAATCAAACCGCACGCGAGCATCAACACTAATGTCAATTGGCTCTGTAGACATAATAGCATCAGTCGGGTTTGGCCAGCTCCAGAAGTTTGCCAAGGCAATTCCTGAGCCGTTATCACCCCATGATTGAGCGACCACCCGTTAGATCCCAACACTGCATAGGCCAAGTAGTGAAATCTTGCGTGTAAGTAATTGCCGCAGTATTACAAGGAGTGTTAAAGCTGTAAGGACCAGCCCAAGCGCTAGAATCACCTACACCACAAATAGCTCTTACGTAAAAGTCATAAGAATAATTAGCTGATAGTCCGGTTAATGCATGTGGGTTCGTTCCAGTAACAACAGAGTTTCCTGTTCCTTGCACAAAACCAGTTGAGTCATATTCCACTTCCCAAGAAGTTGCCGTTCCATTCTCTGTCCAAGCCTAAATCAGCAGAAGCAGTAGTAATGTTAGACGCTGTTAATCCGCTTGGATCAATACAAGCAGGCACAGGTTCAATTATTAGATTGTCCACGAATAAATCTGGACCAAATCCTGAAGTTGCGACAAATCTGACTTGAACATCTTGTCCTGTATAGGTCGCAGGGTCAAGCAGAATCGTTTCAGTAACCATAGAACCAGGCGTCGTGTTACCTGCTCCGTCATTTGATTCTAAGTCTGAACCACCTTTCCCCCAGATACTAGTCCAAGTACCACCGGGTAAAACCTTCACATCAACACTTAATGAGTCCAAAGGATATGTTGCACTGTAAAGGTGAGACCAATCAAAACGCACGCGAGCATCAACACTAATGTCAATTGGCTCTGTAGACATAATAGCATCAGTCGGGTTTGGCCAGCTCCAGAAGTTTGCCAAGGCAATTCCTGAGCCGTTATCACTCCATGATTGACTACCACCAGTTAAGATCCCAACACTGCATAGGCCAAGTAGTGAAATCTTGCGTGTAAGTAATTGCCGCAGTATTACAAGGTGTAACAAAGCTGTAAGGACCAGCCCAAGCGCTAGAATCACCTACACCACAAATAGCTCTTACGTAAAAGTCATAAGAATAATTAGCTGATAGCCCGGTTAAAGCATGTGGGTTCGTTCCGGTAACAACAGTAGTTTCCTGTTCCTTGCACAAAACCAGTTGAGTCATATTCCACTTCCCAAGAAGTTGCCGTTCCATTCTCTGTCCAAGCCTAAATCAGCAGAAGCAGTAGTAATGTTAGACGCTGTTAATCCGCTTGGATCAATACAAGCAGGCACAGGCTCTATTATTAGATTGTCCACGAATAAATCTGGACCATATCCTGAAGTTGCGACAAATCTGACTTGAACATCTTGTCCTGTATAGGTCGCAGGGTCAAGCAGAATCGTTTCAGTAACCATAGAACCAGGCGTCGTGTTACCTGCTCCGTCATTTGATTCTAAGTCTGAACCACCTTTCCCCCAGATACTAGTCCAAGTACCACCGGGTAAAACCTTCACATCAACACTTAATGAGTCCAACGGATATGTTGCACTGTAAAGGTGAGACCAATCAAACCGCACGCGAGCATCAACACTAATGTCAATTGGCTCTGTAGACATAATAGCATCAGTCGGGTTTGGCCAGCTCCAGAAGTTTGCCAAGGCAATTCCTGAGCCGTTATCACCCCATGATTGACTACCACCAGTTAGATCCCAACACTGCATAGGCCAAGTAGTGAAATCTTGCGTGTAAGTAATTGCCGCAGTATTACAAGGCGTTGTAACAAAGCTGTAAGGCCCAGCCCAAGCGCTTAGACCATCAGTCCTACACCACAAATCAGCTCTTACGTAAAAGTCGTAAGAAGTGATTAGCAGTTAAGCCAGAATAATTAGCAAGCGGATTGGTTCCGGCTGACAGCGGTAGTTGGGGTTCCTGTAGGGGCAAAAGGAGCTGAGTCCGTATTCCACTGTCCCAAGACAGTAGCCGTTCCATTCTCTGCCCAAGCTAAATCAGCAGAAGCAGCAGTAATGTTAGACGCTGTTAATGACGAAGGAGGAACGCATGCAGGAGCTGGAATCACATTTAAAGTGTAATCCTCAAAAGCTCCCCATGACCCAGTATAACAAGGGTCAGAAGGGGATTGTAGATCCTAATCCACTATCGGCACCACCTATTCTTAGTCTATGATTACCTAAACTAGCCGCAGCTGGAACGGGAATAGAAACAACACCGGTGGTTGCAAATTCTCCAACATAATATGTTTCTCCAGCATCATCAAAGTCTAAGTCATTATTCCAGTCAATCCATGCGAAAACATTGTAGTTATTGTAAGTAACGGTAACAGACAAATCTACTGATACAGATTGCTGAACATCTGTTATTTGAGCTGTGTAATCTCCATAATTCCCAAGCTCTGTAGGTCGTGTTATTAATGGTGCCTATTGTTACATTAGTAATACCATCATTATCAACGCTGGAAGGGTTTGGTGTGCAATACCCTGTAAAAAAGCTATAAGGACCAGCCCATGCACTTGTTCCGCTAGTTCCTCCACAATCAGCTCTCACATAAAACTCATAAGTAGTGTTCGGTGTTAAGCCTGAATAATTGTAAGGGTTGGCAACACCAGAAGCTGTTGGTATTCCAGTAGGTGTATAGGGGGCCACACCATATTCTATGTCCCATACTGTAGCTGTTCCATTTTCTGTCCAAGCTAAATCAGCGGATGAGCCGCTGATGTTCGTGGCAGTTAAAAGAGAGGGGTCAGGACAAGAAACTTGATTCACAGTAAAATCAGTTACATCAAAATCTAAATCATTTGGTGTTCCCCATTGTCCAACAGCAATATACACGGTGTTGCCGGGAGCTATTGCCGCTGATACCGTCAGTACTCCTGATGTTGTGCTGCCATTTGCATCTAATTCAGTATCAAATGTGGTTCCAGTGCAATTATCGAATATTCCGATTCCAAACCAGCTATTTCTAGAATCAATGGTCATAGAAATGTTTTCATTAGTTACACCTGCGGTGTATTCAAACAAATAAACATCATCATCCCAATATGAGGAGCTGATAGATGTCCCTGACGGATTTGTGTTCCAGTCCTCTGGGCCTCCGACACCAGGTGTGGTTATGCCTATTTGAGTGAAGCCATTTGCAATAGGAATTCCAGAACCGCAACCAAATTGCGCATTCGCCTGCCAGCCAAATGTGGTTACAAGTAAAGTAGTAAGTAAAAAAGTAAAATTTTTCATATATGTAAGATTAAAGTTTTAATTATGTCCCAATTAAGATAGGCAATTATAGTTTATTTCCAATGGAAAATAGCTAAAAAAACAAAAATATCGACCAAAAGACATAAACCGATGATGAAAGAAATGCATTTGCTTATGGTTATGCCTTTAGGCAGCTTACATAATTTTGTCCAACTCAAATCAACCACTATGGGTCACTAAAACAGCGTGTTTTTCTATTTGTTATAAAATTTTGAAAATTATTGATTAGGCTAATAGTGGTTATATTGCTATATTAGTGCAGTTGAAACTAAAACATATTTGAATGAGAAGAAATTACTTATTATCATTTTTGCTAATTATAACAAGTCCGTTGGCCATTATATCGCAGTACTGCACTTTAGCAGGGCCGTCTTCTGCCAACGACTCAAATATTGGTTCCGTTTCATTAACTGGAGAAACTACCAGTATATCTTACACGGGCTGTCCAGGAGTGATTGGCTTAGAGGATCAAACGACACAAGTAGCAGATGTAATAGCAGGAAACACCTATTCTGTTGACTTGGTTTATGGAACTTGTGGTGGCTCTTATGGAAACGCTGCAGAAGTTTGGATTGATTTTAATGGAAATCAAAACTTTGATGCAAATGAGTCTATTGGAACATGGGTCGGAACGCCTACTTCTCCTTCAGTAACCAATACTTTCACCGTTCCTTCGAATGCGTTAGATGGAACACACAGAATAAGAGTAATGCAACAAGAAGGTGGAGCATTGCCACTAGACCCATGTGGAACATTTATTTGGGGATCTGTGACCGACTTTTCAATTACAATTTCTGGGGGGTCTTCTTGTTTACCGGTCAGCGGCTTATCCACTGATGGCTTTTCTGCAGATTCTGTTTTCTTTTCTTGGTCGGCTGGCGGAATTGAAACCGAATGGTTTGTTGAGTGGGGTCCACAAGGATTTACTCCAGGAACAGGAACTTCTTATGCAACTACAGTGCCTAAATGACACAATAACAGGAACAACTTCAGGCTCGTTTTACGATATTTACGTTCAATCTATATGTGGCGTTGGAGATTCAAGCGGAGCCAGTATTATATCCTTTAATACATCAATTTCTAACGACGATGCTTGCAACGCAATTATGGTGCCGGTTGACGGCTCAGTTAATATGTTTACTAGTGTTGGAGCCACGGTTCAACCGGGCGAACCCGGCAACACACCTAACAAAACGGTCTGGTTTAGTTTTGTTGCCCCTGCTTCCGGAAATGTAGCTATTTCTACTTGTGATATAAGCTTTGATAATGAGCTTGAAGTTTTTAAAACGAACGATTGCTCGGATTTTACCGCATATACATCATTAGGCTACGCTGATTATAATCCATGGGGTTGCTCAGGTTCGCATCCAGCAGGAATTGAGCTATGTGGTTTACCTCCTGGAGACACTATACTCTTTTGGGTTGGCCCATGGTCTTCAAGTAGTCTAGGGGGAGTGATCCCTTTGCAGGTCTATGAAATATCCTTAAATGCCGGTTCAGATAGCTCTGCGAGTGCTTGTGCTGGAGACACTTTAAACCTTTGGGACAACCTGTCAAACAATGACAACCAATTTGGAACATGGAGTTATCCATCAAACCCTGGAGTTGTTTTTAACGACAGTTTGGCTAATACCGGCGACATGACGTTTACATCAAACGATTTTTACTATATCGTGTCAAACGCTTGTGGCGCAGATACTGCTTCAATTGAAGTTAAGCACCTTCCAACCAGCGAATACTGGAACTCCAGTTTCTCCTTTTGAAGTCTGTAATTGGGGAAATATTTACTTGTATGACGGATTATCTGGAACAATTGATATTGGCGGCAACTGGAACGATGATACAGGAACAGGAGTATTAACAGGGGCGAGCCTTCAAGTAAGTTCTTTAAACGCCGGATCGTATCAGTTTACTTATACAGCTTCAAATGGTGTTTGTGCTGACGCAACAACAACAATTACGGTTGACCTAATTGACTGTACAGGAATTGCTGAAGCTGTTGCAATAATTTTTCTGTTTATCCAAATCCCTCAACTGGAGTATTTACAATTGAATATTATGGTTACAACCCAAATGTTGAATTGTCAATCCTTGACCTAAGCGGAAAGAGGGTATATTCTCAAAGAATCAATGCAAACAAAACAAATATTGAATTGAATGCAATTGCAAATGGCGTATACTCGGTTGTTCTTGTTTCAAATGATACTGTTTCTGTAACTAAATTGGTTGTTTCGAAATAAATAAACATATACAAAATTTAAGGGAGCTAAATTTGAGCTCCCTTTTTTTATTCATTAAAAACAATTTTATAACTACATTGCGCTAAAATTCAAAAAGAACATGAGCCTTAAATCAAATCAACTAGACACACTTATAGAAAAAGCAAAAGGACTATTAGGCAGCACTCTTGTAATTCGAAATAAGGCTTTCAAATTCAAAAGCATCGGAGTTATAGATCAAATAAATTCAAAAGGAGGTCCTGAAAGGTTTGCGGTAAATGGAAATTTAGTTTCAGAAGACGGCGATATGCTCCAGAAACCCTTAGCAAAGATTGTTGCCAAATAGATAAGAACGCTGCTAAATAAAGCGGAGAATTAAAATTTCCTCCTTACATACCAAACTACGTACTTTCGCAGCTTCAAACAAATAGCATGAGTGAATATAACCACAAAGCCATTGAAGAAAAATGGCAAAAAGATTGGCGCAAAAACAAAACCTATAAAGCAACAGAAAATTCTTCAAAAGAGAAGTTTTATGTTTTAGACATGTTTCCCTATCCCTCAGGGGCAGGACTGCATGTTGGACATCCCTTGGATATATAGCTTCAGACATATATGCTCGTTACAAAAGGAACGAAGGCTTTAACGTTTTGCATCCAATGGGATATGATTCTTTTGGGTTGCCTGCAGAACAATATGCAATTCAAACAGGCCAGCACCCAGCAGTAACCACAAAAGTAAACATTGATGGAGGAGTTGACAAACAAGGAAATGTAATTGACGGTTACAGAAAGCAACTTGATATTATGGGGTTTGCTTTCGATTGGGACAGGGAAGTGCGTACCTCAAGTCCAGAATATATAAATGGACGCAATGGATTTTTAAGCAAATATTTAACTCTTGGTACAACAAAAACACGACAAAGCAGAAAACATTGACAACGCTTACGACTGTTTTTGCAAAAGAAGGAAATGCAAACGTAAATGCTGTTTGTGATGAGGCAGCTACTTTTTCTGCCGAAGATTGGAATGCATGGAGTGAAGCAGTTCAGCGTAAGATTTTGATGAACTATCGGCTAACCTTCTTAGCAGACTCTTGGGTAAACTGGTGTCCTGTATTAGGAACAGTATTAGCAAATGATGAAATTAAAGACGGCGTTTCTGAACGTGGCGGACATCCGGTTGAGCAAAAATTAATGCGCCAATGGAGCATGCGAATTTCTGCCTATGCCGAAAGGTTATTGAAGGGGTTGAATGAAGTAGACTTTTCCGACTCGTTAAAAGAGCAACAGCGTAATTGGATTGGAAAATCTCAAGGGGCTTCGGTACAGTTTACTTTAGAAGGACGAGATGATAAAATCGAGGTATTTACAACTCGACCTGATACAATTTTCGGTGTTACATTTATGGTTTTGGCCCCAGAACACGAATTGGTTGATCAAATTACTACAGATGATAATAAAGCGGCAATAGCTGAATACAAAACCAAAGCTGCTGCCAAAACAGAAAGAGACAGGCAAGCAAACGTAAAAGACATAACAGGTCAGTTTACTGGAGCGTATGCTTTGCACCCTTTTACGGGAGAAAAAGTGCAAATTTGGATTGGAGAATATGTTTTGGCTTCTTATGGTACGGGAGCGGTTATGGCAGTTCCAGCCGGAGATCAGCGCGATTACGATTTTGCAAAGCACTTCGGAATAGACATACCAAATATATTTGAAGGGAAAGATATTTCGGAAGCGGCTTATACAGACAAAGACGCTGTATTAGCAAACTCCGACTTTTTAAACAACTTACCCGTCAAACAAAGTATTGTAAAAGCGATTGAGGCCTATCGAAGCAAAAGGCTTTGGAAAAGGTAAAACGCTATATAGGTTGCGCGATGCTATTTTCTCGCGGCAACGATATTGGGGGGAGCCATTTCCAATATACTACAAAGGTGAAACCCCTTACTTAATTTCCGACGAAAAGCTACCCGTTACGCTTCCTGAAGTGGATAAATACTTACCTACGGAGGAAGGTGAGCCTCCATTAGCTAGAGCAGAAAAATCTGCATGGGATGTGTTTGAGGGAGATAGAATGGAACACAATACTATGCCCGGGTGGGCAGGTTCTTCATGGTACTTTTTACGGTATATGGACCCAAATAACTTAGGAGGAATTTGTAAGTAAAGAAAAAGCAGACTATTGGAATCAAGTTGATTTATATATCGGCGGAGCAGAGCATGCAACAGGTCACTTATTGTATTCCCGTTTTTGGACAAAGTTCTTGTATGACATGGGGTATATTGCTTTTAACGAACCTTTCAAAAAGTTGATTAATCAAGGAATGATTTTAGGAAGGTCAAGTTTCGTATACAAGGTTAAAGATGAAAATAAATTTGTTTCTTTTGGCTTAAGGAAAGAACACAAAACCCAGCGACTGCATGCGGACATATCAAATGTGGTAAATGATGAATTGAACGTTGGTGAGTTTAAAAAATGGAGACCTGAATTTGCGGATGCAGAATTTGTATTAGAAGGCGGAAAGTACATTTGCGGATCCGAAATAGAAAAAATGTCAAAGTCGAAATACAATGTTCAAACGCCAGATGAATTGGTTGAAAAATATGGAGCAGACACGCTTCGCTGTTATGAAATGTTTTTAGGTCCTTTGGAGCAGGCAAAACCATGGGACGTTCAAGGGATTAGTGGAGTAAACAACTTTCTAAAAAAACTATGGCGCCTTTTTCATCAGGGAGAGAGCTTTACTATTTCCAAACAGGAGCCAACAAAAGAGAACTTAAAATCACTACACCAAGCAATCAAAAAAGTTACCGAAGACATAACGCGCTATTCGTTTAATACGGTGGTTAGCACCCTAATGATTGCGGTTAACGAATTAGGTTCGCAAAAATGTAATAACAAAGCAATTCTTTCAGACTTGGTAGTGTTGGTTTCCCCATTTGCGCCGCATATTGCAGAAGAATTATGGTTTTTATTAGGAAACTCCTCCAGTGTAACCGTTGCATCTTGGCCAAAATTTGAAGCAGTTCACCTAATAGAAAGCGATTTTGAATACCCCGTTTCTTTTAACGGTAAAATGCGTTTCAAAATATCATTACCCGTAACAATGTCAAAAGAGGAAGTTGAAAAAGCACTGTTTGAACATGAAAAAACAGCACATTATTTGAGCGGTAAAGACCCTAAAAAAGTGATAGTGGTTCCGCAGCGTATTATTAACGTTGTGATGTAAATTTTTATCCTACCAAAAAGTGAAGCAGTATTTTTCAATGGCCTGGAGCTTTGGGTCTCTTGTTTTCAAATGATTTAGTTAGTTTGAGAGGGCTTTGTAAACTGTATTTAACCTTATTATAAGCAGTTTCGTCAAACCGTTTTTTTTAACCACTAGAAAAAGGTATATTTATAAATTATTTTGACACGCATGAAGTTCAATTTTAGCATAATTCTCTTATTTGTATCTACCTCTTTTTATTGTCAGGACAGTTTGTCTTTATTTAAAAAAGCTAAAGAGAACGTTAAAATATCCGGAGGCTTTTCATCCATCGGCACAGCCTACATGATTAATGACACAAGTCTTTCTCAAAGGGATCCATTTTTTTGGCAGTTAGGAGCAAATATTAACATTAAAATTGGTCAAGTTTCCATTCCTTTTTCGGCTGTCATGAATCAGCAAGAAAGAAACTTTACTCAACCCTTTAATCAATATGGCCTCAGTCCAAAGTATAAGGGCATTACAGCTCATTTAGGCTATAGGTCTTTGAAGTTTTCTGATTTTTCATTAAGTGGAAACCAGTTTTTGGGAGTAGGTATTGAGATCGCTCCGAAAAACTCAATTGTACGAGGGAAGGCGCTTTATGGACGTTTCGCTAGGGCCGTAGACGGATACTATACGGATGGAAAAGTTGTGGGCTCCCCTAGTTTCGAGCGATGGGGCTTGGGAGGAATGGTTGAGATAGGGTCCTCAAAAAACAATGTTGGAGTTGTTGTTTTTAGAGCCAAAGATGATCAAGCGTCTATTGCATCCTTTGCAAACGACGCAACAATAAAGCCCGGTGAGAATTTAATTTTTGGCTTAACAACAAAACAAAAACTCTCAAAAGAGCTCTCTTTTAAAGGGGAAATAGATTGGAGTGCATTTACCAAAGACCTTAGGTTGGACCCAACAGTTCTTGAGGGGTTTTCCTACCTAAATAATATAGGGCCATTATTCCACGCAAATGCTTCTAGTTCGTTTTCAAAAGCTGTAAAAGCTGATTTAGAATACAATAAAAAGAAGTTTAAGGTAGGTTTTGGTTATCGTCGAATCGATCCTGAATACCAAACAATGGGTTCTGTATATTTAAACAATGACTTTGAAGATCTTCAGGGAAAAACATCGCTTAGAATGCTAAAAAACAAGTTAACTTTGGCTGGAAGTGCAGGTTTTCAGCGAAACAACCTAGATGATAGCAAGGCGTCAGAGATGTTACGATTAATATCTTCCTTGTCGGCAAACTACAACATAAACGAGAATTTTATGGTCAACGGTGCTTTTTCTAATTTTAATTCTCAAAGTTATATGACTATTGTAAATTCGCTAGATACAAACCGCTATGCTCAGGTTACTAAAAACGCAAACCTTCAACTCATGTATGCAAAGGCAAATGATGTTCGAAGAATTGCAGCCTCTATCAGAGGTAATTTTCAAAATGCCAAAATCAACGGAATAGATAACACAACGCTTTATAACGGAGGTGTTAGTTTTCAATATGGGCATTTAAAGTCGGGTCTTAATGTGGTTTCTGCGATTAACGCCTCAAAGAATATTACTGAGACATATGATATTGTGTCGGTAGGACCGACTTTAGGTTTGAATAAGAGGTTTTTAAGCGGTAAAATAAGCGCCTCAGCAAGCGCTTCGGCTTTAAAAACATTTTTAGGTGGCGTGGACAACGGCTATGTGTTAAATGTTAAAAGCATGGGGACATTTAAGTTAAACCGACACCACACATTTAATTTGATTTTTTCAACCATTGGGAAAAACAACGCAACTACAGATACGCAAGAGACTACTATTTCACTTGGATATAACTACGCGTTTTAATGAGTAAAAATATGAATAGAATTTATCACTTACTAGGCTTTATATTGTTTCTGCCATTGTTCGGAAATAGTCAGCAGCTGCCGGTTTCTGCCGTTACAATAATGAACGCACCACATCCAGTTTATGTGAATGAGTATTATAGTATAGGATCAAATGCGCTGCAAGGAATAATTACCTTGAACGATTTAAATGAACCTTCTTGGGACGTACGATTATTAGTGACTATTGAAGGTGAGGGAATTAGGATAAAAACGAAACAAAGCTTTCTTCCTTCGAATCCGATTAATCTAACTTCAGGTATACCTTCAGTTATAGAGGGCTCACTATTTGCTCAATATCTAGATGTTAATAATGTTGATTTAGAAGGCATTACAGCCGCAAGCCTCAACCAAAGCGGAAAGCTCCCGGAAGGAATTTATAATTTTTGTATTGAAGTCTTAGATTATGTTTCTGGAGTGCCTCTGTCTTTGCCCTCTTGCGCTCCTGCATTTATCTTTTTTGACCCGCCGCCTGTAACATTGCAGCCTGAATGTGAGGGAGTCGTAGTTCCTTCAGATCCCCAGATTGTCAATTTCTCATGGCAAATTGCTGGAAGTGCATCCCCGGATCAAATGCTTGTTGCAATGAACAGCCTTTATCAATTATCGGTTTATGAAGTGACAGAAGAAGGTAGCGATCCTTATTTTGCTGTTGCAAATAACCATGCATTACTAGTCTACGAGTCCGACTTTATTAATCAGACTCAAAACCAAATAGATTTTGGTATTAATACCACATCAATGCTAACTCCCGGAAAGCAATATGTGTATAGAGTAAGAGCGGTCGATGGAGACGGAAAAGATATTTATAGAAACAATGGTTTTAGTGAATGGTGCTGGTTTTTTTATGGATATCCACATGATGGCAACCTGGCTATAACAACCCCTGAGGATGAGCACATATACGGAAAGTTTGAGTCTAAGTCTTTTGGTTGGAATGTTAGTGATTTAGGTGTTCCAGGACAGGAGTTTAATTACATGGCTGTTATAAAAGAGTTGAATGAGGGTCAGGAAAAGGAGGACGCGATGGACGCAAATCCGGATTGGTACGTGAAAAACCTACCTACCACTTCTTCGTTAAACGGAGCTGGGTTTCCTTTAAGCCAAACAACTGAGCCAGGAACAACATATATTTGGCAAGTCACGGCCTATACCGGAGCGCAAGAGGTTGCAAAGAGTGAGATATACACTTTTTATTCAGCGCCTTTGGTGGACCATTTTATGGCTGGGCCCAATAGGGTAGAAGTAGTTTCGATATCAAATGGTGAACTAGAAAACTTGTCAGGTGTGGGAAGGCTTCAGGTTTCTGCTAACGAGGAAGACATTGTTGAATTTGAATTCGAAAACCTTAACGTAAGTGATTTAGGAGGCGGAGATTACGCACTAGTTGATGGTGAAGCAATTATTGACCTATCTAATCTAACACCTGTAGAACTTACGCCAAATATAGCTAGCAATGGTGTAGCTGTTTTTTCGTTTACCACCGGGTCATTGAATAGTTCAGGAATTCAGACAAATGGAGAAGTTTCTTGGCCATTTCCTCACGCTACGAGCAGTGGCGAACTTGTGCAAGTTAAATCGGCTAATGCTGAGTTTAGTATTAATTCTGCTTTTCAAATTAATGGAGAAGTTAATGTGTTGGAGGACATGGAATTGGAGTTGTTAGAGCCAAATAATTTCAAATTTGAAATTGGTCAAGCGTCAAGTTTTCAAATTATGAACGGTACATATTCATTGAGCTTTACTGGTTCAATTTCTTCCAATTCTGATGTAAAAACGAATGACGGAAACCCCTTCTTGGTTAATTTTACAAGTTTACAATCCGTTCATTATTTTGAAATATCAAGTTTATTAAGCTCAGCAACAAACTATCTTCAACCTTCAGATGGTCTCGAAATAGGTTTCATGCCTAAAAGCGTAATAATTGATTTGTCTGAGGAGCAATCCCCTGAAAAGTTATCTGGAACCCCGGGTTGGAAGGGGTTTTACTTTCCGGAGTTTCAAGTTCGAATTTCTCCAGGAGCAACAGATGCTACTGGCCAATTTTCGGTTAGCGAAATAATTGATTTTCACGAGGACCAGACGAATGCAGATTTTTGGCTAGAAAACGAAGGGTTAAAATTAGATTATGAATATGCTTTAACACAAGAAGGGATTACGTTTAATGGTTTTGTCACAGAAATTACCGGCAATTTTAATGTTGAGAATAATCAAATTTCTAGTAGTAATATAATAGGAGAAATTAACATTCCTGTCATTGATAAAGTTGATGGTTTTGGCTTTGAAATTCCCGTTACTAATGATGGTTTGGCTCAAGGTTATTTGAACGAAGACCTCACCCAAAGAGATATGGTGTTCAACCCATATGGTGGAGAAAATCGGGTAGACATTACTATAAACAGAGCTGTGTTTGCTGAAAATGAAAGGTTAGACCTTGAAATAGATGCTGATTTGACAGGAATAAGCGCATTGGTTTCAGGGATTAGCGATTTTAGGGTTTATGGAGACAACACTATAGGAATAGGATCGAAAAGTGGCTCGAACTCTTTAGACACTCAAGTTGAAGGAGAATATAAAGGGTTTGCCGCTTATGTCAGCGAGGTTGGCGCTTCGCTTTTTAATGGAAACTACGTCTTTTCGTATGTCGCTGCTTTGGATATGGGTGAAGATGTAGTTGGTGAAGATGGACCTCCGTTACTTGCTATATCTAGTGTAGAAGAAGTTGGAGGTGATGTTGTGTTGCCTGATTTTAGTCCCACAAACCCACAGCCAGAGCCGGCTATTTCTGTTCCGGAGGATATTAACCCGGGAGAACCAACATTGACAACCTATGAAATGTTTATTGCAATAAACAATGTTATTGTTGACATGGAAGGCTACTTAAAGTTGTCGAATAACGACCCTACATGGGGAACATCATTTAGAGGAGGAATAAATGGTAGCCTTAAGGTTCCTACGCAAATAGATGTTGGGGCGAATATGATTTTTGGAGATAGAGATGGAGTAAAATTTTGGTATTTCGATGCTTATTTTAATGATAGAGAAGGCTTGGGTATTCCAGTTCCTCCATTATTCAATTTAGTGGCAATGGAGGGGAAGATTTATCACCATATGTCCAAAAACGAAACGGAATATGTAATTGATCCAGAGATGGCATTTGGCGCGGGGCTGTATATGCAGATCATTGACAATCAAACAGGAGGTACTCTTTTTGCTGTTGATGCTGGCGCAGAAATTCAAGTATTAGAATCAGGAGACTTTACTATCTCAATGAGTGGTGACGGATCATTTCTGAACACAAATAGAAGAACCGCTGGAGGCGGAATGACATCTGCCGTTGGAGAAGCAATAGTGGAGGAAGCTTTGGAGGCAATAGGTCCAATAAGCTTAACTTTTAGTGTCGGCGGCGGTGACTTAACAATCGAAGCGGAGGGCTTAACAAAAGGCTCTATGGATTTTGCTAAGGGTGACCTGGCTTTTGGTTTTGACGCAGAGCTAGGTTCTACACCTGGAATAGGGTTTAATTATAGCAAAGGCCCAGGAAGTTTAAGTTTTAACGCCAATGCCGCAGGTTCTTTTGGAGTAGGATTAGGATTAGACGGTAAGTCTTTATCATTAGGGATTCAAGGAACGAATGAGGGATATTTAGATTTAACATATGATGATGTTTCTTTTGCAACTCGAATTAATAGGGCTGATAAAACAGGAACTTTGGCTTTTGCATATGGAGACAAGTCGATTGATTTCGGAGTTGAAACGGATGGCGGATACCTTAATTTGGAATTGTCAAGCGATTTAAAATTTGAAACAGGCTTTAATACTGCTGGTTCTGCTTATCTTGGCTTAGCGGCAGGCACGAACGAGTTCAGTATTTCTGGAGACAAGGAGTCTGGCGAAGGTTCATTCGATCTATCGATTGACGGTTTGGCAATGAACACAAACGTAAACACGCTTGAAAAGAGCGCTTCATTTGCTCTAAACACTTCGGGAGTTACCTTAGATGTTTCAGGAGAATATGGAAAAGGAGGTACTTTTTTACTTGACGTGAGCGACACCAGAATAGATGTAGGAGCGGATTTAGAGGATAACACGGGTCATATTGATTTGGTGAGCGGAGACAAGCGCTTGTTCGCGGAATTAACAGAAAGTAGTCAGGGCTCGTCTGTTGTTGAAAAATGGAGAACAAGAGTTTGGCATTTCAGGCAATACCGAAGGTACGGCAGGAAGCGTGCACTATAAAGACAATACGGCTGAATTTACGATAGCTGCAGACCGCACGAACAACACAGGGAATATTGGCTTGTCCTTTGACGACAAGATACTCGCTTCAGGAGTTACGGAAGACTCGTCATATATTAATATTGCTTTTTCAGATGTTGAGCTGAATGTTCAGTCAAACAATCAAAACAAAGGCATGATTGAGGTGATTAAAGGCTCCAATCAAATAAAAGTGAATGCTGATTTAGAAGAAAAATCCGGTTCTTTATTATTGACCGATGGCTCTAATAGTATTTTCGCGAAAGGAGCTGCTGATGCGACAGGCGAATTGGACATTAGTATTGACAACAATACTGTAAGAGGGGTTGTGGGAGAAACGGAATCCTCTCTTTTTGTATCTTCAGGTGAATACGAGTTTTCTATTGAGGGAAGTGACGACGGAAGTGGACTTGTCGGGTTCAAAAAAGGAAATATTGAAACGAGGCTTGGTGTAAATATTCCGCAAACAGCGGGAGAAATTTATGTTGGAGATGGAGGTGATTTTATTCACTTAAAAGGAAACAAAACAGAAAATACCGGCTTGATAGATATCAAGAAATCAAGCCTGGAGTTTACCGCGATTTTGGATGATTCTATACACATGTATTCTGGGCCAGCTTCATTAACAAGGAGGTCAGACGGTACTGGCTTCATGAGATATAATGATGGGAACGTAGGTGTAGGTCTTTATAAATATTCAGGTGAAATTGGCTTAGGGCTGGGGTATGCTGGTAACGAATTATACCTTTCACATGGAACATCGACAGACTTTGACTCTGTATATTATAATGGAAATGGGCAAACAGTATCTGCTAGTATAGCTGGAAATATGGGAAGAATTGGCTTGACGAATTCATTGGGGTCATTTGGTTTATCAGCAAATACCAGCGGTGTAGGTTCGATCAGTTTTGACCATGGAGATTTAGGCGTAACCGTTACCGGAGACATTAATAACGAAAGTGGCGGTTTTGAATTTGAAAAAGGCGATTTAACAATGGATGGAAGTGCATCTTTATCAGATGAATCATTCGGTATCGGCTTTGAAAAAGGAAATATTTTGTCTGAATTAGATTACTCCCCTACGCTCCAGAAAATCACATTTGGTTTGACAAATAATTTCAGCATTTCGGCTCAAAAAGAAGACGATGCCTACACAACGGTATTTACGAAAGGCGATCACTCATTAAAGGGAACGGTTCAGGGATCTTTAAAGGAAATCGAATATGAAGGTATGGGAGCAAAAGTTATTTTGGGTAATGATCGAGAGTATGTTAGCTATTCAGGTCATAGTTTACTTGTTCAAAATAACAAGGTTTATGTTGATGATGAAGAGGTATATGATTATACGAATGTGCCGGACGTTAATTGGTCTCAAGTGTTTACATTTGGAGATGTTCAAGTAAGGCCCTACATAAATGGAGGAAATAGTGCCGTTACTTTATTGAAAGGTGCCGACTCGGTTTATGTGCAAGCTGCCGACTTGCAAGATGGAATTATTAGAGGATATGTTGCAGGAAATGATCTTTTAATTGAAAAAGAAGGAAGCAATTACTCAGTTAAATATAATGATTACGAGGCATCACTGGAGGGAAGTGAGCTAACGATTAAGCAAGGTGCAACAAATCAATTACGATTAACACCAACAGAAGGCTCCTTGGTTTACGATAATTATGAAGTATCTGCTTCTTCAACAGAAGGACTGAACTATACAGATGGATACAACAGTACATCGATTAGCAGTGCGGGGATTTCAGCTGAGTCTGGAGACAAACAAATGAGCTATAACCAAGAAAAAGAGCTATTTGTTCAGTATGAGGAGGGGAAAAACTTTAAGATCCACCCGCAAAATGGCTTGGAGGTGAATTTTGATGGAAAAGCCCTTGCAATTTCAGAAGATGAGTTATCCTACTCTGAAGAAGGAAGGGCTTATAGTGTTTCTTCAACGGAGTTATCTTTTACAGAAGGAGACAAGCAATTAATAGTAAGTGAGGAAAGAAGCTATTTGGCTTACGATGCTCAAAACTCTTTGGAATATACAGGAGGTGTTTTAACGGCATCCCACGATGAAAAGTCGTTTACTATTTCGGATGAAAAAGAAATCACCTACAACGACCCAAATAGGTCTTTGGCGATTTCTCCGGAGGGGATGAGTTTAGCTGAGGATGGTAAGTCTGTTAGTTTAAGTCCAGATGAAATGGAAATTATTTTGTCTGAAGACAAAAAATTAAAAATAGAAGAACATTTGTTAAGTCTGCAATATGTAGAAAACGAAGTTAGACTGGGTTCAGAGGCGTTATACTTTACGAATGGAACAGAAACTATTGATTTATCTCAAGACGAACTTGCTTTGAGCCAAGACGATAATAGTATTTATTTAAGTGAAAGTGCCTTTGGTATGGCTTATGGGGCTAATAAGAGCTTATCGATTGATAAAGCAGACCAAAAAGTAAGCTTTACGTATGATGATATCCAAGCTGAATTTAGCAATGGAGAGTCTCTGAGCTTTTCGGATGGAACAAGGTCATTTGAGCTTGGCACAAGTGGGTTGTCCATGAGCGACGGTGATAGAGGTATAGCAGTGCTCAATGAAGAAGGAGCTCAAGCAATAGAGTTAACGGATGGCGAAGATCGATTTTTCGTCAATAATTCTGGTTTTGAAGTTGATTATTCAGGAAAACACTTTGCCATTAACGATGAGGAATACTTACATGTTGATATTGATGATTCAAGGTTTATTGAAGTTAATAATAACAGTGCAAAATACAGCGACAATGGCACAGAGTTGATTATCGGTGGAGATGATAATTTCTTGGAGTTAAAAAATGGAACTAAAAGTGTTGCGTTAACGCAGGATGAAAAACTTTCATTTGTGGATGGAAACTATGCAGCAACGCTAAGTAAGGAGTTGGAAATTGAAATGACCGATGGAGAGAGAACCATCGGTTTGTTTACTCCCACACATTATGTTACCTATGAACAAGGAGATTATGAATTAGGCATTAGAGGAGGAAGCGGAGGCAATAAGCCAGGAGTTGATGTAACGGCATATGGACATACGATTTATGTAGAAGGAGAAAGAAATGAAGATGTTACGGTTGGTGTAGAGTCTCCTGATTTTGGTGAAGTTGCTTTTACTGTCGACGCTCAAAAAAATATAGAAACTAGATTTATTAATGGTTCCTCAGTTTATGGATTTATAAAGGATGAGTCGGGAATTACACCAATAACCGGTTCGGAACCTGTGCCACCAGAAGCAGAGTATTTGGAAGGATCAGGAACTGTAGAAGCTATGGATGGCCCTTCACATCTCACTAATAGTATTGCTGATGAAGGTGGAGGAAGTATTAGAGGACAGATAGAGTTATCTTTTGACAGCGAAAATAGCAGATTTGTGGCAAATGCAGCTGTTGCAGGAAATAGTCCTGTTTGTATTGAAGGTGCTATGGCATTGGATGTGTCTCCTAGTAGATTTAAGCTGGACCTTGGTACGGAAGAGCAAAGAATAGAGGTTTATCCGACATGTTCTGGATTTGGAGGTGGAGGATGGTTAGGCATAGAGTCGACCTCTTCTGCTACAACCGTTGATTTAGGTGTCTTTGTAGGTTGGAGAGCAAGTGCTTCTGTTGAAATCGGAAGCAGTGTTATTGGAGCTGGCCTCTCGGCTGAGGCATCAGCGGAGTTAGGCGTTAAAGCCACAGCAGAGCTCTATCCTGACTTTCAATTATTAGAAGCAGGGATTTGGCTAGACCTATACGTGGCGATAAGAGCCAGTTATTGGGCGGTCGGTGTTAGTGGTTCCTGCACCTTAGCTGAAGCGGGTCTTTCAGGGGAGCTATTGGCCAAATTCTTAGAAACAGAGACACAGGTTTCGGGTAGTCTAAGCGGCTATGTTACCGTTCTAGATATTATAAGCGCAAGCTTTGACATGTCGTTTAATACGAGTTTTTAAATAAATGAAAAAGATACTTTACATAGTTATATTGTTTGCCCAAACAGCTAAGGCGCAGGGAGAAGCGGAATTGTTTGTTACCAATGACTTTGCATCAGGAGAAGGCATACAATTAAAATGGATTTATGAATATCTCTATCACCCGGAAGGATTCAATGTTTATCGGAGTTCGGAAAGCGCATCGTGGACAAAGTTGAATACGACGCCGATTGTTCCACGAAAATCTTTGCCTGATGGCCATGGTTTAAACAAAGAAGAAGCAGATTTGCATGCAGCTCTTATTGCATCTCCTTACGAAGACCTAAAAGTTAGTATAATTCGAGCTTTTGTTCTGATTAAGTCAATCTATAGCAATGAAATGGCTGGTTACAGTGGAATTATGTACCATGATAAAACCGCACAGAAAGGGCACAAAATATACGTATAAAATAGCATTGGTCAATGGCGAACAGAACAAGAGCTTGCTCAGTCTAAAGAAATAATGTGTTCTGAGTACAGTAAACCTATGCCTCCGGAAAACCCAACGCTGAACAGGAAAAAGAAGTACATTACTTTTAATTGGAAACCTGAATTATACAGGTACTATGGGGTAGAAATTTATAGGAAAGAGATAGGAGAAGGTGAATATGAAAAAATAACAACAATTGGCCCTAGGGCGATTCAGCCAAAAAGCGCTAAAAAATACAATGAGAATTCTATTTTCTTTGTTGATACCAATATTGTGTATGAAACAGGCTATACATATAAGTTTGAGGCAGTAGACTATTTTAATCAGAGATCGGAAATGTCTGCTGAAGTAGCTGCACCAATGAAAGACTTTGTTCCTCCACAAATGCCTTTCGGGCTGAAATTGACGCCCAACTCGGTGATAGGAAAAGTGAATGTGGTGTGGGAGGCAATTGACGAAGCTGATTTGGCAGGTTATAATGTTTATACAGGCCAGAATCCAGATAGCTCCTTTATAAAAGTAAATGCAGAGCTAATCTCAAAAGAGAGCAAATCGTATGACTTAGCTGGAATGAGCGTAGGCGGGCATTACTTTTCTGTTTCTTCAGTAGATATTGCAGGTAATGAGGCGTCATCAGGGCTTATGTTTACTGAAATTAAAGATGTTGAGCCACCTAGTGCTCCGAAAAACCTGGTAAGTGAAGCGACCTCAGGAGAAATAAAACTTTCCTGGAGAGCCAATTCAGAATCAGACCTTCTAGGCTATTATATACAAAAGTCTTTAAACCACAAGAACCCAGAAGATAATCGTTATATTAACGTCAACTCAACTCCGATTAAGGAAACTCAATACATAGAAAGTCTTTCGAAGAATATTAAGAATAAATTTGTTTACCGGGTAGTGGCAATCGACACCAATTTTAATCGCAGTCAGCCATCGATTAATTCTTTAGCACAAATGCCGGATGTAACCCCTCCCTTAACGCCGGTAATTAAAAACGTTTCTCTTGAAGAAGGCAACATTAGAATTAATTGGTTAAAAAATGTTGATCCTGATTTGAAAGGCTATAATCTTTATAAGTCAGGTTTCAATGACTCTGCAGCCAAGGAACAAGTAAACATTAAGTTGATACCAAGTGCAACAGCGACTTATCTCGATAGGCGCGCGGATAAAGGGGATTCTTATTTGTATGTCATTGAAGCAGTCGACGTAACAGGTAATGTTTCAGAAACTTCGAATACTTTTAAAATTGAAATACCAAAAGCACCTGTTACGGATACCATAATGGTTTCAAAAGCTAACTATAACAATAAGAAAAAACAAGTTACAATACAGTGGGATGAGATAAAAACACATGAAATGAAAGGGTATGTTGTTTATGTTACCGATGATTCGGGAATACTAAGACCTGCATCAGGTCTTTCTATTTATACTGAGTTTAAGGTGAAGAAAGAATTGAATGCTCCTCTTGAAATAGAGGTACGCGGCTATACTAAAGATGGAGATATAATTAGGTCTGGAAAGACCACAATAAAAATATGATGATGAAGCTAAATCAGTCAGTATCAATTTTAATTGTTGCTTGTTTATTTTATTCAAGTACGACAAATGCACAGGTCAGTATTGGAGATCAATCAGTACCAGATACGGATGCAATATTGGATTTGACTAACGGCAATAGCTTAGGGTTGTTGCTGCCTCATGCGGCAAGTAACCCAAATAGTGGTTCATTGTCTGCTGCTCCTGAAGGACTGTTGATATACTACAAAGAAAATTTCTTCTTGAAAGGTTCAGGTTCATCATTTAACTCAATATCTCCTTGGAAAAGCATTTATACTGGAGCAAGCCCTGGTAATGTATACTTTAATCCAACGGGATATATAGGAGTAGGAATTGGCCTTGATGGAAGCATTTCTAGCACCATAAAAGCGAATTTGCACGTTGCTTTGAACAGTAAAGATGTTAGCACCGCAAATACCTCTGCCTCTTTTTTAATAGGAGAATCTGACGCAGGTATTCACATGTCTATGGACAACGATGAAATTTTAGTAAAAAATAGTGCTAACAATAATACCGGGACGTTAAAGCTACAAGAAGGCGGAGGAACTGTTCAGGTTGGAGAATCTCCATCTACTCCATCTACACTTAATGTATATGGAGCAGTGCAGCAAAATGGATTTGATCTTGTTCCTAGCGGCTCTGTTATAATGTGGTATGGCACATTGAGCGGAGTTAATCCGGTAATTGGGGGTGTTGCCAATACTAATTGGAGACTTTGCAATGGGGCTGGAGGCACACCAGATTTAAGAAATAAATTTGTGGTTGGAGCAGGTTCATCATATAATGGTAATCCGGGTTCTAATTCGGAAGGAGGAAGTGTGTCAAGCGCACACAAGCATGATGTGAACCCTATTTCATTTGCTACGGCCGGAACAGAAGGAGCCCATGCTCATTCTGGAACTACGGGAGGTCCTAGCTCAAAATATAGGGCTTGTGGTTGTCCTTTAGGATCAGAAAATACGGCATCTGGCGGCCATAGTCATAGTTTTTCAACCGCGGGTACGCAAGGCGCGCATGTGCATAATATAGATGTGCCTAATACGGAATCTACTGGAGCTTCAAACACAGAAAATAGACCACCTTTTTACGCTTTGTACTATATTATGAAACTATAAAAATATGAAAGTTATTATTTTAGCATTTTTCTCTCTTTTTGCCCTTTTAAATACAAAGGCCCAAGTAAGTATAGGAGATCAATTATCGCCTAATGGTTATGCAATATTAGATTTGACGAACGGCAATAGCTTAGGGTTGTTGCTACCCCATTCGGCAGGTAACCCAAATCTAAATCCGGCATTGTCTGCTGCTCCCGAAGGCTTGTTGATGTACTATAAAGAAAACTTCTTCTTGAAAGGCTCAGGTACAACATTTAACTCCATAACTCCCTGGAAAAGCATTTATACTGGAGCAACACCTGGTAATGTATACTTTAATCCAACGGGATATATAGGAGTAGGAATTGGCCTTGATGGAAGCATTTCTAATACCATAAAAGCGAATTTGCACATTGCTTTGAACAGTAAAGATGTTAGCACAGTAAATACCTCTGCCTCTTTTTTAATAGGAGACTCTGACGCAGGTATTCACATGTCTATGGACAACGATGAAATTTTAGTAAAAAATGGTGCTAACAATAATACCGGGACGTTAAAGCTGCAAGAAGGCGGAGGAACTGTTCAGGTCGGAGATCCTGCTATTATTCCATATACTGCAAGTACAAATAGGTCAACGTTAAATGTAACAGGAGAAATACAACAACATGGTTTTGCGTTGGTGCCTGTAGGCGGTATTATCATGTGGACAGGCTCTACCGCCCCTTCTGGATGGGCCTTATGCGATGGCTTATCTCACCAGAAAATAGATGGAAGTGGCAGCATTACTGCGCCTGATTTAAGAGATCGATTCATAGTTGGAGCAGGAGGAGCGTATTCGATAACCGATATAGGTGGAGAAAATAGCGTAACTTTAGCAGAGGCTCAAATACCTAGTCACACCCACACAACAGAGCCTGGAGGTTCACATGTTCATACGATTGTCAATATGGATACAGATGGCTTAGACCACGATGCAAGTGGGGGTGGTGGACAACAATATTGGAGGTCCAATAATAGTAGCAACTTCAGTTTTTCTGGAGGTGATCATAATCACACAATTTCCAGTACAGGTGGCGGAGCTTCTCATGAAAATAGACCTCCTTATTATGCCTTAGCATATATCATGAAATTATAAATAAATAACTATGAAATTAATAACGATATTATTACTGATTTGCATTTCAATATTTATTGAAATCAGTCCCACTAGCGCCCAAGTAAGTATAGGGGATCAACCATTGCCGCATGCGAATGCAATATTAGATTTGACGAACGGCAATAGCTTAGGTTTGTTGATGCCTCATTCGGCAGGTAATCCAAATAGTGGTTCGTTGTCTGCTGCTCCCGAAGGCTTATTGATGTACTATAAAGAAAATTTTTTCTTGAAAGGTTCAGGTAATTGGTTTAACGCTATAACACCATGGAAAAGTATATTCACTGGACCTGACCCAATTGATGTATATTTTAACCCAACAGGGTTTACTTCTGCAATAGGAGGGGTCGGAATTGGATTGTCCTCAGGTCTTCAAGGCAACTTGCATATTGCCTTAAAAACAAAAGATGTTAATATAGCAAACACTTCAGCTCCTTTATTGATTGGTCAGTCTGATGCGGACACTCATTTGTCTATCGATAATGATGAAATATTGGTTAAGACAAATGCTAATACTGCAGGAACACTTAAACTACAAGAAGGAGGCGGTGGAGGAGTTCAAGTTGGAGCGTCGGCATCAGACACATCTTCATTAAATGTATTTGGTGTGGTCCGACAATACGGACATGAACTTATTCCGGTAGGAGCAATTATTATGTGGTCAGGAACCACAATTCCTGCAGGATGGGCACTTTGCGATGGCGAAGCCTATGGTAGGTTAGCAGGAGGAGGTGATATAGTTGCACCCGATTTAAGAGAGCGCTTTATTGTGGGATCAGGAGGGGAGAATTCAACAGATCCAGTTGCAGGAGCGGGTTATTCGCCAGGGAATAAAGGTGGAGCAAATACAGTTACATTAACGGATTCGCAATGTGCTTTGCCAAACCACAATCACTCTATTAATCACGGACATTCAATTACCGACCCTGGTCACAATCATGATATAGATTTGGATGATAGTCTTGGCGGCGGCGGAATAGACGATTCTGGTAATGGAGACAATGAAGGTAATGATGAGACAAGTTCAGAAACTACTGGTATAACAGTTGACAACCATGTTGGGAACTCTGGAGATAAGAATATTGCAACAGCGCCCTCCTCTCATGAAAACAGACCGCCTTATTACGCTTTGGCATTTATCATGAAGCTTTAAATGAAATGGAGAAGTTGAGGGTGAACGTATAATTTTCAAATATTGAAAATATGATAAGAAAAATTACATATATAAAAATCACAGGGTTGTTTCTTTTGACCCTAATTTCCAATGTGTTGACTAGTCAAATTGAAACGAGACATGTTGATAAATTTTTTAGTGTCGCCCCGAACGGTAACATGGTTATTATTGGGGATTTGATTTCTTCCTGCGAGGCCACAACAGCAGGCTTGACTAACAACAACATCGGTTTAAAAAATGCAGGATTTATAAAATTAGATGGAGATTTAGAAAACATTGGTGATTTCAATTTTTTTGGAACACAGCCAACGTTAGGAAGCCTTCAGTTTTTTGGAACAACAGGTCATTCTATTTTAGGGACCAGTCAAATCAATTTTTGTAATGTGGAGGTGAACCTTACGTCAGGATTAAACTTAAGCATCCTTAAAAAAACACAAATAAATGGTGACCTTGACATGATGGCTGGAAATGTTTTTTTAGCAGGTGATAGACTTATAATGTATTACCTAGATAATTCTCCAGTATCCTCATCTAGCGGCATAATAAATGAAACAAACACAAATCGTATTTATGGTCCAGATTACCCAATTGTGGTTCAAAACGTTACTTGGAATAATGCAGCAACCTATTCGTTTGCGCAACTAAAAGGAATAGGCATAGACTTTAATACTACAGATTATTTAGGAGCAAATTTTCCGAATATTTATCGGTACAATGTAGCTCAGCAATGTGGCCCAATGGCAGGCTCTGTTGAAAGAACATATCGATTTGATAGTATCTCTGCACCCGGAAAATTAGCGGATATAACCGCAAGGTTTCATAATCCATTGGAGCGATTGATGTATGCAGATGCCGACTCGATGCACATTTATGTTAATCATACCACTATACCCGAGTGGAGAGATATTGGAGAGGACGGTAGTGTTATTGGTACAGGTACTGTGTCCAATGCAAATGACCCTGACAGTGTTGATATATTTAACAATTCCGCATATACCATAGCAAAAGATTCATGTGACATTCTTCCAGAAGTTTACGTTCATCAAATCTTAAATGTATCGGATACACTATTTGATGTTAGCGAGGCTTTACTTTGTGATCCTTCAAACCCTGATGAGACGTTATTAGCCGATGGAAGTGCTGGAGATTATTATTGGATAACACCGAGTAACAATCAAGTTTCGGGGGTTACAAATGGCAGAATTTCCCGTGACTGATACCGGTTCTTATACCTTGGTTTGTGTAGAATGCAAGAGGGTGCGTTAACAAAAAAGAATTTGATTTACTTCCTGCTCCTCAAGCAGATCCTGATTTTGATGTGCCTTTGGAATCTTGCGATCAAGTTTCAGTTAGTTTCACTCCTACTGGGTCTGTGTCTACCTCCTCTTATTTTTGGGATTTTGGAGATGGTAATACATTAACAACTACTCCTTCTCCAAGCGCTGCAACAAATCACGTATATTCTACATATGGAAACTACAATGTTACCTTAACGGTTACAACTGTCGATGGGTGCATTAGTGAGGAAACTACTCCCATTGTTGTTCATCCAATTCCAGTGGCAGACTTTGTACCTGGAACCGCATGTCATAATTCACCGGTAAACTTCACAAATCAAACCACTATTTCGGGTAGTAATGCGACTGATTTGAATTGGGATTTTACTAGCGATGGAACTGTTGACTTAACAACGAATCAGTTTCCGTCGGGCGGAGATGCCCAATTCACATATCCTGCTGCCGGAACGTATAACGTTACGCTAACTGCGAGTTCTAATAATTGTGTTTCGGCGCCAATTACATTTCCTGTAACAGTAAATCCGCTGCCTAATCCGGATTTCACCACCTTGTCCGCGTGTGAAGGTCAAGCTGTTGATTTTGTTAATTCAACAGATACTGTTGGGTTTTCTCCAACAACTTTTCTTTGGAATTTTAATACTGCTTTAGGTTTGGGTTCGCCTACTTCAACTTTTGAAAACCCAAATTATACTTATCCTTCATCAGGAAACTATAGCGTTTCGCTGCAGGCTACCAATATGTTTGGATGTGTCAATACAGACACTATTCCGGTAACCGTTGATGAGAATCCAATTTCTATTTTTACCTTGAATGACACATGCGAAAATACGCAAGCGGTATTTGCGGATTTGTCAACAGCGGGTAGTTCTGCTATTTCAGATTGGAGTTGGGACTTTGGTGACGGAAATACGTCAACAACTCAAAATGGGTCAAATATTTATTTGTCAAACGGGGTTTATACAGCTACCCTTACGGTAACTACGCCTCAAAATTGTACATCTACATCAACACAGTCAATTACAATATTTGACGGCCCATCGGTTGGCTTTTCCGTTTTGCCTACCTGTCAGGACGTTCCTGTAAATATATGGAACACCACAACCAATGCTGTTTCTTATGGTTGGACTATTCCCTCCTTGGCATACACTTCGGCAAACAATAATGAAATCCAAACATTTGGAACCGCGGGATATCATGATATAGAGTTGACTGCAACTTCAGTAAATGGCTGTGAAAACACCCTTTTGGACTCTGTTCTGGTTAATAGTTTGCCGGTAGATAATTTTGGAGACACTACCAAAACATGCGGAACAAGTTTAATAATCGACGCGAATGAATTATCAAGTAATTCTGGTTCAAGTTTTTCTTGGAATACAGGGGCTTCATCATCTGATATAAATGTAACGATTACTGGCCTGTATGTTGCCAACATCACAACTTCTGATGGCTGCATGTTATCGGATAGTACATACGTTTTATTGAATGTTCCTGTTTCTCCTAATTTAGGAAATGACGGAGCTCAATGTGACAGTGCCGTTCTAAACGCGGGCTCTTATGGTTCAGGAGCCTCTTATGATTGGACTGAATCAACTCCTATAGTGGCTTCCTCAGCACAAGAGATCTCGGTTTTTGTTGATGGAGAGTATATTGTTAAAGTCACAGATCAAAATGGATGCGAGGGTAGAGACACTATAAATGTGACGATTGTGGCTAGCACCCCCGTTAGTTTAGGAGCTCCTCTGCAAGATACTTGTGAAGGAGTTGTTTATACATTAGAGTCAAATATAATAGGCACGGATTACTTATGGAACGATGGGTCAATAGACCCTGCTTTAAACATCACATCGCCTGGATATTATTGGATTGAAGTCACTGCAGGAGGATGTAGCTCGCGTGATACAGTTGAGGTTGCTTTCGTTGCTATTCCTGCATTCTCTCTGGGGTCGTCAACTCAATCGTGTGATTCTCTTGTGTTAAATGCATTTGCCGGTTCTGGTGTAAGCTATGAGTGGTCTTCTCAAAACGGAAACGTAGGGTTTTCAGATACTGTTTATACTTCTGACACCTATTGGGCGGAGGTAACGCTTGACTCAACAGGATGCGCTGTCAGAGATTCAATAGATGTAATTATACATGATTCTCCGGTACTGAACATGCCGCAGGATACGGCAATATGTAGCTACCAAACCTTAGTAATTGATCCAGGGAACCCAGGAGGAGTGAACTTTTTATGGAATACTGGAGCAACTACTCCAACTATAACCGTTGCTTCTACAGGAAACTATGCTGTTACACTGGCCGATCAATCAACAGGCTGCTTAAGTAATGCCTCGGTGAATGTGAATTCTCTACCTTTATTTACCATCGATTTAGGAAATGATGTTTATTATTGTGAGGGTTCAACAGTTGAATTAAGTTCTGACAATACCCCTCCAAATTCTACATATAGCTGGTATAATTCTACATCTAATCTTGCTTCTACAGAAACATATTTCGTTCAAGATACAGGAACTTATTATTTGAATATCGAGAATGAATATGGCTGTATTGCTACTGATTCAATTGAGGTACTGCCCTCTAGTTTAGAATTGTTTTCGGTGTTTTTATTTGATAGCGACATAGAACATGCCGATACAGTTCAATTTGTTAACTTGTCTTATCCGCAACCCTACACTTCAAGTTGGAATTTTGGAAATAATACGCCTATTGATACGGCCTCCATGCCTTCACATAAATTTTATGTCCCATTTGGAGTTGACTCTATAACCTATGAGGTTGCCTTGACAGTAAACAACGGAGTTTGCAATTCTACCAAAAAGAAAAACGTAACGGTAAGAGCTGCTGCTAAAGTATTGGAGAACCCTCCGTTGAACCCTGAACTTTACACTTCAATATTGGAGGCGTTAGTTTACCCAAATCCAAATAATGGTAACTTTACATTAAAGTTAAGACTTGAAAATACAAGCGCCATACAGGTAGATGTTTTCAATCTGATGGGGCAGCTTATTGAATCGGATAGTTTTGTAGCCAAAGAAGTAAACAAACAATACGAACTAAATAAAATATTGCCGGGAATGTATTTAGTAAGAGTGAAGGCAGGAAGAGATCAAAAGACAGTTAAGTTTATAAAAATTTACAAATAGAAAATGAATAGTATCAATAAAGTTATAGTTGTATTTTTGGCTAGCCTAATTTTAGGCAAAGGCCAATCCCAGCCATGTTATCCGGGCTTTGATTATCGCCAAGCCATTGAGATCACCTCTGACGCATCGAACAATGCTTATACCGAGTTTCAGGTTGCGGTAGATGTTCCAACAGCTGCTTTGGTAGCAGCAGGAAAAGCAAAATATAATGGCGACGATTTTAGGTTTAAAGATGCTTCAGGAAATAATTTATCCTATTGGTTTGATCCTTTAGACTATGATCAGTTAAGCACTCGTTTTTGGGTAAAAGTGCCTACGCTACCTGTAGGATCAACAACCATATACATGTATTATGGTAATCCGAGTGCCGCAGGAGTTGCAAATGGCGATGCAACATTTAATTTATTTGACTCTTTTGAAGCAGCTGGTGTGGATGCTTTAAAATGGGATCAATTTGGAATCAATACAAATATCAGTTTGTCTGGAGGTAAGTGTACTTTTAATCAAGATCCAGCAAACCCGGAAGCATTATTGGTTTCGAAGACCAGTTATACGGATACGCTAACAGTTGAAATGAATACTATTACTGCTTCAAGTGGAATAGCGGCTATGGGGCTTTTAGATGCTTCCAACAATGATGGTTTTGTATCTACATATGAAAATGGGTCCATGTTAATGCAGCAAGTTTCCGGAGCTCCACCAACAATTAGTAACGGAAACTTGTTGCTCACACCTCCTTTAGTTACGGTTACTGCAATCTCTCCCTTAACCCCAGTTGGTTTATGGTCATTTAATTGGAATTTGGAGTCAAATCAAAGCATCACTTTTCCAGCGGGTGCAGTCAACGAAACCAGATCAGATTTCACGGCATCATTTGTTGAGCCTAAAAAAGTTATAGTAGGCGTTCAAAACGGTCAAGATCCTCCTTCAAGTATTTCAGGAAGTCTTCAAATAGATTGGATACGAGCGCGAAAATACGCTGTTGTGGAACCTGTTTCTGTCATCGGCGTGGAGGAAGAATATCCAAACTCTGTAAATCTTGTTTCAACGGGTCCTTATTGCGAGGGAGAAACATTTCAGATAAGTGCTGACATCTTTGCAGGAGCTTCTTATTCTTGGAAAAAAAACACAACAGCTTTATCCTACACTACTGAGTCTTTCACAATTAACTCGGTCCTTGTAGCGGATCAAGCTTCATACTCTGTCGATATAGCAATGCCAGGTTGCTTGCCGGTAACAGAAAGTTTGCAGGTAAATGTAGCAGACGCATCCAGTGAAGGTACAATTACACCAATAAATATTTTATGTTCAGGAACCAATGAAGACTCCTTGGTTTTGACGGGTAGTAATGGAGATATACTAAGATGGGAGATGTCAAACAGTCTTCTTGGCCCTTGGACTACTTTGAATGACACAACGCCATCTCTTCCTTTTGAGAACATAATGCAAACTACTTTTTTTAGGTCAATCGTAAAAAGTGGAACATGCCCTGAGGTAACGCAAGCAAATCCTTATGAAGTAGTGGTGAATAGCCCTACGGTTGGTGGCTTTGTAATTGGTGCAAATACGGTTTGTGCGGGCGGAAACGGAGGAGTTGTTAATTTAGTTTATGAAAACGGAGATGTATTATGGTGGGAATCTTCTAACGATAATTTCACTACTCCAGGGACCAACATTGTTAATACAACAGGAGATTTAAGCTATGCAAATTTAACGCAAACCACTCAATATAGAGCGAGAGTTCAGAGTGGTGTTTGTCCATTCGCTTATTCAGAAAGTGAGGAAATTGTTGTTAATGGAAACCCGCAACCAGCTTTTACATCAACAACAGAATGCGAGGGCTTCAATACCGTTTTTAATAGTAGCGGATCGACTTCAACCGATGGGACAATTACAAACTATTCTTGGAACTTTGGAAATGGAAGCGGGAGTATAGCCTCGGACCCTAGTTATATTTATCCTGCTGATGGGTTTTATAATGTGTCACTTACGGTGGAAACGGATAGAGGCTGCACTGGCTCAATCACGCAAAGCGTCCAGGTGAACCCATTGCCATCTGTGGACTTTACGCAAGCAGCGGTCTGTTTGGGGTCTCCAATGAGTTTTTCAGTTACATCAATTGCTCCTAGTAATGTTTCTTCCTATGATTGGGATTTTGGGGACGGTATAGGAACAGACAATATTGCTACTCCTTCTTACAGTTACTCATCTGCGGGCACCTTTGATGTAGAGTTAATTATTGAGTCAACGTTTGGTTGTGTCGATTCAGTTACAAAACAGGTAGAAATAACCGAGCCAGTTGACGTTAGTTTTATTTGTGATAGTGTTTGTGAAGGAACGGCAAGTTCCTTTATAAATACATCTGTGTCTCCAGGTTCAACTGTTCAGTATTCTTGGTTTTTTGGCGATGGAGCAGTATCTCCGTTAGCTAACCCATCGCATACTTATGCGGATACTGGTACATATGTCGTTGCATTGGAGGCGGTAATTGGCACCTTTCCTGCAACATGTACAAGAGTTACTCAAGACACGGTGGTTATATATGAAGTACCCCAAACGGATTTTACTTTTACCAATGAATGTCAAATAGATTCTTCGGTATTTAATAGTACTACTGTTTTTTCAGAAGGTCAAAATAACCTAACATTTTTATGGGACTTTGATGATGCTTCTGTTGGCACAACTCAAGATATTAAGCACAAATATTTACTACCCAATACCTATAATGTTGAATTAACGACTACCACCTCAAATGGATGTTCAAGTAGTGTTTCCAAACTAGTTTCAATCTATTACATGCCAACAGCTTCATTCACATTTGCTGATGTGTGTTTAGGAAATACTATGAATTTTGCGAATGGCTCAAATATTACGACTGGCTCCTTAACGTACGAGTGGGATTTTGATGATAACTCCTTGCCAAGTACAGTTGACCAACCAAGCCATTTATATAGTCTAGATAGTATATATAATGTTGAATTAATAGCAACATCCAACAATAACTGTAAGGATACAATTACCCAGGCAGTAAGCGTTCACCCTTTGCCGGAGGTTGGTTTTATTGCTGATCCGGTGTGTCATTTTCAAACATCTGTTTTTGATGATACAAGTTCTATTAACACGGCTAATTCCCCAGCTTCTTTGACTGGATATTCATGGGATTTTGGTGATGGGTCAAGCTCAACTTCAACCGATCCGCAGCATAATTATTTAAATGACCAAACGTATAACGTTAGCTTAACGGTAACATCCAATGAAGGCTGTGTTTCTCAGTTAACGCAGTCGGTAATTATTAATCCTATGCCTTATCCTAATTTTGAAGTTACAGATGCTTGCGTTGGATCTCCTGTAATGTTTGTAAACTCGACTCAGATAGCATCAGGAACGATTTCTTATGCTTGGAGTTTTGGCGATAACAACATATCTATCGCTACAGACCCTGTGCACAACTATGCTACAGATGGGTTTTATCAAGTTTGGTTAGTTGCAACAACTGGAGAACTGTGTGTAGATTCAATACCTAAGTATGCCGAAGTATTTCCTTTACCGGAGCCAAATGCCGGGATAGACACAAGTGTTAGTCAGGGTTTTACAGTAGGATTAGAGGGTTATTATCCAGGGGCTACTGGATACAGTTGGACACCTACAGAATCATTGGACAACAACTCGATTTCAAATCCTGATGCAAATCCATTGGAAACAACCACTTATTATTTGCAGGTAACGGATATACACGGCTGTAAAAATATAGATAGTATGGTTGTAAATGTAATAGAGGATTTCAAACTATTTATTTATAACGTAATAACACCTGATGGCAACGGTTTAAACGACACCTGGAAAATTACCAATATAGAAACGTTTGAGGGAGCAGATGTTTTTGTATACGATAGATGGGGGTGGTGAGGTGCTTTCTGTGAAAGGGTATCAAAATGATTGGGAAGGTGTATCAGGAACGGACCAGCTGCCGGATGGAACATATTATTATGTAATTAAATTTACGAATTCAGACAAAGTGTATAAGGGCTCATTAACGGTATTAAGAAATAAATAACAAAGATGAAAAGAGGACTACTTTTACTAACGATATTGCTAGGCTCATTGATGTCTCAAGGTCAGCAAACACCGGTCATAGAGCATTATTTGCAAAACCAATATTTTATTAATCCTGCTGCTGCTGGATTAAATGGAAACATTGCACATTTACTCGTACACAAGCAATGGCATGGTTTTACTGGAGCACCAGAAACCCAAGTGTTTACGATTGATGGAAATTTTAACCGAGACAAAATGGCTTTAGGTTTTACGGTTATTAATGACCAAACAAATATTTTGGGAAGTACTGGGGGTTATCTTTCTTATGTTTACAATGTTTCCATTACAAGTAAGCACAAAATTAGATTCGGTTTATCTTCTGGGATAGTTCAAAATAGGTTAATTTTTAATAACATCATTGCAGAAGATGAGTCTGAGATGCAACTGTTTTATAATAATCAGAATGCAACGAATTTTGATGCTAAAGCAGGAATTCATTATAAGTTTAACGAGCTTCAATTGGGTTTTGCAATTTCCAACTTGTTGTCTCCAAAGTTTAGGTATGAAAATAATTTTTCTTCAGACAGTTTATCTTTCCTCAACATTCCTCACTTTAATGCAAATGCACAATATAATTTTCTATTGAAAGGAGGGAAATGGGGATTAATGCCGAGTATATATATTAAAGGAGCGCAGGGAACTCCATTTATTTTTGAGGGCGCCATTTCCGCTGAGTACAAGAAGAAGTTTAGAGGAACACTAAAGTACCATCACGACATTGGTTATTCGGCAATGATAGGAGCCAACATCACCAAGCAATTATTGTTGGGCTATTCATATGGCATTTCAAGTCAAGAAATAGGCACTCAAAACAGTGGTACCCACGAGATATTAATCGGATATAAAATTGGAAAATCTGGCTCTGGAGGCGGAGGTTCTGATGCTAATTTTAGAAAACTAGAGGAACAAAATGCTGAATTATATGAGAGAACAGACGCCTTAGAGCAAGATAACTTGACAATAAAAGAAGAGTTAGAGAAACAAAAAGCACTGTTAAAAGAAAAAATCTATGGTTTGGAAGAGTTGAAAAAGGCGCTTGAAAAGGAAAGAGCTGATAGGGAAAAAATGATTTCGGAGTTTGAGTTTAAACCGAGTAATAACCCTAGCTTAGAAAGCGAGGAGCCTACAGAACCAGAAAATATAGAGTCAGAAACTATAGAGCCAGAGCAAAGTTCTCCTAGCGCAGAAGAAGAAAAGCCCAAAGAGCCAGAAGTTAACGAAGACTCTTCGGATAAAATAGTTGAAGGAGACTTATACGTTGTAGTTGGAGCGACAAGGGAAATGAAAGAAGCGCAAAACTTTCAAAAGATACTAACTAGGGAGTATAAGCTAAAAACAAGAATTGTTCGTAATTCCAGAGCCTCATGGTTTCTGATTTACACGCTTGAAACCAACGACAAAAAAGAAGCAAGCAAGGAACTGAAAAGAGTTAAGAAAGTCAATACAAAAGACATATACTTTGGTAAGCCTTGGATATATTTCGAGTAATAATTGCTCTCCAATTTTAATCTTATGTCTTTTAATATTAATTAACTACAACGTAGGGTTAAACCAAATACATATTATAGTCCCTAATTCAAAAATATTGTCTTAAAGTGAATAGAATTTAATTCACTCACACAAATAACCCGTTTCTGTATTAACATTGAGATGGACTACCTACAAATTTAGAGTGTTTTGAAATAAATATATTTTCAATTGTTTTGGGTAATCATTAAATATTTCAGTGGTATTTTAAAGTTTACCCTAATCTAACAAGGACGCAGAAAAACTATCTCATCAAGGTTACGTGTCCTATGTATTCATGGTATTGCCCTCCAGAAACCTCTTTGCAATTTATTTTCCAAACATATACGCCATCCTGAGCAAGAACGCCGTTTTGATATCCATCCCAACCTTTTGAAGAATGTTGTTCTTCGAAAATTAATTCGCCCCACCTATTAAAAATTAGAAGATCATAATTTAATGGGTCTGCACCATTAACAAAAGGTGCAAAAACGTCATTAATGCCATCTCCGTTTGGAGTGAAAGAGTTTGGAACATAAAGCAACAGCTCATCATTAATTAAAACATTGGCACATGTGTCAGTAGAACACCCTTCATTGCTGGTTGCATTTAAACAAACTTCATAAGTTCCAGGTTCGCTAAGGAATGTGTAAGCCGGGTTTTCCGCATTATCGTTGTCTGCAATTCCAAGAACATCAAACGTCCAGTCATACGTAGAAGCCCCACTTGAGGTATTAACAAAATCAATAGTAGGGTTAAGAATAGTTGCTGGTTGTGGGCCAAACGTAAACGATGCCGTTGGGTAGTCGTAAACACATATATAGTTTGCCGCCTCGTAGCTAGTTGCACAACCCTCAGGAGTCGTTATCGCTAAAGAGATATTCCAACAGCCTGCCTGCGTAAAAACGTGAGATACATCGCTACAATCATTGCTGGCACCTCCATCACCAAAGTTCCATTGGCATTGTGATCCTGCGGGTATATTTATTTCTTCAAAACTTACATCTATTGGCATACACCCTGATAATATATCTCCACTAAACCCAATATTTGGAGTGGGGTGAATGGTTATTGTTATACTAGCTGTTCCGGCAGGGGTTTCACATCCGTCTGTTACGCTTACATTATATATGGTTGTTCCAGGAGGTGAGACGGATTGATTAGAACCAGTTCCAACCCCTTGATCCCAAAGATAATTGTAAGGACCTCCATCTCCTCCGCTTGCAGAAGCAGATATTTGCGCAAAATCTTCTGGGCAAATTGTTTGATCGCTTAAGGCGTTTGCATTAATAGGTGGGTTTACGGTAACCGTTAAGCAAGAGAGGTTACTCATACAAGCGTTAGCATCTGTTACCCTAATACAATATGTTTGTGATGTTGAGGGTGAAACATTAATCACTTGGGTATTCATATTGTTGTCCCAGGAATACTCATAAGGACCAACACCGCCCGAACTAAAAGCATTAAGAGAGGCTGTACCTCCAATGCATATTGTTGTATCTGATTGAGCAATTACCGTTACTATCGTTGGACTACCTATGTTAACTTGCTCTACCTCAAAACATCCATTAGAATTCTGTGCGTATACTGTATATCCACCTGCACAGAGCCCATTGAAGACATTGCTAGAGGTATATGTACTTCCGTCAATACTGTATTGCGAAGCATCGGTAGCATTTATTGTTATCGAGCCATTACAGTCTCCATCGCACAATACGTCGGTAGCATCAACACCTGTAATTACTATTCCAGGAGGACCTCCAACACTTACTGTTGTGTCAGCAGAACAACCATTAGCATCTTCTATTACAAGAGAGTAGGGACCTACGCAAAGATTTTGTGCCACTGAGTTATTTCCTGTTTGAGCTGGGTTCCAAGTGTAAGTATAAGTGCCCGTTCCACCAAAAGGAATGGCGTTTATTGAGCCATCACAGGTGCCTGCACATGTCGCATCTGTAATGTCAAAAGAAGCAGTTAATAAAGCTGGCTCGAATACCATAGCTTGGGTTGAATATGTACAGGTTCCTCCATCGTTAACGACAATATCATGGGTTCCGGCACAAACACCCGTAAATGTTCCGCTGAGCGAAAAACTAGCCCCGTTGTCAATACTGTATTGTATTGCAGCAGTTCCTCCAGTTGCGGTTATATCAATTTCTCCAGTGCAAACATTGTAGCATGATAAATTTGTAGTATTAACACTAACAGCTAAAGGCAACGGCTCTGCAACTGTCGCTGTTGAATATTCTAGGCAACCTATTGCGTTTGTGACAGCCAAGACATATGTTCCAGCACAAATATTACTGAATACATTGTTTGCTTGAAAAGTAACCCCATTGTCAATACTAAATTGAGTTGCTCCAGTTGAATTAACCGCAACTTGTCCATCACAAGTGCCATTGCAGGTAGCGTTTATTTCAGTAACTTGATCTATAGTTGGGCTACCTAAATTATTGATAGTGACTGTGGTTGTTGCAGTACAATTGTTCGCGTCTTTAACTGTGACGGTATAGCTTCCAGCAAGAAGGCCGCTGAAAATACCTGAGGTTTGGTAAGTGACACCTCCGTCTATCGAATAATCAAACGAGGATGTTCCACCCGTGCCTGTCACTTCAAAAGATCCGTTTGGATTTCCACAAGTTGCATCAGTAGCAGAAACATAACTAGCCTCTAATATTGCTGGCTCATTTACAGTGGCACTTACTATTATTTCACAGTTGTTTGCATCCTTTATGATTATATTATAGGACCCCTGAGGCAAGTTGTTAAATGTACCTAAAGGTTGGAAAGTAACGCCTCCATCAATCGAAAACTGATAGCTAGGAATGGCCCCAGAAGCAGAGATAGTTAGCGAGCCGTCTGAACCACCAAAACAAGAAACGTCTATGGTTGCATCTATATTACCCATTAACTGGGTTGGTTCATTTACGGTAGCGTTTACGGTTGATTGACAAAGGTTGGCATCTTCCAATGTTATAACGTAGTTGCCTGCAGAAATACCTGAGAATGATCCAGTTGGCTGAAAAGTTGCACCCCCATCAATTGAAAATTGATAAGCTGGAGTTGCGCCAGAACCGTTCACAGAAAGATTGCCGTCGTTGCCACCAAAACAAGTTACACTATTCGTTCCAAGAAGGGTTCCAATAAGAGGTGTTGGCTCTAAAATAGTAACTGAAACTGGAAATAGACAACCGTTAAAGTCCTCACAAATTATGGTATAAGGTCCAGGAGCAAGGCCACTGTAGCTCCCTGGCGACCCAAATGTTGTTCCGCCATCAATAGAGTATTGGTATGGAGCGGTGCTCCCTGAAGCAGCAATTGTAACAGATCCATTACTTCCACCAAAGCAAGTTACATTGGTCTGATCATCAATTTGTGCAGTTAATCCAGTAAGGTCATTAATGATGACAGGCACCGTAGTTTGGCAATTATTTAAGTCTTCGATTGTAATTGTATATGCTCCAGGGGCCAACATTCCAAAGATTCCTGAAGCTTGAAAAGTAGCTCCTCCATCAATTGAATATTGATAGGTTGCTGTACCGTCTACTCCAACAGTTTCTCCAGAGCCATTTGATTGACCACAAGTTGCGTCCGTTGTGGAAACAACACTTCCTGTTAGTGAAAGTGGTTCGTTAATCACGCCATTGACGCTGGCTTGACAACCACTAAAATCTTCAATTGTAATGGTATAGTTGCCTGCGGTTAAATTTTCGAAATCCCCAGACGCTTGATAAGTTGTTCCTCCATCAATTGAGTACTGGTAAGTAGGCGTTGCACCTGAGCCAGAAACCGTTAGCGAGCCATTATTTTCCCCTGCACAGAGAGCATCTGATGTGGCATCTAGATTTGCAATAAGAGCAGTTGGTTCAGCAATAGTAACAGGAACAGTAACTTGACACCCAAGAGCACTTTCCACTGTAACTGTGTAATTTCCGGAAGAAAGTCCCGTGAAAACACTAGACGGTCCAAATGTTATACCGTCAATAGAGTAAGAGTATGGTGCTGTACTTCCAGAAGCAGCAACTGCAACTGTACCATCCGAACCAGCAAAACAACTTACATTATTTTGAGCATCAATTTGAGCAATAAGCCCATTAAGGTCCGGAACTGTTAAAGAGACAGGTATTTGACAGCCTATGTCGTCTACTATTAGAACATCGTAAGAATTAGCCATTAAGCCTGTAAACAAACCATTGGATTGAAAAGTTACTCCATTATCAATAGAAAATTGATAAGGAGCAATTCCATTACTGGCTGCAAGAGAAATCTCACCATTTGAATTTCCACATGTTGACGGAACTATATTTTCAACATAACTAGGATCTGAAACAGTAACAATAACACTGTCTGTAGCTAAACACCCACTTCCATAATCTACGCTTACGGTATATGTTGTTGTTTGCGTTGGTGAAACATTATTAAAAGTAGTTGTAACTCCATTAGACCATAAAACATTTCCTAAATAATAAATCTGAAAAGTTAAACTCCCTGAATTATCTCCATACCAACTTGCATTCTGTTCCTGAAATGAAAAAGCTTGAGAAGAACCTCCATTAAAATAAAAATTATAAATATGATTGGGATTATAAACCGTTGGAACTTGAGATTGAGTATTTGGATTGGTTCCATTCCATTGCCATGGATAAGCAGGAATAGGATTAATATTATTACATCCTTGATAAAACCAAAACCCACCATCTCTTTCTTCACAAGCACCTGCACCTGAAAAAGTACCACTTACAACAGCATAATAATTTCCAGGCAAACTGGTATTCAATGTAGAATAAGAAAAGGCAGCGTCAAAAGTCATTGTGAATTGCTCAACTAATATCCCATTTGTGTCAGCAAATAATTCTACACTATTTCCATTACAGATAGAGGTGTCTTCACTCATGTCAATAATTGGCAAAGGATTTACAATTACTGTAACAGGTGTGCGACAGCTGACGGGAGTCCATCCGCAAAACAACCCAGGGTTTACAACATCTGGTGTGGACGCCTGACAAACAAAATCAGCGAGCGTATTTCCATCTTGATTTCCAATTCTTTGAATACTTAGAGGAGCTCCACCGGCAACCCCGCAAGTAGCATCACATCCATTTCCAGCCCATTCAGGCCCAAGCGTAATATTAAAGCCATTAATGGTTGGGTTAAATCCTGCAATATCTGCAGCACTCCATCCCCATGCAACGAAATCAATAACATTTCCATTGTTGTCAATAATAATTGCCCAACTTTTATAAGTGGTATTTGCTCCCGGGTTCCACATTATGTTGTTTCCCCAATAGTTAGGATCGCTAGAAATATCATTTCTTGATTCAACGGAGCAAGCGTTGAAAGTGTTTGGAAGATCCCATAAAATTGGATTTACGTTGTTAATATTGTTGTAGTCTGCACTTATCGCTGCAACCCATCCAGTGGTGTTGACAGGTGTTGCATATAAATTTGAAATTTCTAAATAATCTGCCGAAGTTGCTCCAGCAAAACCCTCAAGCCCACACTCAGTAATTAGGATTTTTCCTGCAGATGTAGAAAGTCCGTTAGCCTGCAGCCAATAGGTTGTTGTATCATTTAAATTAGGCGTTGTGTATGTGGGAGTTGTTGCCAATTGAGTTCCTCCTATTTCATCAGTAAACCATTCAAAATCACCGGTTGATCCACTAGCTGTTATTGAAGTTGATCCAGGCGCACAAAACTCTAAAACTCCTGAAATTATTGGAGGATCAATAATTTCAACATCAAAATCATCAGAAGCAATTGATGCTGGACAAGCACTGCACCTTGCCTGAACTGTATATGACGTGTTTGACGCTGGAGATGAATAAAAAACGGAAGAAGTACTCCATCCTTGTACAACTGTTCCTCCAACAAGTACCTGATATTCATAGTTCCCGTTACAGATACCTCCAGCTACGAAATTGATGGTGTCTTGCATGCCACTGCAGTTAAGAATGAGCTCAGGGGTTGCAGAAACGGCAGTTGCTCCACAAGGACAATTTCCTATTACATTATTAATATTTGAAATATCATCTCCAGCTCCAGCTTGGTTTCCTGAAGCATCCGTTAAAGCGAAATTACATTCATTAACGAAAGTGCCAGTTGCGTTGAAAATAACATCAACATCATCTCCATTATTTACAGCAATGAAGAAGCACTCAGGCCCCGTGCCAACCAAAGAGGCACCGTAGTTGCCATAAAGATTACCGTTTACAAAAACATCAACGGTGTTCCCATTCCAGCCATCACCGAAATCATCTGTTATGCATAATTCGTAGTTGCACTGACTCTTTCCAGTCACAGAAATCAACAAAAGCACGAATAAAAGTAACCGTTTCATAATGTTCTTATTTTGAAGACCTATTTGAATTAATTAGCTCTTGGTGTTTGTCTGGATTATTTTCTATCCATGCTGTTTTTAAAGCGGTGTAGTTTTCTTGATCTTCAGTTGGGTTTCCGGTGTTTACATAGACTGGAAGCCCATGAAACATTTCTAATAATTGCCGAGTAATGGTAGCTTGATTTGAAACCATATTATCCAATATGGCTATAATCCCCTGTTCAGATAAATCGGTTTCTGCAATCAACCTACGGACAATTATTGCCGCCTTGTCGTAGGTTGGTAAATCAATATGATATGATTTTTGAGCCAAGATACTTTCTGTAAGCGAGATGTCTTCTTGAGAAAGCTCTTGACTAAAATGGGCTGTATTAACTACAAAGACTAAAATTAGTATGGAAAATAGGGTTTTCATAAAAGAAGGTTTTGGTATGACAAGTATACTAAATATAACGGTTCAATTCAAGAAGGTTGCCTTCAATAAAGAAAGCAAAGGGTTGCGTCATTCAAAAATAACCTATTACGTGATTAACAATGTCTCAAAAAACCTTAGTTGCTCCGATTTCATAATTAGCGCTTAAAACAGAAACAACCCGCGACAAAATTACCTAAGTGGGGTAAATCAAGAACAGCAAGAAACCCAGCTTAATGCAGGATTATTTGGTTAAAAGGTTGGCTTTTTTATTTGCTGGCCTTCTTGTTTTTTCCTTCTTTTCCTTCTTTTTTTAAGTGCCGCATTTATATCATATGAATAGGACAATGACAATATATGACCTACTTCAGGGTTGGCTTCTTGAACTCTTGATTGATATATATAGTTTACCTCAATTCCATGTTGTTTTTTGATTTGGTAATTAACGCCAAAATAAACTCGAAACCGATTTATATAACGCGCGTCATTTTTAAAAGTATAGTAGCTCTCAGCTGCAGTTTCTAAACTAACTTTTTTTCTCAACGGACATCGAAAACCCAATTTCGTTCTAAGATAGGACTCAGGCAAATGTCCATTTTCCCTAACAAACCAATCTTTGTATTTTGATTGGTAACGGAGCCTTAGAAAGGTTAATGTTTTTTTCTTTTTAAACCTACCTAAAATATCTCCGCTAAACCGATTGTCAATTCGGTCCGCATCTAAAAATCCGTTTTTTTGCGCATTTCTCCAAGTAAATCCTGTTCTCAAATATTTATTGAACTTATATTTAACCGAGATGTCTGAATAGGTTTGGTTAATGGCTGCTTCCGTAAACCGAACACCTTCTTCTAGACCAAAAGTAAAATCTGAAATACGATAAGAAATGCCCGCAGAAACCCATGCATTACCTGTTGTGTATTGAGACCTTCCAAGAGTCGAGATAATCAGAAAAAGAGAAAAAAGAATAGCTTTCATTTTGTTAGCCTTGTGATTAGTCATCGTCAATTTCAAAATCGTCTAATTCAACGGTTTGGTTTTTATCCGATATGGTTACTTCTTTGAGCACGAGTATTTTCGGGTTGTCTGCAGATCCAACCACGTCCTTGGAATAGGTGTATACCGTATAATTACCAGGCATTAGATAATCAAATCGATAGCTTCCGTCATGATGCGTTGCTACTTTATCGTCATAGAAAGTGTTGTTGCCATAAACAATAAAGACATCTTTATCTCGCGCATAATAGCTTATGCCCGGAGTAGCGCCTAGATTTGTATAATGTTGCACATATACTTTTCCTGATATTGATGCTTTGCCCCCTTTGCCCTCTCCTTTGCGACAACTTGGTGTTGACAAGGCAAGTAGGATAATGATTCCGAAAAATGATCTTAATTTCATAATAATAAGTTTTAATATGTGATGCCTAAACTATCCAAATCTTGAACAGATATACTTGGTGGCATTATTCCATGATTGATTTTATAAATCATATAATTACCAATAATTGAAGCTTGTTCCTTTGTTTTGAATCCCTTAATTCCCTGAATAGCAGGAATATGCGGCTGAACAATAAGTGGACTAGTTCCTTGTAAAATTTCAAACCCAAAACCGGTATATTCACTATCTGTGATTTTTAATGATAGGCTTTCTCCGGCTAATTCTTGTTGCTTATTATTTTCGCTTGCCCTTTTTTCCTCTTGCCTTTTTATAGGAACTTCTCCGTTATCAGGAGCCGGAGATTCTTTCCGTATTTCCGGTTGCTCAATGCAAGAGGCAAGCGCTAAAAGGGCTAAAATCCAGATTCTCATTTGGCGACCATAAATTTACCATGTGCAACAACTCTTCCCTTTTCCTTAGCAGAATATAAATACATCCCTGAAGCAAGTTTGGTTACATTTGTGCTGATTCTGTTGTTTGTAACTGTTTTTGTTTCTTGAAAAATAATTTTCCCCGATAACGAATAAAGCATTAACTCATCTACATCTATACCATTGTTTAAGTATATGTTTAATTCATTTTTTACTGGATTAGGATAAACCTTCGATTTAATTTGAAATTGACTTTCTACACTTAAAATCGGCGTATACTCATAAAAGTCGTCTAATGTTTGTCCGTCATATCCCGTCCCTAAGAAACCCCTGTCTCCAACCGCGAATGAAGTAGCATTTGCCCTTGGGGTTCCTATGAAATCTGCTACTTGAACCCACGCGTCATTAAAGTAATTGTACTCCCAAAAGTCATTGGTGTAGCTTAAAGTGTTGTCATATCCTGTTCCTAAATATGCGTTTGGAAAAATTCCAAAACCAGTTGCTCCGTATCTAGCTGTTCCGGCGAAGTCTGCTTTCTGCTCCCAACTGTCGGTTAAGGGCTCATATTGCCAGAAGTCATTTGTAAACGACCCGTCATCTCCTGTTCCAACATACCCTTGTCCCCCCATAGTAAAAGAAACAGCTTGTTTTCTTGCAGTGCCTCCAAAATCAGAAATTGAAGTCCAGGTGTTCAATATAGGATCATATTTCCAAAAATCTTTTTTTAATGTTCCGGTTGAATCTATTCCTGTTCCAACATATCCAAAGTCTAATATTCCGAATGCTGCAGCTTCTCTTCTCGAGGAGCCCGCAAAATCCGCGACTTGCGTCCATGTGTTGGAGGTGCTGTTATATTCCCAAAAGTCTCTTAAATAAGGATTGCCACCTTGCCCCGTTCCTATATACGCGTTGTAATTTGCAACAAACGCAACCGCTGAAGATCTCTCTAAACCTTGTCCGGTTATGCTTCCCATGGAATTCATTTTCTCCCAATCGTCAAAGTTAGAGTTGTATAAGTACAAGCTTCTTTTATACTCAAATTGATCAAAACCGAGGCCTATGAACCCAAATCCATTCATAGAAAAACCGACACAAGCACTCTTTGGAGGTCCTCCAACACTATCTCTTTGCACCCATGTATCCTGGCCATGTAAACTTACCGCCATCACACAAATTCCTAAACCACCAATAAATCGTTTCATTTTAACTGTGTATTACTAATTGTTTTGTGAACCTTTCTCCATTTTCCTTAAACCCTATTAATTGATAAACACCATTTGAAAAGCAGGAAACATCAATTGTTGTCTTTCCATTAGGCACGTTAATAGCCCTAATAATTCTTCCTAAATTATCCATAATTGAAAGTACAAAAGCATGTTGAGTTTCTATAGTTACAAGATCTATGGTTGGATTTGGGTACACATTAAATGTGGCTACACTGCTTTCTTCCATTCCAACAACTAGAGGGGTATATTCATACATGTTTTTTCGAAGGCCAGAATACCCTTTTCCGGTTCCTATATATCCTCTGTCTCCAATTACAAATGAAATTGCATTTCTTCGCTCGCCTCCTGGAAACTCTTCTCGAATAACCCAACTATCTGAATAGGGGTTGTATTCCCAAAAATCATCCAAATAACCTCCGTCTCCTCCCATTCCTAAGTAACCTCTTTGCCCAATACCAAAAGCGCTAGCAGCGCTTCTTTCTGCACCTGGGAAGTTGTTTTTTTGAGTCCATAAATTTGTAGAAGGGTTGAACTCCCATAGGTCATTAGTATAAGCATCGTAATCTGTTCCAAGCCCCACATAAGCTTTGTCATCCACAACAAAGCTAATAAGTTGGTAGCGGTCTCCTCCTCCAAAATTTGCTCTTGGAATCCATTGATCTACTGAGGGTTTATATTCCCAAAGGTCTTTAGCATAGTTTGATGCACCGACTTTACCACAACAGACGTATCCTTTAGAGTCAATAGAGAAAGCTGTGGCGAAATAGATTCCATTTCCTGAACCACCAGGATAGTTAGCAATTTGTGACCAAGAGTTGGTAGCTGGATTATACTCCCAAAAGTCATTTAATGTTGAACCCAATGAAGATTCCGCCGCACTCATTCCAGTTCCAACATAACCTTTGTTATTGATTGTAAAGGCAACAGCATTTCGCCTACCAACGCCAGGTAGATTTGCTTTTTGCCCCCAAGAATTGGAAGCTGGATTATATTGCCATAAGTCGTTACGGACAATATTTCCAGTGTCTTGCCCTGCGCATATATACCCATGCCCTGCTATTGAGAACCCAACAGCCCTTTCAACTTTATACCCACTAAATGAGGCTTTTTTTGTCCAATCATTTTGCCCAAATGAGAACAAAGCAGCTAAAACCAGAGTCGTTATTAAAATTAACCTTACCACTATATTATTACAATTTTTCCTTGTTTAATGTTTTTTGAGCTTGATGCAATTCGGTAAATATAATTACCTCTTGGGAGGTCAGCGGCATCAACTATAAAAGTTGCCTCCGTTACGGAAGTTTGTTTTACTAACTTTCCTAAATCATCATATAATACAAACTCGACCTGCCCTTGTAAAGGAAAATTACCCTCAATTGTCACAGTAAAAAAATCAGACGTTGGATTAGGGTAAGTGTTTATAGTTAGGTCATTTCCTATTTCTTCTTGACCCATTAATAGTGGGTCATATTCCCAAAAATCCTTAAAGTTTGTTCCGTTTGTTCCAGTTCCAAGATAACCTCTGTCTCCAATGCTAAATCCTACTGTAAACCGACGAGAAGATCCTAAGAATTCTTCTACCATAGACCAGGAGTTGGTTCCGGGGTTGTACTCCCATGTTTCTCTATTTACATCTCCTAATGACCCACTATATCCAGCAACAATATATCCTTTATTTAATATTGCAAAAGCCGCGCTACCTCCGGTAGATAAACCAGGGAATGAGGCACGAGCTAGCCATTGATCTGCAGAGGGTTTGTATTCATAAAAAGTACTCCCCTTATTTACATAACCGCTGTTACCAATGGAAAAAGCGGAACCCCAAATCCCAAAGCTCACAGGAGCCGTTGCTTTAGTAGTCCACTGATCTGCAACCGGATCATATTCATAAATATTTGAATTTTCAATCAGGTAGCCTTTACCTCCCATAGCAATCGCAGAAAGTTCAGTTCCGGATGAAGGAGGCGGTGCAATTAAAGTCCATTGATTTGTTCCAGGATCATATTCACACCAAGAGTCTCCGGTAAAAACACCTGAACCTACATACCCTTTTGTCCCAACAGAAAAAGCGGAAGCTCCGTAACCTTCACCTAAAAGGTAGTCGGCTTTTTGGGTCCAAGAGTTGGATGCTGGCTCAAACTCCCACCAATCAGAAAATGCATAATTAACACCAGTTCCGTTTACGTGTCCTAATCCGATATACCCTTTTTGCCCAATAGAAACACCAGTAGCACGATGTCTAGCAACACCGCCTAAATTTTCTTTTTTCACCCATTGTCCTGCAATTAAATCCGAAAAAGAACTTAAGAGTAAAATGAGAATAAGAAAGATGTTCTTCGTTTTCATATGAATGAATCTAATTTAAAATTATTTTACCCGATTTTACAGATGCGCCATTATAAACAAGTTGATAGAAATAAATCCCCCTTTCAAAATGCGTTGCATCAACATGAAGATTGTTGGTCATAAATGCAATGCTTTTTATCAATTGCCCTGTTCCGGAAAACAATTGAAATTCACAGCCATTCGGCTTAATTTGTTCAGGAATATTTGAAAAATCTACGGTGAAATAATCTGTTGCTGGATTTGGGTAGGTTTTTAATTGAACTAATTCATTGTCCCTTTCATTAGCAGAAAGCAAATAATCAAATTCCCAAAAATCTTTAAAGTTTGTCCCGTTTGTCCCTAAACCAACGTATGCTCTATCCCCAATTGTAAACGCAACCAAATACCTTCTTGCCATTCCCAAGAAGTCCTGAATTTGAATCCAGGTGTTTGTTGTTGGATCGTATTCCCAAAAGTCGTTATAATTTGTTCCGCTTGATTGATCGTCTCCCGTTCCAATAAACCCTTTCCCATAAACAGAAAATCCGGTTGCTTCCATTCTTGGAGTTGTCCCAACATTCGCTTTTTGAATCCAGGAGTTGCTTGATGGCGTATATTCCCAAAAATCATTCAGTGAGTTTCCCCAAGTTGAAGAACCGCCAGTTCCAACATATCCCTTATTATTTAATTCAAATGCCACAGCAGAAGTTCTAGCAGCACCAGGCAATTGTGCAACTATAGACCAACTATTTACACTTGGGTCATATTGATAAAAATCTTTCGAAACCCCAGCAACAGTTTGCCCTGTTCCAACATAGCCTTTTCCGCCTATCGCAAATGCAATAGCACCTCTTCTTGCGGGGCCAGGAAAATTTGCAATAGCAGTCCAAGTATTTGTGCCAACGTCATACTTATAAAACTCCGTTGTATAGTCCCCACTTAAAATTCTTCCTGTTCCAACATAAGCGATATTGTCAACAACAAAACAAGCGGCATGATAATTTAAACCACCCCCATAATTTGCTTTTTGTGTCCATGTGTTTGATGCAGGATCATATTCCCAAATATCCTCGTACAATATATTGCTTATTGCGTTAACATGTCCCAAACCCATGTAACCTTTGTTGCCAATAGAAAATGCAGTTGATCGATGCCGAGCATCACCACCAAAATTTTGTTTTTTTTACCCAAGATTCAGCAAAGGCATTTCCGCTAATAAAGAAAAACAAAATCATATACGGAAAAACGTAATACCTATTCATTGTTTGCGATAATTAATTGCTTTGTCTGCCACTCATCATTCATGCCCTTTATTTTGATAAAATAAGAACCTGAATTCAAAAATGAAACATCTATATCCCTGACTCCGAGTGTATTAGCTAAGCCTAAAACTTTTCTACCTTGAATGTCATAGATGTCTACCTTGGAAATAAGACTACCTGAGAATTTAAGAAGGTCTTTTGCCGGGTTAGGATACAGATTAAAAGAGGATTTTAAATTCTGCTCAATTCCAACATTCAGTTCTTCGGTAATATTAATAATGTAATCTCCACTTTCAATGTTCCAACCCTCTACAACGGCATAAAGGGTGTCGTAAGCTCCTGATGCAAAAGTAACTTCGGATTCTCCAGAACCGCATGAAACACCATCGTCATTAAATGCAATTACATTTAAATTTAAATCCAATATCGTTAAGTAAGTGTCAAATGATGAATTACATAGACTTACAGTTGTGCTAGCCGCTAAAGGATTAACACCAAACTTATAAAAAACATCTGGAGAATTATACACAGCTGACTGGCTAGAGTAACACATTACAGTGCTATTGGTGTCAACATAAGGGATAGATGGAACCACTATTGCCTCTGTGCTGTTGTCTCCATCAAAGCCCGTACAGTCAATTCCTCCTGTAATAAAAATACTAAATTCAACAACAGAGCCCCAAGTAAAAACAGCACATGGGTCTAGCGGAAGAGATCCTTGTTCTTGCTGTGTTACACGCATAGTAGTAGCACCGGAAACAGCTCCGCCCGGAACAGTAAAATTAAAACTTAAACTTGCTGTTGGAGGAGTTCCTTGCCAAGTTCCAATAGACTCGGAAACGTCATATATAGCATCTTGATTCCAATCAACCCAAGCTTCTCCAGCTCCAGAATAGTTACCTCCACATGTCCCAAATTGAACCGCGGCAACATAATTCCCGCCAGCAGATAAGTCTGCACCTAAGCTTGTTTGGTTTTCAACCCCAAGAACACCAGGACAGCCACTGTAATTAATTTGAGAAGTATTTCCTAGCAAGAAAAAGGATTCTAAATTGGAGTCAATATTAGAAGTTGGTCCGCCACCACAAGTAGAGACAGAGCAACTGCCTACCCCGGAAAAAACCGAACCAATAGAAGGACTAGGACCATCATTAAAAACTAATCCCGAAGGAGAAGAAAAAGAATAAGTAATTTCATCGTCAAAAGCTCCTGAATTAAATATAAGCTCAATACTTTCGCCATCGCAAACAACAAAGGTTTCTGAAGATGAAGGGCTGCCGTTTGGCACAGAGAACAACCCTTGCGAAGAACCATTTATGATCACCTCTAGCGAAGCACCATCCCAGGTGTCACTGAAACTATCTTGCATGTCTAACGTGTAGTTGCAACACTGAGAATAGGCGCTAAAAGAGCCTAAAACAAACCAAAAAACAAATAATTTCCTATAATAAGCAAATAAGTTCATATTAGGATACATATTAATTAACCCTAAATATACACTTTTTTAAGTGATCCGGGGTATAGCTTTTTGCGCAGGACATCACAATTGTTATTTTCTTAAAAGAAACCGGGTTCCTAGTATAATTAAAACCATTCCTCCAACACCAAGAATAATTACCCATATTCCAGTATCCTGGTGATGCAAATCTTTATTTTTCTTAGCCTCAATTTCTTCATAAACTTCTATCTCTTCAACTTTTTCGGGAAGAACTGAAAATTCTATTTTATAAATGCTATCCACCCAATGTTTAGTCGAATCTGGAAGCTGTAAAATGTTGAAAGCATTGTTTATTTTGTTAATGTTTTTCAGATGTTGATTCAGCCAATATTCTTCTTCTATTTGATTTTTGTTTCTACGAGCATGATATTTCGACACCTGTTTTGAAATAGGTTCTTCATAATAAGTAACCGCAAAAGCCGAGTCTGGATTAAGACCTCCAGAGATCCAGACTAATTCATTTTTCCTTATTTCTTGCACCCATACATTTGCCGCTTGTATTTCTAACTTTAAAACGGTCTCTAAATCCGCTAAACTAATTACATGAGAAGAAAAATGCAAATCCCTTCCTTGTCGGTTTGCTCCGGCGAACTGCCTTTCCCTTTCTTCGTTAGCCCTTTTTTTATAAGCAGCAACAGCATCGTCTTTTTTGGATAACAAGGCAGCTTTTAAATAAGCTCTGGATGATAAATGTCCTGCTCCAGGGTCATAGCCATTCTCGGCGTTGCTTAATAAGTCGCCCAACACTTCCAATAATATCGGAGAATTATGATTCGAAAACTTCATCATCCCTCCAACTCCTTTAACAGCTTTTGCTATTTCGCTGCTAGCTGTTCCAGAGAAATGATGCTTTTTTAAATAATGGAAAAAGTTGTTGTTTTTAGTACCTAAAGGCAACGGAAAATGGCCTAAACTATCTGTTTTTGAAATAACATATTCTACTAAATATTGTTGGTAAACCTCTCTTCCAAAATGCGCTTCAGGGTTAATTTCAATTGCTTTTTTAATGTAGATTAAACCCTCTTCAAATTGTTTTGAATGAATATAACATGTTCCGAGATTTGCATATGTTTTATAGAGACCTGGAGTAATTGATTCCTTTTCAAGCATCACTTCAATTCCTTTTTCTGGTTCGCCTACTTTGTTAAGTGCCCAAGCCAAATCATCGTACAAATCGAGACTATCTGGATAAAGAGTTATTTTCTCTTTTCGGTCAGCAACTCTCCAATAATAAAACTCTTGTGAATGCTGTAGAAACTTCCCAGTAATTAACTCATGAACAGTTGGAAACATTCTTTTTTCCATGGCAATTGTATCAGAGTCCCAGCCACAAGGAAACACTAAAAAGAAATTAATCCAAAGTAAAAAAGTAAGAGCAAGTCGTTTAAGCATTGTAAATGTTTTTATAAAGATAAAAAATGCAATTTAATATCTAAATGTAAACATGAAGGAAAGAACCAATAAAGCCTTACCGCGAAATAACAACCCGCTTAGTTATTATGGCTATACCATTTTGATAGATGGAAATAAAGTATATACCATTAGGTTTTCCAGTAAAGTTTAATTCAAATGATTCTCCTTTTTTTATTCCTGAAAAAACCAATTTTCCCGTCAGGTCTGCAACGCCATATAGGTAGGTGTCATTTTTATTTGTCCTGACAAAAACCCGGGAAGTAGAAGGATTTGGATATACAGTGACTTCTAGCGGGCTGACGTTTTCAGGAAGAACGACATCTTTATTCACCTTCAAGCCTTCTAAACCATCTTCTAGGCTATCAGGCTTTGATGTTTCGGTTTGATTAAAAAGCGGCTCTTTAGCCACCTCTTTTTTAAACACAGAAACATTCCCCTTATAAAATTTCGTTTCGTCAGCTTTGACTTCTATTTTTCGCTCTTCAATTACAGGTTTTGCCACCTCTAAAATTTCTGGCTGAGCAATAACATCACCCATTAACATCATCTCATGTTCCATGGAAATATCTATTGTAATTTCCGTTTTATTCGCCTCAAGGTTTTCAATTGTTTTCGCCTCCATACCAGCAGCAAAGACTTTTACCGTGAATCGATTATTAACTAAAACTCCCTTTCTTATTTCAAAAACATATTTGCCGTCTGTTTTGGTTAGAGAGGAGCTAATTAATTTCCCTCCAGTATAAATTGAAACTTTGGCATTTTCAACGAATTGATTGTGTGAGGAGATTTTCCCTTTGATAGAGATGTTGCTGTTGTTTTTTACAACATCTTCAATCGGGCGAGACTTTACGCCGCCCATTTGGAAGTGCTCATGGCCTTGAGCGATAATAGAAGGCACTCCAACACCTAAAATTGTAATAATAGAAGCTGCTATTGTTTTGTATAATGGAATTACGGTTTTTTTAATTGCGTTATTGCTTTCCCCGTAAACATCTATTTGTACCTTTTTAAACCTTCCGCAAGTTTGACCTTCAGCTTCATCTAAATAGTCTATAATTTCCTTTTTGGAGTTTTTTGAAAAGTCAACCACTTGTTTAGCACAAATCGCACAATGTTTACCTTTTTGCACCGTCGTCATTTTGTTCCAGTCTTCATGACAGGGTTCAGCAATTATTAATTTATTTTCCATATTAATTATCGTTAGTTTTAATGTTATTACCATTGACATTTAGAAAAGTTCATATTGAAACTAACATTCTTGAATGTCACAAAAGTTATTGTTAGGAGTCTAACAATGAAGGTAATTGGAGCAACTATAATTGAATTGGTTTCGTCTCTTTTTGTAATTTTAACAGCTTATTGCAAATAAGACAGATAGGCTTGAAGGAATGTTGAATTATGTTTATTCCTCTACTCCCGCTGGCTTAAATCGATTTGTAGTGCCTGAAAAATAATATTCTTTTTCAACCCTCATAAATAGGGTTGTTTGCGTATATATAATTAAAAGTGTTTCAACATGCTGTAAAAATAATTTGGCATATTGATTATTAAATTACTACTATGAGAAACCAATTTATCACACGAGTATTATTTTTAACCTGTTTGTTTCCATTGGCTGCAAGCGCTCAGCTTACCGTTAACAATGGTCTTACGGCAGTACAGCTTGCTCAGATATTAGCTGGACCAAATATTACAATTAATTCAGCAACGCTAACAGGAGGCGCTACTGCATCAGGGTCTTTTGACGGAACTAGTTCAAACATAGGAATGACAGGAGGGGTGATTTTATCAAATGGAGATGTAGCAGATGCTCCTGGACCCAATAATTCTAATGGGGGAAATGCTAATTTAGGACAACCCGGCACTGCTCAAATGGATAGTATGGCTGGAGCAATTTCCTTCGACGCAATAACACTTGAATTTTCGTTTAATGTGCAATCGGACTTTATTCAATTTCAATATATTTTCGCTTCGGAGGAATATCCTGAATACGCTCCACCAAATAGCTCTTCCTTCAATGATGTGTTTGCTTTTTTCATTAGCGGACCTGGAATTATTGGTGAAGAGAATATTGCGTTGGTGCCTGGAACGTCGAGTTCTGTGTCGATTAATAACATTAATGCAGTGACAAATAATCAGTATTACTTCGATAATGCAGGTGGCGCAACGGTTCAATATGATGCATGGACAACAATACTAACTGCAGAAAGACAAAATCTGGTTCCTTGTCAGGAATACACGATGAAATTAGTGCTTGCGGATGCGGGAGATGCCGATTGGAGCTCGGCAGTTTTCTTATTAGAAAATAGCTTTATTCAAGGAGTTGTGGATGTAAACACACAAACGGTTAACGCAGATAACATAGCCCTTGAAGGGTGTATTCCCGCTCAATTTAACTTTAGTCTTGACCTAGCTTCAGCAACAGATACAGAAATTAACTACCAGGTTGGAGGAAGCGCTACTAACGGAATAGACTATCAATTTATTGACACGCTTGTAACAATACCAGCCGGAGACACTGCGGCAAGTATAATAATAAACGCGTTTTCTGATGGTTTCCCAGAAGGTCAAGAGTCAATATATATTATTTTCCAAACGGACCTATGTTCTCTACCAGACACCGCCTTTCTGTATATAGATGACGCACAGCCAATTGAATTTACATTAGATGAAACCAACCTCTCCTGCTTTGATAATAGTACAGGAGAAATTTTGGTAAATGCCTCAGGAGGTTTCCCTCCTTATACATATCAAGTAACTGATGATGGAGGAAACGGCTCAATGACACAATATGCCATGAACCCTGTTGCAGGGTTGGATGCAGGAGTTTATTCAGTGCAAGTGTATGATATCTATGGGTGTAAAGCAGAAGCTTTAGTTATAGGTGGAATTTACGATGCTGACACTACTTTTTTACCGGACGGAACGGGCGTTTCGTATACAAGCACTATTCCTATTAGTGGGTTTGATAATGGCCAAACTTTAGATAATATGACCCAATTGCAGCAGATTTGCGCAACCATGGAACACTCTTATTTAGGGGATCTTCAAATAAAAGTAATTTCTCCTTCAGGTCAAGAAGTTATATTAAAAGAGTTTAACGGTGGTGGATCATGTGATTTAGGAGAGCCTTTTGCTTCGGGACCAGTGGATGGAGCGAACAGTAATTTAACTGATCCAGGTATTGGATTCGAATATTGTTGGAATGCAGCCCCTATTTATTTAACAATGGTTCAAGAGTCCAATAACTATACACACACAATTCCATCTTCCACAGGTGGAACATATACAGACAACTATTTGCCTCAGGGCTCATATACTTCTTTCGAAAACTTAAATGCGTTATTAGGCTCTGATTTAAATGGAAACTGGGATTTAGAGGTGTCAGATCAATTTGGCTTGGACAATGGCTATATCTTTTCTTGGAATGTAAGTTT
>CALSNM010000008.1 GCA_943787725.1 uncultured Flavobacteriales bacterium | reverse complement strand
TAAACCTCCCGGCTTGTGCAGTACTTCACTTCCTTTTATTGCAATTGGAATAATATCTACTTGAGCGCTATGTGCAATAACAAATGTTCCTTTTCTAAACCTTTCTATTTTGCGAGACCTGGATCTTTTTCCTTCTGGAAAGGCAATTACATTTTTTCCAGATTTAATTAGTTGACCAGCAGCTTTCATGCTTTCTAATGCTTTTATTCTGTTTTTTCTGTCAACAAAAATCATTCCCATAGCAGCAATACACCATCCGAATAGAGGGATTTTCTTGAGCTCCTTTTTTGCGATAAAATGCAGGCTTACGGAGGTAATTGCAAATAGATATTGGGATGTCAAAATTTGACATATGATTAGCAGTATAAATGTATGTTTTGCTTGGGTCAAGATTTTCTTTACCCTTTACAATTAATTTTCCACCGACTAGTAGCAGTAAGATATGGTCCCCAAATTTTTCTACCTACCCAATACGAAGCCTTTGGGAAACCAAAAAGTGCAGGGATCAAAGCCAAAATAGTACACAACAAGTGTATGTGTAATTATTAGTATTGATTGAATGATATTTATTATAAACCACATGTCTGGAAACAAAAAAACCTTGTATTACCAAGGTTTTTTTGAGTTTTTATGTTTTTGAATTAATGCGTGTTTACAAGCTTAATTCCGTATTCACCAGCGTTTAATTTTTCTTTCACTTTTTTAAATGTCTCAATTGTGTAGTCAACATCTTCTAAAGAGTGAGAAGCTGTAGGGATTAACCTCAAAAGAATCATTCCTTTCGGCACAACAGGATAAACTACAATTGAAGTGAAAATACTATGATTTTCTCTTAAATCGTGTGTGATAGCAATTGCTTCATCAACCGTTCCTGAAATCATTACTGGAGTTACACAAGAATTTGTTTTTCCTAAATTAAATCCAGCATCAATTAACCCTTTTTGCAAAGCATTTGTAATTGTCCACAACTTGTCTTTCTGTTCGGCTTTTTTAAGCATATCTAGCCTTTTAATCGCACCAACAACTAATGGCATAGGTAAAGATTTAGCAAATACTTGTGAACGCATGTTGTAACCTAAGTAATTGATTACATTTTCTGAGCTACAAATAAAAGCACCCACACTTGCCATAGACTTGGCAAAAGTTCCAAGCAATATATCAATCTCTTGATGAACACCTTGCTCTTCACCAGCTCCTTGACCTTTTTCTCCTAAGAGTTCCAAATCCATGCGCATCGTCAACCATTAAGCGGAAATCATAACCTTGTTTTCTTAATTCAACAATTTCCTTAAGTTTTCCTTGGTCTCCACTCATTCCAAATACACCCTCTGTAATTAAGAGAATGCCTCCACCAGTTTCAGCAACAATTTTGTTTGCCCGGTCTAGTTGCGTTTTGCATTTGTCAATGTCATTGTGTGGAAATACAAATCTTTTTCCTTGATGCAATCTTACACCATCAACAAGGCAAGCGTGACATTCACTGTCGTAAACAATAACATCATTCCTGCTTACCAAAGCATCAATAGCAGACATAAAACCTTGGTAACCATAATTAAGTAGGTAACAGGATTCCATTTCCATAAAATCCGCAAGTTCATCTTCTAATTGCTCATGTTTGCTAGTCTGACCTGACATCATTCTAGCACCCATCGGATAACCTAGTCCCCATTCTGTAGCCGCATCTATATCTGCTTTTCTAATGTCTGGGTGATTTGATAAACCAAGATAGTTATTGATACTCCAAGTTAGAACCTTTTTTCCTCTAAACATCATATGAGAGCCTATCTCTCCTTCTAGTTTGGGAAAAGTATAGTATCCATGTGCATCTTTTGAATATTGACCTAAAGGGCCTCTGTTTCCTGCAATTCTTTCAAATATATCCATAGTATATTATATTGTTATCTAAAAATCAATGCAAATGTAAGCTATTGCAAGTAGTGTTCAAATATTGTTTTAGAAAAATATAAACAGAAATTAGTTAATTGTTTAAAAGAGAACTTTCTGATATGTTGAATTTAAAAAATAAATTACAGCTCATATAATTTACTTTATGTTAATCGTTAGAAGCACGAGTTTAAATTTCCTACATTCGCGAACGAAATGAAAAAAGTCAAATTAATATTACTACTGTTTATTGCTTCAGCGGCTATTTTGGTTGGATGTTCTGAGCACAGTAAAATTGTAAAGAGTACAGATTACGACCTTAAATATAAAAAGGCGATTGAATATTATGAAGCTGGAGATTGTTACAAAGCTCTTCCGCTGTTTGAAGAATTAATGACCTACTTTAGAATGACAGAAAGAGGTGAGGATGTTTATTATTATTATGCGAACACACAATTTTGCTTAAAGGAATACTATTTGGCAGCCTATTATTTTAAAAGATTTACTGTAAATTATCCAAATAGCCCTAAAGCAGAAGAATGTGCATTTAATTCGGCTAGATGCAGTATGTTAAATTCTCCGGAGTATAATTTGGATCAATCAGATACCTATAAAGCCATTGATGATTTCCAGTTATTTATGAATCATTACCCAGAAAGTGGTTTAGTTGATTCATGTAATACTATTGATAAGTGCTCTAAGAAGTAAGCTGGAAACGAAGAGTTTTGAAAAAGCAAAGCTGTATTATAAAATGGAGAAATATCGATCAGCTGTCATTCTATTTAACACAACATTAGAAGAATTTCCGGATACAGACTTCAAAGAAGAGGTCTTATATTTAATTATTAGATCCAATTTTTTGTTTGCTAGTAACAGTATAGAGACAAAAAAAGAAGAACGATATGATAATACTATCAAATCTTATTATACCTTTGTCGACCAATTTGACTCAAGTAAATTTCTGAAATCAGCAGAAAGCTATTTTAAATCGAGTCAAAAAGAATTAGATAAAATCAGAAACGTCAATTAATATGGCTTATAGAGACAGTACAGCAGAGAGAACTACAATTACTAGAAATATTGGTGATTTAGAAGAGAAAACAGGAAATGTTTACGAATCAATTGTGATTCTTTCAAAAAGAGCTAATCAAATAAATGCTGAGTTGAAAGAAGAGCTAACTTCTAAATTAGAGGAATTTGCTTCCTCTACAGACAACTTGGAAGAAATTTTTGAAAATAGAGAGCAAATAGAGGTTTCTCGTTTTTACGAAAGATTACCTAAGCCAGGTGCTATGTCAATGCAAGAATTCGAGGAAGATAAAATTTACTGGAGAAAGCCAGATTCTGAGACTAAGTCATAAAACAGTATGCTCAACGGCAAGAAAATAATTCTAGCTGTTTCGGGTAGTATAGCCGCTTATAAGTCGGCATTAATCATACGGTTATTAATTAAAGCTGGAGCTTCTGTCAAAGTAATTATGACTGAAGCTTCTGAGGATTTTATAACTCCATTAACCCTTGCCACTTTGTCTAAAAATCCAGTTCTCAAGGATTTTACCAAGGATGATGATTCAGGAGAATGGAACAATCATGTAGATTTGGGATTGTGGGCAGATGCAATTATCGTTGCTCCCGCGACAGCAAACACTATAGCAAAAATGGTTTCAGGCCATGCCGACAGCTTATTGTTAGCAGTTTACTTGTCGGCTCGATGTCCAGTGTTTGTTGCACCTGCGATGGATTTAGATATGTATCAAGCATGAATCAACGCAAGAGAATCTAGAAACACTTGTTGAAAGAGGTAATTTGATTATTCAACCGGAATCAGGTGAGCTTGCAAGTGGGTTAATTGGCGAAGGAAGACTGACCGAACCAGATCACATTCTTGAATTCTTGGACAATTACTTTGCTGAGAAAGCATCGCTTTATGGCTTAAAACTTATGAGTATCAGCTGGCCCTACGCATGAACCAATTGATCCAGTTCGCTTTATTGGAAACCATTCTTCAGGAAAAATGGGGTTTGCATTAGCAGAAGAAGCAGCAAAAAGAGGTGCAGATGTGACCTTAATTGCTGGACCGGTTAGCTTGGAAACACCAGATGGCGTAAATAGAATAAATGTCAAAACGGCTCAAGATATGTTTGATGCTTGCACAAGTAATTTTGATATGCAGGACATAATTATAATGGCCGCTGCTATAGCAGATTACGCGCCAATTGAGGTGGCGTCAGAAAAGGTTAAGAAGAAAGCTGAGGATTGGCATATTGAGTTGAAGAAAACTAAAGATGTTTTAGCATGGATCGGAGAGAACAAAAAAGTGAATCAAAAATTAGTTGGTTTTGCTTTGGAAACCGAAAATGAAGAAGCAAATGCATTAGGAAAATTAGAAAGAAAGAATTTAGATATAATTGTGCTGAATTCATTGAAAGATAAGGGTGCGGGTTTTCAACATGACTCGAATAAAGTAACAATTATTGATCGGAATAATAAAGTGACTAGTTTTGAGTTAAAGAGTAAGCAAGAAGTAGCCATTGATATTTTGGATGCAATAGAAACTTACTAAGTTTGATGATTAATGTATTTGATTAGAATAAATATACTAGTATTGATGATTTCACTCTCTAGTTGCTTGAAGGCGCAAGAGATGAATTGTCAGGTACAGGTCATAGCACCAACATTGCAAAGCTCTCCAGCAAATTCAGAGATAATACAAGAGTTGCAGTCGACTGTTTTTGAGTTTATTAATGGTACTAAATGGACAAATGAAGTTTTTCAAGATGAGGAACGTATAGAGTGCAGTATTTTAATAAACATAAATTCAAAAACAGGAAGTGATCAATTTAAGGCAAGTATTCAAGTTTCATCTTCTCGCCCTGTTTATGGATCAAGTTTTAAAAGTCGCCTGTTAAATTATAATGATAATAGTCTTAGTTTCGTTTATCAGAGAGGGGCTTCTTTGGTATTTACACCTGATAGGCATCAAAACAATTTGGCCGATGTTTTGGCTTTTTATGTATATATGGTTATTGGATATGATTATGATTCATTTTCTTTAAAAGGAGGAACACCTTATTTTGATAAAGCACAACAGATTGTGTCGAACTGCCAAAATGCACCTGAACCAGGTTGGAAACCGCAAGAAGGTACTAAAAACAGATATTGGATAGTGGTTAACCATCTGCAGAATTTGTTTGATCCTTTACGTATTTGTTTTTATGAATATCATAGACAAGGGTTTGATTTGTTGTATTCTAAAAGAGACGAAGCAATTGAAAAAGTAACAAGTGCAATACAATTATTAGAGACTATCCACAAAACCAGACCGAATTCCTTTAATGTGCAAATGTTTTTTACTGCTAAAGCAGACGAGATAACGGCTCTTTATAAAGGAGCTCCTGCCGACGTTAAAAATAAGATTTTTAATACTCTAGTGAAATTAGATCCAGGAAATATATCTCGTTATAACAAAATGAAACAAGGTAAATAAAATCTGTTATTTTTTATTTAATCAATAATTTGTTGTAATCCTTTCTCTACATTTGTGTGCAAATTAATAATTGGATAACATGAATATTTTTAAAGGAGTTGGAGTTGCATTAGTAACACCGTTTCAAAGTAATGGGCAAGTTGACTTTACCGCTCTTCAAAGACTTGTTGAACATCAAATTAATAATGGAACGGATTATCTGGTGGTGCAAGGTACAACAGGAGAGTCGGCAACCCTTTCTCCAGATGAAAAGAAAGCGGTACTGGATTTCATAATTGAAATTAATGCAAAGCGATTACCAATTGTTTTAGGAATAGGTGGAAATAATACTGGAGCAGTCATAGAAGCAATTAAGTCCACCGAATTAAAAGATGTTGATGGAATTTTGTCGGTTAGTCCCTATTATAATAAACCATCTCAAGAAGGAATTTATCTGCATTACAAGACGATTTCGGAAGCTACTTCAAAGCCGATAATTCTTTACAATGTTCCGGGAAGGACAATGAGCAATGTTTTGGCTCAAACAACTTTGAGAATAGCAAGAGATTGTAAAAACGTTGTTGCAGTCAAAGAAGCCTCAGGAAATTTAGAACAGGTAATGGAAATTATCAATAATAAGCCGGAAGGCTTTGTTGTATTGTCTGGTGATGATGCATTGACATTGCCGCATATGGCAATTGGTGGTGACGGCGTTATTTCTGTGGTAGCAAATGCCTTTCCAAAAAGATTTTCTACATTGGTTCACGCAGCTATGGAAAATAATATGGATTTAGCTAGAGCAAAGCATTATGAACTGATTGGAGTAATCCAACAATTATTTGCAGATGGTAATCCAGGAGGCGTAAAACATGTTCTTAAATTATTGAATATTTGTGATGATAACCTGCGCTTACCGCTGGTTCCTGTGAGTAAAGACGTAGCAGATAAGTTATATGCTTTAACTGCTAAAATAGGAGAGAAGGTGCTTTAACCAAACTAATAGCTACTATTCATTGTAAGTTCCAATTTAGATTTTAGTTTTGGTTACATTACTTAAATCATGAAAAATTAACACGTAGTAAATAATAACCCCACAGTAATGAGATTTTTTTTTTTTATTCTTCTAATTCCATTTTTAATTTTTGGAATCTCTGCAAATACTGCAGCACAATCAATGAATATTAATGGCAAATTAATTAATGTCTCCAACGTTGCGCTTTATAGCTCAGTATTTGAAACGTTATCACCTGTGATTAAAAGCACAAGCATTTGGGATAGCATTAGAGCGCTTTCTGAGATTAATACTATAGATGCAGATGCATATCCTTATATTTCTCCAGACGGACTAAGTTTATACTACACGAAGCAAGAAGCGGGTATTAAAAAGTTGGTAGTTGCTACCCGTGGAGTCAATGACTATGCAACACCATTTACAAACGTTCAAGTTGTTGGTAATGGTTTTTCTGGCTTGATTAGTAGCTGGTTTACAAATGATCAATTAGAGCTCTATTACTCCGATGGTTCATCTATTTATATGAGCTCAAGGTCATCAGTTGGCGATGTGTTTTCCGCACCGCAAGCCCTTACAATAAACGGTTATTCTGGATTTATTTCCGCACATTCCTTAACTCCTAATAAACAAGAAATGTTTGTTTATAATGTAGATGTCCTTAAATCAGTTTTACACTGTACCAATACTGGAGGACTTAATTATGTTGTAGATGATACTCTAGAAATACCAGATGGGTATTTTGCAACTACAGGTCAATTATCCAAAGATGGCCTTAGTTATTATGTTTCTATAGATTCTATTGGTTCTTTTAGTTTATATAAAATGACAAGAGCTGCAATGATGGATACATTTTCTAACTTGACTAAGTTAAGTGGCAGTATTAATGATAATGCATTGATAAATAATCAGCCAACCATTACGACCGACGAAAGCATTATTGTATTTGTAAAAAATGATTTGAATTCTTGGGAAGATAATGATTTGTACATATCATCTGCTACAGGCACCGTTGGTATGAGCGAGGCAGTCAGACCAATAGATGTAAAGGTTTTCCCAAATCCCGCAAATCAATTTGCTGTTTTTGAATTTAATGAAATTCCCGATTTGATCAGAATTTATGATATGCAGGGTAGAATAATTATAAACAATAGGTTGATAAGTGATACTTACAGATTAGACTTAAGCAGGTTTAACAAGGGCATTTACCATTACAGCATATTGTCTGATAAAACTGTAGCGACAGGAAAATTAATTATCGAATAAGTTACTTAAATTTAAAGTTGATATTTTGAATAAGCTTCAATTTTTCTTCAAGTTGGAGCTTATTTCGTTTAGGGCAATTTAGCTTTATTATACAGTCTAGCTCAAATTGTTGTTCTACAATTTCTAACTCAAATGTTTTTACTAATCCCATTATACTATTCATAGTTTCGTATTTAAAACTTATACTTAGGGATTCAGTAACTTCTTGTTCGATAATTGTGGCATTGTTAAGAGCATCTTTAGCAGCCTCTTTATAGGCTGTAATTAAGCCACCTACACCTAATTTAGTTCCTCCAAAATAACGAATAACGATAATAGTAATATTTTTAACTCCAAACGATAACAGTTGTCCATATATGGGTTTTCCTGCAGAGTTATTGGGTTCTCCATCATCACTGTAGCGGTATAGTTTCCCTTCTGGGGCAATGCTGAATGCATAGCAATGATGTCCTGCATCGTGATATTTTTTTTTAATTTCAGCAAGACTTTTTTTGAATTGAATTTCTGAATTTATTGGAATAGCAAAAGAAATAAATTTGCTTCCCTTTTCCTTATAAATTCCTTCCGAAGGAACTTTGATTGTTTTGAAGGAATTCATCCAAATATATAATGTCCGAAACTAAAAATAGCTATTGCACCACAAGCAAATAATATCCCAATCCAGTTTCCTCTGGTTAGCTTTTCTTTGTAAAGAATAATTCCAATGATAGATGATAATACAACAACTCCCATGCTAACCATTGGGAATACGACAGAAGCTTCTAGGCCAGGAGCGCTAAGTGCTTTAAGCATAAATAATAAGGAAAAAAAATTGGGAACACCTAGAATTACTCCCCAAAGTATATTCTTTAATTCAAATTTCGGAGGGGATGCTGCCGATTTTCCTAAAAGGATGAGTACTCCACTGATAGATGCCATAAAGAAAAGAACAATAAAGTATAGCATGTCTTCTCCTGGATTAAGCATTGTTTTTGAATCATTAAAAATGGCATCTGCTATTCCTTGGCCAACAAAAACTAAAATAATTAACCAAAGATACTTAATGTTAAAATTGAGTTTACCTCCTTTTGTTGAGGCCAAATAAATTCCAATCAAAGCGAATACAAAACCGATAATTTTTTCTATGGAAATTTGATCTTCTGGGTAAAGGATTAAGGCGGCTGCAACAGGAATTACCAAGGACATTTTATTCGCAACAGTAGTAACAGCAATACCTACTTTTTGCGTTCCGAAGGCATAAAAATTAAAGACAATAATGAACAAAAAGCCGATTGCCATAGCATGATAAAACCATGGAGCAGAAAGGATGTGCTGCAGGTTAATTGACTTCTCTGATAAAATAAAACCAATAGTTCCCGCAGTAATGTAATTTACAATAAGTGCCTGAAGGTTGTCTACTTTAAATCTTGCGAAAAGTTTAAAGATAATAATCAAAAGATTGAATACCAGTATTGTTAATATTACGTAGATCATTGAGTATAATAAGTGATTTCGTCCTTGCCAAATGTAAACTTTTCAGCGGGTTTAATATTTAATTGTGGGGCTTTAACTCCTTTCGCAAAGAAAGACTTTCCGGTTAAAACTCTAGCTTCATCCCATAAATCATTTTCAAGAAACTGATTTAAGGTAAAAGGGCCACCTTCGACAATTAATGAAATAATATCATTTTCGGTGCAAATTGACCATAAATCATCAAAAAACGAATCAAAAGTGACTTTTTTATGCAAAATTGAGTCATTTTCTTCATTTTTTAATTCGTTAAGAATAATAGTTTTCGCTGCAGAATTGAATATTTTAAGGTCTTTCGCCAGTTCCAATTTTTTATCAATAACTATTCTAATAGGGTTTTTCCCATCAACTACTCTTGTCGTTAACTCTGGATTATCATTAATTGCTGTGTTTTTTCCAATTAGTATAGCATCCTCTTCACTTCTCCATTGGTGAGTTAATTGTTTAGTGTTGGGATGGGTAATCCAATTTATAGTAGGGCAAGTATCTGTTCTTTTTTTGTCCATAAACCCATCCTGAGATTGTGCCCATTTTAGAATAATGTAAGGTCGTTTCTTTTCATGAAAAGTGAAGAAACGCTTGTTGAAGGCAAGACAATCTTTTTCAAGCACTCCAAATATTACATTGACACCAGCTTTTCGCAGTTTTTCAATTCCTTTGCCATCAACCTCCGTGTATGAGTCTCTGCAACCGATTACCGCATTGGGAATTTTCGATTCAATTATCAAGTCGCTACAAGGCGGAGTTTTACCAAAATGGACACACGGTTCTAATGAAACGTAAATTGTAGCCTTAGAAAGAAGTGACTTGTCTTTAACCGCATTTATTGCATTCACTTCGGCATGTGCTTCACCATAAAGTTGATGGTATCCTTCACCTATTATCTTATTGTCATGAACTACAACTGCACCAACCATAGGATTCGGCGACACGTTACCAGCTCCATTTTGTGCTAGCTCAATACATCGCTGCATATATACTTCGTGCCTCATACATGCGAAAATACGATTTTGAGGGCAATAAAAAAGCTTTTAAATTTTATGATAGTTTCAAGCTTCTGTTTTTATGACATGAGATGGATGTAAGGCATTGTCTATAATTTCTGATAAGATCCGTTCAGTTTTATTCTTAAAGAAATACAAATATAATCAAGGTAGGTATTATTGATTTGAACATTATTAATTAAAGCAATACGCAAAATAGGATATTCCATCTTTTTGATAAGCCATAGCATAGTATTTTTCTGGAAGCCCATCAATATCAGTTCCTACATGATAAGCAAAATTTTTAGATTTTATTTGTTTGATTTTGTTTCCAATTCCTTTTAAAATTAAATCTATATGTAATCCATCATTGCTAATAAATCTAGAATACATATGAGCTACACCAGTTGGACTTGTAACTTCTCCACTTGGAGTTATTCCAACCCTTCCGCCAGGATTGTCTGTCGTCATCTTCGCACTTAACCACCGTTGACACTCATCTTTAAAAGATTTGTCAAATACGATTTCAGAATTTAGAGAATCCTTTAAGAGCTTATCTACATTTAAAATAATGTTTTCTATAGATTCTCCATAAGCAACTTGCACTTGTTCTTGCGGTTTAGCGTTTAAAGACAAAAAAACTAATGCGGTTAATAATGATAAATAGAATTTATACTGTTTCATGATATTTTGTTTTATATCATGACAATTCCTTTTTTTCAAAAGGGTACAAATTAATTCTATAAGTTTATTGAGTCATTTGCAGGCAAGCCTTCGATTATTTTGTATTTGATATAAGCAGAGTCTCTATAACACGCATTAAAATGCCACCATTCTGTTTGAATGTTAAAAAACCTTCCAGCACGCATAGACCTTCTTAAAAGTTTTCGATTATCAATCTGTTGTTTCGTAAGTAAACTGTCTTCCAACATTTGTTTTTCTTTTATAGGCCATGCGAGTATTCCAAAATGATCAAAATCAGTTCCCATATCTAAAGCTTCTTCTGAAAGAGCATTGGCCAAAGTAATATCCACCGCAGCTCCAAAATTATGCAACGATCCTTTTTTTGGATTTGAAACAAATTTAGTTTTCTCATTTATAGGCATGTCTAGTAAATCCCACATGTATTGTTGTACACTTCGTGGTCGCACACCATCATAAATTAGTAAAGTAAGAGTAGAATCTTTCTTTTTAAGATATTCTTGACAAAGCTTTAATCTGTCTGCAATGTCTGGTTGTAAGTAGCAATTTGTTAAGCAACCATACATGTTTGTTTTCATAAAGTTGTCTGTTGTTGAATATTTTAAATCAACTAAGATTGAAGAATCGAGACTCTGAATATTAATCAATCCTTGGTTAACAAGATACTCATCTAATAAACAAGAAGGCTCTTTTATTATAGTTTTCTGAATTGGAGCAACTGAGTCTATTTTAACAGTATCTATTGAAATGATCGGAGATGATATTGCATTTTCATCCATCAATTCCGAAGTACATTGTAATAAAATGCCCGAAAATAAAAACATTAGGAGTATATAGTTTCCTTTATCCATTCTTGTAAAAGTAGAAAAACAAATTGAATCCTACTTTTTTATTTTCTACTCATAGCGTATATTTGGATAATAACAATAAAAACTGATGAATGGCTTCATTTGATATAGTTAGTAAAGTTGACGGACAAAGTCTAGACAATGCAATTAATTCTGTAAAAAGAGAAATTCAAAACCGTTATGATTTTAAAGGTTCGGATACCACAATTGATCTAGATAAAAAAACGAATCAAATTCATATTGTTACGGATAACGATATGAGGATGGGGCAAGTTGAAGGTGTAATTATTGGACAATTGGTAAAAAATAAGATATCACCGGATTATATGGATATGGGAAAAGAGCTATATGCAGCTGGCAAAATGGTTAAGAAGGATATTTTAATTAAACAGGGAATTGATAGAGATACTGCAAAGAAGATAGTAAAGAGTATAAAAACAACAAAGTACAAAGTTCAAGCTTCCATTATGGACGATCAATTAAGAGTAGTTGGAAAAAAATTAGATGATTTGCAAAATGTTATTGCTCATTGTAAAAGCGAAAATTTTGGCGTTCCTTTACAATATAATAATTTCAAATAAGAATTGATTACGGATAATCGGTATTTAATCAGCGAAATCTGCTAATTCCATCCATCTTTCTGATTTAGTATCTATTGCATTTACTGTTTCTGTCAGTTCATTTGAAATTTTCTCAATTTCAGAATAGGGGAGGTCTCCTTTGTTCAATTCCTCCGAGAGTTTGTTTTTTCTGGCCTCTAGCTCTGCTATTTCCTTCTCCAGATTATTAAATTCTATTCTTTCTTTGTGAGTTAACTTAGTTTTTTCTTTTTCAACTTTTACAGTTGGTTTTTCGTTTTGCGTTTGGATTTTCTTTCCGAGACTTTTCTTTTCTCTTTTAAATTCTCTGTATTTGGTGTAATTACCAAGAATATCATTAACAGTGCCATCGCCATTCATTACAAATAAGTGATCAGCAATTTTATCCATAAAATATCTATCATGAGAAACGATAATTAAACAACCTCCAAAAGAAAGTAGATAATCTTCCAAAATTTGAATAGTGAAAATATCCAAATCATTGGTAGGCTCATCCATTAATAAAAAATTTGGATTTTGCATCAATATAGTGATTAGATAGAGTCTCTTTCTTTCTCCTCCACTCAATGTTGAAACAAATTGATAATGCATTCTATTGTCAAATAAAAAACGCTCCAAAAGTCCAGTAGCACTCAATTTTTTTCCATTACTCATAGGAAGGTATTCTCCTATGTCTTTGATCACATCAATGACTCTTTTGTCTTCCTTTAAAACTAAGCCTTTTTGCGTATAATAGCCATATCTTATGGTTTCTCCAATAACAACTTTCCCACTATCTACAGGTTCTTTTTCAGTTATAATATTCAAAAAAGTAGATTTCCCTGAACCATTAGCTCCCACAAGACCAACACGTTCTTTACGTTTAAAGATATAATCAAATTTATCCAATATGATTTTATCACTATAAGCCTTTGAAACCTTGTGCATTTCTAGAATTTTATTACCAAGCCTTTCCATGCTTACCTCAATTTCAACTTGATCTTCTTTTATGTTTGTCTTCGCTATTTTTTCGGTTTCATAAAAGTCACTTATTCTGGCTTTAGATTTGGTCCCTCTCGCCTTAGGTTGACGTCTCATCCATTCTAATTCCTTTCTGAAGAGGTTTTTTGCTTTGTCAATATTGGCTTGCGCATTGGCATACCTTTCAGCTCTTTTATCCAAGTAATAGGAATAATTTCCTTTGTAGCGATGTAAGTCGCCTCCATCTAATTCTAGGATTTCATTACAAACTCTTTCTAAAAAGTAACGATCATGAGTTACCATGAAAAGGGTAATGTTTTTAGCAGCTAAAAATTTTTCTAACCACTCAATCATGTCAAGGTCAAGGTGATTTGTTGGCTCATCTAAAATGATAATATCTGGATCTTCAATGAAGATTTTAGCCATAGCTAACCTTCTTTTTTGTCCGCCCGACATATTTCCAACCGTTTGGTAATGGTCGTGTAATTTTAATTTTGATAAAATCTCATCTATGGAGCTTTGAACACCCCATGCATCTAGTTCACTTAGTTTTTCAAAAACCTCTTGCATTCTATCTGCCTTCTCAGGCTGGGAGAGAAGCTCTTCGTATTCTTTTGAGAATTTTATTTTTTCACTGTCTGTGTCATAAATGGTTTCAATAACTGTTTTGGAATTATCAAATTTTTGTTCCTGTTCTAAAAAGCCAACTGTAATTTCCTTGCGATAAACAATTGAGCCTTCATCCGGAACATCTTTTCTGGTTAGGCAGTTTAATAATGTAGATTTACCTGAACCATTTTTTGCAACCAAGGCAATCTTTTGGCCTTTGTCTAGTCCAAAAGAGATCTTCTCAAAAAGAATTTTTTCCGCGTAATTTTTACTGATGTTTTCAACTGATAAGTAATTCATGACTGCAAAGGTAGTTTTTGAACCGAGTAAACATAAAAAAAGCGTTGAACCTTTTGTGAACAACGCTTTTTAATTTAATAACCTACCGTATTAATTATATATCTTATCAAATATAGATTGATAATTAGCCATAATGATTTTTCTTTTAAACTTAAGCGTAGGTGTTAGTTCTCCAGATTCAACTGTAAATTCAGCAGGAAGTAATTCAAATTTTTTAATTTGTTCCCAATTTCCAAAATTTGCGTTGTATTTCTCAATTTCTTCTTGGATTCTAGCAATTACCTTTGGATTTTCAATTAATTCTTGATTTGAATTTAGCGAAAAACCTTTTTCTTGTGCCCATGCGGTTACAAATTCAAATGCAGGAACAATAAAGGCTGCAGGCATTTTTTGGCTTTCGCCAATAACCATTATTTGTTCAATGAATCTAGATTCTTTGAATTTATTTTCCATTACCTGTGGAGCGATATATTTTCCTCCAGATGTTTTAAATATCTCTTTCTTCCTATCTGTTATTTTTAAATATCCATCGTCTGAAAGGGTTCCGATGTCTCCTGTATGGAACCAACCGTCTTTATCAATAACCTCGTCTGTTAAATCTTGCCGTTTGTAATAGCCCATCATTAAGCAGGGTCCCATGGTACAAATCTCACCATCTTCTTCAATTTTAATTTCAACATTATCCAGTTTTTTTCCAACTGATCCAAATTGCACCCCAGTGGCATATGCATTTACCGAAACAACTGGAGAAGTTTCTGTTAGCCCATACCCTTCAAATACTGGAACACCAATAGCATGATAAAACCTAGCCAATCTTGGTTGAAGTGCTGCAGCACCTGAGGCAATAGCTAATATTCTACCACCTAATTTTTCTCTAATTTTACTGTAAACTAATTTGTCGGCAAGCTTTCTTTGGAAACTTGGGTGCTTTCCATATTCATAGGTGTCCGTTAGTCCAATAGCCCAAGAAAATATTTTCGCTTTTACACCACCTCCAGCAGTTCCTTTGGTAATTACACTATCATAAACTTTTTCCAATAAACGCGGGACCGCAGTAAATACATGGGGTCTTAGCTCAGTAATGTTATCAACTAAAGTATCTATAGATTCTGCGTAGTAAAGAGAAACTCCAGAAATTTGGTATAAATACGTAATCATTCTTTCATAAACATGACAGATAGGTAAGAAACTTAAACCTATTGAGTCTTTTGTAACGGGTAACCTTGGAAAACTTCCTTTAGCATTTTCGACTAAGTTTTGATGCGACAACATAACACCCTTTGGGGTTCCAGTTGTTCCAGATGTGTAAATGAGTGTAGCCAAATCGGTAGTTTTTATCCCATCTTTTAATTTTTGGACTTCTTCATCATTTCCGTCTTTACCATTTTCAAGAATTTCTGTCCAATGTTTAGCCCCATCAACTTTATTGAAAGTGTAGATCTCACTAAGAGAAGGAACCGAGCTTTTTATATTTTCAATTTTCTTTAGTAAATCAGCATCAGAAACAATGCAAATTTTAATTTCTGCATCATTAAATATAAATTTATAATCATCTTCTGAAATAGTAGGGTAAACCGGTACGTCAATAGCTCCAACTTGTAAAATGCCAATATCCATAATATTCCACTCCGGTCTATTATTGGATATCAAGGCAATTTTATCTCCAGGCTTAATTCCCATTTTTAAAAGACCTTTACTTATTAAATTTGCTTGATCTACGTACTCTTGCGTGGAGTAGGTAACCCAAGAGCCGGTATCCTTTCCGGCGATACAAACCTCTTGAGGGAAATTGTTAAGTTGATAGTAAGGGACGTCAAAAATTCTTGTAATATTCTTCATTATAGTATCGTTATTTTTTTTGCTGGTTTTGGGGTATAGTAGCTACACAAAAGTATAAATCATTTAGTTAAGAATCAAATAATTGTAGATGAACATAAAAGTTAACCATTAATATAATTATTCTAATATAACTATTCTTTTCGGTCAACGTATTAACTATGATTCGTATTATTCCAATTCTTCATTAGAATTAGTTATGTTTGTTTCCAGCGAGATATGATTTAGTATTATTTAGAAATGAAAAATAATTAGAAATAGGTATTAAATTAGGGTTATGATGAAAACGTCTAGAATATTATATGGGGTTCTGTTTCTCTTTTTTATGGTAGGGGTGAATAACAAAGTTATTGGCCAGGATCCAATATTTACGCAGTTTTATTCAAATCCAATATATTTAAATCCAGCTTTTGCAGGTTCTAGAGTATGTCCACGTTTTGCCCTAAACTACCGAAACGAATGGCCAAATATCTCGGGCAACTTTATAACCACAGCCGCTGCATATGATCAAAAAGTAGAGAGCTATGTCTGGAGGTTTAGGTTTAATCGTTTTGACGGATAATGCAGCTAAAACAGTAAAAACAACGCAGGGCTGAGTGCAGTATATGCCTACAATCAATCTATAACAAGAAAGTTATCGGTATTAACTTTGGTATTGAAGCAACCTATTTTCAAAAATCACTCGACTGGAATAAGTTGACTTTTGGAGATATGATTGACCCACGCAGAGGGTTTGTCTACCCAACTAATGATTTGTCGAGAGGAGGCACTTCTAGTGGCATTGATTTTTCAGCTGGGGTTATTGGTTACACAGAGAAGTTTTTCTTTGGATTTGCCACGCATCACCTAACTGAGCCAAACGAATCATTAATGAACAGTGTAGATGTTCCATTGCCGAGACGATATACAGGTCATCTAGGCGCTTCCATACCATTAGAAGTGGATGGTGGGAAATATGCAAAGATCCGAAGATTTCGTTTCTCCAAACATAATTTTCACACAACAGGGAACATTTCAGCAATTGAATATGGGCCTATATATCAAGAAAAGTTCATTGACAGGTGGAGTTTGGTACAGGAACAAGGATGCGTTTATTATTACCTTGGGATTAGAATCTGAATATATCAAAGTTGGATACTCCTACGATATAACAGTTTCAAAATTATCTTTAGGTTCTGGTGGTTCTCATGAAGTATCGATGGGATTCAATTTTGCATGTAAGCCAAAAAGGAAATCATTCAGGACGATAAGTTGTCCATCATTTTAAATGTTTGCAACCAACAATTAGGATAGAACTTCTGGAGGTACGTTTAAACCTTATACCAACTAGAATACTTCAAGTAATTATCTGCAATTCGCATAATCTCACCTTCAAATAAGGCTTGATCAACTTCCTTGATTTTCTTGGCTGGAGTACCAGCATAAATGCATCCGGATTCAACATGTGTTCCCTGCGTAACAACTGCTCCAGCTGCAATGATAGAATTACTTTCTACAATGCAATTATCCATTACAATTGCTCCCATTCCAATAAGAACGTTGTCTTTTATGGTGCAACCATGCACTATAGCGTTATGACCTATTGATACATTATTTCCAATTGTAGTTGGATGTTTTTTATAGGTACAATGAACTATTGCTCCATCTTGGACATTTACCTTATTTCCCATTTTAATGAAGTGAACATCTGCTCTTACAACTGCATTAAACCAAAAGCTACAATCGTCACCACATTTAAATCACCAATTATTGTTGCATTTTCAGCTAAGTAGCAGTTTTCTCCAAATTGTGGAACTTTGTCATTTATTTGTTTTATTAGTGCCATAGGTTTTTCTTTCGAATCAAAAGTAACTAGTTTTACATCACAACAAAAAAAAATTATGAAAAGGCCTGTTACTATGTATGCTGAAAGTACTCCAAATCCTGCAACGATGAAGTTTGTAGCTGATGTTATGCTGGTAACTGATGGAAATACTGCAGAATATGTTAATCAACAAGAAGCGAAAGGTAGCTCAAGCTTAGCGGAGGCATTATTTAATTTTCCTTTTGTAAGTGGTGTTTTTATTGCTTCTAATTTTATCGCAATTACAAAAACAGAAGCCTTGCAATGGGAATATGTTTCAGAAGAATTAAAAGCATTTGTTTTGGATTGGTTACAAAACAATGAGGTGATTATAGAAAATGTTCCTGAAGAAAGAGAGGTTGAGATACGAGAAGGGAAGTAAAGAAACGATAAGTTCTGCTCCGCAAATAAAAACCGATGCGGATAAACAAATATTCGAATTGTTAGAAGAATTTGTGCGGCCAGCCGTCGAAAGTGATGGAGGTGCAATTGACTTTCAGTCATTTGATGAAGTAACTGGAACTGTAACTGTAGTTTTAAAAGGAGCATGTAGCGGATGTCCTTCATCTACAGCAACATTAAAAGGTGGAATTGAAAGTTTATTAAAAACACACATGCCAGAAGTTCAGGAAGTTGTGGCTTTGGAGGGGTAGATCTAGTTTCTAATTCTCAAGCAAAGAGTCAAGAATTTTACCTTCTGTATAAACCTTAATGCAAATCAAGTAGATGCTAGAGCATAAACCAATAATAAATAAGTCTCGGTTTTGTTTTTTCAGCTTCTAAATCTTGATTTATCTCTTTTAGCTTTTTATTGCTATTCTTAATAATTATTTCTAGTTGTTCTTTGATTTTGAAATTGGATATTTAGCTTCCATTTCACTGCAATTTATCAAATTGGTTCATAGAGAAAATGTCTTCTTGCAGTTCCGAGTATTGTAAATGAAATTCATAGGCTTTCTTATAATCCTTTAAATCATAATGCAATTCAGAAAGGCTTTCGTAAATTTCTTTAATATCTGATTTTGAGTCAATTGATTTTGACAAGCGTAAGCTATTGCTATAGTAAAATAAAGAACTGTCATAGTTTTCAGTGTAGAAGAAAGTAATCACCTAGGTTCCTTAAGCTTTCTGAATAGGTAAGTGTGTCTCCTAACTCTTTACGTAAATTCATTGCATATAAAAAGTTGCTATATGAATCTTTCATTTTTCCATTTAAGAAATAGATGATTCCCAGATTATTATATTGATGCGCAATTTTATGGGTGAAATCAATTTCGGAATAGAAAGAGAGCGCTTGTTTATAGTATATTTCGGCAGAGTCAAGTGTTTGGGTGTTTTGAAAATAGATTCCTCTCAAATTACAAGCATTCGCATATTCTAAATTATCATCTGTTAGCTTGCTTATAATAAGCGATTGATTATTGAACTTAAGCATTTTTTCATTGTCGCCAATATCTAGATAGAGATAGGTGATATTGTTGAGGGTTGCGAGTAAATAGGAAGAATCAGGATCTTCTTCTTGTAATTTTTGAAGTGATAAAAAATAGTATTCTAAAGCTTTATCAAAATCTGTTTGTTCATGATGAATTCGTCCTATCCAATTCAGAGTGTTTGCAGTTTCTGTTATTTTTCCATGTATGTGCCTAATTTGTAAAGATTCTGTAAAGAACTCTAGAGCACCTAATCTATTTCCTCTCCGGTATTCAATATGCGCGAGATAATTTAACCCATGATGTTCTTCTTCTTTGTTTAAGTTATTATAGCCTGAATGCAATAATTCTTCACTGTATTTTTCTGCAGAATCTAAATTCGATTTCCAAATAGTTTTCAATGATTGGCTTTAATTCTTCTAGTTTGTTCTGTGTAAAGCCTATATTAAAATAGCTTAAGAAAAGTATAAGGTATAGAATACGATTGCTCATTAATCAAGAAATTTTGGCTTAAGTTTAAGCATAAAAACAGACAAAGAATGTGCAATAAAAAATGAAGCGAAAATATCTATGCTATAATGACCATGTGACATTAGTACAATAACAACCATTATGATAGAATAGATTATTGCTATCCATTTCACATTTTTCACACTTGTTAATAAGGCATAAAAAAACGGAGCGCCAACATGGCCTGAAAAGAACATGTCTGCATCAAAAGAATAGTAGCTTAACTCATCTGGGACAACCAATAGCGTCTCGGGAGGACCAATATGCGTAAGGGATATAAAAAAGCAACGCACCAAAACAAATAAACTAAGAGAAACCAGGATAAATGGAAATTCTTTTGGGAAAATTAATCTATATATAATGTTGCCAACCCAAAATATAAGAACCGCCCAAAAGAATATAAAGTTTAAATCATAGATAGGGATATTGTCCAATAATAAATCTCCAACTGCCTGACCTTGAACATGGTCTACATAAGTAGAAACTTTGTTGTTAACAGCGAATGAGGATAATAGTGCGGCAATTCCAGCAATGAAAAGAGATACTTTTTTTTTAGAAGAAAGGATTTCCTTCCACTGAGATTGGTTGGATGTCATTTACTAATTGCTAATTTTTCTTTTAGATATTTACCTGTATAGGATGAATCGCAATTTACTAAATTTTCTGGAGTTCCTTCAAAAACAATGTTCCCCCCATGATCACCACCTTCAGGGCCAAGATCAATCACCCAATCTGCACATTTAATGATTTCTCCATTGTGCTCAATTACTACAACAGAGTGTCCAATTTCAATTAAAGCATTTACCGCCGATAGCAACTTTCGAATATCATGAAAGTGCAACCCAGTAGTTGGTTCGTCAAAAATAAAAAGTGTCTTAGATTGTGTTTTTCCTTTCGAGAGAAAAGAGGCTAGCTTAACTCTTTGCGCTTCTCCGCCACTTAACGTATTACTGGATTGACCCAGCTGTATGTATCCTAAGCCTACATCTTGTAACGGTTGAATTTTCGTAACAATTCGTTTTTCAATTCTTTCTTCAGAGTACGAAAAGAAATCAATGGCGTCATCGACAGTCATGCATAAGATATCAAATATGTTTTTATCTCTATATCGAACTTCTAAAACATCATCTTTAAATCTCTGGGAATTACAAGAATCACATTCTAAATATACATCTGCCATAAATTGCATCGAAATTTTAGTTGTTCCTTCTCCTTCACAGGCATCGCATCTCCCTCCCTCTACATTAAAGCTAAAATGCTTGGGTTGGAAACCATTTATTTTTGAAATTTGTTGATTACTGAAAAGAGATCTAATTTCATCATATGCTTTAACATAGGTAACTGGATTTGATCTAGAACTTTTTCCAATAGGGTTTTGATCAACAAATTCAATATCTTCTATCAACTTAAAATCTCCATAAAAGTTATCATGCTCACCGGTTATAGCAGAAGTTCCTCCTAACTGTTTTTTTAATACAGGATACAATATCTGTCTGATTAAGGTTGATTTTCCACTACCGCTAACACCTGTAATAACTGTAAGCGTTTCCAAAGGAATCTGAACGGTAAGGTTTTTAAGATTGTTTTCTCTTGCCCCTTCAATGGTTATCGAGTTTTGCCAAGACCTTCTTTTTAATGGAATAGGAATAACTTCTTTTAAAGTTAAATATTTAGCGGTTAAGCTTTTCTCTGAATGAATCAAGTCGTCATGGTTTCCTTGAAATACGACTTCACCTCCATGCGAACCTGCCATTGGCCCCATATCTATTATTTCGTCAGCATTTTTCATGACTTCCTCTTCATGTTCTACTATAATAACAGAGTTACCTAGGTTTTTTAATGAATTTAAGACTTTAAGTAATCTTTTGGTGTCTCTTGGGTGCAAACCAATACTTGGTTCATCTAAAATATACATGGACCCTACTAAACTACTGCCTAGTGAAGTTGCAAGGTTAATGCGCTGTGATTCTCCGCCAGAGAGGGAATTGGATTGCCTGTTGAGCGTCAAATATCCTAATCCAACGTCGCTTAAGTATTGCAACCGAGAATTAATCTCCAACAATAGCCGTTTAGCAATTATTTGGTCATGTTTATTTAACTTTATCCCGTCCATAAACTCCTTGCAAGCATCAATGTTTATTGAGGCAATTTCCATTATAGCTTTACCTCCAACAGTAACATAACTGGCATCTTTTCGAAGTTTGTTCCCGTTACAATCTGGAGCATAAAGTTTTCCCTTTATATCGACTTAACATTACTCTATATTGAATTTTATATATTTTACTTTCCAGATATTTAAAAAATGCATTAAGTCCTTTGAAATATTTGTTGCCTGTCCATATTAGTTTGACGTGTTCTTTACTTAACTCATGAAAAGGTTTATGAATAGGGAAGCCAAATTCATGAGCGTTCATAACCAATTCATTTTTCCAAACTTGCATTTTCTCTCCTCTCCAGCAAATTACTGCATCATCATAAACAGATAAAATCTTATTTGGAATAACTAAATCAGCATCTATTCCAAGCACTTTCCCGAAACCTTCGCAAGTAGGGCAGGCTCCTACGGGATTGTTGAAAGTAAAGAAATTAATCGAAGGTTCAGTAAATGCTATACCGTCCAATTCAAACTTATTTGAGAACGTTTTTACAACTTCTTTACCGCTAATAATAATTACACTGCAAACTCCTTCTCCTTCTAGGAATGCTGCTTCTGCAGATTCTCCAATTCGGGCTAGATTTTCATCACTATCACTGTCGCAGATTAATCGATCAATTAATAGTTGAATAGTTCTGTTCTTCTCTAGTGTTTCTAATTCTAATATTTCATCTATTCTTTTAATTTTCCCATCTAGGTAAACTCGACTAAATCCTTGTTTGATGAATATCTCCAATTGATTTTTCACTGTCCTATCTTTTTGTACAACAATAGGAGATATGATTAAGGCTTTTGTTCCTTTTTCGAATGTACTTAGGAAATCAACAACGTCAGTAGCTGTTTCTCTTTTGACCTCTTTCCCCGAAATAGGGGAGTGAGTCTTTCCAATTCGAGCAAATAGTATCTTTAAATAATCATATATCTCAGTGCTCGTTCCAACTGTAGATCTAGGGTTACTTGTGTTTACCTTTTGTTCAATTGCAATTGCGGGTGCTATTCCTTTAATTCCATCAACATCCGGCTTGTCAAGCCTTCCTAAAAATTGGCGAGCATACGAACTTAAACTTTCTACATAACGTCTTTGACCTTCGGCGTATAAAGTGTCAAAAGCCAATGAAGATTTACCAGAGCCAGAAAGGCCTGTAATTACAGTTATTTTATTTCGCTGTATCGCGACGTCTATATTTTTCAAATTATGAACCCTCGCTCCTTTGATTAAAATGTGTGTTTTATGTGATTTACCTTTTAGCATTATTCAAGCTTTAAAGCTAGGTAAAAGTGAATTTATTAACTAACAGTCGGTAATATTTATTTACTCATAATCGAATACCAACCCTTATCCTTTAAATAGACCCTTTAAATAAATGAAAGTGCTCAAAAGATGTTAATATTTTGGCGCATTTGATTCAATGATATATATTTGTAACTATAAAATAAATGTGTTTTTGGGCAACCTTAATTCATTTTTAAAGTTAATAATAAAGAAACCTTAAATAATAGCCTATTGAGATAAAGTCTACTTTTTAACATTTTGAATTAAAGTTAAACCTAAAGGTAGATAGTATGCTATTAAGTAAAGTTGAGGACAAGCAATTGGTACATGAGTACCTAAACGGAAAAGAAAAAGCATTTGAAGTGCTAATTTCCAGATACAAAGACAGAGTTTACGGTTACGTTTATAAGATGGTCAAGGATGAAGATTTGACCAATGATATATTTCAAGATACCTTTATCAAGGTAATTAATACACTCAAAAAAGGCAAGTACAACGAAGAAGGTAAATTTTTACCTTGGGTAATGCGAATTGCTCACAACCTGGTAATCGACCATTTTAGAAAATCTGCAAAAATGCCTATAGCCGGTCGGGGCATTGGAAATGAAGATGATGAGTTTGATATTTTCAATGTTTTACGATTAGAAGATTGTACAGTTGAAGATGATTTAATTGAAGAGCAGATTCATGATGACGTTCGCGCATTAGTGGAGTTATTGCCTGACGATCAAAGACAAGTTGTTAAAATGCGTCATTACATGGGAATGAGTTTTAAGGACATTGCCGAAAGCACTGATGTTTCAATAAACACAGCATTGGGTAGAATGCGTTATGCATTAATTAACTTAAGGAAATTTATTGAAGAAAAAGATATTATGCTTACCTTGCATTAAAAATGTTATGAAAACGTTGTTTGTTACATTGTTTATATTAGTTTGTCTTTCTTGCAACAAAGAAGATGATTGCATAAATGGTTATGCACATGCTCGTCGGGAATACTGGATACCAGATTATCAGCCTGTTTGCGGTTGTGACAATGTAACTTACACTAACAGCTGTTATGCCATAAACGCTGACGTCAGCACTTGGACAGATGGAGAGTGTCCCTAACCAGATTGATACAATTTTTTCCAAGTAAAATAATACATCTTTTTTAGGTTTTGTAGATCGATACTTATGTTGACAATTTCATGATACATTAAATGTTGAAAAAAGAGTTAGCCCATCCAGGGAATCAAAATATTGAATCTATTGATTAATGCAAAACATGCCATCCAAGCATGAAAAATGCCAATAGAATTCAACACAGGTTAGTAGCGTTTTGGCAATGCTCACGGTGACCGTTGCCAAGCTACGGCCATTCGTGTTTCAAAAAAAATCCTTCTTTGCAAATACTAAATAAAAAAACTTGGCGTTAACCAAGTAGCTTGAGAGAAACTCAAGCATATAATAAAAACGAATCCTTTATTTCGCCTATGAAAAAAGCTTATACTCACAATGAAAATGCCTTATTTACTAAAATTGAAAAAGACTTCTGTAATCAAGTCATGAAAGAAGAAATTATTGGTCCCAAACAAACGACAATAGACAATATTTTAAATTACTCTAAAGCGCTGAGCGTAAGGGAATCATCAATAATTAACCACATAGAAATGGTTTTAAATTAATTTAATCTTTAATTAAGCCCCATAGCAGTTAGTTAATGGTGCTTTTTATTCTTGAATAATTAGAAAACAAAAAAGCCTGCTTAGTATAGCAGGCTTTTTTTAATATATTTTTTACAAAATATTATCCTTCAACAACTTCAAATTCGATTTCTACAGAAATTTCTTTGTGTAATTGAACACTGGCTTTGTACTTACCTACTGTTTTGATTGAGTCTCCGATAAGTTTAATGTTCTTACGTTCAACTACAAATCCAGCAGCGACAAGCGCTTCTGTTACTTGCACGTTAGAAACAGAACCGAAAATCTTTCCGTTCTCTCCAACTTTTGCTGCAACTTTAATTTTAGCTTTTTCTAATTTAGCAACAGATTTTTCAGCCTCAGCTTTTACTTTTTCTGCTTTATGCGCTCTTTGACGTAAAGTCTCTGCGTTCATCTTCTTGATAGACTCAGTAGCCAATACGGCTTTTCCTTTTGGGATAAGGTAGTTTCTTCCGTAACCGTCCTTTACAGAAACAATTTCGTCTTTATCCCCTAGGTTATCTACATTATTTTTTAATAAAACATCCATGATTTGGGTCCTCCTTATTTTAATTGATCTGCAACGTATGGTAAAATAGCTAAGTGACGTGCGCGTTTTACGGCAGTCGCAACTTTTTTCTGATACTTTGCAGATGTTCCTGTTAATCTTCTAGGTAGAATTTTACCTTGCTCGTTTATAAATTTTAATAAAAATTCAGGATTTTTGTAATCTACGTATTTTATTCCTGATTTCTTAAATCTACAGTATTTCGATTTTTGTACGTCAATACTGATTGGGGTTAGATATCTAATATCTGATTCTTTTCCAGCCATGTTAAATAGTTTAAGTTAATTAATTAGGCTTTCGCCATTGTTCTTCCTTTGTCAGCAAATGCAATGTGATCTTTATCCATTTTCATGGTTAAAAAACGCATTACCATTTCGTCTCTTTTAAATGCAACCTCTAGGTTTGCAATTACACTTCCTTCAGCTTCGAACTCAATTAAGTTGTAAAAACCTGTGGATTTCTTCTGGATTGGGTAAGCTAATTTTTTTAAGCCCCAATCTTCTTCATGAAGAACTTTTGCGCCACCGTCTTTAAGAACTTTCTTAAACTTCTTTACTGCTTCCTTTGCCTGGTCTGCAGACAAAACGGGAGTTAAAATGAAAACAGTTTCGTAATGATTCATATTCTTTGTTTTGTTATTTAGAACCATGGTCTATCCATAATTCGGGCGGCAAATATATACATATTTATGAAAAAATGAAACAAATTTGCTTAATAACATATTGTTGATAAGTAATGCATGCTAAACTATTACAAATATTGGTGTATAGAAAGAATTAATTTAGTTTTGTAATCCGTTAAATGGCAGAAGAGCAATTCATAGTATCCGCAAGGAAATATAGACCGACTAAATGGGAGTCTGTTGTTGGACAAGAAACTATTAGTTCTACGTTGCAGCATGCAATTGATACTGGGCATCTAGCACAAGCGTATCTGTTTTGTGGACCGAGAGGAGTTGGTAAGACTACTTGCGCTCGAATTTTTGCAAAAACGATAAATGAACAAGAAGGAGACGAACAGGAGGATTTTTCCTTCAATATTTTTGAATTAGATGCAGCTTCTAATAGTTCCGTTGATGACATTCGATCAATTACGGATCAAGTTCGAATTGTACCTCAGGTAGGAAAATACAAAGTTTATATCATAGATGAGGTTCATATGTTATCGGCAAATGCTTTTAATGCTTTCCTAAAAACGCTTGAAGAGCCTCCACCTCATGCGATATTCATACTAGCAACTACAGAGAAACATAAGATTATCCCAACAATTTTATCGCGTTGTCAAGTTTATGATTTCAATCGTATATCGATTCAAGATATGGCAAATCACCTTGCATATGTTGCAAAACAAGAGAATATTAAGTTTGAGATAGATGGATTGCATGTTATAGCAGAGAAGGCTGATGGAGCTCTACGCGATGCACTTTCTATATTTGATCAAATTGTAAATTATTGCGATGGCAATATTACTTACGAATCGGTAATTCAAAACCTTAATATCTTAGACTATGATTATTATTTTAAAATAACAGATCATTTTTTAAAAAATGAGATACATCAGTCTCTTTTGGTTTTTAACGAAATTCTTGAAAATGGGTTTGATGGTCACAATTTCATCAATGGTTTAGGGAGTCATTTGAGAAACCTTCTGGTGAGCAACGATACTATCACATTGAAGCTTTTAGAAGTCAGTGAGAATGTAAGGGCTAAATACAATGAGCAATCAAAATTAGCAAATCTCAAATTCCTAATTGACGGACTTAAAATAATTGGCGAAACAGATGTCCAATACAAATCCAGTAAAAATCAACGATTACATGTTGAATTAGCCCTAATGAAATTAAGCTCTCTAACCGCCATAGAGGGAGAAAAAAAAAAGTAGCTCATCCCACTGGGAAATAATTGCGCCAAATTTATTGTCGAAAGGATTTCCTTCACCTCCGAATCCTATTAAGATAGAACCAATAAAGCTTAAGGAAGCTATAAAAACAAATAAAGACGAGAGTGCTTCCAAGGAAGTGGCCGAAACAGAACCGGTCCATAAAGTTCAAGGGAAAAAACCCAAAACTGGACATGTAGTTGGCGTGCAAAGAACATATACAGGTAAGAAGCGATCAGGGATTTCTATTTCTGCCATGCAAAACCAGAAAAAGGAAGAGCAAGAAGCTGAAGTGGTTGAAGATTTATCCAATAAACCAAAAACTGAGTTCACAGCAAATGAATTAATGTCAAAATGGAATGCTTTTGCCTTTCAATTAAAAGACAGAGGTAGACAGGGTTTGTATATTACCTTGACAAAGAGAAAACCAGAAATAAAACAAAATTTCCTTTTGGAGTTTACGATAGATAACGAAATTCAAAATATCGAATTGGAAGATGAGAGATCTAACTTATTAACTTTTCTTAGAGTTGAGTTAAATAATTATGTTATCCAATTAAAAGTGTTGGTTAGTAAAGAAGATAATTCAGTAAAGCACCTCTCCAGTAAGGATAAGTTTTTGAAAATGGCTGATAAGAATCCTGCTTTGCATGAATTAAGAGAAAGATTGAATTTAGATATTGAATATTGATTTTCGCATTTATCTCATTTCTTATGGTTCTGATAAATGGTTTTTTCTTTTTCTCTTAAAGTTTTTCTTTATTTTTCAGCTTCTCAATTATATTAATTTATTCACCAGGCTATTAGAATTAAATATACTCAAGAAAAAAGGGAACTAATAATTGTTAGCTCCCTTTTTGAGATAGTAGAATATATTGCACTAAAGAGTAGCTTACATCGAAGCGAGAATGCTATTTAATGTTTCACTTGGTCTCATTGCTTTTGCAGATAACGCATCTTTAGGGTAGTAGTAGCCACCTAAGTCGACAGTGCTTCCTTGCGCATCATTTAATTCTCCAATTATTTTATCCTTGTTGCTGGTTAATTGGTTGGCAATATCTGAAAACTTATTGCTAAGGTCTGAATCAATAGTTTGATTAACTAAACCTTGAGCCCAGTACATAGCTAAATAAAAATGACTTCCTCTATTGTCTAATTCACCCACTTTTCTTGAAGGAGATTGTTTATTCAATAAAAGTTTTTCGGTAGCGTCATCTAGTGTATCAGCCAAAATTTTTGCTTGGTGATTGTTGAATTTTTCACCTAAGTGATCTAAAGAAACAGCTAAAGCTAAAAATTCGCCTAAAGAATCCCATCTTAAGTGTCCTTCTTCATTGAATTGTTGAACATGTTTTGGGGCCGAACCACCAGCTCCAGTTTCGAATAAACCACCACCGTTCATTAATGGAACAATAGAAAGCATTTTAGCACTTGTTCCTAATTCCAGAATAGGGAATAAGTCCGTCAAGTAGTCTCTCATTACATTTCCAGTCACAGATATGGTGTCTTTACCCTCTTTAATTCTGGCTAACGTAAATTCAGTGGCATCCGCCAAAGACATTATTCTAATGTCTAAGTTGGTAGTATCGTGATCTCCTAAATATGTATTTACTTTTTTGATTAATTCAGCATCATGAGCTCTATCGTCACATAACCAAAATACAGCCGGAGTGCCGGTTGCTTTAGCTCTATTAACAGCTAATTTTACCCAATCTTGAATTGGAGCATCTTTAGCTTGGCACATTCTCCAAATATCTCCTTTTTCCACGGAATGCTCAATAAGTACATTTCCATTTGCATCAACAATTCGCACTGTACCGTTGCTTTTTATTTCAAATGTCTTATCATGAGAACCATATTCTTCTGCTTTTTGTGCCATTAACCCCACATTTGGAACTGTTCCCATTGTTGTTGGGTCAAAAGCACCATTTTTCTTGCAGAAATCAATAGTAACCTGGTAGAGCTCAGCATAGCTATTGTCAGGAATAACAGCTTTTGTATCTTGTGTTTTTCCTTCTGCATTCCACATCATTCCTGAAGTTCGTATCATTGCAGGCATTGATGCATCAATAATCACATCACTAGGAACGTGCAGGTTGGTGATGCCTTTGTCTGAGTCGACCATAGCTAAATCAGGGCCGTTATCGAAGCAAGTTTTAATGGTGGTTTCAATTTCCAATTTTTTATCGGAAGGTAATTGTTTTATTTTTTGGATTAAATCTCCAAAGCCATTATTAACATCCACTCCTAGTTCCTCTAGAAGTTCTTCATGCTTTTCAAAAACGGGAGCGAAGAATACTTTTACAGCATGTCCAAAAATGATTGGATCAGATACCTTCATCATTGTTGCTTTCATGTGTAAAGAAAGTAAAACACCTTTTTCTTTTGCATCTTTAAATTGATCATGAAAAAAACTGACCAAAGCTTTTTTACTTAAAACCGAAGCATCAATAATCTCTCCTGCTAAAAGTGAAAGGTTGTCCTTAAGTATGTTTGTTTTGCCATTTTCATCAAGAAATTCGATTTTTACCGAATTAGCATCAGTCAATGTAATTGACTTTTCATTCGAACGAAAATCTCCTCCGTTCATGTGCGAAACATGTGTTTTAGAATTACTACTCCAAGCACCCATAGAATGTGGGTTATTTCTGGCATATTGCTTCACCGCTTTTGGAGCTCTTCTGTCCGAGTTACCTTCTCTAAGTACTGGGTTTACTGCACTTCCTTTGATTTTGTTATACCTAGCTTGAATTTCTTTTTCTCCATCATTTTCAGGGTCTTCTGGATAACTAGGTATATCATACCCACTTGATTGTAACTCCTTTATAGCTGCTTTCAATTGAGGGATAGATGCACTAATATTAGGGAGTTTTATAATGTTTGCTTCTGGACTTTTAGCTAATATCCCTAATTCAGCTAATGCGTCTGCTTGTTTTTGATCTTCAGTAAGGTTTTCGGGAAATGTTGCAATAATTCTTCCTCCTAATGAAATATCCTTTGTTTCAATTTCAATACCTGAAGAACTTGTAAATGCTTTTACAATTGGTAGGAAAGATTGAGTTGCCAAAGCTGGTGCTTCATCGGTTTTGGTGTAAATGATTTTAGCCATTTTATTATAATTTTTTCTTAGATTTTTATCAGGCTAACAAATGTAATATTCGAAATAGGCTTTTCCTAATCATAGCATTGATTTTTAATGCAGTATTTTAATGACACAATTAAACCTCTACTTATATGGCTTCTTTTTTCGATAAAGAGATTTTCTGTCATCGTTAAATGCTTCTTCATCATGAAAAAACAATCACTTAAATACTGGTGTTTTGGTTTATTTGGCATTTATTGATTGTTTTTATTTCCATTTTGGACCTTTAAGAATCCAATTATTCATATGTTTTTATAAGTGTTTTTATTAGTGTTTATAGTATTTGTAGCGATTTCAATTGAAAAATTGGGTCTAATTTTTAGTTAAATTGAGACAAACCTTAGTACTTAAATGACACATGTATTTCGTCACTTACCACATTAATGTTCTATCTTAGATTGAAACAATCAAAATTATGTATCATGTATTTAGCGATTTCTCTGCGGGCAATTCTTTTGTCGGCCCTACTATTTTTTGCATCCTCGATTAAAGCACAAGAATGGGTTGATATGATGCTGCAACCAAATGCTAATTTTTATGAGATAAGGGAAGCTTTTGAGACAGAATGGGGAAGTGATGAATACGTCAGAGGAAAAGGGTTTAAACAATTTAAACGATGGGCAAATTTTTGGGAAACAAGAGTGCTAGAAGATGGAAGTTTTCCAGTTAATAGTAGAGATTGGGGTAACTTCAAAAATTTAATTGTAGGAAACCAAACCAAATCCGGTGGAGTGGGAGATTGGCAGGCGATTGGTCCATTTTCTCATGTCAATACAGATTCTTGGAGTGCTGGTTCGGGTAGAGTAAATTGCATTGTTGAAGATCCTAATGATCCTAATACTTTGTTTATTGGAGCTCCTGCTGGAGGTGTTTGGAAATCAGTCGATGCAGGAAGTACATGGACTCCGCTAGGAGACGAACTCTCTGTAATAGGTATTTCGGGTATTGCTATCGATCCAAATAATAGTAATATCATTTACTTAGCTACTGGGGATACCGATGGAGGTGATACTTACAGCATAGGTATATTGAAGTCTATTGATGGCGGTTTATCTTGGTCGGCAGTAGGAAATGTTGCTGGTGAAACTACTGAGTTAATAATAGATCCGACAAATTCAAATGTTATTTATTTAGCTACAAGTTCAGGTGTATATAAATCCATAAATGCAGGGTCCTCATGGAATAATATTCAAGGTGGCAATATTCGGGATATTGAGATAAAACCGGGGTCACCCAATGTTATTTATGCTGTATCTTCTTCAGAATTTTTTAAGAGCATAGATAGCGGAGCAAACTGGAATACGATTACTAGCGGATTGCCAAATAGTTCAGGAAGGTTAGCGATAGCAACTACTGCTGCAAATGCTAGTTATGTTTATGTTTTAAGTGCAACTACTGGAAATGGATTTCAAGGGGTGTATCGTTCAATAAATTCGGGCACTTCATTTACAGCAATGAATACTACCACGGATATTTTTGAATCTACTCAAGCTTGGTATGATATGGCAATTGCTGCTTCTCAGACAAATGCAAATGAAATTGTTACAGGAGTGTTAAATGTTTGGAGATCAAGTAATGGAGGTAGCTCATTTTCACAATTAAACAACTGGAGTTCTCCTTCTTCCTCGGCATATACACATGCTGACATTCATTATTTAAAATACTATGGAGAAAATTTGTATTGTGGAAGTGATGGAGGAATTTATCAATCAACAAATAGTGGTAATGACTTTACTGATTTAACTGATGGCTTGCAAATAGGTCAGTTTTATAGAATAGGCGTTTCTCAAAATGATGTTAATACCATTAGTGGAGGTCTCCAAGATAACGGAGGTTATGTTTTAAAATCCGGTGTTTGGAAAAATTATTATGGTGCCGATGGCATGGAAGCAGGAGTAGATCGCAATAATTCTAATCTTATTTTTGGAATGATCCAATATGGAGATTTATATAGGTCAACCAACGGAGGCAATACTAGCAGTGGTCAAGGAAGTCCAATGTCAGGTAGATGGGTAACGCCGATGCAAATGGACCCAAATAATGACAGGTTATTGGCAGGATATGATGATTTATATGAATTTGATTATGCCTCTGGATGGAATCAATTGTCAGGTTTTACTTTTCCAGACCAATTGCGTTGTATAGAAATATATGAAGGTAATTCAGATATTATTTTTGTGAGTACAGATGATGAAATATACGTAACAACCGACAATGGAGGTAATTTTACAGAAATATCGGGTTCTTTACCAACAAATTCGGTGATTACGTCTATAGAAGTAAATCCTTCAAATTCAGATGAAGTTTGGATTACAAGAGGTGGATGGGATGGAACAAATCATGTTTACCATACCAATAATGGTGGAGCAAATTGGAATAACCTTACCGGAAACCTTCCTAACTTACCTTGCAATATTGTTAAGTATGACCATGGAACAAATGGAGGTATATACGTTGGAACCGATATAGGCGTTTATTACAGGGATAATGATTTAGGGAATTGGATTCAATACATGAATAACTTGCCAAATGTAATTGTGAATGACCTAGAAATTCATGAGGCTTCAAATGTTATACGCGCCGGAACTTATGGTCGAGGTGTATGGGAATCTCCCAATTACAATGCATTTAATAATGATGCAGGAATAAGTGAAATAATTAGCCCTGATCCTTCAATTTGTAATTTATCTAGTTTCGATCCGGTTATTACCTTAATAAACTATGGTTTAGATAATTTAACTGCAGTTGATATTGTTTATGACATCGATGGTTTGAATCCACAAACTTTTAACTGGACAGGAAACTTGGTGCAGGGAGGCACGGAAGTGATTACTTTACCAACTATTAATTCTGCATCAGGGAGCCATACATTTAATGCTACGACTAGCATGCCAAATGGGGTTATTGATGAAGCAGTAAATAATGATAATAAATCTAAGTCATTTGTGTTAACACTAGCAGGTGTGCCAGTAACATTAAATTTAGCTACCGATTGTTGGGGTTCTGAAGTGTCTTGGCGAGTTTTAGATGACAATGGTGATTTAGTTGTTTCAGGTGGTCCATATGCCGATAACAATGGTGGCGACCTTTTCACGGAAATATTATGCCTTTCAGATGGCTGCTATGATTTTGTTATTAATGATACTTACGGAGATGGAATGTTTGGGTCTCAGTATGGGTCTTGCAATATTGATGGTAATTATAGTTTAATTGATGATCAGGCGAATATTTTGGTGGAGATGATGGATGTTGACTTCGGTAATGAAGCAATCCACAACTTTTGTATTACTGGTGTTGGTTTGATTGCTGAGTTTGCATCTAATGCGACAACAATTTGCGAAGGAATCGCAATAGATTTTACTGACGAAACTGCTTCTGGAACACCTACAAGTTGGAGCTGGATTTTTAATGGTGCAACTCCATCTACTTCCACGGATCAAAATCCATCAGGAATCCAATATACATCTTCTGGAATTTACTCAGTTGAGTTAACCGTTTCTGATGGTGTTAATTCAAATACAATTACTACAGCGTCTTACATTAACGTTGACCCAACTCCAACCGTTGCTTTGAATTCATCAGATCCAGCATGTGGATTGGATAATGGGGAAATTACAGCTTTGGGTACGGGAGGAACTGGAACTTTGAATTATTCGTGGTCGAATGGTGCAAATGGTCCAACTATTTCAAATCTAGGTGTTGGTAATTATACAGTAACTGTTTTGGATGGTAATGGCTGTTCAAATATTGCATCTGCAACATTGTCTAATATAAACGGACCAACTGCAACCGTTAGTTCTGATCAGGTTATCTGCTCGGGTGATACAGTTGTTATAACTGCTGACGGCGCTGGTTCTGGAGGTTCTTACAATTGGGATCAGGCATTGGGAGCTGGAATCACCCATAATGTTTTTCCAAATTCCACTACAATCTATACTGTGGTTGCAACGGATGTCAATGGTTGCAGTTCTTCGGTTTCTACAACGATTACTGTTGATCTTACACCTATCCTTGTTTTTTCACCTTCTAGTCCAAGTATTTGCGAGTTAGATAGTGTAGTCTTAAGTGTTTTTGGAGCTCAAAACTATTCATGGGAATTCTGGAGAAACAGCAAGTTCAGTTACTGTTTCTCCAAATACACAAACGATTTATACTGTAACCGGTCAAGATAATAATTGCATCAGCACTGCATCGATTACGGTAAATGTTTCGCCAAATCCAATTGTTGTTGCTGGAGCAGATAATTTTACAGTGGTAACTGGCGAATCAATAAACTTTACAAATTTGGGTTCAAATGGAACTAGTTACAATTGGGATTTTGGAGATGGTGGTAGCTCCACATTAAACTTTCCTTCTTACAGTTATGATAGCCCAGGGTCTTATACAGTTATTTTGTATTCCAATTTAGGAAATTGTTCGGGATCGGATACTATCGTTATTAATGTTGATGTAAATGGTGTGCTATCACATCAGCAGTCCAGTGCTTATTGGGTTTATCCTAATCCTGTTTCTTCTGAATTACATATTGAAGCAGTAAATAATTTTGAAAAAGTAAACTACACTATGTTAGACGCGCAAGGAAAAGTGGTTATGGAGGGCATTTTTGAATTCAATTCAACGATTGATGTTTCAGGTCTTGCTAAAGGTGTTTATATAATTCAGTTAGAAAACAAGAGAAAAAGCTTGTTGCAATTCGTTAAACAATAATAAAGTAGGATTTATTTAGAAAATACAGATTAGGTTATTGCTGATTTTCTTCAACGAATAAGAAGATAACCTCGTTCGCTTTTTTCATTCTGTAAGTTTCACGAGCAAATTTTTCTAATTCTTCAGGATTGGTGGTCAATTCATTTATTTTGACTTTTATCTCTTCTATTTCAATTCTTTTTAAATCGTTTAATTCCTGAAGCTCACTAAGCTTATTCAATGATTGGAATTGACGGAAAATATTAGTGTCTTCAAAGGCTATTAATATTACTAGTAATATTAATGTTGATATAAAATATTTGTTCTTTATTAATCGAATTGATTTCTTCATTGCTCCAAAAATAGAAGGTAAATGGGAGAGTTCGTTTTACGGATTAAATTATTGTACACAATAATTTGTGAGTTTACCAATAATATTAACTTTCCAAAAGCAAATAAAGAATGAATTAGTTTTTCAAAAAATATGTATTCTTATTCCTTACATATTGTTAAGCAACCAATGTTGTTTTAAATAAAGCTGAATACTACAGGTCTGTTTTATTCTTAAAATTCTTAAACAACGTATTGATATAATAACTAATTTAACATCTAAACTGTAAAGAAATGAGTAAAGAATTAACTACGCACAATTTTTCGGATATAGATATTGCGCAAAATGCTACAATGGAACACATCAAAGATATTGCAAGTAAGCTAGGTATTTCTGATGAGGATATTGAAATGTATGGGAAATATAAAGCTAAGCTTCCGCTGACTTTAATTGATGAAGATAATGTTGCAAAAAACAATTTAATCTTGGTTACTGCGCTTACTCCAACTCCTGCAGGGGAAGGCAAAACAACTACTTCAATTGGATTGACAGAAGGTTTGAATAAATTAGGAAAAAAAACAACTGTTGTTCTCAGAGAACCATCTTTGGGTCCCGTGTTTGGAATTAAAGGTGGTGCTGCTGGCGGAGGGTATTCTCAGGTGCTACCTATGGAAGATATTAATCTGCATTTCACAGGTGATTTCTCTGCAATTGAAAAAGCCAATAACCTACTATCTGCTTTAATTGATAACAATATTCAGAGTAAAACCAGAAACATAAATATTGATCCACGAACCATTGTCTGGAAACGCGTAATGGACATGAACGATCGTTCGTTAAGAGATATAACAATTGGATTAGGTGGCACGGCTAATGGGATACCGCGTCAAGATGGGTTTAATATTACGCCAGCATCTGAAGTGATGGCAA